>UCKU01000004.1 GCA_900473185.1 Hyphomicrobiales bacterium | reverse complement strand
CCTCGGCCGGTCACAATTTTACGAACCATTTCGCTCTTCGGCCACTCCAAGTATATCCAGAGCTTCAGGGTGCCGCTTCCTTGACCGGTCTGCTTGTTTTTTATCTCTTTGCCGCACAAGACTTAAGCATTTGAACTTAAAAGCAAATTTTTTGGCCAAGAACGACAATAATATGTGCGCTTGCCGACAACGGCGCCCGGCGCGATTGCCCCTAAGCTTCAATGTGTCTGCTGGGTGAAGAAAGCAGCACTTAAACCAATGGAGCGGGACATGAAAATATTCGAAACTGGGAGCATCAAGACGCTTCGCCGGACACGGCTTGGCCTCGGCATCGCTGCTCATCTCTTGGCGGTAGCAATGGGCGCCGCAGCCTTGGTGCCGTCGTCAGATGCCCATGCCGCAGCGCCGGCCGCCTGCGCCGACCTGCGGGCGAAATATCCGTCGCTGACAGGCAAGACGCTGGTCAACGCGGTCAATCCCCACACGCCGGGCTATGAAGCCATCGACCCGAACGATCCGACCAAGTATGTCGGTTTCGATATCGATCTCGGCGAGGCGATCGGCGAATGCCTAGGCTTTAAGCTTGAATACAAGGCCGTCACCTTCGCGGCACTCCTGACGACACTGCAGGCGGGCCAGGCCGATATCGTCATTTCCGACATCTACGCCACCAAGGATCGCGCCAAGGCCGGCGATTTCATCACCTATCTGAAGGTCTATGACGGCGTTCTCGTCGCCAAGGGCAATCCGAAAAAGATCGACGGCATCAACAAGTCGCTCTGCGGCACGGTTGCTGCCGAGAATACTGGCTATGTCGAAGTCCCGTTGATCCAGGCACTGGAATCGGAATGCAAGGCGGCCGGGCTGCCGGCGCCGGAAATCCAGCTCTACGACAACAACGCCAATTGCATCCAGGCAATCCTGGCGGGCCGTGCCGACACCTATATCAACGACGTCAACACCGTCGATGGCGCAGTCAAGGCTTACCCCGACAAGCTGGAAAAGGCGACGGCCGTCACCTTGCCCTACTCGGTCGGCATCGCCGTCCCGCTCGGCGAGCACGACTTCCGTACGGCGGTCATGGCAGCTCTTACTGAAATCCAGAAATCCGGCCAGCAGGTCGAGATGATGAAGAAATGGAACCTTCCGGAAGCGCAGATGGAGGAGCCGAAGCTCGTGCTCGCCGACTGAGCCTGGCTACACGAACTGGCCGGGCATTACCAATGCCCGGTCAATGCTCCTCGAACGCCAAAGCGGGCTAAGATGGATCTATTCTTTCATTATCTCAGTCAACCTTATCTTGTCACCGGTACCGTCTACACCTTGCTGATCACATGTTACGGCCTCCTGGGCGGTGCCGTCATGGGCGTTGTGCTCGCCGGCATGCAGCTCAGCCGGTTTCGCATGCCCGCCGTTGTTGCTCGCGCCTATGCGATCATCTTTCGTGGCACGCCGCTAATTCTGCAGATGATTTTCTGCTACAACGCCTTGCCGCTGATCGGCATCCGGCTAACGGCCATCGAGGCGGCAAGCCTGGCGCTCGCCTTGAACGAGGCGCCGTTCATTGCCGAGATCATTCGCGCGAACGTAATCGCCGTCGATCGCGGGCAAATCGCGGCAGGCCAGGCTCTCGGCATGCGGCCATTTGCAATCATGCTGCGTATCGTGGTTCCCCAAGCTGTCCGCACCATGGTGCCAGGGCTCGGCAACGAAGCGGTCAGCGCCCTTAAAAATTCTTCGCTCGCCTCGGTCGTGTCGGTGCAGGAGCTAACCCTTCGCAGCACCCAGCTCGCGTCGGCAACCTTCGATTTCTTCTCGATCTTCTTCGCTTCGGGGCTGATGTATTTGGTTCTGACCGGCGCCATTGCCGTTATCCAACTGGTGGTCGAGGCAGCACTCGACCTCGAAAGGCAAAAGGCCGCCAACCCATTCGCACGGCTGCTGCCGTGGCGCAGGGCGGTGAGGGTCGACGAGGCCGCGTCCGATCCTGCGCCCCCGGTCGTCGGCGTCGATGCGCCGCTGCCGCCTGCGACGGCGAAAGCCTCGCGGCCACTGGACAAGGAGAAGCGCTGGGCAGCAGTCGCTACCAGCCGTGCGGCGGTGGAAATCCGCGATCTACGCAAGAGCTATTCCGGCCGTACCGTCCTGGACGAGCTGAGCATTGATGTCCGCCTTGGTGAGGTCGTGGCATTGCTCGGACCGAGTGGCTCCGGCAAGAGCACGCTTCTTCGCTGCATCAATCGCCTGGAAACCTGGGATAGCGGTGTAATCGAGGTTCTGGGGCGCCGGATTGGGACGCGAGCTGATGGCCGTCCGCGTTCTCCGCGCGCGATCGCCGACGAGCGGGCAAGTGTCGGTGTCGGCATGGTGTTCCAGAACTTCAATCTGTTCGGCCACCTGACGGCGAGGGAAAATATTGCCGGTCCGCTGCGCTGGGTGCAAGGTCTCTCCGTCAGCGAAGCAAACCGTCGGGCAAACGAACTTCTTGACCGCGTCGGCCTTTCGCATCGGGCGGATGCTCTGCCGCGCCACATGTCGGGTGGCCAGCAGCAGCGCGTGGCCATTGCCCGGGCACTGGCACCCAATCCCGCCGTGTTGCTTCTCGACGAACCGACCTCGGCGCTCGACCCGGAACTGGTCAGCGAAGTGCTTGAGGTAATCCGTAGGCTGGCGGTCGAGGACGGGCTTACAATGGTAATTTCCACTCATCAGATCGGCTTTGCCCGCGATGTAGCGGACCGGGCGGTCTTCCTTGCCGATGGCGCAATCGTCGAACAGGGTGCTGCAGACGAGATGCTTGTCCGGCCCAAAAACCCGCGCACCGCACAATTCCTTCAGATCATGGAAGACGAGACCGGACAGACCGCATGACGGTCCATGGTGAGCCTCGCAATCGGAGAACCAGATGAAACACTACACATTGCCAGTTTCGCCTTCCACGGTGCATTGGGGTTATTTCAGCAAAGCGGTAGAGCCTGCACTGGTGCTGAAGTCCGGCGACCGGGCGACGATCGAGACGCTCACCCATCATGCCAATGACGATTACGAGCGGATGATCGAGGGCGACCCCGCTGCGGAAGCGATCTTTCACTGGACGAAGGAACAAAAGACGATCTCGCGTCGCGGTTCCGGCCCGACCGAAGGGCCGTTCAAGATCGGCGCGGGTGAAGGGGTGGGCGTTCATCTGCTGACCGGACCCATTGCCATCGAGGGCGCCGAACCCGGCGATATCCTGGAAGTGCGCGTTCTCGATGTCAGGCCGCGTCCGAGCTGCAGTGCCTGCTATTCCGGCCGTTGCTTCGGCTCCAACGTGGCGGCGAACTGGGGTTTCCACTATCACGACCTGATCGAGGAGCCGAAACCGCGCGAGGTCGTGACCATCTTCGAGCTCGACACCGCCGGCGACCCCTATGCCAAGGCGGTCTATAACTACATCTGGACGCCGCAAACCGATCCGGATGGCGTCATCCATCCCACCATCGACTATCCCGGCGTGCGCGTCGACCATCGGCTGGTGGAGCGGCGTGAAAACATCCTGCCGAACGTGCGCGTGCCGGCGCGACTGCATTTCGGCACGATGGGCCTGGCACCGGCGGAAGCGGATTTCGTCAGCTCCATCCCGCCCTCCTATACGGGCGGCAATATCGATGACTGGCGCATCGGTCGCGGTGCACGCATGTATTATCCAGTCGCCGTTGACGGCGCCTTTTTCTCAGTCGGCGATCCGCATGCGGCACAGGGCGACAGCGAACTCGGCGGCACGGCGATCGAGACATCATTGACGGGCGATTTCGAGTTCATCCTTCACAAGAAGGGCGATCTGGGTGGCACGATCCTCGAAGGCCTGTCACATCCGATGTTGGAGACCGACGACCAATGGTCGGTCTATGGCTTTACCTATGCCAATTATCTCGAAAGCCTTGGTGACAATGCACAGACTGAGATCGCCCAACATTCCAGCGTCGACCGCGCCATGCGCGATGCCTTTCGCAAGCTTCGCCGGTTCCTCATGACAGCGCATAAGCTGAGCGAAGACGAGGCAATTGCGCTGATGTCGGTCGCCGCCGATTTCGGTGTGACGCAAGTGGTCGATGCAAATTGGGGTGTCCACGGATCGATCCGCAAGAACGTGTTCCGATGCTATTGAGACCGGGTCTGGCATTTCCTTCTTCGCAGGTGCAATATAATCAGACCAAGGCGCTGAACGCGCTGCCGCGCACCTCGGATGAAGGGATGAATGTCAGGCAGTTTATAGCCGAATCCTATCCCAGCGATACCCGTGCCCACATGTGGCGCGAGGTGCTGGCGGAGCTTCATCTTCATTCGGTCGCTTTCGACGGAGAGAGCGGCCGATATTCGAGCGCGATCCTGCGGGGCGACCGTGAAAGCGTTATTGTCGCCCGCCTCGTTGCAAGCTCGCAGGTTCTGTCTTCGATCCCGCAACGCTCGCGCATGCTAATGGGCATGATCCCGCTAGAGGCAGCTCTGGAGGTCGCCGGCGGCAGCTTCAGCCTGAAAGTCGACAGTGGCGCGCTGGTCGTGGTGCAGATGGACAGGCCATGGGAGATCAGGATTTCGGGCAGTAACCGAATCCTTGTCTTTGGCCTGTCCGACGCGGCCATGCAACGACGCGGTGCAGGGTGGACGCCATTTGCTGAACCCCGTTGTTATTCGCCGAAGGGGCTTGCCTCAGTCTTCATTCGCGCGATGGAAAGTGCTGCTACGGAAATCGACGGTTTTTCGAGTGCGGAATGGCAGTCGCTCGAGCAGTTCATTGCCGACCTGTTCGTCACCATGATCGTCGAGGCCGAAGCGACTGATATGCGCTCGACGCCAAGCCTTGCGGCGTTGTTCAACCGGATTACGGTGGCGATCGAAAAGCGGCTGCATGACCCGGACCTGTCGTCCGCCAAGGTCGCGCGGGTCGAGGGGATCTCGGAACGCTACCTGCAAAAACTGTTCGAGCAGAATGGCGAGAGCTTTACCCATTACCTGCGCGAGAGACGCCTGCAGCGCGCCCGCGCGGCACTGGTCACTTCAGCGGAAATCAGGCTTCCCGTTGCGGATGTCGCTTATAGTTGTGGTTTTGGCGATGCGGCGAACTTCAATCGTGTCTTCAAGGAACGTTTCGGCCTTCCGCCGGGAGCATTCCGTATCCGTCACCTCGAAAGCCAGATCGACGGGCTCAATGCCGAACAGCGCGGATGGCCGGTAAAGGCGCTTGCCGCAAAAAAAGCAGCATCGCGGACAAAGGCCGATGATAGCCCAAGACGAGACGAATGGGATCTGCCGACCGCAGGGCGTCCTACGAGCACGCACCACAAGCTTGGCGTCAATGCCTCGAATGTTCACTGGGGATATTTCAGCCGGTCCCTTGAGCCGGTTTTGGAGATCAGTTCCGGCGACACGGTCGAGATCGAAACGCTCAGCCAGCACGCATCCGACGCACCCGAGCTGATGATTGCGGGCGATGCCACAGCCGAAGAGGTCTTTCACTGGACAAGTGATCGCAAATCGGTCGACCGCCGAGGCGCCGGGCCAGTTGACGCCTCGATCTTCGGGCGGGGGGCCGGCGAAGGCTTCGGCGTGCATATCTGCACTGGCCCGATCTACGTGAAGAATGCCGAGCCTGGTGATGTCATCGAGGTCCGTATCGAGGACATGCTGCCGCGACCGAGCCGTGGACCAGGCCATGAGGGGCGGTATTTCGGCAGTAACGTCGCGGCATGGTGGGGTTATCACTATGGCGAATTGCTGACCGAGCCGAAGCCGCGCGAGAATATTACGATCTACGAGGTCTTTCCCGAGGACGGCTACGCTCAGGCGCTCTATTCCTATCCTTGGGCGCCGCAGACGGATCCCTACGGTGTTGTCCACCGCACTTATGATTATCCCGGCGTGCCAGTGAACGGGGCAAGTATCGATATCCGCCGGGCGACGCGCAATGACATCCGCATACCGCTTCGCCCGCATTTCGGCGTCATTGCGTTGGCTCCGCGGGAGCTGGATTTCATTGATTCCGTGCCGCCGGCCTATTTCGGCGGCAATCTCGACAATTGGCGGCTTGGCAAGGGTGCGAGTGTCTTTCTTCCGGTATCGGTTCACGGCGGGCTTCTGTCGATCGGCGACCCGCATGCCGCCCAAGGTGACGGCGAGCTTTCAGGCACGGCTATCGAATGCTCGATGACCGGACGGGTGAAGATTACGCTGCACAAGAAGGATCCACGCTTCAAAGACCTGACCTATCCTTTGATCGAGACGCCCGGCGAATGGGTACTGACCGGTTTCAGCCACCCTGATTATCTGGCCGAGTTCGGCGCTAAGGGACAGGGAGAGGTCTATGCCAAGTCTTCCCTCGACCTTGCGATGAAAGACGCCTTTCGCAAGGCGCGACGTTTTCTTATGTCCGTTCAGGGGTTCAGCGAAGACGAGGCGATTGCGGTCATATCGGCTGCCGTCGATTTCGGCGTGACTCAGGTGGTCGATGGAAACTGGGGCGTCCATGCCATCATCCGTAAAGCCATATTCGAAAGCGAACAGGAATAGCCAAATGCAGTTTCACATGATTTCCGGCGGGCCGAAGCCGGTCGCGCCCTTCAGCCATGCGGTGGAAACGGATGGCTTCGTCTTCGTCACCGGTCAGATGCCGGATACGCCGGAGGCCCCGGGCGTTTTGCCGGACGGTATAGAAGCCCAGACGCATCACGTCATGGCGAACCTGAAGACGGTGCTCGCCGGGCTTGGCCTGGGGCTCGAGCATGTAGTGATGGCGCGGATTTACCTGACGCGCTTCAAACAGGACTATGAAGCGATGAATGCCACCTATCGCAGCTATTTCCCCGCCGGCCGACTGCCGGCGAGGACATGCGTCGGGGTGACCGGCCTCGCCTATGATGCACTGGTCGAGATCGATCTCGTTGCCCGACGCACGGATTAGGGTTATCTCGTGATCAATGGAGAGCCGTCTTTCTTGGCTAGATCAATCGAAGCCGCCACCATCATGCATCCAGGAAAAGCGTGGCGTGCAATAGGAACAAGTCCGGATACTGGCGTACCGGCCCGTGGTTGGCGTCCGGATAAAGCACGAGCTGAGCGTTTGGGAAACCCTGTTGCAAGGCGAAGGCGTTGATCGGCGGCATCAACCCATTACAGCCGCAGTGCGCGATGAACACCGGAAGCTGAGTCCACTGAAGATATCCGCGCTCAATCTCGCCGCCGGCGGCGATCCGTAGGACGATATCGAAAAGCATGCGACGCTTGATAACAGAGGAAGGCGTGAAGGATCGCCTCCCTCGGTAGCGATTTCCGGGCTGATTGCCAAAGCCTCATCGCGGATTCGATTATCAAAGAGGATCAACCAGGCAAGCGTCGGCCGTAGCCTCGGAACGATGACCTTTTGCGCGTAGCTGTTACGGAAGAAAAGGTCCTGTATCCGCTCTCGCCCCGCGGCGGGACTGCGATCGAAGCGGCCCATTCTGCAGACAGAACTTCGCGCATGTCGCGATGTCGGAAGCGAATACTTCATCAGAGGCGATGGCGCAATCTCCTCATTGGCCAGCGCAATGAGCGTCGAGCTATCGTGCACGCAGGAGGCTGGACGCCGAAGCTAGACGGCGCGAGGTTTCCAACCCGAAACAACCATTCCAACAAAGGGATCCTCCCTGGCCGCGGTCGCCTCCCCCAGGGCCCAACGAAGCCGGTATCGATCATAAGAGCCCACTCCTATGGTTAGCTCATTATACCAGTTGACATGTCAATGAGCATCCGGCAAGAAAGGCACCAGCATACAAGAGGAGGACGTAATGCTGACGCTTTCTGCAAAATTGAAGTCTTCATGCCTGGCCGCCATCGCAATTGCGGCTGTTGCGGTCACCCCCGTCAGGGCTGAAGACATCACGCTCTGGACTCTGAACTTCGACAACAATGCCGCCAACGTGGCGTTGAAGAAGGTTGCGAGCGACTTCGAAGCAGCAAACCCCGGAACCCATATCGAGATCGTCCAGCGCGCTGTCGACGAGCACAAGACGGCGCTGCGCGTCGCTGCTGGCTCCAACCGCGGCCCGGACATCTATTTCAGCTGGGCAGGCCTTGGCCTTGGCGGCGAATATGTGAAGGCTGGCCTGTCGCTGCCGCTCGACAAGTACTACACCGAATATAAGTGGAACGACGAGCTGCTTCCCTCTGCGGCTGCCTTTGCCGATCTCTATCCGGGCGGCAAGCAAGGCACGCCTTTCACCTTCAAGGGTGAGGCCGTCTATTACAACAAGAAGCTCTTCCAGCAGGCCGGCATCACCGAAGAGCCGAAGACCTATGAAGAGCTTCTGGCAGCAGCCGACAAGCTGAAGGCGGCTGGCATTCCTGGCTTCACCTTTGGCGGCACCGTCAACTGGCACGTCATGCGCCTGATGGATGTGATCCTGGAAACCAAATGCGGCGCTGAAAAGCACGACCAGCTGAAGCTGATGAAGCTCGACTGGTCGAAGGAGCCCTGCGCCACCGATGCGTTCACCGAATTCGCCAAGTGGACGAAGGACTATACGCTGCAGCCTTTCATGGGCATCGACAACAAGCAGTCCTATAGTCTCTTCACCGCCGGTCGTGCGGCGATGATGCTGGAAGGCGACTGGCTTGTCGGCCAGCTCTCCGGCAGTGGCGTCAATCTCGACGATTACGGGATCTTCCCCTTCCCGACCAACACCAACCGCCTCTATGGTTTCGCCGAGTACAACTACATCAGCACCAAGACCAAGAACCCTGATATGGCTGCGAAATTCATCGACTATTTCCTGTCGACGAAGGTGCAGCAGGATCTCGTCGGCCAGATCAGCTCGATCTCGGTCAACAAGAATGTCCAGTACACCAACCAGAAGCCTCTGGAAGCCGAGTGGCTGGATATCTTCAAGACCTACAGCAAGATCTACATGAATGGCGACCAGGCCTTTCCGCTTGACGTGACGACGGAATATTTCCGCGTCATCAACGATGTCGCCTCCGGCAGCATCGAGCCGGCTGCAGCAGCCAAGCAGATGCAGGCCTTCATCGCCGGTAGAACCTAACTCCTCCCGAGACGCCGGCTGGCCGACACAATGTCGGTCGGCTGGCGCCGCATTCGCAAGACCGGCAGGGCCGTGCCCTGCCCGGAGGTGAGCATGTCATTGCGCCAAACAACTCATGATCCACGCATGCAGGCTTTCATCCTGCTCGTCCCGGCTCTGGCCATTTACGCGATCTTCGCGCTCTACCCGATGCTGAACGTGGTTATTATCAGCTTCCAGAAGTGGAACGGGCTCGATCCGCAACGGCCCTTCGTCGGCCTCGCGAATTATACGGCGATCTTCACGCGCGATCCGGTCTTCTGGGTCGCTTTCCGGAATACCGTGATCTGGACCCTGATGAGCCTGATCTTCCCGCCGCTGGTCGGGCTGCTCTTGGCGCTCAGCCTCAACCAAAAGATTTTTGGCCGCAACAGCCTGCGCGCCATCTTCTACCTGCCCGTCATCATTGCGCCGATCGCCGTCGCCACCATGTGGAAGTGGATGTACGATCCCTTCTTCGGCCTGTTCAGCCAGATGCTGACCTCCTGGGGCATGCAGACCTGGATCAAGGACTGGCTCGGCAACAAGGATATCGCGCTTTATTCCGTCTTCATCGCCTATCTCTGGCAGACCGTCGGCTTCTCGATGGTGCTGTTCCTCGCAGGCCTCCAGAACGTCTCGCAGACGCTGGTAGAAGCCGCCCGCATCGATGGCGCCGGCCGCTGGGCCGTCTTCAAGCATGTTACGCTGCCGGCCTTGCGGCCCACCATCACCATCGTCCTGGTTCTCTCCATCATTTCGTCGCTGAAGGCCTTCGACATCGTCTATGGCCTGACCGGCGGCGGTCCTGCCCAGTCTACCCAGATGCTGGCGCTCTGGGCCTTCACGCAGGCCATGCAGATCTTCGATTTCGGCCGCGGTGCGGCGATTTCGGTAGTGCTGCTTCTGATCACCATGGCGATCGTCATTCCCTATCTGCGCTGGACGCAAAAGCACGAGGAGGTCGAATCGTGACAGTTCTCGGAGCGCAAGCCGATGATCTCGACATCGATACCAAGCCCCTTCGCCTGAGGCGCGATCCCATCCTCATCGGCTTGTGGATCGCCCTCATCCTTGTCGCGCTGATCTGGGTGGCACCCTTCGTCTTCATCGTCTTCACCTCGCTGAAGACACCGGCTGCGGTCACCAGCACCGGCGCCTTCATGCCGCCGACCGAACTCGCCTTTCAAAACTATGCTGGCGCCTGGAGCCGCGGCAATTTCGCCAGATCCTTCTTCAACAGCGTCATCATCACCGTCATCAAGGTGCCGCTCGGCCTCGCGCTGTCGGCGATGGCTGCCTACGCGCTTGCCAAGATCAAGCTGAAGATCAGCAAGGCCCTCTTGCTGCTCGTCGTCTTCGGCACGATGATCCCCTTCCAGGTGATGCTGGCTCCGCTCTTCACGCTGGTGAATTCCTTCGGCCTGATCGACACCTACCCCGGCGTCATCCTGCCCTACATCGCCTTCGGCGTTCCCTATCAGGTCTTCATCCTGCACGGCTTCTTCAAAGGCATTCCGAAGGAGCTGTCGGAAGCGGCGCTCATTGATGGCGCCACGCATTTCACCATCTTCCGGCGGATCTTCCTGCCGGTCTGCCTGCCGGTTCTCGCCGCCTTGTTGATCCTCGACTTCGTCTCCACCTGGAACGAATTCGCCATGGCGCTCGTCCTTTTACAGGACCAGCACATGTGGACTCTGCCGCTCGGCCTCATGTCGTTCCAGGGGCAGTTTTCCAGCAATTACGGCCAGCTCAACGCCGCGATCGTCATGACCGTGCTACCGGCGACGATCGTCTATCTCATGTTCCAGCGCTACTTCGTGTCCGGACTGACTTCCGGGGCCGTCAAGGGCTGATACCGAAATCTTGTTTACGAGGAGAGACAGAATGTCCGATGCAGCAGTCGAAAAATGGGGCGTGTTCGAAGCGGCCTTTGCCGGCCCGTCCGAAGGCAATCCCTATCTCGACGTGGCATTCGATGCCGTGTTCACGCACAAGAGCCGCGAGGTCCGCGTGCCGGGCTTTTATGACGGCAACGGCACCTATCGCATCCGCTTCATGCCCGACCTCGAGGGCGAATGGTCCTTCAAGACCCGCTCAAAGACGTCGGCACTCGACGGCAAGACGGGTTCGTTTACGGCGACCGCGCCGTCGACAGGCAATCATGGGCCGGTGCGCGTGCGCAACAAGTTCCATTTCGGCTATGCCGACGGCACGCCCTTCTTCTCCTTCGGCACGACCTGCTATGCCTGGACGCATCAGCCGCTGGAGATGCAGAACCAGACACTGGAGACGTTGAAGAAAACCCGCTTCAACAAGATCCGCATGGGCGTCTTCCCGAAGGACTATCCCTATAATACCAACGAGCCGCTACATGCCTGCTTCGAAAAGGGCGCTGACGGCAGGGAGGATTTCGACCGGCCAAACCCTGCCCTCTTCCAGCATTTCGATCGGCAGGTGGCAGCCCTCTGCGCGCTCGGCATCGAGGCCGATATCATCATCTTTCACCCCTATGACCGCTGGGGCTATGCCGACATGTCGGCCGAGCAGGATTTCCGCTATGTCGCCTATCTCGCGGCGCGGCTTTCTGCATATCGGAATGTCTGGTGGTCGCTTGCCAATGAATATGACTTCCTTATCGATACCAAACCGATGGAGCAGTGGGACCGCTACTTCCATATCCTGGAAGAAAACGATCCCTACCAGCACCTGCGCTCGATCCACAATGGCGACGTGACGGCGAATTTCGACCATCGCAAACCCTGGGTCACCCATACCTGCATCCAAAACCCCGATGTCAAGCGCACGCAGGAATGGCGCAACGCCTATGGCAAGCCGGTCGTCAACGACGAGCCGGAATACGAGGGCGATATCCTGCAGTCCTGGGGCAATCTTTCGGCCCAGGAACTGGTGCATCGCTACTGGATCACCATGGCGCGCGGCGGTTATGCCGGCCACGGCGAGACCTATTCGCATCCCGAGGACCTGATCTGGTGGGCCAAGGGCGGTAAGTTGCATGGCGAGGCCTGGAAGCGCATCGGTTTCCTGCGCGACCTGCTCGAGGCGGATGTCAAGCACGGGCTGGAGCCGCTCGGCGCCATTGGCGAATGGCCCTGGTCACGCGTCTCGGGCGCCCGGGACGGCGACGGTGATTTCCGGCTGATCTATCTAGGCGAGCATCAGCCGGTCATCTGGTCATCGGGCCTGCCGCTCGACGACGACAATTACGATGTCGATGTCATCGACACCTGGGAGATGACGATCACGCCGGCTGAGAAGGTCGCTGCACCCGTCCCGCATCCGACCCGTCACGGCGCGATCGTGCGCGGCGGCAAGCCGGATGCTGCTTTCGGCGTCAAGCTTCCCCGCAAGCCGCATCAGGCGCTGCGCGTGCGCAGGAAGCGCTAAGGATAGAAGGAGCTCCCATGTCCGGATTGAGCATCAACAAAGTCAAGAAGTCCTTCGGTTCGGTCGACATCATCCACGGCATCGATGTCGAGATTGCCGACGGCGAATTCGTCATCCTCGTCGGCCCGTCGGGCTGCGGCAAGTCCACACTCTTGCGCATGATTGCCGGTCTTGAGGAGATCAGCGCCGGCAAGATCAGTATTGACGGGCGCGTCGTCAACAATCTGCAGCCGAAGGACCGTGATATCGCGATGGTCTTTCAGAACTACGCGCTCTATCCGCAGATGACGGTCGCCCAGAACATGGGTTTTGCGCTGGAACTGGCCGGGGCCAAGCGGCCAGAGATCGACAGGAAGGTGGCGGAAGCCGCCGCGATCCTCGGTCTGCAGCCGCTGCTCGAACGCAAACCGGCGCAGCTTTCGGGCGGCCAGCGCCAGCGCGTCGCCATGGGCCGCGCCATCGTTCGCGATCCGAAGGTCTTCCTCTTCGACGAGCCGCTGTCGAACCTCGACGCCAAACTGCGCGTCAAGATGCGGGCCGAGATCAAGGCGCTGCACCAGCGCCTGAAGACGACGATCGTCTATGTCACGCATGACCAGATCGAGGCCATGACTATGGCCGACAAGATCGTCGTGCTGCAGGGCGGCCACGTCGAACAGATCGGCAGCCCGCTCGAACTCTACGACCGGCCGCGCAATATCTTCGTCGCCGGTTTCCTCGGCTCACCGGCGATGAATTTCCTCGAGGGCACGCTTGAGAATTCCGGTAGCCCGAGCCTCGTTCTTCCCGGCGGGGCGCGCGTCAAACTCTCGCAAGCGCCGGAGAATTCCGCTGGCAAACCGCTGACGCTCGGCATCCGTCCGGAGGACATTTCGCTTAGTGGCGATGAGGGCATCGAAGCGATCGTGAAAGTCATCGAGCCGACCGGTTCGGAAACCCATGTCGCCGTCGAGGTCGAAGGAAAGGAACTCACCTGGGTTGCGCGCGAGCGTGTGAACCTTGCGCCCGAACAGCGGATCAAGCTGTCCTTTGCGACCCCGAAAGTGCATTTCTTCGACCGGCAGACACAGAACCGGCTCGACGCTTGAGACGGGCGATAGATAGATCGATGAACCGGGCGGCCCGACACCGCCTGGCTCTTTCCCGACGGTGGTGGTCCGCGCTAGGTCAGGTCGCCGTGCTGAGTGTTCGCGCAATCGCGTTGCGCCAGCCGACAATTCTCGCCTGCCTGTCTACGTCGGTCATATCGGGCTCAAAGCTACGGTCGCTCGCCCAGGCGCGCGCGAACTCCGTCCGGTCCGGCCAGACACCGGCCTTCGATCCGGCAAGCCAGGCTGCACCAAGCGCTGTCGTCTCCAAGGTCGCCGCCCGATCGACGGGACTTGAGAGAATGTTGGCGAGATGCTGCATCGTCCATTCGGAGGCCGACATGCCGCCATCGACGCGCAGCACCGTTTCGATCGGATGGTCGCCCCAATCGCTGCGCATCGCCACCAGCAGGTCGAGCGTCTGGTAGGCGACCGATTCCAGGACGGCGCGCGCCAGCTCCGCCGGGCCGCTGTTACGCGTCAGGCCGAAAATCGCGCCGCGCGCCTCTGGATCCCAGTAGGGAGCACCGAGGCCGGTGAAGGCGGGCACGACATAGACCCTTTGCTGCGGATCGGCTCTGTCAGCCAGAGCACCGGTTTCTGATGCGTTTCCGATAATGCCGAGGCCGTCACGCAGCCACTGCACGGCAGCGCCGGCAATGAAAATCGACCCTTCCAGCGCGTAGGTGGTCTTGCCGTTCAACCGGTAGGCGATGGTGGTGAGCAGCCGGTTCTTCGAGTGCACGCGGTCGTCGCCGGTATTCAGGAGCGCAAAACAGCCGGTGCCGTAGGTCGATTTCACCATGCCCGGTTCGAAACAGGCATTGCCGATCGTTGCCGCCTGCTGGTCGCCCGCGACCCCGAGGATCGGGATCGCCGCGCCGAAGATGTCAGGATCGACCGTGCCAAAATCGTCGGCACTGTCCTTGACCTCGGGCAGCAGCGCCCGCGGGATGTGCAGGATCTCAAGAAGCTCGTCGTCCCAGCGGTTCTCGGCGATATTGTAGAGCAGGGTTCGCGAGGCGTTGGTCGCGTCGGTGACATGCGCCCGCCCGCCGGTGAGCTTGTAGATGATCCAGCTGTCGATGGTACCAAAACAGACCTCTCCTGCTTCAGCACGGGCACGCAGTCCCTCGACATTGTCGAGCAGCCAGCGCAGCTTCGTGCCGGAAAAATAAGGATCGAGGAGAAGGCCGGTCTTGGCAGTGAAGAGCTTTTCATAGCCATCGACTTTCAGACGGTCGCACATTTCCGCCGTGCGACGGTCCTGCCAGACGATCGCCTTGTGGAGCGGCCGGCCGGTGGCTTTTTCCCAGACGACGGTCGTCTCCCGCTGGTTGGTGATGCCGATGGCAGCCATTGCGCCAGGGGCTATCCCGCTCTTTGCCAGCGCATCGCGGGCCGTCGAAAGCACCGTGTCCCAGATCTCGTTCGCATCGTGCTCCACCCAGCCGGTCTGCGGGAAATGCTGGGTGATCTCCGTCTGGGCCGACGACGCGGTCCGCCTCTGAGGGTCGAAAATGATGGCTCGTGAGGATGTCGTGCCCTGGTCGATGGCAAGGATATGGCCGCTCATGACATCTGTTTCCTGCGCAGCAGCCATCGTTCCGTCGGAACGGCAGCTCTGTCCCCGTTATGATCATGGAAAATTAGGGATGGCCGGGCGCAGCCGCGCCCGGCCAGTTTGACCCCTACTTCTTGGCGTCGGCCCAGCTCTTGACGAGATCGTCATAGTTGACGGTGATGGGCTTTTCCTTCTCGTTTTCGATTTTCAGCTGCGGCGCAAGGTTGCCCTTCTTCACCGCGTCTGCGTTCCAATAGGCGAGATCATGCTCCTCGGCGAGTTTCGGGCCGATATCGCCCTGCACCTTGGCGCGTTCCAGGCGCTGCAGCACCTTTTCCTGTTCGCCGCACAGCGAGTCCATAGCTTCCTGCGCCGTCTTTGCGCCAGAAGCGGCATCACCAATTGCCTGCCACCACAGTTGCGCGAGCTTCGGATAGTCAGGAACGTTGGTGCCGGTCGGCGACCACTGGACACGGGCTGGCGAGCGGTAGAACTCGATCAGACCGCCGAGCTTCGGAGCACGGTCCGTGAAGCTCTTGTCGCGGATGGTGGATTCGCGGATGAAGGTGAGGCCGACATGGCTCTTCTTCACGTCCACCGTCTTCGAGGTGACGAACTGGGCGTAGAGCCATGCGGCCTTGGCGCGGTCGTCAGGCGTCGACTTCATCAGCGTCCAGGAACCGACGTCCTGATAGCCGAGCTTCATGCCGTCCTTCCAGTAGACGCCGTGCGGGCTCGGAGCCATGCGCCATTTCGGCGTGCCGTCATCGTTCATGACCGGCAGGCCGGGCTTGACCATGTCGGCGGTAA
The DNA here is from genome assembly GCA_900473185.1 of Hyphomicrobiales bacterium. Lineage (GTDB taxonomy): Bacteria > Pseudomonadota > Alphaproteobacteria > Rhizobiales > Rhizobiaceae > Rhizobium. Next base: position 96,260 of record UCKU01000004.1, on the reverse strand, counting down.
AGGCCGTGTACCAGAAGATCTGCTGGGCAACGGCACCCTGCGCCGGCACCGGACCGGATTCGGAGAAGGTCATGCCGCCTGCTTCCGGCGGAGCATAGGCCTTGATCCAATCGAGATATTTCGCGATCGAATAGACGGAGGCCGGACCGTTGGTATCGCCGCCGCGTGCGACGCACGAGCCTACCGGACGGGAATTCTCGTCGACCTTGATGCCCCATTCATCGACCGGAAGGCCGTTCGGCAGGCCCTTGTCGCCGTTGCCGGCCATCGACAGCCAGGCATCGGTGAAGCGCCAGCCGAGCGAGGGGTCCTTCTTGCCATAGTCCATATGGCCGAAGACCTTCTTGCCGTTCACGTCGCGGCCGGTGAAGAATTCGGCGATATCCTCATAGGCAGACCAGTTGACCGGAACGCCGAGATCGTAGCCGTATTTCGCCTTGAAATCGGCCTTGTTCTTCTCGTCGTTAAACCAGTCGTAGCGGAACCAGTAGAGGTTCGCGAACTGCTGGTCGGGAAGCTGGTAGAGCTTCTTGTCCGGCGCGGTCGTGAATTTGGTGCCGATGAAGTCGTCGAGATCGAGGCCCGGATTGGTGACATCCTTGCCTTCATTGGCCATCCAGTCCGTCAGCGAGCGAGCCTGCTGGTAGCGCCAATGGGTGCCGATCAGGTCGCTATCGTTGACGTAGGCGTCATAGATGTTTTCGCCCGACTGCATCTGCGTCTGCAGCTTTTCGACCACGTCGCCTTCGCCGATCAGATCATGGGTGATCTTGATGCCGGTGATCGCAGTGAAGGCAGGCGCCAGCACCTTCGATTCATATTCATGCGTCGTCAGCGTTTCCGAGACGACCTTGATGTCCATGCCGGCGAAGGGCTTGGCGGCATCGACGAACCACTGCATTTCCTTTTCCTGGTCGGCGCGGGAAAGCGTCGAGAGATCGCCGACTTCCTTGTCGAGGAATGTCTTGGCCTCGTCCATGCCGGCATAGGCCGACGCGGTCATCGCCAGCAGCAAGCCTGCTGTCGTCGTCAGTAAGTGCTTTCGCATAATATCCTCCCAGGGTTTGCGATTGCAGGTCTCACGTCTCAGGCGGCCAGTACCCCCGGCCATCCGTATCACCTTGGCATCACACGTAGCGGAACACGCCGATGGCGTAGATCACAGAGATGCCAAGAGCCCACCACAGGTTGGGTCCGATGAGACCCAGCCATGCAAGATGAATGAATGCTGCGCCGAGCAGCGAAATGAAGAGCCGGTCGCCGCGCGTCGTCTCGAACCGAAGCAAGCCAACGCGCGGCGAGCCGCCCGGCGAAAAATATTCCCAGACGCTCATGGCAACCAGCAGAGCCAGGATCGTCAGGAAGAAGAGCGCCGTCGGCAGCGTCCAGGCCATCCAGGAAAAGGTCATGTCCGGTCCTCCTCAGACGCGGCCCAGGGCAAAGCCCTTAGCGATGTAATTGCGCACGAAATAGATGACGAGGGCGCCGGGAATGATGGTGAGCACGCCGGCTGCCGCCAGTACGCCCCAGTCCATGCCGGAAGCCGAGACAGTGCGCGTCATGATCGCCGAGATCGGCTTTGCGGCCGTCGTCGTCAGTGTGCGGGCGAGCAGCAACTCGACCCACGAGAACATGAAGCAGAAGAAGGCCGCGACACCCACCCCGCTTGCAATCAGCGGCATGAAGATCTTGATGAAGAAGCGCGGGAAGGAATAGCCGTCGATATAGGCCGTCTCGTCGATCTCCTTCGGCACGCCGGACATGAAGCCTTCGAGGATCCAGACCGCCAGCGGCACGTTGAACAGGCAGTGGGCGAGTGCCACGGCAATATGCGTATCTATCAGGCCGAAGGCCGAATAGAGCTGGAAGAACGGCAGCGCGAAGACCGCCGGCGGCGCCATTCGGTTGGTCAAAAGCCAGAAAAACAGGTGCTTGTCGCCGAGGAAGCGGTAGCGCGAGAAGGCATAGGCTGCCGGCAGTGCTGCGGCGACCGAGATCACCGTGTTCATCACCACATAGATGATCGAGTTGATATAGCCGTTATACCAGGACGGATCGGTGAAGATGACCGCATAGTTGCGCAGCGTCGGCTTCGTCGGCCACAGAGAGAAGGCGCCGGTGATCTCGGCATTCTCCTTGAAGCTCATATTGACGAGCCAGTAGATCGGCAGGATCAGGAAGAGGATGTAGATCGTCGGGATGAGCCAGGAAAGGCTGCCTGCAGGTTTGTATTTTTTGGTCATGTCTGCGCCCTCCTTCAGCCGTTCGCGTCGCCGCTGGTCATCACGGTGTAGAACACCCAGGAGAGCAGCAGGATGATGAGGAAGTAGATGATCGACATGGCCGCCGCCGGGCCGAGGTCGAACTGGCCGACCGCCATCTTCACCAGATCGATGGAGAGGAAGGTCGTCGAGTTGCCGGGGCCGCCGCCGGTGACGACGAAGGGTTCGGTATAGATCATGAAACTGTCCATGAAGCGTAAGAGCACGGCGATCAAAAGCACGCGCTTCATCTTCGGCAGCTGGATGTAGCGGAACACGGACCAGCGCGAGGCGCCGTCGATCTTGGCCGCCTGATAATAGGCATCAGGGATCGACACGAGGCCGGCATAGCAGAGCAGCACAACGAGGCTCGTCCAATGCCAGACGTCCATGATGATGACGGTCACCCAGGCATCGACCGGATCGCGGACATAATTGTAGTCGAGGCCGATCGCTTCCAGCGTATGGCCGAGCAGGCCAATATCGACACGGCCGAAGACCTGCCAGATCGTACCGACGACGTTCCACGGAATGAGCAGCGGCAGCGCCATCAAGACGAGGCAGACGGGAACGCCCGGCCCCGATTTCGGCATGTTGAGCGCGATGAAGATGCCGAGCGGAATCTGCAGCGCCAGAATGATGAAGGAGAAGAGCAGATTGCGCTGCAATGCTTCCCAGAAACGGTCGGAATGCAGGGTCTGGACGAACCAGTCGGTGCCTGCCCAGAAGAACTCGTTATTGCCGAACGTATCCTGCACCGAATAGTTGACGACGGTCATCAGCGGGATGACCGCCGAAAACGCCACGAGCAGCAGCACCGGCAGGACCAGAAACCAGGCTTTGTTGTTCCACGTCTTCTGCATGGTCAGGCCTCCCTGCCGACACGCCAGCTATCGGCGTAAATACTGATGGCCGACGGGTCGAAGTTGACGCGGGCGTCATCAGGGATTTCGCCATCCTCAGGCACGACGATTGCAATCGGCTGGCCGGCGAAACGGGCGCGCACGATCTTCTGGCGGCCTATATCCTCGACCTTGCTCACTGAGACAGGCATGCCCTCGCGTCCGAGCCGGATGAATTCCGGCCGGATGCCGAGTTCGGTCTTGGCCGCGCCCTCGGTCTTAGGCGCATAGTCGAGCGTCAGCGTCTCGTCGCCGACCCTGACGGTGCTGCCGTCGATCTTTGCCGGCATCACGTTCATGCCGGGCGAGCCGATGAAATAACCGACGAAAGTGTGGCTTGGCCGCTCGAAGAGTTCGGCCGGCGTTCCGATCTGAACGATCTGGCCGTCATACATGACCACCACTTTCTCGGCGAAGGTCAAAGCCTCGGTCTGGTCATGGGTGACATAGACCATGGTGAAGCCGAACTGCTTGTGCAGCCGCTTCAGTTGCGAACGCAGCACCCATTTCATATGGGGATCGATGACGGTCAGTGGCTCGTCGAAGAGGATGGCGTTGACGTCGTTGCGCACCAGCCCACGCCCGAGCGAGATCTTCTGTTTCTGGTCGGCGGTCAGGCCCTGCGCCTTGCGCCTCGCCCAGCCGGCAAGGTCGATCATTTCGAGAATGTCGCGTACGCGTCGGTCGACATCTGCTTCTGCCACGCCGCGGTTGCGCAGCGGAAAGGCAAGATTGTCGTAGACCGTCATCGTGTCGTAGATGACCGGAAACTGGAAGACCTGCGCAATGTTGCGGCTTTGGGTCGAAAGGTCCGTGACATCCTTACCGTCGAACAGGATGCGGCCATGTGACGGCTGCAGAAGACCAGAGATGATATTGAGCAGCGTGGTCTTGCCACAGCCGGAAGGACCAAGCAGCGCATAGGCGCCGCCGTCGTTCCACTCGTGGTCGACTTCCTTCAGCGAATAATCCTTATCGCTCTTCGGATTGACGCCGTAAGCGTGGCGGATATGGTCGAGCGTGATGTGTGCCATTGTGCTCTCCTAAACCTTTCCGACCGTGGAGATGGCTTGCCCGTCGGTGCCGAAGGCCATCAAGTGGCGCATGTCGAGAAAGGCCTCGATTTCCATGTCGGGATCGATGTCGTGAATGCCGTGTGCCAGCATCACCCAGCGCACGCCGTCATAGTCCAGATGTACAAAGCTCTCCGAGCCGGTGATTTCCGACACCAGCGTACGCGCCTTGAGACGGGCTGCGTCGCCGGTCTGCGGCGCAAGCCCGAGGTGGTGCGGATGGAAGGCGATCGTCACCGGTCCATCGGGCACGGTAGAAAGATGGGCCGGAACCGGAAGCGTGCCCCCGCCTGGGCGCACAAAGACATGACCTGATTTGGTGACCTCGATGGCGTTCAGCGGCGGATCGGCGAAGATGCCGGCGGTGGCGAGATCGACCGGTCGCCGATAGACATCGATCGTCGGCCCGAACTGCGTGACCCGGCCGGCGTTCAGCGTCGCGGTATTGCCACCGAGCAACAGCGCTTCGGAAGGCTCGGTGGTGGCGTAAACGAAGATCGCGCCCGACTGGGCGAAGATCTTCGGCAGTTCCTCGCGCAATTCCTCGCGCAGTTTGTAGTCGAGATTGGCGAGCGGCTCATCCATCAGCACGAGGCTCGCATTCTTGACGAGGGCGCGAGCGAGCGCGGTGCGCTGCTGCTGGCCGCCCGAAAGATTGAGAGGCGTGCGATCGAGATAGGGTGTCAGTTTCAGGAGTTCGGCTGCCTTGCGCACGTCGCGGTCGATAGTAGCCGCATCCTTGCCGGAAATGCGCATCGGCGAGGCGATGTTCTCATAGACGGTCAGTGCCGGATAGTTGATGAACTGCTGGTAGACCATGGCGACTTTGCGCTTCTGCACCGGCATGCCGGTGACATCGGTGCCGTCGAAATGCACGGAGCCTTCGGTCGGCCGGTCAAGCCCCGCCATCAGCCGCATCAGCGACGTCTTGCCCGACAATGTCGGCCCCAGCAGGACATTCAGCGTGCCCCGCTCGAGAACCAGATCGGTCGGATAGATATGATAGTCCGCGCCCACCATCTTGGCGGCGTTTCGCAGCTCCAGCATTCCGATTCCCGTGCCTCCTCGCAACGGGGACCACACGTCACCTTACCCGGCCATCTGTGCCGGTATGGCAGCCATGTACTCCTCCAGTGATCTCACCTGCTCCTTTGAAAGGCGCAGGCCATCCTTTGTTCTTCGCCAGAGCACGTCTTCGGCGTGCCTGGCCCATTCATGTTCGATCAGGTAGCGAACCTCTGCCTCGTAGAGGTCGGATCCGAACAGCTTGCCGAGATCGTCTGTCTTCTGGGCATTGCCGAGCAGCGTGGCGGCCTTCGTGCCATAGCGGCGGATCAGCCGGCGGGCATGGGGCTCTGTCAGGAACGGATAGCGGCTCTTCAGCTTGTTGACTTCGCCCTCATAGCCCTGCACCGGAAAGTCGCCGCCCGGCAGATGGCTGCCCGCCGTCCAGGGCCTGCCCTTGACGCCGATCGCCTCGCCGATCTTTTCGAGCGCATGTTCCGACAGCCGCCGATAGGTGGTGAGCTTGCCGCCGAAGACATTGAGAAGCGGTGCCTCGCCCTGTTTGCCCTCGACCTTTAAGACATAGTCACGCGTCGCTTCCTGTGCCTTCGAGGCGCCGTCGTCGAAGAGTGGGCGCACCGCCGAATAGGTCCAGACGATATCGTCGGGCTTGACCGGCTCCTTGAAATATTCAGACGCCGCATTGCAGAGATAGAGCGTCTCCTCCTCGGAAATCTTCACATCCTTCGGATCGGCGGTGTAGTCGCGGTCGGTGGTGCCGATCAGCGTGAAGTCGGTCTCATAAGGGATGGCGAAGATGATGCGGTTATCGGGGTTCTGGAAGAAATAGGCGCGCGGTCCCTCGAACTTCTTCCTGACGATGATGTGGCTGCCCTGGACGAGGCGCACATGCCGGGCCTCGTTCTGGCCGAAGGCGGAGCGGATGACATGGTCGACCCAGGGACCGGCGGCATTGATGAGCATGCGGGCCTGATGGCGCTCGCTCTTGCCGGTCACCGTGTTGATCGTCTCGATCGTCCAGACGCCCTTCCCCTGAGCACCCTTCTCCTGCCTCGCCGACACCACCCTGGTGCGCGGCATGATCAGCGCGCCCTTGTCGGCGGCATCGCGGGCATTGAGCACCACCATGCGGGCATCGTCGACCCAGCCGTCGGAATATTCGAAGGCCTTGGAAAACAGCGCCTTCAAGGGCTTTGCCGCCGGATCGGTGCGCATGTTCAAGACCGAAGTCGGCGGCAGCAGCTTGCGGCCGCCGAGATGGTCGTAGAGGAACAGGCCAAGCCGGATCATCCAGGCCGGGCGGATGCCGCCCTTGTGATAGGGCAGCACGAAGCGCAGCGGCCAGATGATATGCGGGGCCATGGCCCATAAGATCTCGCGCTCCATCAGCGATTCGCGCACCAGGCGGAACTCGTAATGTTCGAGATAGCGCAATCCGCCATGGATGAGCTTGGTCGCACCCGACGAGGTGCCGGAGGCGAAATCATTCATCTCGGCAAGCGCGACCGTATAACCACGGCCAACCGCATCGCGCGCGATCCCGCAGCCGTTGATCCCACCACCAATGACGAAAATATCGTGGATACGGCTCATGCTCCCCCTCTTTGAGCAAGGACGGCGCAACGGTTCCCCCACCATTGCGAAAATGAGGATGATTAAACCGAAAATTTTTCGAATGTCAAACGAATGTTATTCGCCGCTAAAATCAGCGGTTAGCTTTCGCTGTTTCGACCAGCACAACACCGCTCTGCTGACAGATATTGCGGATAGAAGGCGAATCGCATTGGTCGGTGATGAAGGTATGGACCTGCGAAATCTGGCCAATACGGACGGGTGCTGTCCGTTCGAACTTGGTCGAATCCGCTACCAGGATGACGTGTCTGGCGTTGGCGATGATGGCCTGGGCGACCTTCACCTCACGGAAATCGTAGTCGAGCAAAGCGCCATCCGGATCGATCGCCGAAGCGCCGATTACGGCATAGTCGACCTTGAATTGCCTGATGAAATCGACCGCCGCTTCCCCGACGATACCGCCATCGGATTGGCGCACCACGCCGCCGGCAATCACCACCTCGATATTGTCGATTAGTCTTAATCTATTGGCGACATTGATATTATTGGTGATCACCATCAATTCGTGATGATCGGAGAGCGCCTCTCCGACAGCTTCCGTCGTCGTGCCGATATTGATGAAGAGCGAGCTGTTGTTGGGAATGAGATCAGCGGCAGCAACACCGATCGCCTGTTTTTCTATCGCGGCGATCTGGCGCCGTGCATCATAGCGGACATTCTCCGTCCCGCGCGGGAAGGTTGCACCGCCATGAATGCGCGTCAGAAGCTGCGCATCGCAGAGATCGTTCAGATCCTTGCGGATTGTCTGCGGTGTCACGGCAAACTGCGCCGCCAGGTCATCGACCAGTACCCGGCCCGACGACCTCGCAAGCGCGATGATCTTCTCCTGGCGATCCGACAGAAACATGCGCCCTCCCTTCGTTTCGTTTTCATCTTTAGCCAAACTTCGCCTCGACGCAAAGCAATCGCCGCTGGTGCGATCTTCCGGATCAATCTCACCGTGCGGTCTTTTCGAACATGAACGAGTGCTGAAATCCCTTTGGATATTGCAAAGCTCGCCCCGCCTCTGCCTTGTTGCGCGCTTAACGTATGATGCGATTCGCTATCCGCGACGGGGCGGAGCATGCACGAGGGACAAAAGGAGAGTTCGATGACAGACGCCAAGAGCGGCATTACAGGACTACGGCCGCAGATCACGGTGATTGGCGTCGGCGGTGGTGGCGGAAACGCGATCAACAACATGATCGCCGAAAAACTGGCCGGCGTTGATTTCATCGCCGCAAATACGGACGCCCAAGTGCTCGCGACCTCCAAGGCGACGCGCCGCATCCAGCTCGGTGCCCATGTCACGGAAGGTCTCGGCGCCGGCTCCCTGCCGGAAGTCGGCCGTGCTGCTGCCGAGGAATCGCTCGACGAGATCATGGATCACCTGAGCGGCTCGCATATGTGTTTCGTCACCGCCGGCATGGGCGGCGGCACGGGCACGGGTGCGGCACCCGTCATTGCACATGCGGCACGTTCGGCCGGCATCCTGACGGTCGGCGTCGTCACCAAGCCCTTCACCTTCGAGGGCAATCGCCGCATGAAGATGGCCGAAGCCGGCATCGAAGCGCTGCGCCAGGCGGCCGATACCGTTATCGTCATTCCCAACCAGAACCTCTTCCGCATTGCTGATGCGAAAACCACCTTTGCCGATGCCTTTATGACGGCAGACCGCGTGCTTTATGCAGGTGTTGGCTGCATCACTGATCTCATCGTCAAGGAAGGCCTGATCAATCTCGACTTCGCCGATGTGAAGTCCGTCATGCGCGGCATGGGCCGGGCGATGATGGGTACGGGCGAGGCTGAGGGCGAGGGACGCGCGATGAAGGCTGCGGAAGCTGCTATCGCCAACCCGCTGCTCGACGATATCTCGATGAAGGGTGCCAAGGGCGTGCTGATCTCGATTTCCGGCGGTTCCGACATGACGCTGTTCGAAGTCGACGAGGCCGCAAGCCGCATTCGCGACGAAGTGCAGGACGACGCCGAAATCGTCGTCGGCGCAATCTTTGACCGCAGCCTCGACGGCAGGTTCCGTGTCGCTGTCGTGGCAACCGGCCTGGAAGGCGCCGGTGCAGCCACTGCCGTGCCGGACTTCGCCGCGGGACAGCTCCAGGGTCGCACATTGCAATAAGGTGACAGGATCGCCTTATTGGCGTTGCCTGTGAAAGCGTTATCATACAAAAGCCGGGCGGTGAAAAACCGCTCGGCTTTGCTATCGCAACTCTTAGCCGGCGCTGCCCATCACCTCAGCGGCGGCCCGCAAGCCGCTCTCCCAAGCCCCGTGTGCCGTCGAAAAGTCCGATTGATGCGTTGCCTCACCGGCGAAGAACAGCCGGTCGCCGACCGGTCGGGCGAGGACGGTGCGGGCATCGGCATGGCCGGGAAGCGCATGGCTGTAGGAGCCACGAACCCAATCCGTGTGGCACCAGGACGAAGCTGCGAGCGGCCGCAGGTGCTGGCGAATATTGTTTCCGATGAGCGATGACAGCTGGTCGAGGGCGAAGGTGAAGGCGTCGAGCAGGCCAGCCTGTTCGATGACGACGGCGCCCTTTCCGCCGAAGAAGCCTTCGACAACCGGGCGTCCGAGCGGCCGGATATAATAGCTGCCGGTCTCGTCGTTCCTGGCATCGCCGAGCAGATGGGTTTCCGGCTCGAGGCCATGATTGCCGTGAAGCTCCATGAACAGCTTGTCGGCGAGGCCGAGCGGCAGTTGCGCTGCGGCATGCAGATGATCATCGGCCTCAGGGCCAAAGGCGATAGTGCCGTGGGCGAGAACATTGGTCGAGACCGTGATGATTGCCGCTCCTGCCGTGACCGGGCCGCGATCGGTTTCAAGCCGGACACCCTCACTGGTCAGCGCGACACGGCGCACCGGCGTCGACAGGCGCAGGGTCACATCGGGAACGGCAGCCCCGATCAGATTTCCATAGCCTTCGTGTACCCGCCAGTTGGCATCGGTTGCGGCACTGTCATAGGCAAGGAAGTCGGCAACCGACAGCCGCTCCAGCGGCGCGCCGTTCAGATAGCCGCTGAGCGACTGGCAATAGGCGTTCCACTCACCATCCGGCTCCAGCGCGTCCGAGGCCCTGTCGCTTGCCGGCGGATTGGCCCGCAGCCGCTTTTCAAGCGCCTGCCAGGCGGCCGCAGCCGCCGCACGTTCTTCCGGCGAGAAACCGAGATCGCGCCACTGGCTCTGCCAGGCCGTAGGCCCGCGCTCGATCGTAAAGCCTCCCTCGCGGCCGATCGCGACAAGGGGATTGCGCTCAGCCGAATGCAGCCAGCCACAGCCCATATCGAGCGCCATTCCGGAAAGTTCGACCGTCCAGGCCCGACCGCCGACACGGTTGCTGGCTTCGAGGATGATGACCGAGCGTCCGGCATCGGTCAGCCTTCGCGCCGCAGCAATGCCCGCCGCACCGGCGCCGATAACAGCTACATCGTAGTCCATGTCACCGCTTCGCCCCACGTTTCGTCATCACCTTGATAGGCTTCAGCTTTACATGGGAGCCTCACCCGCTTCAATGCGCCCGAAAGCCTGCTACTATACCGACATGACCTTCTTCGAAACCCTCGTAGCCCTGCTGGCCGTCGCCATCCTGCTCCTGCAGATCACCCGGCGCATGCACCTGCCCTATCCCGGCATTCTGGCTGCCGCCGGCGTCGGCGTGGCGATGCTGCCCGGTGCGCCTGTCATCCCGATCGACCCGCCGACGGCGCTTGCCCTGTTTATCGCACCGGTGCTTGTCGATTCCGCCTATGATTTCCCGATGGGGGCTGCGCGGCGTATGCTGGTGCCGCTGATCTTCTATGCCGTCATTGCCGTTCTGGTGACAACGGGCGTGGTGGTGTCGATCAGCATGCTGACCGTCGGCTTGCCGATCGCCGTGGCGGTCACACTTGGCGCCATCGTTGCCCCGCCCGATGCAGCTGCAGCGACCGCCGTGCTTTCCAATCTGCCGGTAGACCGCCGCGTGGATGCGCTGCTGAAGGGCGAAAGCCTCTTCAACGATGCAACGGCGCTGTTGCTGTTTGGAGCAGCACTCACGGTCCAGGCCCGTGGTGGTCTCGATGGCGCGACTGCCCTCCAGATCGGCTTCGCAGCACCTGGCGGCATTTTGCTCGGCATCGTCTTCGGCTTTTTCGTCTCGCGGCTCCGGCCAATCACCGAAAACACGGTCGGCGGCACCCTGCTGCAGTTCGTCTATGCCTTTTCGACCTGGCTGATTGCCGAGCATCTGCACCTTTCGGCCGTACTGGCAACGGTTGCGAGCGCCATGACGATCGCCACGCTTTCGACGGTCGAAGATTCCCCGCGCATGCGGGTGCATTCCTTTGCCGTATGGACGACCGTCGTCTTCCTGCTGAACGTCGTCGCCTTCCTGCTGATGGGGTTGCAGGCGCGCAGCATCGTCGAATCCATGTCGGCCGACGCGCTCGAACGGGCGCTCGGTTTTGCCGCCATCGTCGTGGTCGGCGTCATCCTGGCGCGCTTGGCGATGGCCTTCCTCCTGCATGCGATCGTCATTTCGCGCCACCGGCGCGGCAAAATGCTGGCTCCCTTCAAGCACGGGGAAACCTTCCTGGTCGGCTGGTCCGGCATGCGCGGCCTCGTCACGCTCGCCACCGCCTTTGCCCTGCCCGCCGACTTTCCGGAACGGGACCTCGTCGTGCTGACAGCCTTTGCCGTGGTGCTGGCAACCCTCGTCATCCAGGGAGCAACACTTGCCCCGATGATCCACTTCCTGAAACTCGGGCGGCAAGGCCAATTCCATGACGAACTGGAAGCGGCAAGGCGTTCGCTCGCCGAGGCGGCGTTCCAGCGGCTCGAGAAGGAAGGCAGCGCCGAGGCCGAGGCCATCCGGACGATCTGCAGGGATCACTGGACGGTGCCCTCGGACCTTGGCGGGACCTCGCCGCTCGAGCGCCGCCGCAAACTGACGATCGCCGCCGTGATCGCCCAGCGCCAGCGCCTGGAGGAACTGCGCGACAAGGACAGGATCGGCCCGACGCAATATCTCGAACTGCAGGAAGATCTCGACTGGAAACAGCTCTCGGTCGGCTCCGACGAGGATCGGCGCATTACCGAGAGCTGAGGCGCAGGTAGGATTGCTCAAGGGCAAGTACCGGTCGGACGCAGCGTTCCCAACCCTCGGTATCGCTCCTGTCCCGCCAATCGACCGTCATGCCGGAAGCGACGCCACTTCAGGCTGTCGTGATCAACATGGCAATCGCTGATTTTTCAATCACAAAGCGTTTCCTGCCGGGTAAATGTACGTATAGCGTGCGACATCTTCCAACTCTTGTTTACCACTGTTTTACTTCCAGACCAGATATTGCAACTCACGATAGGCTTGGCGCATGAGGCTCCTGCAATTCACCAGCCGCCGTCCGCATGAGCGCGGAGGGTGGATTTATCCGGAGAATGGCCATGATGCAGATCCCTCCCGCCGGGGGCAATATTTGGACGAATACACAATATCTGCTGGTTCGTGCGGGTAATGCACCCCAACCGCAAAGTGCAGCCAGCCAGATTCTCGGCAATCTTCTGTCGCATCTCGACGAACCGACGAAGCGGGCCTATTCCTCGATCCTGTCTGCCTTGATGAACGGTGCCGAGGTTCAGGGCACCGATTCTGGCGATATCATCCTGGCGCTTGCCCATGCCAAGATCAGCGCCGGCGGCGGCGACGACATCATCCTGGCCGGGGACGATGCCGAGATCGATGCCGGAGACGGCGACGACGGTGTTTTCGCCGGCTCACACGCGACCGTGCATGCCGGCGCCGGTGACGATATGGTCATGACCATGGATCACGGCACGATCGATACCGGCTCGGGCGATAATTACGTCTCCACCTATTCCTATTCATCTGTCACGGGTGGCGCCGGAAACGACGTCATCCGGACATATGATCACGCCACCGTCGATGCGGGTGACGGAAATGATATCGTCCAGACCTATGGTTATTCGACGGTCGCGGGGGGCGGCGGCAACGACGTGCTCGAGGTCTATGACCACTCACAGGTATCTGGCGGCGATGGCAATGACGTGGTCGTCGGCTACAGCTACGTGGATCTCGACGGCGGCGCCGGCAACGATGTAATGGAAGGCGGCGACCACTCGACAATCGACGCCGGCGAAGGCAACGACCTGGTCTTCGCATACGGCTACTCGACCGTTCAGGCCGGAGCAGGTGACGATGTGATCATTACATCGGTCAATAACGGCCCCAATCAGGACTACCAGATTTTCGGCTATGAAACCGTCTATGCCGGCGAGGGGAACGACTACATCCAGACCGGCGCCCATTCCAATGTGACTGGCGGTACGGGCGATGATGTGATCCGCCTGACGGGCGAAGGTTCGACGGTCAATTTCGCCAAGGGCGACGGCAAGGATACGATCCTGTCGCGCGACGACCTGACCATCAATCTCACGGGCTACTCGAAGGATGATGTCATCATCGACGACCGCGGTGACAGCATGGTGATCTCGTTCAAGGGATCGGATGACAGCATGAGGCTGGATATGTCGAAAGGCATGACTGTCCATCTGGCCTTCGGCGATGAGAGCAGCCTGGATCTCGCCTCAACCTCGACGAACGCCAGAAAATCGCTAGCGACGGCCGTGACCGGGCGCGTGCCGATCCTCAACGGCCAGATCATGTTCGAAAACCAGACGACGAATTTGACCGCTGCCGAGCAGGGCGCCCAATTGAAGGCAGAGGCCGATGCGCTGAAAGCACGGCTGGCCGCGAAGTAATCCGCAGCCATCTTCGGTTCTATTATCGAAACGGGACCCAGGGCTGTTGCCCTGGGTCTTTTGTTGTTGACGGACATCGGGCGAAACGGAAACCGTCGTGCTGACAGCCTTTGCCGGTCGGCAGGCGCAAGTTCATGACGAACTGGCAGCCGCAAGGCGCTCGCTTGCCGAAGCTGCATTTGAGCGGCTCGAGAAGGAAGGGGGCGCCGAGGCCGAGGCCATCCGGACGATCTGCAGGGATCACTGGACCGTGCCCTCGAACGCCGGCGAGACTTCGCCGCTCGTGCGCCGCCGCAAGCTGACGATCGCCGCCGTGATCGCCCAGCGCCAACGCCTCGAAGAGCTGCGCGACAAGAACAAGATCGGGCCGACGCAATATCTCGAACTGCAGGAAGATCTCGACTGGAAGCAGCTCTCGGTCGGCTCCGACGAGGATCGGCGCATTACCGAGAGCTGAGGGTAGACTGCAATATTGGGGGAGCCCTGGCTGTCGCCCTTATCTGTATGCGATCCCCGTCAATGTCCGCAGCAACTTCCGTTGGCTTTATCCTCCTGATCGGAAGCGGCCGAGCCGTGGTTGTCCCGGCTGTGCTGATTGCGGGCAGCGGGGAGGTTCATGGCGATGTTGCTATCGAAGAAACCGCTCGGCTTCAGGGTAAAGCCTGCATATTCCACCGGCATGATCGGAAAATCCTCCGGTTTGCAGACATGCGTATGCCCGAAAGAATGCCAGAGCACGATATCCGCATTTTCGATATTCCGGTTGTTCTCGACATATTTCGGCAGACCGTCCCCACCTGCATGCACATTCGGATAGTCGCCGGACGCATATTTTTCCTTCGCGTCGAAAGCCGTCACCCAGATGTGCTTTTTGGCAAAGCCACCACGCTGTGCAACGGTCGATCCCTCCTGGGCGAGCATCAGGGGACTTGGCATGACGACCATTTTATAGCCGGGCGCATTTCCAACGGAATTATGCTCGTTGGGGTTCTGGACCTTCCAATACCGGCCGGTCTCGCCATTGGCGACGGCTGGACTGTCGAGCTCCCGTTTCAAGATTTTCGTCTTCGTATCGAAGACATTGCCGTAGGGATTGTCCTCGCCCCATGGGCGTGGCTGGAACTCATGCTCGGTGACGGTATTTCCGCCGCCATCGATATCCATGTGCAGGCGGGCATTGAAGAAATGCTGGTGGGTCGGGCCGCCGAGATTGTCGTCGACCATTCCACCCCAGGCATATTTCTGGCCACTCGCCACAGCCGCGGTCTGGATAATACCGGTAAGCTTTGCTTCGAGCTGGATGGTGCCATCCTGGTAGAGATACCAGTAGAAGCCGTAGTCATAATTGCCGACCGTGGCGAAGAAGGAGATGACAAGACGGCGCGATCTCCTCACTTCAAAAATGCCGTTTCTGAACTCGTAGTGCTTCCAGAGGATCCCAAAATCCTCCTCATGCATGCAAACGGCGTTCTTCATCATCACCGGCTGGCCGAAATCATCGGCCGACGGGATATCGAAATAGTGTATCTGGCCAAGGCAATCGCAGCCGAGCTCAAGGCTGTTGGCGAGCCGTCCCAGCCCGTATTCTCCGGCGTCGAAAGCGCTCTTCCAATAGTGGTTGGCGGTCGGATCGGCATAGGGCACGACCATTTCGGTCACCGAGGCACGGAAGATCACGGGACGAAGCTTGCCGCCATTCTTAATCCCGAGCTCATGCAGGACGAGACCTTCGCGAGGCGTAAAACCGACACGAAACGACCAGTCCTGCCATTGCACTGTCCATCCGTCGACCGAGAAGCTTGGTCCCTGCGGCTGCACGATGTTGAGCGGCTTTACATCCTGACGGACATCGCGAAAGGACTCCTGTCCGTAATTCCGCTTCTTCCTCGGCACAGAAATGACGGTCTCGTCGTCGACAAGATCGACCACTTTGTTGCTGATCAGGTCGACAACGGCGACGACCCCTTCGATCGGATGGGCGTAGCCATTGTCGCGGATGTCCTCGCGCCAGTACGAAACGGCGCGGACGATCCGGGCGCCCTTCTCGAATTCCCGTCCAAAGAAACCCGAGGAAAACGGGTCGATCTGGACGAGCTGAATATCCTCGTCGGTGATGCCGCGCTTCTTGACCGCTGCAATCCAGCGGGGGTCCGATTTGACCGTCGCCTCGACCGTCTCGAACTCGCAAAGCATGACGGGTGGCTGCCCGTATGGCGCTGATTGAAGCGGCAGCCTCTTATGCTCCACGACAGTTTTTTTCGACAGGTCGACGATCGATTCATGAACCTCGCCCGAGCTGGAATCCAGCGACAGGACAAATGCCAGCCGGGGAAGCTTCTTTCCTCCCCGATACATGACCATGTCGGATTTGGTCGGCTCCTCCAGGCGAATGATCGGGAAGCGGATCGATTGCGGCAGTTGCTTTTCGTCCTTCAGAATTGCGACAGCTTCCGAGATCTCGGTCAGGCTCAACGGGTCGAGCGGATAGGCAAGCGTTTCTACAATGGCGTCCATTGTCAGTCCTTCATGTGCTTTGGGTGGTGGGCAGTGCGCATCTGGCTGCACACTGCAGGGCCTGGCCGTCAGCGGCTGGAGCAGATGTCCATTTCGGGCATGCGGCCACCATGGATGCAGAAGACAGAGCAAAATGCGTGTGCCTCTGCCGCCATCAGGATTGTGGCGATGGTCAAAGCTATCAAGGTGAGCAGCGACATCCGGTCGACGAGGGTGAAGGGTTGAAGTCTCGTCATTCGAATGCCCTCCCGAGCGAAGCATAGAGTTCGGGCTTCATGGTCCTGATGCGCACTGCAAAGGCGGCCCCAATCAGGCCGGTCAGCACCACCAGCAGCGGGAAGGATTTCACGATCACGCTTTCCGATCCCGACAGGAGCGGCAGGTTGATGATGACGAGGACGATCGAGCCGAGGATACCGAGCAGCGCCAGGACCGGCGCCACCGTCGTGGTCCATAGACTGTAGCGATGCGGCAATCCCCGGAAGAACAGAATGATTGCAACGCAGACGAGGGCCTGGACAGCCAGGATCCCGAGGACGGCCAGAGCGGACATCCAGGAAAAGACGACCGTATAGGGATCGGCGCCAGCTGCAATGAAGCAGACAAGCGCGAGGGCGGCAATGGCGCTCTGAATGGCACCCGCGATGTAAGGCGAACCGTGGACCGGATGGACCTTGCCCAGAACCCTGACGATGAGCCCTTCGCGTCCAAGCGCGTAGAAATACCGGTTCAGCGTGTTATGGAAGGACAGGATGCAGGCAAAGAGGCTAGTGATCAGCAGGATATTCATCACCTGCGACGACCATTGTCCGAGGACCGCGTCGGAGGCGACGAAATAGAAGGTTTCCAAACCGCTGCCGGCAGTCGCCTGCACCTTCGAAGGACCATAGAACTGCACGATGGCCCAGGTCGACAGCGCGTAGAAGACGGTGATCAGCAAAACGGCGGCATAGGTTGCGCGCGGGATCGTTTTTCCCGGGTTTTCCGCCTCCTCACCGAAGATGGCAGTGGCCTCGAAACCGATGAAGGAGCCGACCACAAAGACGAGCGCGACGCCGAGCCCCGGCGAAAACACGGTGGTCGGGCTGAAGGAGGAGAGGCTGAAGCCTTCCGGCCCACCGCCGGTCAGCACAATGCCGATGTCGAGAAGCAGCAGGATTGCGACTTCAGCCAGCATGCAGATGCCGAGGATCTTGCCTGAAAAGGCAATGTTTCGCTGGCCGCAAAGATGGACGGCCACGAGTGCGGCAAAGGACCAAGCCCACCACGGAAGCGTCACGATCGATGCGACGGCGCCGCTCATGAAGACACCGAACAACCCGTAGATGGCGATCTGTACGGACGAATAGGTCAGAAGCGCCATCAGTGCACCGCCGACACCGGCCGGCTTGCCGATGCCCTGGGTGATGTAGGTGTAGAAGGCGCCCGTTCCGCCGACATGCCGGCTCATCGCCGTGAAGCCGACCGAGAAGATGAGATACAGGATCCCTGCCAGCACGAAGGCACCCGGTACACCCGGTCCATTGCCGAATGCGAAAGCTGCGGGCGTCGCGCCGACAACGGCGGTGAGCGGCGCTGCTGCCGCCACGACGAAGAAGACAATATGGGCAAGGCCGACGGAGTTTTTCGCGAGGCGATCGGGAGGATTTCCCGAAGTGGTGTGCGTTGTCATGAGAACCCCTGTTTTTGATTTTCATCAACACGGTAGCCACGACCGATTGGCCTCAAAATTGCAGTTCATGCCAATGAATCGATAATTTGCGCCATCACTGGCGGCGGGGAACAAAAACATGTCATCTGCCCAGCAAACCGGCACCTCCGCGCAGATATTTGCTTCAATTCGTGCCTCTGTGCTGTTACCCCTCATCGAACAAATCGACCGGAAATCCGGCAAGGCAGATGTATTGCTTGCCCTTCATGGTCTTCTGCGCAGCCAGCTTGACGATCCCTATGCCATGATCCCCATGAACCGATATGTGGCGATCTTCGAAGATGCGGCATCGATCGTCGGAGATCCGATGATCGGCGCCATGCTTGGAACCCTTTTCAAGCCGAGCGATATCGGCCCGATCGGCGTGCTCTTTTCGATATCGAGCACGATCCGTACCGGCTTCGAACGATTGGCCAAATATGTGAACACCGTCCAGAGCGGCACCAATTCCGGTGTCTTTCAGGAAGGCGGTAATCTGGTCTGGAGCTACCGCCTCGACGATCCCAGGCTCTGGCCGAGACGGCAGGACAGCGAGTTCACGTTGGCCGCGTCTTGCCAGCTTGTCCGTGCCTGCTTCGCACGCGGATGGAGACCCGTCGAAGTCCATTTTGAACATCGGGCGCCTCGTGATCCGACGACCTTGCAACGGATTTTCCGGGCGCCCTTAAAATTCGGTGAGTCCGCCAATCGCATCGTGGTTTCGGCAGACGACGCCCGTCGAGTCTACCGGCAGGAACAGCCCGACCTGGCGGCGGTCCTGGAGCGCCATATCGCGGATCTGAGCGGCAGGTTGTTGCAGTCGGACTCGACCGTCGATCACGTGCGATCATTGATCGGGATCTATCTGGGACACAAACCCATCACGCTCGTCGGGCTTTCGCAGGAGCTCAGCCTTTCGCCGCGAACCTTGCAACGGCGGCTCTCCGAGCAGGGGACATCGTTGAGGGATCTGATGCGGGAATACCGCCAAAGTATCCTTGCGCTGCAGAAACAGAACGGCGCGGTCAGAATGAAAGAGCTTGCGCAAGTCCTGGGTTACGCAGACGAAACGGTGCTGTGGCGCGCCCGCAAACATTGGGAACGCATACAGTAGACGGCAAACAATGCTGCGGCAGGTCCATAGGAGCAGCCGCAGCGATCAAGGGAATTCGGCCGGGCGCCCTCAACGGATGCTGAACGGGAAATATTTCGCGTTGATCGTGTCGTAGGTGTCGCCGTCCTGGATTTCTGCAAGCGCGGCATTGAGCTTGTCCAGCAGCGGCTTGTCGGTCGGGCGCACGGCGATGCCGGCTCCGTCACCGAAATATTCGGTGTTCTTGATATCCTCGCCCTTGAATTCGCAACAGCCGCCCGCCTTGGTGTTTGCGAGCCAGTCGTAGACCGCGAGCTTGTCTTCCAGGATGATATCGACCTTGCCGTCGGCAAGGCCCTTGTAGAGATCGGGCGATGCCTGGAACACGGTCGTTTCGACACCGCCGTAGAATTTCTTGGCGTAGGATTCCTGGGAGGTCGCTGCCGTCACGCCGAGCCGCAGTTTCTTCAGATCATCGGGCGACGTGCCGGCAATATCGTCGTTTTTGCGCGCGATGAAGACCGTCGGGCTGTCATAATATTTCTGGGTGAAGGCAACCTTTTCTCGCCGCTCCGCGCTCATCGACATCGACGAGATGATCGCGTCATATTTGTTGTCGAGCAGGTTCGGGATCATCGCCGTCCATTCCTGGATGACAAATTCGCATTTCAATTTCGCGGTCTCGCAAAGAGCCTTGGCGATATCCACGTCGAATCCCTGAAGCTGATTATTGGAATCGACATAGTTGAACGGCGGAAATGCGCCCTCGACGGCTATGCGGATGCTGCCGTTCTCGGCAGCCCGGACAATAGCGGGCTCAAAAATACTGACCGCAACAACGGCCGCACAGGCAAATGCGAAGAACTTCGAACGATAGAGAGATCCTAATCGCAACATATCAATCACCTTGATGTAGAGCTCGATCGCCAACCTTGCATCGGCAAGCGTTGCGCGATGAGCAGCCAATCACAAAACGATTAAAAAGCTCATCATTTTGGGCCATTAATTTTGATGCTGCTTGAAAAGTATTTTGTAAACAATCGCAGTCAGTATCAGGGCGCTCGGGAGAAGACTGCGTGCCTGCTGATCCGTCTTTAAGATTATTCGCTCACAGAGCGACCTGGACGTCGTCCGGGTCGATACTGGTGCTGCTTGCAATCAGCGGCCTGGCAATTCTTGGCCTGGTGTTCCTGGCGGCTATCTGGGCCGGGAGGGAAAGCGACGCAGCCGCCCTCGATCGGCAGCGCCAACTCGTCAATAGCCGCCTCCTGGATCAGGTCCAGCGCGTATCGCAGGACATCCAGCTGATGGGCGCAGGCTATGCTTCGCTGCTGGTGGCGGATTCGGCAACCGCCGGCGGCAAGAGCGAGCGCGCAGGCACGACATCGGCCGCGACATTCGGTAAAATCGCGACAACGGTATTCGGCTACAATGCGGCATTCCTCGTGACCCCGGCAGGTGAGCTTGCGCTACAGTCCGATCCAGAAACGAAACGCCGCTTCAAATGGGTGCGGCCGCTGCTTCAGCCGATGATCCAGGATCTGGAAGCAAGGAACCACGGTGCGCCGCAGGGGCCGAGCTCCGATCCGGAACCCAGCCGGGTAGAACTGATGCGGCTTGAGGGCCGCCCTTCGGTTGCTGGCGTCGTTTCGGTCACGGGTTCTTCGAAAGTGGATCCGCAGGCAGGAAATGGCGGCAACAGGCTCTACCTCGTGGCGTTCCGCTTCCTCGACGGTGTCACGCTCGATACGCTGAGCCGCGAACAGGGCTTGGCCGGCGCTCGTTATGCCCGCACCGCGGACCAGGAGCAGAATGAAGTTGCGTTCGAAATCGAGGCAACCGCATCAGGCGACCCGATCGGCTTCATCATCTGGAGGCCGGATCTGCCGGGCTCACGCGTCATCGGCCGGCTTGTTCCCGTACTCTCCGTGGCTGGCCTTGTCATTGCAGGCCTCTTCTTCGCCTTGATGGGCCGTTTGCGCAGCAGCCTCAGAGAACTCAGCGCCAGCGAACATCATGCGCGGCATCTTTCGCTGCATGACGTATTGACGGGCCTGCCGAACCGAGCGCTGTTTGCAGCCCGTTTCGAGCACTGCCTTGCGACCATGAAATCGTCCGGCGAGATCGCCGTCCTGGCCCTTGTCGATCTCGACAAATTCAAGGAAGTGAATGACATTCATGGGCATGCCGCCGGTGACGATCTGCTGCGCGGCGCCGTCGACAGAATGAATGCGCTGATCGAACCAGGCGACACGCTTGCAAGGCTCGGCGGTGATGAATTCGCCCTGCTTCTTCCTGCTGTCAGAGCGGGCGACGATAGCTACATCCTCCTCTGCAACGCCATTATCGAGGCCCTGAGCAGGCCGTTCCAGCTTCGTGGCGATGACGTGGTCGTTCGCATCGGATGCTCGATCGGCATCGCGGCCTTTCATGACGCGGCCCAGGCAACAAGCGAGATTTTGCGGCGTGCGGACGTCGCCCTTTATGAAGCCAAGACCAACGGGCGCGGCCGCCTGATTGAATATGATCCTTCGCTGGATCACCGGATCGAGGCACGGGAAAACCTCAAGAACGATCTTCGCCTCGTGCTGAACGGTCGTACGCAACTCCCCGATAGCGCGGAGAATGCGCATTCGGGTGATCCGGGGCATCTGGAAGTCTTCTTTCAGGGCGTGCATCGTGCTGACGCGCATGGAAAACTTTCGGGTGCAGAGGCCCTGGTGCGGTGGCGCCACCCCACCCTTGGGCTGCTGTCGCCGGACAAGTTCATCCCGATCGCCGAGGAAGCCGGCATGATCGACCAGCTCGGCGGGTGGGTGCTGAGGAATGCAGCAAAGGCAGCCGCAGGCTGGCCAGCCGACATGTCGGTCGCCGTCAACGTCTCGCCCTCGCAAATCCGGCATCGGGACTTCGACCGCCACGTGCTGTCGATCCTGACGGAAACCGGCCTGCCGCCATCGCGCCTCGAGCTGGAACTAACGGAAGCCGCCCTCTTCAACATTGACGAGATCGCGCAGGGCACACTCGGCAGGCTTCGATCCCATGGGATCCGGATTGCGCTCGACGATTTCGGCACCGGCTTTTCTTCGCTCAGTCACCTCATTCAGTTCAATATCGACCGCATCAAGATCGACCGGTCCTTCGTGCGGTTGCTCGGAACACAGGCCGAGGGAGCCGCCATCGTTTCGGCGATCCTGGGCTTGAGCCGCACCCTTGGAAAAGCGACAACGGCGGAAGGAGTCGAGACGAGGGGGCAGAGAGATTTTCTCGTTGCTGCCGGCTGCAACGACTTACAGGGCTTCCTGTTCTCCCGCCCCTTGCCTGCGCCTGATTTCCTGTCGTCATTGCCATCTGCCGAAGCCGTGCGGCCGCAGCCGGTTGCCGCATCGTCCCCGCGCGGCTGATCGTCCATTTCGACGGGCCGCTCTCACGACCTTTTGCCGATCATCCAGACAAGGTATGGCGCGCCGGCAAAGGCCGCAAAGAGACCGAGCGGCAGTTCATAGGGAAAAGTGACCGTGCGGGCGCCGAGATCGGCGATCATCATGAGCACAGCGCCGATGACGGAGGAGGCGAGCAGGTTGCTGCCAGCCTTTTCGAAGCCGGCGCGGTGGGCGATGTGCGGGGCCATCAGGCCGACAAAGCTCAAGGGGCCGACAAGCAGCGAGGCTGCAGCGGTCGCAATGCCTGCCGTCAGCACCATCAGTATGCGAGCACTGACAAGCGGTAAGCCAAGCGCAAGCGCGGTCGGTGCGCCAAGCGGCAGGATCATCAGCCATCGCGTGAAGATCAGGCCGACGATCAGGATGACAACGGTGAGGCCGGCGAGGAACGCAGCCGCATCCGGCGTGGCGGCTGCAGCCGAGCCGCCGAGCCAGGAAAGGATCTGCCAGGCGCGCTGATCGCCGACGGCAAGAAGCGCACTCAGGATCGCCGACGAAAAGGCGCTGACGGAAATGCCTGCGAGCAGCAGGCGTTCGGGCGGCAGATGCCGGCGGGCGGCAAAGAGTGCCACGATGACAAGCACGACGATCGCGCCGCCGCCGGCGCCAAGAAAAAGGGCAGGCGCGCCGGCATTGGCAGAGAAGCTCAAGGCAACGGCATAACCGACGCCGGCCCCGCCGCTGACACCCAGCACCTCGGGGCTTGCCATTGGATTGCCGGTGAGGCGCTGCAGCATGGCGCCCGCCATGGCGAGCAGCCCGCCGGCGGCCGCCGATGCCACCAGCCGCGGCCAGCGGGCGGGAAAGAGCTCCCAGAAGAGATCGCCACTCAGCAGCGTCCATCCGGCCGGCAGGCGCGCAACGCAGAGGGCCGCCCAGGCAAGCGGCGGCAGCAGACAGGCGATGAGGACGAGGCGCGACAGCGGCGCGCGGGAAACGACGACGCTATCGGGCGGCTGCGGCGCCTCGACGGCGCGCACCTGCGGCAGCAGCCAGAGCAATAGCGGCCCGCCGATCAACGCGGTGACCGATCCCGTCGGGAAGGTCTCACCGGCCGAGGAGGCGACAAGCTGGACGACCCCATCGCAGAACCACAGCAGTAATCCACCCGCAACAGGCGAGAGCAACAGGATGCTGCGCGTCGTGCGGATGCCGAGCAGGCGCACCAGCGCCGGGGCGGCAAGACCGACGAAACTGACAAGCCCGACGGCGGCGGCAACGCCGGCACTCAGCGCCACGGCAAGGCTTGCAACGGCAATGCGTGTGCCTGCTAGCGCGACGCCCAGCGAGCGCGCGCTGCTGTCGCCGAGGCCGAGCAGGGTGAGCGGGCGCAGCAATAGGAGGGTGATGGCGAGGCCGAGCAGCAGTTCGAGGCCGAGGCTTACCGTCGCCGACCAGTCCTGCTGGCTGAGCGAGCCGCCGTTCCAGGTCACCAAAGACATCAGATATTCGCCCTGCGAGAGCGTCATCGCCGCCGATAGAGCATTGCAGGTAATGCCGACGAGCAGGCCGGAGACCACCATGGTGATGGGCTCGAAGCTGCGCCGCCAGCCGAGCAGGAAGACGATGACGGTGGCCACAGCCGCACCGGCAAGCGCAACAAGCGCGCGGTAGCCATCGAGCACCTCGGGGAAGAACAGTGTCGCAGCGACGATCGCAAGCTGCGCGCCGGAGGAGACGCCGAGCGTGGAGGGATCGGCGATCGGGTTGCGCAGGAGGCGCTGCAAGAGGGCGCCAGCAAGCCCGAGGGCCGCACCGGCCAGAATCGCAATCGCCCCGCGCGGCAGGACAGCGTAGGCGAAAATGATCTGCTGCGTCGTCATCTGCCCGGCATCGAAGGGCAAGGACGGCCAGTCGGCAAAAGGCAGATGGCTGAGTGCCGCCGACAGGAAGAGGCCGGCGGAGGCGACAAGGGCGAGAAGCGCGGCGGCGAGTGCGGCGGGTCTCATCACGGCTTTTCCCCTGACGACAGCATCGCCGCCTTGAAAAGCCGCGTGAAGCGGGCGGCCGCCGAGATGCCGCCATAGGGATTGATATTGGAAAGCATCAGCACGCGGCCGGAGCGCACCGGCTGCAGCGATTGCCAGATCATGCTGTTCTTCAGGCCGTTGCGGGCTTCGACCGGGATATTGGAGATGATGACGATGCGCGCCTGAGGCTCTGCGGCGAGGGTTTCGATCGGCACGGGTGCTGCGAACGTGTAACGGGAACGGTCCGTCCAGGCATTCGGCAGGCCGAGGCGGGACAGGATATCGCCGAACATGCTGTCGGCGCCAAAGACGCGGACGTGCCTGCTATCGCCGATATTGACGAGATAGGTCGGGCGCGCAGCAAAAGCCTGGAGGCCGAGGCGCGCCTCCTCGACAAGGGCTGCCTGTTCAGCCACGACTTCGCCGCCGCGCGCTTCGAGACCAAGCTCCTTTGCGAGTGTCGAAACGGCATCCACCGCCTTCTGATAGGGCGGCTCGCCCCTGGTATAGAAGGGCAGTGACAGGACAGGCGCAATCGCCCGGAAGCTCGCCTCGAACCTGACATAGAAGGGCGAGATCAGAATGAGGTCCGGGCGCAGCAGGCGCAGGAGTTCGAGGTTCGGAGATCCACGCAGGCCGAGATCGGCAACGCTCTCGGCCAGCATTGGCTCGACCGCATCCTTGCGGAACTGTACGAGCTCGGTCGCGGCAACTGGCATAATTCCGAGTGCCACCAGCGTTTCCAGCATGGCCCAGTCGATTGCCGCGATGCGCTTTGGCGGGGATTGGGGCGCCTCCGCAAGGGCTTTGCCGGGAATAGCGAAGGCCGCCACCAGTGCAAGTGCCTGCCGACGGCTGATGCCCCGTCCATATGCGTCTTGAAATTCACTCACCATTGAAAGGTCAGCTTGCCCATCACCGTTCTGCCATCGCCATAGGTGCAGCCGAAGGAGCTGCAGCTTGCAACATAATCCTTGTCGGCGAGGTTCTTGAAGTTCAGCGAGGCGGTCACATTGTTCTTCTTGTAACGCACTGCTGCATCGAAGAGGGTCACGGCGTCAAGATCGAGCGTGTTCTTGGTATCTCCGTAGCGCTGGCCGACATAGCGCACGCCGCCGCCGAGACCGAAGCCTTCGAGCGCCGTATCCTCAGGGAAGGTGTAGTCGAGCCAGAGGCTGGCCGCATGCTCCGGCACATTGTCAGGGCGCTTGCCATCGTCGACACCGCCGACGATTTCTGCCTGCATGTAGGTGTAGGCAGCGCGCAGATCGAGCCCGTCGGTGAGGCTGGTGACGCCTTCCAGTTCGATGCCCTTGACGTTGACCTCGCCGATCTGCCCGGTCGCCGTGCCGCCGGACGGCAGCGCAAAGGTCGTCAGCACATTCTTCTGCGTCAGGTCGTAGGCGGCGACGGTGAAGAAGCCGCTCCAACCCTCCGGCTGATATTTGACGCCCACCTCCACCTGCTCGCCTGTCGTTGGCTGCAGAGGACCACCGGTCGCGGGCACCGGCACCGGCTCGAAGGAAGTGGCATAACTGATGTAGGGGGCGATGCCATTGTCGAAGACATAGCTGAGGCCAGCGCGGCCGGTCAGCTTCTGGTCGTCCTTGTCTAGTGAGCGCGACACACCCGTCAGCCGGTTCGTCGACGTTCCCTCGGTGCTGGCCCAGTCTTGGCGAAGGGCTGCCGTTGCGCGCCAGTTCTCATAGGCGAGTTCGTCCTGCACATAGAGGCCGACCTGCGTCTCGAAGCTCTTGTCGCCGACGAAGAAATCCCGCGACAGACGGTTGGCGCCCGTCGCATTGAGGGTGAGTGCAGGCGGCAGACCGGATGGCGTGCTCGGATTATCATGCTGGATGCTGGTCAGGATCGTCAGCTTGGTATCGTCGTCCGG
Organism: Hyphomicrobiales bacterium; assembly: GCA_900473185.1. Taxonomy (GTDB): domain Bacteria; phylum Pseudomonadota; class Alphaproteobacteria; order Rhizobiales; family Rhizobiaceae; genus Rhizobium. The sequence goes on along the minus strand of UCKU01000004.1, from coordinate 70,017 downwards.
CTGCCAGGTGAGCGCAGGCGCGATGAAGTAGCGGTCATTGTCCAGCTCGTCGACCTGCGCCGAGGCCGTCCTTGCAAGCCCCGTCAGACGATAGGCGAAATCGGAATTGCCGGGCATGATGTCACCGAAATCGAAATAGGTGCCGTAGGTGTCGTAACTGCCGGCCTGAATGCCGACTTCGCCGAAGCGTTCGAAGACCGGCCGCTTGCTGATGAGATTGATCATGCCACCCGGATTGCCCTGGCCATACATGACAGAAGCCGGGCCGCGCAGCACTTCGATACGCTCGAGCTGATAGGGATCGACCGCGGGGGCACCTGCCGTGCGCATCATGCGCAACCCGTTCAGGAACTGCGCCTGGCGGCTGTCGAAACCGCGGATACGCGGTGAATCGAAACGCGGGTCGGCGCCATAGGGCTCGCCGACGACACCGGGCACGTAATCGAGCGCCTGGCCGACGGTTTCGGCATCCTGTGACTTCAGCTGGTCAGCCGTCAGCACTGAGATCGATTGCTGGGTTTCGATGAGCGGCGTGCCGGTCTTGGTCGCCGTAGCACTCGTCCGGGCAACGAAGCCCTTTACCGGCGCCGTCGGGTCCTCATCCTTGGCGCCGCTGACGACGATCGGGGCGAGCGTCGTCGGATTGGTATCTTGCGCGGCCGCCGGAAACAGCGGCGCCAGAAGCGCGCTTGCCAGTGCTGTGGTCGAAGCAAATTTGAGGAAGTGAAGAGAACCAGTCATTGGGGGCTCGTTATATGCCGTAAAACTGGATTTTTCTAATCATGTTATTTTTCGAAGGTCCAATAAACGCGGCTCGAATTTTTTATAAGTGTGGGTTATGAAACTCGCCCGATGTCATAGATTTGAGTTCTTCCAGGAGAGAAATTTGGCGCTAACCGACCCCGGCTTCGAACTCCGACATCTGCGATATTTCGTGACCCTGGTCGAAGAGCGGAATTTCGAACGTGCGGCTGCCAGGCTCGGTATCGCCCAGCCGGGTCTCAGCCAGCAGATCAGGAGCCTCGAAAAGATTGTCGGTACGCCGCTGCTCGATCGGAGCCGCCGGGGCGTGCAGCTCACGCATTCGGGCGAGACCCTGTTTCAGGAGTCCCGGAAAGTCCTGGCCCAGACTGAAGCGACGGTCGCCGCCATTAACCGCGCCGGACGCGGCGAAAGCGGGCGCATTTCGATCGGCTATGTCGCGTCCGCCGCCTATTCCGGCGCGGTCGTCGGCTCGATCAGGGACTTCAAGCGCCACTATCCCTATGTCGAGGTCGAATTGCAGGAAATGGAGCTGCGCCAGCAGCTGCAGCGCATTGCCGACGGTCTGCTCGATTTTGGCTATATCCGCGCGCCGGCACCGATACCGCCTGGTGTTTCGGTGCAGGTCGTGCTGCGCGAGCCGCTGGTTGCGATGGTTCCAAGCGACCATGAATTCGCGGAGCGACCCATCGATACACTCGTCCGGCTGGCGGCCGACATATTCATTACACCGCGGCAGCCGCCGGAAATCGGCTTTCATCGCAATACGCTGCAGGCCTGCCGGGAGGCGGGCTTCGAACCCTCCGTCAAGGTCATTGCACACGACTTCACCGAGATCGCCGCCCTCGTCGGCATCGGCACCGGCATCGCTCTCGTGCCGCAATCCATGAGCCGGGTGGAACTGCCTGATATCCGCTACCGGCCGCTTCAGAGCGTGACGGTGACGTCCGACGTGGCGATCGCTTACCGGAAGGGCGAAGGTTCGCCTGCCATCAAGGCTTTCATTGCCCAGCACCGGCAGAAGATCAGTCCTCCGGCATCGGGCGAGATAGTCAAAGTGCCGGTGTCTGGCGAACCATCGGACACGACCCTATCTGCATTGCGCCGTTCGCCGCTTGTCGGGTCCGAACTTGATCTGTCGAGACCAGAAGAGGAAGGGCGTAAAGTCGATCTGTGACGCAGATCCCTCTGTCATCCCACTTCAAAGCTTGGAATGAAGAACAAAGTGATCTACATTATCTGAGAGAATTATCTACATGGAGCCGGCGATGGCCATCAACGTCAACAACACAGAGGCGGATGCTCTGACGCGGGAGTTCGCCACTATGGCCGGGGTCAGTATTACTGATGCGATTGTGATCGCCATGAAAGAGGCTATCGAACGTCGCACCAGTAACGAGAGCCCGGCCGAGACTGCGGCCCGGCTCAGGAAGAAGCATGGCATTTCGCTGACACCATCCTCCCGCAAGCCGCTTTCCCATGAGGTCTTTGATTCCCTGTGGGACGAAGGCTGATGTTCATCGACGCCTGCGCGATCATCGCCCTCTTGTCGGATGAACCGGAGGCCAAGCGGGTATCCGATGCGATCGCGGCAGCGCGCGACCCATTCACCTCTCCAGTCGCAATGCTCGAGGCGGCTTTGGGGCTCGCGCGGCACGACAAGTTTGGCTTGCCGCTTGATGCCGTGGAAGCGCTGCTGATGGAATTTCTGGAGGCTCGCAGCATCGAGATCCGCGACCTTCCGCCGGCTCGTGAAACAACGCATCTCGCTCTGTCCGCTGCGCATCGATATCGCGCCGGCCGCAGAGGCCTCAACCTTGGCGACTGCCTCCACTACGCCTGTGCGAGATACTATGACGTCCCAATTTTGGCGACCGATAACGAGTTTCGCGAGACCGATATCGAAACCGTTCCGTGATCTCTTCCCGATAGTTGGCCCATAAGCCTTCGTGACTATCCGGCGCACGGGTAGCCCCGATGCGGAAAGACGCAACTCACAGCTACCGCACAGCCAAGAAGAATTGGCCGCGGCCAACTTCTTCTCGACATGCATCGACCGACCTTTCCCGGCCGCCCGGATGCAGGCATGGCCACGCGATCCGCCCTTTATGACGATTGCACGACACAATTGGAACAAGGGTGGAAACGCTTGTAACCCGCCTGACATTGGGGCGCTCTAAAGAGGCGGCATGAGCATTGCCTGCCGCCGGAAATCTGCCGCGGGCCTTATTGGAGAGCGCCGGCATGAAAATCGTCCAGATCACCGACACGCATTTCAGCCCGTCGATACCGCATTTCAACGGCAACTGGCAGCCGCTTGCGGACTGGATCAACGGCAGCGGCGCGGATCTCGTCGTCCATACCGGCGATCTTGCCGTTGATGGCGCCGACAAGGATGAGGACCTCACCTTCTGCATGGAGCTGATGCAGCAGGTGAAGATCCCGATGCTGATCGTTCCTGGCAATCACGATGTCGGCCATCTGCCGGGTTCGCTGCAGCCGGTCGATGCAACAAGGCTCAGCCGCTGGCGCAACCTCGTCGGCCCGGATTACTGGCTGGAGGATGCCGGCAACTGGCGCCTCATCGGCCTCGACAGCCTGCTGATGGGCATGGAAAACGACGAGCAGGAAACGCAATTCGCATGGCTGGAAAAGGCGCTTGCCGAGCGCGCCGGCCGGCGCATCGCAATGTTTGCCCATAAGCCGCTTTTCGTCGACACAGCAGATGAAGGCGACACCGGCTACTGGAGCATCCATCCGGCCCAGCGTCAGAAGCTTTACGATCTGATCGCGGCCCATGATGTCGCGCTTTATGCCAGCGGCCACCTGCACTGGGCCTGGAAGGGCCGTTTCAACGATACGTCGCTCGTCTGGGGACCGTCCGCCGCCTTCATCATCGGCACGATGGAGCGCGAGATGCCGGGCGAGAAGCTTGTTGGAGCCGTGCTTCACGATCTCGGCGACGGCGTCACGAGCGAGATCGTCGCTATATCAGGCATGGTGGCGCATGTGCTCGACGATGTGGTCGCCGAAGTCTATCCGCACGAGGCCCACAAGGTGCAGAAGGAGCCGGCGTAATGAGCGCGCTGACCCTTTCGGCCATTTCCAAATCCTATGGCGACAGCGCCATTCTCAAGAACATCAGCCTTGATGTGCAGCCGGGCGAATTCATCGCGCTGGTTGGCCCTTCGGGCTGCGGCAAGAGCACGCTCCTGCGCATCCTTGCCGGTCTCGACCATGCCGACACCGGCGAAATCGTCATCGGCGGGCGGGAAATGTCGGATGTGGCGGCGGCCGACCGTAACATCGCCATGGTCTTCCAGTCCTACGCGCTCTATCCGCATCTGACGGCCGGCCAGAATATCGCCGTTCCGCTTGCCATGCGGCGCTTAAGCCGCATTCAGCGTCTTCCCCTCCTTGGTCCTGTCCTGCCCGGCTACCGGGCCATTCGTTCGGGCATTTCCCGCGACGTGCAGGAAACGGCAAAGGCTCTGAAGATCGACCATCTGCTGGAGCGCAAGCCCGGCCAGATGTCGGGCGGCCAGCGGCAGCGCGTGGCGCTCGCCCGCGCCATGGTGCGCCATCCGAGCGTCTTCCTGATGGACGAGCCACTGTCGAACCTCGACGCCAATCTGCGCGTCCATGCCCGCGGCGAGATCGTCGAGTTGCATCGCCGCGCCGGCGTGCCGACCGTCTATGTCACCCATGATCAGGCCGAGGCGCTCTCCATGGCCGACCGCGTCGCCGTGATGATCGGCGGCCAGATGCTGCAGCTGGCGCCGCCGCAGGTCATCTATGACGACCCCGCTCATATCGAGGTCGCCCGCTTCGTCGGCCAACCGCGCATCAATCTCTTACCGGCGCGCGCCAATGGCGGAACGATCGCCTTCGGCGATATCAGGCTCACGCTGGAAGAAGACAATCCTGCCGGTTCCGACGTGACGATCGGCATCCGTCCGGAATTCGTGCGGCTTGCAGCAGAGGGCCAGACCTCGCTTCCCGGCCGCATCGAGCGCATGGAATTCCTCGGCTCCGAAGTGATCCTGTTCTGCCGGCTGAATGCGATCGGCGAGACCGTACTTGCCAAGCTTGCGCCTGCCGATGCCGCAGGCCTTTCTGCCGGCACGCCCGTCGCCCTCTCCTTTCAGCCCGACAAGGCCATGGTCTTTGCACCCGACGGCCGCCGGCTGCGCACTGCCGCCCTTCCCGCCGATACCAACAGGGAGAAGGCCCATGGCTAGCATTGCCGCAGGCGAGATTCGCTCGGTCGCACCATCCGTCAGGCATGAGCGACGCGAGGCACAGACGGCCTGGCTGCTGACGCTGCCAGCGATTATCCTGATCGTCCTCTTCGTGCTCTTGCCGATCGTCGCCGTCGTCGTCCTCGGCTTTACCGATTTCGAACTCGGCGCCGGCAAGTTCCGTTTCGTCGGCTTCGAGAATTATGCCGAGCTCTTTGCCGACCGCACCTTCCGCAAGTCGCTGTGGAACACCACGGTCTATACGGCGATCGTCGCACCCGTCTCGATCCTGCTCGGCCTTGGTGTGGCCATGCTGATCGAGAGCGAGGGCTGGGGAAAGAGCGTCTTCCGCACCGCCTATTTCCTCCCCGTCGTCTCGCTGATCGTCGCCATGGCAACCGTCTGGCAGTATCTCTTCCATCCGACGATCGGTCCGCTTAATGCGCTTATCGGTCTCGTCGGCCTGCCGAAGCCGAACTGGCTCGGTTCCTCGTCGACCGCCCTCTATAGCCTCTCGATCATCGGTGTGTGGCAGACGGTCGGCTTCAACATGGTGCTGTTCCTCGCCGGCCTGACGGCGATCCCGCGCGAGCTCTATGCCGCCGCCGAGATCGATGGCGCCAAATCCTCGCTCGACCGCTTCTTTCTCGTTACCTGGCCGATGCTCGGGCCGACGGCGCTTTTTGTGACCACAATCAGCGTCATCAATGCGGTCAAGACCTTCGAGACCGTCAAGACGCTGACGGATGGCGGCCCCGATCACGCCTCCGAAGTGCTTCTCTTCACCATCTACCAGGAGGGCTTCGTCTACATGAAGGTTGGCTATGCCTCGGCCATGACTGTGGTCTTCCTCGCCATTCTCGTGGTGATGATGTTCCTGCAATACCGCTTCCTCGACCGGCGGGTGCACTATTCATGAAGACGCGCTCTCGCTTCACGCTCGGCCGGCTCGTCCGCCTGGCACTGCTCATCCTCGGCGCGGTCGTCTTCCTCGCGCCCTACATCTTCATGATATCGGCGGCCGGCAAGTCGCAGGACGATATCTTCACCGCAGCACTGTCGCTGATCCCGACGCATTTCTACTACGTGCAGAATTTTACCAAGGCGCTCGACAAGGTGGCGATGGGCACGCTTCTCTGGAACGGCGTAGTGGTCTGCGCGCTGATCTTCGTCTTCCAGGTGCTGGTCGCGATCCCCTGCGCCTATGCCATGGCGAAGCTGAAGTTCCGCGCCGCTAGGCTGATGATGGTACTCGTGCTGCTCGGCCTCTTGGTGCCGATCCATGCGACGGCCCTTCCGCTCTATGTCGCCTTCGATAGCCTCTCGTTGCTCAACGGCTATACGGCGCTGGTCGCACCCTTCACCATCTCGGTCTTTGCGATCTTCCTGTTCCTGCAGTTCTTCCGCGCCATGCCCGACGACCTGATCCATGCTGCCCGTCTCGACGGCATGACCGAACTCGGCATCGTCTCGCGCGTCATCGTGCCGAATGCCTGGCCGGCGGTCACGGCCTTCGCGATTTTTTCGGTCGTCGCCCATTGGAACGACCTCTACTGGCCGCTGATCGTCATCAGCAAGCCGGGTTACGCCACCCCGCCGCTCGGCCTGATGAACTTCCGCGCCGCGGAAGCCGGCGACGACTACGGCGCGCTGATGGCGGCCACCATCATCATCACCATTCCCCTCGTTGCGGCTTTCCTGCTGGCGCAGAAACGCTTCGTCGAGGGCATCACCATGACCGGTCTCAAAGGCTGACCGGCTGAACCCAGGAGAACGAGCGATGAAGCATTTCACCCAGTTCCTCGCAGCAGCGGCTCTGTCCGTGGCGGCACTGCCGGCCCACGCCGAAACGACGCTGACGATCCACTACCCGATGCCGGGCTTCTTCAAGGACGTGATGGACACGATCTCGAAGAAGTTCATGGAAGAAAACCCTGACATCAAGATCCAGTTCGCCGCTCCCTCGGCGACCTATGAAGACGGCATCCAGCTGATCCTGCGCCAGGCAGGCACGCCTGAAATGCCCGACGTCACCTTCATCGGGCTGAACCGCCTGCGCATGCTGAACGAGCGCAACGTCGCCGTCGACATGACGCCGCTCGTCCAGAAGGAAGGCAACATGGCCGAGAAGGGCTTCTCGGACACGATCCTGAAGCTCGCACAGGTCAAGGGCAAGCAGGTGGGCCTTGCCTTCGCCACCTCCAACCCGATCATGTATTACAATGCCGATCTCGTGAAGGCAGCCGGCGGCAACCCGGATACCCCTCCGAAGACCTGGGATGAAGTGATCGCGCTCGCAGGCAAGATCAAGGCGCTCGGCAATGGCGTCGACGGCATGGACTTCCGCTGGCAGGGCGACGACTGGATGTTCTCCGCCCTGCTCTTCGGCGCTGGCGGCAAGATGCTGAGCGATGACGAGCAGAAGGTGGCCTTCAACGGTCCGGAGGGACAGAAAGCCGTCGAACTGATCAGCCGCTTCGTCAAGGAAGGCGGCATGCCGGTCTTCACCAAGGCAGCCGGCGAACAGGCCTTCGCAGCCGGCAAGGTCGGTTTCGAGTTCCAGACGACGGGCGCGCTCGTCAACACGATCAAGAACGTCGGCACAAAGTTCGATCTGCGCACCGCCCAGATTCCGCTGATCGATCCGGACAAGGGCCATCTGCCGACCGGCGGCAATGCCGTCGTCATCCTCGCCAAGGATCCGGCAAAGCAGGACGCCGCCTGGAAGTTCGCCAAGTTCGCTGCCGGCCCCTATGGCGCCTCCGTCGTCGTTCCCGGCACCGGTTATGTGCCGAACAACGAGCTTGCCGCCAAGTCTGCCGAATATCTCGGCGACTTCTACAAGAAGAACCCGCTCTTCCAGGCAGGCCTCAGCCAGATGCCGCGCATGATCCCGTGGTACGCCTTCCCCGGTACCAACGGCGTCAAGGTCACCCAGACGATCGTCGACAATCTGTCGCGCATCGTGGATGGCTCGGCCGAGCCGAAGGAAGCGCTCGACGACGCAGCCGGCGACGTCGAAGGCATGCTGCCGCGCAGCTAAATCTCGCCGTTAGGTCGCAGCTCAAGCCACCCGCGGTCTCGATCCGGAACCGCCGCATCCGACAGGTGCGGCGGTTTCTTCGTTTTGGAGGTCTCGCACCGTGCCGCCTGGGCGCAAGGCATGCGACAATTCCAGGTGTCTCAATGGCGCATCATTCTGGACGATATCGAGCAGCAGCGACGCTGCCGTCGCGCCCATGCTGAGATCGGGCATTTCGATCGAGGTCAGCGTCGGATTGATGAGCTTGCCGATGGCGATGCCGTCGAAGCCGGCGACCGAGATATCGTCGGGAACACGCAAGCCCTCGCGATTGACGGCACCGATGACGCCAAGCGCGATCAGATCGTTCGAGCCGATGATGGCGGTCGGGGAAAATGTCCGCAAGGCCTGGCCGAGGTCCATCTGGTCATAGCCGCTGACGAAGGGCACCTCTACGGCCTCGAGCGGGGCCACGCCAGCTGCCTCCATCCTCTGCAGATAGCCGCGGTAACGCGAAAGCGCGCGGTCCGAGGCCCTGAAGCTGCCCGAGACATAGAGGATGCGCCGGTGGCCCATGGATAAGAGATGTTCGGTCAGCCGGCAGCCGGCCGCATAATTGTTGACGGTGACGGCAGCCGGATATCGGATGGTCGGAGAGCTGCCAAGCAGCACGGTCGGCGGCAGGTCCTGCGCCAATGCCGGGCTTGTCTCACCATTGCAGACCGTCAGGATCAGCCCGGTCGGCCGCTCGCCGAGCAACCCTGCCACGGCATTGGCCTCCTGGTCGGGATCGTAATTCGACTGGGCGATGAGAACGCTGTGGCCGGCGACCAGCATACGGTTCTGGATGCCCGAGAGGGACGAAGCGAAAACCGGATTGGTCACGCTCGGCACCAGCACGCCGATAACGGGCCGGCGGCCGCTGCGGGCAGAGGATGCGGTCGCCCGAAAGCCGACTTCGGCTGCAGCGCGGCGGACGCGAAGCGCTGCCGCCTGGCTGACCGGACCGCTGAGGTTCAGCACGCGGCTTGCCGTCGCCATGGAACACCCGGCCCTCAGCGCAACCTGTTTCAACGTCGTCATCGCCGTCCTGTCCGTTTCCGTCGAGGCTCTTACGGGCCGATTGTCATGAAATGATGACGGGCAAAGACCGATTTTCGGTCTCAGCCGCGTTTGGGCTGACGGCCGAGGATCTGGCGCACGCCGTCCTTGGTGAAGGGCTGCGCCAGTTGGCTGACGAAGCCGGGGGCGATCTGGCCCTTGATGCCGATATCGGTCGAGGATGGGCGGTCGGGATTGAAATAGGTGCCGAACAGCTGGTCGAACAGCACGACATTCTCGCCGTAATTGGTATTGCCTTCGCGCAGATCCTTCGAATGGTGCCAGCGGTGAAGCCGGGGCGTCGAGAAGACGAAATCGAAAAGGCCCGTGCGCATGTCGACGTTGCAATGGGTCAGGATGCCGATGAAGGCCGTGACGGCACCAAGCCACCAGAAGACCTGCAGCGGGGCGCCGAGCAGGTAGAGCGGGATCTGGCTCAACGCGATCTTGAACAGGGAATCGATGACGTGGAAACGGCCGGTATTGATGACCCAGAGGCGCGTGACGCTATGGTGCAGGGCATGAAAGCGCCAGAAGAACAGCCGTTCATGAGCGATGCGGTGCGCCCAGTAGAGGCCGAACTCGGCAATGACGACGGCAAGGATCGCCTGGAAGAGCATCGGCCAGGATGAGGGCCAGAGGCCGAACTGCATGGCGGCAATCGGCTGCAGCAGGGCTGCGGCAAGCATCGGAAAGATGACCCCGGCGAGAGCCGCCAGTTCGACGAGCCCCTTGGTCAGGACGGTGTGGGCAATATCATTCGCCGTTTCGCCGTCCGACAAGAGCCAGCCTTCCTCATAGGGAATGATACGCTCGAGCAGGAAGAGGAGCAGGACCGCACCGGCATAGACGGCTGCAAATGCGGCCATAGGATGCCCGCTGGCAAAACCAAAATAGGCGCCGGTCAGGCCGCAGAAGAACACCAATGGCCATGACAGATAAGCAAGAATATATCTTGCGGCGGCAGCGGCTTTCGACATCGATTTCAGATCCCCTCAGTCACTCATCGCGTTCATTCGTCGTATGTCGTGCCCGTCGAACGGATCCCCGGAGGGGGATCGGAAGTCCGTTACCGGCCAGTCAGGTCGGGCTCCCATCCCGCATTTCCGGCCGCCGCCTGCTGAGCAACGAGCAAAATCGAACAAATCACAATGATCGCCATTCGCATAGCCACGCGCCTTTGTCATCCCGAGTTCGAATATAAACTTCCACGACCTGCACTACGTCGTTTTGCGGTGGCAAACCAACCGACCGCCGAATTGATTGATGTTAACCTTTGATTAACCATGGCTCCCTAGCCTTCAGGAGACGCAGCAGCACTCTCCCGTAATTCAGTAGGAGGCCAAAATGTCGCTCGTAACTGTGCCCGGTAAAATCCGCCTTTGTGGCACTCACGCCGTTCTCGTCATGGCGGAAGGCAGCCTGCATCAGGCCGTATGCATCGCAGGCGATGCTCTTCCGTCCTCTACTGGTGATATGATCCAAGGTCTCATCGAGAGGCTAAACCTCTACGAATGTATCGCCGACCGCAAGTTCATGGACGGCGAACTGGCCTATGACGGGCGCGTCTGGATTACTTCATCGGACATCGATCCGCTGCCCCCGCAAAACCGGCTTTGATAACCGCCCGGGCGCAAAGAACCCTGATGGCCTGCAAGCCGATCAGCGCTAGCTTGCTCGACCGAGATCACCGTCCCGAAGCCAAATCTTCGCAGATTAACCCATTAATTAGCAATCACTTGCGTTCGCGGCCGATGATGTTAGCCTCGTCGCATCGTTGAGGGCTGAGTATGACGATTGAAGAGCTGATCGATTTGCAGGAAGCAGGTGCACGGGCTCGAGTGCTCGGATTGAAGGCGTACGAGAACCCGTATCTCGAAGCGCACAGGATGCCTACTGGTGATACCGGCGCTCTCGGCGATTGGCTTGCGCGACACGACGCGTGGAAATTCGGTTGGGAAGCGGAAGACGCCAGTCGCGAAGGCCGAATTGCCACTCACTTCAAGGAACTGATCTCGCTTTCCAAACGGCCTGCGCTCGACGCGTGATCGGGTTGCACGTCACGCACCAACGGCCAGTTCGGTCTTTTTAAGCACCATCGCGGCGCAGTATGGAACCTCACTCAACAGTTCGAAATCATCGGCCTACAGCATCGGCCCGAAAACCGGAATCGATTTTCGGAAAGCCTGATGCGTCGATTCAAAGGGTTAGAGTGCCGGTTGGCTTGACGGCGGCCTGCTGGACCGGACGATGCCCTTGACTGGAAAATCACTGGGGGCCGGAGGGCCGGAGACGGCCCCCAGATAGAGACGAGCGAGGATCTGCCGGCACGCATTCGTGTCTTGAGACTGTCGCCCGCCTTTGCCAGATTGGCGCCCGCGGCTTTGGGCTGCTTCAATAATATCAAAGGGATTGGTCGATGAAACGCGATATTGAAATCACGACGGCTGACGGCATTGCCAAAGCGTCGATTTTCTGCCCCGAGTGCAGCGAGGGCAAGGTTCTGCCCGGCATTCTCTATTACATGGATGCGCTCGGACCGCGTGAAGCGACCGATATCATGGGTGAGCGTCTGGCCGCTGCCGGCTACATCGTGCTGATACCCGATCTCTTCTACCGCTTCGGTTCATACGGCCCCTTCGACGGCTCTTCCTTCGGTAACGAGACCTCGCGCGCCGAGATCATGAAGATGATCCGCGAGACGACGCAGGAAATGACGAAGCGCGACAGCGCAGCCTTCCTCGACACGCTTGAGGCCGAAGGCGTTTCCGGTCCGGTCGGCGCTGTCGGCTATTGCATGGGCGGCGGCCGGGCGCTGACGGCAGCGGCCACTTATGCCGACAGGATCGCGGCAGCGGCAAGTTTCCACGGCGGCAATCTTGCAAGCGAGGCGCCCGACAGCCCGCATCACCTCGCCGGCAACATCAAGGCGCGCGTCTATGTCGGCGTTGCCGGCGTTGACGGCAGCTTCCCGCCCGAACAGTCCGCGCGGCTTGCCGAGGCGCTCCGCACCGGCGGCGTCGATCACATCATCGAGAACTATATCGGAATGTCGCATGGCTGGACCGTTCCCGACCGCGGTGAGACCTACAGCGAAAAGGGTTCTGAGCGGCACTGGAAGCGCCTGCTCGAACTTTTTGCAGAAACGCTGAGCTGAGATCAGCGAATGCGACCCCACCCAGCCCCGGGCGGGGTCTGTGATCACTGCGACCTGCTATAGAGTATCCAGACTTTACCGAGGCGATCATGTGGGCCATCTGCAGTGCCCTGCGGAACGGCGCGCCGTTATACTGAAGCCGGAAGGCGATATTAACCCATTGGAGTTGCAGGGCGAATTATCTCGCCGCGCGGCGACAATACACTTGGCCATCAGTTTGCCACGATGTGCCCTACCCTCGCAGGCGTATGCCCCAACGAGAATTGGATTGATGATCAACTTCACGAAATCTGCCATCGGCATTCTGCTTGCCCTTGGCACCGTAGCCTCGACGTCGAGCATCGCGTCTGCGCAATATTACGATGGTTACGACAGAGGCCCGCCGCCCCGTTTTGAACCCGACAGGGATTGGGGCAGGCCTCCCCCGCCGCCGCCCGGTTGGGGTCGTCCGCCGCGCGGTGGCTGCGATCCCCGGTGGGCAGAGGACAAGGCACGTGATTTCGGCTTCCGCCGCGCTCGCGTCGTCGACGTCACGCCGCGGCGTGTGATCGTCCAGGGCTGGACGCGGCGAGGTCCCGACGAAATCAGCTTTGCCAATGTCCGCGGCTGCCCGGCGCTCCGATAGCGGCTTCCGGCCAATATGAAACGCCCTCGGTCCGGTTTCTCGACCGAGGGCTTACGGACGAACTCTGTGCCTGGAGTTTGAGCTCGCATCTTATCACGGCCCTGACTTTGTCCCCGCGTCTATATCCAGCACGAGGCGCGCCCGATTTTTCACGCTCAGACTTCTGACGAGACCGTGAACGGACCGCCGCGCCGCCGACCGTTTCTTCTGTCAGGCCTATCCGCTGAAACCGCTGCCGGGGAGGCTGGTGGAGTAAGACCGGCACGAAAGGACGGTCTTACCCGTAGTGCGCCGACGGGTCATGCGGTCGAGGTGGGACTACAGTTCAGTCCGCTGCCACGTCCGGCCCGCCTTTCCGAGATCAAAAAGAACTTGTCCGGCAAAAGTCCTGAGGGAACCATTTTATCCTCTGTGATTTAAACAGCATGATCAAATCCATGCTCGTTTGCGGCTTCATATCGCTTTCAATCCACGGTGTCGGGAACGCCCAGCCCCTTGCGCCTCAAACCATCAACGACGCGTCGATTGATGCCATCTCCTCAGCCCCTCCGCGTGAAAGATCAACGACGCCGGATCCAGCCATCATTCATCTGCAGGTTCTGCTAGACCGAGCCGGCGCATCGCCCGGCGTGATCGACGGCTTCTACGGTGAAAACGTCGTCAAGGCGATTGCCGGCTTCGAGACCATGCAACGCCTCCCGGTCGACGGAAGTCCCGACCCGCAGATGCTCTCTCGCCTCCAAGACGATCGAAAGGTCATCGGTTCCTATGTCGTTGTGCAGGATGATGCGGCTGATCTCGTCGAGAACATTCCGAAGGATTACGCAAAGCAAGCAAGGATGACGCATCTCGGCTACACAAGCGTCGCCGAGCGGCTGTCCGAGCGCTTTCATATGGACATCGACCTGCTGAAAACACTGAACCCTGGCGCCCAATTCGCACCCGGCGAAACGATTTCCATTGCGGTCATCGGTGCGCCAAGAACGGGGAAGGCCAAGCGCATCGAAGCCCGCAGGAAAAGCGGCGAGGTGCTGGCATTTGCAGAAGACGGATCCGTTTTGGCAGTCTACCCGGCAACGATCGGCAGCGACGATAACCCCTCGCCTGCGGGACGGCACAAGGTCAACGGTGTCGCTCGCAATCCCAAATACACCTATAATCCCAAAGTGAATTTTCAGCAGGGCCATAACAAGAAGCTCCTGAAGCTGCCGAGCGGACCCAACAACCCGGTCGGGACGGTCTGGATAGACCTCTCCGAGCCGACCTACGGCATCCATGGATCGCCGGAGCCTTCTCTGATCGACAAGGCTGGTTCGCACGGCTGCGTGCGGCTGACCAATTGGGATGTCGAGGAACTTGCCAGCATGGTCAAGCCCGGCGTCATCGTCGACTTCGTCGACTGAACGATCCTCCGACCGAACGGACGCATAGACGAGCACTTCAACGGGACCCTTGATCTGGGCATGTCCGTCCGGTTGTATCCCGAGCGTTGATACTGAGAGGGATGCACCAGCTCCACTGCGGCGACGATCGCGGGTCATTCCTTCAAGCGCAGGACTTCCCCTCCGAGCGACGACCATCAGCGCCGCCTCTCCACCACCGTCGCGGGCAAGCAGCGACATGCCATTCTGCAGCGTGCCGAAAAAGACGGCAGCGGCCTCGCAGTCGAAGGTGTCGGTCAATTCACCCTCGCTGACGGCCCGCTCGAATCTTGTCATAAGCTGGCTAATATTTTCGGCGTAGCGCTGCCTCATGCACGCGCGATGCCCATTGCCTGGGTCAGATCGCCCATCGATGTCCGATCGAGACCCTGTCGCTTGAAGATTTCGATCAGACCTTCTCGATCAATGTCCGCTCGGCCTTCGCGGCGTCCAAGGCAGCGCTAACAGTCATGCCGGATGGCGGGCGCATCATTTCGATCGGCAGCAATCTTGCGGTACGCGCCACCTCCCCCGGCCTTAGCCTCAATACGGCGAGCAAGGCGGCGCCTGCCGGCCTGTCGCAGGCGCTCGCCCGCGAACTCGGCCCGCGCGGCATTACCGTCAATGCCGTGCATCCCGGCTCGACGGATACGGACATGAACCCGGCAGACGGCCCGCATGCTCGTGAGCAGAAGGGCCTCATGTCCGATCGGCGGGCTTTGCCGATCCCGGCGAGATCGCCGATGTCGTTGCCTATGTCGCCTCGCCGGCCGTACGCTCGGTCACCGGTGCAGCCTGGACGGTCGACAATGGGGCGAATGCCTGAAACTGAGAAAGAAAAAGCCCGGCGCAAAACCGGGCTTTGATCACGCGGCCGTATTGGCCTCGGCGGCGCTCAGCGCTAGATCGGTCACCTCGCCGGTCGAGGCATAGCCGGAGACGAGTTCGGCGAGCATCAGGCGGGCGGCGGGAATGTCGTTGCGGTCAAGCGCGGCATTGAGAACCTTCAGGCGCTTGGAAAGCTCCGGCCAGAAGAGAAAATCCTCGCGCGCCTTCATGATGCGCGGATGCTGCGTCGTCTCGGGATTGTCGCCAATCAGCAGTTCCTCATAGAGCTTTTCGCCGGGGCGCAGACCCGTGACCGAAAGCTCAATATCGCCTTCGGGATTGTCGTCGCTACGCACCGTAAGGCCCGAAAGATCGATCATCCGGCGGGCGAGATCGGCAATGCGAACCGGCTCGCCCATGTCGAGCAGGAGGACATCGCCGCCATCGGCCATGGCGCCGGCCTGGATGACGAGCTGCGAAGCCTCCGAGATCGTCATGAAGTAGCGAGTGATCTCAGGATGGGTCAGCGTCACGGGGCCGCCATCCCTGATCTGCTGGCGAAACAGCGGCACGACGGAACCGGAGGAGCCCAGCACATTGCCGAAGCGGACCATAGAGAAATTGGTGTGCCCGCCGGCCTGCTTTTCGGCCGATAGCGCTTGCAGCACCATTTCGGCCAGACGCTTGCTGGCGCCCATCACATTGGTCGGGCGAACCGCCTTGTCGGTGCTGATCAGCACGAAATTGGAGACGCCGTATTTTTCAGCCGCCTGTGCGGTAATCAGCGTGCCCATGACATTGTTCTTGATGCCTTCGACGGCATTCTGCTCGACGAGTGGCACATGCTTGTAGGCGGCGGCATGATAGAGTGTCTGCGGGCGCCAGCTCATGATGATATGTTCGATGCGGTCGCGATCGCGCACCGAACAGAGGATCGGCACGATCTGTACCTGCTGTTCATAAAGCTCCGAAAGCTTCAACAACTCGCCATGGATCGCATAAAGGGCGTATTCGTTCTGATCGACGAGGACCAGTTGCGTTGGGCCGCAGCGCAGGATCTGGCGGCAGAGTTCGCTGCCAATCGAGCCGCCGGCGCCCGTCACCATCACCACCTTGCCAAGTGTGGCCTTGTCGAGAAGCTCCTGGCGTGGCGCCACGGCCTCGCGTCCAAGCAGATCCTCGATTTCGAGTTCGCGGATATCGGAAACGGCAATGCGGCCCTGCGCGAGGGCGGTCAGATCCGGCAGCGTGCGCACATTCACCCGCGCCTTGCGGATCTGTTCGAGGATCTCGTTGCGGCGCTGGCGCGTTACCGAGGGCAGCGCCAAAAGCACGTTGTGGACATTCAGCGTCTGGACGAGTTCAGTCAGGTCGGAGGGATCATAGATCGGCAGGCCGCCCATGATGCCGCCCTTGAGCTTCGGATCGTCATCGAGATAACCGACGGCGTTGAGCTCGGCACTGTTCGTCAGTGCAGCGGCAAGCTGCCGGCCGGAACTGCCCGCGCCATAGATCAGCACTTTTGCCATCGCACCCTGGTGAAGGATGCGCTGATAGGTATCGCCGAGCCAGTAGCGGATGCCGAGGCGCGAAAGGCCGATTGCGATCAACAGAAGCAAGGGCTGCAGAATGCCGACGGTGCGCGGAATGCCGGGAACGCTGAGTGCGGTGAAGATCGTCGCGAAGGCAACGCCATAGATCGCGATCGCCTTCAGCACCGCCAGGAAAGCGGCAATGCCGGCATAACGGAAGATCGCCCGATACATGCCCATGACGACGAAGATCGGCAGCGCCAGACACAGCGACACGAGAACCGCGAGCCATTGCACGCCCGTCAGCACCGTCCATTCGTTGAGACGGAAACAATAGGCAAGCCAGATGGTGAGAACACAGAGGCTGGAATCGACGATCAGTGCAAGAATGCGCTTGGCCGGACGCGGCATCGCCAAGAGCGGGCCGACCAGTGCCTGCATCGACATCCAGGACCGGCTGGCCTTTGATCCGTCGTTTGAGGGATCATAATGCATGTCTATACTGCCCACCCATCATTCCAGCCTGACTTCTTCTTGTCCTTTTCGATTTCAAGCGCAACCAAAATAATCGAGGGTCGCGCATGCAATCTGTTTATAACCTTAAGTCGTAACCTCAATGGGTTATGCCCTTGCTGCCCAATACCTTGGCGACAGTCATTGCGAGAATGCGCATATCCATGAAGAAGGAGCGGCGCTGCAGATAATCAACATCGAACTTCACCTTTTCGGGGATCGGCAGTTCGTCGCGGCCGTTGATCTGCGCCCAGCCCGTCAGCCCCGGAAGCAGCGCATCGACACCTTCGGCCGTGCGCAGCGCAATCAGATCGTCCTGGTTATAAAGCGCCGGGCGCGGGCCGACGAAGCTCATCTCGCCCTTCAGGATACACCAGAGCTGCGGCAGTTCATCGAGGCTCGACTTTCGCAGGAAGCCGCCGATCGGCGTCAAATAGCGGGAGGGATCGTCGAGAAGATGCGTGGCGACCGTCGGTGTGTCGATCCGCATGCTGCGGAATTTCGGCATCCGGAAGATCTCGTTGCGGCGCCCCACCCGGTTCGACCAGTAGAGCGCCGGCCCCGGAGAGGTCAGGCGCACACAAAGCGCCACGACCCCGATCGGAATGATCAGGATCAGCGTTGCCACCAGAGCCAGGAAAAGATCCACTGCCCGCTTCAAGTCCGCCCTCACCCTTTCCCACACTCTTCTGGCCTTCAATGGCCTGACCTGCCCTATCGTCTCCGGCCAATTCACGTCAACGACCCTTTCCGGCCTCGGGGCGCTTTATGCGTTGTTTCTCAGGCATTTGCGGCAATTCCGCCACCGCCTTCCGGAACGAGGTCTTAGTCAAGCCATTGAGACGACTAGCCTATTCTTCCATTGCGGAAGTTAATCAGGCCTTCATTTCCGACACCTGTTCTTCATCTGAAACACGATGTGTCTTCCAATCGTTCCAATGACAGCATCAAAGCTTCGCACTTGCAGTCTTCTAGCGGCCATCTCTATCCAATTGAACAGCAACGGCGGCCAGCTACCAACCCCGTTACTCGAAAGCGCTCAAGCCCTCCGTGCGACCGGACTGTTCTGCCGTACCAGCGCCATCAGCATGGGACCAAGCGAGAACTCTCCTCGTGCTCCCCTACGGGTCAGGTCACGCAGATAACCGCCTGGCGAGTTGATATGGGTCGCCCGCTCCAGCATGCAGGCAATGACGACAGCAGCACTTTCCCGGCCAAGGCTTTCGCAAGCCGCCTGATAGGTCTCCGGGGTGATTCCGAGCATGGACCGTACGGTAACGGCGGCGGTCACGAGATCTCGCCAGCCACCGATCGATCCTCCCTGAGCATAATCGCTGATTTGCGGGCAGGCCTGCAGGATGAGGGCGAGAGGGAATATTTTCTGAGATCCGTTCGGCTGAACCGCCCCGGATGCAGTTGGAAGCGTTTCCGCTTGCACCATCGGTACAGATTCTAATTCAATAGAGTCTATATCTGAATTCTGTATGTGCGGTTCATTTTGGACCACACTGGCGCTCGTTTTTTTGAAATTATCGAAGATCGTCAACAGATTGACGATGTCAGAGCGAAGGGTTTCGAGCTTTTGACGCACGCCGTCCAGTTCGCTAGCTGTGGCATTGCGGGGCAGGCATGCGAGGTGATGGGCATAGGCAGCCTCGATGTCGTTCCAGTTACCGGGAACGCTTTCGTCGATTGCTGCATCGATCAGTTTGCGGACATCGCGGCGGCAGATCGTCAGTCGCTCGCGTGCACGCCGGAGTGCGATCCGGTCGGCTTCGATCCTTTGAGCCATGGCAGCCAGTTCCTCGCTGCGGGCGAGAAGTGGCGCGAGGCTGAAGCCATAGGCAACGTCCAACTCGCCTGAGCTCTTCCGGCGGGCGAAACGTTTGCCGTTGGCGCTATCCTTGCGGGTGATTAGCCCGGCATCCACCAAAGCCGCCAGGTGCCGGCGCAGCGTGGTGACCGCAATGCCGTGCGCTCGGACCATGAGTTGCCGGTTAGACGGGAAGACGACCATACTCGCCTCACCGGAGAGATGGTTCTCGGGATAGAAGGAGAGGAGAGCGTTCAACACAGCCAGTGTGCGGTCGGAAATGTCGAGCAGCGGGCGTGCTTCGCAGACGTCGCGAAACACCTTCCACTTGTCGACGGACTTATCTGGTTTAATTGATTCGGCCTGAAGCTGACCTTTCATCAAGGCAAGCGACATCGGCCGCCGCCCGAAAGGCGTCGTCACAAATCCCGTATCCATCATGGTTCACCTTATACAAAGGCAAATCATCAGCGCCCGCCAAAACGGCGTTCAAAAACCTTGACAGCGATTCCGGGAAGTGCGATTCTCTAGGTGCTAAACGAGAGAAGAGGGCTTCCGGATGTTTGTTCGGGGGCCTTTTTCTTTGCCTATTGGCTCCTTTTCCTAACAGTCAAATCCTCGTCAGCGGCTTAACTCGCCAACAGTTATCGTTGTAACCTGACGGCGCCGAACTCCTCGAAGAGCTCATCCAGCCGGGTCGTGAGATAATCGGCAAATTCAGGCACCAGGCGCTCATCGAAAGTGATACGCGTCTTGTTGGGGGAGCGGTCGATTTGCGCGGCCCTCTGTCCTTGCCGTGTTTTCCAGATATCGCCCGCCACCTTCTTTGCATCTCGCGCAGCGATTTTCGACAACACCCGCTGCAGGCGCTGATCGCTGTCAAGATCGGCAAAGGCAGCTTCCTCAATGATCGCCTCGACCTTCTTTGGTGAGGAAGAGACGGCATCGACAAGAGCGAGCCATCGCGCGCGGCCTGCCTTCGGTGCGGGGCCGATCGCCAGGATCACGGTCTGCGGTATGCCACGGGCGACCGATATGTAGCGGCTGAGATCGGCCTTGTCGGTCGAGAGTGCCGCTATGATGATATCACGCGGGTAACCAGCTTCTTCCAGACGATGGGCAAACAGCGCCTTTTCGATGAAGGAGAGATCCTGCCGGTCGAGATTTTCCTTGCCCTGAGCAATCACCAGTTCATTGTCGCTCAAGCTCTGGACGATCGCCTTGACCTTGAGGCCAAGCTTTGCAGCGGCACGCAGACGGCGACGGCCATAGGCGATCTGGTAGTGCCCCTCCTTTTCAGGGTCGGGACGTACCAGGATCGGTACCTTCTGGCCGTGTTCGGCAATGCTTGTCACCAGCGCATCGAAATCGGTATCGCGCTCGATCGGGATACGATCGCTGATTGAGGAATTGGAAATATCCGACGGGTTGATCTCCAGAACGGAGAAACCGGAGGAAATCTGCGCCTGCAGTCGGCCGGCGGCACGCGCCGCCTCCGTCATTTCCTGCAGCGATGCACCCATGGCCGAGACGGCACCAGTGCGCACGCGGTCCGGGTTCTTCTCGACGCCGGCGGAAGGCGCCGGCGTGTCAGCCTTGCGCATGAAGATCGAATTGACGGTATCGCGTCGGCTCATCAATTCTCTCCTTTCCAATCAGGGGCGGGCAAGCCGGAAGAGCGCTGTTGGGAGCTCCCAACACGCTTATGGGCCGCAGATAGTTGGAGGGATTTTTGCCAGGTGCTCACACAGCACCAACCTCTGTTGGGAGCTCCCAACAGGGCGGCCGTCCCGCTGAAACCGGATAAATCGGTGGCGATCGCGGAGAACGTCATGTGCGCCCCCATGCTTGCCGGATCAGCGTCTCGACTTCTCCATTGACGGCATCGAGGGCTTCCATCGCGCGGTCATAGGTCGAGCGCGTCAGGTTCTCGCGGCCGATCTCGTAGAGCGTCTGCTTGGTGAGGCCGGCATCGGAGACTGCTGCGGACTTCACCATCGCATTGATCATGACGTGATCGTCGAACAGATTGCGCAAGAGCGCCGCGACCTTCGTCTGCGGCGCATCCTGCGGCTCGTAGCGGGTGAGCAGATAACGAATGAAATCATAATTGAGCTCGCCGCCGGCTTCGCGCACGACGGAGAGAAGGTCATGCGTCATCAGCAGGAACTGGCTCATGGAGGCCACGTCCAGCATCTGCGGGTGCACGGTGACAATCATCGAGGTCGCGGCGCAAAGGCCGCTCAAGGTCAGGTAACCGAGCTGCGGCGGGCAATCGAGGACGACGACATCATAGTTCTCGGCAACATCGTCGAGCGCCTTGGCGACGCGCATGAAGAACACGCCCTCGCCATCCCGCGAACCGCGCATCAGCGCGCGCGGCGTCGTATGCTCGAACTCCATGAGTTCGAGATTGCCGGGGATGAGATCCAGGCCGTCGAAATAGGTGTTGCGCACGACCTCGGAGAGGGGGCGTCGCTCCTCGTCGTAACGGATTGCCGCATAGAGTGTCTCGTTGGAACGGACATCGGTCTCCGGCATGACGCCAAGCATGGCGGACATGCTGGCCTGCGGATCGAGATCGAGGGCGAGCACGCGGTAGCCCTGCAGCGCAAGATATTGCGCAAGATGCACCGATGTCGTGGTCTTGCCCGATCCGCCCTTGAAATTGGTAACGGCGATAACCTGGAGATGCTCGTTTTCCCTGCGGCGCGGCAGGAAGTCATGCGCTTCGCGACCACGCGCGGAGGCGGCAAGCAGGGCGCGCAGCTCATTGAGCTGGCGCAGGGAATAGAGGCGCCGGCCGTTGGTGCCGACGTCGGGCTGCGGGCCTTCGCCGGCAAGCGTCATCTTTCGCAAGGTCGAATCCGAGACGCCGATCAGCTTTGCCGCCTCGCCGGATGTGAAGCGGCGCAGCGTCTTGCTCGCGGTCGGCGGAAACAGGGCTTCGCTGATGGCCTGCAACTGCGAACTGATCGTCGACGCATGGGCGCCGATCGTCTCATCGACGCTACGCTGAAGGGTCCGAGAAGTCCTTTGTGGCTTGCTCACGCTCTAATCTTTCATCACGGAAAAACACCAGAAACGGCTGTTTATCCGTGACGATTACCGATCGCAGCGATTCTGGCAAGCTACTCCAGTAGAACAAGGCTTTAGCGGCATTGGTCACGATCATGAGTTTACGACAGGAGGATTACAATTTCCCCTGATATCTCCGCCGGTTAACAGAGATCCGATTCGCCTTGCAAAGCTGTGCCACCCTCACATCAATTTTTCGATCGATGCGGCAAAGCTAATGGTTTGATCCCGCAGACGGCCGCTGGCGCATCCCATTGAGAAGAATCAGCTATTACCGACTCCTAATCTTTGCCGGCAAAGGATATGATGACCAAGGGGCGACGTGGCCTTGCTGCCGCAATCCCCTGGGATTTGGTGTAGACGGATGGCGCCCTTGTCTTTCGAAATCCGGAAGAGGAGATTGCGCAAGCCATGCCTGCCTGGAACGCCGATATGGCGAGAGGCTGCCTGAGGCCGTTTTTCGACCGCCTGCGTATCAAAATCGAACAGAGGTGTGGCGGAATCAATCTGCGAAATAGATTCCGTTTCAATGAAAAATGTGAGAAAAAACAGCGAGTTGAAAACGAACCAATCAGGCTATCCGAAGCTCGCAAAGATGGCTCTTTCGAACCCGTCTTCATACACCCTACTTATAAACCATCCGGGACGTTTCTGCAATGATCGGCATGCTTCTATCCCCAGCAGACAGCCGGGGAAGCGATGCTCGTATGATGCCGTTTGCCCTAGCCGCGGAATGTGTAGCCGGCAATCGAGGCCGCCTTCATCTCAATCGAGAAGCCTGGCAGAGTTGGCGGCATATAGGCGGCGTCCTTGATGATGCAGGGATCGAGGAAATGTTCATGCAGGTGGTCGACATATTCGATGACGCGGCCATCCTTGGTGCCTGACACCGCCACATAATCGATCATCGACAGGTGCTGGACATATTCGCAGAGCCCGACCCCGCCGGCATGCGGCCAGACCGGCAGGCCGAATTTTGCCGCCACCAGCAGCACGGCCAGCACCTCGTTCAGCCCGCCCATGCGGCAGGAGTCGATCTGGACGATGTCGATCGCGCCTTCTGCGATGAACTGCTTGAACATGATCCGGTTCTGGCACATCTCGCCGGTCGCAACCTTCACCGGAGAAATGCCCTGGCGGATTTTGCGATGGCCAGCAACATCGTCGGGGCTTGTCGGTTCCTCGATGAAGAAGGGCTTGGCGAAGGACAATTGCTTGACCCAGTCGATCGCCTGGCCGACCTCCCAGACCTGGTTGGCGTCGATCATCAGGTAGCGGTCCGGGCCGATCACCTCGCGGGCGATCCTGAGGCGGCGGATATCGTCCTCAAGGTCGCGGCCGACCTTCATCTTGATATGATTGAAGCCGGCATCGATCGCTTCCTGGCAGAGCCGGCGCAGTTTCTCGTCCTCGTAGCCGAGCCAGCCGGCCGAGGTCGTGTAGCAGGCATAGCCTTCCTTCTCGAGCGTGGCGATGCGCTCGGCCTTGCCGGCTTCGGCCTGTCTCAGGATGGAGATCGCCTCATCGCGCGTCAACACGTCGGTCAGGTAGCGGTAATCGACGATATCGGCGATTTCTTCGGCAGGCATGTCTGCAACGAGGCGCCAGACCGGCTTGCCGGCCTCCTTGGCAAGCAGATCCCAGACGGCGTTGACGATCGCACCGGTCGCCAGATGGATCGCGCCCTTTTCAGGACCGATCCATCGCAGCTGACTGTCGCTGGTCAGATGCCGCCAATATTTGCCGGGATGGGCCAGCACGTCTGAAAGTTCGGTGCCGACGACGAGATGCCGCATCGCCTCGATCGCCGCACAGCAGATGTCGTTGCCGCGGCCGATGGTAAAGGTCAGGCCGTGGCCGGCAAGGCCGTGCCTGTCGGTTTCCAGGATCACATAGGCGGCGGAATAATCCGGATCCGGGTTCATCGCATCCGAACCATCGAGGCTTTGCGAGGTCGGAAAGCGAAGGTCGAAGACGCGGAGGTCGGTGATGCGGGTCATGATGTTCTTCCCGTTGAGGTGCCGGCATCCTTCGTTGGAAGAAGCCGCCATGCGAAAGCTCAGATCGTCCAACCGCCGTCGATGGCGTAGGCCTGGCCAGAGGTGTAGGTCGCACCGGCGAGGTAGACGGCGAGATCGGCGATCTCCTCCGGCGTGCCGAGCCGGCCCATGGGCTGGCGGGCGATGAAGGCGGCGCGTGCCGTGTCATAATCGCCCTGAGCGCGCATGCGGTCCTGCAGCGAGGGGCTTTCCACCGTACCGGGGCAGATGCAGTTGCAGCGCACGCCCTGCGTCACGTAGTCGGCAGCGACCGACTTGGTGAGCCCGATCACGGCTGCCTTGGTCACACCATAGGCAAACCGGTTCGGCACGCCTTTGATGCTGGATGCGACCGAGGACATGTTGATGATCGCACCATCCTTGCGCTCCAGCATGCCAGGCAGCACGGCGCGGATGGTGCGGATCATCGCCTTGACGTTCAGATCGAAGGCAAATTCCAGGTCGGTATCCTTCATGTCGAGCACGGAGCCGTTATGAACGGTACCGGCGCAATTGAAGAGCACATCGACGGCGCCGATTTCGGCCACCAGCGCCTTGACCGCCTCGTCTTCGAGCACGTTGAGCTTGTGGGTGGAAACCTTGCTCTCCGCCGCAAGGCTGGCCAGCGCGTCGGTATTGATGTCGGTGGCATGCACCTTGGCGCCGGCGGAGGCGAAGGCAAGCGCGGTGGCGCGGCCGATGCCCTGACCGGCTGCGGTGATGAGAACGGTCTTGCCGGAAAGATTGCTTGTCATGTCATGGCCTCTTTGGGGATTTTTCGCGCGCTGGCGTGGTACTGAATCTATCTCAAAAGGATCGGTCAGGAAGGCCGCGTTCGGCCACGTGCCTTGCAAGGCGATGCCACCTTTGTGCAGGTAATCACGATATCCATGCGTTGCATGGCCTTCCTCCCTTTCCGGTTATCTTATTTTTGGCTCGCCTTGGCGAGCCTTGCCGGGGATTGCGATCGTCCGGCGTGAGAATATGCCGAACAATGTCCTCACATTTAATTTGTCTGTTTATAGACAAACAGACGATAGCCCCATGGTCAAGCGCGAACTTTTTCTTTTCCCTCCGCCCGTCTGCGTATATGCAGGATGATATTCACAGGAGGGAAGAATGGAGACCGACGAGTCAGACCGCTATCGCGCTCCGGCGCTCGACAAGGGTCTTGATATTCTCGAACTTCTGGCAAGCGTCGACAGCGGCCTGACGCAGGCGGAGATCGCCAAGCGGCTGGAGCGCAGCCCGAACGAATTCTACCGCATGCTCGACCGTCTCGTGAGGCGCGGTTATGTGACGCGGCTCGATGGCGACCGTTATTCTCTCACCCTGAAACTCTTTGGCCTGGCGCAGCTGCATGCGCCGGTGCGCCGGCTTGCCTCCTATGCCACACCGCTGATGCGCGATCTCGCCCAGCGCTCGCGCCAGGCAAACCATCTCGCCGTATTCGACCGGGGGGCTGCCGTCGTCATCGCCCAGCAGGAGGCGCCGGACTATTGGGGCCTGTCGATCCGCGTCGGTTCCCATATCAGCCTGTTCGACACAGGCTCCGGCCATGTGCTGCTTGCCTTTCGCAGCGACGAAGAGCGCGAGATGATGATCTCGGAACATGTGCGCAGCCGCAAGGACGCCAATCTTGGTCCGGAATTTTACGAGCGGCTGAACCAGATCCGCGAGCGCGGCTATGAAATGATGGCAAGCGCCCAGACGGCCGGCGTCTATAATCTTTCGGCACCGATCCTGGGGCCGGACGGGCGAGGCATTGCGGCGCTGACCTGCCCCTATATCGCGCTGGTGAACGCACCGGCAGCGCCCGACATCACCCGGGCAATCGGCATGGTGCAGAAGACGGCGGCCGAGCTTTCGGCGCTCGCCGGCGCCACAATCGCCGTGGCCGGCTAAGACCCAGCAGAATTTCTATTTGAATAATCCATTCACCAAAGCTAGGTTGCTGCCTACACTCTTTGGAGGAGAAGAGCGTGTTTATCGATACCCATCTGCACGTTATCGACCGGTCGGCGCTGAATTATCCTTGGCTTGCCGATGTGCCGGCCCTCGACCGCGATTTTCTCTATGAGACCTATGCGATCGAGGCCAAACGCTGCGGCATCACCAAGGTGCTGCACATGGAGGTGGATGTCGATCCGGTCATCATGCAGGCCGAAACCGACTATGTCAGCCGCCTCGGCGATCTGGTCGCTGGCGCGATCGTCTCCTGCCGGCCGGAAGAGGACGGTTTTGCCGACTATCTGGAGCGCCAGAAGGCCGATCCCTTCGTGAGGGGCTTTCGCCGCGTGCTGCATGTGGTGCCTGACGATGTCTCGGAGGGTGTGCTCTTCCGCGAGAATATCAGAAGGCTCTCCGGCACCGGCCTGACCTTCGACCTCTGCACGCTGCCGCATCAGGTCAGCAACGTTGTGGCCCTCACTGACGCCGCCCCCGATGTGCAGTTCGTGCTCGATCATTGCGGCAATCCGGATATCAAGTCGAACGCCTTCGAGCCCTGGAGCCGCGGCATTGCCGAAATCGCCCGCCGGCCGAACGTCGTCGCCAAGATTTCCGGCATCGTCACCAATGCCGATCCGGCAAGCTGGACGGCGGAAAACCTGCGGCCCTATATCGAGCACGTCATATCAAGCTTCGGCTGGGATCGTGTGGTCTGGGGCAGTGACTGGCCTGTCTGCACGCTGGCGAACGGCCTTTCCACCTGGGTCGCGGCCACCCAGGCGGTGCTGTCAGGCACCGCGGAAACGGAGCGTTCGAGGCTCCTTCACGGCAATGCACAGCGTCTGTGGACGCTCTGAGTTTCACTCAGCTTCGCCCTTGTAGGGTTCAATTCCGCCGGATTCCCGCTTGAAGTGATCTGTCATTACGTGCAATCCGTAGGGGCTCTCGGATGGCGCGATGTTTTGGCCCAGCCTAAACTACATCCAAGCAATTGCTAGGTTGAACTAACTCGGCTAAAAGTTGTTGTTACCGGGCGTGTAAGTTGTCGGCCCGGTTTTCGCAGGAGGGAATATCAGATGAGAGAAGAACCGCATTCCGTAGATGTTCACGTCGGCAAGACGATCCGTATACAGCGCCTGCTGAGAAAGGTTTCTCAGACGGAGTTGGGCGATCGTGTTGGCGTGACCTTCCAGCAAATACAAAAATACGAAAAGGGCTCCAACCGCGTTTCTGCCAGCATGCTCGTCGAAATCGCCGGCGCGCTCAGCGTCGATGTCAGGACCTTCTTCGACGACCTGACGGCACCCGCCGCCAACGCAAACGATAATCCCGCTCCGAGCGAAGAATTCATCATTTCGCGTGAAGGCGTCCAGCTCAACGCTGCCTTTTTCTCGATCAAGAACGAGCAGCTTCGCAAGAAAATCCTAAAGCTCGTCCAGGCGATCGCCAGCACCGAGCAGGCTGAAGTCGACGCTGCCGAATAACGCGTCGGCCTGATTTTCTAGCGCTCCGTCGCACCCTGTATCAGGGCTAATGGCGATCGATCACGATCAGATTTTCGCCAGCGTCCTTCATTGCGATCTTGGCTTTGCTGCCGACGAGTTTTTCGAGGTTCGCATCGAGTTCCCTGTCCGGATCGATGCCGTCCCAATCGATGACGACCTGCAGCAGCGCCATGTTTGTCAGGTGCATGAGATTGCGCAGCTGAAGTTTTTCAGCCTCGTCCTTGGCTGCCGACAGCAGCCGGAAGAGTCTTGCGTATTCCCTGCCCGCACCCTGGTCCCTTTTTTCGAACATTATTTCGGCCCTCGACAACAGTCATATCCCCACACAAGTTACCTTGGGCCTGGAACCGTTATTCGAGCGTTACAGGCTGCATCTGCTGCGTGACTTCGGCCTGGAGCAGCTCGAAATGCGAGGTCGCAGCGAAGCTCCAATCACGCTTCATTGACGCAAACTCTCCCTTTTGCAGCCATTCCAGCACGAGCCTTGCGTCGGAACGCTTGCGTTCGACGCGATTGGCGCGGATCGCCGCCAGGATCTGCTCGCGCCGCAGTTTGCGGGCAAAGTGAGACTCTTCGACCACCTTGGCATAGGTCCGTTCGGAGAAATGCAGGAAGCGGCCAGCGAGCAGCAGCTTCTTGCGTTCGCTGACGGTAATCTCGCCCTTCGCATGCAGGCCTTCGATCGTCGGCTCGAAATCGACCCAGGGAACGGAAAGCGGCAGCCAGCCAAGTTCCTGTGGTGCATGGACCAGCGCCACCGCCTCGTCATCGATGAGATCGCCGGATTCGTAATCGTCGAAGATCGAGCCGATGCCGACCATGCCGAAGGCGGAGCATTCGGCAGCGCGCAGCGCGCCCATGCTGGAGCCGCCGGCAACGGCAACGCCCTTTTCCAAGGCAAAGAGGATTTCCTTGTGCCAGACGGAGGGCAGATCGCCGAAATAACCGTCTATCAGGCCGATTGCGGTCGCCCCCTCCTGCACGGCTTTCAGAATGTCGCCGCAGGCGGCAGGCGGGCGGAAATCGATATCGGGATGCTTTCTGCGGGCATCCGCAATCTCGCTTGCAAGGCTCGGACCGACGAAGAGGATCTTCATGCCGCGGCCTCCCGGATGACGTTGACGGCGCGCAGGCCGAGCTGGATGTACTGGCCGCTGATATCGACCTCGAGGCCTGGAACGATGACGCGCACGACGCAAACCGGGAGGGTGGGGTGTGACAGCGGTACCGCGATGATCTGGCCGATGCCGGCAGCTCTCAGCCTGCCGGCAATGTGGCGGATCGTATCCTGGATCGTCATCGGGCGCTGCGGGCGCATGGGGAAGGGTTTCAGTGCCGCATCATTGTTGCAGAGATCGACGACCTGGCGCATGCCGGCGCTGCGGTCGATCCGCTGGTAGATCTTCGGTGAAAAATCGTCGCGGCTGCCGGCAATCGCCGTCAACCGGCTCTGGGCAGCCTCGGTGATGGCCCGAAGAGCTGCGCGTATTGGATCAGGATGGCAGCCGCAACCGCCGCAGACCTGGGCCCAGCGGGCATCGACGCGGTCAGAGAGATTGCCGGGAATAATGACGGCAAGAAAGGCCGGGACACCGATATCGGTGGTCATGTCGATCAGCAGCAGGCGCATGCCGGCTTGGCGGATGCGATCGACCAAGACGTCGATCACGGCATCGCCGAAGGCGAGCGGATCGATGCGGTTCTGCTTGAGCTGTTCAGGAGATTTGAGCTGGGTCAGCGCCCAGGCATCGCGCTCGACGAGTTCGCAGAGCCCGTGCAACACGGCTTCGGCCGACGTATTTCCCGAGGCCAGGCCATCGCTCGATTGTTCGAAGCCGGGAGGGCGTTCGCCGCGATGGTCGAGGCCGACCAGCCACCAGGGCACGAAAGTGGTGCTGCCCGAAAGAAGATCGAAGCCGGAGCACCAGGGGATTTGACCATCGCCGATCTCCTCGGGCGCGCAGCGCGCCACACTGTCGAGGTCGATCATGGTGGCACGTTCGGCCTTCATGGTCTCGAGACTGGCGAGCGTCAGATCGGCGGGCGCAATTTCAGCGATGCGGGTCTCGATCGCCTCCATTGCGGCAGAGGTCATTGCCGCTTCCTTGTCGATACCCTTGCCCTGGAAGACCGACAGCGTGTGGCTGTTCGGCCTTGTGGCGAAGGCAACCGGAATGTTCAGCACGTCGAGGCCGGTCAACAGTCCGACGCGGGTGATGCCGAATTCGCGCAGATGCGGTTTAATGGCCGCAAAGGTCTGCGCCGGGGTCATCGACCGGTCGTGGTAGCTGTTGATGCCTGCCGATGATCTGTTGAGGTCAGCGGCAAGCGTTTCAAGGTCGGCCAAAGCAGACATGCTATCGATTCCTTAGCGGAACCTCAGTGCATGCGTCAGGCTTTCAAGGCCATTTGCCGAAACGCTGAGTTCGTCCTGCTTGACGGCTGCCTTGGCAGCAGCAGAGAAACGGAGTGTGGGGGCCTGGATTGCAGCGTTGGTTTCAACGGTTTTCATGATCTCTCTCCAAATGGTTGGGCGGCTGACCGCCGTTAACCATTCAAAAAGAACATTGCCTGCGTCATTTAAGCGTTACAGGCTTCGTTAAAAAGCCTTGCATCAGGGAAGACCGGCGAGTTGCAGGCCCTTTATCAACGGTTCGGTGAAGGCCGGATCACGATCGGGGACGAAATGACGGATTCCTTCGCTGCGGAAATCGGGGAAGTTCTCCAATACGACCTTGGCGTAATTCCGGGCCTTCGCAGTATCGCCAGCCATGGCATGGGCGGCTGCGAGCAGGCGCGCCGTCGCCTGTTTTGCCTTCACCGGCTCCAGCGCATCGATCGCCTTTTCATACTCTTCGCGCATGAAATGGATGCCGCCGAGGTTCCAGTAATAATAATCCGGCGGCAGCGGATTGAGCTTGAAGGCGGCGCGGCTGAGCTCGAGGGCCCGATCGAAATCGCCGTCATGGGAAAGTGCGTCGGCGAAATCGGCCAGGATGTCGGCATCGTTGGGATTGAGATCCTGAGCCTGCTGGAAGGAATCGAGGCTTTCTTCGAACCGGCGGCGATAGAGCGCCACGAAGCCGAGTTCGCGATAGGCTCGGCCGCTGTTCGGGTCGGTCTGACGCGCCATCCTTGCGGCGCTATAGGCCTCGTCGAGCAGTTCCCGATCGCGCATCCCGCGGATCAGCCATTCCATGCCGAGTGCGCGAGACATGCCGGCATGAGCCGGCGAGAAATTTTCGTAGCGGCTGAGCGACGACTTGAACCATTTGCGCGCCTGGCGCAGGTGCTGCAGGTCGGTCTGTGAAATCAGCCGCTTGCCTTCGAGATAGAGACGATAGGCAGAAGCCGGCACGTCGCCGAGCGGCATTGCCAGTTCGTATCGCTCGATCGTATCGGCAAGCGTCATCACGATACGCCGGGTCAGCTGGCTGAAGGCTTCGCTGATCTTCTGCATCGCAAAAGGAATTTCGACCGCCCAGAGCACTTCGGAGGTCGCCGTGCGCGTCAGCCGGCAGGTAGAATAGACATCCTCGTCGCGGCTCTGGATCGTCACATAGACGGCATAGTCGAAGGACAGGTCGAGCGGACCGATGGTCGGGCGCGTCGGGTCGAGGGCGCGGCTCAGCATTTCCAGGCTTGTATGAGCGGCAATCACCTTGAAGCCGCGCTGCTGGCTGAGGCCGATCGTGACATCTTCGAGCAGCGCGCGGCCGACGCGCTCCATCAGCGGATCGGTAAGGATGTTTTCGGGCGGCAGTATGACGATGCGTGGCTGGCCCGCCGGATCGATCAGAAGTTCCGACACCGGATGCGGACGTTCCGCCGCCGCCGGCTGTGCGGCGGACAGGATGCCAAGTTCGCGCGCAAGGGTCGTCGTTGCCTCGTCCGGCTCGATATCGAAATCGTCCTTCAGCTGGCTGCGGCATTTCAGATATGCCTGACGCGCCGCCGGCATGTCATTCATGCGGGCATGGGCGCGCATCAGCGCTCGGCAGGCGATCTCATTGGCGGGGTCGAGCTCGATCAGCCGCTTGGCGAAGGCGATCTGGTCTTCGTCCGGGCGCTCGTCTTGACTTTCCAACAAGCGGACAAGATGGGCCGAGCGCGCTTCGTTGATCCGCTGGCGCTCGAACGTCAGCCAGTCCTCGGCACCCTGTGTTGGAGATTTGACGCTTTCGAGTAATTCTCCGAGCAGGACGCTGCTTTCGTCCGGCCCTAGCACATCCTTCCGCTTGAGGATATCGAGGTCGATCTCCCAGCCGGGCGCTAGGCCGAGATGAGTGCGCGTGGCAGTGAGCAAGGGCGGCAGGCCTTCGGGAATGCTCTGGTCGATGCGCGACAGAAGCTGGCGAAGGCTGCCGGCCCGTTTTTCGGGAAGTTCGGATTGCCATAGCTGGCATCGGATGGTTTCGCGGTCGACCAGCGGTTCCGACGAAAGCGCTAACATCGCCAGCAGGAAATAGGACTTTTCGGGCAAAGGAAGCTCAGTCCCGGCGGCCAACAATCGCGGCCTACCGAGCAGACATAATCTGTTCGCTTTCACTTCCCCGGTTGACCCGTCCATCAGGGTTCTCACCTTCAAAAGCCGGAACGCTTGGAACGGACCGACCGATTACATGATGTTAGAGTGAATAGCGAGCAACGGGAAGCGCTTTTGCTTTGCTGGCGCAATATTTTCATCGAATATTTGCCCTCCGGCCGGTGCTTGCTACCAACACACTTTACGAATACTGCATATGGACGTGAGGCGCCGCTCTATTTCGGAGCATCACCCCGCCATGCGAACCGGCGCCGCCGCCATGTATCGTTCAGTGCCGCCGCTTCCTCGGTGCTCAAACCCAGTCTCCAAACCGTCGCCCAAATCGGGACACTGCGCGTTCCGGTACCGGGCGTTCTGTATCGCCTCCGAAGCCTCAAGCAACCGAAATTCCGCCACTGCGGCAGCAGCGGTGCATTACTGTGTCAGACCGACTATCGTGCACGTTACGACGCGATTGAGGCAATGATGTAAAGGCTGACATCAGCGGCCAAGCGCCGCTACTGCGGCCTGTCGGGCGAACGCGCGGTCCAGTCCGACTAACGAAAACGAAGGACTGCCCGCGTGTGCAACACTTGCCCTTCACGCCGACACGTGGCTTGGTTCGGCAATCATCGCGACCGCGCTCGATCCAGTCGAACGCATTCGTCGATCGCGGGAAAAACCTAGTCCCACTTCGGGCCCCAGTCCGGATCGACGACGCGGTGATTGCGGTCGATGGTTTCGATGCGGGCGACTTCCTCAGGGGAAAGCCTGATCGAGCTTGCCTGGAAGTTCGAGCGGATACGCTCCGGCCGGCCCGATGTCGGGATGGTGCAATAGCCGTTGGCGAGCTCGAAGGCGATGGCCACCTGCTCCGGCGTCGCATCGTGTTTTTCACCGATTGCGCGCAGCACCGGCTCGTCGGATAGAATGCCACGTGCGATCGGCA
Organism: Hyphomicrobiales bacterium; assembly: GCA_900473185.1. Lineage (GTDB taxonomy): Bacteria > Pseudomonadota > Alphaproteobacteria > Rhizobiales > Rhizobiaceae > Rhizobium. The sequence continues at coordinate 36,956 of UCKU01000004.1, read as the reverse complement.
GGTAGCAGGTGACGAGAATGTCTTTTTCCCGGCAATAGTTTGCGAGTTTCTTGTTTTGCAGGATCGGATTGAGCTCGAACTGGTTGTTGGCAATCCTGCCCTTGCCGAGCAGTGCTTCCGTCTCCTCCAGAAGGGCGATCGTGAAATTCGAAACGCCGATCAGCTTCGTCAGGCCGCGAGCCTGCGCTTCGGCGATCTGGGTGATGTAGACGCCGAGCGGAATGCGGCCATTGGGCGAGGGCCAGTGGATCAGCGTCAGGTCCACCTGATCGACCTTGAGCGCTTCGAGGCTCTTTTCCAGCGAAGGAACGAGCGCGCCAGGACCGAAATTGTCGGTCGAAATCTTCGTCGTCAGAAAAACGTCGTTTCGGTTCAGGCCCGAGCGGCGCAGCGCTTCGCCGACTTCGAATTCGGTATCATAAGTCTGCGCAGTGTCGAGGTGCCTGTAGCCGGTTTCGAGTGCACACAGGATCGCATCGATACCATCCTTGCCGTTGCGCCCAAAGGTGCCAAATCCCATCAATGGAATAACATCATGTTTTTGCAAATCTATTTCCTCCAATTCGCCTCACTCCTCCAGCGGGCTCATGGAGCTTTGCAATAGCTTGGGGCTCTGTCCAGCGAAAAACACCGATGGAAAACGGGCAATGCTGATGGTGGTTCAAGTGGAATAAGAGGATTCCGGCGCGAATTGGAACACCGATACGGCAGCCGGCAGAGGTCGGCTACCGTATGGGAGAAATTGCTCTAGAATGCCTGGGCAAGACGGCGAAGCGGCGACGCACTTTCGGCAGCGGCTTCGACGAAATCGAGACCGATATCGAGAACCGGGGCGCTGTGCGTCAGCCAGCCGACCGAGATCAGGTCGACACCGGAGACGGCAATGGCAAGTGCGGTTTCCGGCGTCACGCGGCCGGAGGCCTCGGTGATGGCGCGACCGGCAACGATGCCGACGGCCTCGCGCAACTGATCGGGCGTCATATTGTCGAGGAGGACGGCGTCGACCCCTTCGCCCATGGCCTCGTGCAACTGATCAAGCGTGTCGACCTCAACTTCGATTTTGACCATATGGCCCACGCCGGCCTTGGCGCGGCGGATTGCTTCCGCCACGCCACCGGCAATGGCGACGTGATTGTCCTTGATCAGCACCGCATCATTGAGCGCAAATCGGTGGTTCATACCGCCACCGGCCCGCACGGCATATTTTTCGAGCGCCCTTAGGCCGGGCGTCGTCTTGCGGGTGCAGACGACGGAGGCTTTCGTGTCGCGGATCGCCTCGACGATGCCAGATGTCACTGTGGCGATGCCCGAGAGATGACCGAGGAAATTCAGCGCCGTGCGCTCGGCCGTCAGTAGCCCGCGCGACGGGCCTTCGATGGTGGCGATCAGGCTGCCTGGCTCCGCCGCAGCACCGTCAGGCAGATGCCGCCTCATGGTGATAGCGGGATCGACGAGCTGGAAGGCAAGGTCTGCGGCGTCGAGACCAGCAACCACGCCCGGCTGGCGAGCCGCCATGACGACCGTCGAACGATGCTCTTCCGGGATGACAGCTGCCGAGGTGATATCACCGACAAGGCCGAGATCCTCGGCAAGGGCGGCACGCACGAGCGGCTCGACAATGACGCGCGGAAGGGAAGCGAGGTTCATCTCAGGCACTCCTTGCAAGAGGATGGGAAGCGGTCGCCCGGGCAATCTCCAGGACGTCAGTCAGCGTCATTTTCCGCCGTACGGCTTCGGCACGCTTCAGCGGAAAATCAGTGCGTGCATGGGCTCCGCGTGATTCCGCCCGAAGGCTGGCAAAGACGGCAATCAACAGCGCAACGATCGCTGGATCGGAAGCCGGCCCCTCGGCTTCGACAAGCGGCAGCAGGCTTGCGATGGCGCAATGGATGGCGCCTGCATTGCGCAATACGCCGAGATGGCGCGAGACGATCGGTCGGACGGGTGAAGGATCGGCCGCCGCCGGCAGCGTTACTACGGATCCAGCTGTCGAGGGTTTTGCGTCTGGTTTCGCAAGAATGTCACGTGCCGCACGGATGCCCATGACGGCGGCTTCGAGCAGTGAATTGCTGGCGAGCCGATTTGCGCCGTGCAGGCCGGTGGAGCCCGCCTCGCCGGCAACCCAGAGGCCTGCGATGGAGCTGCGGCCGGCAGCATCGGTCGCTACGCCGCCCATGTGATAATGGACGGCAGGGCGCACCGGGATTAGCTGACGCGAGGCATCGAGGCCAGCTTCCCGACACAGAGCGTCGATGACCGGAAAACGCGTGGCGAAACGATCGCCAAGAGCCTTGCGTGCGTCGAGAAACACCCTGCCGCCACGCGCCAGTTCTGCGCTGATGGCGCGGGCCACCACATCGCGCGGCGCCAATTCAGCGCCGGGCACGCCGGCCATGAAGCGGTCGCAACTTTCATTGACCAGCACGGCACCTTCCCCGCGCACGGCTTCGCTCACCAACGCCAGTGGCCGGCGGCGGGAATCAAGTGCAGTCGGGTGGAACTGCACGAATTCCATGTCGGCAAGTTCGGCTCCGGCGCGCGCGGCAAGCATGATGCCCTGCCCGAAATTGCCGGTCGGATTGGTCGTCGCCTCATAGAGGCCGCCGATGCCGCCGGTCGCCAGCACGATCCTGCGTGTTAGAAGGATGACTGCGCCATTCTCGCTCGCGCAGACGAGGCCGCTGACGCCGCTCTCATCCGTCAGGATGCGGCGGGCCTCCAGCCCTTCGAGCACGGTGATGGAGGGTGTCGCGGTAACGGCTGCGACCAGTGCACGGACGATTGCCGCACCCGAGCCGTCGCCGTCCGTATGCACGATGCGGCGCCGGCTATGGGCGGCCTCAAGCCCCAGCGAAAAGCTGCCATCCGGCGTCTTGTCGAAGCGGACCCCTGCCCGCTCCAGCGCGGCGATCGCGGCCGGCGCCTCGGCGACGATACCGGTAGCGATGACGGGATCGGAAAGCCCGTCGCCGGCGGCGAGTGTATCGGCCAGATGCAGGTCGGCGCTGTCATCGGCGCCGAGACTGGCGGCAATGCCGCCCTGTGCCCAGCCGCTTGACGTTTCGGCGCCGAGGCTAGCGCGGGTGACGATGACTACTGGCTCAGGCGCAAGCGTCAGCGCCGTCATCAGGCCTGCAAGGCCGCTACCGACGATGACGGTGCGGCCGGTTAGTTGGTCAGCAATCTCGCTCATATTGCCAACATCCTCTCGACAGCGCGGCGGGCAGCGACAGCGACCGCGGGATCGACAGTCACTTCGTGGCGGTTTTCTTCCAGTGCCGCGCGGATATTGGAAAGCGTGATGCGCTTCATGTGCGGGCAGAGATTGCAGGGGCGGATGAATTCGACATCGGGATGATGCACGGCGACATTGTCGCTCATCGAGCATTCGGTGAGCAGCACGACGCGGGCCGGCTTCTTCTGACCAACATAATCCGACATGACGGCGGTGGAGCCGGCGAAGTCAGCCTCGGCAACGACGTCCTGCGGGCATTCGGGATGGGCAAGCACCGTCACGCCGGGATGGTTTTCCCGCAACTGACGAACATCTTCGGCAGTGAAAAGCTCATGGACTTCGCAATGCCCATGCCAGGCGATAATCTCGACATTGGTTTCCTTGGCAACATTCTGAGCAAGATACTCGTCCGGGATCATCAGCACCCTGGGCACACCGAGGGATTCAACCACCTGTTTGGCATTGCCCGAGGTGCAGCAGATGTCCGAAGCCGCTTTGACGGCGGCAGATGTGTTGACATAGGTGATGATGGGCACGCCTGGATGGGCCTGGCGCAGCAGCGCGACATCCTCGGGCGTGATCGAGTCCGCCAGCGAACAGCCAGCACCCATATCGGGGATCAGCACTGTCTTTTCCGGGTTCAGGAGCTTTGCCGTCTCGGCCATGAAATGCACGCCGGCCAGCACGATCACGTCGGCATCGACCTCGATTGCTTTTCGCGCCAGAGCCAGGCTGTCGCCGACGATATCGGCCACGCCATGGAAGATTTCCGGTGTCTGATAGTTATGCGCCAGGATGACGGCGTTGCGCTTGCGCTTCAGCTCAAGGATCGCATCGACATCGTCCTGGAACATCATCCATTCGGCTTTGGGAATGACGCGGCTGACGCGATCATAGAGGGACGACGCGGATACAAGGTGGTTCATGGCCGGCTCCATCAATTATGCTCGATTTGAGCATATCCTGTGCACAGAGATATTCTCACAGTGAGCATATGTCAATTGCGGGAGAGCGGTAATTTCGTTCCGGCGAGCGCGCGCTCTTCGAGAATGGTCTGGCGGAAGCGGAAAAGCTTGGCCGGCCGGCCGCCGGTTTCGCTCGTCGCCTCGCCCGTTTCCTCCACCAGTTCCTGCTGTTCGATCAGGCGGCGGAAGTTCTGCTTGTGCAGCGTCAGGCCAGCGAGTGCTTCGACGGCCCGCTGCAATTGCAGGAGCGTAAAGCTTTCGGGCATAAGTTCGAAGACGACCGGGCGGTATTTGATCTTGGCGCGAAGCCTTGCAATGCCGGTTGCGAGAATCCTGCGGTGGTCGGCAAACATCGGCCGGCCGAGATTGTCGTTCTTGCCGCAACCAGCTTCCATGACGAGGCCCGCCTCATAGAGCAGTTCGTAACGCTGCAATGTCAGGTCTTCGTTCCAGCCGCCGCCGTCGAGCCCGAAAGTGAAATCGGCGCGGCGGTGGCGATATTCGCGCCTAGCGGGATCGGCATCGGCCCACAGGCGCAACCGTGCGATCAGTTCGTCCATGATGGCTGGCCGCCCGTCGCGATGGTCTTCCCAGGGGAAATATTCATACCAGCCGTGCCAGCCCGGCCGGCCGGCGCCCGTCTGTTCGTAAACGAGGCCGAGATAACTGATCGAGATGGTGCGTCCGCCCTGGATGTCGTTGTTCCGGTCGCGGTCGGCGAAAGTATAAAGCTGTTCGAGGAAACCCACGGGATGGGCGGTCTGTTCCTGGATCCATTCACGCAGGCCCGATTGCAGCGTGCGATGGCCCATTTCGAAGGGGCCGGACGGAAGTGCAGCGCCACTCCGGATCGTCATGACACGCGGTTCATCGCCCGTCACCGCGACGAGAACCGCGATCAATTCCGCATGTGCAAAGCCTATCGTCACCAGAGCCTGAGAATCTGTTCGTGATCGCTCTATTCTCTGACATAGGCTGGCATCGATGCCAATGGCGGGTTCCCCTTCTCCCCAGCGACCGAAGGCCCCTCGGCTTCCAGCCGATGCAGGAAATTGCGCAACTCGGCCTCGTCGATACCGACAAGATGACACTTTTCCGGATAGGCTCCCGAGCGGATATCCTCGGCAAATTCGCTGAAGGCCGCGATGCGTTCGCGCTGTAGCCGGTCATATTCGGCTGCGAAGTTGCGGTAGACCTTGGCGTGTCGCGGCGTGTGGTCTCTGGTCGTGCCGAGCACGTCGTCGGCGAAGAGATATTGCGCATCGCAGCCGCGCCCGGCGCCCATGGAGATCATCAGCATCGAGGTCTGGTTGGAAATCGCCGCTGCGACATCGCCGGGAACGACCTCGATCTCGGCCGCGAAGGCGCCGGCATCCTGAAGCGCCTTCGTCTGGCGCCAGACGTCGAAGGCGCTGGCGGCCGTCTTGCCGACGGCGCGAAAGCCGCCGGTCCAGGTTGCCTTGGAAGGGATCAGTCCGACATGGCCGCAGACGGGAATGCCCTCGTCGCGCATGCGTCTGATCGTCTGCAGGCTTGCGGCGCAATAGACGGCGTCCCCGCCCGCCTTCAGCGCCTTGAAGGCCTCGCCTATATAGTCCTCGGCCGAGACATGGTCGCCATATTCGAGACCGGGAATGGCAAAGGGTGTCGGGGCCGCCTCGCGAAAGACCGGTCCGAGCAGGGCCGGCGGCACAGAGACCATGTCGATGCCGGCCTTTTCCGCCGCTTCCGCCTCATCAAGCGAGGTGACGCGCAGCATTGTGAGCTGCCGTTTTCCCTTGAGCGCCAGGATGTCGGCGACCGTGGCGCGGTTGTGCTTTTTCATTGCAGTATCCTTTGGGCCAGTATTTGGGAGGCGATCAGGCGGCGAGAAGCGTCTTCAGCTTGACGTTGCGAGCCGTCAGTGCGGCTGGGTCTGGATGGGCGCGTGCGGCAATCAGCATTTCCGCCAGCCGGATGTCGCGGGCGACGGTATTGCCTGGCCCGATGCCGCTTGCGGCGATCAGCCGGCCTTCGGCATCGAGATGGAAGAGGATGAAAACCCCCTCGCCGAGATCGCGGCGCAGATGGGCGACCGCGCCATCGGCAAGCCCTGTTATCTGCAACGTCATCTCATATTGATCCGACCAGAACCAAGGCACGGCGGAGACCGGCTCGTCGGCACCGAGCATGTTGGCGGCCGCAAGCGTGCCCTGTTCCTGCGCATTGCGCCAGGATTCCAGCCGCACGCGCCGGCCGCCATAGATTGCCAGCGGAAAGGAGCAGCAGTCACCGGCAGCGAATATATCGGCGGCGGACGTGCGAAGCCGGTCATCGACGGCAATACCATTGTCGATAGCAAGTCCTGCCGCATCGGCAAGCTCGGTATTCGGCCGGGCGCCGATGCCGACAAGCGCAAGGTCGGCCTCGATTACCTCGTCGTTGGAAAGCCGGATGACGGCCTTGCCGTCCCGCTCCGTCAGGGATTCGATGGAAACACCGCAGCGCAGATCGACGCCCTCGGCGCGGTGGCGTTCAGCGACAAGATGGGCGACATCCTCGGGAACGCCGCGTTTTAGCACCCGTTCGAGCCCTTCGAGGAGAACGACATCGGCACCAAGGCGACGCGCGGTTGCTGCAACTTCCAGGCCGATGAAGCCGCCGCCAATGACGGCAAGCCGCTTGCCGGGCTGCAGCACCGCGCGCAACGTCACAGCATCATGATGCGTGCGCAGAGAGCGGATATGGCGGCTGTCACCGGGCGCATTGGGAAAAGCGCGGGCGCTGGCGCCCGTCGCAAGCAGCAGCTGGTCGTAGCTGAGGCGGTCACCGTCTGACAGGGTGACGGCATGGGCTGCGGCATCGAGGCCGGTTGCCGTCACACCGGTCATCAGGCGGATATTGCCGGCCTCATAGGTTTGCGGCGCGGCGATGAACTTCGGATCGACATTGCCGGCAAGGCCGGCTTTGGAGAGCGGCGGGCGCTCATAGGGGGCGTGCGGCTCGGAACCGACGAGCGTGATCTCACCGTCAAATCCCTTTTCCCGCAGCGCGAAGGCGGCGCGTGCCCCGCATTCCCCTGCCCCTAGGATGACAAAATGGGCCATGGCGCACCTCAGATCGCGATGAAGACGGCGCCGTCTTCGATCTTGACGGGATAGGTCTTCAGGTTGACGCAGACGGGAGCCCCCTTGGCCTCGCCCGTCTTGTAGTTGAAGCGGCCATTGTGCTTGGGACACTCGATGATCTCGTCCATGACGAGGCCATCGGCGAGATGGATCTGCTCATGGGTGCAGAGCCCGTCGGTCGCAAAGAATTCATCGTCCAGGCTGCGGTAGACCGCGAAGGTGCGCCCGCCATGGTCGAAACGGATGACGTCTTCCTCGTCGATCTCGTCCTCGCCGCAAACCTCGATCCAGTTTCCGCTCATCTCTTTTCCTCCCTCGATCTTGTTATTGGGCTACTTATTGAGCTGCAGGCGCCAGTTCAGCGTGGAATTCCTCGCGATAGGGCCGCGCTGTCGCCGGCAATTCCCGTTTCAGGAAATAGTCTTCGTTGCGAAGCTGGCGCAGGAAGGCCGGGATCATCTCCCGGTAGCCGGACCATATCGACGGATTGGGCGCCGGCAGGTCATGCTTGATCATCGCATGCAGCTTCGGCAGCGCGTGGTAGGGCACCATCGGGAACATGTGGTGCTCCACGTGATAGTTCATGTTCCAGTAGATGAAGCGGCTGATCGGGTTCATGTAGACCGTCCGGCTGTTCAGCCGGTGGTCGATGACATTGTCGGCAAGCCCGCCATGCTGCAGCAGGCCGGTCAGCACATGATGCCAGGCGCCGTAGAGGCGCGGCAGGCCGATCAGCATCAGGGGCAGGATCGAGCCCAGGTAAAACGCAAGCGCGATGGTGACGGCGTAGACCGCGAGCCAGATACGGGCAATGCGGATCGCCTTCGGCTGCTCCATTTCGGGGATAAAGGTTTTCTCCTCGGCGCTGATGACGCCCGCCGAATTTCTGACCATGTCGATGAGGGCATGCCAGGCATCGAGAATGCCGAAGAAATTGAGCACCAGCCGGAAGAGATCCGGCGGGCGCATGACGGCGATCTCGGGATCGCGCCCGACGATGACGGTGTCGGTATGGTGGCGGGCATGGCTCCAGCGCCAGGTCACCGGATTGCGCATGATCATAAAGCAGGCGATCTGGTAGACGACATCGTTCATCCAGCGCGTCTTGAAGGCGGTGCCGTGACCGCATTCGTGCCAGCGGCTGTCGGAGGCTGAGCCGTAGAGCACGCCATAAGCGAGGAAGAAGAGCACGGCGATCCAGGAGCCCCAGAAATAGATACCAAGCGCGGCAAAGACCACCATACTGCCGAGCCAGAGCGCCGTGTCGCGGATTGCCGGCACATCGGAACGCTGCATCAGCGTCTTCATCTCCTTGCGGGCAATATCGGTGTGATACCATTCCGCCGCCGCCAGCCCGGTTTCGACCGCCGTGCGGCCGCTCTCTCCCAAGAGGCTGTAATCGCGCTTTGTTGCCTCGCCAGCCATGTGTTCCTCCTCATCAGCTCTTGGATTCGGAGAATAGGTTGACTTCGAAAGGCGCTCAATGCAGGCTTGATATATTCTATCAAAAGCCATCAAAAATGGCTTTCATTGATGATTGAAAACTATCAGGAATAGCTATGCGCCGCCCGACCATCTCCGATCTCGCCCAGGCCTCCGGCGTTAGCGTTGCGACTGTCGATCGCGTGCTGAATGGCCGCCATCGGGTGCGCGAGGAAACGGCGCGGCGGGTCTATGATGCCGCCCAATCGATCGGCTATCATGCGGTCGGTCTGATCCGCCAGCGCGTCTTCGAGGATCTGCCGCAATATCGGCTGGCCTTCCTGCTGCAGAAGCCGACGCAGCCCTTTTATCAGGCCTTCGCGCGTGAGATTGAAACCGCCGCCCGCAACGTCACGACTGCGCGGATCCAGACGCAGGTGGAATATCCATCCGCAGCGACACCCGCTGCCATCATCGAAAAGATCAAGCTGCTCGGCGCACGAAACCAGGCGGTCGCGCTTGTCGGGCCGGATTATCCGGCCGTGACGGCAGCGGTCGAGGAATTGAAGGCGCGCGGCGTTCCGGTCTTCTCGCTGCTCTCGGATCTCGCGACCGGGGTGCGGGACGCCTATGTCGGCGTCAACAACCGCAAGGTCGGCCGCACCGCGGCCTGGATGATCGCCAAAGCCGCCCGCCGGCCTGGCAAGGTCGCCTGCTTCGTCGGCAGTCACCGTTTTCACGGCCACGAGCTTCGCGAAATGGGCTTCCGCTCTTACTTTCGCGACGAGGCGCCGGATTTCGAGGTGGTCGAAACGCTGATCAATCTGGAGACGCCCGAAATCACCCATGAGGCGACACTGACGCTCCTGCAAAAACATCCCGATCTCGTCGGTCTCTATGTCTGCGGCGGCGGGATGGAAGGAGCGATTTCGGCATTTCGCGAAGAAGGGATCGGCGGCCGCATCGTGCTTATCGTCAACGAGCTCACCGCCGACAGCAAGGCCGGCCTTGCCGACGGCATCGTCACCATGGCGATCGGCACCCCGCTGCCGGCGCTGTGCAAGGAGGTGGTCTCGCTGATGACAGGCGCACTGGAAATTGGCGAGATCGCCATTCCCGGTCAGTCCTTCCTGCCCTTCGAGATTTTTCTGCCGGAGAATATCTGAAATGATGGAATTCTATCATTAGTCCGGAAAATCTAGCAGCGATGATAGAGTTTGCTGCCGTGCGGCGGATGGATTGGCCAGCAAATTCCAGTAGAGATTCGATCAGACATTCATAATGCTTCTCACGCACGAGGGGCGAGGAGGAGACTTCGCATGGCATCCATCCGTTTCGCGCTGAACCATATGGCGGCGCCCTCGCTTTCGATCGAGGATTTCTTCGCACTTGCCGCCTCGCTCGGCATCGATGCGGTGGAAATCCGCAACGATCTTACCGGCAACGCTATTCTCGATGGCACCAAGCCTGATGTCATCAAGGAGGCGGCGGCCCGGCACGGCGTTGCGATCATCTCGATCAACGCGCTGCAGCGCTTCAACGAATGGAATGCGATGCGCGAGCGGGAAGCTCGCGAGCTGATCGATTATGCCCGGGCTGTCGGCTCGCAGGCGCTGGTGCTGGTTCCCAAGAATGACGGCACGGGACGCGTCGACGGCGAGCGCCAGGCCAATCTGCGCCAGTCGCTGGCCGCACTTCGCCCCATGCTCGATGCCGCCGGCATCGTCGGTCTGGTGGAACCGCTCGGCTTCGAAATCTGCTCGCTGCGCTCCAAGGCGGAAGCAGCTGATGCGATCGAGACGCTCGGTGCGCAGCCGACCTTCCGGCTGGTGCACGACACGTTCCATCATCACCTTGCCGGCGAAACGCATTTCTTCCCACATCTGACGGGGCTCGTGCATATTTCCGGCGTCAGCGATCCAGCCGTTTCCGTTTCCGACATGCGCGATCCGCACCGTATTCTCGTCGATGCGGATGACCGGCTCGGCAACGCTGCCCAGATCCGCGCGTTGCTGCAGGCAAGCTACAGGGGCCCCCTCTCATTCGAGCCCTTCGCGCCGGAAATCCATGCGCTGAAGGATCCCGGTGCCGCTCTGAAGGCGAGCATGGATTATGTCGTCACGAAGGTTTGAGACGCCTATTCGCGTCCGCGAAAGCGGCGCTGGTAGGCAGGGTCGTAGAGCGAGCTTTCGCGAAAATCTTCTGATCCAAGCGAGCGGCCGACGAAGATGATGGCCGTGCGTTCGATCGGCTCGGCCGCCACCTTCTCCTCGATATCGGCGAGCGTGCCACGTAGGATACGCTCATCCGGCCATGTGGCCTTCACCACGATGGCGACAGGGCAATCGTCGCCGTAGAGCGGCGTCAGCTTTGAGACGACCTGGGCCAGCGCATGGATGGCAAGGTGGATTGCCAGCGTCGCCCCCGTCGCGCCGAATTTTTCGAGCGTTTCCTCATTCGGCATCGGCGAGGCGCGGCCGGAGACACGCGTCAATACGAGGCTTTGTGCCACGGCCGGGATCGTCAATTCGCGGCCGAGTGCTGAAGCCGCTGCCGCAAAGGCTGGAACGCCCGGCGTCATCGTATAGGCGATGCCGTGTTTCTCCAGCCGGCGGATCTGCTCGGCCACAGCGCTCCAGACAGAGAGATCACCGGAATGCAGCCGCACCACGTCCTGGCCGGTATTGGCGGCTCTCAGATATTCGGCCTCGATCTCGTCAAGCGACATCGGCGCGGTATCGACGATGCGTGCGCCCGGCGGGCAATATTGCAGGAGGTCAGGCGAGACGATGGAGCCGGCATAGAGGCAGACAGGGCATTTGCCGATCAGGTCGCGTCCGCGCACGGTGATGAGATCCGCTGCACCCGGGCCGGCGCCGATGAAATGAACCACCATTCTTCTATTCCTTGGTCCAGCGCCATTGCGTCACGGGCATGGCCCGCCGCCAGCCGCTCATGCCGCCGACGGGTGCGGCGCGGGCGATTTCGATTTTCGTCAGAGTGCCGCCGCGCGCCGCATATTCGGTGAACAGCAGTGCTTCCATTTCCAGCGTGACGGCATTGGCAACGAGCCGCCCTCCCCGCTTCAATGCTTTGATCGCCGCATCCATGACACCGGCCTCGCTGCCGCCGCCGCCGATGAAGATCGCATCCGGTGCGGGCAAGCTGGCGAGCGCAACAGGTGCCGTCCCCTCGATGAGGGCAAGCTGCGGCACGCCGAATGAGACGGCATTGCGGGCAATGCGGGCAGCCCGTTCCGGCGCCTGTTCGATGGCGATTGCTTTGAGCGACGGATCGGCGAGCATCCACTCGATGCCAACAGATCCGGAACCGGCGCCGATATCCCAGAGGAGTTCGCCATGGCGCGGCGACAGTGCCGACAGGGTAACGGCGCGGATCTCCCGCTTGGTGATCTGACCGTCATGCTCGAAGAGCGCGTCGTCGAGACCTGAAGCATAAGGCAGGATGCGTGCCGCTTTCCCCGCCGCCACCTCGAGGGCGCAGACATTCAGCGGGTCGATCGTGTCGAGATCAAATCCCGATGCCGTCGCGCTGCGGATGCGCTCCCGCTCGCCGCCAAGGGCTTCCAGAACCGTCAGGCGTGTTTCGGCGAAGCCGTTGGCGACAAGCAGGTCGGCCAGCGCCTGCGGCCCTTTCTCGTCCGAGGTCAGCGCCAGAATATGCCTTCCGGCATGCAGGTGCGGGCGGATGAGGTCGAGCGGGCGTCCATGCAGCGATACACAGGCTGTCTCTTGCAGCGGCCAGCCGAGACGCGACGCAGCAAGGCTGAACGCGGAGGGTGCGGGGATGGTGCGCATCTCGTGCGCCGCAATCCGGCGCGACAGCGTCGCCCCGACGCCGTAGAGGAAGGGATCGCCTGATGCCAGCACGACGACGGGCGTGCCGCGCCAAGCCTCGATCGCCTCGACCGACTTTTCGAAGGGGCTCTGCCAGGCAAAGCGTTCGCCGATGATCAGTGTATCGGCAAGTTCAAGATGGCGCGCACCGCCGAAGACGGCGGGTGCGGCAGCAATCAGGCGCTTTGCCTCCTCGCCGAGCCCGTCTGGACCATCTTCGCCGATGCCGATAAGAGTGAGCCAGCGCGCGCCGGTGGGGGAAGTGTCAGACATGGAGAAGACCCGTATCCTGATCCTCGGCGGAACCAGCGAGGCGCGCAGGCTTGCCGAAGAGCTGTCCACGCGGGAAGAGTTCGACATTCTCCTGTCGCTGGCGGGCCGCACGCAGGCTCCCGCCCAGCAGCCGGTTCCCGTCCGTATCGGCGGCTTCGGCGGTGGGGAGGGGCTGGCGAGATTCCTGACGGGAGGAGGCTATCACCTGCTGGTCGATGCCACCCATCCCTTCGCCGAGCGCATTTCGGCCAATGCCGCCGTTGCTGCTGAACGCACCGGTATCCGCGCGCTCGCGCTCGTTCGCGCTGAATGGATGCCCGAACCGGGCGATCACTGGCATATCGTTGCGGATATTCCGGCGGCGATTGCGGCACTTGGCCCCGCCCCGCGCCGCGTCTTTCTGGCGACCGGACGTCAGGGCGCCCATCACGCCGAAATCGCCCCACAGCATTTCTATCTGGTACGCAGCGTCGATCCCGTCGATCCGCCGCTTGCCCTTGCCGATGTCGACTACGTCCTCGACCGTGGTCCCTTCACGCTCGAGAGCGAAATCGACCTCATGCGGAAGCATCGTATCGATGCCGTCATCACCAAGAACAGCGGCGGCACAGCGGCCTATGCCAAGATCGAGGCCGCGCGCCTGCTCGGTATCAAGGTTGTCGTGATCGCCCGCGCGCCCGCTGCCATCATGACGTCGGTCGAAACGGTGGAAGCGGCGCTCGAAGCAATCGATCATTTGGTCTCCCCGGCCATGGAGCGCGGCGTATAGATCAGATCCGGCTGCCCCTCACGGCTTATCACCCGGGTCTCGGGTGAACCGATGATCACGCAGGTTGCCATATCGGCAATGGCGGCATCGGCCTTTTCCAGCGGCTGCACGGTGATCCGTTCGTCGGGCCGCCCAGCCGCACGTCCGAAGATGACGGGCGTGGTTGCCGGTAGATGTTGGCGCAGCAGTTCGAAGGCCGTGCCAAGCTGCCAGGGGCGCGCCTTGCTGATCGGATTATAGAGGGCGATGACGAAACCGGCTTGTGCCGCTAGCGCCAGACGGTTCTCTATAACGGTCCAGGGCTTCAGATTATCTGATAGCGATATGGCGCAGAAATCATGCCCGAGCGGTGCACCGACGCGCGCGGCAACCGCCAGCATGGCGGTGATGCCGGGCAGAACGGTGAGATCGACGCCGCGCCATCCCGCCGGCCCCTTGTCGATCGCTTCGCAGACGGCGGCGGCCATCGCAAAGACGCCGGGGTCGCCGCCGGAGACGATGCAGACATTCGCACCCCTGGTGGCGAGCGTCAGAGCAGCCCCTGCCCGGTCCAGCTCCTCGCGATTGTCGGAAGCATGGCGGGTCTGGTCGGTGCGCAGCGTCAGGCGGTCGAGATAGGGTCCGTAGCCGAAGAATTCAGTGGCGGTTTCAACGGCGGCCAGCGCTTCCGGGGTCATCTGCTCCGGATTGCCGGGACCGGTGCCGATGACGAATAGCCGCCCACTCATCGGCTGGCCCCCCAGCCGGGCACCAGCACCAGCGAGAAATAGGGCGCATCGCCCTCGCCCCGTTCGGCAAGCTTGACCATTGCGGCATTTGCCATGGTGCCGCGTTCGACATAGAGCGCGTCACCAAGACGTCCGGCCGCCTTCAGTGCGCGGCGGATCTTCGGCAGGTTGCGGCCCACTTTCATGATGACGGCAGCCTCGGTATCGGCAAGACGGCGGGTGAGCTCCTGCTCGCCCATCGTGCCCGGCAGGACGGAGAGCACGTCGTCGCCCTGAACGATCGGCATGCCTGCCAGCGACCAGCAGCCGGACATCGCGCTGATGCCGGGAATGACTTCTGTCAAATAGCGCTGCGACAGCCGCACATGCAGATGCATGTAAGAGCCATAGAAGAGCGGATCGCCTTCGCTCAGCACCGCGACCGTGCGACCTGCCTCGAGATGAAGGGCAACGGCATCGGCGGATCTATTGTAGAAATCGGTGATGCGGCTCTGGTAGAGCGGGTCGTCTTTGTCGAGCTCGGTCGTGACAGGATAATAGAGCGGCAGAAGCTCAATGCCGGGCTTCAGCAGATGCTCGACGATTGCCTTACCATTGCCGCTTCTGCCCTGCTTGGCGAAATAGGCAATGACGTCGGCACCCTCGATGGCGCGCACGGCCTTGACGGTCAGAAGCTCGGGATCGCCGGGTCCGGTGCCGACGCCGATCAGACGCCCGCTCATAGGCCGGGCCTCGAAAGTGCATTGACGGCGGCTGCCGTCATGGCGCTGCCGCCAAGCCGGCCGCGCACGATGGCATAGGGAACGCCATAGGAATTTTCCGCAAGCGCATCCTTGGATTCGGCAGCCCCGACAAAGCCGACCGGCATGCCGATGATCGCCGCCGGCTTCGGCGCGCCGTCGCGCAGAAGTTCGAGAAGATGGAAGAGGGCCGTCGGTGCGTTGCCGATCGCAACGACGCTGCCGGCGAGCCGGTCGAGCCAGAGATGGATAGCGGCAGCCGAGCGGGTATTGCCGGTCTGATGGGCGAGCTCGTGGGTGCGCGGATCGTGCAGGGTGCAGATTACCTCGTTCTTCGCCGGCAGGCGGGCCCGCGTCACGCCATGCGACACCATCTCCGCATCGCAAAAGATCGGGGCGCCGTCTTGCAATGCGATGCGCGCGGCATGGACGAAATCGGATGAAAAGACGAAGTTCTGTGCGGCTTCGACCAACCCGCAGGCATGGATCATGCGGACAGCAATATCCGCTTCCTCAGGCGAAAAACGCGAGAGATCGGCTTCGCTGCGAATGATTGCGAAGGAGCGCTCGTAGATTGCGTCTCCGCTGCGGATATAATCGTAGTCTGGCATTGCTATTCCTGTTGCAGCGCCTCGGCGAGGCCTTTGGCGCCAAGCCTTTTCAGGCAATCGGCGCTCGACTCGCCGGCGCTTCTTTTGTCTTTGATCAGCCGGGCGAGCCTCTCTATAGCGAAATCGATCCGTTCGCCAGCAATCCTTGCAGCCGGTCTGTCTGCCGCGAGCCCGTTGACGATGAAGCTGTAACCTTCGGCCGAACCGACAATCGCGAGATCGGCGCGCCGATGCGCGCAACCTTTCGCACAGCCGGAAAGGTGAAGCTTCGGCGAGCCGTCGAAGAGATCGGGAACCTGGTCGATCAACTGGCTGGCTAGAGCCCTGGTATCGTAGAAGGCCGAGGCACAGGCCCCTGCCCCGGCGCAGGCAGCAATCTGCTCGGTCGGCTCGTTCGCCGTGACGCTGAAGCCATGATCGACGGCTGCTTTTTGAATAGCCGGCATTGCCGTCTCGGCCAGACCAATCACGAAGAAACCACGATCCGGAGCCAGCCGGATTTGCCTTGCGCCAGCATTTTCGGCTGACGTGAGAAAGGAGATCAGATCGGCGGCCCTTGCCTGACCGAACGTCAGGCGCACCCCGAGTACCGTGCTGCCATTCCCCAGTCTCGTTACACCGACGAAGGACGATTTTCTTGGCGCTGGCCGGGTAGATCGAATGCTATCGATCTGCGGATAATGGGCGCGCAGTATTGCCGCGTCGATGTCGCGGGCGCGTGTCCGGCTGCCGCGCGCAATCAGCATCTGGAGCAGATCGCCGACCGCATTGACAGCGGCATCTGCACTATAGAGGGCGAGTGGCGTTGCGCCCTCATCATCGCCGGCGATTGAGACCAGCCATTGTCCGGCGGGCTGTGCGATGATGCGGATATCGGCAATGAGTGTGGAAAGTGAAAACGGACCGCCCCCATCGATCAGGATGGAGAGTTTCGGAGCAAGGTGCGGAGAGCTGAGAAGGTCGCCGAGCTTGCTGCGCAGTTCCGCTTCCATATCCGCCGCATCGGCGATCTCGTCCGCATCGATGCCGTGCAGAGGCGAAATCTCGATCGCCACGCCGTCAGGCACGATGATGCCGGCGGCATCGATCTCGGCTGCCAGCGGCCCGACGGAGCCGGTTTGAAGACCCCGGATCTGCAAATTGCCGCGGGCGGTGATTTCAAGAATACCGTTTCCATGTCGCGCCGCTGCCGAGGCCAACTGCCGGGACTGGGAGATCGTGAGTGCGCCGCCCGCTGGCCGCAGGCGAACGAGCAGACCATCGCCGGTTTGCATGGGAGCTGCGAGCGCCGGGCAGGCGCCACGTTGCATGCCCGTTATATCAGGGCTTTCTGCTTTCAAGATCTTGCCGGCAGCGCTGCGCATTCATCCATCCTTTGGGCATGTCTTACATGATCGCGCCGGATGCAGCAAAGCGAGATCGGGTTGGATATGGGATGACTACTCTTCGAAGTCCCGTCCCTTGCGCAGGAGATAGATATCCATGATCCAGCCATGCCGCTCGCGCTCTTCGGCCCGGAGCCGGAGGATGTCGTCGGCTATATGGCCAAGCCGGCCCGAGCGGATCACTTCGTTCTCCGTGCCGAGATAGGCCCCCCAGAAGATTTCCGCATCGGGATCGTCGATCTTCGAGAAGGCCTGTTCGCCATCGAGCATCACGACGGTGCTCTCATGCGTCAGCCCCGTTTCGCTCAGCCGCCGGCCGGTGGTGATTTCGACCGGCTTGCCGACGAGATTGACAGGGATGCGATGGCTTGCCGCCAGCGCCTGGATGCTGGTGATGCCGGGAACGACATGATAGTCGAAGGAACAGGCACCGGTGTTACGCACCCGTTCGATAATGCGGATCGTGCTATCATAGAGGCTCGGATCGCCCCAGACGAGGAAGGCGCCGGCACCGTTTTCCCGCAGGTCGCCGATCAGTCCTTCATAGATAAGGGCGATCGCAGCATGCCAGTCGTCTACGCTCTGGACGTAACTCCGGTCCTGGGTTGCGCGCTTTGGCACCTCGAATTCAACGATGCGCACACCTTCGCGGGTCAAATATCGCTCGCAGATCTCCCTGCGGACCTCGGCGAGATCCGCCTTCGCAGCACCCTTGGTCGGGATGAACACGACGTCTGCCGCGTTCATGGCATTGATCGCCTGGATGGTCAGATGTTCGGGATTGCCCGTTCCGATACCGATGATGTGGATATGCCGCACGCTTTCTGCCTCGCGATTTCCAGCGGTTTGTGCCGCCAAAGCAAGCCTTTGGCAAGGGCGGACCCATGAGTTGGCCGCGGCCAACTTTCTATCTGTGTGGTTAGCGAACCGTTTATTGTCGCTATCCCCGAATCATGTCATCTTCGATACGCTTTTTGACGCTATGTTGACAGAAAAGCGCTTTAAGAAGGGGCAAGTGTTTTGGACAACATTAGCGTATCGACGACGGATATTCGCATCGAACGGCACGCCACGCAGCTCTCACGCCAGCTGAAGCTGCTGCGAGAAAGGCTCTTCCCGCCGCTTTCGCAAAAGACGCTCCGGACATTCACCTCAGGTGAGGCGGCGCAGATGATCGGCGTCTCCGATGGCTATCTTCGCCAGCTTTCCTTGGACGGCAAGGGCCCGCAGCCGGACGTCTCGCAGAATGGCCGTCGCTCCTACACGCTCGGCCAGATCAACGAGTTGCGCCAACACATGGCGAAGATCAAGCCGAAGGATGCGCTCTCCTACCTGCCCTGGCGCCGCGACGGCGAGAAGCTGCAGACGATCGCGATCACCAATTTCAAGGGCGGTTCGGCCAAGACGACGACGACGCTTTATCTCGCGCAGCATTTGGCGCTGGAAGGTTATCGTGTTCTGGCGATCGATCTCGATCCGCAGGCCTCGCTCTCCTCCCTGCTCGGCGTTCAGCCGGAATTCGATCTCGGCGATGGCGACACGCTCTACGGTGCGATCCGCTACGATGCGCAACGACGCCCGTTGAAGGATATTATCCGCAAGACCTATTTCGACGGTCTCGATATGGTCCCGGGCAATCTCGAACTGATGGAGTTTGAGCATGAAACGCCGCGTGCCTTGAGTGATCGCCAGAAGCCGGAGGAGCTATTCTTTCGGCGCGTCGGCAATGCAATCGCCGAGGTTGAGGCGGATTACGATATCGTCGTTATCGACTGCCCGCCACAGCTCGGGTATCTCACGCTCGGCGCCGTCTGCGCCGCCACGTCGCTTCTCATCACCATCCATCCGCAGATGGTTGATGTCGCCTCCATGTCGCAATTCCTGTTGATGACATCGGATCTTCTTTCGGTCGTGCGCAAGGCTGGCGGCGACCTGCAGCATGATTTCATCAAATATGTCGTCACCCGCCATGAGCCTTTTGACGCGCCGCAGTCGCAGATAGTGGCACTTTTGCGCAGCCTCTTCGGGGATGATGTGCTGACGGCGACCATCCTGAAATCGACGGCAATTGCCGATGCGGGCCTGACCAAGCAGACTCTTTACGAAATTGAAAAGGGCCAGGTTCGCCGCTCCACCTATGACCGGGCACTGGAATCGGTTAACGCCGCCAACGGCGAAATTATCACCAGCATCCATAAAGCATGGGGCCGCACATGAGCAGACGAGATCGACTGAAAGGATTGTTCACCGACACGGCGCAGGAGTTGGCCGCGGCCAACTTCGAGGAAACCGCTGCGCGCGGTGCAGCCGGTCCGGTGCGCACCATGGCCCTGACACTCGGCCGGATGGAGGAAGAGAGCAGGGCGATGGAGGAGGCCCTGCTGTCCGGCGAACATATCGTCGAACTCGACCCTGAGCTGATCGATTCGTCCTTCATCCGCGATCGCCTCGCTGATGAGCCGCTCGATCTGGAAGACGAACTTGTTCAGTCGATCGCCGAGAACGGCCAGGAAGTGCCGATCCTGGTGCGGCGCAATCCGCATCATGACGGGCGCTACCAGGTCGCCTATGGCCATCGCCGCCTCCAGGCCGTCAAGCTGCTCGGCCGCAAGGTGCAGGCGGTCATCCGCAAGCTCGACGATACAGATCTCGTCATCGCGCAGGGCATCGAGAACTCGGCGCGCCGCAATCTCTCGTATATCGAGCGCGCCGTCTTCGCACTCAATCTCGAACTGAAGAAGTTCGATCGCCCCGTCATCATGAAGGCGCTCTCGACCGACAAGACGGAACTGTCGAAGCTCATCTCCGTGGCAAGGGCAATTCCCGCCGATATCATCCAGGCCGTCGGTGCCGCACCTGGCATCGGCCGCAGGCGATGGATGGCGCTTGCCCAAGACTGGACCGAAGCCGCGGCCTCACGTCTGACCAAGCTGATTGGCTCTTCCACATTCAACGCTGTGGAGAGCGATCGCCGTTTCGAACTTCTCGTCGCCGAACTCTCCAAGAAGGAAGAGGTCAAGCCCGAGAGTGTCGAGTATGACTGGAAGCCTGCAGGCGGGGGCAAGATCGCCGGCCGCATCAAGAGTTCCGGCACGTCCTTCACCATTGCGTTGAAGACCGGTGATGCGCCGGATTTCGGTGTCTATCTCTCTGGTCGTCTCGATGAGCTCTATGACGCCTATAAGGCCGGGAAAGCCGATTGAGGCGGGATGGACGGGGCGAGCCGTTTGCCCCGTGCGCGCAATTCGTCAACACGCGCACATGCTCCCATCCGAAAACCCGGTGGAAACTTCCCGGGCGCGGGGATCGCGCCGTTGTCCGTGACTTTGCACAATGAGATAACTGACGGAAGGAAACGCGGGTTTCGCTTCCCTTTGTGAGAATCCACCAAGCCTAACAATGCGATACGATATCGACTCCGCAATGCTCCAAACGCTGCTTCCAGCCATTGCCGGGGCTGAAGATGGCTTGGCACGGCTTGATGAGCGGGTAGCGCGCTCGCCGGTTGGGCAGGGTTTCGCCGAGCGTAGCCATTATCTCGATGCGGCAGGCGCCCTATGGGTGGCAGGCGAGCTTGTGCATGTCGAGGATCTCGTTCTGCACGATGCGCATATGGATAGCCGCGCGCCAAGCCATGAGCTGACGATTGCCCATTCCGTGCTGCGTATCCGCAGACGCATCGAGACGGCTGATCCCGGCTGGGCGCTAAGCCCGGCAGGGCTTGGTGTTTTGACTGCCAGCACATTGGAAGGGCAGGAGAGGGCGCCAGACGCGGGAAGTACGGAGTCCGGGGGCGAGCCCGATGATGAGGATGACGAGGCCCCGCTTGCCGCTGAACTCGCCGAGCTCGATGCCCTGCTCGCCCGTTCGCAGAGATTGCTCGATCGGCATGCCGGGAAGCCTGTTGCGGAAGAGCCGGAGCGGACTGCGCCCTCGCAGCGCGATGACGATCCGCTCGGCCTGTTCGGTGACGACGAATGGAACGAGGAGGAACGGCTTCGGGAATGGCGTGGTCTGATTCCACTCGTCGAGGAGCTGCCGCCCAGTCTGGCCGCCGCCATCCTCTTCGATGCCTGGGAACGGATCGAACCGGTGCGCCGCCAACATTGGTTGGGCGGCCTGCTGATTGCCAGTAGCCTGCGTGTCAGAGGCAAGGTCGCCTCGCATCTCTTTTCCTTTCACACCGGCCTGAAGCAGATCCGCCACGAGCGCCGGCGCTCGCGTGACCGGGTCACGCGCCTGCAGGCCTTCATGGATGCGATGCGGGATAGTGCGATCACTGGCCTCAAGGAGATCGATCGCCTGTCGCTGGCGCGCACGCAGATGGAACTGCGCTTTCGCGGCCGACGCTCCAATAGCAGCCTGCCGCAGCTTGCCGATTTCATCCTGTCGCGGCCGATGGTGTCGGCCGCCATGATCGCCCGCGAGCTTGGCGTCACGCAACGTGGCGCATTGAACCTGATCAACGAGATCGGCATTCGCGAGATCACCGGTCGCGGCCGTTACCGGGCCTGGGGTATCATCTGAACCCACTGCGACTGTTGCCACAAACAAAAACGGCCGGGCATCAGGCCCGGCCGTTTCTTTAGTGTGAGCACCCGATCCGCCATCCTGTCACAGATTTCGAACCGGGCGCTCTGCGCTTCCATTGCCCCCAGAAGCGCAGTCCTTATTCCCGCTCGCCCGTGAAGTTGAGCAGAAGCTGGAAGATGTTGACGAAGTTCAGGTAGAGCGAGAGCGCGCCGAAGACGGCCAGCTTCTGGTTCGATTCCTGATCGTAGTTTTCCGAATACTGTTCCTTGATGCTCTGCGTGTCGTAGGCGGTCAGGCCGACGAAGACGACGATGCCGATCACCGAGATGGCGAATTGCAGCGCCGACGAACCCAGGAAGATGTTGACGATACCGGCGATGATGATGCCGAACAGGCCCATCATCAGGAACGAACCCATCTTCGAAAGGTCACGCTTCGTCGTGTAGCCATAGAGGCTGATTGCGCCGAACATGGCAGCGGTGATGAAGAAGGTCTGCGCGATGCTCGTCTTGGTAAAGACCAGGAAGACGGAGGCAAGTGAGAGGCCCATCACGGCGCAGAAGGCCCAGAAAGTCATCTGGGCGGTGCTCGACGACATCGACTGGATGCGGAACGAAAAGAAGAACACGAAGGCGAGCGGAGCCAGCATCACCACCCACTTGAGCGGCGTCTGGAAAATCGGCACGTAGAGCGCCGGCGTCGAGCCGACGATGAAGGCAACGATGCCGGTGATGACGAGGCCGAGCGCCATGTAGTTGTAGACGCGCAGCATGTGCTGGCGCAGACCTTCGTCGAAAAGGGTCTGTGTTTGGGCGCCGGAGCCGTAACCATAGCGGGGATTGATCGGGTTCATGACTGATCTCCTCGGTTGAACTAGTAGAGTGATCGGGCAAGCCGTTCGGCTGCCTGATCGAGATTGGTGCCGCTGGTGTCGGCGATCAGCGCATAAGCGACGTCGCCGATCTGCCAGTAGGCGGCTTCTGTCTTTTCAAGGGCAACATGGCTGACCGGCTTCACCTCGAAGGCCCCCGGCCGCACCGCAAAGAGCGACAGGCGCTTGCCGTCGGTCTCCTCGATTGCCATTTCGACGCTCGGGCCAAAATCCGACGGGAAGATTTGCACATCGGCGACCTTCCAGTCTTTTGGCAGCTCGGGCATCACGATTGCGGTCGCAGCGCGGATTTCCTCGGCGCTATAGGCCGGCGCCGTCTGCGACGGGATGGTTTCACGAAGCGCTGCCGTGCGATAGGCGCGCACCGCATCCTCGACATAGGCCGGTGCCGGAACAGACGCTGCGACTTCCGTTGCCGTAAAGGCGCCCAAGGAATTATGCGCCACCCAGCCGGCGGCAAGTAGAACACCGACCGCAGCGATACGCTGCACCGAATGCAGGATGCGACCATAGGAAAGACCGCGTTCCAGCTTTCGGGCGGCATCGCGCGTCTCGGGGCGACCAAAGGCGCTTTCGCCTGCTAGCGCCAGGCGCAACTCGCCCTTCATGCTGAGATCGGCCATGACCTTGGCGGCGATCGCCGGATTCTCCGACAGATAGGATTCCACCTGGATACGCCGTGCAACATCGAGCTCGCCGTCTACATAGGCGTCGAGATCGGCATCGATGATTGGATCAATCGCCTTCATTGCCGTTCCCTCCAACTAATTTCAGATGCGCAATGCGCGGCGTCTTCTCTTCGAACTCGCGCAACTGGGCGCGGGCGCGGGAAATACGCGACATCAGCGTGCCGACAGGAATGCCGAGCGCATTGGCTGCTTCCTGATAGGACAGGTCCTCGATCGCCACGAGATGCAGCGCTTCACGCTGCTCTTCCGGCAGATCGAAAAAGGCGTTGCGTACCTGCTGCAGGCGCACCGCATGCTCCTGTCCGGCCGGCAGCGACTGTTCCGCCTCGACCGCCGCCTCGTCATGGCGGCGCGTCAGCGAGCGGGTCTGCCGCACGCGGTCGATATGCGCATTGTGCAGAATGGAAAGCAGCCAGGTGCGCAGGTTTCCGCCGCTGCGGAAGCTCTTGCGCTTCTCGAAGGCCCGAACCAGGGCATCATGCACCAGATCCTCCGCCTCGTCCGAATTGCGCACCAGCGAGCGCGCGTAGCGACGAAGCGCTGCGAGCTGATCGATGACATCGAAGGGGCGTTCTTTCCGTTCCATGATTGAGTATACGAAAGCTTCGCAGATTTTATTCCGAAGCGATGCAGATTTTTTTGTATCGGCCGGAAAGGGAGTGCCGGTTTTCGGGCAACGCCAAAAACCTCCGCCATTTGCCATGGCGGAGGTCGTGTCTCGCAGCCTTAACGCAAGGGATCAACCCTTGGGCATGATCCCCTTGGGTCAGCCCTCGGGCATGATCCCCGGCTGGTCGGAAGGGAATTTCGCAATGTCCTGGACGCTGACGTTGAGATGCTGGGCAACGAGGGCGGCCGGTGTATGCGTGAGCCACGAGGAGAGCCCGACTTCCTGATATTCGGCGACCTTGAAGACGGCGACGAATTGCAGATCGGTCTTGCCGGTATTCTCGATGATATGGCCCTGGCTGCGTTTGACATAACCGATATCTCCGGGTCGGAAATCGGCGGTCTGGCTGCGCGGGCCGGCATCGAACACCGTCATGCGGCCTTCACCCTTGATCCAGTACTGCCATTCGTCGGCATTCGGATGCCAGTGCATTTCACGCACGCCACCCGGCTTGATCGTCTCGATCGCCGCAGCGATCGTCTTGGAGACCTTGAAGATGCTGCTATCGGCGAGCTGAATCGTGCCTGACGCATTCTGCTTCAGCGGTGCCGATGCCGTCAGCCGGTAGGTGAAAGGGTAGGGCGGCAGGCCTGCGGAAGCAACCGCTTCCTGGTCGGCCGAAAGCGGACCTGGCTCCTTGCCCTGGAAGATCCAGAGATCCTGCAATGGGATGTTCTTGAAAATGTCCTGCGACACGCCGAAGTTCTTGGCAAGCAGCTCCGGCGACGTATGTGCCAGCCAGTCGGTCAGGAGCAGCGTGCCGTATTCGGATTGGTCGCCCTCGTCGAAGACGAGGACGAATTCGCAGCCCTCGGGCCCAAGGCCCTGCAGTGAATGCGGGAAACCGGCTGGAAAATACCAGAGATCGCCAGCCTCGACGTCCTGCACATAGGCGCGGCCCTGCGGATCAAGCACGGTCACCCGGCAGCGGCCATTGGTCATGATCGCCCATTCGGAAGCCCGGTGCCAGTGCATCTCGCGGATGCCGCCGGGACCAAGGCGCATGTTGACGCCGGAGACCGCTTCGGAAATTGCAAAATCGGCCTTCGTCACCTGCCGTGCCCAGCCACCGTTCTGGATGCGCTTGGGCGCATTGTTGAACGAGCCCCAGAAGAGCTGCATATCGCCGACATCGGTTGCCGGCGGATTGCCGAATGAAGGAAACTGGTCGTTGATGGCAGGGTTCTTCGGGCCCGGATCGGAAAGGCCGGCTGGATTGGCGTTGATCGCACCCTCGGCCGGTTGGTCGGGATTGCCGAAACTCGCTGCGTGCGCTGCACCCGCCGCAAGTGCCGTTCCGCCCATCGCTCCAAGCGCTAGAACCGTGCGTCTAGAAAGAGGTTCCATGGTTTTAATCCTTTCGTGTCGATTGGGAGGGTTATTCCGCCGGAGCTTGGGTTGCGGCGCCGGTGGTGGCGTGCCGTCTGCGGCTGACGAATTCGCTCAGCTTTTCCAGGTAGAGGTAGACGACCGGGGTGGTGTAGAGCGTCATCACCTGGCTGATGAGCAGGCCGCCGACCATGGCATAGCCGAGCGGCTGGCGCAGTTCCGAGCCGGTGCCGTGGCCAAGCATCAGCGGCAGGCCGGCAAGAAGTGCCGCCGCTGTCGTCATGATGATCGGGCGGAAGCGCAGGAGACAGGCCTGACGGATTGCGTCTTCCGGCGACAGTCCCTGCTCGCGCTGGGCGGCGATGGCGAAGTCGACGATCATGATACCGTTCTTCTTGACGATGCCGATCAGCAGGATCACGCCGATCAGCGCGATGACGGTAAAGTCGAAGCCGAAGGCCCAGAGCATGGCAAGAGCACCGAGGCCCGCGGAGGGGAGCGTCGACAGGATCGTCAGCGGGTGGAAATAGCTCTCGTAGAGTACGCCGAGGATCAGATAGATCACGGCAATCGCTGCAAGCACCAGCAGCGGCTCGCTTGCAAGCGAGCTCTGATAGGCCTGAGCATTGCCCTGGAACGTACCAATGACGGTTGCCGGCTTGCCGAGATCGGCCTCAGCCTTGCTGATCGCGGCAACTGCCTGGCTGAGTGCTGTCCCCTTTGCGAGGTTGAAGGAGAGTGTAACGGCCGGAAACTGGCTCTGGTGGTTGACGGCAAGCACGGCCGTCGGCTCCGTCGTCTGCTTGACGAGCTGGCTTAAGGGAACCTGCTCGCCGGTCAGCGGTGATTTGATATAGAGACCGTTGATCGCCAGCGGTGATTTCTGAAACTCGGGGGCAAGCTCGAGAACGACATGGTAGCTGTTCAGGTCGGTGAAATACTGGGTGACCTGGCGCTGGCCGAAAGCATCGTTAAGCGTATCGTCGATCATTTGCGGCGCAATGCCGAAGCGCGATGCCTGGTCACGGTCGATCGTAAGCGTCACGGTAGCGCCGCTATTCTGCTGGTCGGTGGCGACATCGGTCAGCTCCGGCAGAGTCTTGAATGTGGCGAGCAGCTTGGCTGCCCAGTCGTCCAACTCGTCGGCATTGCCGTCCTGCAGCGTATATTGGAACTGCGTGGCCGAGGCCCGTCCGCCGACATTGATATCCTGCGCCGGCTGCAGGAAGAGTTCTGCACCCTGCATCTGGGCGAGTTTCGGACGAAGCCGGTTGATGATTTCGCTTGCCGAGGCATCGCGCTGGTCTTCAGGCTTTAGCGTGATGAACATGCGGCCGTTATTGACGGTCTGGCCTGCTCCACTGCCGACGGCCATGCCGACGGTCGCAACTCCGGGATCGCTGGCAACGATATTGCCGGCCTCGAGCTGGTGGCGCGACATTTCAGCGAAGGAAATATCCTGCGCGGCTTCGAGTGTACCGGTGATCAGGCCGGTGTCCTGGATTGGGAAGAAGCCCTTGGGAATATTGACGAACAGGAAGCCGGTTGCCGCAAGCGAAGCGATGAACACTGTCATGGTCAGCCGGTGATGGCGCAGCGCGACATCGAGCGTGTGGCGGTAGGCGGCAAGAAGCCCGTCGAACGCCTTCTCGCTCATTGCATAAAGCCTGCCATGGTTGGCGTCTTTTTCCGGCTTCAGGAAGCGTGAGCTCATCATTGGTGTGATGGTCAGCGAGACGAGAGCCGAGACGACGATCGTCATCGTCACTGTGATTGCGAACTCCCGGAATAGCCGGCCGACAATGCCGCCCATCAGGAGCAGCGGAATGAAGACGGCAACAAGCGAGATACTGATCGAAATGATGGTGAAGCCGATTTCGCGCGCGCCGTCGATCGCCGCTTGTTTCGGCGTTTTGTCCATCTCCATATGACGATGGATGTTCTCGACCATCACGATCGCATCGTCGACGACGAAACCGACGGCGATACTCAGGCCCATCAGCGAGAGATTATCGAGGCTGAAGCCAGCGACATACATCAGCGCCAATGTGGCCAGGAGCGCCAGCGGCACGGTGACGCTCGGGATCACCGTCACCCAGACATTGCGCAGGAAGATGAAGATCACCATGACCACAAGGGCGATGGTGATGACAAGCGTCGTTTCGACATCCGCCACCGAGGCGCGGATCGTGGTCGTCCGGTCGCTGAGGATGGAGAGGTGGAGGGCGGCCGGTGCGATCGCTTGCAGCTGCGGCAGGGCAGCGCGGACCGCACCGACCGTATCAATGATGTTGGCGCCCGGGAGCTTGAAGATCGGCAGGAGGATCGCCCTCTTGCCATCGGCCCAGGCCGCCAGCTGATCGTTCTCCGGTCCGTCGATCGCCTGGCCGATATCGCTGATGCGGACCGGAGCGCCGTCGCGATAAGCGACGATCGAACTGTTCCAGGGGGCGGCCTTCAGGAGCTGGTCATTGTCATAGATCGTGTAGGTGTGCTCTCCACCCTGCACGCTGCCTTTCGGTGAGTTGCTGGTGATGGATGTCACGGCGCTGCGGATATCCTCAAGCGAAAGTCCCATCTCGGCGATCTTGCCGGGATCGATCTGCAGGCGCACGGCCGGCTTCTGCTGTCCGAAGATCAGAACCTGCGAAACGCCGTCGATCTGGCTGACATGCTGCGCGAGCACGCTCTCGGCAAAATCGTCGACTTGCGTCAGCGGCAGGGTATCCGAAGTGAGTGCAAGAACCATGACCGGCGGATCGGCGGGATTGACCTTGCGATAGGTTGGCGGCGAAGGCAGATCCGTCGGCAATTGCCCTCCGGCTGCGTTGATTGCGGTCTGCACGTCCTGGGCGGCGCTATCGACGTCGCGCGACAGATCGAATTGCAGAGTGATCGCGCTCGAGCCGAGCGTGCTGGTCGAGGTCATCTGGGTGACGCCGGGGATCTGGCCGAACTGCCGCTCAAGCGGCTGCGTTACCGCCGACGCCATCGTCTTCGGATCGGCGCCGGGGAGCTGCGTCGAGACCTGGATCGTCGGAAAATCGACTTGCGGCAGGGGTGCCACCGGCAACAGAGGGTAGGCGACGATACCGATGCCGAAGAGGCCTGCCATCAGTAGCGAGGCGGCGATCGGCCGCTCGATGAACCAGGAGGAGATCGACATGGCCTACTCCTTGCTGGCGGCTTGCGTAGCGGCCGCCTGTTGAATGCTGACATGAGTGCCGACATCCAGCCGATACTGGCCCGACGTGACGACCTGTTCGTTGCCGGAAAGGCCCTTTTCGATGACGGCGTGGCCGCTCTCGATCGGCCCGGGGGTGACCTTGCGCACAGCGGCCGTGCCGGCAGCATCGATAATGTAAACGAAGAAGCCGTCTTCACCCCGCTCAAGTGCTGCGGAAGGAATGGTCACGGCCTTCTGTAGCGTCTGCTGCTTGACCCTCAGCGTCACGAATTGACCGGGCCAGAGCGCATCATCCTTGTTCTCAAAAATCGATTTGATGCGGATCGTGCCGCTTGCCTGATCGATTTCGTTGTCGATGAGCGAGAGCGTGCCTGACGCAAGT
Organism: Hyphomicrobiales bacterium; assembly: GCA_900473185.1. Classification (GTDB taxonomy): domain Bacteria; phylum Pseudomonadota; class Alphaproteobacteria; order Rhizobiales; family Rhizobiaceae; genus Rhizobium. Next base: position 8,182 of record UCKU01000004.1, on the reverse strand, counting down.
TGCTGCGACTGGTCCATCGACATCGCCGTCACCTCGACCGGGCCGGCCTTCAGCGCGTTGCGCACTGCATCGAGATCGTCCTCACGCAGTGTGGAGACAACCGTGATCGGCTGTGTCTGGGTGATGGTGACGATCGGTGTCGTATCGGTCGTCTGGACTTCGTTACCGGGATCGACCCGACGTATACCCGTGCGGCCGTCGATCGGTGAGCGGATCTCGGTATAAGAGAGCGACACGTCAGCAGCCTCCTTGGCGGCCTGATCCTGCGCAAGCTGTGCCTGTGCACTTGCCACCATGCTTTGCTGCTGCTCGACGGTTTCCTGCGTGACGATCTGCTGCTGGCCCAGTTTCTGGTCCTTGCCGAGCAGATATTGGGCGTTGGCGAGATCGGCCTGGTCCTGCTTGATCTTTGCGGCAGCCTGATCGTCGGCCGCCTGGAAGGGGCGAGGGTCGATGATGGCGAGCACGTCGCCCTTCTTGACGGCCTGTCCCTCGACAAACATCACGCTCTGGAGCTCTCCGTCGACACGCGTCGTGATGTTGACTGTATAGTTCGCCTGCACCGTGCCGAGACCGTCAAGATAGACAGGTACGTTGGTAACGGCAGGTTTGGCGACCTCGACCGGCACAGCCGGCGCGCCAGGTTCGGGGGCGGCAATGGTCGGCTCCGTCCCTGCAAACCAGAAGGCTGCGGCCGATCCACCGGCAATGGCGAGAATGGCGATGGCAGCCAGGATCGCCGGCTTCCGGCGACGACGGGGTTCAGTCACGATGCGGATGGATGTCACTGCCGGCTCCATGGGTTAAAGGTCGAACGACGCTGCAACGGCCGCCGGCATGGGCGGCCTCTTAATCTGTTTCCTGAATTGAAGGGCTGGTACCCAGGCCAGGTGTCAGGCTGCCGATTATCTGCGGCCCCACCGGCGCTTCTGTGACCTGCTGGATCAATTCAATGCGAGAAGGCTACGTCCGGGCGAGCATTGGCGCATCTATACGCAGGTCTAGTTGCCGTTCCCCATAGGTATACGCTCCCGCATCCGGATAGCCGGCGGCACGTGGAAGGACCGGCGCGAAAAGCATTCGCACCGGCTCACTGCACTTATTCGAAGGACTATCGCGCATCGTCCGGTCAGCCGGCTGAGGCCGGATGTGCGTCGGCGGCCGGCGGGTTCTTGCGGAAATCGGGATGCAGCGGTCCGAAGGGCATGGCGCCCATGCAGGCCACAAGCGCAAGGCCGGCGATCGCAGAACAGAAGGACAGGACGAAGATATCAGCATAGGCAAGTACGCTTGCCTGCGCACGGATATCAGCCGCAACTGCGGAGAGGGCTTCGAGACTCCCGCGATGGCTTGTCCCGAACAGCGTCTCCAGCTTTGCCAATACGCCGTGAAGATTGCTCGACGATCCCGAGATCGGCCCCGTCAGGATATTGGAATGGTACTGCTCGCGTTGTCGGAACCAGGTGTTCAAGAGGCTCAGGGCCAGTTCGACGCTACCGAGCCGGATGACCTGGATATAGGCGGATACCGCCGTCGAGCGTTTCGGGTCGGAATTGGCGATCAGGTAGACGACCGTCGCGAAGAAGGCGAAGGATTGCCCGGCCGTATGGAGGAGCACGACCGGCAGGAAGTTAAAGGGCGCCCATGTAATGGAGAGGTTTGATCCCCAGAGGGAGCCGAGCGCCATCGCCGCCAACCCCATCATGATGCAAAGGCGCGCATCGATCCGGCGCAGCAGGAAGATCGCAAACGCGATGAACAGAAAGACCGGGATGACCGCGCCGAAAATGTAGAGTTCGGATATGGCGATCGGCCGTAATCCGACGACGGTTTGCAGAAATCCCGGAATCGAAATCGAAGCGCCGGAACTGGCAAAGGTAAAGGCGATGATGATCGCATAGCCGATGCCGATATTGCGCGACAGGATCACGCTCGCATGCGCCCAGGGATTGGCGACGACACTCTCGTTGATGAGGAAGCCGATGAAGAGAATCGTGCCGCCTGCCAGCAGCGAGGTGACGATGCCGGAATTGAACCAGTCCAGCCTGTTGCCCTGATCGAGACCGACATAAATCATCGTCATCGAGCATCCGAGCAGCATCATGCCGCCCCAGTCGGCGTTCTTGAGCAGACTTGAATTGATCTCTTCTTTGGGAGCACCGATGATGAGGAGAAGGGCGATGATCGGCGTGACGATCACATCCTGCCAATAGACCCACTGCCAGCCGAGATAATCATCATAGATGCCGACGAGCACGAAGCCGAGATTCTGCGATAGCGGAACGCGAAGCGCGTAGATCGAAAGGCCGATCAGCCAGTATTTCATGTCGAGATTGCGGAAGATCACCATGATGGTGGCCGGAATGAAGACGCCGAGCAGAAGGGCTCGCGCCGCATGCAGCGCAAAGAGTGCGCCGCCGTCATGGACCATGGGAATAATGAGCGAAATGCAGGCATAGACCAATGTCGTCGGGATCATCACCCGGCGCACACCGAAAACGGTGGCGATCCACGCGACCGCCGATGAAATGAGGATCTGCGGGGCGTTGGCGACGGTACTGAGCCATGAGGCTTCGTCGAAGCCCAGCGAATAGGCGCCGCGGATATCGGGCAGGCCGACGGCAAAGACGCGCGTATCGAAGCCGACCACGAAGGAGGCGAGCAACAGGGCCGCGACGATAAGAAAAGGATGGCTGGTCGTCGTACCACTGGTCAGCGGACCAAAGGCGCGCGGAGCCGCGCTCATTGGTCCAGGCCCGGCTTGGTATCCACCGTGACGACGGCCGACATTCCGGGCTTAAGCCGATCAACCAGCGGCTGGCCGGGATCGAAGACGATCTTGACCGGGATGCGCTGGACGACCTTGGTATAGTTTCCGGTCGCATTGTCGGGCGGCAGCAGCGCGAAGATCGAGCCGCTTGCCGGAGACAGGCCGATGACCTTGCCATGCAGCGAGTGGCCGGGGAACGTGTCGATGGTAACGTCCGCAGCTCGGCCCGGCGTGATCCGGGAAAGCTGTGTCTCCTTGAAATTCGCGGTAATATAGACGCTCGGAAGCGGAACTTCCGACACGAGGCTGGTGCCGGCCGCGACGAAATCGCCTTCATGGACGAGCCTGCGGCCAATGACGCCATCGAAAGGCGCGTAGATGCGGGCATAGCCCTGGTGGATCAGGGCGGTATCGAGCGATGCCTGGGCGGCATCCACCTGCGCCTGCAGCAGCGGAGATTGTCCGTTCAGAACGTTCAGTTGGGCCTTTTGCTGCTCGATCGAGGCTGCCGTCGATTTGACCGAAGCCTGGGCTTGCAGATAGGCGGCCTGCGCCTGCTGCAACAGCTGTTGCGAGGTCGCGCCGCCAAGGCTGGTCTGGCGGCGGAACTCCTGTTCGGTCTGGGTCTGCTGTGCCAAGGCCGATGCGTTCTGCGCTTCAGCCACCTGCACGACCGCCTTTTGCAATTCGATCTGGTTTGCGAGGTTGGCAAGCGACGCATTTGCGGCTGCAAGATTGGCCTTCGAGACGGCGACCGCGGCGTCATATTCCCGCGGATCGATTTCGGCGAGCAACTGGCCCTTCGTCACCGCCTGATAGTCGGAGACCGGGGTGCTCCGGACGATGCCGCTGATCTGGGCGCTCAGCGTCGAGACATCGGCGCTGACCACGGCATCGTCCGTCGATTGATGCGATGCGCTCGCCACCCACCGGTTCCAGTCGACGCTCACGATGGCCACTCCGGCGCCCACGAGCGTGATGGCGAGAAGGGGAATGGCAAGCCGCCTCAACGACACCACGGCTCCCGGGGAGGGCGCAGCCGGCGCGGCGGGAGCTTCCGGCGGCGGCGAGCGCGCGGGCTCGGACGGGCTAAGGCTGGTGACGGTGATCTGCTTGGCCATGTGCGCCTCACTTCTTGCTGTGGTCAGCGGAAATCTTTGCGCGGACGCGAACCGGGACCGGCGTGAAGGAGACGTGGCCGGTGCCATGGACCTGCAGCCAGTAGCCAAGCGCCATGAAAACCGCGCCGCCGATAAGGTTGCCGAGCGTGACCCAGACGAGATTATGGACGGCGGCAGCAAGCGTGATGTTTGCGGGATGCTCACCCATCAGCGCCATCGAGAAGGTGAACATGTTGGCGACGCTGTGTTCGTAGCCGGCGGCCACGAAGATGGTAATCGGCCAGAAGATCAGCATGATCTTGGCAGCGGCATTTTCCGTGCGTCCAGCCATCCAGATGGCGAGGCAAACAAGCCAGTTGCAGAGAATACCGCGGGCAAGAAGTTCCAGCGATCCCGCCGACATCTTGGCCGAGACAATCGAAAAGAACGCCTGGCTTCCGTCGCCCAGAAGCACACCGCCGCCGGCCAGATGGAAGAGGCCGGCGAGTACCACGGCGCCAATCAGGTTGCCGATCCAGGCCGCGATCCAGACAAGCACCATATCAGCAACACGGCTGCGCCGCGTCAGAACGGCAAGCGGCATATACATCGCCGTTCCCGTGAAGAGCTCGCTGCCGGCAAAGACGACGATTGTCAGGGCAGAGGAGAAGACCACCCCCATGACGAGATGCGCCCAAGCCGGATCGGCATGAGCGCCGGCGGTAAACATGATGATATCGCCGAAACCGATATAGGCGCCAGCCATCGCCGCCCCGATCAGGAAGGCTAGAAAGTGGCTACGGACCTCTTCGGCTTTCTCTTCGCCGGACTGGGCAAAGTGATCAATCGAATCCTGATACATGACAGTACCTCGTCTCTTTGATGATCGAACCGGGCTTCGTCCCGGACGCTCGAGAAGTTAGTCGCGCAGGCCGCATTGCTGAATCATACCTACGTCTAGGCTATCTCCGGACAAGCCGGGACATCTGTTGTCATGCTCGCATGCTGCTTCGGTCGCGACGGAAAATCGCGCAATCCTGAAAAAAAGGCCGCCTTCCGATACGGAAAGGCGGCCATTTGCGGATCCTCGGGCAATCCGTGACTTCGGGCGGAGGGGAGGGACACCGGGAAGCCTTAACCGAGATTTCTATCGCCTGTCAGGAGGAGGCGTCAGGCGATGGGAAGGAAGTTACGCCCATCTCGAAGCGGGCGGAACTAAACTTTCGTATTGGCCCGCCTAGACCAGCGCGCGATTTCATCCGGTCCGGCCGCTCCCCTATTCTTTTCATCGATCGGCGAGCCCTCGTCGACAATGTCAGGCAGCATCCGCGGTCAGCTCCCATGAACTGCGCTGCCGATAGCAACTTTCAACTTCGAACAGGATCCATCATGAAAACCAGTCTTCTTTCCCTTCTCGCAGCCGGCATGCTGGCCGCCCCTGTCGTTGCAAACGCCGCCCAGGCCGATGTCGGCAAGCTGGATTGCGACGTTTCCAAGGGCATCGGTGTCATCGTCGGCTCCAAGCAGGATCTCGACTGCACCTACACGCCGAGCGCTTCCGGCGACGCCAGCCAGCACTATGTCGGCACGATCACCGATTTCGGCCTCGATGTCGGCACCGTCGAAAAGGGTCGGATGGTCTGGCTCGTCTTCAACGCCACGCGTGAACCGGTTGCCGGCCTAGAGGGCAATTATGCCGGTGTCACGGCCGATGCCAGCGTCGGTATCGGCGGCGGCGCCAATGTGCTGGTTGGCGGAACGAGAAGGACCGTCTCGCTGCAGCCAGTTTCGCTCGAAGGCGATGTTGGCGTCAATCTGGCCGTCGGTGTCACGGCCCTGAAGCTGCAGCTCGCAGAGTAAGCGGGATCGGGTCGATTCTGCGTAAGTGCCACCAGAGCGCTTACGTCAAGATCAAACCTTTCCGCGACCTAAACTACACCGGAGCTTGGCAAATCGTAGACGAGGATCCCGGATGCCTTTCATGCGGTTTCGACTTAAACCGCATGAAAGCCCCACAGTTTGGTGCCATCTACTAGCAGAAATGCGAGTTGGCGCAGCCAACACGTTTGCGCATCCTTTCGACCGTTCCGACGGAGCGGAGCTAACAGCGATATCCGTCGCCGTCTTGTTCAGGCGTAAGAGTGTCTCCGCTTTCGACGAACCCATAGGTTTCGTTCGCAAGAGGCTTTCACGTGGCTATATCGCATTTCTCCGTGAGAATCGTCGCCCGCGGCTCCGGCCGTAGCGCGGTCCAACTGGCGGCCTATTGTCATTGCGCCAAAATGGAATTCGAACGGGAAGCGCGAACTATCGATTACACGCGCAAGAAGGGGCTTTTGCACGAGGAGTTCTCCATTCCTTCGGACGCGCCGCAGTGGCTGCAGTCGATGATCGCTGATCGTTCCGTTTCCAGCGCATCCGAGTTCTTCTGGAACAAGGTGGAGTCCTCCTCGAAGCGAGCCAATGCGCAGCTTGCCAGGGAGGTGACAATCGGGTTGCCAATCGAGCTCTCTTCCGAGCAGAATATCGCCCTGATGCGCGACTTCGTGGCGACCCATGTCACTGCGAAGGGCATGGTCGCCGACTGGGTCTATCACGACGCTCCCGGCAATCCGCATGTGCACCTGATGATGACGCTGCGGCCGCTGACCGAGGGTGGATTCGGACCCAAGATCGTCGCCGTGCTCGGTCCTGACGGCCAACCTATCCGCTATGGCGCCGGTAAGATCGTCTACGAGCGCTGGGTGGGCGATATCGACGAGTTCAATGCATTCCGCGACGGTTGGTTTGCCTGCCAGAACCGGCATCTGGCGCTTGCGGGTCTGGACATCAGGGTCGATGGGCGCTCCTTCGAAAAGCAGGGGATCGAGCTGGCGCCAACCGCCCATCTTGGCGTTGCCACGAAGGCGCTCGTACAAAAGGCCTCGAATTCCGGTCAAGCCGTTGTGCTCGACCGGCTGGAATTGCAGGAGCAACGGCGCGCAGAGAATGCTCGCCGTATCCAGCTCACTCCCGATATCGTTCTTGACCTGGTCATCCGCGAGAAGAGCGTTTTCGACGAACGTGATGTGGCCAAGGTGCTGCATCGCTACATCGACGATCCTGGCCTGTTTCAGAGCCTCATGGCACGGATCGTCCAGAGTCCGCGTGCTTTGAAACTCGAGGAGGCGCGGACCGATTTTGCCACCGGGCTGCGCGCTCCGGCCAGATACACGACCCGCGAGATGATCCGCCTGGAAGCCGAGATGGCGAACCGAGCGATCTGGCTGTCGCAGCGCTCTTCACATGGTGTCAGACGAAGAGCTCTGGAGGCGACGCTTTTGCGCCATCCGCGTCTTTCGGATGAGCAGAAGGTGGCGATCGAACATATTACCGGCAGGGAGCGGATCGCAACCGTGATCGGCCGTGCCGGTGCCGGCAAGACGACGATGATGAAGGCGGCCCGCGAGGCCTGGGAGGCGGAAGGTTACCGTGTCATCGGCGCAGCACTTGCCGGCAAGGCGGCAGAGGGACTGGAGAAGGAAGCGGGCATCGTCTCTCGCACCCTGTCGTCCTGGGAACAGCGCTGGAGCCGCGGCCGAGATCGGCTCGACGACAAGACGGTCTTCGTGCTCGACGAGGCCGGCATGGTGTCGTCGCGGCAGATGGCATTCTTCGTCGAAGCTATCACGCGGGCCGGCGCCAAGCTCGTGCTTGTCGGCGATCCCGAACAACTGCAGCCGATCGAAGCGGGCGCCGCCTTCCGGGCGATCACCGACCGCATCGGCTATGCTGAACTCGACACGATCTACAGGCAGCGCGAGCAGTGGATGCGCGACGCCTCGCTCGACCTTGCCCGCGGCAATGTCGGTCGGGCCATCGACGCCTATAGGGCCAATGACAAGATCATCGGCTCGCAGCTGAAGGCGCAGGCCGTCGCCAGTCTGATCGCGGACTGGGATCGTGACTACGATCCGGCTAAGACCTCGCTGATCCTGGCGCATCTGCGCCGCGACGTGCGCGCCTTGAACGAGATGGCACGCGAACGGCTTGTCGAGCGCGGTATCGTGGAACAGGGCTTCGTCTTTGCGACGGCCGAGGGCAAACGCCAATTTGCAGCCGGCGACCAGATCGTCTTCCTGAAGAACGAGGCTTCGCTCGGCGTCAAGAACGGCATGCTGGGCAAGGTGGTCGAGGCAGCGCCCGGCCGCATCTGCGTTGCGATCGGTGCGGGCGATGGTTGCCGGCAGGTGGTCGTGGAGCAGCGCTTCTACGGGCATGTCGATCACGGTTATGCCACGACGATCCACAAGAGCCAGGGTGCCACCGTCGA
>UCKU01000002.1 GCA_900473185.1 Hyphomicrobiales bacterium | reverse complement strand
CCCCACCGAAACAGTCAACACCACCAAACCAACTTTTTTGACATTTTTGTAACGGTTTGATTTTGCTGACAGTTTTATGGCCTCCGGTCGAAGGGAGGAATTTCGCGGTCAAATCAGCCCGTTTCGGATCGACTTTCGCCGATTCCGGCCAATCAGTGTCGGCTTCGTGTGCTGCCTTTATATGGGCCGGCGTGCAGGTGACTTCCAGGGCGCTTGCCTCAACCGTCCCAATCGGTAGTTTGACACGGAATATATCCATGCCTTTGGGGAGTTCGGAATGCTTGTCCTCGATGAAGACCAGACGCGGTCAGCGCTGCCTTGGGTGCAGCTCATTGATGCGATCGAAGCGATGTTTCGAAGCGATTGTGTTATGCCGGTCCGCCATCATCACGACATGGAGGTTCCAGGAGAGGAGAATGCCACCCTGCTGCTCATGCCGGCCTGGCTTCCCGGACAATATACAGGCATCAAGACGGTTTCGGTGTTTCCCGGCAATGTTCGTCGCAGCCTGCCTGCGATCTTCGGGAGCTATCTTCTTTCTTCTGCGGCAACCGGACAGATGCTGGCCGTCATCGAGGGCGGAGAATTGACGGCGCGGCGGACGGCAGCGACCTCGGCCTTGGCATCACGCTATCTTTCCCGGACAGATGCAGAAGAAATGCTGGTCTGTGGCACCGGCCGGCTTTCACTTAACCTCATGCAGGCGCATGGGACAGTCAGGTCGATCCGGCGCTACCGTATCTGGGGACGCAATAGCAAGGCGGCGGAGAAGGCGGCGGAGGAAGCGCGGGCTCTTGGGCTGCGGGCCGAGGCGGTGAGCGATATTGAAGCGGCCGCAAGAACAGCTGATATCATTTCTTGCGCGACGCTCTCCAGTGAGCCACTTGTTCGAGGCGAATGGCTTAAGCCCGGCGCCCATCTCGATTTGGTTGGCGCCTTTAAGCCCAGCATGCGGGAGAGCGACGATGCGGCCGTGCTGCGCTCCGCCGTCTATGTTGACACGAGGGCAGGCGCGCTGAGCGAAGGCGGCGATATCGTCCAACCTTTGAGGAGCGGGCTGCTGAAAGAGAGCGATATACGCGGTGAGCTGGCAGAGCTGATATCGGGCGCCTGTGACGGGCGGAAAGATGATCAGGAGATCACGCTCTTCAAATCCGTTGGCGCAGCGCTCGAGGATCTGGCCGCTGCCATCCTTGCCTATGAAATGGTGACGGGCCGAAAGTGAAGACGACGCCTTCTTTGCCGGAGCTTCCGGTTTTGCATGTGCTGCCCAATATTAGCGCGGCGCTTGGCAAGGAGAAACGAGCCGTGCTTTCGGCTCCTCCAGGCGCCGGCAAAACGACGCTCGTACCGCTTCATCTGCTCGGTCAGGCCTGGCGCGACGACGGGAAGATCATCCTGCTGGAGCCCCGCCGGCTGGCGGCGCGCGCCGCGGCTGGCCGCATGGCGTCCCTGCTTGGCGAACAGGTGGGCGAAACGGTCGGTTACCGCATGCGCCTCGACAACCGGATATCAACCAAGACGCGGATCGAGGTTGTTACCGAGGGCGTCTTCGCCCGCATGATCCTCGATGATCCCGAACTCTCAGGTGTCTCCACCGTCATCTTCGACGAATTTCACGAGCGGTCGCTGGATGCCGATTTCGGCCTTGCGCTGGCGCTCGACGTTCAATCGGCGCTTCGCGAGGACCTGCGTATCCTTGTCATGTCGGCCACGCTCGATATCGAACGGGTCGCTGCACTGCTTAATCATCCGCCTGTTATCGAAAGTACGGGGCGAAGCTTTCCGATTGATATCCGCTATCAGGACCGGCCGGGCGGCGAGCGCATTGAAGACGCGATGGTGCGGGCGATCGCCGGTTTTCATGCGAGCGAATCCGGATCGATTCTCGCCTTCCTTCCTGGCCAGGCGGAGATCACCCGGACGGCAGAGCGGCTCGAAGGACGGTTCGGCGCCGAGACGCTGATTGCACCGCTCTACGGCAATCTCAGCCAGAAGGAGCAGGATGCGGCGATCCGCCCTGCGGCACCAGGCACGCGCAAAATCGTGCTTGCGACCTCGATTGCCGAAACTTCGATCACCATCGACGGCGTGCGGATCGTGATCGACAGCGGGCTGCAGCGACTGCCGGTCTTCGAGGCATCGACGGGCATCACGCGGCTCGAAACCGTGCGGGTGTCGCGCGCTTCGGCCGATCAGCGTGCCGGCCGCGCGGGAAGGACAGAACCTGGTATCGCGATCCGCCTGTGGCATCAGGGCCAGACGGCGGCACTTCCGGCCTTCACACCACCACAGATTCTTTCGAGCGATCTTTCCGGTCTCGTGCTCGATCTCGCCCATTGGGGCGTTCAGGATACGAAATCGCTCGCTTTTGTCGATCAGCCGCCGGAGACGACAATCAAGGAAGCACGCGCGCTATTGGCGCAGCTTGGGGCGCTGGACAAAGACGGCGCGTTGACGGCGCGAGGGAAGGTGATGCGCGACCTCGCCCTGCCGCCGCGGCTGGCCGCCATGGTGGTTTCGGCTGGCGAATCGGGTCATGCCAGGGATGCGGCGCTGATATCCGTGCTGCTGACTGAGCAGGGGCTCGGCGGCACCAGCATCGATCTGGAAGAGCGCCTGCGACGGTTCAAAGGTGAAAAAGGCGAAAGGGCCGAGGCTTCGAGACGGCTCGCGGGAAGGCTCTCGGAAGGCTTCAACAAGGTTTCGAGTGCTGAACCTGTGCTTGCGGGAAGGCTTCTGCTGCACGCTTTCCCGGATCGAATCGCACTTCAGCGCGGCGCGCGCGGGCGGTATGTCATGGCGAACGGCCGAGGCGCCGAGCTTGCGGAGACCGAGCGGCTGGCCGGCAGCCAGATGCTCGTAATCGCCGATCTGACGGGTCGGGCCGCGCAGGGGAGAATTCTGGCAGCAGCGGACGTCTCCCGCGCCGACATCGAAGCCGAGCTGCCGGGCGAAATCCGGACGGACGATCAGACCTTTTTCGACAGGCAGAGCCGGCAGGTGCGGGCACGCCGGGCCACAAGACTCGGCGCGATCGTTTTCGAGGAAGCGCCGCTCCCACGCCCCTCGGGCGAGGCGGTGGTACGGGCGCTTGCGCAAGGATTGCAGGAGCTGGGGCTCGATCAGCTTCCCTTTTCCAAGGAGGCTCTGCAGCTTCGGGAGCGGATCGGCTTCCTGCACCGGACGATCGGTGAACCATGGCCCGATATGAGCGACGAAGCACTGCTTGACCGCATGGAAGACTGGTTCATCCCTTTCCAGATGGACGCGCGAGGGCTTTCGGATATTTCCGCCTCCGGGCTCTCCAACGGACTGATGGCACTCGTGCCACACGACCTGCAGCGCGATCTCGCATGGCTTGCACCAACGCATTTCGAGGCGCCAACGGGGCAACGCCATCCAATCCAATACGACGGCGAAGAACCGACGCTGACGATCCGGGTACAAGAGCTCTTAGGTCTCAAGCAGCACCCGGCGGTGGCCGGCGGACGATTGCCCCTGCTGCTGGAGCTTACTTCGCCGGCCCACAGGCCTATCCAGACGACCCGCGACCTGCCAGGTTTCTGGGCGGGCTCGTGGAAGGATGTGCGCGCGGATATGCGGGGGCGCTATCCAAGACATCCCTGGCCGGAAAAGCCTGATGAAGCGGTGCCGACGACAAGGGCAAAGCCCCGTGGTACATAGTCCGCCGGCGTTGGAGCCCCGTGGCCCATTCGGACGCGCAAAGGACGCTCTAACTCTTTGAATCTATGCATCAGACTTTCCGAAATCGATTCCGATTTTCGGACGATGCTGTAGGAGTGCGGCGTGATTGAGAAGACCGAAATCCAGACACGGGAAGACAGGCTAAGCAGCCGCCGGCTACGCCTGCAGACTTTGGTGCGATTGCGATGGCTGGCGGTCACCGGCCAGGCGGTAACAGTTTTCATTGTCGCGTTCCTGTTGAAATTCCCCCTGCCACTGGTTGCCAGCTGCTCGCTGATTGCCGCACTCGCCGGGGTGAATTTCTATCTGACGATTCGCTATCCGCCGACTCACCGGCTTGAGCCGCGTGCTGCTTTCGCGCTTTTGGGTTTCGACCTTCTGCAGCTCTGCGCGCTGCTCTTCATTACTGGAGGCCTTGCCAATCCTTTTGCGGCATTGGTCTGCGTTCCCGTCATCATTTCCTTCGCCTCACAGCCGATCCGCTACAGTACGCCATTGATCGGCTTTGCAATGGTCTGCATTACCGTGCTTGCCTTCTCGCCTTTTCCGCTTCCGTGGTTCGACGGGATGGAAATCAACGTCCACAATGTCATGCAGTTCGGCGTCTGGTGTTCGATCGCCTCGACCATGGCCTTTGCCGCTTTCTATGCCTATCGGGTGTCGATGGAAGCGAGCCAGCTTGCCGACGCGCTGGCGGCGACAGAGTTGGTGCTGCAGCGGGAGAAGCATCTATCCCAGCTCGACGGGCTTGCAGCCGCTGCGGCCCATGAGCTCGGCACGCCGCTTGCCACGATCAGCGTCGTTGCCAAGGAGATGGAGCGCGAGCTCAAGAATGACGACCGGTTCCGCGAGGATGTGCAGCTTCTGCGCAGCCAGAGCGAGCGCTGCCGCGATATCCTTCGCCGGCTGACGACGCTCTCTGCCGAGGGCGAGGCGCATCTGCGGCGGCTACCCCTCTCCTCGATGATGGAGGAAATCGTGGCGCCACATCGCGAATTCGGCATCAAGCTGGAATTGGTAGAGAAGAGCCCGCGCAGCGGCGAGCCTGTTACCGACCGCAATGCCGGCATCATGTATGGGCTCGGCAACCTCGTCGAGAACGCTGTCGACTATGCGCGGGAGAAGGTGACGGTCACGGTCGAGCACGATCACGAAAAGGTGCTCATCGTTATCGAGGACGACGGCAACGGCTACGCGCCCGATATTCTGACGCGGATCGGCGAACCCTACGTCACCAAACGGCAGAGGGAAGATACGGCTGGAGGCCTGGGACTGGGGCTTTTCATAGCCAAAACGCTGCTGGAGCGCTCCGGCGCATCTTTGATTTTCGAAAACCGCGATCCGGAAAATGCCGGCGCTCGCATTCGAATCGAATGGCCGCGCGTATTGATAGACGCAAATTCGACAAAATGACTTTGTGGGCATAAACAGAATATAAGCGGTTGACGCATTCGGACATTCAACCGCCGGGACCGTAGCGATGACAGATCAGAACCATGAGATTTCCGCCGGCTCCAACGAGGAGCATATCGGGCCTGACCCGAGCCTGCTGATCGTCGATGACGACGGCCCCTTTCTGCGTCGCTTGGCACGAGCCATGGAGGCACGCGGCTTTCATGTGGAAACGGCCGAATCGGTGGCGGAAGGTGTGGCAAAGTCCAAGGGCCGGCCGCCGAAGTATGCGGTGGTCGACTTAAGACTCGGCGACGGCAACGGTCTCGATGTCATCGAGGCGATTCGCCAGCGCCGCGACGACACGCGAATCATCGTGCTGACGGGCTACGGCAATATCGCCACTGCGGTGACCGCCGTGAAGCTCGGGGCTGTGGATTACCTGGCGAAACCTGCTGATGCCGATGATGTGTTTGCGGCACTCACTCAACGGCCCGGGGAAAAGGCGGAACTGCCGGAAAATCCCATGTCGGCGGATCGCGTGCGCTGGGAGCACATCCAGCGTGTCTACGAAATGTGTGAGCGCAACGTGTCTGAGACGGCACGTCGGCTCAACATGCACCGCCGCACGCTGCAGCGCATCCTCGCCAAACGCGCACCGAAATAGTCAGACATCATCCACGTTGAACGGCTTGCCGTTTGCCCATTCGGCCATCATCAGCCGTTGCGCGGCTGCGCGCGAAAAGTTGAGCGTTACGGCCTTGCGGGTCGCCGGCGGCAGACGGTGTTCAGGTGCTTCGCGCAGCATATGGGCCCCGTAACCATCTGAAAGAAAAAGGCCGCACTCCTCTGGAAATATATCGACAGGCACATCCTTATGTGTTGCAAAGAATAGCCGGTCGCAATGCAGACGGTAATCCGGCCATTTACGATCGACCTTAAAGTCCTCGATCGACGTCTTGATCTCGATGATCCAGACCTCTCCCTTTTCAGAGATCGTAATCAAATCGGCCCGGCGGCCGCTCGCCAGCGGCAGTTCCGGCAACACCGCGTGGCGCATATCGTGGAGCAAAATCTGCATGCCACGGCGCACCATCATGGCCCTGTCCGATTGCCGGCCATCGATTAACGGATTGTTATTGTAAACGCTCAAAATCGTCATGGATAAGTGTCAGAGGGCCTTGGTCATTGTTGCAAAAAAGCCATGCGCTTTTAATTTGCGGCGCAGATGGATTTTGTCGCACCGCAGCAGCCTTGCAAAGGCAAAGTTAATCGAAAATAAACCATAAGCAACGATGGTCGAAAGACTATCCTCCCTTGCCCCAAAACCTTCAAGAGTCATCCATGCGCATCCGCAATGCATTCCCTGTATTTGGCCTGCTGGCGACCGTGGCACTGGCCGGCTGCTCCACGACGTCCGAATCCGCGTCCGTCGATGACAAGGGCGCAGGTCCGACCGTTCAAACGGCACAAATCTTCAATGACGCCTACGGTGTAACATCGGATGCCGGATACTCCCTGCCGGCAATTCCGATCGACCGCGTCAAGCCGGAATTCCGCCGGCAGATCGTCAGCTACCAGAGCGACGAGCGTCCGGGCACGATCATCGTCAACACGCGCGAGCGTCACCTCTATTATATCCTGCCTAACGGCAAAGCCGTCCGCTATGGCATCGGCGTCGGCAAGCAGGGCTTTGCATGGTCCGGCACAGCCTATGTCGCCTGGAAGCAGGAATGGCCAAACTGGCACCCACCGAAGGAAATGGCCGTCCGTCGTCCTGAAATCGCCAAGTATGTCGAAGACGGCATGGGTCCAGGCCTCACCAACCCGCTCGGCGCACGTGCCATGTACCTCTTCAACGAGAAGGGCCAGGACACACTCTTCCGCCTGCACGGCACTCCGGAATGGGCCTCGATCGGCACTGCCGCTTCATCGGGCTGCATCCGCCTGATGAACCAGGACGTGATCGATCTCTACAGCCGCGTCCGTCCGGGCAAGACCACCTCCAAGGTCATCGTTATCCAGTAAGCTAAAAGCTGAATTCGGTATAAAAAAGGCCGCCGGACTTTTGGGTCCGGCGGCCTTTTTGTATCTGCATGCTCAGGCTCAGGCGGTCAGCTTTGCCTTGAGCTCGATGCGGCGGCGATGCAGGACCGGCTCGGTATAGCCGTTCGGCTGTTCCCTGCCCTTCAGGACTAGATCGAGTGCTGCCTGGAAGGCGATCGAATCATCGAAATTTCCGGCCATCTGGATGTAGGCCGAATCGCCGGCATTCTGCTGATCGACGACGGCGGCCATACGCTTCATCGTTTCGACGACCTGCTCCTTCGTGACGATCTTGTGGTGCAGCCAGTTCGCCATGTGCTGGGCGGAAATGCGCAGCGTCGCACGATCTTCCATGAGGCCGACATTGTTGATGTCAGGCACCTTGGAGCAGCCGATGCCTTGGTCGACCCAACGCACGACGTAACCCAGAATGCCCTGGGCATTGTTGTCGAGCTCGCGCTGGATTTCTTCCGGCGTCCAGTTCGGCCGTACAACGACCGGCACCGAGAGAATATCGGAGAGCTTAGCGCGAGTGCGATTCTTCAGGCCTTCTTGCACCTTGGCAACGTTGATCTGGTGATAGTGCGTGGCATGCAGAGTGGCGGCCGTCGGCGACGGCACCCAGGCGGTGTTAGCCCCGGCCTTCGGATGGGCGATCTTCTGCTCCAGCATCGCGGCCATCAGATCGGGCATGGCCCACATGCCCTTGCCGATCTGCGCATGGCCGGAGAGGCCGCATTCGAGGCCGATATCGACGTTCCAGTTTTCGTAGGCTCCAATCCAGGCGGCCTGCTTCATGTCGCCTTTGCGGATCATCGGGCCGGCTTCCATAGACGTGTGGATTTCATCGCCTGTGCGATCGAGGAAGCCGGTGTTGATGAAGACGACCCGTTCGCGGGCAGCGCGGATGCATTCCTTGAGATTGACGGTCGTGCGGCGCTCCTCGTCCATGATACCCATCTTGATGGTATTACCCGCCATACCAAGGGCGTCTTCAACGCGTGAGAAGATCTCGACTGCGAAGGCGACCTCTTCGGGGCCATGCATCTTCGGCTTGACGACATACATGGAGCCGGCACGCGAATTCTTGCGGCGTCCCGATGGGCCAACATCGTAGAGCGCAATCAGGCCGGTGATCACGGCATCCATGATGCCTTCCGGAACCTCGTTGCCATCGCGATCGACGATCGCCGGATTGGTCATGAGGTGGCCGACATTGCGCACCAGCATCAGAGAGCGGCGATGCAGTTCGAAGCTCTGCCCGCCGGGCGCCGTGTAGGCGATATCCGGATTGAGCTTGCGAACGAATGTCGAACCGGCCTTGGCCACTTCCTCCTGCAGGTCGCCCTTCATCAGGCCGAGCCAATTGCGGTAGACGACAACCTTGTCCTCGGCATCGACGGCAGCAATGGAATCCTCGCAGTCCATGATCGTGGTGATGGCCGATTCCAGCCAGACGTCGGAAATACGGGCCGGATCTGTTTTACCGATCAGGGTCGAGGCATCGAGCGCGATTTCGATATGGATGCCGTTATTCTTCAGGAGAATATGGGTCGGCGCGTTCGCATCGCCGCGATAGCCAGCGAAATGCCCGGCATCTTTCAGCGCCAGTGCTTTGCCATCGACGGCAGCAATCGCCAGAGCACCATTCTTGACGGCGAAGGAGCCGACATTCTTCCAGGAGCTGCCATCAAGGGGAACGGCGGAATCGAGGAAATTGCGCACCCAGGCGATGACCATTTCGCCGCGCTTGGGGTTGTAGCCCTTGCCCTTTTCGGCACCATCCGTTTCCGGGATGGCATCGGTGCCATAGAGAGCGTCATAGAGCGAACCCCAGCGAGCATTGGCGGCATTCAGCGCGTAGCGGGCGTTCATGACGGGAACGACGAGCTGCGGGCCGGCAAGAGAGGCGATCTCGGCATCGACATTGGCAGTCGAAACCTGAAAATCCGGCCCCTCGGGGAGGAGATAGCCGATCTCTTTCAGGAAGGACTGATAGGCGTCCATATCCGTCGGTGCGCCATTTTGGCGATACCAGTCGTCGATCTTTGCCTGCAGCTGATCGCGCTTCAAAAGCAGCGCGCGGTTCTTCGGCGCCAGATCATGTACGATCGCCGAGAAATCGGCGAAGAACTTGTCCGCATCGATGGCGAGGCCCGGCAATGCCTCCTTCACGAGGAAATCATGAAGGACGGCTTCGATGAAGAGACCATTCTTTTCAATGCGGCTCATGCGGTGTCTCCCTTGCAGTGGCAGCTTTTTTCATGCTGCCACTTTGCCCGGCTTTCATTCACAGTCAATTCAGCAACAATTCGAAAGATTTATGCAGGCTTGGAAACAGTCCGGCGGGTCACGCGCATCGGAAGGCCGTTTTGCGGCTGCGTCGTCAGCTTCTGCACCGGCCAGGGATTCGTCTGATCGGTCGAATCGAAACGGTGGTGCTGCATCAGGACGGCGAGCGCGATAACCGCTTCCTGAAGCGCAAAGGTGGCGCCGATGCAGACGCGCGGACCGGCGCCGAAGGGCAGGAACTGGAAACGGCCGATGGAAGCACGGTTTTCCGGCAGGAATCGTTCCGGCATATAGGCGCGCGGCCGATCCCAATGGAGCTCATGGCGATGCAGCGTCCAGGGCATGACGAGCACGGTGACGCCAGCCTCGATCTCGACACGCTCGCCCTTGGGGCTGGTCCAGGAATCATCTGCAATGGCAGCGCGATTGATCGAGGGAGCCGGCGGATAAAGG
This sequence comes from Hyphomicrobiales bacterium, assembly GCA_900473185.1. GTDB lineage: Bacteria > Pseudomonadota > Alphaproteobacteria > Rhizobiales > Rhizobiaceae > Rhizobium. Next base: position 323,632 of record UCKU01000002.1, on the reverse strand, counting down.
CGGAGTGCCTCCTCGAAGGCGGCGCGGGTCTGTGGCATCAGATCCGGCCATTCGACCGGTTCTGCGCCTGATGCGAGGACCCTATCGATCTCCTCTTCCATCGCCTCTCGGATATGCGGGCTGTTGGAGACACAATAGAGCGTCCAGGCGAGTGCGCGGGCGGTTGTCTCATGGCCCGCACCGATGAAGGTCAGGATATTGTCCTCGATCTCCTCCTTCGTCAGGCCATCGGGACCGGCCTGCTCCAGCAACAGGGTCAGGAAATCGTTCGGCGCCGTGCTGCGGTCGGCCTTCATCTTGGCAAGCCGCATATCCATGGTGTTGCGGACGATGGCGCGGAATTTCTCCAGGACCTTCTGGCCGCCGATGCGTGTCACACGTGGAACCCAGGACGGCGCCCGCAACAAATCCATCGGATCGACGCGGCCCATGCGATGCAGCAGCTCGTTGACATCATCGGCGAAGTGGCCGCTGGAGGTGACGATGTCGCCGGAAAACAGCGTGTCGGAAAGGATCGCGAACGTCAGTTCCGTCATGTCGGTGCTGATATCGAAAATCGTGCCGGCCTCGCCGACATCGGCATATTTGCGGGCGTAGTCTTCCGACTGGCGCAGCATCTGGTCGGCAAACCCTTTTGCATGACGAGGCGTGAAGACGGGCGCAACGGCCTTGCGCGAGCGTTTCCAGACGGGGCCTTCCGCCGTCAGAAGTCCGTCGCGCAGGATCGGGCGCAGCACAAGCTGGCGGACGTCGGACATGCGGTAATTGTTGGCATTGTCGACCAGCACATGCTTGATGAGACCGGGATCGTTGACGATCAGCGTTCTCTGGCCAAAGAAATTGGTATGAATCCAGGGCAGCGTGTAGGACGGCTCGCCCCAGAGCTCCAGCGGATTGCGGAAAATCGTCCTGATGATCTCGAGCCGCGACGGCGGCACAGTACGCGGCAACGGTGCCGGGGGAACGAAGGGGTCCGGACGCATGTCCATCAGCATAGCCTTTCCCGGGAGATATCTTCTTCCCGGCAGGCCTGAAGTTAGAGCAGGCCCTTGAGCTGGTCCAGTTTGTCGTTGATCAGCCAGCCGTAATAATTCTCTTCCGGCCAGACTGTCGTGCCGGAGGAACGATTCTTGGCGGCAAGGGCTGCAGCGCGCTGGCGGGAATTGCCGACATTATAAAGTGTGGCTGTCACCCCTGGATTGCCGGAGATATCCATGCCGGCGATCTCCTTGTAGTCGTCGATCGATCTGCGGATCGAGGCGGCGACGAAGGCAAGCGAGATGTCTGGGTCCATGATTGCCTTGTAGACCGAGCCGGCATTCTTCTCGTTCAGCTTCGGATAGCCGGAAACGCGGGATACGAGATCAGACAGCATCAACGCTGTCAGCGGGTTCACCTGGCCAAGGCCGAAGGTCTGGCCTGCATAGAAGGGCTGGAAGAAGACGGCGCTGAAGCGGTTGTTCGGGAAGCTCTTGCCGTCGACGGTCTTTCCACGAAAATCACTTTCCCAGACATCCTCGCGGCAAGTCCAGAGCGTGTAGGAATCGCTCTTGCTATTGCAGGCGGCAAATTGCGGCCGGTCGACGAAATCGTCGACGTTCTCGCCATCATAGGCAAAGCGGAAGCTCTCACCGGCATAGGAAGCGGCCTTCACGTAATAGGCCTGCAGGCGGTCATAGGCATCGACGTTATAAGTATGTTCGCCGACGATCGCGCCGATCACATGAATGGGATTGATGCCGTAGGCGTTTGAGACCTTCTTGATCTTGCCCAGGAGCTCCTGGTCGGTCGACAGGAGGTCGTACACCTTCTCATATTTGATATCGAAGGTCGTCTTGGTGCCCTTGGTGCGGCGGACCGAAGCGCCTGGAATATCCGGCTGCTCGGCATGACGGTTTCCGGGCGGAACAGCCTGCGCCGCAAGCGCAGGAACCGAGCCCGCAATGGTCATGGCAATCACAAGGCTTGTCAAAAGGCGTCGCACGATCTGCTTTCCCGTCTTTCCCTGTCGTCTTCGTGGCGGCTGACTGGACCAGAATCTTGTCCGAATAAAGCCGTACAAAAAACAAAGCGGGCCTTTCACTAAAAAGTAAAAGGCCCGCTGTCGAGAGTTCAGATCGTCAAAGTTTTTGCATTACCTGCGCAAAGACAGGAAACGATGTTTCCCGATCACAGGATGAAGCGTGACAGGTCGGTATTCTGCGCGAGATCGCCGACATGCTCGCGTACGTAAGCGGCATCGATCTTCACATCCGTGCCGGCGCGATCCGGTGCGTTATAGGAGATGTCGTCCAGCACCCGCTCCATGACCGTCTGCAGACGGCGCGCGCCGATATTTTCGACGGAGGAGTTCAGATGGACGGCGACATCGGCGAGTGCATCGATCGCGTCATCGGTGAAATCGAGTGTCAGGCTTTCGGTTTCCATCAGCGCCTTGTACTGGCGAATGAGGCTTGCCTCGGTTTCCGTCAGGATGCGGCGGAAATCTTCCTTATTCAGCGGACGAAGCTCGACGCGGATCGGCAAGCGGCCCTGCAATTCCGGCAGCAGATCCGACGGCTTGGAAACATGGAAGGCGCCGGAGGCGATGAAGAGGATGTGATCCGTCTTCACCGGGCCGTATTTGGTGGAAACCGTCGTGCCTTCGACGAGCGGCAGCAGGTCGCGCTGGACGCCTTCGCGGGAAACCCCGGCGCCGACACCGCCATCGCGGGCCGCGATCTTGTCGATTTCGTCGAGGAAGACGATGCCGTCATTTTCAACCGAGCGCACAGCCTCGCGCTGGATGACTTCGTTGTCGATCAGCTTGTCGGACTCGTCGCGGACCAGGTCGGTGTAGGAGGCCTTCACCGTGGTGCGCACCTTCTTTGTGCGGCCGCCCATCGCCTTGCCGAACATTTCCGACAGGTTCAGCACGCCGATATTGGCGCCCGGCATGCCGGGGATATCAAAGCCGCCCATGCCGGAGCCGGTATCGGCCACTTCGATGTCGATTTCCTTATCGTCAAGTTCGCCATTGCGCAGCTTCTTGCGGAAGCTTTCCCGGGTCGCGGGCGAGGCCGTTGCACCGACCAGCGCATCGAGAACGCGCTCTTCGGCGCTCATATGGGCCTTGGCCTGAACCTCGGCGCGCTTCTTTTCACGCACCAGGCCGATGCCGACCTCGACGAGATCGCGGATGATCTGCTCGACATCGCGGCCGACATAACCGACCTCGGTGAATTTCGTGGCTTCGACCTTGATGAAGGGCGCACCGGCGAGCTTGGCGAGGCGACGGGAGATTTCCGTCTTGCCGACGCCGGTCGGGCCGATCATCAGGATATTCTTGGGCATGACTTCATCGCGCAGGCTCGGATCGAGCTGATGACGGCGCCAACGATTGCGCAGCGCAATCGCCACGGCGCGCTTGGCCTCATGCTGGCCGATAATGTAGCGGTCGAGTTCGGAAACGATCTCACGGGGAGAAAAGGTGGTCATTGTCTGTCATTCTCCTGGCGGTCCAGGGCCATCAGAAGCGCCCGGCCGTAATTCGTAGTAGTTTCGCCAAGTCTTTGGAAGCCTGCCTTGGTATAGGCTCTGATTGCGAAGATGTTGTCCGGATGCGGATCGACCAGGACACGGTTCTTACCCCGGTCGAAGAGCATCCTGCAGAAACTCGCCATGAAGGCCGGGCCGTGACCCTTTCCCAGTAGCGTTTCTGCGCCTATGAACTGATCGATGCCACAGGTGCCTTCTGGCTGGCCGTCCAGTGCAGCATCGTCTTCATCATCAAGATCTGCCACCTGAATAAAGGCGAAATCCCTGCCGTCGAGCGTCACTATATAGGGTTCGACCGCCGGATCACGCAGATGTTCCTCGATCGAGACAAGCGCCCCCTCCGGCTCGCCCCACCAGCGGCGGACATGCGGTTGCTCCAGCCATTCGGCCAGAAGCGGCAGGTCAGCCACCGTGACGGGACGGAAGACGTAATCCGTCATTCCGTGTCCAGTGTTTCCACGATGACATTGTGGTTGGTATAGACGCAGATGTCGGCAGCGATATCGAGCGCGCGACGGGCGATCTCTTCGGCAGACTTGTCGGTGTCGGCAAGCGCAAGAGCTGCGGCAAGCGCGAAATTGCCACCGGAGCCGATGGCCATGACGCCATGCTCGGGCTCCAGCACGTCGCCATTGCCGGTGATGGCCAGCGTCACCGACTTGTCGGCGACCAGCATCATGGCTTCGAGATTGCGCAGGTAACGGTCGGTACGCCAGTCCTTGGCGAGCTCGACGGCGGCGCGCATCAGCTGACCCGGATATTGCTCCAGCTTCTTTTCAAGTCTTTCCAGAAGGGTGAAGGCATCGGCGGTCGCACCAGCGAAACCGGCGATCACCTCGCCCTTACCGATGCGGCGGACCTTGCGGGCATTGCCTTTCATGACGGTCTGGCCGAGGCTGACCTGGCCATCGCCGGCCACCACGACCTTGCCGCCTTTTCGAACTGTAATAATTGTCGTCATCAAACACCTGTTGCCCCAACTCGCGGGCGGTTACAGCGGGCCGAACATCGGCCCTGTTGAACCCTATGTAAGAGGGTCCGCCGCGATTGCAAATGGCCTGCCTTTTCTGCCCTCGCGCTTCTGGATATTTCGCAATGCGCCTGATAAGGAACCACCTTGATTTCAAGGAGAAAGCCATATGGCCGAGACCGCAGCAAGCCGCACGGGCAGTGTTTCCCGCAAGACCAACGAGACCTCCATTTCCGTTTCCGTCAATCTCGACGGCACCGGCAAATCGACGATTTCGACGGGCGTCGGCTTCTTCGACCATATGCTGGAACAGCTTTCGCGACATTCGCTGATCGACATGGAAATCGAGGCCAAGGGCGACCTGCATATCGACGACCATCACACGGTCGAGGATACCGGCATCGCAATCGGCCAGGCGATTTCGAAGGCGCTCGGCGACCGCCGCGGCATCACGCGTTACGCCTCGATCGATCTCGCCATGGACGAGACGATGACGAAGGCGGCTGTCGATCTCTCCGGCCGTCCCTTCCTCGTCTGGAACGTCTCGTTCAGCGCGCCGAAAATCGGTACTTTCGATACCGAACTCGTGCGCGAGTTTTTCCACGCGCTTGCGCAAAATGCCGGGATCACCCTGCATATTCTCAACCACTATGGTGCCAACAACCACCATATTGCAGAGACATGCTTCAAGGCCGTCGCCCGAGTCCTGCGCACGGCGACAGAGATCGATCCGAGACAGGCGGGCCGTGTTCCCTCGACGAAGGGCACGCTCGTCTGAGCCCCAGCAGGGAGCGTCAGATGACATCCAGCTACGTTTTTCTTGTTCCGCCTGGTGGTCAGCGCGAGGATACGCGCACGATCCGCGATGGTTTCTCGTGGCTTGCCTTCCTCTTCCCCTGGATCTGGCTGCTTGCGCATCGCCTCTGGCTTCATGCGATCATTGCCTTCGCGCTGCAGGCGATCGGCGGCGTGTTGGCAGAGGAATCGGGCTTCGGGCCGGCGGGCATGGCGCTCGCTTTCGCGGTCAACCTGTTCGTCGGGTTCGAAGGACAAAATTTCCGCATCCGCAATCTCGCCTCCCGTGGCTGGCGCGAGGAGGCCGCTATCGGCGCTTCCTCGATCGACCTTGCGGAAGAGATCTATTTTTCCAATATCGAGACCGGCGCCGATATGAAGGCGCCCGAATGGAACCAGGCTTCCGGCCCACAGGCGCGGCAGAACCATTCTACTTCCCTCGGTCTCTTCGGTTTTGATGGAGGACGCAAATAATGCGCGTCGCAATTATCGATTACGGTTCTGGCAATCTGCGCTCGGCCACCAAGGCTTTCGAACGCGCAGCCCGTGAAGCCGGTATCGAGGCGGAGATCAATCTGACCGACAAGGCGGAGATCGTTGCCGCGGCCGACCGTATCGTGCTGCCGGGCGTCGGCGCCTATGCCGATTGCCGTCGCGGGCTCGATGCCGTGCCCGGCATGACAGAAGCCCTGCTCGAAGGCGTCGAGCGGAAGGCGCGCCCGTTCCTCGGCATTTGCGTCGGCATGCAGCTCATGTCCTCACGCGGTCTTGAGAAGACGACGACCAAAGGCTTCGGCTGGATTCCGGGCGATGTCGTGGAGATGACGCCTGCTGATCCGGAGCTGAAGATTCCACAGATCGGCTGGAACACACTCGACCTGAAACATGAACATCCGCTTTTCGACGGCATCCCAACCGGGCCAGATGGCCTGCACGCCTATTTCGTGCACTCCTACCATCTCGCCGCCGAAAATGCTGGCGACGTCATTGCCACCACCGACTATGGCGGGCCGATGACGGCCTTTGTCGGGCGGGACAATATGGCCGGTTCCCAGTTCCACCCGGAAAAAAGCCAGAAGCTTGGGCTGGCGCTGATCGCGAATTTCCTGCGCTGGGCGCCGTAGAGGCTGGCTTTTAATACGCGCGCCTTATTTCCCCTGTAGTTGAAAAGAGCAGTTACAGGAGCGCGCCCAATGCCGGCTTCTCGGAAATCAGGCAAGATATTCTACAGGCTGCGGCCCTCCAGAGAGGGGCAACCGCCTTTTGTCGATATCAGGTTGCCCGGCGGGACGATTATCCGCCAGGTCGATGAGACCCTGCATCGCAAAGCACTCGCGAACGCGGCCAGGGCACTCAAAGAGAGGCTCGGCGGCTGATGCAGGAGAGCTTTCCAGGGAACGAGAATTCACGGCTGCGATCAGGCGAAATAAGCGCCGGCGATCTCGCCGAAGCGGTGCTGGAATTCTATATCGAAGGCGAGGATGATCTGATCGGCCTGCTTGCCTATGCGCTTTACGAGCGCCAGAAGCGCGACTTCATCGTCAGCCATCGCAAGCGCAATGCCGGCCGCTCGCCGAACGAGGCGGAAATCGCGGCAGTGACGAGCAACTACCTCTCGTCCGACCTGCGCAATACGTTGCGCGACCGCGCCTCGCAGATCCTTTCGAGCTACGCCGAAACCTATGTCGAAGCCATGGAGCCGCAGATTCAGCTCGTGGCGACCAACAGCGAGGCATTGCGGCAGGTGCGCGATATCGAAAAGTCGGTAAAGAAGCGCACCGGCTTCTGGCGCCAGGTCCGGGTGGGTTTCACCATAACCTTGCTGCTGATCGTGCTTTTTGCCGCGGTCGCCATTGCCGCTGTCTTTTTTCGTTCGGATATCGTAGATGCGTGGAATGCACTGAGAGTGCCCACGACGCTACGGACTTGAGACGAATGATCCTTTTTCCCGCGATCGACCTGAAGGGTGGACAATGCGTTCGCCTGAAGCTCGGCGACATGCAACAGGCAACGGTCTACAACACCGATCCGGCTGCCCAGGCGAAATCCTTCGAAGAGCAGGGTTTCGAATGGCTGCACGTGGTCGATCTCGACGGCGCCTTCGCAGGACATTCGGCCAATGGCGATGCGGTCGAGGCGATCCTCAAGGCAACGAAAAACCCGGTTCAGCTCGGCGGCGGTATCCGCACGCTCGATCATATCGAGAGCTGGCTGTCACACGGGCTGCGCCGCGTCATCCTCGGCACGATCGCCGTGCGTGATCCTGCCCTCGTCATCGAAGCCTGCAAAAAGTTTCCGGGACGTGTCGCCGTCGGCATCGACGCCAAAGGCGGCAAGGTGGCCGTCGAAGGCTGGGCGGAGGCTTCCGAACTCGGCATCATCGAACTCGCAAAGAAATTCGAGGGCGCCGGCGTCGCCGCGATCATTTATACTGATATCGATCGCGATGGCATCCTGACCGGCATCAACTGGACATCGACGCTGGAGCTGGCGGACGCTGTCTCCATCCCGGTCATCGCATCTGGTGGACTCGCCTCGATCGAAGACATCAAGCGCATGCTGCAGCCGGACGCCCGCAAGCTTGAAGGCGCCATCTCCGGCCGGGCCCTTTATGATGGGCGGATCGACCCCAAGGAGGCGCTCGATCTCATCAAGGCCGCACGGGCAAAGGAAACCGCATAATGACCCTGAAAGCCCGCGTGATCCCCTGCCTCGACGTCAAGGACGGCCGTGTCGTCAAGGGCGTCAATTTCCTCAATCTGGTCGATGCCGGCGATCCCGTCGAAGCGGCGAAAGCCTATGATGCGGCCGGTGCCGACGAGCTATGCTTCCTCGACATCACCGCCTCCTCGGACAATCGCGAGACGATCTTCGATGTCGTCGCACGCACGGCCGAGCAGTGCTTCATGCCGCTCACCGTCGGCGGCGGCGTGCGGACCATTGCCGATATCCGAAAGCTGCTGCTTTGCGGTGCCGACAAGGTCTCGATCAATTCGGCTGCGGTCAACAATCCGGATTTTGTCGCCGAAGCGGCTGACAAGTTCGGCGACCAGTGCATCGTCGTGTCGATCGATGCCAAGCGCCGGCTGACGCAAAAAGTCGGCGGCGACAATCTCAGCGCCTGGGAAATCTATACGCATGGCGGCCGCAACGCGACCGGCATCGATGCGGTGGAATTCGCCCAGAAGATGGTCGCCCGCGGCGCGGGTGAACTGCTCGTCACCTCCATGGACCGCGACGGCACGAAGATCGGCTACGATCTGGAGCTGACGCGGGCGATTGCCGATTCCGTCCGCGTTCCCGTCATTGCGTCGGGCGGTGTGGGTGATCTCGACGACCTGGTGGCCGGCGTGAAGGAAGGCCATGCCAATGCGGTGCTTGCCGCATCAATCTTCCATTTCGGCACCTATTCCGTCGGCGAAGCGAAGCACTATATGTCTGAGCGCGGCATCGCGATGCGCCTCGACTGAGTTTGAAAGCAGTATCATGAGCGGATTTTCCCTTTCCGACCTTGAGCGGATCGTCGAAGAACGGGCGAAGGCCTCTCCGGACGAATCCTGGACCGCCAAACTGGTGGCCAGCGGGCAGCAGAAAGCAGCCAAGAAACTCGGCGAGGAAGCGATCGAAGCTGTTATGGCGGCCGTCACCAACGATCGCGATAACCTCACCTATGAAGCAGCCGACGTTCTCTATCACCTAATGGTCGTATTGAAGATTGCTGAAATACCGCTAGAGAATGTCATGACCGAACTTGCGCGAAGGACCGCGCAATCCGGCCTCAAGGAAAAGGCCAGCCGGCAGAGTTCATGAGCATCGCGACACAGATTATCGGAGTGGCGGAAAAGCTGGATCACTTCCAGACTGCATCCTTTTCCCCCTATCACTTCTTCACATCGAAACAGTGGGCGAAGTTTCGTGCCGACACGCCGATGACGCTGACGGCTGACGAGGTCAAACGGCTCCGCTCCATGGGCGACCCGATCGACCTCGACGAAGTCAGGCGCATCTACCTGTCGCTCTCGCGCCTGCTTTCCGCGCATGTGGAATCTTCGCAGCTGCTGTTCGAGCAGCGCAACCGTTTCCTCAGCCTGTCGGACGTGACGAAGACGCCATTCGTGATCGGCATTGCCGGTTCGGTGGCCGTCGGAAAATCCACGACGGCGCGTATCCTGAAAGAGCTGCTCGGCCGGTGGCCTTCCAGCCCCAAAGTCGATCTCGTCACCACGGACGGTTTCCTCTATCCCAATGCCGTGCTGAAGCGCGAGAACCTGATGCAGCGCAAGGGTTTTCCGGAAAGCTATGATACAGGCGCGATCCTGCGTTTCCTGTCGGCGATTAAGGCTGGCCTGCCGGATGTGAAGGCGCCCTCCTATTCGCACCTCGTCTATGACGTGCTGCCGGACGAATATAAGATCGTCGACCGGCCTGACATCCTGATCTTCGAGGGTATCAATGTTCTGCAATCGCGCGATCTGCCAGCCGACGGCAAGATCGTCCCGATGGTGTCCGACTTCTTCGACTTCTCGATCTATATCGATGCCGAGGAAACACAGATCCATAACTGGTATGTGACACGCTTCATGCGACTCAGGGAAACGGCCTTCCGGGATCCGAATTCCTACTTCCACCGATATGCATCGATCAGCGAGGAGGAAGCGGTTGCGATCGCCGAAGACCTCTGGGCGAATATCAACCTCAAGAACCTGCGCCAGAATATCCTGCCGACGCGGCCGCGCGCCGATCTCATCCTGCGCAAGGGTAAGGATCATCTGATCGAGCAGGTAGCGTTGCGCAAACTCTGAAGAACGTGGGTTAGGGATTAACGCGGCGGAGCGTCAGGTTGATGCGGCCGCCGTTCTTCAGAAGCGTCGAGGTGGCCGGATAGATGCGATCGACGCCGTGAAAGCAGAGCCGTCCCTCCCCACCGAGAATCACGAGATCACCGCTCGATAGTTTGAAAGATATGGTCTTATCGTTGCGGTTCAGGCCGCCGACGCGGAAGAGGCAGGCATTGCCGAGCGAAATCGAGACGACCGGCGCTTTCAGGTCGTTCTCGTCCTTATCCTGATGCAAGCCCATGCGCGCCTCATCCGAATAGAAATTGACGAGACAGGCTTCGGGCGGCTTGTCATAACCCGAGACATCGTTCCAGATTTCCAGCAATTCCGAAGGGATTGACGGCCATGGCCTGCCGGTCGCCGGATGTATCGGCTGATAGCGGTAGCCGCGCTCCTTGTCCGTCACCCAGCCGAGCGAGCCGCAATTGGTCATCCGGACCGACATAGGCTTGCCGGTGCCGGGCATAAGCGGCACGTAGAGCGGCGCGTCAGTCACGATATTTCTGATGATGCCGACCAGCGCTTCCTGACGGGCGCGATCCAGATATTCGGGAAGATGGCGGGCGCCGCTCAGGAGTTCCGGCATATCATTCTCCGCCGCCCGGCCGGCCGCGCATCTTCTTGACTTCCGAGCGGCCGGATTTTTCCTTCAGGCGCCGTTCGACCGAGCCCTTGGTCGGCTTGGTCTTCTTGCGCGGCGGCGGTGGCGGCTTGGCTGCCTCGATGATCAGTTCTTTCAGCCGCTCGCGCGCATCCTCGCGGTTGCGGTCCTGGCTGCGGAACCGGCTTGCCTCGATCATCAATACGCCGTCCTTCGACATGCGCCTGCCGGCAAGCTGGACGGCGTTGGCCTTCACCCGCTCGTTGAGCGAGGGGGAATTTGGAATGTTGAAGAAGAGCTGGACGGCGGTCGATACCTTGTTGACGTTCTGACCGCCGGGACCGCCCGCCAGAACGAACTGTTCCGTCAGCTCCCATCCGGCGATGGTGATCCTGTCGTTGATATAGAGCGCGTCGCTGGCCATACCGCCTTCTAGCGCAGATCGGCAGGTATTGGGAAGCGGGTGAAACCCGGCACAGTCGCGACCAGAAACCCGGCGCTGGAAGAACCGGGTTTCACGTGAATCGCCAAGAGCTTATTGGCGAATTACTCGGCAGCGACCTTGATGCCGGGTGCTGCATCGCGCACGCCGCCGTCGACATGATCCTCGAACTTGGCAAAGTTGGCGATGAACATGGAGACCAGCTTTTCAGCCTGCGCGTCATAGGCCGGCTTGTCGGCCCAGGTCGAACGCGGATCGAGGATCCCGGTATCGACGCCTTCGACTGCGACCGGAACGGCAAAGCCGAAATTCGGGTCAGCGCGAAGCTCGGCCTTGGCGAGTTCGCCCGAAAGGGCCGCTGTCAGCAGTGCGCGGGTTGCCTTGATCGGCATGCGCTTGCCGATGCCGTAAGCGCCGCCGGTCCAGCCGGTATTGACCAGCCAGCATTCGACGCCATGGCGGCCGATCAGCTCCTTAAGCAGATTGCCGTATTCGGCCGGATGACGCGGCATAAAGGGGGCGCCGAAGCAGGTCGAGAAGGTCGCTTCCGGCTCCGTGACACCCTTCTCCGTTCCGGCCACCTTGGCGGTGTAGCCGGAAAGGAAGTGGTACATGGCCTGCTCGGGCGTCAGCTTGGCGATCGGCGGCATGACGCCGAAGGCATCGGCCGTCAGCATGATGATCGTCTTCGGATGAGGCGCAAGGCCGGTTTCCGATGCATTCGGGATAAAGTCCATCGGGTAGGCGCAGCGCGTATTTTCCGTCAGCGACGCATCGTCGAAATCCGGCTCGCGGTTTTCGTTGAGAACGACGTTTTCAAGCACCGTACCGAAGCGCTGGGTGGTGGCGTAGATTTCCGGCTCGGCCTCGGCCGAGAGGCGGATGGTCTTGGCGTAGCAGCCGCCTTCGAAATTGAAGATGCCGTTTTCGCCCCAGCCGTGTTCGTCATCGCCGATCAATGTGCGGGCCGGATCGGCCGAAAGCGTCGTCTTGCCCGTGCCCGAAAGGCCGAAGAAGACAGCGGCATCGCCGGCCGGGCCAACATTGGCCGAGCAGTGCATCGGCATGACGCCCTTGGCTGGCAGCAGGTAGTTCAGCACGGTGAAGACCGATTTCTTCATCTCGCCGGCATAGGAGGTGCCGGCGATCAGCACGATGCCGTTCGTCAGATCGCAGGCGATCACCGTTTCGGTACGGCAGCCATAACGCTCCGGATCGGCCTTGAAGCTCGGCAGGTCGATGATCGTCAGCTTCGGCGCAAAGCCTGCGAGCGCATCAGTCTTCGGACGGATCAGCAGGTTGCGGATGAAGAGCGAGTGCCAGGCGAATTCGGTCACAACGCGGGTCGGGAGCGCCTGCTCTGCATCGGCGCCGCCGATGAGATCCTGCACGAAGAGGTCCTTGCCGGCGGCGTGAGCGAGCATGTCCTTGTGCAGCAGGGCGAAATGCTCCGGCGACATCGGCTTGTTGTTGTCCCACCAGATCTGGCCATCAGTGTTTTCATCGCGGACGACGAACTTGTCGCGCGGCGAGCGGCCCGTGTGCTGGCCAGTGGTCGCGCGAAGGGCGCCTTGGGCTGTCAGTTCGGCCTCTCCCCGGCGAATCGATTCCTCATAGAGAAGAGCGGCGGAGAGGTTGTAACGTACGCTCCGTACGTTGCTGAAACCGATCGTCGCCAGCTCGATTGCCTGGTTATGAACTCCGAACGTCTCCATAGCTTTTCCCTTCGCTGAGGCGCCTTGGCCGTTAAAATCAACGCGAAAATAAGAGGAGAAATTTTAAATGGCAATAGCCATAATCCTGGAAAATACAATGATATCAAATAATTAATCGATTTAAATTCTATAAGTTCATTTTAAATCGTTTGAAGACCGCCTGTTGAAACAACTTGTCGCACCACTTCCGATTGCTGCTTATAAGGGTGGGCAATCTACCCCTTTATCTTTGCCACAATTTGTTCCACCTTTATCCTCCATAAGCGCAACCGGTCACGAAGACCGCCTGGGGACGACCAATCCGGGAGATTGCGCACTGATGACGGAGACCAACACCATGCCGACAATCGCGCTCGTTGACGACGACCGCAACATCCTCACTTCCGTGTCGATTGCACTGGAAGCAGAAGGATATAAGGTCGAGACCTACACGGACGGCGCTTCCGCGCTGGATGGCCTGCTCGCGCGTCCGCCGCAGCTGGCGATCTTCGACATCAAGATGCCGCGCATGGATGGCATGGAGCTGCTTCGCCGGCTACGCCAGAAGTCGGACATTCCCGTTATCTTCCTGACTTCCAAGGATGAGGAGATCGACGAGCTCTTCGGTCTGAAGATGGGCGCCGACGATTTCATCACCAAGCCGTTCTCCCAGCGTCTGCTGGTCGAGCGCGTTCGCGCTGTGCTGCGCCGCGCCTCGAGCCGCGAGGCAGCTGCCGCCGGCGGCGTTGCCACTGCAGGCGCGCCGAAGCCGGGCGCAGTTCAGCAGGCCCGTTCGCTCGAGCGCGGCCAGCTGGTCATGGACCAAGAACGCCACACCTGCACCTGGAAGGGTGAGGCAGTCACCCTCACCGTCACCGAATTCCTGATCCTGCATTCGCTAGCCCAGCGCCCGGGTGTGGTGAAAAGTCGCGACGCCCTGATGGATGCCGCCTATGACGAACAGGTGTATGTTGATGACCGCACCATCGACAGCCACATCAAGCGGCTGCGCAAGAAGTTCAAGATGGTCGATACTGACTTTGATATGATTGAAACGCTTTACGGTGTGGGTTATCGCTTCCGCGAAGCAGCCTGACGCCTCGAGGCGCGGCAAGAGACGGTTGAGGGCGGCGGGCCGGTCAAGCTGGCCCCGCCCTCCGAAAGGGCCTGTCATTGGCACAGTTGGTGCAGGAAAGGGATCTGGATGATGCGGAGGGCGTGAGCACCCGACGCGTCAGAGGCCGGCGTTGGTCGCATCCCTTCACCCTTATCCGCCGCATCTTCGGCAATGCCGTCTTTTCGAGCCTGACGCGCCGCATCGTCTTCTTCAACCTTGCGGCCCTGCTCGTCCTCGTCGGTGGCATTCTCTACCTCAACCAGTTCCGCGAAGGTCTGATCGACGCGCGCGTCGAGAGCCTGCTGACACAGGGTGAAATCATCGCCGGCGCGGTTTCGGCCTCTGCTTCCGTCGACACGAACTCGATCACCATCGATCCGCAGAAGCTGCTCGAACTGCAGGCCGGCCAGAGCATTACGCCGGTTCCGAACGACGAGGATCTCGAATTCCCGATCGATCCGGAAAAGGTGGCACCGGTTCTTCGGCGGCTGATCTCGCCGACTCGCACCCGCGCCCGTATCTTCGATGCCGATGCCAATCTGTTGCTCGATTCCCGGCATCTCTATTCGCGTGGCCAGGTGCTGCGTTTCGACCTGCCGCCGGTGGAAGAAGAAAAACAGACCTGGAGCGAATGGTTCACGGCCCTCTTCAACAAGGCACTGCAGCCGGGCAACCTTCCGGTCTACAAGGAAGCGCCTGGTGGCGACGGCTCGATCTATCCCGAGGTGATGAACGCGCTGACGGGTGTGCGCGGCGCAGTCGTGCGCACGACGGAAAAGGGCGAGCTCATCGTTTCGGTTGCTGTGCCGATTCAGCGCTTCCGAGCCGTGCTCGGCGTGCTGCTACTGTCGACGCAGGCCGGCGATATCGACAATATCGTGCATGCCGAGCGTCTCGCCATCATGCGCGTCTTCGGCGTTGCGACGCTTGTCAACGTGCTGATGGCGCTCGTGCTTTCCTCGACCATCGCCAATCCGCTTCGCCGGCTTTCGGCGGCGGCCATCCGGGTGCGCCGCGGCGCCAAGGAACGCGAGGAAATTCCAGACTTTTCGGCGCGCCAGGACGAAATCGGCAACCTTTCCATCGCTCTGCGCGAAATGACGACGGCCCTCTACGACCGGATCGATGCGATCGAGAGCTTTGCTGCCGATGTCAGTCATGAACTGAAGAACCCGCTGACCTCGCTGCGCAGCGCCGTCGAAACGCTGCCACTCGCCAAATCCGACGATTCCAAGAAGCGGCTGATGGATGTCATCCAGCACGATGTCCGCCGTCTCGACCGTCTGATCAGCGATATCTCCGATGCATCCCGCCTTGATGCCGAGCTTGCGCGCGTCGATGCCGGATCTGTCGATCTGGAAGTATTTCTGCGCGATCTCATCGACGTATCGCGCCAGATCCGCAGCACCAAGAAGAAGGTCGAGATCGACTATGCCGTCGATCGCAAGCCGAACGTCAAGACGCGCTTTGTCGTCAAGGGACATGACCTGCGGATCGGTCAGATCATCACCAACCTGATTGAAAATGCCCGTTCCTTCGTGCCGGAGCAGAACGGCAAGATCACGGTGCGTCTGGTCCGTACCCGTTCCCGTTGCGTCGTCTATATCGAGGACAACGGCCCGGGCATCCAGGCAGAGAATATCGACCGCATCTTCGAACGCTTTTATACCGACCGGCCGGAATCCGAAGGCTTCGGCCAGAATTCCGGCCTCGGGCTTTCCATCAGCCGGCAGATCGCCGAGGCGCATGGCGGTTCATTGCGGGCCGAAAACATCGTCGACGACGAGAGTGGCAAGCTGCTCGGCGCTCGCTTCATCCTTGCCCTTCCGGCCGATGCCGCGGCATGATCAACATCCACGCCACTGCGATTGTTATCGGAAAGACCGGCCTGCTGTTCACCGGCCCCTCAGGTTGGGGCAAGTCGATGACCGCTTTTACCTGCATGGCGGAGGCACGGCGGCAGGGTGTTTTTTCTGTCCTCGTGGCCGATGATCAGGTACTTCTTTCGAAACAGGACCGAACAATCATTGCCGCCTGTCCGCCCGCTATTGCCGGGCTCATCGAGTTGCGCGGCACCGGGATCGTAAAGCACGATCATATTGCTGAGGCAGCGATGCATTTTGCAGTCCTGCCGGCCAGCGCCACAGGAGAAAACCGGCTCCCTTCGGAGGGAGAAACCGTCGTTCTTGCCGAGGGTTTCGAGCTGCCTGTACTGCGGCTATTGCCCAATCTTCCCCTGCCTCTTGCCGTGTTGATGGCAAAAGCGCCCGAAATCGGAAGTTGAGGCCTTCCGGACGGCCCGATACGGCCTATATATTTATATTTTTATCTTGCACTTCGGCTTTTGATCGCCAAGATGTGCCCCCACCGGTGGACGTAATTGCTGCGTTGCGATATTGGGGCCACGGTTTGCGTATGCCATGGGAGCAGTAATATCATGATCGGACTTGTGCTTGTCACTCATGGCAAGCTGGCTGAAGAGTTTCGTCATGCCGTAGAGCACGTCGTCGGTCCTCAGAAATTCATCGAAACGGTCTGCATCGGACCGGAAGACGATATGGACCAAAGACGACAGGACATTCTCGAAGCCGTTTCCGGCGCAGACGACGGCCATGGCGTCGTCATTCTCACCGACATGTTCGGCGGTACCCCTTCCAATCTCGCGATCTCGGTGATGAGCAGCGGACACACCGAAGTCATCGCCGGCGTCAACCTGCCGATGCTGATCAAGCTCGCCGGCGTACGCGGCGAGAACAATATGGAAAAGGCGCTTGCCGAGGCTTCCGAGGCAGGCCGCAAATACATCAACGTCGCGAGCCGGGTCCTGAGCGGAAAGTAAGAAGCCTCCATGACACCGCTCTCCCGGGAACTCCTTATTATCAACAAGCGCGGCCTGCATGCGCGCGCTTCGGCAAAGTTCGTCCAGACGGTCGATGCCTTCGATGCAACGATCACCGTTTCCAAAGACGGCATGACGGTTGGGGGAACCTCCATCATGGGCCTTATGATGCTTGCAGCAAGCCCCGGCTCCAGCGTCATCGTCTCGGCGACCGGCAACCAGGCTGCCGAAGCACTGAATGCCCTCGATCAGCTCATCCAGAACAAGTTCGGCGAAGAAATCTGATCTTCAGCGCCATATAAAGATATAAAGACTTCTTTATATCCCCGTTGCCTTCCCGGCTGAAGCCTGCTAAACGGCGAGCATGACGTGCATTCCGCACGTGTTCGATCCGTTGCGGTCATCGTCGCGTCCTTGCGATGTTTTTGAGACGTTTTCAGCCTGGAGAGCCCTATGAGCACTGAAAAAGATTATGTTGTCGCCGATATCGGTCTTGCAGATTTCGGCCGCAAGGAAATCACCATCGCCGAAACCGAAATGCCCGGCCTCATGTCCTGCCGCGCCGAATTCGGTGAATCCAAGCCGCTGAAGGGCGCGCGTATCACCGGCTCGCTGCACATGACGATCCAGACGGCTGTTCTCATCGAGACACTGGTCGCGCTCGGCGCCGAAGTCCGCTGGGCTTCGTGCAACATCTTCTCGACGCAGGATCATGCCGCTGCCGCGATCGCCGCTTCCGGCGTTCCGGTCTTTGCTATCAAGGGCGAGTCTCTTGAGGATTATTGGGTTTACACCGACAAGATTTTCCAGTGGGCCGATGGCGGCTTCTCCAACATGATCCTCGATGATGGCGGCGATGCTACCATGTACATCCTGCTCGGCGCCCGCGCCGAAGCCGGTGAGGACGTTCTTTCCAACCCGCATTCCGAAGAAGAGGAAATCCTCTTCGCCCAGATCAAGAAGCGCCTCGCCGCTTCGCCCGGCTGGTTCACCAAGCAGCGTGAAGCCATCAAGGGTGTCACCGAAGAAACCACGACAGGCGTCAACCGCCTTTACCAGCTAAGCCAGAAGGGCCTGCTGCCTTTCCCGGCGATTAACGTCAACGATTCCGTCACCAAGTCGAAGTTCGACAACAAGTATGGCTGCAAGGAATCGCTGGTCGACGGCATTCGCCGCGGCACGGACGTGATGATGGCCGGCAAGGTTGCCGTCGTCTGCGGTTACGGCGATGTTGGCAAGGGTTCTGCGGCTTCGCTTTCCGGCGCCGGCGCCCGCGTCAAGGTCACGGAAGCCGATCCGATCTGCGCCCTGCAGGCCGCAATGGACGGTTACGAAGTCGTTCTGCTCGAGGACGTCGTTTCCTCCGCCGATATCTTCATCACCACCACCGGCAACAAGGACGTCATCCGCATCGACCACATGCGTCAGATGAAGGATATGGCGATCGTCGGCAATATCGGCCACTTCGACAACGAGATCGAAGTTGCAGCACTGCGTAATCTGAAGTGGACCAACGTCAAGCCGCAGGTCGACCTGATCGAGTTCCCGAAGGGCAACCGTATCATCCTTCTCTCCGAAGGCCGCCTGCTGAACCTCGGCAACGCAACGGGCCATCCGTCCTTCGTCATGTCGGCCTCGTTCACCAATCAGACGCTGGCACAGATCGAGCTTTTCACCAAGCCCGGCCAGTACGAGAACAAGGTCTACATCCTGCCGAAGCATCTCGACGAGAAGGTTGCGCGCCTGCACCTCGACAAGCTCGGCGTAAAGCTTACCCAGCTCAGCGAAGAGCAGGCTGCCTATATCGGCGTGAAGCCGCAGGGTCCGTTCAAGTCTGACCACTACAGGTACTGATTTCGCCTTCGATATCCACAAGATGTGGTGGCCCCGGCATTGACAAATGCCGGGGCTTATTTTTTGGGCGCTCTCTTTCCGACGATTCCCTTCCGAAGTATTGTTTTGAGACTTGATTCGTGGGTTCGGAGCTCTCCGTTTTTCACGAAAATGGGATGTCTTGTCGTGATGCGGCACATTAAAGGACGGAGACATACCGAGGATGTCGGAAATGAAACACAGCCTGCCCAGCCAGGTGGAGGGTCGCGCATATGCCGCTGACCGCCCGCTTCAGGCAGGCCAAAAATATAGGTTTGCCGCGATCCCTGTGACCGCAAGGCAAAAGCATTGGTCTTTGGCACGTATTGCAAAGCTGTGCGCTGCGAGCACTGCAGTCGTCGTACCGGCTTGGCCGGTTTTGGCGCAGGCGCAGCCAGGTATTGGTGCGTCGGCACATCTTTTCACCTCCTCGCAAGTTGTCGGCCTTTCCGTCGTCATTGGCGTCATTTCGGCCGCCCTGCTTTCGACGCTCTGGCTGGTGCGGCAGCGTGGCAATCTCGAAAATGAAAGCCGCGAGATCCGCTCCGCGCTTTCGGACGCGCAGCAGCGCATCTCCCAATATGAGGCGCTCATTGCCGATAAGAACCGGCGTATCGTCATCTGGGATGGCGTCGCCCGGCCGGAACTCCTCGGCCAGCTTCCGCCGGAAACCGGCGCTCCCCAGGACAATGAATTTCTTGCCTTCGGTCTCTGGCTGAAGGCGCGATCGGCTTCTGAGCTGGAGCGGGCGGTCGGCCGTCTGCGTGAACAGGCCGAAAGTTTCGACATGGTGATCGAGACGATCAGAGACGAGGTAATCGAAGCGCAAGGCCGGGTTTCCGGCGGTCGCGCCTTCGTGCGCTTCGTGGCGCTCAACAATCTGCGCGCCGAGCTCGCTGAACTGAAGATCGAGCGCGATCGGCTAATGACGTCGATCTCGGCCTTCCAGAGCATGCTGGACGCCATCGACATGCCGGCCTGGCAACGTGATACCGCCGGGCGTCTGACTTGGGTGAACCATGCCTATGGCGATGCCGTGGAAGCACAATCGCCGCAGCAGGCCGTCAATGAAGGCCGTGAAATCCTGACGACGATCGCCCGCGAGCGCATCCACGCCACGGCAACGCCGGAATCGCCTTTCCACGACACAATTTCGACAGTCGTGCGCGGCAACCGCACGTTCTTTGATGTGGTCGACGTAAAGGTCCCCAGCGGCTCGGCCGGCCTTGCCGTCGATGTTTCCGACATCGAAGCGGTTCGCGCCGAACTGGAGCGGACGCTTAAGAGCCATGCTGAAACACTCGATCATCTCGCGACACCCGTCGCCATTTTCGGCGGCGACCGCCGGCTGCAATTCTACAATCAGGCCTTCGTCTCGCTCTGGGAGCTCGATATCGCGTTCCTCGAAAGCAAGCCTGACAACAGTGAGCTTCTGGAGCGCCTTCGTGCAGCCAAGAAACTACCGGACCAGCTGAATTGGAAATCGTGGAAGGAAACGGCGCTTTCCGTCTATCGTTCGCTCGATACGCAATCCGACCTCTGGCACCTGCCGAACGGACAGACGCTGCGCGTTTTTGCGACCGCGCATCCGCAGGGTGGCGCGACATGGGTCTTCGAGAACTTGACCGAGCAGGTCGATCTCGAAACGCGCTACAATACGCTGGTGAAGGTACAGGGCGAGACGATTGATCACCTTTCGGAAGGCGTTGCTGTCTTCGGGCCTGACGGCCGTATCCGCCTCTCCAACCCGGCCTTCCGGGCGCTCTGGGGCATCACGGAGACTGAAGCCAAGCCCGGCACGCATATCCGCGGCATCGGCGAGGCTTGCGCCCCGTCCTATGACCAGCCCGACGGCTGGAAGACCTTTGCAGAGCTGATCACCAGCTTCGACGACGAGCGTCGTTCCAGCCAGGGAACGCTCGAATTGCTGTCCGGCCTCGTGCTCGACTTTGCTGTCATCCCGCTGCCCAACGCTCAGACCATGCTGACCTTCGTCAACATGACGGACAGCGTACGGGCCGAACGGGCGCTGACGGAAAAGAACGAGGCGCTGCGCAAGGCGGACGAGCTGAAGAATGACTTCGTGCAGCATGTCTCCTATGAGCTGCGGTCACCGCTGACGAACATCATCGGCTTCACCGATCTGCTGCGCACGCCGGGCGTAGGCCCGCTGAACGAGCGGCAAGCCGAATATATCGACCATATCGCCACCTCGTCCTCTGTGCTCTTGACGCTCGTCAACGACATCCTTGATCTCGCGACCGTCGATGCCGGCATCATGCGGCTCAACTATGCGGAAATCGATCTCGCCGACCTTCTCGACGACGTTTCCATGCAGATCGCTGACCGGCTGCAGGAGAGCGGCGTTTCGCTGGAGATCACCGCGCCCGCCTATCTGGGCTCGATCGTTGCCGATCCGCAGCGGCTGAAGCAGATCCTGCTGAAGCTTCTGGCCAATGCCGCCAATTTCTCGCCCGAGGGGGCATCGATTGCGCTGGAATGCCGCCGGGAAGGTACGGACTTCGTCTTCTCGGTGCGGGATCGCGGCCCCGGCATTTCGCCCGATATGATCGCGACCGTTTTCGACCGTTTCGCAACCGGCGCCAAGAGCGGAAAACGTGGCGGCGCTGGGCTTGGCCTCTCGATCGTCGACAGCTTCGTCAGCCTGCATAATGGCGAAGTCAGCATCGACAGCGAGCCCGGCAGGGGAACAACGGTGACCTGCCGCATCCCTTCCATCAACCTGCCGCATTCCGTCGCTGCCGAATGACGCAGGGCGACCTAATCTCGTTTTTCCTGGAGGACGAGGCGGCAACTCTCCGCCTCGGCAATGATCTGGCGCTTGCATTGAAGGCCGGTGATTGCTTGGCGCTATCGGGCGATCTCGGTGCTGGAAAATCCTCGCTGGCGCGAGCTTTCCTGCGCACCATGGCTGATGATGACGGGCTGGAAGTTCCAAGCCCCACTTTCACGCTGGTGCAATCCTACGATCTGCGCATTTCGGTCTCGCATTTCGATCTCTACCGGCTCGGCGACCCCTCGGAACTGACGGAGCTCGGCTTCGACGAAGCGCTTGAAAACGGCATCTGCATCGTCGAATGGCCCGAGATGGCGGAAGCTGAGCTGCCCATATCGCGCATCTCCCTGCGGCTCGAGCATGAAGGTACCGGCCGTCGTGCCACAATCATGGCCCCGGAGAAAACTGCAGACCGTATCCATCGCGTGCTCGCGATCCGCAGCTTCCTTGCCGATGCCGGCTACGGAGAAGCCAAACGCCGATTCCTGACCGGGGATGCCTCGCTTCGGGCCTACGAATACATCTATCCGAGCGATGCTTCGCGGAAGATACTCATGGACTGGCGGCCGCATCCCGAGGGACCGCCGGTCTATGACGGCAAGCCCTATCCCAAGGTCGCGCATCTGGCACAGGATGCCTATCCTTTCGTTGCGATCGCCGATGCGTTGCGCGAGCGGGGCTTTGCGACGCCGGAGATCTACAAGGTCGATTACGAGCAGGGCATATTGCTGATTGAGGATCTCGGTACCGAAGGCGTGCTGGATGAGGACGGACGGCCGCTCGCCGAGCGTTATCGGCAAAGCGTTGCCTGCCTTGCCCATCTTCATTCGATGCAGATCCCGCAGGACATCCCGGTTTCTGCCGTGCACACGCATCACATTCCAGACTTCGATCGCGTGGCGATGAAGATGGAAGTGCGGCTGATACTCGACTGGCATATTGCCTGGAAACGTGGCACGGCGCCGACGGATGCCGAGCGCGAAGAGTATCTCGCGATCTGGGACCATTTGATCGACGAGCTGCAATCGGCCGAAAAGAACCTGCTGCTACGCGACTTCCATTCGCCCAACATCATCTGGCGGGAACATGAAAGCGGTATCCGCAAGATCGGCATCATCGACTTCCAGGATGCGATGATCGGACCGACCGCCTATGATCTTGCTTCCATCGTTCAAGACGCCCGCGTCACGATCGAACCGGATCTCTTCCGTCAGTTGATGGACGACTATCTTTCGCTCCGACAGGCCCAGGGCGGTTTTGACGAAGCTGGATTCATGAAGGCATGGGCTATCATGTCGGCGCAACGCAACTGCAAACTTGCCGGCCTGTGGGTGCGGCTCTTGCAGCGGGACGGCAAACCCGGCTATCTGCAACATATGCCGCGTACGCTGTCTTATCTGAAGGTGGCGCTGGAACACGAGGCGCTTGCCCCCTTGCGCGAATGGTGCGCAAGGGCTGGAATAGTCCCAGTCGAATCATAAGACCGGATCAGTATGACCATCAGACAAGCCATGGTACTGGCCGCGGGGCTCGGAACCCGCATGCGCCCGATTACCAACACGATTCCGAAGCCTCTGGTGAAGATCGGCGAAAAGCCGATGATCGACTATGCGCTGGATTCGCTTGTCGAAGCCGGCGTAGAGCGGGCTGCCGTCAATGTCCATCATTTCGCCGACCAGATGGAAGCTCACCTTAAGAGCTATCCCGGGCTTGATATCCTCGTTTCCGACGAGCGCGAGGCGCTGATGGATTCCGGCGGCGGGCTGGCAAAGGGGCTGAAGCTGCTCGGCCGCGAACCGGTCTTTGTCATGAATGCCGATCTTTTCTGGATCGGCGAGCCAGCGGGTCGCCCGAGCAATCTGCGACGATTAGCCGGATTCTTCGATGCTGAGCGCATGGATATGGCGTTGCTGTGCGTGCGCATTAAGGACACGACGGGTCATAACGGCAAGAACGACTTCAGCCTGGGGCCTGACGGTCGATTGACGCGCTATCGCGACGATCCCTCCAATCCGGTTGTCTATGCCGGTGCAATTGTCATGCGCCCCGCGCTGCTGGACGATGCACCCGAAGAACCCTTCAACCTCAATATCTATTTCGACAAGGCGATCGCCCGAGGCCGACTTTTTGGCATGATGATGGAAGGTCATTGGCTGACGGTCGGCACGCCTGATGCGATTGACGATGCGGAGGAGACGATCCGGCGGTTCCGGACGTTTGCGTGACGTATGACGGAGCGGCAGCGGCCACGCATTCTGACGATCCCATCCGGCCTTCCCTTCCTGAAGACGCTGGCAAGTTCGCTTTGTGACGGAGGCCTGACACCGCTTTTCCGGCATGATCCCGCCGATCCGCTATCGCTTGCCAAGGTGACGATCTATCTGCCGACCCGGCGCGCCGCACGCGTCCTGCGTTCGGAATTCGTCGATCTGCTCGGCGGCCGTTCGGCGATCCTGCCGGTCATCCGGCCACTGGGAGAGACGGATGACGACAGCGGCTATTTTGACGAGGCGCTGCCCGCGACGATCGATCTTGCTCAGCCGCTTTCCAATACCGCACGCCTTCTGGAACTGGCGCGGCTGATCCTTGCCTGGCGCAACAAGCTGCCGGAGATCGTCCGGCATATCCATTCGGAATCGCCTCTCGTCGCGCCGGCAAGCCCGGCGGATGCCATCTGGCTTGCCCGTAATCTGGCGGAGCTGATCGATTCGATCGAAACCGAGGATCTCGCATGGTCCGAACTCGGCAAGCTCGATACGGGTGACTATGCCGCCTGGTGGCAATTGACGGCGGAATTCCTGCAGATCGCCAGTGCCTTCTGGCCGGACCGTCTGATCGAACTTGGCCGATCATCGCCGGCCCGCCACCGCAATGCCATTCTGCGCGCCGAAGCTGGCCGGCTCTCGATGATGAAGCCTGCCGGTCCGATCATCATTGCCGGTTCGACGGGTTCGCTTCCTGCCACCGCCGATCTCATCGGCGCCGTGGCGAACCTTCCTGAAGGCGTGATCGTGTTGCCCGGCCTCGACCTTTCCATGCCGGAGGAGCACTGGTCTCTGGTCGCTCCTGATCTCCTGCCGGGTCAACGGGCCAATCCGGCAAGCCGCACACATCCGCAGTATGGTCTTTCCCTTCTGCTGAAGCGGCTGAAACTCACCCGCGAGGACGTTCAGCCGATTGAGGAGGCGGAAGCCGATCTGCGCTCTCGCGCGGAAGTCCTCTCGCGGGCGCTTACTCCATCGGAAGCCACGAGTGGCTGGGGAGATTGGAAGAAGAACCTGCCGGAAGGGACCGTTGCCGCGGCATTCGCGGACGTATCGATGATCGAAGCCGCTAACGAGCGCGAGGAGGCGACGGCGATTGCCGTTGCTCTGCGGCTTGCCCTGGAACAGCCGGGCAGGGATGGCGAAAGCAGGGCGGCGCTTATTACGCCAGACCGCAATCTGGCGCGCCGCGTTATGGCGGAGCTTTCCCGCTTCGGCATTCTTGCCGACGATTCAGCCGGCACGCCACTTTCGGCAACGCCGCAGGGCACGCTGCTGCAATTGCTCCTGGAAGCGACACTGCGTCCCGGCGATCCTGTCGCCATCGTTTCGCTGCTCAAACATCCGCTTGCCCGCTTCGGGCTGGAGCGCGGCTTTCTGACTGAGGCTGTCGAGGCATTGGAGTTGCTGGCGCTGCGCGGCGGCGTGACAGAAGTGGATATCGGATCGCTCGAACAGCTGCTCGATCATCAGCTTTCGGAGCAGGCGCTCGACAGGCACGTGCCAGTGTGGCGCAAATCGCTGCCATCTGAAGCGGCAGAAATGGCCCGCAGGTTAGCCCAGAAAGTTGAACATGCCGTGGAACCACTGGTATCGGCGCTCGTGCGGCATCGTGGGGATGATGATGGCCTGAAGACGGGCAGCTCGCTCTCGCAATGGGCCGAACGGACGGGCCGTGCCCTGGAAGGTATCGCTACCGACGAACACGGCAATCTGGCAGGCCTCTGGTCCGGTGAAGCGGGCGATGCCCTGGCAAGTCTGCTTGGCGAAGTCATCGATACCGACGGCCAGATGGAAGCGGATGGGCCGCAATGGGTCGACATCATGGTGGCGCTCTCCGCCGGCCATGCCGTCAAGCCCGGGGCGCTGAGCCACCCTCGCCTCTTTATTTTCGGTACGCTGGAAGCGCGCTTGCAGAATGTCGATACACTGATCCTCGGCAGCCTCAATGAAGGATCATGGCCGGGACAGACCGCCAACAATCCCTTCGTCTCCCGTATGATGAAGACGGAAATCGGACTGGAGCCGCCGGAACGGCGCATCGGCCAACTGGCACATGATTTCGAGATGGCGAACGGCACGCGCCATCTGATCTATTCACGCGCCTTGCGTCAGGGTTCGACGCCAACGGTCGCCTCCCGGTGGCTGCAACGGCTGCTGGCGCTCGGCAGCGAGGATTTCGAAGAGCAATTGCGCGAGCGGGGCGCGCGCTTCGTTCACTGGGCAAACCAGATAGACTTCGGTGACAATCAGGCGCCAGCGCAGAGGCCTTCTCCAAAGCCGCCACGGGAACTGCAGCCCAAATCCTATTCCTTCAGCGAAGTCGGTCGGCTGCGCCGCGACCCCTATGCGATTTATGCGCGGCGCGTGCTACGGCTCAATCCCGTCGACCCGTTCAATCGCGATCCGGGCGCGGCGGAACGCGGAACGCTCTACCACAAGATCATTGATCGCTTTGTTCGCGAGGACCATACAGCAGGCACGCCGGAGGCGGCAGCGGCGATGGAAATCATCCTGACCGAACTCTTCGATATGGAGCAGTTGCCGCCGCATATCGACGCCGTCTGGCGGCCGCGCTTCCGCGAAGTCGCGCGCGCTTTCCTGAAATGGGAGGCCGGGCGGCAGCCCGATGTGCAGAAGAGGCTGACGGAAGTGAGGGGCGGCGTCGAACTCGAAGGTATCGATATCCGGCTCACCGGCGTTGCCGACCGTATCGATATCAAGGGGCCAAACAGCGCCGACATCATCGACTACAAGACTGGCTACAACCCCTCTCCCACACAGGCCCGCGCCTTGCTCGACCCGCAGCTCGCGCTTGAGGCCGCCGCCCTTCAGGCCGGCGCCTTCCGTGATGCCGGCAGCCTCGTACCGAACGACCTCCTCTATGTCCGCTTGCGGCCGGGCAGCCGCTTCCTGGTGGACAAGGTCAATAATGAGGAGGCCAACAGCGACAAGGCAAAATCGGCAATGCAGCTTGCCGAGGAATCGATCGACCAGCTGGTGAAATTTGTGACCCTACTGCAGTCCGGCGAGAAGGGTTTTACCTCGCGGCTGATCCCTGCCCAACAATTCGATTTCGGCGGCGACTACGATCATCTTGCCCGCGTTGCGGAATGGGCGACCGCTGACCCGGAAGGAGGAGGCGATGAATGATCCGACCGCGCTTCCCGAGGGCGATGATCCCGGTACCTGGATCGGCTGGACGACGATCCAGCAGGCGATCGCTTCTGATCCGGCCCGTTCTGCCTGGGTTTCCGCGAATGCCGGCTCCGGCAAAACGCATGTTCTGACACAGCGGGTGATCCGGCTGCTGCTTGCCGGGGCACGGCCATCCGCCATTCTCTGCCTCACCTACACGAAGGCTGCCGCCTCCGAAATGTCGAACCGCGTTTTCGAGCGGCTGGCAGAATGGGCGATTTTTCCGGATGAGGAACTTGCCAAGCGCATCACGCAGATCGAGGGTCGTGAGCCGGATTCCTTAAAACTTGCGGAAGCAAGACGACTGTTTGCCAAGGCACTGGAAACACCGGGTGGCCTGAAGATCCAGACGATCCACGCCTTCTGCGAAGCTCTGCTGCACCAGTTTCCACTGGAAGCAAACGTCGCCGGGCATTTCTCCGTCCTCGATGATCGAGCGGCAGAGACGCTGCTTGCCGATGCACGACGCTCGCTGCTGACGGCAACGGCACCGGAGAACGACCGGAACCTCGCTGGTGCCTTTACCTATGTGCTTAATCTCGGCGATGAATCCGGGCTCGAAAATCTGCTCGGCGAGATCGTTGCCAACCGCAACGCCATACGCCGCTTCATAACCGCTGCCGAGCAGCATGGCGGCGCCGACAAGTTGCTGCGAAAGAAACTCGGGCTCTCACCTGATGATACGGAAGGGGGGCTGGCCGAGCGATACTGGCCCTTGCCGGGGCTCTCGGATGCGGTGCTGGAACTTTATCTTTCGCTCGCCGGTGCAAAGGGTGGCGCGAAGGCTCAAGACGTCGCCGAGGGCTTGCGTCGCGCCGCCCGCGAACGGGATGTTACCGCGCGCGCGCAGATTCTGGAGAAAGTTTTCCTGACATCGAAAGGTGAGCCGAAGACGGACGGGCAATTCTTTGTCAAGGCGATGCTTGCCGAAGCGCCGCAGCTTGGCGACGCTATCGCTTCTGCGCGTGCGCATGTCGTCAATTGCCGCGACCGGCTGAAAATGATGCGGATGCACGCAGCAACCCATGCCGCTCTGGTGCTCGCGGACCGTCTGAACCGGGATTATGAGGAGCTGAAAAAGCAGCGCAGCCATCTCGACTTCGAGGACCTGATCACCCGCACTGCCGACCTGCTCACCAAGAGCGGCGTCGGTCCGTGGATCCACTACAAGCTCGATCAGGGTATCGACCATATCCTCGTCGACGAGGCGCAGGATACCAGCCCTATTCAATGGAGCGTCATCCAGTCGCTGGCGGAGGATTTCTTCTCGGGAGAAAGTTCGCGGCCTGTTGTCCGGACACTGTTTGCCGTCGGTGACGAGAAACAGTCGATCTATTCCTTCCAGGGGGCGCGGCCGGAGCGGTTTTCCGAGGAGAAGGAACGAACGCAGCGTCGCGTGCAGAACAGCGGCCTCGCCTTCTCGACGGTTCGCCTGCCGCTGTCCTTCCGCTCCACCTCCGACGTGCTGCTCGCTGTCGATCATATCTTTACCCCACCGGAGAATGCACGCGGCCTCGGCACCGAGCCGGTCGTGCATCGCTCCAGCCGTATCGGCCATCCAGGTGCCGTCGATCTCTGGGAAATGGTCGTGCCCGATGTCGTGGTAAAGGACGAGGACTGGACCGCTCCCTTCGACGCGACGCCCGAGAGCGCACCAGCCGCCATTCTTGCAAGGCGCATCGCTCACACGATCGGTACTCTCGTCGGACGCGAAACGATCGTCGAAAAGGGTAGGGAACGCTTCATAGAAGCCGGCGATATCCTCGTTCTCGTCCGCAAACGCGACGCCTTCGTCAATGCGCTGACGCGTGAACTGAAGCGGCGTGGCGACATTCCCGTCGCCGGCGCGGACCGGCTGGTGCTGACCAGTCATATCGCCGTACAGGATCTGCTGGCGCTCGGCCGTTTTCTGCTCCTGCCGGAAGACGATCTTTCGCTCGCCGCTCTCCTGAAAAGCCCTCTCTTCAATCTTTCGGAGGAGGATATTTTTGCGGTTGCAGCGCTGCGCGACGACCATGAAAGCGTCTGGCACCACCTTCGCAAATATGCCGCCGACGGCAATGAGCGCCTCGGCGCGGCCGTCGCAAGGCTGGAACTCTTTCTTGCCCAGTCCCGAAGCCTTTCGGTCCATGATTTCTATGCCCGTGTCCTCGGCAGTCATGGCGGCCGGCGGCAGTTTCTGGCGCGGCTCGGTACCGAAGTCAGCGATATCCTCGACGAATTCCTGACCTTTGCGCTCGACCACGAGACATCGGGTCTCCCCGGCCTGC
Organism: Hyphomicrobiales bacterium; assembly: GCA_900473185.1. Classification (GTDB taxonomy): domain Bacteria; phylum Pseudomonadota; class Alphaproteobacteria; order Rhizobiales; family Rhizobiaceae; genus Rhizobium. The sequence goes on along the minus strand of UCKU01000002.1, from coordinate 294,398 downwards.
AGTCCTTCATCTCGACGCTTGAGCTTGAAGCGCCGGAAGTGAAGCGCGAACAGGACAAGGGCCGAAACGAGGTGCGCATCATGACGGTGCATGCCTCCAAAGGTCTCGAAGCGCCAATCGTCTTTCTGGTCGATGGCGGCTCCAAGGCTTTTACCCACACCCACCTGCCAAAGCTCCGGCTGCTTGATGCCGGGCCGGACGAGCCGCCGATACCGGTGTGGATTCCCGTCAGTGATCTCGGCAATTCGCTGACGTTGACCGATGCAGCACGCATCCAGCTTCTTGCCGAAGAGGAATACCGACGCCTGCTCTACGTGGCGATGACACGCGCCGCCGACCGGCTGATCGTCTGCGGTTATCGCGGCGTGCGGCTGAACAACGACACCTGGCATATGATGATTTCCACCGCGCTCGACGTGGAGCATCCGCATGTCGAAAAGGCGACTTTCGCAGGCCCGGACGGAGAGTGGGACGGCATGCGCTGGCGTGTGCCGCAGGTCGAGCGCAGCTTCGAGCGAATGGACCGTGCGCCTGAGCAGGCAACGGTCGTAACGGTTCCCCCAGACCTGTTCCGCCCTCTGCCGCCGCAGAAACAATTGCCGCGGCCACTCAGCCCTTCCGGTGCCGGAACGATCATTGATGAGGAGGCCGATGATCTTCTAGTGACCTCACCGCTCTTCAGCGATCAAGACGGCAGCGATCGTTCCCTGGAAAGGGGCCGTCTTATCCATCGGATGCTTCAGGCTCTTCCCGATATTCCAGCGGAGGAGCGGGCCGATGCAGCGAAGCGTTATGCTGAACGCGCGGCGCGATTCTGGCCGGCTACAGAGCGGCAGTCTTTGGTCGATTCGGTTGTGAAACTTTTGCAAGATGAAAGGCTTCAAGCGGTCTTCAATGTTCATGCCCAGGCGGAAATCTCGATCATGGGAACCTTGACGCTGGAAGGCCGGGAGTATGCCGTCTCCGGCCGGATTGACCGGCTTGCTGTCCTGCCAGACAGTGTCGTCATTCTGGACTACAAGACAAATCGCGTTCCACCGACAAGCGAAGACAAAATCCCTTTTGCGCACAAGGCGCAGCTTGTGATCTATCGGGAAATCCTGAAACCGCTCTATACTACCAAACGGATCGATTGCATGCTGGTCTATACGGAAAATGCGACCATCCATACGCTGGGCGAACAGGCTTTGGCTTCGGCACTTGCAGGACTCAACACAAAGTGAAATATCGGACATTGAAATTCCGGCACCGCACCCTCACATGTTACGCAACAGCAAATTCCGGTAAAGGAGCAGCCTATGGCTACCGTTAAGGTCGATATCAACAACTTCCAGTCGGAAGTTCTGGAGTCCGCAGAACCAGTCGTCGTCGATTTCTGGGCTGAATGGTGCGGTCCGTGCAAAATGATTGCTCCGAGCCTCGAAGAAATCGCGACGGAACTGGCCGGCAAGGTCAAGGTCGCCAAGCTGAACATCGATGAAAACCCGGAACTGGCCGCCCAGTTCGGCGTTCGCTCGATCCCGACGCTTGCAATCTTCAAGGGCGGCGAAGTTGCCGATATCTCCATCGGCGCAAAGCCGAAGACGGCGCTTTCCAATTGGATTTCCAGCGCAGCCTGATGATATCGATAGTTCGATGCAAAAAGCCCGGCAAATGCCGGGCTTTTTCATTTAGGGGGTGTGCCGTTTTCCGCCAGCACGTCGCCGACGAGATAAAGAGAGCCGCCGATGAGGATCCGCGGCGGAGGCGCCTCCGGGTCGACACTCGAAGCGATGGCGTCCAGGGCGTCGATGACTGATGACATCGGTTCGGCCACAAGCCCGGCATCATAGGCGGCGTGGGCCAGAATCACCGGATCGATCATCGCCTCGCTGCCACGGATCGGCACGCAATAGATCTTCTCTGCCAGGTCCGCGAAGGCCTTGAAATAGCCGACCGGGTCCTTGGTGTTGATCATGCCCGATATCAGGAACAGCGGACGGGACTGGCGTTCTTCGAAATTCGCCATGGCTTCGGCAATCACTTCACCGGCACCCGGATTGTGGCCGCCATCGACCCAGATTTCCGACCGTGCCGGCGCGTGGCTCAGAAGCCTGCCTTCCGTCAATTTCTGCAGGCGGCCGGGCCACTCCACCGTTTCCATCGCCTTTTCCATCATCGGTTCGGTGACGGTAAAGCCTGCAGCCTTGACAGCCCTGATGGCGGCTGCGGCGTTGGCATATTGATGGCGGCCGGGAAGGCGCGGCAAAGGCAGATCCGCGAGGCCGAAATCATCCTGATAGATCAGCCGGCCATATTCCTCGTGCGCGATGAAATCCTGGCCGAAAACGGCGCTCGGGCAGTGCAACCGCTCGGCCGTCGACATCAGCACGTCAAGGGCTGCGTCATACTCCTGATGGCCGATGACGACGGAATGGCCGCGTTTCATGATGCCGGCCTTTTCCGCTGCGATCAGTTCCACCCGATCGCCGAGATAGGGCTGATGATCGAGCGAAATCGGCATGATGACCGAAACGGCGGGATCCTCGATGACGTTCGTCGCGTCGAAACGACCGCCGAGACCGACCTCGATGATTGCGGCATCGGCTGGATGTTCAGAAAAAAGAATGAAAGTGACGGCCGTCAGTATTTCAAAGACGGTGATCTTCTCCCCGCCATTGGCCTTCGCCACGCGTCGCAAAGCTTCTGCGAAAACGGCATCATCAACCAGTTGACCACGCCCGCCTGGAACACCCAGACGGTAACGTTCATGCCAGTTTACGAGATGCGGAGAGGTATGGACATGGACACTGTAGCCGCCGGCTTCCAGAAGCGCGCGGCAGAAAGCCGACGTCGAGCCTTTGCCGTTGGTGCCGGCGACATGGATGACGGGGGGAAGGTTGCGATCCGGATTGCCAAGCGCCTCCAGAAGACGCTTGATGCGGTCCAATGACAAATCGTAGCCCTTGGGATGCAATCCCATGAGCTTTTCGATCTCCTGCACCGCCTCACTCACCGCGATCTGGCCTCTGTCTGTCATCGGCCCGCCCTATTCTGTGAGATCTGCTGCTCAGGCGCTCGCCGCCAGAGCAATCACCCCATTGGCATCATTTGCTGCCGCAGCCGGCTTCTTGGTCAGGATTTTCAACAGACGCGCCAGCGTCTCCGGAATATCATGACGCTTGACGACCATATCGACCACGCCGTGTTCCAGCAGATATTCCGACGTCTGGAAGCCCTCGGGGAGCTTCTCACGCAGCGTCTGTTCGATGACGCGCTTGCCGGCAAAGCCGATTTCGGCACCTGGTTCCGCCAGATGAATATCGCCAAGCATGGCGTAGGATGCTGTTACGCCGCCGGTGGTTGGGTTTGTGAGAACCACGATGTAGGGCTGGCCTGCTTCCTTGAGCATGTCGACGGCCACCGTCGTGCGCGGCAGCTGCATCAAGGATAGAATGCCTTCCTGCATACGCGCGCCACCCGAAGCCGGGAACATGACGAGCGGGCACTTCTCCGCAATCGCGCGTTCGAAGGCTTTGACGATCGCTTCGCCGGCAGCCATGCCGAGTGAACCACCGATGAAGTTGAATTCATGAACGACCGCGACGAGCTTCAAGCCTTTCACGCTGCCGAGACCGGCGAGGATCGTATCTTCCTGCTCGGTCTTGAGGCGGCTGTCGCGCAGACGGTCGCTATATTTCTTGGAATCGCGGAACTTCAGCGGATCCTGGGCGACCTTTGGCTGCGGCAGAGCTTCGTATTCGCCCTTGTCGAACAGGTCGACAAGGCGCGCCTTTGCCGGCATCTTCATGTGGTAGCCGGAAGCGGGAATGACCCACTTGTTGCTTTCGAGGTCCTTGTGAAAGACCATCTCGCCCGTTTCCGGGCACTTGATCCAGAGGTTCTCCGGCACTTCGCGACGGCCCAGCATGGAATTGATCCGCGGGCGAACGTAGTTAGTGATCCAGTTCAACTCGAATACTCCTGATTGACTAGTGCCAATGTGGGGAAACTATTCGGCAGCAACAAGGCGCGCCGAACGCGTTCCTGTGGAAAGACCGCGAACGAGTGTCGCAACGGCCTGAACCGTGTCGGCCGTCGCCTTTCCATCCGCCGTCAGGGTGTTGGCTACCTGATTGACGATTGCGGTACCGACAACCACACCATCGGCCGAAGCACCGATGACCTTTGCGTGCTCCGCCGTCTTGACGCCGAAGCCCACGCAAACGGGCAGATCGGTATGGTCCTTGATGCGCTTGACCGCACCCGAAATCAGCGACGGATCCGGCAGAGCCGAACCGGTGATGCCGTTCATGGAGACATAATAGACGAAGCCCGACGTGTTCTTCAGCACCGTCGGCAGGCGCTTTTCGTCCGTCGTCGGCGTTGCCAGACGAATGAAATTGATGCCCTTCTTCAGCGCCGGGATGCAGAGCTCGTCATCCATTTCGGGCGGCAGGTCGACGATGATCAGCCCGTCAATGCCGGATGCCAGCGCATCATCGAGGAATTTCTCGACGCCGTAGATATAGATCGGGTTGTAGTAGCCCATCATGACGATCGGCGTCGTATCGTTGGTCTTGCGGAAGTCGGCAGCGAGCTGCAGCGTCTTCTTCAGCGTTTGACCGCCCTTCAGGGCGCGCTGGCCGGCCAACTGAATCGCCGGGCCATCGGCCATCGGATCGGAAAAGGGCATGCCGAGTTCGATGACGTCGGAGCCGGCTTCCGGCAGCGCCTTCATGATACCGAGCGAGGTCTCGTAATCGGGATCGCCGCCCATGAAATAGGTTACGAGCGCCGGGCGGCCTTCCGCCTTCAGATCGGCGAAGCGTTTGTCCATACGTGCGGTCATGTTTCTTTACTCACCCATTCCCAGGATCTTGCCGACGGTGAAGATGTCCTTGTCGCCACGGCCGGAGAGGTTCATCAGGATGATCTCGTCCTTGCCCATCTTGGGCGCGCGCTTGATGACTTCGGCAAGCGCGTGCGAAGGCTCGAGCGCGGGAATGATGCCTTCGAGGCGCGTCAGTATCTGGAAGGCTTCGAGCGCCTCATGGTCCATGATCGGCACGTATTCGGCGCGGCCGATATCGTTGAGCCACGAATGTTCCGGGCCGATGCCGGGATAGTCGAGGCCGGCCGAGATCGAGTGGCCTTCCTTGATCTGCCCGTCATTGTCCTGCAGCAGATAGGTGCGGTTGCCGTGCAGTACGCCCGGTGAACCGGCTGTGATCGAAGCGCAGTGCTCGTCGCCCTGCAGGCCTTTGCCGCCCGCTTCGACGCCGACGATCTTGACGTCCTTGTCATCAAGGAAAGGATGGAAGATGCCGATCGCATTCGAACCGCCGCCGACGGCAGCAATGACGAGATCCGGCAGGCGGCCTTCGGCCTCAAGGATCTGCTGCTTGGCTTCCGTGCCGATGACCGCCTGGAAATCCCTCACCATTTCCGGATAGGGATGCGGGCCGGCGGCCGTGCCGATCAGGTAATAGGTATCATCGACGTTGGTGACCCAGTCACGCAGCGCCTCGTTCATCGCGTCCTTCAGCGTGCCGCTGCCGGCCGTGACAGGCTTTACCTCTGCACCCAGCAGCTTCATGCGGAAAACGTTCGGCGCCTGACGCTCGACGTCGGTGGCACCCATATAGACGACACAGGGAAAGCCGAAGCGGGCGGCGACGGTGGCGGAAGCGACGCCATGCTGGCCGGCACCGGTTTCGGCGATAATGCGCGTCTTGCCCATGCGCTTGGCGAGCAGGATCTGGCCGATGCAATTATTGATCTTGTGCGAGCCGGTATGATTCAGCTCTTCACGCTTGAAATAGATCTTGGCGCCGCCGAGATGCTGGGTCAGGCGCTCGGCGTAATAGAGCGGGCTCGGGCGGCCGATATAGTGGGTGCCGAGCTGCTTCAGTTCCGCCTGAAATTCCGGATCGTCCTTCGCCTTGTTCCACTCCTCCTGCAAATCGAGGATCAAAGGCATCAGGGTTTCGGCCACGAAGCGGCCCCCATAAATGCCGAAGCGTCCGTCTTCGTCCGGACCGGCGCGGAAGGAATTCGGTTTAGGCGTCTCGTTCACTTTCAACTCCCTGAGGTCGTTTCAGGCAGGCATGCCTGTTCAACCGCATCGAAAAATTCATCGATCATGTCCAGGCTCTTCTCGCCAGGCGCACTCTCAACACCAGAGGCTGTATCGACACCTGGTGCCTTCGTCATTGCAAGCGCCTGCCCGACATTGGCCTTGTTGAGCCCACCGGAAAGCATGTAGTCGACATTGCCGTCAAGCCAGGTGAGCAGACCCCAATCAAAGGAAACGCCATTGCCACCCGGTAGTTCAGATCCTTTTGGCGGCTTGGCATCGAAGAGGAAGCGGTCGGCGATGCCAATATAGGCCTCTACCCTCTTCAGGTCGTCGGTGCTGCGGACCGACAACGCCTTGATCACGGGGATGCCATACATCGCCTTGATGGTCAGCACGCGCTCGGGGCTTTCGCTGCCGTGGAGCTGCAGCATATCCGGGCGCAAAAGTGCAACGATTTCATCAAGATCATCATTGCTCGGATCGACCACGACAGCGACGATCTTAGCCTTGCCGCGCGCAGGTTCCGCGAGCTTGCCGGCAATGTCCGGCTCGACGTAACGCGGGCTTTTCTGGAAAAAATTGAAGCCGATATGCGTCGCTCCGCGCTTCAATGCGCGCTCGACAGTCTCAGGCGTCTTCAAACCGCAGATCTTGATATCCGGTCTCATGGCAGCGAAGTGACACGAAACGGGCGAAGAGTCGAGCCAATTTGCAATGGCGGCCGCATTTAACGGGGGCGCTTAATCGAACTCTATGGCGTGCAACTGACTGCCGTGACGCTTCAGCCAGGACTTCGCCTCTTCCATGTGCGGGCAGAGCTTCTTGCAGAGCGCCCAGAAGTGTGGACCGTGGTTCATTTCCTTCAGATGCGCGACCTCATGGGCGGCGAGATAATCGATCACCGAAGGCGGCGCCATGACGATGCGCCAGGAGAAGCTCAAATTTCCTTCCGAGGAGCAGGAACCCCAGCGGCTACGGGTATCCTTCATCGAAATCGACCGGATCGGCGCCTTGATGGAACCGGCATGCAGCCGCGACAGTCTCTCAAGATCGCTACGCGCCTCCTTCTTGAGGAAGGTCGCGATGCGCCGGCCGATATGTTCCGGCATGCCGCTGACGCGAAGAACCGGTTTGCCGTCCACCGCCACAGCCTCAGTCAGCCCACGCAGGCTGCCTGTATGCTCGATGCGATGTCTGACACCGCGAAAGAGAATTTCGCCGCCGTCGCGCAGGCCCGTATCTGTCGAGAATTTCGCAAGCTTGGTCAGCAGCCAGCCCTGATGCCGATCAAGGAAGGCGTTGACTTCGCGGGCAGCAAGCCCCTTCGGCACCGTCATCTTCAGTGCCCGGCCGCCCGGCTCGATACGAAGCGTGATCCGGGTTGCCCGATCATGCTGCTTGATCGTCAAGGGCATCAGACGGCCGGCGACATCCAACGTCCGCTTTTCGGGCGGCGACGGTTTTTTCGTCGTACGGCGGATCTTCGGAAGCGGAAACATAGGGGTTTTCTATACGATTCGGGGGAAATCCGGGCAAAGAAAAACCGGCATCGGATGCGATGCCGGCCGTAGATTCTCTGTGATCATGCCTTACGGCGTCTGGTATTCGGCGACCGGACCATTGTCGTCGCGTCTGGCGTTCTTGCGTTCGCGCATGAAGCGGTCGAATTCTTCCTGGTCCTTGGCGCGGCGAAGCTCGCGCAGGTAGGAATCGAATTCCTCACGCATTTCATCGAGCTTGCGGCGCTCCTCCTCGATGCGATCGAGCTCGGCCTTGCGCCAATCGTCGAAAGCGACGTTGCCCGTCGAGAAATGCGGGCGGTGACGGCCGTGCGAACGGCGGCAGCCTGCAAAGAAGCCATCCGTTGCCTGGTTGACGTCACGCTTGAAGCCACGCAGCCGCTCGCCGAAGATGATATAGGCAAGCATGGCCAGCCCCAGAGGCCAGAAAACCATGAAGCCGAGGATCATCAAGGCAACGGTAGCCGGAGTCCAATCCGGGCGAAGCAATGCTGACTGGTTCATCGTGCGGTATCCTCGCGTTCAGCACCCGACAGGATGCCGAGTGCTGAAAAAACAGATGGTTACCGCGGAACCGGCCTTCAAGACGATTTCAGGTTAAATCGAACAAGGCCTTGAATCGATGGTATTAAATCAGCGTTTTCTAACTCACGCCGATTTGCCGCCCTTGATGACGCGCTGGACCGGCGGCTTCTTGGCGCGGGAATGCTGGCGCGTGAAGCTGATGATGCGGGGCGCAATCTCGCGGCGGAAGCGGGAACCGTTGAAGACGCCATAGTGGCCGACATCCGGCTGGAGGTAATGCATGCGCATGTGCTCAGGGATGTTTACGCAGATGGTCTGGGCTGCATGCGTCTGGCCGACACCGGAGATATCGTCGTTCTCGCCTTCTACGGTCAGCAAAGCCACGTTGCGGATGGCCGAGGGATCAACGCGCTTGCCGCGATGCATCAACTCGCCTTTCGGCAGCGCATGCTTCATGAAGACCTGCTCGACGGTCTGCAGGTAAAATTCCGCGGTGAGGTCCATGACAGCAAGATATTCGTCGTAGAAATCGCGATGCTTTTCCGGTTCGCCGTCGTTCTTCACCAGATGCATGAAGAATTCTTTGTGGGCGATCAGGTGCCGGTCGAGGTTCATCGACATGAAGCCCGAAAGCTGCAGGAAGCCCGGATAGACGGGGCGCATGAAGCCGGGCTGCGGCCAGGGCACGTTCATGACGACGTTATCAGCAAACCATTCGAGCGGGCGCTCCTTGGCAAGCTTGTTGACAGCCGTCGGATTGATACGGGTATCGATCGGACCGCCCATCAGCGTCATGGACGACGGAGCGAGCGGATCCTTGGCCTCTTCCATGATTGCGGCAGCGGCCAACACCGGCACGGAGGGCTGACAGACGGCGACAACATGGGTGTCATGGCCGAGGAAATGCAGCATCTCGATGACGTAGTCGATATAATCGGAAAGGTCGAAGGTGCCTTCGGTCATCGGCACCATGCGCGCATCGATCCAGTCCGTGATGTAGATATCGGCGCTGGGCAGAAGGGCCTCGACGGTGCCACGCAGCAACGTCGCATAATGGCCGGACATCGGCGCGACGATGAGGATGCGCGGGTCGCCGCTATGGCCGGCCGGAACATCGCGAGAGAAATGCAGGAGATTACAGAAGGAGCGCTCCCAGACGACTTCCTCGCGCACAGAAACCTTCTTGCCGCCGATGACGGTTTCATCGAGCCCGAATTCCGGCTTGCCGTAACGGCGCGTCGTGCGCTCGAACATTTCGAGACTGGCCGAAATGGTGCGCCCTAGCGGGGTCTGTGAGAAGGGGTTCAGCGGATTGGAATAGGCAAAACGCATAATATCTGCTGCAGCGCGGAAGGGAGCCAACGCTGCATGGTTCAATTCATAAAGCTGGTAGAACATGGAGGGCGCCACCTTTCTCTATCCGGTAAAGACGACGCCAATTGAAGGGCGTCGGACTCTTTCCGTTAACGCTGGCACATCAACGTAGGCTAACAGGTTTTTGTTGCACAGCAACATAACATTACAGTTTGAAAGAAAAATGCCGGAAAATTGATCTCCGGCATTATCTTGGCGCATAAAGTTTAAGCTTTTCAGCAAGAAAAGTCGTTAACGGTCTGCTACGAAGCGCTGCTTCTGGGTGCCGAGACCTTCGATACCGAGTTCAACGACGTCGCCGTCCTTCAGGTAACGCGGCGGCTTCATGCCCATGCCGACACCCGGAGGCGTGCCCGTCGAGATAACGTCGCCCGGATGCAGGGACATGAACTGGCTGAGATAGGACACGACGAAAGCCACGCCATAAACCATGGTTTTCGTGGAACCGTTCTGCATCGTCTGGCCGTTGACTTTGAGCCACATGCCGAGGTTCTGCGGATCGGCAACTTCGTCTTTGGTGACGAGCCAGGGACCGATCGGCCCGAAGGTGTCGCAGGATTTACCCTTGGTCCACTGACCAGAGCGCTCGGTCTGGAAAGCGCGCTCGGAGACATCGTCGGAAACGCAGTAGCCAGCAACGTAATCCAGCGCTTCGGCCTCGCTCACGTATTTCGCGGTTTTGCCGATAACCACGCCAAGTTCGACTTCCCAGTCGGTCTTTTCAGAACCGCGCGGGATCAGCACATTGTCGTTGGGACCAACGATCGCCGAAGTCGCCTTCATGAAGATAACGGGTTCGGGCGGCACGGTTGCGCCGGTTTCGGCCGCATGGTCGGAGTAGTTCAGGCCGATGCAGATGAATTTTCCGGTGCCGGCAACACAAGCGCCGATGCGGCCAGGCGCCAGTTCCGGCAGGCTCTTAGGGTCAAGGGCCGCGATTTTCGCAAGACCTGCCGGCGTGATCGCCTCGCCGCCGATATCGGCCACGTGAGCGGAAAGATCACGGATCTTGCCATCGGCATCGAGCAGGGCCGGCTTTTCGCGGCCCGCTTCTCCAACGCGCATCAGCTTCATGAATGTCCTCCTCAATGGAAAGTAGATGCGCCACCTATGAACGAATTATTCATCGGTGTCATTATGACTTGCCACGGAAGCGGTACGCCTGCTTAGAAAATTTCCGCCAGTGATGGACCAACCGGGACGATGCGTGTCGGGTTGAGGCTCTCGATCGAATAATAGCCACGCTTGATATGATCGAAATTCACCGTCTCGGCGATACCGGGCCATTCCAGCATCCGGCGGCAGAAAGCCCTGAGGTTGGCGTAATCGGAAAGTCGCCGCAGATTGCATTTGAAGAGACCGTGATAGGCGACATCGAAACGCGCCAACGTGACGAACAGGCGGATATCGGCTTCCGTCGGATGGTCGGCAAACAAGAAGCTGCGCCCTTCAAGCTGAGGTTCGATCCAGTCGAGGCAAGCGAAAACCTCGGCAAAAGCCTCCTCATAGGCGATCTGGGTCGTCGCAAAGCCGGTGCGGTAAACACCGTTGTTCAGTGACGGATAGATACGGTTGTTGAAAGCGTCGATTTCGTTTCGCCGGGCGACCGGATAGAGATCGATATCGCCGCGGGCGAGATCGCCAAAGCCGCTGTTCAGCATGCGCAGAATGTCGGAGGATTCATTGTTGACGATCGTTGCACGTTTCTTGTCCCATAGGACGGGGACCGTTGCTCGCCCGGTGAAATTGGGATCCGCCTTTGTATAGATCTCGTGCATGTAGGTGACACCGTTTAGCACGTCCGCAGTCGCGCCGGGATAATCGCCAAAACGCCAGCCCTGTTTGCTGAGCGCCGGTTCGACGATCGAAACCGAGATGATGTTCTCAAGTCCCTTTAGCTTGCGGCCCATCAGCGTGCGAGAGGCCCAGGGGCAGATATAGGCGACATAGAGATGGTAACGCCCTACCTCGGCAGCAAAACCGCCCTCGCCGGTCGGGCCTGCACTGCCGTCAGGTGTCACCCAGTTGCGGAAGCTCGATATCTGGCGGACGAAACCACCCTTCTCATCCTTCGCCTGGACCGGCTGCCAGTCCTCGGTCCATTTCCCATTCACCAGCACGCCGCATCTCCTCATCGACCGGAATTGACGCTGCTTTACAGAGAGTTCCTCGCGCGCGTAAGGCCAGTTTCTGGAAACAGATTGTGCACTGGCTGCGACCAAACTGTGCTTGCCAAGCGAGAGAACACGGAAATATCACTTAAATGATCTCCGCAATGGAATCCCCCATCCATCGTCAACTTCCGGGAAGCCAGCATGACGAAAGCCAATAGCCGCGAATCCGAATATCCAATCGATCCGATGTTTCTCGACCGGTGGTCGCCTCGTGCCTTTACCGGCGAGATTATCGAGGAAGCGCAGCTTCTGACGCTTCTCGACGCCGCACACTGGGCGCCGTCCTCCGCAAATATGCAGCCTTGGCGGTTCCTCTACGCCTTAAAAGGCTCAGAGCACTGGGAAGAATTCGTGAGCCTGCTTGTCGAAGCCAATCAGGAATGGGCGAAGAACGCCTCAGCGCTGATCTTCGTGGTGTCGCGCAGCTTCAACGGCGCTCGCAGCGAGGGCCGGTCAAGCTATACGCACTCTTTCGATGCCGGCACAGCCTGGGGCCATCTTGCCATGCAGGCCCGCATTTCCGGCTTCTATGCCCATGGCATGGGCGGCATCAAGCATGACGAGATCAAGGAAAAGCTTGAAGTCCCCGATGGTTACCGCGTCGAAGCCGGCATTGCCATCGGCCGCATCGCCGACAAGAGCATCCTTTCCGAGCGCAACCGAGAGCGCGAATTCCCGAGCCAGCGCAAGCCACTCTCGGAGGTCGCCTTCAACGGCCATTTCATCGGCAACGATTGATCGCAAAATAAAAAGCCCCGCAAGCCAGATGGCTGCGGGGCTTTTCGCGACTGATGTTTGGTCAGATATCGAGGTTTGCGACGCTCAGCGCATTGTCCTGGATGAATTCGCGCCGTGGCTCGACTTCATCGCCCATCAGACGGGCAAAGAGGCCATCGGCATCGGTCGCATCGTTGACCTTGACCTGCAACAGCGAGCGAACGTTCGGATCGAGTGTCGTTTCCCAGAGCTGCTCGGCATTCATTTCGCCGAGGCCTTTATAGCGCTGCATCGTCAAGCCCTTGCGGCCACTGGCGAAGACCGCATCGAGAAGAGCACGCGGGCCGGAAATTTCGACATCGCCATCACGTCGGCTCAGTGCCGGCGGCGTCTGATAGATCTCCTTCATGCGTGGTGTCAGCTGATCGATAAGGCGGGCATCCTGGGAGCCGATCAGCGCCATGTCGAGCACGATAACTTCCTTGACGCCGCGAACCATGCGCTCGAGGCGGATACCACCCTCGCTGGTGAGGCTCCCTTCCCAACCGCGCTCGGTTTCCTCGGCGATGATGTCGAGGCGCTTGGCCACCTCGGTTGCCAGCTCCTGGGCGCGCTCGGCATTGCTGACGGTTTCGGCATTGAGCGCGCCGGCGATTGCCGCCTGTTCGACGACAGCACGATTGTAGCGCGAATGCAGGTTGTCGAGCAGTGCGCGCAGGCGCAGGGCATCGTGAATGACCTCATTCAGATCCTGGCCGACACGGACTTCGCCGCTGGTGAGCTTCAGCGCCGCATCTTCCAGACCCTGGCCGATCAGATAATCTTCCAGCGCTTTTTCGTTCTTGACGTACTGGACCGACTTGCCGCGCGAAACCTTATAGAGCGGCGGCTGGGCGATATAGAGATGGCCGCGCTCGATCAGTTCCGGCATCTGGCGGAAGAAGAAGGTGAGCAGCAGCGTACGGATGTGGGCGCCGTCGACGTCGGCATCCGTCATGATGATAATCTTGTGGTAGCGCAGCTTTTCGACATTGAACTCGTCCTTGCCGATACCGGTGCCGAGCGCAGTGATCAGCGTGCCGATTTCCTGGCTGGACAACATCTTGTCGAAGCGGGCACGCTCGACATTCAGGATCTTGCCGCGCAGCGGCAGGATCGCCTGATTTTCGCGAGAGCGCCCCTGTTTTGCAGAACCGCCTGCCGAGTCACCCTCAACAAGGAAGACTTCAGACTTGGCCGGATCGCGCTCCGAGCAGTCAGCGAGCTTGCCGGGCAGCGAGGCGATATCGAGCGCACCCTTGCGGCGCGTCAGTTCGCGCGCCTTGCGGGCGGCTTCACGGGCGGCGGCGGCTTCAACGACCTTGCCGACGAGAATCTTGGCTTCGCTCGGATGTTCCTCGAACCAGGTATTTAAGGCCTCATTGACGAGGCTTTCGACGACAGGGCGAACTTCAGACGAAACTAGTTTGTCTTTCGTCTGCGATGAGAATTTTGGGTCCGGTACCTTGACCGACAGGACTGCGGTCAGACCTTCGCGGCAATCTTCGCCCTGCAGCGTCACCTTTTCCTTTTTCGTAATGCCGGAATTATCGGCATAGGAAACGACCTGACGCGTCAGTGCGGCACGGAAACCGGCCATATGCGTGCCACCATCGCGCTGGGGGATGTTGTTGGTGAAGCAAAGCACGTTCTCGTGATAGCTGTCGTTCCACCACATGGCCACCTCGACGGTGATGCCATCCTTCTCGCCGCGGATCGCAACGGGCTTTTCGACGAGCGGCTTCTTGGCGCGGTCGAGATAGGAAACGAAGGCTTCTAGGCCTCCATCATAGACCATCTCTTCCTGCTTGATGTCAGAATGACGCTTGTCGGTCAGCAGAATGCGGACGCCGGAGTTGAGGAAGGCCAGTTCGCGCAGACGGTGCTCAAGTGTGCCGTAGTCGAACTCCGTCATGGTGAAGGTTCCGGTGCTCGGCATGAAGCTGACTTCCGTGCCGGTCTCGTTGCCCGCTTCGCCCGTCACCTTCAACGGAGCATCCGCAACGCCGTGGGTGAAGCTCATCTCATGAATCTTGCCCTGGCGACGGATCTTCAGCTTCAGCCAGACGGACAGTGCATTGACGACCGAAACGCCGACGCCGTGCAGACCACCCGAAACCTTATAGGAATTCTGGTCGAACTTACCGCCGGCATGGAGCTGGGTCATGATGACCTCGGCTGCCGACACGCCTTCGCCGCTGTGAATATCGGTCGGGATGCCGCGGCCGTTATCCGTCACGGTCACAGAGCCATCGGGATTGAGCGTGACGGTGACGATGTCGGCATGGCCGGCCAACGCTTCATCGATCGCGTTATCGACGACTTCATAGACCATGTGGTGGAGGCCCGAGCCGTCGTCGGTATCGCCGATATACATACCGGGGCGCTTGCGCACGGCATCGAGGCCCTTCAGGACCTTGATGGAGTCTGCGCCATATTCGGTGTTTACGCCGTTTTCCGTCGCGGGTGCATCGGTCATTCTGTCGAGGTTTTCCCTGTTGTCGTAAGCAACGGCGCGCCTTGCGAATCACCGGCTTTTTCAATGTCGAATATAGGTTTTTTGCAGCGAGTTCCCAATGGCAAGGCCCTAAAACAAGGCATAAATCAGGGGATTATGACGCTTTTCCGTCCCCTTTGCCGTCATTTTCAAGAAGCGCCGATAACCGGGCGATATTGGCGCTGTCAAGGCTGCGAATTCGCTTGGCCAGTCGATTGGCAAATTCGGTATATTCGGGCGGCAGGCCCGAGGTATCGACGACCACGCGCGGATCGGAAGAGCCGGCAACGAGGAAGAGCTCTTCGGCCTCGTCCCAGATGATGTTGAAGTAGCCGGCGATGCGCTGCAGCAGATCGAAGCTCGGCACGCCGCGCTTTCCATGCTCAAGCGCCGAGAGATAGGCAGGCGAAACATTGAGCGCCGCCGCCATCTGTTTCTGCGTCACGCCCTTGCGGGCACGCAGCCTGCGAACTGCTTCTGCAAACGGCGTCACGATGTTTCCCCGGCCCGCCGCGAGAGGCGGATATAGAGGGCGCCCGCGCCGCCATGATGTTGGGCCGCCGGTTCATAGGACGAAATTAGAAAACGGAATTCCGGCTTGGAGAACCAGTGCGGCACTGCGCGCTTCAAGGCGCCTTCGCTGCCCATGGAGCTGCCCTTGCCCGTGATCACGAGGACGTGCCGCATGCCGCTTTCATGCGCGCGGATCAGGAAATCGAGCAGGAAGGAATGCGCTTCGCTCTGGACCATGCCGTGAAGATCAATCCGTGCTTCCAGCGCCAGCTTGCCTTTGGCGATCTTGCGCTTGACCGGTCGCTCCAGCGGATAGTGGACGCCCGAGGGCTGTTTTACGGGCGTCTGAGCTACCGGTTGCTGTGGAAGCGGTGTGGCCGCCTTCTGCTTTTCCGCCTTTTCCTGTTCGGCAGCCGCTTCGGCCTCCGCCAGGAAGGCGTCGAGCGCAGTCAGTTCATCCGTCTTGCCGGGCATGGGCCGGGTACTGCGGGCAACCCTGCCCCAGAGGATTCTCTCGTCTGAGCTGAGCTTGCGGTCCTTCGCCATCAGAGGAACCTCGCTGCAGCGGCATTGGGGATGAGGATTGCGAAATCGGCATCATTGCGTACCGTTCCCGCCAACTCGCCTGCAGCATGGCCCGAACCGGTGAAAATGTCGCCGCGCGCGGGACCGACGATTGCCGAACCGGTGTCCAGCGCCAGCATCAGCCGTTGAAACGGCTTGCCGGCATCAAGATGTGTGAGGCTTTCGGAGCGGATGAAGAATGGAAAACCGAAAGTATGGATCAGGCGGTCGACGGCGAGCGAACGCCCCGCAAGCAGCGGCACCTTCGCGGCGGCGATCGGTCCGGCATTCGGATTGTCCACCGGTGCTTCCCGGAAGAAAATATAGGATCGGTTATGCCAGAGGACTTCGTCCACTTGGTCCGGATGGGTGGCAAGCCATGCGCGGACCGACTGCATCGAAATTCTCGCGCGGTCGATCTCGCCACGGTCGATCAGCAGCCTGCCGATCGCCGAAAATGGATGACCGGCTTTTGCGGCGTAGGTGATGCGGCCGATCCTGCCATCCGGATAGCGCAGACGGGCAGCACCCTGCACATGGACGAAGAAAAGATCGACCTTCGATTTCGCCCAGGCGATCTCAAGACCACGGCCCTCAAGATAGCCCCGATCGATGTCACAGCGATCCGGATAGGCGTCGATCAACCCATCACGCAAGCGTCCAAATACATAGGAGCCGTCAAGCTGCACGGGACGATTTTGATCATCAAGGTCGATGAGATCATCCGGGCGCCGGTAGACCGGAAAATGGAAGGTCGCATCCCGCCTGTCGGAAACTTCGATTTCGGGTTCGTAGAAGGCGGTGACAAAACCACTGATGCCGTCGGCGCGGACAATCCGGAATGGCTGACAGTGCTTTTCAAAAAAGGCACGCGCCTCCTTCGCCGAAGACGGTCGAAATGTCTCTGCTTCCTCCAGCAATGGAAGGAGATCGGCTGAACTCAGCCCCAGCGAACCGGTACGATAAGGTTTCGTTTCGGAAATATGCCGGCGACAGGTAGCCATGACTTCAAAAAGGCTGGAGGGATCGTCATCCCTCCAGCCTTCTATTGCGTCGAAACTGACTGCCTGAAGGGCAAAGCCGGCTGCGTCACTCATGTTCCGATTCAGTCGCGACGAGTTTCCAGTTGGGGTCGCGCGATCGCGTATCGCGAGCGAACGTCCAGAGATCGTTGACCTCCGCGACATTCTCGGCATCGCCGTCGATCAGCGCGTCGCTCTTGTCGTAGGTGGCAGAGATCAGCTGACTGATGATGCGCACGGTGATCTGCGCCTCGCTGCCCTTGGTCTCGGCATGGGTGATTTCAGCCTTGTCGATGCCCACGAAAGTGGACTTCATCTTCTCGCCCTTGTTTTCGCGATCGCTGATCGCCGCGTCGAAACCGTCATAGACTTCTCGGGAGAGAAGGTTCTTCAGCGATTTACGGTCACCATCAGCAAAGGCCATGACGATCATCTCGTAGGCCATACGGGCGCCATTCAAGAATTCCTTCGGGTCGAAGGAGGGATCGGCTCTGTTGAGCGCGCGCAGCGATTCGTTCAGCGGCGTGCCGGCCGGTGCGAAAGCGTCGATGGCGGAAAAGCGGTCTTCCTCTTCCCCGTTCACATCGCGCCGCGGCAGGGTTACGACCTTGCCGGCATCGGCACTGTCGTTCTGCACGGCATCCCGTGGCGTATAGAGATCACGCGGCGGCTTCTCATTTCCCGTGCGGCGTCCGAGAACGGATCGAAGCTGAAAGAAAATCAGCACCGCCGCCACCAAGAAAAATAATGTGATGAAGTCGTTTGAACTCATATCCTGCCGTTCACTGTTAACATCCCCGATTTCTACCCCCATATAGTCCGGCTATACGAATGATTCAAATCATGGCTGGTATCTTCGCCAGTGCCAAGAGGAGCCCGAGCCACTCGGGGTAAAGAGATGCGTTTTTCCATGCTGCCGGTTTTCGTGCTGCTTCTGCCGCTTGCCGAGATCGCTGGCTTCGTAATTGTCGGCCGCGCAATCGGACTTGCCGCGACGCTGGCGCTTGTCGTGCTAGGCTTTGTCGTCGGTTCCTTCCTCTTGCGCCGGCAGGGTATTGGCATCCTGCGCCGCATGTCCGCCGAAGGGCGCAGTGGCACCATGCCCGGGCGGGAACTGCTCAATCCGGCGATGACTGTCATCGCCTCGCTGCTCTTCATCATCCCGGGCTTTCTGTCCGATATACTGGCGATCCTGCTTCTTATCCCGCAGGTTCGCAATCTGCTCTGGCGCTCGATCGCAAAGCGTTTCGTTGTCGTTGGCACCAGCGGCGAGGGTTTCTCGGCTTCTTCGCGTTCGGATTTTCGAGGCCGGCCAGGCAAGTCGGGCGATTCAAAGGTGGTCGATCTCGATGAAGAGGACTATCATCGGGAACCGAACGGCAAGTCACCCTGGTCCGGCAAACAGCTCGGAGACTGATGCGGCGGCGCATTAACTGCGCCGGAGGCCCAGGGTTGTAAGCCTATCCCCGAAATGTTAGATGGCGGCACCATTCAATGCCCCTCGAGGAAAATCCCATGGCAGACGATAACAGCAGCAACGGCGCAGCGAGCCCGACCCTTTCGATCCTTGCCCAGTACGTCAAGGATCTTTCCTTCGAAAACCCGGGCGCACCGCGCTCGCTTCAGGCCCGCGACAAGGCACCGGCGATCAACATCAATGTAAACGTCAATGCCAATCCGCTCTCCGAAACGGATTTCGATGTCGTGCTTTCACTGATCGCTGAAGCCAAGGAAGGCGACAAGACAGTCTTCCACACCGAGCTCGTCTATGGCGGCGTCTTCCGCGTTGCCGGCTTCCCGCAGGAGCACATGCTGCCGGTTCTCTTCATCGAGTGCCCGCGTATGCTCTTCCCGTTTGCCCGTCAGATCATTGCCGACGTCACGCGCAATGGCGGCTTCCCGCCGCTGATGATCGACCCGATCGATTTCGCACAGATGTTCGCACAGCGCGTCGCCGAAGAACAGGCCCGTTCCAAGGTTCAGGCCGTTCCGAACTAAGCCGGTTTTACAGGCTCTCAAATTCAAATGCCCGGGCAAAACCCGGGCATTTTTATTTTCAGTTGAGCCGATCGTATTTCGACCAGACGGCCTTTTGACCAAGCTTGGTGATTAGAGCGTCATGTGCTTCGACTTCCGTTTCGCTCAATCGCGGCGCCAGCGGCCGCGGCCTCTCCATGATGGCAGCGACCACGACTTCTTCCACCTCGGCATCGCTCTTGTTCTGGCTCGCAGATCCCGCGACGCCGAGCCCCAGTGCAGCCTGCCGGCCGCCGATCATCTCGATATAGACTTCGGCGAGAAGTTCGGAGTCGAGGAGAGCGCCGTGTTTGGTACGGTGCGAGTTGTCGATGCCATAACGGCGGCAGAGAGCATCGAGCGAGTTCGGTCCCATTGGATGCTTGCGGCGGGCAAGCGAGAGCGTGTCGACGACGCGATCCGGCAGGATCGGCGGCACGCCGAGCCGGGCAAGCTCGGCATTCACAAAGCCCATGTCGAAAGTGGCGTTGTGGGCAATCCACTTGCCGTCGCCGAAGAATTCCAGAATCTGCTCGAAGACATCGGCAAAAGGCGGCTTATCCTTCAGGAATTCGTCGGTGATGCCGTGGACGGCGAGCGCATCGGGATGAACCTTCTGATCACCCGGATTGACGAAGAGGTGGAGCGTCTTTCCTGTCGGAAAATGATTGAAGAGTTCGATGCCACCGATTTCGATGATGCGGTCCATGCGGTTGTCGAGGCCGGTGGTTTCCGTATCGAAAATGATCTCACGCATGTGGGACTTCTTCCTTCGCTATCCGCTTCTTCAAGTCGGCGACGATATCTGCCACCTGTTCTCTCGTCGTCTCGATGCTGTGGCTGCTATCCACGATGTAGTCGGCCCGACGGCGTTTTTCCGTATCTGATATCTGGCGGGAGAGAATCATATTGAATTTTTCTTCCGTCATGTTCGGGCGCGCAAGCACCCTCTCCCGCTGAATCTGTGGATCGGCGCTGACGACGACAATAACATCCACCCTCTGATCGGCGTCGGTTTCGAAAAGGAGGGGAATGTCGAGCAGGACCATATCTGCTCCCGCGGCCTCCTGCCGTGCCAGGAATTCACTCTCCCGCTTGCGCACCAGGGGATGAACAATCTGTTCGAGCCGCTTGAAGCCAGCTGGATCTCGAGCGAGTTGCCTGGCAAGTTCCTGGCGATCGACGGCTCCGTTCTTCATCGTGCCAGGGAAAGCCGCGTCGACCAGAGGTGCCGCTTCGCCCGCATAGAGATCGTGCACGACAGCGTCTGAATCGTTGACCGCGATACCGGCTTCGGCAAAGAGCTTCGCCGCCGTCGACTTGCCCATTCCGATGGAGCCGGTGAGGCCGATCTTCAGCATCAGTGTTTTTCCATATCCGCTATTATCAGTGCGCGCAGCGCTTCATCAACGACAGGCCGCATGCCGAACCATTTTTCAAATCCCGGAACCGCCTGGTGCAGGAGCATACCGAGGCCATCGACGATGGCAAAACCTTGTTCCTCTGCCTGTGCGAGGATCGGTGTTTTCAGCGGCACATAGACAATATCGGTGACGACTGCGTCCGAAAGCATTGGTGAGAAATCGATGGCGGGTGCCGCCTCTCCGTCCATTCCGAGAGAGGTGGTGTTGATGAACAGCCCCGCCCCTGTCATTACTTCGGCGAGTGCGGCGGTCGGATGACCATGGACCTTCGGGCCGAAGCGGTCGGCCAGTTCCCGCGCCCGCTCGACTGTGCGGTTGACGACGTGGATTTCTTTGAAGCCACGGTCGCGGACCGCCTGAATGACAGCGCGGCTTGCACCGCCAGCGCCGAAGATGACGACCCGATCATGCCGGTCCCATCCGGGATGGCGTTCATCGAGATTGGCGGTAAAGCCGCGGCCGTCCGTGTTGGTCGCAAGAAGTTTTCCGTCCCCCAGCCACAGCGTATTTGATGCGCCGAGTTCTTCCGAAAGCTCGTCCGGTTGGTCGGCCAGTTTGAACGCCATCTCCTTATGCGGAATCGTGACATTGCCGCCAACGAAACCGGCGCTGCCGTTCCTTAACGAGGTGATGAAATCTGCAAAACCTTCCGGGGCAACCTCATGCGCTCGATAGCTGCCGGGCAGATCGAGCGTCTTCAGCCAGTAGCCGTGGATCAATGGTGAGCGCGAATGCCTGACGGGAAAGCCCGTGACAAACGCCTTCGGTCCATGTGTTTCACGTGAATCATCCATCGATCGCATCCAATTCCCGGAGTTTTGCAAGGAGGGGCAACATCGGCAGACCGAGGATCGTGAAATAATCTCCGTCGATCTTCTCGAACAGCTGGATCCCTTCCCCCTCAAGCTGATAGGCGCCGACGCTTGCCAGAGCCTTTGGTCCTACGCGCTTGAGATGGCGCGCAATAAAATCGTCGGTCAGCGGACGCATCTTCAGTTCCGCATGCGCAACATGCTGCCATAGAACCTCGCCATCTCTGACAATGGCGATCGCGCTGTTCAAGCGGTGTGTTCTGCCGCCAAGCATGCTCAGATGATTGGCTGCATCCGACATATCCTTGGGCTTGTGAAAGACCTGAGCCCCGAGCGACATCGTCTGATCCGAGCCGATGACGAGTGCACCGCCGAAGCGCCCGCTGACCTCATCCGCCTTCGCTTCGGCAAGAACGAGCGCTACCTGATCGGGCGTGGCGCCCGATTTTTCGAGAGGCTCCTCGATTGCTCGTTCATCGATGTGAGCGGCATGCGCTTCAAAGGCCAGACCGGCATTTTCCATCAGCATCCGCCGGAATGGGCTCGACGATGCGAGAACGAGCTTTGGTGTCATCCCAGGTCCTCGGGAGCGATTCAGTTGTTCAGCGCTTAACGCAGCTTCGGCCGCAGGGCAACGATCGCCGCTGCCGTTTCCTCGATCGAGCGCCGGGTGACGTCAATCATGGGCCAGTTATGGCGGGCACAAAGAGAGCGCGCATATTTCAGCTCCTCTGAGATTGCTGCACGGTCGGTATAGTGTTCCTGGTCGAAACCCGGCGTCGATCCGAGCAGACGATTTTCGCGGACTTGAGAAATCCGATCCGTGGTGGCGATGAGGCAGACGATCAGCGGCTTGGTCGCGGCCGCCAAAGCCTCGGGCAAGGGCACGCCATAGACGATCGGGATATTCGCGGTCTTGATGCCACGGTTTGCGAGATAGATGCTGGTCGGCGTCTTCGACGTACGGCTGATGCCGACGATGACGACATCGGCCTCATTATAATCCTCCGGCATCTGGCCGTCGTCATGATCCATCGTGAAATTCAGCGCTTCGATACGCGCGAAGTAGCCGGCATTCATCACGTGCTGAGCGCCGACCCGCCTTCTGGAGGGAGCGCCGAGATAGATCTGGAATGCGCCGATAACCGGTTCCAGAACATTGACCGAGGCCACGCCCATTTCTGCGCAGCGTTCATCAATGATGCTGGCAAGCTCCGGATCGACGATCGTGTAGAGAACAATGCCAGGTTCACTGTCGATCGCCTGAAGCACCGGCATCAGCTGCTTACGGTTTCTGATCAGCGGATAGACGTGTTCGATCGGCTGAGAAGACTTGAACTGCGCCGACGCGGCACGGCCGGCAGAGATCAGAGTCTCCCCGGTCGAGTCAGAAATCAGATGCAGATGGAAGAAGTTCGTTCTGTTCTCCACGCTATTTTCCGCTGCCTGTTGAAAAGACTGGACAGCGAAGAGCTAATGGCCTGGCCGGGATCGAGGCAAGGGAAAACATGCCTCCTTATCCACATCCGGAACTTTCGGAGATCGTTTCAAAAGTGCCTGTGGAGTGTGGGGACTGTGGTCATGCTTCCAAAAACGATGCACAGCTTATCCACAAGAGCGGCGACAAAATGAATTCCTGGAAGCTACTGGAATCTCTGCGGGATTCGAATTTCCTACCGCTTTAAGCGCAAATATACGAATCTCGGTTCCCGCTAACCCAGCCTGCGTGACAAATCGCGCTATCAGTGGATGGATTTTAATCCTTGATAGACACCGACTCTAAGAAATAGAAACCTTTTAAAATATCTTTGTATTTTTATAGGGAAGAAGCGCTTGAGCGAAACGCGCCGGAAAATTATGCGGGTTCTTGATGGCGAGACCCTGACGCCCCCACCCCTATGGCTGATGAGGCAGGCGGGTCGCTATCTACCCGAGTACAGGGAAACGCGCGCGAAGGCGGGAAGTTTCCTCGATCTCTGTTATTCGCCTGATCATGCCGTCGAGGTCACGCTTCAGCCGATACGCCGCTATGGCTTTGATGCCGCCATCCTGTTTTCCGATATCCTGGTCATCCCTGATGCGATGAAGCGCAATGTGCGCTTTACCGAGGGGCACGGCCCTGAAATGGATCCGATCGACGAGGCGGGTATCGCCGGCCTGGATGGAGAAAGCGTTGTCGATTACCTGCAGCCAGTCCTGGAGACGGTGAAGCGCTTGAGGAATGAGCTGCCCACTGAGACAACGCTCCTTGGCTTCTGCGGCGCGCCCTGGACGGTTGCGACCTATATGATTGCCGGTCACGGCACGCCGGATCAGGCGCCCGCCCGCCTCTTCGCCTACAGGCATCCGCGCGCTTTCGAACATCTGCTGATGCTGCTTGCGGATGTCTCTGCCGACTATCTCGTGGCGCAGATCGATGCTGGCGCTGATGCGGTGCAAATCTTCGATTCCTGGGCCGGTGTTCTCGGCGAGAGGGAATTTGAAGCTTTCGCAATCCGTCCCGTGGCGCGCATGATCGCTTCGATCAGGGCGCGGCGGCCGCAAGCGCGGATCATTGCTTTTGCTAAAGGCGCTGGCTATATGCTCAAGACTTACCGGCAGAAGACCGGAGCAGATGCGATCGGGCTCGACTGGTCCGTCCCACTTGCCTTTGCGGCCGAGCTGCAGAAAGACGGACCAGTGCAGGGCAATCTCGATCCAATGCGTGTCGTGGCTGGCGGTCGTTCACTGGAGGAAGGTATTGACGATATTCTTCAGGTGCTCGGAAATGGACCGCTGATCTTCAATCTCGGTCATGGCATTACGCCGCAAGCGGATCCGGAGAATGTACGCCTTCTTGTGGAGCGCGTGCGTGGCACGGGGGCTGCGTGATGGAAAAGCAGAAGGATCAAAAGCCGGGTGCCTATGCCCGCCGGCGTGCCCATTTTGCGCTGGCCTTCTTCGCTCTTCTGGCTGTCGGGCTCTTCGTCTGGAACCCTGATAATCTCTATCTCTGGATCAAGGCCCTTCACATCATCGCCGTGATCTCGTGGATGGCCGGGCTTTTCTACATGCCCCGTCTTTTCATCTACCACACGGATGCAGAACCTGGTTCGGTTCAATCCGAGACCTTCAAGGTGATGGAGCGGCGGCTGCTCAAGATCATCATGAACCCGGCGATGATGCTGACCTGGATTCTCGGTCTTTATCTCGCCTGGTCGGTCTATGGTTTCCACGGCGGCTGGCTACATGCGAAGATTGGGTTGGTTGTTCTCCTGACAATCGTCCATGTCTTTTTCAGCAGAGCTGTGCGGGCGTTCGAACGGGATGAAAACCGTCGCTCGGCACGTTACTGGCGCTTCATGAACGAGGCGCCAACGGCACTGATGATCCTCATCGTTATCCTGGTGGTGGTGAAGCCTTTTTGAAGCCCAGGGGTTGCTGAGGTTAAATTTCAGTCATTTTAAGCAGCCCCCTTGCGGGTCGGGTTCCGACTCGCTATTTTCCGGCCATCTCATCTTCGTGGCATGTGTGTAGAGTTCAGTCGCCTGCGAGCCCCTTTCGCAGTACCGAATACGACCCAACATCGCCTTTCCCCTTATAAAATAACGAGTATTGGTCACTTCATGGCTGAAATGAAGCTTCAGGAACTTAAGAGTAAATCCCCGACGGATCTTCTGGCTTTTGCCGAATCGCTCGAGGTCGAAAATGCGAGCACGATGCGCAAGCAGGAGCTCATGTTTGCAATCCTCAAGGTTCTTGCCAGCCAGGATATCGAAATCATCGGTGAAGGCGTCGTTGAAGTCCTGCAGGATGGTTTCGGGTTTCTGCGCTCCGCAAATGCCAACTATCTGCCCGGCCCGGACGATATCTACATCTCTCCCTCCCAGATTCGCCGGTTCTCTCTGAAGACCGGCGATACGGTCGAGGGTCCGATCCGCGGTCCGAAGGAAGGCGAACGCTATTTCGCGCTTCTGAAGGTCAACACAATCAATTTCGATGATCCCGAAAAGATCCGTCATAAGGTTCACTTCGACAACCTGACGCCGCTCTATCCGAACGAGCGTTTCAAGATGGAACTCGATGTTCCAACCTCCAAGGATCTCTCGTCGCGTGTCATCGATCTCGTGGCACCGCTCGGTAAGGGCCAGCGTGGTCTGATTGTTGCTCCGCCACGTACGGGTAAGACGGTTCTGCTCCAGAATATCGCTCACTCGATTACAGCGAACCATCCGGAATGCTATCTGATCGTTCTGCTCATTGACGAACGTCCTGAAGAAGTCACGGACATGCAGCGCTCCGTGCGCGGCGAAGTCGTCTCGTCGACGTTCGATGAGCCGGCAGTCCGCCACGTTCAGGTCGCCGAAATGGTGATCGAAAAGGCCAAGCGCCTCGTGGAACATGGCCGTGACGTTGTCATCCTGCTCGATTCCATCACCCGACTTGGCCGCGCCTACAATACTGTCGTTCCTTCGTCCGGTAAGGTTCTGACTGGTGGTGTCGATGCGAATGCGCTTCAGCGCCCGAAGCGCTTCTTTGGTGCGGCACGTAACATTGAAGAAGGTGGTTCGCTGACCATCATCGCAACGGCTCTCATCGACACTGGCAGCCGTATGGACGAAGTTATCTTCGAAGAGTTCAAGGGCACCGGTAACTCTGAAATCGTTCTCGACCGTAAGGTCGCTGACAAGCGTATCTTCCCGGCCATGGATATTCTCAAGTCGGGCACGCGCAAGGAAGACCTGCTCGTTCCGCGTCAAGATCTGCAGAAGATCTTCGTTCTGCGCCGTATCCTCGCTCCGATGGGAACGACCGATGCGATTGAATTCCTCATCGACAAGCTGAAACAGACGAAGAATAATGGTGACTTCTTCGACTCGATGAACACCTGATTATTAGCCGGATTCCTCACACTGAGGCTGGTGAGTCGTTCACACGACCACCAGCCTTTTCTGTTTCGAATTGATTCGGAAACGAACCGATAGGCCGAAGATCATATGGAAACGTGGAACGACACCATATTTGCTCTTTCGAGTGGCGCCCCGCCGTCAGGTGTGTCGGTTGTTCGTCTCAGCGGCCCCCAGACCAGTCTGATCCTGGAGGCGCTGATTGGCGGGATTCCATCACCGCGAACGGCCGCCTACAGAACGATTCGGACTCGGAACGGTTTTCCGATCGATGCCGGGCTGGTTCTTTTCTTTCCTGGTCCGGCTTCCTTTACCGGCGAGGACAGCGCCGAATTCCAGGTTCACGGTTCGAAGGCAGTTATATCGGCTCTCTCGAGAGAATTGGCGACGTTCTCTGGAACCAGACTTGCAATGGAAGGCGAATTCAGCCGTCGCGCCTTTGAAAACGGCAAGCTTGACCTCGTTGAGGTCGAGGGGTTAGCTGACCTTATAGCGGCTGAAACCGAAATGCAGCGTCGTCTAGCGCTGGAGCAGAGCTCGGGCGGTCTGTCGAGCCTATATGATTCGTGGGCGGAACGAATTACACGTTCTCGCGCTTTGATCGAAGCCGAGCTGGATTTTCCGGATGAAGACGATGTTCCCGGCTCTGTCTCGGATCAGATCTGGGTTTCGTTGGCCGAGCTTCGGCGAGAGATTGAGGATCACCTTTCCCATGCCGAAATGGGAGAGATTGTTCGAGATGGTTTTAAAGTTGTTATTGCCGGGGCGCCCAATGCTGGTAAGTCCAGCCTGATGAACTGGTTTGCGCAAAGGGACGTAGCAATCGTTACGGACATAGCCGGTACGACGCGCGATGTACTTCATGTCGATATCAATCTGAATGGCTATCTGGTTAAGATCTATGACACGGCGGGTCTGAGAGACACTGCCGATATAGTGGAGCAGGAAGGTATCAAGAGGGCGCAGCTGGCGTTGAACAACGCTGATCTCGTGCTTTTTCTGACTGACATGGGGTCGCCATCACCAATAGATCCTATCGACTTGGAACGCGCTTCATCGCATGTTATTGTCGGCACCAAGCGGGATCTATATCCTTCGACTGCGTCATACGACCTTCAGATTTCTACAACGACAGGTGAAGGTCTTCCGGAACTTCGGGACTTTGTTTCTTCCTTCATCGGACAGAAGTTTGAGGGATTATCTTTGTCCGTTCCGACACGGGAGCGGCATAAGGATTCGCTCTCGAAATGCCTGACTGCCCTATCGGCGGCAATCGATCAGGCAGAGCAAAGCCTGGAGATCAGGGCGGAATCATTAAGGCTCGCCGGTGATCATCTGGGGCGCATTACCGGACGGGTTGACGTTGAAGATCTTCTTGGCGTCATCTTTTCGGAGTTTTGTATCGGAAAATGATTCACGTGGAACGTCGGCGGTAGCGGCCTGAGAAGTTTCACGTGAAACCTTTTGTGGAGTTGCGCATGAGCGCTAGTAGTTATGACGTTATTGTGATCGGAGGCGGTCATGCTGGATCGGAAGCAGCCGCAGCTGCCGCGAGGATGGGCGCAAAAACTGCCTTGATCACGCATCGGCGCGACACGATCGGTGTAATGTCCTGCAATCCGGCCATTGGCGGGCTTGGCAAGGGCCATCTGGTTCGCGAGATTGATGCGATGGATGGTCTTATGGGCCGTATTGCTGATGCCGCAGGTATCCAGTTTCGTATGTTGAATAAGAAGAAGGGTGCAGCGGTGCGTGGCCCGCGCACCCAGGCCGATCGCAAGCTCTATCGTCTCGCCATGTTGAATGCCATCGAGACAATTGAGAACCTTGATGTGATCGAAGGTGACGCATTTGATTTGGATATCAAAGGCAATCGAGTCGCTGGCGTAATAATGAAAGATGGACGGCTCATCGTAGGCCCGTCTGTTGTTATCACGACAGGCACGTTCCTTCGGGGACTTATCCATATAGGAAATGAGAAAACACCTGCGGGCCGCACCGGGGAGCCACCTTCGATGGGGCTTTCAACGACGTTCCTTCGATTGGGTTTGAAGCTGGGCCGTCTTAAGACAGGAACACCGGCTCGCTTGAGCGGGAAAACGATTGATTGGGAATCGGTCGGGCGTCAGGCTGCCGATGACGAACTGGTGCCGTTCTCCTTCATGACGGATCGGATCGTAAATCCACAGGTCGAATGCGGTGTAACGCGAACAACAGAGGCGACGCACCGTATCATCGTCGATAACCTGCAAAAATCGGCGATGTATTCTGGACAGATCGAGGGTGTGGGTCCGCGATATTGCCCATCGATCGAAGACAAGCTCGTTAAATTCGGCGAGAGGGACGGACATCAGATCTTCCTGGAACCTGAAGGGCTTGACGACAATACCGTCTATCCAAACGGGATTTCGACGTCGCTGCCGGCCGACGTTCAAGCCGCGTTCATCAGGACGATCCCTGGCCTGGAGCGCGTAGAAATACTGCATCCTGGCTACGCGATTGAATATGACCATGTCGATCCAAGAGAGTTGACGGCGACATTGGAAGTTAAAAAACTTCCGGGGCTTTTCCTGGCCGGGCAAATTAACGGCACGACAGGTTATGAAGAGGCCGGCGCCCAGGGTCTTGCTGCAGGTCTCAACGCCGCATTGTCGAGTGGCAATTCCAAGCCCTTTATATTCAGTCGTACGAACTCCTATATCGGCGTCATGATTGATGACCTGACGACGCGGGGTGTTACGGAGCCGTACCGAATGTTTACATCTCGCGCGGAGTATCGATTGACACTCCGGGCCGATAATGCTGACGCGAGGCTTACGCCAGGCGCGATCGAACTTGGGTGTGTTTCCAGTGAACGCCAAGCTCGTTTTTCGGCATATCAAGACGAGTTGGAGAGCGGTCGAACACTCCTTCAGTCTCTATCCGTTACGCCGAATGAGGCGCGTAAGGCAGGACTTAATCTTAATCTCGACGGCCAGCGCCGAACTGCCTATGAACTTCTTTCCTATCCCGAATATGCGTTTTCGCAGTTGGAGCAGGTGTGGGGAGACGTGAAGTCCTTCTCCGAGAAGGTTGTTGAGGCTCTGGAGATCGAGGCGGTCTATTCGGTTTATATGGATCGTCAGACCGCGGCCATTGAGGCACAGCGGCGAGATGAGGCGCGCTTGATTCCTGAGAGCTTTGACTACAGCAGTCTATCAGGACTCTCGAATGAGCTGAAGAATAAGCTCAACACACGAAAGCCTGCTAACATCGCTCAGGCTCTGAAAGTGGAAGGCATGACGCCAGCGGCGATTTCCCTATTGCTCGTGCACTTGCGTCGCGGTGAAGGTGTTCGTGGGCAGGTCGCATAGTCGCTGCAAGGTTTGAGAGTCTTCGGGAATGGAATTAAACGGATTACGTGTTTCACGTGAAACACAAGAACGCCTGCAATATTTCGCAGAGCTTTTCACCAAATGGGCCAAGGCGATCAACCTTGTGGCGCCTTCGACCATGGGCGATATGTGGAGCCGGCATATTGCGGATAGTGCGCAGATATTTCAGATCTCCCCTCACCCTCAAACCTGGATCGATCTCGGAAGCGGCGGCGGTTTTCCCGGTGTGATCACTGCGATCTTCCTGGCGGAGCAGCAAGAAGGTTGGGTTCATCTGGTGGAGAGCAGCAATAAGAAGGCGGCATTTCTGCGAACCGCTTTGCGGGAAACCGGCGCACGAGGCGAGGTACACGCTATCAGGATCGAAGATGCGCCGGTAGCAATAGCCGCTTGCGATGTTATTTCCGCCCGTGCGCTAGCCGATCTCGATAAGCTCATTGAATACGCGGCGCCATGGATGGTTGGAAAGGAAAATAATCGCGCATATTTTCATAAAGGCCGGGATTACCAACGAGAGATCCAGAAAGCACATGGCCGCTGGAGTTTTGATCTGCTAGAACACAATAGCGCTGTTGAGCAAGATTCTGTAATTCTCGAAATATCAAGTCTCCAGCGCCTGGTTTAACGAAACGGATATTGCGGCAATGGCTGGCGAACGTAATCGGATTATCACCATCGCAAATCAAAAGGGTGGCGTCGGCAAGACGACCACCGCAATCAATTTGGCAACCGCTCTCGCCGCCATTGGCGAGCGGGTGTTGATTATCGATCTGGATCCACAGGGCAATGCAAGCACTGGTTTGGGTATTGATCGGCGCAATCGTAAGCTTTCTTCTTACGATCTGATGGTCGGGCAAGCTGGTGTCACTGAAACCGCGTTGGAAACGGCAGTTCCTAATCTCTTTATTGTTCCGTCGACGATGGATCTTCTTGGAATAGAGATGGAAATCTCCCAGCAGAACGATCGCGTCTTCAAGCTCAAAAAGGCATTGTCTTCCTCGGAGGCGGTGTCTTTTTCTTACATTCTTCTCGACTGCCCGCCTTCTTTCAACCTGCTGACGATGAACGCAATGGCGGCTGCCCATTCCGTGCTGGTACCGCTGCAGTGCGAGTTCTTCGCACTTGAAGGTTTGAGCCAGCTTCTGGAGACAGTCAACCAGGTCCGCCGAACGGTCAATCCGCAGCTCGATATTCAAGGCATCGTGCTGACGATGTTCGATGCTCGCAATAATCTGGCGCAGCAGGTCGTCAACGACGTGCGAACTCATCTCGGTGAGAAGGTCTATCACACACTTATCCCGCGGAATGTCCGTGTTTCAGAGGCGCCCTCATACGGCAAGCCGGCTATTCTCTATGATCTCAAGTGCGCCGGCAGCCAGGCCTATCTGCAGCTCGCATCGGAAGTTATCCAGCGGGAGCGGCAGAGACTGGCAGCTTAAAAGTGTGCATGACAGAGTAAGCGAGTTTTGAACATGAATGACGATACATCGAAAAGACGGCTTGGCCGCGGCCTCGCAGCCCTTATAGGTGAAATGGATCAGCCTGTTCCGGCCGAGGCGGAGCGGCCTACGGTCAGCGCCGACCGGATGATCCCTATCGAGTTCGTCACTCGCAATCCTCGCAACCCTCGTCGTTTCTTCGATGACGCCGAGCTTCACGACCTTGCGAGTTCGATCCGCCAGCATGGGATCGTGCAGCCAATCGTCGCCAGAACGCTCGCGCGGGACCGCTATGAAATCATAGCCGGCGAAAGACGTTGGCGGGCAGCCCAACTCGCGGGTTTGATTGAAATCCCTGTTATTATCAGGGATGTTGATGACAAGACGGCGCTGGAAATTGCGATCGTTGAGAACGTTCAACGCTCCGATCTCAATGCGCTCGAAGAGGCGCTTGGCTATGAGCAGCTCATCGCCGAATATGGATATACCCAAAATGATCTCGGTGAGATTATCGGCAAGAGCCGCAGCCATGTCGCCAATTCGTTGCGCCTGTTGAAGCTGCCCGAGCCCGTTCGAGACATGCTGGCTGCTGGAAGCCTTTCCGCCGGGCATGCGCGTGCGCTGGTTTCGACATCAGACCCCTCCGCACTCGCGCGTACAATTGTTTCTAAGGGCATGTCGGTGCGCGATGCAGAGAAGCTTGCGCAAAACGACATCAAGGCTCAGTTAGAACCACACGCGCCTGTTCAAAAGAACCAGAAGGATTCCGATACGCTGGCTTTGGAGCGCACACTATCGGATACGCTCGGACTTGATGTATCCATCAATCACAAGGCCAGTGGCGGTCAGATCCGCATCTCCTATAAGTCTCTGGAGCAGCTCGAGGAAGTCTGCCGGCTTCTGGAGCGCCGCTGATCAGGCTTGGGGGCGTCTTGCCGACTGCAGTGTCGTGGAGAGCAACGTCTGCATGGCGATGCTGTCTTCCAATATCTGACGCTGTCTCGTTTGCAGGACAGCTGCCTGCAGGCGCTTTGTTTCACGCGAGATGGCGTCTGCGCTCCAGCTTTTTAACGCCTGCTCTATAATCGGCTTGCGGCGGAAATGAAGATGTCTGCCCAGCGTCTGCATGATTTGCGCGGGCGGCAGTCTCTTGTCATCCATCTCCGCGCGCATTGTATCGAGAAGCTGAAATTGTCGAAGGCAAGCTTGGAGAACCAGAAAAACCGAGGTTTTGGAACTGGTGATCTTCTGCATCGCATGCAGGAAACTGTTGCTGTTGCCGCTTAATATCGCATCCACGGCATCATCGACCGAAATCGCACTGGCGTCCCCGATTATTTCGGTAACGTGATGATCATCGATCGTTCCCATGCCTCGGCAGTAGAGCGCCAGTTTGCGAATTTCGTTTCTGGAAGCAATTCTGTCGCCGCCGATCAGTCCGACGAGAGCTTGCCTGGCAGCAGGCGTTATGCCCAACCCTTCCTTGGAAAGTTCATTGTCGATCAGCGCGTTCAGCGCTCGGCCGTCGTCAGCATAGCAGGGGATGGCAACTGCTGCGCTACGAGCAGCCTCGACCGTCTTGCGTAAGGCAGATCCCTTTTTCAGGTCACCTGCTTCGATGATGATACTAGCAGCTTCAAGGGAAGCGCCGGACAGAAACGCGACAGCATCGACGAGATATTTCTCGTTCGTAGCACCCCTTACCCATATCAGCTTTTCACCGCCGAAAAGACCGATGGATTGGGCTTCATCGACCAGCCGGCCGGGCTCTTTCTGTAGATCGCCGACATCAAGCTTGGTGACAGCGAACGGATCGTTCTGATCTATGCCAGTCTTTCCAGCGATCATACCCGCGCGCTCGGAAACTAGCCCGCGGTCTGGACCATAGATCAGATAGATGCGGTACAGGCGTGCGGATTTCTGCAGAAACCCTTCGAACTCATGGGATTTGATTTCCGCCACGCCACCGCTCCCTTAGCGGCTGAGTGCGGCGGCGAGATCCGCTCCCACGAATTCGGCCGCCTGATTGGCTGCGCGATTTTCGGCATCACGGATGGCACGCTGCTTTGCAAATTCCTGACTCGGGAAGTCAACTAGAGATATTGCAGAGCGGCTACCGGCCTTGATGATCTGATTGTCCTTCGTCGTCCGCAACGTATAGCTGACCGTCACGTTTGCGCGGCCTGCGCGAGACGTATCCGAGGACTGAACAAGCAAAGTATCGGCAACGTATGACGAAACTTGCATATCAACCATGTAATCCGGCTTCTCGACTTCACCGGCACCGCGGGAAGCCAGGAAGATCAGATGATTGCGAACTTCCTGCCCGACACGCGTACTTGCTTCGGAAAAGCCGACGGAGCCGAGCTTTTCGGTAACGCCGGTACTTTCGGAATAGAGCGGCCGAACCTGGCAGGCGGAAAGAAACGCCGTGGAGACAAGGATCGTGACGATGCCGGCGCGGCGCGCAAGCTTGCGGGCGAAATCAGACGACAATGTTTACAATCCTCTGTGGAACCACGATGATTTTTTTCGGTGCTTGACCGTTCAAGACATTCTTCACCGCGTCCAATTCCAGCACGGCTTCGGTGACGGCATTCTGATCTGCGTCGCGAGAAATTGTCAATTCGGCGCGCTTCTTGCCGTTGATCTGTACGGGAAGGATGACGTCGTTCTCGACGACCAGCGATTCGTCATAGTCCGGCCAGGCCGTATGGGCGATCAGCTCCTTGTTGCCAAGGGTCATCCAGCATTCCTCAGCCAGATGCGGCGTCATGGGCGCAACGAGCTGGATGAGGATCTCGGCGGCATTTCGGATGGCGGCCCGATAGGCTGCATCGCCCTCGCCGGCTGCGACCTTCGTCAGCGGGCCTGCCAGCGCGTTGACGAGTTCATAGATGCGGGCAACCGCCTTGTTGAACCAGAGCCTGTCATAGTCGTTCTGGACGGCCTTCAGCGTCTTGTGGGCGAGCTGAGAGATTTCGAGGGCCTGGCCGTCTTTCGCCGGCTTCGGTTCCACGGTGGAGAGCATTTCAGCCGCTTCTGAAATCAGACGCCACAGCCGCTGCGTGAAGCGATGAGCACCTTCAACGCCGGCTTCCGACCAGATCACGTCGCGCTCGGGCGGAGAGTCTGACAGAACAAAGAAGCGGGCAGTATCGGCCCCGTAGGAGGCGATGATATCGTCGGGATCTACGACGTTCTTCTTCGACTTCGACATCTTTTCGATCGAGCCGATGGTGATTTCTTCTCCGCCTTCCAGCAGATAGGCGCTGCGCTTCCCGTCAATCTCCTCGATGCGGATATCGGTGGGGGAAATCCATTCGCGATGCATACCGGCGCCGCGGCTATAGGTTTCGTGGACGACCATACCCTGGGTGAAGAGACCCTTGAAAGGCTCCTTGACGTCCACGTGGCCTGTCTCGCGCATCGCGCGGGTGAAGAAACGCGAATAGAGCAGATGCAGGATCGCGTGTTCGATACCGCCGATATACTGATCTACCGGCAGCCAGCGGTTGGCCGCAGCCGAGTCGGTCGGCTGCTTCTCCCAGGGTGCCGTGAAGCGGGTGAAGTACCAGCTCGAATCGACGAAGGTGTCCATCGTGTCCGTCTCGCGACGCGCATCCTTGCCGCATTGCGGGCAGGCGACGTGCCGCCAGGTCGGGTGGCGGTCCAGTGGATTACCGGGCTGATCGAAAGTCACATCCTGCGGCAGCTTTACCGGCAGGTCCTTTTTCGGAACCGGTATGACGCCGCAATCATCGCAATGAATGACCGGGATGGGGCAGCCCCAGTAACGCTGACGGGAAATGCCCCAGTCGCGCAGGCGGAAATTGACCTTGCGTTCGCCCTGCGGCGCATTGCCAAGCAGGGTGGATGACAGTTTGTCGGCAACGATCTGGAAGGCTTCGTCCGCCGTCTTGCCATCGAGGAAGCGCGAGTTGATCATCACGCCCTCGCCGTCATAGGCGACATCGCCGATGGTGAAGCTTGCGGCATCGCCATCCTCAGGCATGACGACCGGCACGACCGGCAGATCATATTTGCGGGCGAAATCCAGGTCTCGCTGGTCGCCGGAGGGGCAGCCGAAGATGGCGCCCGTGCCGTAATCCATCAGAACGAAATTGGCGACGTAGACAGGCAGCTCCCAGGAAGGATCGAGCGGGTGCTTCACACGGATGCCGGTATCCATGCCCTTCTTCTCAGCCGTCTCAAGTGCAGCAAGAGAGGTGCCAGCACGGCGGCATTCCTCGCAGAAGGCCTCGATGTCAGCATTCCTTCCCGCTGCCTCCTTGGCGAGCGGATGGTCGGCAGCGATCGCCAGGAAGGAGGCGCCGAACAGCGTATCCGGACGGGTCGTGTAGACCACTACTTCGGTTTCGCCGGCAGGTGCGGTTTCCGGAACGATTTCCCAGCGGATCGTGAGACCTTCAGAGCGACCGATCCAGTTCTTCTGCATCAGCCGCACTTTTTCCGGCCACTGGTCGAGCGTATCGAGCGCGTCCAGCAGGTCCTGGCTGAAATCGGTGATCTTGAAGAACCACTGCGTCAGTTCACGCTGCTCGACCAGCGCGCCGGAACGCCAGCCGCGGCCGTCGATGACCTGTTCGTTGGCGAGAACGGTGTTGTCGACCGGATCCCAGTTCACCTTGGACTGCTTGCGGTAGACGAGGCCCTTTTCCAGGAAGTCCAGGAAGAGATGCTGTTGCTGCTGGTAATATTCGACATCGCAGGTGGCGAATTCGCGGGACCAATCCAGCGACAAGCCCATCGCCTTGAGCTGTGCCTTCATTGAGCCGATGTTCTGATAGGTCCAGGATGCGGGGTGCACGCCGCGCTCCATCGCCGCATTTTCGGCCGGCATGCCAAAGGCGTCCCAGCCCATCGGATGGAGAACATTATAGCCACGGGCACGCTTGTAGCGTGCCACGACGTCACCCATGGCGTAGTTGCGGACATGACCCATGTGGATGCGGCCCGACGGATAGGGGAACATCTCTAGGACGTAATATTTCTCGCGCGGATCGGAGTTGTTGGTCTCGAAGACCTTTTCCTCGTTCCATTTCTGCTGCCAGCGGGGCTCGGCATCGCGCGGATTGTAACGTTCGGTAGCCATGTATCAGAATTTCCGGAAAATCAGGGGAGGTTGGCCGAGACCTTCACCATGAAACCAACCAAGCGTCAAGTTTTGCGGGCGCTTCACGCGTTCGATCTTGGCTTTGAGGCGATTTCGCAGAGAGAAGCCTTGGCAAGCCCACGGCAGCCCAGTAGTGCATTGCCGATGGATTTATGCCTGTTATCGGGACGGAACGATGGAACTTCAAGAGCGGTTGAAAGAAGTATGGTCCAGGATTGCTGCAGCGGTGCGGGATGCGGGTCGTCCGGAACGTTCCGTGCAGCTGGTGGCGGTCTCCAAGACCTTTGAGGCCGATACCATTCGCTTGGCGATCGAAGCCGGTCAGCGCGTCTTCGGAGAAAACCGCGTTCAGGAAAGCCAGGGAAAATGGCCGGAGCTGAAGGCGGAAACGCCCGGCATCGAGCTGCACCTCATCGGTCCGCTGCAATCCAACAAGGCTGCCGAAGCGGTTGCGCTCTTCGACGTGATCGAGACCATTGACCGTGAGAAGATCGCGCGTGCCATTGCCGAGGAAATGAAGCGGCAGGGCAAGGCGCTGCGTCTCTATGTGCAGGTCAATACCGGCCTGGAGCCACAGAAGGCCGGCATTGCACCTGACGATACGGCAGCTTTCGTGAACTTCTGTCGCGATGAGCTCGGCCTCGCCGTTGAAGGGCTGATGTGTATTCCGCCTGCGGATGAAAATCCCGGTCCGCATTTCGCCCTGCTCGCCAAGCTTGCAGAAAAATGCGGCGTCAAAATACTCTCGATGGGCATGTCCGGTGACTATGAAGTTGCCATTGCGTTCGGCGCCACCAGCGTGCGCGTCGGCTCGGCGATTTTCGGCACGCGTTAACAAATGACGGAAGACGATCTCTTCGAATCAGAGGATTGCTCATGATTCGAAGAGGTATCCGGTGGCCGTTGTTTGGAAAGCGATAATATTCATTAATACGAAAAAAAGTTTAAGCGGGCGGTTTTTCCGGTTAATGCCCGACCACACATTGTTCGCGGCATTCCCCTAAGATACTTAAATTATTGAATAATTTTTGACGATTTCTCGCGCTTTTCCAAAGCTGGTTGACTGCGGCCGCAAGCCCTAACGAGAGCTTAAATTAAATTTTCCGCAAAGCTAATTGAGGAATTATTAACTATGTTGGGCGCAACCATTCGTTAACGGCAATGACCCAACTCTCTCGGGTTTTGCATGAAGCGTCGCCGTTACCGGACTCGTCCGGATGACCCCTTTCACTTTGATTGCGGAAAACGGAACATGACAAGCATCCTCACCAACAACGCTGCCATGGCAGCGCTGCAGACCCTGCGCGGCGTAAGTGACAGCCTCAAGGATACCCAGGGCCGCGTCTCCTCGGGCTATCGCATCGACAAAGCTGCGGACAACGCTGCTTATTGGTCGATCGCAACGACCATGCGTTCGGACAACAAGGCTCTCGGCGCGGTTTCCGACGCCCTCGGCCTCGGTGCAGCAAAGGTCGACACCGCCTACACGGCCATGGACAACGCCATCGACGTTGTCACGGAAATCAAGGCGAAGATCGTCGCCGCCACGGAAAAGGGCGTCGACAAAACCAAGATCCAGGAAGAACTCGACCAGCTGCAGGAGCAACTGGTGAGCATCGCCCAATCGGCTTCCTTCTCCGGTGAAAACTGGGTTGCCGGCGCTTCGGGCACGAAGAGCGTCGTCTCCTCCTTCGTCCGTGACGGTTCCAATGCCGTTTCGGTCAAGATGACGGATTACGTTCTCGATGCCGGTACGCTGGGTAACGTCCTGTTCGGCATGAACAGCAACGGAACGATCCAGACGACGAGCGGCATCATCGGCACCGCATTCAACGGGACGTACGGCAACACGGTTATCGTCATGCCATCGATCTACGCGCTCGATATTACTAACTTCACGCAAGGCCAGCTCGACGGGGCGCTCTCCGGCGTCGAGCTCGTGCTCCAGGCCATGACCAATGCAGGTTCGCAGCTCGGTTCGATTTCGACCCGAATTCAGCTGCAGGAAACCTTCGTCAGCGCTCTGCACGACTCAATCGAATCCGGTGTCGGTCGCCTCGTCGATGCCGATATGGAAGAAGAGTCCTCCAAGCTCTCTGCTCTGCAAACGCAGCAGCAACTTGGAATCCAGTCTCTGTCGATTGCCAATTCGTCGGCACAGAACATTCTCTCGCTCTTCCGCAGTTAACGGCGCGCAGAGGAATGGTAACAAAAACCCCGCCATCGGCGGGGTTTATTCATTTCAGGATATGACGATCTCAGAACTGATCGTCTTCATCCTCGTCCTTCGGCGTCGAGCGCAGCGAGCTCAGCTTGCGGAAGACGGCATCGGCGTCGATTTCCTTTTCTTCCTCACGCTCGTAGCTCGGCGTCAGACGCTCGGTTTCCTGAGCGGACTGCAGTGTTGCTCCGAGTTCGGCAGCGGTTGGCAGCGGACGGCCCTTGGATGCCTTTTCCACTTCCATGTCGAGATCGATCTGGCTGCAAAGGCCGAGTGTGACCGGGTCCATCGGCGCCAGGTTTGCCGAATTCCAATGGGTGCGCTCGCGGATCTGCTCGATCGTCGACTTGGTGGTGCCGACGAGACGCGAGATCTGGGCATCCTTCAGTTCCGGATGGTTGCGAACCAGCCAGAGAATGGCGTTCGGGCGGTCCTGACGCTTGGAAACCGGTGTATAGCGCGGGCCCCGGCGCTTGGATTCCGGCACGCGGACTTTCGGCTCGGAAAGCTTCAGCTTATAGTTCGGGTTGCCTTCGGCGCGGGCGATTTCATCGCGGGAAAGCTGGCCGGTGGCGATCGGGTCCAGGCCCTTGATGCCCTGCGCAGCTTCACCATCGGCAATCGCCTTGACTTCGAGCGGATGCAGTTTGCAAAACTGAGCGATCTGGTCGAAAGACAGGGCTGTATTGTCGACGAGCCAGATGGCAGTCGCCTTTGGCATGAGCAGCTGTTGAGCCATGGATATAGTCCTTCTATCGTCCGCGCCGGTCGCGGTCCGTGGATTGTCACCACAATGTCCGGGAAATATGGCGCTATATAACCGCACTGTCGCAGAATTGCAATTCTTCAGAAATGAAATGACCTTTGTCTAATTGCCGTCATCAGACTACCTGATATGAATTGCGCAATTCGAGTCCCGGTCGTTGCGTCGAAACCATCGACCGTTGCATAGCCTTGTGAGGAGGAGTTCCCATGTCGGAGAAGATCTATCCGGTTTCCAAACCGGTGAAGACCCGTGCGCTGATCGATCAGGCCAAGTACGAGCAATGGTACGAGGAAAGCATTGAAAACCCCGATAAGTTCTGGGGTAAACACGGCAAGCGCATCGACTGGTTCAAGCCCTATACTAAGGTCAAGAACACGTCCTTTACCGGCAAAGTCTCGATCAAGTGGTTCGAGGATGGCCAGACCAATGTTTCCTATAATTGCATCGATCGCCACCTGAAGACGAACGGCAACCAGACCGCCATCATCTTCGAAGGCGACAACCCATATATCGATAAAAAGATCACCTATAACGAGCTCTACGAGCATGTCTGCCGCATGGCGAACGTGCTGAAGAAGCATGGCGTCAAGAAGGGTGACCGCGTCACCATCTACATGCCGATGATCCCGGAAGCAGCCTATGCAATGCTCGCCTGCGCCCGCATCGGCGCGGTGCATTCCGTCGTTTTCGGTGGCTTCTCGCCGGAAGCGCTGGCTGGCCGTATCGTCGACTGTGAATCCACCTTCGTCATCACCTGCGACGAGGGCATTCGCGGCGGCAAGCCGGTGCCGCTGAAGGATAATACGGATACGGCCATCCACATTGCCGCCCGTCAGTATGTGGCGGTCAACAAGGTGCTCGTCGTGCGCCGTACCGGCGGCAAGACCGGCTGGGCGCCGGGCCGCGACCTATGGTACCATCAGGAAATCGCCAAGGTGAAGGCTGAATGCCCGCCGGTGAAGATGAAGGCCGAAGATCCGCTCTTCATCCTTTATACCTCAGGCTCGACGG
Organism: Hyphomicrobiales bacterium; assembly: GCA_900473185.1. Taxonomy (GTDB): domain Bacteria; phylum Pseudomonadota; class Alphaproteobacteria; order Rhizobiales; family Rhizobiaceae; genus Rhizobium. The sequence goes on along the minus strand of UCKU01000002.1, from coordinate 254,306 downwards.
GCAAACCGAAGGGTGTCCTGCACACGACGGGTGGTTATCTCGTCTATGCGGCGATGACGCATGAATATGTCTTCGATTATCACCCGGGCGATGTCTACTGGTGCACGGCCGACGTCGGCTGGGTTACCGGTCACTCCTATATCGTCTACGGGCCGCTCGCGAACTGCGCCACGACGCTGATGTTCGAAGGTGTGCCGAATTTTCCGGACCAGGGCCGTTTCTGGGAAATCATCGACAAGCACAAGGTCAATATCTTCTACACCGCACCGACGGCGATCCGCTCGCTCATGGGCGCCGGCGACCATTTCGTTACCCGCTCTTCGCGCGAGAGCCTGCGGTTGCTCGGCACGGTGGGCGAGCCGATCAATCCGGAAGCCTGGGAATGGTATTACAATGTCGTCGGCGACAAGCGTTGCCCCGTGATCGATACATGGTGGCAGACTGAAACCGGCGGCCATATGATCACGCCGCTGCCGGGCGCGACCGATCTCAAACCCGGTTCGGCCACCAAGCCCTTCTTCGGCGTCAAGCCGCAGCTCGTCGATAATGAGGGCAAGGTACTGGAAGGCGCCGCCGACGGCAATCTTTGCATTACCGATAGCTGGCCGGGCCAGATGCGTACGGTCTATGGCGACCACGAACGCTTCATCCAGACCTATTTCTCCACCTATAAGGGCAGGTATTTCACCGGTGACGGCTGCCGCCGCGACGAAGACGGCTATTACTGGATCACCGGCCGCGTCGATGATGTTCTCAACGTCTCCGGCCATCGTCTCGGCACCGCGGAAGTCGAATCCGCCCTCGTCTCGCACAATCTCGTCTCGGAAGCTGCCGTTGTTGGTTATCCGCACCCGATCAAAGGCCAGGGCATTTATTGCTACGTCACGCTGATGGCGGGCAATGAGGGCACAGACGAGCTGCGTCAGCAGCTTGTCAAACACGTGCGTGCCGAAATCGGCCCGATTGCAGCACCCGACAAAATCCAGTTCGCGCCCGGTCTGCCGAAGACCCGTTCGGGCAAGATCATGCGCCGCATCCTGCGCAAAATTGCCGAGGATGATTTCGGTTCGCTTGGCGATACCTCGACGTTGGCAGATCCGGCCGTTGTCGAAGATCTGATCGCTAATCGGCAGAATAAGGCGACTGCTTGAGTCAAAGGGCCGCTCCGCTATCAGGAGCGGCCCTATTCGTCCGCGCAGAAAACCTGCGGCTTGGGGCCGCCGTCATAGGCGCGGACCAGTCCTTCCGAAAGAAGATCCTGTGCGGGATTGCGCCCATTCGCGAAAGTGACATTGGCGAGAATTCGTCCGAAATATTTGTCGCCGGCGATCTCCCTCAGCTGGATAATGGAGACGCCTGATATCATTTGTTCAAGCGCATCTCGTGCCTCGAGACCGGCCTTCCGGATTTCAGTGCATTTCGAATGGATTTCGGGCGCATCTATGCCGCGAATGCGGACATAGACTTCCATGGTCTGCTGCGGCCAGGGTGTTGCGGCAACCAGCAGCGTATCGCCGTCAATGATCCGGATAATCTTCGCCGATACAGGTCCTTCGATTTCGTCCCGTGCCGCGAGGGCCGGCACAGACGAAAGAGACAACAGAAGAATCGAAAGCAGTTTAAGCATAATAGGAATAAATTCCGATTTTGCTGCGAAGTCAATGGGAATATTTGCCTAAAAGTCGATTGTACGGCCGTTGATCTCATAGTCACCGAAACGCGAGGGCTCTGCACCTCCCCGTCCACCGATCTCCGGCGGCAGTTCAACGGGCTTAGCGTTTTTGCGGCGCTCCTCGGCTTCGGCCAGCGCACGCTTAGCGGCAGGGGAAAGCATCTTGCGCGGCGGCTCGGAGCCTTCTGGCACCGGGGTTTCCACGTTATCATTATCGGCCGTCTGCATGCTGCACTCCCGCCTGAAAATATTGAAAATGGCTGGCGAATAACCAAATCATAGTGCGTTGGCGCCAGGATTTAAAGCATCGCGCCGCAATCAAGGAGATGGAGACCTCTGATGAACCTCGTGCGTACTGCCATGTTGCTTGCCTTCATGACGGCGCTTTTCATGTTTGTCGGCTTTTTGATCGGCGGCCGGGGCGGCATGATGATCGCCTTTCTCATTGCTGCCGGCATGAATTTCTTCTCCTACTGGAATGCCGACAGGATGGTGCTATCGGCCTATCGGGCGCAGGAGGTCGATGAGCGCAATGCCCCGGAATTTTACCGTATCGTGCGCGATCTCGCCCGTAATGCCGGCCTGCCGATGCCGAAGGTCTATCTCTATGACAGCCCTCAGCCGAATGCCTTTGCGACCGGGCGCAATCCGGAGAATGCCGCGGTTGCCGCTTCGACTGGGCTGCTTGCTGCCCTCTCTCCAGAAGAAGTTGCAGGCGTGATGGCGCATGAGCTTGCCCACGTCCAGAACCGCGATACGCTGACCATGACGATCACCGCCACGCTTGCCGGTGCGATCTCGATGCTTGGCAATTTCGCCTTCTTCTTTGGCGGTAACCGTGAGAATAACAACAATCCCCTGGGCTTCGTCGGCGTGCTCGTCGCGATGATCGTGGCGCCACTTGCCGCCATGCTGGTGCAAATGGCAATCAGCCGTACGCGCGAATATTCGGCCGATAGGCGAGGTGCTGAAATCTGCGGCAACCCGCTGTGGCTGGCTTCCGCACTCGGCAAGATTGCCCGCGGTGCGGCACATGTGCCGAACTACGATGCGGAGCGCAACCCGGCCACCGCGCATATGTTCATCATCAATCCGCTCTCCGGCGAGCGCATGGACAACCTGTTTTCGACCCATCCGAACACCGAAAATCGTATCGCTGCCTTGCAGGAAATGGCACGGGGAGGCTTCGACGTCTCGACGCCGCCGGTTCGCGCTGCTAATCCGACACGCAAATCGCGGTCGGTTCCGAATACGGGTTCCGGCAGCGGTGGCTCGCAACCGCCAAAGGGTCCGTGGTCTTGAATTCAGACGGCAAGAAGAAGCCAACTCGCAAACATAAACCTTCTGCAGAAGGCTCAGCGCCGGTGCCGGTAAAACCCGGCCTGCCGGCGCGTGCTGCTGCCGCCAAGATCCTTGCCGCCGTCGTCGACAAAAAACTGCCGCTCGATGGCGCGCTGGATCACGAGCATGGAAATCCGGCCTACAAGGCGCTTGGGGAAAGCGATCGTGCGCTGGTCCGCGCCATTCTGAACACCACGCTCCGGCATCTGCCGCGCATCGATGCGGCCATTGCTTCGCTGCTCGAAACGCCGTTGCCGGAAGGTGCTCGGGCGCTTCACCATGTTCTTGCCGTCGGCGCCGCGCAGATTCTCTATCTCGACGTTCCCGATCATTCGGCCGTCGATCTTGCGGTCGAACAGGCCAATCAGGATCCACGTAACCGCCGTTTCGCCAAGCTCGTCAATGCTATCTTGCGCCGTCTCGGCCGCGAGAAGGAGCAAATCCTTGCGGAGATTGCAGACATTCCGCCGATGCCAGCATGGTTTATCGAGCGGCTCACTAAGGCCTATGGGCGAGAAGCCGCGCTTGCCGTTTCCGAATCCCAGCTTGAGCCGGCTGCTATCGATCTCACCGTGAAATCCGATGCCATTGGCTGGGCGGAGCGCCTTAATGGTGTCGTTCTTCCGACTGGCGGCGTGCGACTTGCCGCTTTCGAAGGCAGCATTCCTTCGCTTGCCGGTTTTGAAGATGGCGAGTGGTGGGTTCAGGATGCGGCTGCCAGCATCCCTGCAAAACTCTTCGGCGATCTCACCGGCAAACGAGTTGCCGATCTCTGCGCTGCGCCGGGCGGCAAGACCGCCCAGCTCATCCTTGCCGGTGGCAAGGTGACGGCGATCGACCAGTCCGAAAATCGGCTGAAGCGCTTGTGCTCCAATCTGGAGCGGCTGGGCCTCGAAGCTGATACGATCGCGGTAGATCTCACGAAATTCGAACCGTCGGAGCGTTTCGATGCGATTCTCCTCGACGCGCCCTGCTCTTCGACAGGTACGACGCGCCGGCATCCCGACGTGCTCTGGACGAAAGGCGCCGAGGATATCGCCAAGCTCGCAGCACTGCAGGAGCGTCTTCTGCGCCATGCTATTACCCTGCTGAACCCCGGCGGTGTGCTCGTCTTTTCCAACTGCTCGCTCGATCCGCAGGAGGGCGAAGAGGTTGTGGCCCGTGTTCTCGAAGATGTGAAGGGCGTGGAACGAGTGCCGGTCGATGCCGCAAAATGGCGCGGTATGGAGCAGGCCATTACACCGTTGGGCGAGTTTCGCACGCTCCCTACAATGCTGGATATGTCAGATGGTTTTGCGTCGGGCCTCGACGGCTTCTACGCCGCGATGCTCAGACGCATCTAAATGCTATTATATTCTAACTTCATCACAAAATAATACATCGTAGCTAATGAAATCGGTTTTGATTCATCTATTCTTAACTACGAGGGTCAATAGACAATTGATATGCAGTCCGGTCGGCGTCTTGCGAGCATGTATGTTCGGGAAGCTTGGCGGCGCGGTACGCGCCGTGCCGCACTTCTGCGTTTGCGCTTCTCCCGCCATGCCATACCGGTGCCGGAACGCCTGATCGTCGCGCCGACGGATCTGAGAGGCATCGATTCACACGTCGCCGAAGAAATCATGGACGGCCGGTTTCCGCTTGCCGGTCGTATGTTGGAAACCGAGGGGAAATCCCCCTTCACGTTGACCCTTCCGTCGCGTGCTTTCGCGGTCAGGCTTCATAGCTTCGGCTGGCTGCGGCATATGCGGGCCAACAAGAGTGAGCGCGGTTCGGCCGTTGCCCGCGTGATCGTCGATAGTTGGCTCTCGATCCATGGAGGCCGTATCGAAGGCATCGCCTGGGAGACCGACGTCGTCTCGCAGCGTGTCATCGCCTGGCTGTCGCATTCTCCGATCGTCCTACAGAACGCGGATCGTGGTTTCTATCGCCGCTTCATGAAGTCACTCGCCTTCCATATCGGCTATCTGCGCCGTATGGCGCCCTATTCGGCCGGCGAAGTCCGCTTCCGCCTGCGCATTGCGCTCGCGACGGCTTCTGTCGCCATGCCGGTGCGTGCCTCGACAATCCGGCGAGCCGCCCAGGCGCTCGACCGCGAATTCGATAACCAGATTCTGCCTGACGGAGGCCATATCTCCCGCAATCCACGCGTCGGGCTTGAGCTGCTGCTCGATCTGCTGCCGCTCCGGCAGACCTATGTCAATCTCGGCCACGACCTGCCGCAGAAACTGATCTCCGGTATTGACCGCATGTACCCTGCCCTGCGCTTCTTCCGCCATCAGGATGGAGATCTGGCGCTCTTCAACGGTGCGACATCCACGATGGCGGACGAGCTGATGTCCGTCCTGCGCTACGACGAGACTGCGGGTCAGCCGTTCAAAGCGCTACCGCATTCCCGCTATCAGCGACTTGCCGCCGGCAAGACGGTGATCATTGCCGATACCGGACCACCCTCGCCCGCCTGCTTCAGAACAGCCCATGCAGGCAGTCTCTCCTTCGAAATGTCCTCAGGCCGCTACCGCTTCATCGTCAACTCGGGATCGCCGAAATTCGCGGGTCAACGCTATGTCCAGATGGCCCGCACCACGGCTGCCCATTCCACCGTGGTCCTGAACGATACCTCCTCCAGTCGGTTCTCTCCCTCGGCTTTTCTGGCCCATATGATGACGGAGCCGGTGGAAACGGTTGCCGCCGAGCGCGTGGAGACCGAGGATGGCCGTGAAGGCATCAAGGCGAGGCATGACGGCTATCTCGATGCTTTTGGCGTGATCCATGAGCGGGAGCTGACACTGAACGCCGCTGGCTCCATCGTGACCGGCATGGACCGTTTCGTGACGGACGACCGATATCACAGCGAAGGTCCGCTGCGGGCGGTTGCCCGCTTCCACGTCCATCCCGCCATCGTGCCGCGGCAGAACGATACGGAATCCGTGCTGCTAACGGCGCCGGATGGCGAAAGCTGGTTGTTTTCCTCACCCGGCAATGAAGTGCTGATCTCGGAAGATATTTTCTTTGCCGACAGCGCCGGTATCAGCAGCTCGGACCAGATCGAGATTGACTTCGATTTGGCGGAGAAACCTGAAATTCGCTGGTTTTTATCGCGCAAGGGCTAGCGGCTGTTTGCGCCGGCTCCAAGCTGTGCTAACGCGGCCTCATCAAACGTCCCTTGCCCGGATGTCTCCCGCGAAGCCCGAACGGAGAAGGTTCATGGCCGTCATTTCCAAGAAAATCCCCGCCCCCGACAAGGTCGAGATCAAGACTGCACTGCTTTCTGTCTTCGACAAGACCGGTATCATCGAACTTGCCCGTGCGCTTTCGGCGCGTGGCGTGCGCCTGCTGTCGACCGGCGGCACCTACAAGGCGATCGCGGCCGAAGGACTTGCCGTAACCGACGTTTCCGAAGTGACGCAGTTTCCGGAAATCATGGATGGCCGCGTGAAGACCCTGCATCCCAAGGTGCATGGCGGCCTGCTGGCGATCCGTGACGATGCCGAACATCAGGAAGCCATGAAGACACATGGGATCGACGGCATCGACCTGCTGGTCGTCAATCTCTATCCCTTCGAGGATGTTCGTGCGGCCGGCGGTGACTATCCGACGACGGTGGAGAATATCGATATCGGTGGCCCGGCAATGATCCGCGCTTCGGCCAAGAACCATGCCTATGTCACCGTCATTACCGACCCGGCCGACTATGCCGAGCTGGCCGAGCAACTGTCAGCTGATGCCGGCAAGACGGCCTATGCCTTCCGCCAGCGCATGGCGGCCAAAGCCTATGCCCGTACTGCCGCCTATGACGCTGCCATCTCCAACTGGTTTGCTGAGGCGCTTTCGATCGATACGCCGCGTCATCGCACCATCGGCGGCGTGCTGAAGGAAGAGATGCGCTACGGTGAAAACCCGCACCAGAAGGCCGCCTTTTACGTGACGGGCGAAAAGCGCCCGGGCGTTTCGACAGCCGTCCTGCTGCAGGGCAAGCAGCTTTCCTATAACAATATCAACGATACCGATGCGGCCTATGAGCTCGTTGCCGAGTTCCTGCCGGAGAAGTCGCCGGCCTGTGCGATCATCAAGCACGCCAATCCCTGCGGCGTCGCGACCGGTTCAACGCTTCTCGAAGCCTACAAGCGGGCGCTTGCCTGCGATTCCGTCTCGGCTTTCGGCGGCATCATCGCGCTGAACCAGACGCTCGATGCGGCGACGGCTGAAGAAATCATCCAGCTCTTCACCGAGGTCATCATTGCGCCTGACGTCACCGAAGAAGCCAAGGCGATCGTCGCACGCAAGCCGAACCTGCGCCTGCTCTCGGCCGGTGGCCTGCCGGATGCGCGTGCGGCAGGCATCACTGCCAAGACCGTTTCCGGCGGCCTGCTCGTCCAGACCCGCGACAACGGCATGGTCGAGGATCTGGAACTGAAGGTGGTCACCAAACGCGCGCCGACGGCCCAGGAACTCGAAGACATGAAGTTCGCCTTCAAGGTCGGCAAGCATGTGAAGTCGAATGCTGTGGTCTATGCCAAGGACGGCCAGACCGCAGGTATAGGCGCCGGCCAGATGAGCCGTGTCGATTCCGCCCGCATCGCTGCGCTCAAAGCTGAGGAAGCGGCCAAGGCGCTCGGTCTCGCCGTTCCGATGACACGTGGTTCGGCAGTCGCTTCCGAGGCCTTCCTGCCCTTCGCCGATGGCCTGCTATCGATGATTGCTGCCGGCGCTACCGCCGTGATCCAGCCGGGCGGTTCGATGCGCGATCAGGAAGTCATCGATGCTGCAAACGAGCACAATGTCGCGATGGTCTTCACCGGCATGCGCCATTTCCGCCATTAAGCGGAGCCACGGATATAACCCCCCGGCTTTGCGGCCGGGGGAATTTGTCAGGCGCGGTCTGCCGGATAGGGCGTGCGGATCAACAGCACCAGGCCTCCGGCCAGGAACAGGATCAGCGTCGACATGCCGAGATGCGCCGATCCGGTCAAATAGGTCACGATCGAAAACAATAGCGTTGCCATGAAGCTCGTGGCGCGGCCGGAGAGCGCATAGATGCCGAAATAGCGGCCGGCTTCTTCAAGGCTGACGCTGCGCGCCAGATAGGAGCGCGACGAGGCCTGCACCGGGCCAAAAGCAAGACCGATCAATAGGCCATAGAGGATATAGGCTTTTTCCGCCATCGTGCCGAAAAGCCCACCGCTATCGGCGGTCGAAAGCGGCATCAGCCCGAAGAAAGTGTAGCCCGGGCCGGTGGAGATAATGCCGATCGTGGCCAGCAACAGCATGGTGAGGCTGATGATGACAGTCACCTTCGAGCCGATCCCCCTGTCGACGCGTCCGGCAATCAGGCAGCCGAGGATCGCCACGACATTGAGAATGATTCCGTAGATGCCGATCTCGATCGTTGCCCAGCCGAACATGCCCGCCGCGAAGGCGCCGCCGAGGATCAGCAGGCCGTTGACGCCATCCTGATAGATCATGCGGGCGATAAGGAAGGTCAGGATATTGCGGCGCGTCTTTAGTTCGCCGAGCGTATTGCGCAATTCCTTGAGGCCGAAGCGCACGGCAAAGCCGAAAGGCAGTCCCTTGCGGGCATCCGGTGTAAAGAAAAACATCGGTAGGATGAAGATCAGATACCAGACGGCCGAAATCGGACCGGTGACGCGCGCATCCTCGCCCGTATGAGGATCGAGACCGAAAAGCGGGTCGAGGCCCAGAATGGTCTTGCCACTTTCCGGGCTGCCGGCCAGCAGTGCCACGACGGCAATCAGCACGATCATACCGCCGAGATAGCCAAGACCCCAGGCGGTGTTGGAAAGCTTGCCAACCTCATCCTTGCCGACAAGGCGCGGCATCATGGAATCGTTGAATACGATCGAAAACTCCGCCGAGATCGAGGCGAGGATCATGAAGATGACGGGATAGATAATTGGCGAGCCTGGTGCCGCAAACCAGAGGCAGCAGAGGCTGACGACCTTTATCACAGCGAAGAAGGCGATCCAGGGTTTGCGGGCGCCGGACTGGTCGGCAATAGAGCCCAGTATGGGAGACAGGATGGCGATGATGATCGAGGAGATCGTCGCCATATTGCTCCACATCGTCTGCGCGGAGACGGGATCGGCCGTCAGCCGCGAGACGAAGTAGGGGCCGAAAATGAAGGTGGTGACCACAGTGAAGAAAGGCTGGGCTGCCCAATCGAAGAGCATCCAGCCCCATATGCCCTTCTCCGTGGCTTTCGGCGGCTGCGTTCCTGTCCAGTCAATGCGATTCAAGCGTCCGCTCCTTTTTGGGGCGGACTGTCTCATCTCGCCCGGTCGCGCGCAAGATCGGTCAGGATGCCTGCGGCAACAGTGATGCGGGCGAGGTTCGGATCGGCACCGTCGCTGAGGCTCGCAAGCTCCTCGACGATGCGGTTGATGCGGATCCTGTCCTGCGCATGCCAGGCCTGGACTGGCTGCTTTTCCTTGCCATGATCCGAAAGCGCGGAGATCACGATATCGCGACGGGCGCTGGCGATCTGGTCGATGCTGCGGGCAAGCGCGAGGTTTTCATAGTGGTCCGACGTAATGATGCGGTTGCCCGCAGCAAGCAGCCGGCCGACACGGAAGGTCTGGGTGACGGCGAAATAGTTTTCGGCCGCACGCGGCAGCGCCTCGCCCGTCCGTTCAGCGATCTGCATGATTTCCGGCACGAGGGCGAGGGTCGGTAGGGCTGCAATTTCGGCGGCCAGTTTTTCCGGCAGGCCGGCCTGCTGGTACTCCTGCTGGCGCGCTGAGACTTCGGTTGCCGCCTGCTCGGCAAAGGCGGGTTTGAGTTTTTTCAGGGCAGCCTGCAGCCGGCTAATGATTTCAGCCATCCCGCCTCGGGTCACGCCGGTCTTCAGCAGCAGACGTGTTAGCACGATGAAACTATTGGTGATCTCCTCGTAAATCCGGTTCTGGACCTCGCCGGAAACCTTGTTGTCCAGGGCATCGGTTTCGGCCCATAGCCGGTTGAGATCAAAGCCGTCACGGGCGACGATCGCGGCGCGCACGACCTCAGAGGCAGAGGCCGCTGTGGCATCCATCATGCTCACGGCAAAGCCCGGCCCGCCGCGGTTGATCGCCTCGTTTGCGAGGACAGTCGCGACGATTTCCCGCTTCAGCCGGTGAGTGTCGATGTCGGATGCGTTCGACTTCTGCATCTTGGCCGGGAAGTAGTTGAAGAGCGTGCTGACGAAATAAGGGTCATCAGGCAATTCACTGGCGATCAGCGCGTCGAAGAGCACGATCTTGGCATAGGAGAGCAGCACGCCGATCTCGGGGCGCGTTAGCGGCCGTCCGGCCGTATAACGTTCGGACAGCGAGGCGTCGTCGGGAAGCGTCTCGACCTTGCGGTTCAGCTGGCCGGCTGCTTCCAGCACGCTCATGAAACGGCCGAGTTCCAGGCCGTTCGCGGTTCCTTTCCGGGATGTCAGCGAGATCGCCAGGGATTGCAGGTAGTTGTTGCGCAGCACGAGGCCGGCCACTTCATCGGTCATGCTGCCGAGAAGCTGGTCGCGCTTTGCCCGGCTGAGGCGTTGTTCATGCATGGCGTTTGCCAGTGCGATCTTGATATTGACCTCGACGTCCGACGTGTTGACGCCGGCAGAGTTGTCGATGGCATCGGAATTGCTGCGTCCGCCCTTCAGGCCATAGGCGATGCGGCCCTTCTGCGTGACGCCGAGATTGGCACCCTCGCCGATTACCTTGGCGCGCACTTCGTCAGCCGTGATGCGGATGGGATCGTTGGCGCGGTCGCCCACTTCCGCATCGGTTTCCGACGCGGCCTTCACGTAGGTGCCGATGCCTCCAAACCAGAGCAGGTCGACCGGGCTCCTCAGGATCGCCGTCATGATCTCGAAGGGCGTGGCCACCGCTTTGTCGATGCCGATTGCGGCTACGGCCTCCGGCGTCAGCGTAACCGACTTTGCCGAGCGCGAAATGATCATGGCGCCTTTCGAGAGCACGGACTTGTCGAAGTCCTGCCAGCTCGAGCGCGGAAGATTGAACAGGCGCTGGCGCTCGCGAAGCGTCTTTTCCATATCCGGGTCGGGGTCGATGACGATGTCGCGATGATCGAAGGCGGCCAGCAGCCGGATCTTCGGCGAGAGCAGCATGCCGTTGCCGAAAACGTCACCGGACATGTCGCCAACGCCTGAGACCGTAAAGGGCGTCGTCTGGATATCGATGTCCATTTCGCGGAAATGACGTTTTACGGTTTCCCAGGCGCCGCGTGCGGTGATGCCCATCTTCTTGTGGTCGTAGCCGGCCGAGCCACCCGAAGCGAAGGCGTCGTCCAGCCAGAAGCCCGCTTCCTGAGCGAGGGCATTGGCGGTGTCGGAGAAGGTTGCCGTGCCCTTGTCGGCAGCGACGACGAAATAGGGATCATCGCCATCGAGACGCACTGTATTGTCAGGCGGGATGATGTCGGCGCCGGAGATGTTGTCAGTGATGGAAAGCAGCGTACGGATATAGGTTTTGTAGGCTTCCCTGCCCGCATTGAAGACCTCGTCGCGGCTGCCGCCGATCGGCAGTTTCTTGGGATAGAAACCGCCCTTGGCACCGACAGGCACGATCACAGCATTCTTGACCTGCTGCGCCTTCACGAGACCCAGAACTTCGGTACGGTAGTCCTCGGCGCGGTCCGACCAGCGCAGGCCGCCACGGGCGACGCGGCCGAAGCGCAGGTGCACCCCTTCTACTTCCACGCCGTAGACGAAGATTTCGCGGAAGGGCTTCGGTTCCGGCAGGCCATCCACTAGGTGCGGGTCAAGCTTGAAGGCGAGCATCGCCTTCGGTGTCCCATCGGCATTGCGCTGGAAATAATTGGTGCGCAGCGTTGCATCGACGATATTGACATAGCGGCGCAGGATACGGTCGTCATCCAGGCTCGGGACGTCGGCAAGCTCGGCTTCGATTGCCTGATGCAGTTCGGCGAGCTTCTTGATACGCGCCTTTTCCGACAGCTTCGTATCGAGCGTGTCGTGGAACAGGCGGAAGATCGAAGCGGCGATAACAGGATATTTGTCGAGGGTGGTTGCGATATAATCCTGCGAATAGGCGATGCCGGCCTGGCGCAGATAGCGCGCATAGGCGCGCAGCACACTAACCTCGCGGGCCGAGAGACCGGCCGACAGGATCAGCCGGTTGAAGCTGTCATTGTCGATCGTGTCGCTGAAGGCTGCGACGAAGGCTTCTTCGAGTGGTGCGCCAAAACGTGCGAGGTCAATGTCCGCACCGCTGCGAGCCTCGAGTTCCATGTCGTGCAGCACGACGATGTTGATGGCGCTGTCGGCGGCCGGAACTTCGATATCGAAGGTCCGTTCGCTCAGGACGTTGAAGCCGAGGTTTTCGAGTAGAGGCACGCGGCGCGACAGCGGCAGCTGCTCGCCGGAATGGAAGATCTTCAGCGACAGGATGCGGCCGCGTTCATCGTCCTGGCGATAGTAGAATTCGATGCGGATCGGCTCGCCGGCGGCGCATGCGGCGATGTCGGGCAGATCGCCGACCGCTTCATCCGGCGTGAAGGCTTCCTGGAAGGCGTTGCTGACGCCGAGCTTCGGCGCCTTGGGACCGGCGAGCATCTCGAAGCGGCTGTCCCAGCGCGCGGTGATCTGGCGGATCGTCTCTTCGAGCTTGGCCTGATGGATGCGTGGCGTCTTACCGCCCGAGCGGCCGATGATGAAGTGAACGCGTGCCACGCCGCCTTCCGGGAAGGCCGGATAATAGGCGGAAACGCGGCCGTCATAGACGGTTTTCAGATAGGCGCCGATGCGTTCACGCACGATCGAGTCATATTCCTCGCGCGGTACGAAGATGATGACCGAGACGAAACGGTCGAAATGGTCGATGCGCGGCAGCACCCGCACGCGCGGGCGATCGGCGAGGTCATTGATCTGTTCTGCAAAGGTCGCGAGCAGGGGGGTATCGATCTGGAAGAGATCGTCACGCGGATAGGATTCCAGGGTGTTGTCGAGCATGCGGCCCGAGTGGCTCATCGGGTCGAAGCCGAAATGCTCCTTCACTTTTTCGATCTTGGACCGCAGCAGCGGAATTTCAGAGGCCGAAGAGGTGTAGGCAGTCGAGGTGAACAGGCCGACAATGCGCAACTCGCCTGTCACGTTGCCTTGCGCGTCGAAGCGCTTGACGCCGACATAATCCATATAGGCACGGCGGTGGACAATGGATTTCACATTAGCCTTTGTGACGATCAGGAAATCGGGACCATCGAGGAAGGCGAGAATTTCCGGCGTCGTCGTCACGGCGTCCTTGCCGGTGCGCAGAACAAGAACCTCGGGATTGGAGAGAATGCCGAGGCCTGTTCCCTTGTCGCGTTCGACCTTGGAATCGGGACCCTTGCCGGAATAGACGTAGTCGCGCATGCCGAGGAAGGTGAAGTTCTCGTCGCGCAGCCAGGTCAGGAATGCGATCGCCTCGTCGCGGTCGGCCTTCTTGCGGCTGGCGTTGTAATTCGAAAGCTCTGAAATCACCTCATCGACGCGGGCAACCATCGGCTTCCAGTCGGAAACGGCAAGCTCTACCTGCTCGAGCACTGCCTTGATCCGCTTGATCAGGTCGGCGGCCTGGGAGGGGCTCAGCGGCGAAATGTGAAGCTGGATGTGGCTCACCCGTTTTGCCGGGTCGCTCGGCGCATCGGCGGAATAGAGTTCCGGGGCCTTGCCGTCTTCCAAGATCAAGATCGGATGAACTGCCATGTAGATGTCGCGGTAGGTGCTGGTCACCTCACCCATGACGGATTCGTAGAGGAAGGGCTTATTGTGATCGGTCACCGAAAGGATGGAGATTGCAACGCCATCGGGCGTGACATCGGCGACCGTGTCGATGCTGACGCGCGGCACCTTACCGTTCCAGGCGCCGAGCTCGGCTGCCGAGTGTACGGCGGAAAGCGCAAGCATTTCTGGGGTGTAGAGTTCGAGATCGTCGCCGCTTGCACGGCCGAAGAGGATTTCGGGATCGAGATGGGGCTCGCCGGTCGCGGCCGCGATCTTGCGCGCGCTTTCGATCTGCTTTTCCCGTTTTGGATTGTTTCTGGTGGCCATGGATCATCCCCCCGATTGTTTTGATGTGGGCAAGGTAGCAGAAGGTTCTTCGAAAGAATCCTTAAAAGAGGGCTTCGAAAAGTAGTTTTCGTGCTTTTTTGGCTATGCTGGCGAGAGATTTCGAAAGCTTTTAGGTCGTTTTATGCCGATCGACGGCAAAATGACTTTATCCGGCTTTTCCGTCCCGCCGCACATTTCCACGCTCCCGTGAAGAATGGTTGACAGCGCCTCGTCAAAAAGATCATCAACGGCGGTCGAAATTCGGATTCGGATGCCATGTCGGAAAACGCAGCGGGCGCAGTCATCGTCATCTCCAGCCATGTCGTGCGGGGGTCGGTTGGCAACCGTGCCGCGGTCTTTGCGCTGGAAACGCTTGGCCATCAGGTCTGGGCGCTGCCGACGATCGTGCTGCCCTGGCATCCCGGTCATGGCCGTTCGACACGGCTGACCTTCGCCGAGGCCGATTTCGAGGCGGCGATCGACGACCTCATTCGTGCGCCGTGGATCGGCGAGGTCAAGGCCGTCTTGTCGGGCTACTTCGGCAACGCAGCCCAGGCCCGCTCCGTCGCGAAACTCGTCGCATCCTTGCGCGAGAAGAATCCGGAGCTGCTCTATGTCTGCGATCCGGTCATGGGTGATCTCGGCGGCCTCTACGTGCCGGAAGCGACAGCCGAGGCGATCCGTGACCATCTGATACCGCTTGCCTCGCTCGCAACGCCGAACCGATACGAACTTGCCTGGCTTTCAGGCGCGGCACTCGATGACAACAACGCGGTCATGGAGGCCGCACTTTCGCTCGGCCCCTCTCGCATGCTGGTCACATCGGCGGTGCCGATGATGGCGGGCGGCACCGGCAATCTCTATCTCTCCGGAAGGCATGCTCTGCTTGCCGAACACCGTGTCGTTGAAAACCCACCAAATGGGCTCGGCGACCTGCTTGCCGCCCTTTTTCTCTCTCGCCTGCTCTCGGGCATGGAGGATGAAAAGGCGCTGCAGCTGGCGACCGCCAGCGTGTTCGAGGTGCTGGCGCGCGCTGTCAAGCGCGGCAGCAACGAGCTGATGCTGGCAAGCGATGCCTCCAGTCTTTCGACGCCGATGGCAATGGTACAGATGCGTCACCTTGTTCATCCTGCGCAGCGGCGGAAAAAATAGGTCTCAGGCTTTTGCAGCGCAGCAGTTGATCTTGGCTCACGCGCGCGCTAATCCAGAGACATGATGAGCTTCCCCAACTCCCTGCTGGACGGTTATCGCAACTTCATGAGCGGGCGATATGCCGATGCCCGCGACCGGTATCGGCAGCTCGCGGAAAACGGACAGAACCCGACGACGCTCGTTATTGCCTGTTGCGACTCGCGCGCGGCTCCCGAACTGATATTCGATGCAGGGCCGGGCGAACTCTTCGTCATCCGCAACGTCGCCAACATGGTGCCGCCTTATGAACCTGACGGCCATTTCCATTCCACGTCGGCAGCGCTCGAATTCGCCGTGCAGGCTCTGAAGGTCAAGAATATCGTTGTCATGGGCCATGGCCGCTGCGGCGGTATTCGCGCAGCCCTCGATCCCGATGCCGAGCCTTTGTCATCCGGCGATTTCATCGGCCGGTGGATGTCGCTCGTTCGCCCTGCCGCCGAACAGATCGGCAGCAACGACGTCATGACGCCGGCCGAACGGCAGACTGCGCTGGAGCGGGTCTCCATCCGCAATTCGATCAACAATCTCAGATCGTTCCCTGATATCAAGGCGCTCGAGGAAGAGGGCAAGCTGGAGCTTCACGGCGCCTGGTTCGATATTTCGACTGGCGAGCTCTGGGTGATGGATTCTGAGACACTCGATTTTATCCGTCCCGAAATCTAGGGATAGACCGCTTTATCAGTTTTTTAAGATATTCCACTAGGCTGCGCTTGCAGGCAGCATATGCGCGTGGATTAGTCATGAATTTCGAAGTGCTGAAATTCAAGAATATCAGAAGGGCAGTACTGGCTGCCATTCTGCTGCCCTTCGTCTTCATGATCGCCGAAGGCGTGGTGTTGATCCGCTCCTCGCTCATGCAGTACCGCGCGCTCGAAAATGACCATCTCTTTGCCGATGTTCTTGCTCGCGGAGGATCGATTGCTGCCAATGAGATTCTGGCGGAACTCGTCGCGACGCGAACCTACATCAACAATCCGGACGGGATGACCAGGGCGGCCATGATGGAAAGGCGCAGCGCGCTCGACAGCGAACGCGCGCGTTTCAACGCCAGCCTCCCGCCCGTTGAAACGCTCGATCTCGGTCTGCAGTCACAGCTTTCCGATCTGCGCCTTGCTTACAGCCGTATCGTTGCAGCGCGTTCGGCGGTTGATCAAGGTTACTACGGCAAAGGCGGCAACCCCGTTCATATCTATGGTCAGGCCGGATTGAAGCAGCTCGGTCTCGTCTCGTCGCTTTCGTCAAGGATCCATGATCCTGTGTTGATGCGCAAATCCAGCGAGCTGATGAGTATCCTGCTGACCTATTACGGTGAGCGGCTGATCGGCAACCTTGGCCAGCGTTATTTCGACCAAACCGACTTTTCCGCCATGTCGCATGAGCAGCTCGTTCAAGGCGAAATGATGCTCGGTAACGGCATGGATCGCTTGCGTTTTCATTCTTCCTCGCCTGTCGTCCGGGAGATCCTTGCCTATAGGGCTCAGCCCGACGAGGTCTGGGCCGATACATTCACGAAGGCCATGGTTTCCGGCGCGCTACGGCCGGACAAGGCGATCCGAGACAAATGGATTGGTATCCAGAACGAGCGGCTGGATTTCCTGCGGCAGAAAATCGCCTCCGTCACCGATGATATTCATGTGACCGGACAGAAGCTGTCGATACGCTCGCACATTCACATGACGGTCGTGCTTGCGTTGTCATCCGGATTGGTGTTGCTCGTTGCCCTTATTGTGGCGCTTGCGGTTCGGGGCATCCGTCTCGTCGCCCGTGTCACCGAAGAGCGTGAACTGCTCATCAACGAGCTGCGCAATGCTGCCCAAACCGATCTTCTGACAGGCCTTTATAATCGCCGTGGCTTCGAGGCCGCCGCTTTAGCACTTCTGATGCAGGCTGAATATGGATCACGCTGGATTTCCGTCGTGCTATTCGATCTCGATCACTTCAAGAAAATCAACGACGTGTATGGCCATGACGCAGGCGATATCGTGCTGAAGCACGTAGCCGGCATCGCACGGGAAAGCTTCCGCTCCTTCGATCTGCTGGTGCGCCACGGCGGCGAGGAGTTCATGGCGTTGCTGCCGGATTCGACACCCGAGGATGCGGCCATCGTTGCGGAACGCGTCCGGTTGGCCATCGAGGCTGCTGACATCGCGCTGCCGAGTGGTGAGCATCTGCGGGTTACGGCAAGCTTCGGCTGTGCGGGACGTGCAAATGCCGTGAGCAATCGCAATTTCGATGATCTGGTGAAGCGCGCCGACCTGGCGCTCTATGCCGCCAAGGCCTCGGGACGCAATTGCGTCGTTGCCGGGCCGATTGTTCCTGCCGCGGCACCGCAGGAAGAGCGGCGCAAGGCTGCCGGCGGAACCCACGATTTCCGCAGTTGAAAAACGCCGCATTCGCATGCGGCGCTCGTATCATTTTCCTATTGAACGTCTTTTCAGTTGCCGTCGATCTGCTGACCGATATAGGCGATTGCCTGCTGATAGACCGTTGCGGCATTCCAGCCCTGGATGGCGACGAAGTTCGGCTCGCCCGGCTGGTAACCGGCGCCGGCGCGCCAGCCGTGACCCCTGAGGAAATTGGCAGTCGAGGCCAGCGCATCAGCGCGGGAGCCGACCATATCGACGCGGCCGTCACCGTCACCGTCCGCGCCGAAGCTTACAACGTTGCGCGGCAGGAACTGCGTCTGGCCGATTTCGCCATGGGCAGCACCCCGGGCTTGCGGGCTGAGATAGCCTTCCGAAACGAGCTGCAGGGCTGCATAAAGTTGGTCGGTGAAATATTCCGAGCGACGGCAGTCATAGGCGAGGGTGGAGACTGCGGACATCGTATGCTGGTTGCCCATATAGCTGCCGAAGCCGGTTTCCATGCCCCAGATGGCGATCAGCGGGCCGGCCGGAACACCGAAGCGGCGCTCGATCGAGGCGAAGAGAGCCTGATTGGCGGCTTTCATCGAACGCCCGCGAGAGATGACGGCCGCACCGCCGCGCTTCTTCATGAAAGCGTCGAAGGACAGCTTGAAGCTCTTCTGGCCGCGGTCGGCGGCGATCGTCGGCTTGTTATAGCTGACATTGGCGAAGGCACGGCTCAGGACCGACTGGCTGACGCCATTGGCCGCTGCCGTCTGCTTGAAGTCGGCGACCCAGGCATCGAAACCGGCACTGGTATTGCCACATTGGGCACCCTGCGCGAACGCCGGTACCGCATGGAGGACGCCCATTGCCGCGGCGGCCGCCAGAATCAATTTTATCATGCGCATTGAGAAACCCCGCTCTCGATCTGCATAGCTTTTAAGCCGGGCAAGAGAATGCCAGCCAACGGCGATTTTGTCACGATCACCTTTTAGCGAACGCTTATACGACGGTATTTGCCCGAAAAAGCCCCGCTCGTCGAGCAGGGCTTTAGCATATTATGGTTTACAAATGGTATCAGGCCGCCTGCTTGCGCGGCTTGACGAGGCCACGATTGATGAGCAGCTCGGCGATCTGGATGGCGTTGAGAGCCGCCCCCTTGCGCAGGTTATCGGAAACGACCCACAGGTTAAGGCCGTTCTCGACGGTTGCGTCCTCGCGGATACGCGAGATGAAGGTCGCGTCCTCGCCGGCGGATTCGTAAGGCGTGATATAGCCACCGTCCTCGTGCTTGTCGATGACGAGGCAACCCGGCGCATCGCGCAGGATATCGCGAGCCTGGTCAGCCGTGATCTCGTTTTCGAATTCGATGTTGACCGATTCCGAGTGGCCGATGAAAACAGGAACGCGGACCGCGGTGCAGGTCACCTTGATCTTCGGATCCAGCATCTTCTTCGTTTCAGCCAGAACCTTCCATTCTTCCTTCGTGTAGCCGTCTTCCATGAAGGTGTCGATGTGCGGAATGACGTTGAAGGCGATGCGCTTGGTGAACTTCTTGTTCTCGATCGGATCGGCAACGAATACGGCGCGCGTCTGGTTGAAGAGCTCGTCCATACCATCCTTGCCGGCGCCGGAAACCGACTGGTAGGTGGAGACGACGACGCGCTTGATCTTGGCGAAGTCATGCAGCGGCTTCAGCGCGACGACGAGCTGGGCAGTCGAGCAGTTCGGGTTAGCGATGATGTTGCGCTTTGTGAAGAGCGAAATCGCGTCCGGATTTACTTCCGGAACGATCAGCGGCACGTCGGCGTCGTAACGCCAGGCCGAGGAATTATCGATGACGACGCAGCCCTGCTGGCCGATCTTCGGCGAGACGCGCTTGGAAACCTCGCCGCCGGCCGACATCAGGCAGATATCGGTGTCGGAGAAATCGTAGTTCTCCAGATTGGAGACCTTCAGCGTCCGATCGCCATAGGAAACCTCAAGGCCCTGGGAGCGGGAGGAGGCGAGTGCTACGACTTCATCGGCCGGGAAACCGCGCTCGGAGAGAATGTTGAGCATTTCGCGCCCGACATTTCCGGTGGCTCCGGCAACTGCAACTTTGAAACCCATTTCTCAAGCTCTCTTTCTCTTCTCTCCTCTTGTCCGGTGAGGGGGAAAGCGCGATATCATCGCGGCTTCCTGTCCCCAGCCGGGCCGGGGAGAGAGCGGCAGGCCAGAGACGTCAGACGGTTTTCGTCGTCGTTTTGGCCTTGGTTTTGGAAGAAACCGGAACGGCAAAATCCAGCCCGGCATTTTCTGCCAGGTTATTGCGCTCAACGATGGCGTGCTCGTGGCGAACCATGGATATTCCTTTTCCGTCGTTGCTCATAAAAGGTTTTCCACAGGAGTCAAGGTTTTTGCGCGCGCGGCTGGAGCAGGGAGAGGGCACCACAATCCTGCGGCGTTTTGTCATCCCTCTGTCATTGCCGGAGGGTATCCCCGACCCGTTGTAATGACTGCAACGAAAAACGGGGGTTTTTCCATGCGTATGCTTCTCGCCGCTTTCGCGGCTACCACGATTCTTGCCGGCGCCGCTCAGGCAGCTTCGATCTATCCGCTTGATCGCGCTACGATTCTTGCCGGTTCGCCGTTCGACTTCAAGGTCGAGCTCAGCAAGCAGGTCAAGCCGGAAGACGTGAAGATCACGGTCAACGGCCAGGATTACAAGACTGTCCTCGGGGGTGAGGCCAAGTTCGTCGAGCTGGAGAAGGGCAAGGAAGACAAGGCTCTCGGCTCCGCTCTCATCCTGCGCGGCCTGAAGATCGCCGCTCCGGGCGCTTACAAGGTTGAAGTCGCCGCCGGCGACGAAAAGAAGGCCGTGACCTGGGATGTTTACGGTACGAGCGCACAGCCGAAGGCCAAGAACGTCATCTTCTTCCTCGGCGACGGCCTTTCCGTTGCTCACCGCACCGCCGCCCGCATCATGTCCAAGGGCATGACCGAAGGCAAGGCGAACGGCCGTCTGAACATGGACGATCTCGACCATATGGCTTTCATCGGCACGTCCGCCACCGATTCGGTTACCACTGACAGCGCCAACACCATGTCGGCTTATATGACAGGCCATAAGGGCGCCATCAACTCGCTCGGCGTCTATGCCGACCGCACGCTCGACACGCTGGACGATCCGCGCGTCGAAACCTTTGGTGAGGCCGTACGCCGCCAGACCGCCAAGTCGATCGGCGTCGTCACCACCTCCGAACTTCAGGATGCGACGCCTGCTGCCGTCGTTTCCCATACGCGTCGCCGCGACGACAAGGCCGAAATCACCGGCATGCTCTTCGACGTGAAGCCGGATGTCATCCTCGGCGGCGGCTCCGCCTACTTCCTGCCGCAGGCGACTGCCGGCTCGAAGCGCAAGGACGACAAGGACTACGTCAAGATGTTCCAGGACGCCGGCTACAAGCTCGCGACCGACAAGACGGAACTCGCCGCGGCTGCCGGCGCCAACGACAGCAAGATCCTCGGCCTGTTCCATACCGGCAACATGGACACGACGCTTGACCGCGAATTTCTGAAAAAGGGCACGGTCGGCAAGTTCCCGGCCCAGCCCGGCCTCGTCGAAATGACCAAGGTCGCGCTCGACAAGCTCTCGAAGAATCCGGAAGGCTTCTTCCTGATGGTCGAAGCTGCCAATATCGACAAGATGACGCATCCTCTTGACGGCGAGCGTGCTGCCATCGATACGATCGAGTTCGACAAGGCTGTCGGTCTGGCGAAGGAATTCGCCGCCATCAACCCCGACACGTTAATCGTCGTCACCGGCGATCACACTCACGGCATCACCATCGTCGGCACAATCGACGATACGATCGAAGGTACGGAGATGCGCGAGAAGGTCGCGGGCCGCAGCTTCACCAACTATGTCGATGCCAATAATGACGGCTATCCCGACAGCGTCGATGTCTCCAAGCGTCTCGCTCTGTTCGTCAGCAACTATCCCGACCACTACGAAACCTTCCGCCCGAAGCTGGATAATCCGTATACCCCTGCCATCCAGAACGAAAAGAAGGATTACGTCGCCAACGAAGCTTACAAGGACGTCCCTGGCGCCGTCTTCGTCCCCGGTAATCTGCCGAAGAGCGCAGCCACCGGCGCTCACACCGTCGACGACGTTGTCCTGCAGTCGACCGGCCCTGGATCGGAAGGCTTCAAGGGCTACATGGAACAGAGCGACGTCTACCGCGTTCTCGCCGACGCATTCGCCCTCGGCGCCAAGCAGACGAACTAAGCACCTGTGTCCGAGGCGGCTTGCCGACTTGGGACTTCTCATCGATCCTCATCCCGGCCGCTATGCGGCCGGGTATCCGTTTCTGGAGATCGCCATGGAAAAGCTCGTTTTGCTGAATCTCAGCCGCCGTCGTCTCGTGGGCGTCATGGCCGCGCTTCCCTTCGCCCGGCCTGTTCTTGCCGATGATTCCTTGATCAGCTTTGATGAACTCTATGGAAAGTTCGGTGTGCTTGGTCTCGAATTTTCCGACAAGGTCAAGCGCCTTGCCGGCAAGGATATCAGCATCAAGGGCTTCATGGCGCCGCCGTTAAAGGCCGAAGCGCAATTCTTCGTCCTGACGGAGATACCGATGTCACTCTGCCCCTTCTGCTCCTCCGATGCAGACTGGCCGGACAATATCATCGTCGTTTATCTGGGCGAGAAGCAGACCTTCGTACAGCCGAGCCAGACGATCGAAGTGCGGGGCACGCTCGAATACGGGTCGTGGAAGGACCCGGAAACCGGCTTTGTCAGCCTGCTGCGCATCCGCCAGGCCGAATATTCCAGCGTCTGAGCATTGATGCTGGGTCTCGAAATCGAACATCTGGCCGTGAGGTTTCCCGGCCTTTCAGCGCCTGCGCTCGCCATCGACAATCTGTCGATTGCGGCGGGTAGCCGTGTCGCAGTGACCGGCGCCTCGGGCTCAGGCAAAAGCACCTTCGTCAATATCATCACCGGGCTGGAGCGGGTCCGCGAAGGCTGCATCAGCTGGAACAGCGAGGATATCGCCGGGTTCTCCGAGAGTCGCCGCGACCGCTTCCGGGCGGCCAATATCGGACTGGTCATGCAGGAGTTTCACCTGTTCCCCGGCCTGTCGGCCGTTGAAAACGTGCTGTTGCCGGCGCGGCTTGCGCATGCTGCGACGTCGGTAATCATCTCGCGCGCCCATGATCTTCTTGGCATCGTCGGTCTCAATCGCGCCGGGCAGAAGATCGAGACCATGTCGCGCGGCGAAATGCAGCGCGTGGCGATTGCCCGGGCGCTCCTGCGCAAGCCCGGCGTCATCGTCGCCGACGAGCCGACCGCCAGCCTCGATGCGGAAAGCGGTGATGCCGTCGGTGATCTGCTGCTCGATCTTGCCGTGGCCGAAGGTAGTACTCTGATCGTCGTGTCGCACGATTCCCGCCTTGCCGGCCGTCTCGATCGTCGCCTGACATTCCGCTCCGGCCGTATCATCGACGATTCCGACATTAAGGGAGCGGCCGCATGATCCGCTTCATCCTTGCCGATCTGCGCCGCCTGTGGGCTGGTTCCCTCGTTGTCGTGCTGCTGGTGGCGCTTGCCACGGCGCTCGGCGTTTCCGTCATCCTGCAGGAGCGGGCTCTTCGTCTTGGCAGTGCGCGAGCGGCCGACAAGTTCGATCTCGTCATTGGCGCGGGCGGCAGCGAAACCCAGCTCGTGCTATCGTCGATCTTCCTGCAGCCGTCTGCGCTGCCGCTGATGTCCGGCGACGTTCTGGCCAAGCTCGCCGTCGATCCGCGCGTTGAATGGGCTGCCCCCGTCGGCTTCGGCGATTCATTCTCGGGCTATCCGATCGTCGGCACGACGAGGGCGTTGACGGAAACGATTTCCGGCGGCTTTTCCGAAGGCCAGATTTTTGCCAGCGAGGGCGAGGCTGTCATCGGCTCGAACGTCAACCTTGCCATCGGCGGCGAGATCAAGCCGATGCACGGCACGATCGAAACCGCCGGCCATACACATACGGAGCTCGTCTATCATGTGACGGGGCGCCTGCAGCCGACAGGCACAGCCTGGGACCGCGCCATTCTCGTTCCGATCCAGGCCGTCTGGCATATTCATGGACTGGAAGCGGGCGAAGAGCATGAGCACGTCGGGGAGGCGGATCATGATGAGGCCGTACACGCGGAAGGCGCTCACGAGGATGCCGACCACCATGCGGAGCCTGATCCCCATGCCGGCCTGAACGAGAGCTGGACTGCGGAAACGCCCGGTCTCCCGGCCATCCTCGTCAAGCCGAAGACGATTGCCGATGCCTACAAGCTGCGGCAGGACTATCGCAACGGCACGACGATTGCCGTCTTTCCAGGCGAGGTGCTGACCAATCTTTATGCGACGCTCGGTGATGCCAAGCAGATTCTCGTTGCCGTCGCCTCGGGCGCGCAGGTGCTCGTCGCCGCCTCGCTGATCCTCGTGACTGTCATCCATATTGGCCAACGTCGGCGGCAGATTGGCGCGCTACGCGCCTTCGGTGCTCCCCGCGGCGCGATCTTCGGCATTGTCTGGCTGGAATTCTTTATCCTCGTCGCCGTTGGAGTCGGGCTTGGCTTTACACTCGGCTATGGTGCAGCACTCATTCTTTCCGGCTTCTTCTCGCAGAGCAGCGGCGTCAACCTGCCCGTCGGCTTCGCACGCGAAGACGGAACGCTTGCGGTGATCCTTCTCGCCTTCGCCGCTGTCCTCGCCGCCTTGCCGGCGGTGCTCGCCTACCGACAGTCCCCGGCCCAGGCTTTGCGAGGGTGACGATTGCGGCGCGCCTGCTCCGCCACGGCAAGAGCCATGCTGCAGCAATCCGTGCACAAAAATTAGACTAAAGTCATAATCCCAAAGCATCCCTCTTTCTGATGCGTCTTTTCTGTCAAACTCTCATCAGGCGTGTCGCGGCCAGGGATATGCTTTGAGGAGAGTAGGCCGCGATCGTTGCTCATCACTCTGTGGAGGACAGACAATGGCAAATGTCGCAAGCGTCGACGGTGCAAAAGCCGGTCCGATGACGGGCGAGGAGAAGAAAGTCATCTTCGCCTCGTCGCTCGGCACGGTTTTCGAATGGTATGATTTCTATCTTTACGGTTCGCTCGCCACCTATATCGGCGCGACCTATTTCACCCAGTATCCGGAAGCGACGCGTAACATCTTCACGCTGCTAGCCTTCGCTGCAGGCTTCCTGGTGCGTCCGTTCGGCGCATTGGTCTTCGGCCGCCTCGGCGATCTCGTCGGCCGCAAATACACCTTCCTGGTGACCATTCTCATCATGGGCTTTTCGACCTTCCTGGTCGGCATCCTGCCGGGTGCTGCCTCCATCGGCATTGCCGCTCCGATCATCCTGATCGGGCTGCGCCTGCTGCAGGGCCTGGCGCTCGGCGGCGAATATGGCGGTGCGGCCACTTACGTTGCCGAACACGCGCCGAACGGTCGCCGCGGCTACTTTACGTCCTGGATCCAGACGACGGCAACGCTCGGTCTCTTCCTGTCGCTGATCGTCATCGTCACGGTCCAGTCGATCATGGGCTCGACCGCCTTTGCCGCCTGGGGCTGGCGTATTCCATTCCTCGTCTCGGTCGTCCTGCTCGGTATCTCCGTCTGGATCCGGTTGAAGATGAACGAGTCGCCTGCCTTCCAGCGCATGAAGGCGGAAGGCAAGGGATCGAAGGCACCGCTGACGGAAGCATTCGGCCAGTGGAAGAATGCCAAGATCGCGCTGATCGCGCTTTTCGGCGCTACCATGGGTCAGGCGGTCATCTGGTACGGCGGTCAGTTCTACGCCCTGTTCTTCCTGCAGAACGTGCTGAAGGTCGATCTGCAGTCGGCCAACATCATGGTCGCGATCGCCCTCTTCCTCGCCACGCCATTCTTCGTCATCTTCGGCGGACTGTCGGACAAGATCGGCCGCAAGCCGATCATCATGGCGGGGTTGCTCATCGCAGCAGTCACGTATTTCCCGCTGTTCAAGGCGATGACTTATATGGCAAATCCAGCCCTCTCTGAGGCGCAGGCGACGATCCGGGCAACGGTGACTGTGGATCCGGCAGATTGCAAATTCCAGTTCAACCCGACCGGGACCTCCAAGTTCACCAACTCCTGCGATATCGCAACGGCGTTCCTGACCAAGAACTCGGTGCCTTATGATGTGGTGCCGGGTCCTGCTGGCCAGCCGGCAACCGTGAAGGTCGGTGACGAAACGATAACCGGTTACGACGCCGTCGCAGCCGGTGCCGATGCCGCAAAGACCAATACTGCCTTCGAAAAGGGCGTCAATCTTGCCCTTCATGATGCCGGCTATCCGCTGAAGCGCGGTGCTGCCAAGGTTGCCGATGCCAAGCTCGATGCCTTCATCGCCGCCAATCCGGAACTCACCCTCAATGCCGATGCGATACGCGCCGGCCAGAAGGAAACGCTGCCAGCCGACAAACTCGTTGCCGGCAAGCTGCTGACGGCGGATGAAGCGAAAAGCGTCACCGACATGGCCGTCTACACGATCCCTGGCGGCGGTTCGTTCGCGATGACGGCCGACCCTGCTCGCGTCAACTGGGTCGGCACGATCGCCATCCTGTTCGTGCTCGTGCTCTACGTGACGATGGTCTACGGCCCGATCGCGGCGCTGCTGGTCGAGCTCTTTCCGACCCGCATCCGCTATACCGGCATGTCGCTGCCCTATCACATCGGCAATGGCTGGTTCGGCGGTCTGCTGCCTGCTACGGCCTTTGCGATGAGTGCTGCCGCTGGCAACATCTATTACGGTCTCTGGTATCCGATCGTCTTCGCATCGATCACGCTGGTCATCGGCCTGCTGTTCCTGCCGGAAACCAAGAACCGGGATATTCACGCGCTGGACTAAGGCACCTGGATATCGTGAAAACAAAGCCCGGCGCTCGAAAGGCGCCGGGTTTTTCATGCGCCATTTCTTATGCGTTTGGGAAGTATCGCTTGGACGTCGGCCAGCCATCCGGCGCCAGTTTGAAAAGCAAACCGTAGCGCGCATAGACGATTGCCGTCAGGAGCGAGAACCAGGCGCCGAAGGCGAGACCGGCAATGACATCGCTCGGATAGTGGGCGCCGACCATGACACGCGTCATGCCGAGCCAGATGGCACCGGCGATAAAGGGAACCCGGTAGCGCGGGAAGAGCAGGGCGAAGGCAGCGAAGAAGGCACCCACCGTGGTCGAATGGCCTGACGGGAAACTTTCCAGTGCTGCATGGCCGGAGAAGGGCGTGAAGGAAAGTACCCCGAGGTCCTGGAAATGTTCGGGGCGCGCGCGGCCGATCGTGCGTTTCAGGAGGTTTGCGAGCAGACCGGAAAAGACGACGGTCGTAAACAGGTAGGCGCCGATCCAGCTCACATAGAGTGCCTGGGCCTTTGCCTTTGCGCTGTTCAAAAGCTTGTAGCCGGCTCTGCCGTGGAAGAAGAGCAGGACGCTGGTGAGGATCAGCCAGGCGGAATCGCCGAAATCGGTCAACATCTCGCCGAAGCGCTGAATGGGCTCCGGCAGATGGCCGGCACCGATCGGCGCATCGAAGATCAGCATGGAAAGGATAACGGCGTTCAGCGTAATGAAAAGGCATGCGCGCCACCGCAATGGTGGCATGACGCATCTATTTCTGCGCCAGCGCCTGTCCAAGGAGACTAGAAGTTCCCGCATTTCGTCTATCCGTATAACCCTCGGGTATGAGATAGGCGGTAAAAATGCACAGGATTACGACAGAGGGCGGGCTTCCTCGGAAAATTCTAATCAATTTTGGTGTTGGCCAATCCGTACCCTGAAGGAGAAGATCAGGCGGAGGCGAGTGAGCGTGATAGCGGTAGCAAATGCGACCCGTGCGCTGAATGCCAGACCTGCCGTGACATCATTCATAGGAGCGGGAATGCTGGCTTCAATAAAAAACCCTCCGCATGAGGTGCGAAGGGCTGAAAAGCGTTTCACGTGAAATATCAGGCAGAAAGAGCCTTGAACTCGTCGAGGATGGCGTCGCCCATCTCGACGGTGCCGACCTGACGGCTGCCTGGTGCCATGATGTCGCCAGTGCGGATGCCCTTGTCGAGCACGTTGGCGATCGCCTTTTCGAGGTTGTCCGCTTCCTTGACCAGATTGAAGGAGTAGCGAAGGCACATGGCGAAGGAGGCAATCATGGCAATCGGATTGGCGATGCCCTTGCCGGCGATATCGGGCGCCGAGCCATGCACCGGCTCATAGAGTGCCTTGCGCTTGCCGGTCTTACCGTCCGGGGCGCCGAGCGAGGCCGATGGCAGCATGCCGAGCGAGCCAGTCAGCATGGCGGCAACGTCCGAGAGCATGTCGCCGAAGAGGTTGTCGGTGACGATGACGTCGAACTGTTTCGGCTGGCGCACGAGCTGCATGCCGCCGGCATCGGCCAGCATATGCTCGAGCTGCACGTCTGAATATTTTGCCTTGTGTGTCTCGGTCACGACCTGGTTCCAGAGCACGCCCGATTTCATGACGTTGCGCTTTTCCATGGAGCAGACGCGGTTGTTGCGGGTGCGGGCCATTTCAAAGGCGACACCGGCAATGCGCTCGATCTCGTAGGTGTCGTAAACCTGCGTATCGATGCCACGCTTCTGGCCATTGCCGAGATCGATGATTTCTTTCGGCTCGCCGAAGTAAACACCGCCCGTCAACTCGCGGATGATGAGGATGTCGAGACCCTCGACCAGTTCCGGCTTCAGCGAGGAAGCGGAGGCGAGTGCGGGATAGCAGATCGCCGGACGCAGATTGGCGAAGAGTTCCAGATCCTTGCGCAGGCGCAACAGGCCGGCTTCCGGGCGTACTTCATAGGGAACGCTATCCCACTTCGGCCCGCCGACGGCGCCGAAGAGCACGGCGTCGGCTGCAAGCGCCTTCTTCATGTCGTCTTCGGAGATCGCTGCGCCATGCGCATCATAGGCGCAGCCGCCAACGAGGCCCTCGTCGGTGGCGAAACCGGCATTCATCGCCTCGTTCATGTAAGCGATGATCTTGCGGACTTCGCCCATGGCCTCGGGGCCGATGCCGTCACCCGGCAGCAGGAAAAGATTGCGCACTGTCATGAAACCCTCCGCGGAAAAACAAGCTGCGGCTTCTTAGACCCCGGAAATGGGCATTTCAAGCGAGAGAAGGGGTGAATCGGTACGCCTGCCTCCGCGTCATGTGATGTCTGACAAGGTTGCTACCGTGCCTGCAAACGGGCTAGAACGACAGCCTTACCTTTCTTTCCCTGGATATTCTCCCATGTCTTTTGCGCCCCTCCATCTCGACACTCCTCTGATCCAGACAGCGCCCGATTTCAGCGCCAGCGGCAAGCCGCTCTGGCTGAAGCTCGATGCGCTACAGCCTTCAGGCAGCTTCAAGCTGCGCGGTGTCGGCCGGCTTTGCCAGCATGAGGTTCAAAATGGTGCGCGTGAGATCTTCTGCGCCTCCGGCGGCAATGCCGGCATTGCGGCAGCCTATGCCGGGCGGGCGCTCGGCGTGCCTGTTACCATCGTCGTACCCGAGACGACGGCACCTGACGTTCGCCGGACGATTGTCGCAACGGGCGCCAATGTGCTGGTTCATGGTTCTGTCTTCGATGAAGCCAATGCGCATGCGATCGAACTCGCCGAAAGCCGCAAGGCGACCTATGTACATCCTTTCGACCATCCGCTCCTGTGGGATGGCCATGCGACGCTGATCGATGAGGTGGTGGCAAGGGGTGCCAAGTTCGATTGCGTCGTCACCAGCGTCGGCGGTGGCGGGTTGCTGGCGGGCATCGTCGAGGGTTTGAAGCGAAACGGGCTTTCCGATGTGCCTGTTATCGCCGTCGAGACGGAAGGGGCGGCCTCTTTCAATGCCAGCCTCAAGGCCAATGAGCGCATTTCGTTGCCGGCCATCACCTCGATTGCCAACTCGCTCGGTGCGCGACAGGTGGCGTCCCATGTCTTCGACCTGCCGAAGCATCACCCGATCGAAAGCGTTCTCGTCAGCGATGCCGAGGCCGTGGCCGCTTGCCTGAAATTTGCCGATGCGCAGCGTATCCTGGTCGAACCGGCCTGCGGTGCCGCACTTGCCGTTGCCGA
Source organism: Hyphomicrobiales bacterium (assembly GCA_900473185.1). Classification (GTDB taxonomy): domain Bacteria; phylum Pseudomonadota; class Alphaproteobacteria; order Rhizobiales; family Rhizobiaceae; genus Rhizobium. Next base: position 224,594 of record UCKU01000002.1, on the reverse strand, counting down.
TGTGCACGCCGGTCTGCTGTCGGGCTTCGACAATCCACTCATCGAAGTCTGCGGCGGCATCGGTGTGACGCTCGAAAAGCTTGATGTCTGGAAAGAGAAGTTTCTCTGAGATCCGGACAAAGAAAAGCCGGGCGAAAGCCCGGCTTGATCTAAAAGCAATTTGGTGAGGCTCAGGCAGCCCAAGGGTGCGAAGCGGTGTTCTTCTTTTCGAACTCGTCGATCGCCTTGCCCTTTTCCATGGTCAGGCCGATATCGTCGAGACCGTTCAGCAGGCAGTGACGCTTGAATTCGTCGAGATCGAACTTGATCGAGCCGCCATCCGGGCCGGTGATTTCGAGGTTTTCAAGGTCGACCGTCAGAACAGCGTTGGAGCCGCGCTCGGCGTCGTCCATCAGCTTATCGAGGTCTTCCTGGCTGACCTTGATCGGCAGGATGCCGTTCTTGAAACAGTTGTTATAGAAGATGTCGGCGAAGCTGGTGGAAATCACGCAGCGGATGCCGAAATCGAGCAGCGCCCATGGGGCGTGTTCACGCGAGGAGCCGCAGCCGAAATTGTCACCGGCAACCAGGATCTTTGCCTCGCGGTAAGCCGGCTTGTTCAGCACAAAATCAGGGTTTTCGGAGCCGTCTTCGTTGTAGCGGGCTTCGGCAAAAAGGCCCTTGCCAAGGCCTGTGCGCTTGATGGTCTTCAGATAGTCCTTCGGAATGATCATGTCGGTATCGATGTTGACGACCGGCAGAGGGGCTGCAACGCCCGTGAGCTTCACGAATTTATCCATGACCCATGCTCCATTTCAGCAAAACGTACTTTCTGATTTTGCATCTATTCCAGTTTTCCGCCGAAATGAAGAAGAATCTTTCGTTGACGGAGGCCACGCGGTGTTTCGCGCAGCCTGCCGATTGCGTGTGTCCCTTTATTTGGACGGTGCGTTCAAGCCCCAGAGCACGCCTAACGGATCACGAAGCTGGCCGTAACGGTCACCCCAGAACATCAGTTCGACCGGCATGACGACTTCGGCACCGGCGGCCACTGCGCGGTCCCACCAGAAATCGATATTGTCGATCACCAGCTGGATGGCAAAACCTTCATGGCCTTTGAAGGGATGGCCGTATTCCGGATAGGCATCCGACACCATCAGCGAGCTGCCGTTGATATAGAGATGTACATGCATCGTGCGGCCACTTTCGTCGGGCGGCACGATATAGGCCTGTTCGGCGCCGAAAGCCTTCTTGTAGAATTCCGCAGCCTTTGCCGCGCCATCGACCGTCAGATAGGGAAGCAGGCCATTCTTGACCGGCGGCATCTTGGTCTGGTTGCTCTCCATCGCGTCCATGCTCGTCCTCCATTCGTTTTTGAAGTGCCGGCTGAATGCCTGGCTGCTTCAAGGACGTAGCATGGGAACGCGAGCCGACAATGTCGGTCGAAATTTTCAGAGAAAATGATCAGAGATCGATGATCGTGCCGCGGCCGTCGTTCCAGATGCGCATCTCGCGCTTACCATCGGCGCGGGCGCGAACGGGAGCGGGCTTCATCTTCATCGAAAGGGCGCGGCCGACCATGAGCACGGTCAGGATGCCGCCAACGGCGAGCGTGACCGAGAAGGTGAGAAGCAGCATGGCCACGAAAACGGTGGCGCCGGCAAGCATGAAGAAGATGGAGCGAATGTTCTGCATTGGTTTGAAACCTTTCTACGGAAAGGAATGTGGTCCTTCTTTTTCCTCTCTGCAAGCCAAGCATGGCTTTTTGTTGTCTTGCCGGGCTTTGCGAAGCTTGGCACTAATGGTCCATGAGCCGAACACCACCTCTTCGTTCCCTGCGTCTGCGCCGCTCGGTGCTGAGCGTACCCGCTATCAATGCGCGTGCGCTTGAAAAGACCCATTCCCTTGATTGCGATGCGGTTATTCTCGATCTGGAGGATTCCGTCGCGCCCGAGAAGAAGGTGGAAGCGCGCGACAATCTGAAGGCCTTTTTTGCCGGGCCGCCGCTTGAGGGCAAGGAAAGGATCATCCGTATCAATTCTTTGTCATCCGGATTCGGGCTGGCGGATCTGGAACTGGTCAAGGCGCTTTCGCCCGATGCCGTTCTGCTTCCAAAGGTGGATGAGCCACAGGATGTAATGGCTGTCAGCGATCTGCTTGCCGAGGCCTATGCGCTGGAGGAGCTGCGCATCTGGGCGATGATCGAGACGCCGCGTGGCGTGCTGAATGCCGCAGCGATCGCCGAATCCGGCCGCACGCCGGGATCGCGGCTCGATTGCCTCGTCGTCGGCCTCAACGACCTGCGCAAGGAAACGGGCGTCTTGCCGCAGCCGGGGCGGACCTATCTCGTGCCCTGGCTGATGCAGGTTATTCTGGCAGTGAAGGCTTACGGGCTTGATGCGCTCGACAGCGTGTTCAACGATTTTCGGGATGGCGATGGCTTCAATGCCGAATGCGGGCAGGGCCGCGCCATGGGTTTTGCCGGCAAGATGCTGATCCATCCGGCGCAGATCGCAGCCGCTAACACGCATTTCGGGCCTGACGCGGAGGAGATTGCGGAGGCGGAAGCCATCATTGCCGCTTTCGCCGATCCGGCGACCGAGGGGCTCAACGTGATCAATGCGAACGGGCGGATGATCGAGCGGCTGCATCTTGTCCAGGCCGAAGCTCTGGTCCATAAAGCGCACCTGATTTCTGCAAGAAAGCTCGCCTGATGAAACTCTACCGCTTCCTGACTGGTCCCGACGACGCTTCCTTCTGCCATAAGGTCACGGCGGCGCTGAACAAGGGCTGGTCGCTGTCCGGCTCGCCCACCTATGCCTTCAACGCTGCGACCGGCCAGATGCAGTGCGGCCAGGCCGTCGTCAAGGATGTCGAGGGCAAGGATTATCACCCGGACATGAAGCTGTCTGAGCAATAAGCTTAACGCTCTGCCGCCTCTTCGGCGCTCGCCTCGATGCGCTCCATGTCATCGTCGCTGAGGCCGAAGTGGTGGCCGATCTCATGGATCAGCACATGGGTGATGATATCACCCAGCGTTTCGTCGTTTTCGGCCCAGTAATCGAGGATCGGACGGCGATAGAGACGGATGCGGTTCGGCATCTCGCCGGTTTCAACGGTAAAGCGCTCCGAAATGCCACGGCCCTCGAAAAGGCCGAGCAGGTCAAAGGGTGTTTCCAGCGCCATATCTTCAAAAACTTCGTCGTCGGGGAAGTCTTCGATTTCGATGGTCAGATTGGTCGTCAGCTTGCGAAATTCGTCCGGCAGATGGCTGTAGGCCTCCATTGCCAGCGACTCGAAGGTGCTGATCGTCGGCGCATGGCGGTCCCGCCAATCATCGCTCCGGTCTACGTGGGCCATGAATATTCCTTCCTTTGCCGGCCCATATAGAACCTTTATCGCCGATTTTCGAGTGCGGAATCAAAGGCAGGAATAAATTCTTATGAAATGATCATTGACTCTTCATTAGAGCTCTGGAATCTATAAGAACATAACAGGAACAAGACGAATGGAGAGAACGCCATGGCGCAGACCGCCCTGGCGCGCGAGCGGCTTTTTGCGCTCCGCGAAACCATTGCCCGACTGGAGGGAAAACCCGCGCCGGCGCTTGCCGCGGCGGAACGGGAAGCCCTGGCGGAAGGACGCGAGAGGCGGCAGGAGCGTATTCTGCCACGCTTGCCTTTCGGTGTGGAACCGTTTGATGACGCCTTGGAAGGCGGCCTTCAGCTCGATGCGATTACCGAATTCCGCGCGGCGAGTTCCGGTGATGCAGGGGCGGCAAGCGGTCTGGCGATGGCCATTGCGGCGCGACTGCAGAAGCAGGAGGAGGATACCGGCAGGCTGCTGCCGCTGCTCTGGATCGGTGATGCCGTCGGCACACTGGAGGCGGGTCGCCCCTATGCTCCGGGGCTGAAGGATTTCGGGCTGAAGCCGGAGAGGTTTTTCTATGCTGCGCCGCGCAAGCTGGAGGATGCGCTCTGGCTGGCGGAAGCAGCTATCGAAAGTGCTGCCTTCTCGGCCATCGTCTTCGAAGTGCGCGGCAATCCCCTGCATTTCGGCCTGACCGAAAGTCGCAGGCTCAGCCTCAGGACGCGCGCCGTCCACCGGCCACTCTTTCTTGTCCGTCAAGCGGGAGAGGAGGAGGCGAGCAGTGCCGCCTTCCGCCTGCATGTCGAACCGGCGCCGTCGGGCCTGCGGCCGCTGCCGGACGGATCAAAACTTTCCGGCAGTATCGGCAATCCGATTTTCCGTCTCACGCTGGAGAAGAGCCGTAATCCGGCCCCGCTCTCCTTTCTTCTGGAGTGGAACCCTCATGAACGCGAATTTCTCCCTGTCGACGAACCAAGCTTCGCTCGTCCTCCAGGCGAACAGTCAGCGCATTCTGGCGCTCAGTTTTCCGCATCTGGCAACGGACCGCATCGCCCGCAAGCGATGGGGGCTGTCCTGGCGTTCGAAAGGGCGTCCTGAGAAGCCGCCGATCGTCTGTTCCGGCAAGCTCAACAATGCCATGCGGCTGACAGCGCTGGACGAATTCGCCGAGAAGCTGGGGCTGAGGAAAGAACAGGGCGTTGCCGAAGCGCGCGCCATGTATCCGGCGCTCGATGTCGTGGAAGAGGATCCAGCAGCCGATCGCCGGCTGCTGGAAGGGATCGCCGACTGGTGCGACCGCTATACGCCGATGGTGGCGCTCGACGGCAAGGATGGGCTGTTTCTCGATATTACCGGCTGCGCCCATCTGTTCGGCGGTGAGAAGGTGCTTCTCAAGGATATCCTGTCCCGGCTCTTTCATATGGGGCTCGATGCGCGGGGTGCGATCTCCTCATCGCCGGGCCTTTCCTGGGCTGTCTCCCGCTTCGGGCAGGGCGGCGTCGTGGAGGATGAGGAGACAGAGCGCATGCTGATGCCGCTGCCTGTCGCAGCCTTGCGGCTGGAGGGCCAGACTGTCGATGCTCTTAGGAAGCTCGGTCTCAAATATGTCGGCGACGTCATTCATGCGCCGCGGGCGCCGCTGACCCGCCGCTTCGGGCTAACGCTGCTTCTGCGCCTTGATCAGGCGCTCGGCCGTGAGGAAGAACCGATCTCGCCTCGGCTTCCTGTCGCTAGCCTCTCATCCGAACGCCGTCTGGTCGAGCCGATCGGAACGGAAGAACAGATTTTTGCCGTCACAAGCCAGATCGCCGTGTCGCTGAAACCGTCTCTGGAGGCGCGGGGCGCTGGCGGTCGGGTATTCGAGCTGGTGCTGTTTCGTGTCGACGGCAGGGTTTTCCGCATCTCTGTCGGTGCCTCCCGGCCGCTTCGCGAACCGAAGCTTGTTGCCGGGCTGTTTTCCGAGCGGTTGCAGGTCATCTATGACGATATCGATGCCGGCTATGGCTTCGAGATCCTGCGCCTGAATGTGCTGCGGCATGACCCATTCAACGAGGCGCAGGGCGATTTCGAGGGCGACCGGCAGGGGGAGATCTCGCTTTCGAGTTTTGTCGACCGTGTCGCGGCCCGGCTTGGTGCGGACTGCCTGCAAAGCTTCCAGCTTCGCGAGAGCCATGTGCCGGAGCGCGCCGTGATCACGGTACCGGCAATGGAGCGCCTTCCGGCAAGGCGGAAAGCGGAGCAGGGCAATGCGCTGCCTTTTCGTGAGGAGCGGCCGCTGCGGCTTTTTGCAACGCCGGAGCCGGTCGAGGTCGCATTTGCCGAAGTGCCCGATGGTGCTCCGCAGACTTTCCGCTGGCGGCGCCTGCAGCATCAGGTGGCGAGGAGCGAAGGCCCTGAACGGATTGCCATGGAATGGTGGATCGATGGCGATGATGCCGAAGCGCGAGACTATTTCCGCATCGAGGATGAGGCCGGACATCGCTTCTGGATCTATCGCCGGGGTCTCTACGGTGAGAACCCTGATCCTCGCTGGTTCATGCACGGGGTGTTTGCATGAGACCAGAACCCGCATTTTTCGAGATCGGCGCGAAGACGAATTTCTCGTTCCTCGAAGGTGCTTCGAAGCCTGAAGAGATGGTCGTGCAGGCCGCCTGCCTGAAGCTCGGCGGCCTCGGCATTGCGGACCGAAATTCGGTTGCCGGTGTAGTGCGAGCCCATGCGCAGGCAGAGCAGCTCAGAGAGAGATACAGGAACAGGGATGCGATTTTAGCCGAGGCGAAGAAGAAGGGAAAAACAGAGATCATTCTCGATCCTGTCCGGGTTCAGCCGGGTGCCCGTCTCGTCTTTTCCGATGGAACACCTGATATCCTTGCTTATCCGCAAAACCGGAGAGGTTGGGCAAACCTCTGTCGCCTTCTCAGCGCCGGCAATCTGAAGGAAGAATCAGTCAAAGGAACCTGCATCCTGACGGAAGCGGAGTTCATGGAATGGGGCGACGAGATGATGCTTGCTCTCGTCCCTGATCGGACCATCGTGAACGACCCTGCCGGCCAGCCTGTGTTTGAAGAGTATCTGGAGCGGTTCCGCAAACGGTTCCGCAAGGCATTCTTCATGGCGTTATCGCCAGCCTACGACGGTCGTGATCGGCAGTCCTTTGCGGTGCTTGCCATGCTTGCCGCCCGCAACCGGGTGCCGCTGATTGCGACCAATCAGCCACTCTATCATGACCCTGAGCGCCGGCCGCTTTCGGATATCGTGATCGCAATCCGTGAGCATGTGGAGATATCGGAAGCCGGATTCCTTCTGGCGCCGAATGCAGAGCGGTATCTCAAGGGTTCACGTGAAATATCGAGGATCTTCCGGGATTATCCGGATGCCGTCGAGAATACGCAGCTGTTCTTCGGGAAGCTGAGCTTTTCGCTGAACGAGTTGAAACACAATTATCCCCCCGAAAACGATCCGGGCGAAACGCCGCAGGAAACTCTTGAAAGGCTGACGAGAGCAGGTGCGCTAATACGTTATCCTGATGGCGTTCCGGAGAAAGTGGCCAAGCAGATCGACTACGAGCTGAAGCTCATCGGGGACAAGAATTACGCTTCCTATTTCCTGACGGTTCACAAGATCATTCATCATGCCCGTTATGTGCTCAATGTTCTCTGTCAGGGGCGTGGTTCGGCGGCCAATTCGGTTGTCTGTTACTGCCTTGAGATTACCGAGGTTAATCCTGAAAAATGCACCCTCCTTTTCGACCGCTTCATCTCGATGGATCGTCACGAGCCGCCGGATATCGATGTCGATTTCGAGCATGAACGGCGGGAAGAGGTTATTCAGTCCATTTATGCAAGATATGGCCGTGAGCATGCCGGTCTGACGGCTGCTGTCACCAGCTATCGCACCCGTTCGGCTGGCCGTGAAGTCGCCAAGGCCTTCGGTCTGTCGGAGGATGTTCAATCTGCGATAAGCAGTCTCATTTGGGGTTGGTCAGAGGATAATCTCTCTGAACGGGACGCGAAGGCGGCCGGTCTTGATATCAAAGATCCGGTGACACAGAACGTGCTCAAATATGCCTCCGAACTTCTCGGTTTTCCCCGTCACCTCACACAGCATGTCGGCGGTTTCGTCATCACGCGAGACCGGCTTGATGAAGTGGTGCCGATCATGAAAACGGCAATGCTGGATCGCTACATGATCGAGTGGGACAAGGATGATCTCGACAATGTTGAAATTCTCAAGGTGGACGTGCTGGCGCTCGGTATGCTCACCTGCCTGCGACGGGCTTTCACGCTGCTTGAGCTACATTACGAGGTAAAGAAGACGCTCGCTGATCTCGGCCATAAGGAGCATGGAAAGGAAGGTGAGGCGGTTTATAAGATGATGTGGCGAGCGGATACGCTTGGTGTCTTCCAGATCGAAAGCCGAGCGCAGATGAGTATGTTGCCACGTCTTAAGCCTATTAGATTCTATGATCTTGTCATCGAAGTAGCCATTGTCCGACCCGGACCGATCCAGGGTAACATGGTTCATCCCTATCTGAAGCGTCGCGAAGACGACAAAAACAACATTCCGATCAAATATCCGAGCAAGGAACTGGAAACGGTGCTCGAGAGAACGCTTGGGGTTCCGCTGTTTCAGGAACAGGCTATGCAGATCGCCATCACTGCGGCGGGCTTTGCGCCTGCCGAGGCAGACCGGCTCCGACGGGCGATGGCGACCTTTAAAAGGACCGGCACGATCGGTAATTTCGAAAAGCGGTTCATCGATGGGATGGTCGAGAAGGAGTACGATCGCGAGTTTGCGCAGCAATGCTTCAACCAGATCAAAGGTTTCGGCGAATACGGGTTTCCGGAAAGCCATGCCGCGTCCTTCGCGCTGCTCGTCTATGCCTCCTCATGGCTGAAAGCCTATTATCCTGACGTCTTCTGTGCGGCGATGCTGAATTCGCAACCGATGGGCTTTTACGCCCCGGCGCAGCTGGTGCGGGATGCGCGCGAGCACGGCGTGAAAATCCTGCCGGCCGATATCAACCGCTCGGATTGGGAGTGCACTCTTGAGGAAGCGGTTTTTGACCGGGCAAGTGTCGATTTTCGCCACGGCGAGATGCGGGATATCATCAAGACTTGCCATGCTGTGCGGCTTGGCCTTCTGCAGATCAAGGGCGTTTCCTCTAAAGATATGGAGCAGCTCGTCATAAACCGCGGTGAGGGTTACCATTCTGTGCGTGATCTCTGGCTGCGCTCTGGTTTGCAGAAATCCGTCATCGAGCGGTTGGCGGATGCGGATGCCTTTCAATCCCTTGGGTTGTCACGACGTGACGCGCTCTGGGCGGTGCGGGCGCTGGATGTGAAAAGCGCAACCGAGGAGCTGCCGCTCTTTGAACAGGTCCGCCATATCGACCTCCAGCCCGAGCCTGCTGCAAAGCTGCCGGACATGCTGCCGGGAGAGCAGGTCATCGAGGACTACCGATACCTTTCGCTGTCCCTGAAGGCGCATCCGGTTTCCTTCCTGCGCGAGGAGCTAGGCAAGGCAGGTGTGACGCGCAATGTCGATCTGCTTCGCGTTGCGAATGGGAGGCGAGTGATAATCGCGGGGCTGGTGCTGGTGCGCCAGCAGCCGGGTTCCGCGAAAGGTGTGATCTTCATGACGCTGGAGGACGAGACCGGTGTTGCCAATGCCATCGTCTGGAAGAAAACCTTCGAAAGATACCGCGCAGTGGTCATGGGTGCTCGACTTGTGAAAATCTACGGCAAATTACAAAGCCAGAGCGGCGTCATCCATACCGTCGTCGAGCATATCGAGGATATGACGCCGCTGCTCGGCATTCTCCAGCGTGAGGCGAAACGCTTTGGCGTCAGCGAGCGTTCGGATGAAGTGTTGCGCCCGACCCAGGATCATCGGCAGCAGAAAAAGGCTGATGCACTGGCAAGGGATGAACTGGTCAGAAAGATCGCGTATGGGCGATCGCCCGAGAGGGCGAGAGATGGGGATGTCGCCGAGACCGCAAGCGTGATGCCGCGCGGGCGCAATTTCCACTAATACTGCTTCACATACGGGATCGCCATCCTTCTCAAGGGCTTAGGCATAGGCTCACCGGCGTGTGATCGTTGGCTGCGGAACAGTGAACGGTTTCGGTTGCGAATTTTCTTGACAGTTCCCATCTTCTTTTGCAGAAAACACGATAGTAAGTGTCATGTTTGGAATGAAGACGTGCTCGTCTGCAGTTGCAATTACATAACCGACAAGGAAATCCGGGACGTCATCAACAATCTTCTCGATGAAGATTGTTGGCAGCTTATCGTGCCGGCGAAGGTCTATCACGCCATGGCCAAACGCGGCCGTTGCTGCGGCTGTTTCCCGAACGTTGTCGATATCATCATCCAGACAACCGAAGATTATCATGCCCGTCGCCACTCGACGGAGACGGAAATATTTGATTTCATGTCCCGCTTGAAACAATTCCACGAGGAAAACAGGAGAGCGGACATTGAAAGGCGACAAAAAAGTCATCGAGCGGCTTAACGAGGCCCTCTTTTTAGAGCTCGGTGCAGTCAACCAGTATTGGGTTCATTATCGCCTTCTTGAGGACTGGGGTTACACCAAGCTCGCCAAGAAGGAACGTGCCGAATCGATTGAAGAAATGCACCATGCCGACCGTCTGGTCGCGCGCATCATCTTCCTTGAAGGCCATCCCAATCTACAGACGCTTGCGCCGCTGCGCATCGGTCAGAACGTCAAGGAAGTTCTGGAGGCCGATCTTGCCGGCGAATATGACGCCCGCACCGCATACAAGAAATCGCGCGATATCTGTCATGACGCCGGCGACTACGTTTCCATGAAGCTTTTCGAAGAGCTGCTGGCAGACGAGGAAGGCCATATCGACTTCCTCGAAACGCAGCTCGAACTGCTCGAGAAGATTGGCGAAGCCAAATATGGTCAGCTCAACGCAGATTCGGCCAACGAAGCCGAATAATTCATCATCGGCAATCTTATCTCAGCCGGCCGCCTTCTAAGCGGCCGGTTTTGTTTTGGAACGCATTGATGACAGCTTCGTTCGATGCTCAATCTTCCGGGATCAAGCCGGAAAGGTGGCTGAATTCCGCCACGACCCTTTCATAGACGGCGCGCTTGAAAGGAACAATCAGGCCGGGCAGGTCTTCCATCGGCTTCCATTCCCAGGCGTCGAATTCCGGCTCATGGCCGCCTGGCGGCGGATTGATGCCGATCTCACTTTCGTCGCCCTCGAAGCGAAAGGCGAACCAGCGCTGCGTCTGGCCGCGGTACTTGCCCCTCAGCCCGATGCCGATCAGCTGTGGCGGCAGGTCGTAATTGATCCAGTCCTTGGCCTCGGCAAGCAGCGTCACGGTCCGGATGCCGGTCTCCTCGTAAAGCTCGCGATAGGCTGCCTCCAGTGGGTCCTCGCCCTTGTCGATGCCGCCCTGCGGCATCTGCCAGAGCTGGGGCGAACCGTCATACTCCGAATTACCGTCAGGAATGCGCCGCCCGGCCCAGACAAGGCCCTCGCGGTTGAGGATCATCACACCGACGCAGGGGCGATAGGGCAGGTCCTCGGCTTTTACGGTCGGCTGGCTCATGTGTTCTCCGCTCAGGGATTCTTGGGGTCGTTGACGAGCGCGGCGACGCCGACAATCTCGATGCCGCGCATGGCCGCTTCCTCGCTCCATTTGGAGATCGCGTCAATGCTCTCGTCGAAGGCCGAGGCAACACCGATTGCCTGGCCGTTGCGGCGGGCGATGCGCTCCAACTCATCGAGCTTCTGCAGGATGGTGTTCAAATCGACCTGGCTGTCCAGTTGCAGGTCGGCGAAAGCGTAAGGAAGCTCCGTGCCCTTGGCGACCACGGCGGTCTTGGATTGCGCCGAAGTGCCATCGTCGAGGAACAACAGCCCGCGCTTGCCAATATCCCGCATGACCGGTTCCATGGCCTTGGGATCGGAGAGGAAACGTCCGCCCAGATAATTCATGATGCCGGTATAGTTGGTGATCTCGCCCATCGCCCGGTGCAGGCTTTCGATGTTGCGTGCGACGGGCTTCGATGTCAGCAGCGTGTCCGGCCCTGGATCATTAGCTGGATAATCGAACGGCTCCAGCGGCACCTGCAGCAATATTTCGTGGCCGCCGCGCCGCGCATCCTGCATCCAGCGCTGCAGACTGTTGCCACTGGCGGCAAAGGCGAAAGTGATTTCTTCCGGCAATTGCTTGATGGCGCGCTGCGTGCCGGTCTGGCTGAGACCGAGGCCGCTGAGGACGATCGCGATGCGGGTGCCGCGCGTGCCGGACCATGGCCGCGCATATTGATCCATCGGCCGTCGGCCATCGGGACCCGTGATAGGCAGCCGGCCGAAGGGTGTCTCTTCGAGCAGATTATCGTTGGGGATGGCCGCCATGCGGGGATCCTGGCCGGTCTGCATGGCATCGACTAGAACCGGGCCGCTGCCGTCGCGCGGGCGGGGGCTGTATTTAGTGACGACAGAACCGTCGCCTGTCACCATCCGTTCTACATTGGCGCCGGATTGGGGCTCGGAGCGCGGCATGCCGTTTGCTGCCTGATTGCCAGATGCTTGCGGCTCCTGGATCGTATCGGTCGGCGGTGCGGCCGCCGTGTCCTGCGATGCCGGAGGCTTCGACTGCTCGAGGCCATCATTGCGAAATGCGGTGTAAAGGGAAAAGCCGCCAATCGCGACAAGGCAGATGCTTGCGGCAATCTGTCCGATCCGCAATATGCCGGGGCGCTTTCGCGCGGCCTTGCGGTTGCGGCCTAGAGGTGCATGCAGGTCCGTTCCCAATTCGTTGCCACTCCAAAACCGGGAAACAGCAGAAAGTCTCAAGGCCGGGCGAGCTGCCCGGCCTTGAGATCGATGGATTACTTGGCGACGACGGCCTTTTCAGGGTCCGGCGGGAAGGACGGATCGGTCTTCTTGCCGCGCAGCAGGTCGAGCGCGTAGTTGAGCTGGACGTCATCCTTCGGATCTGGCGGGACGTAGGCGACCGAGCCCGAACCTTCGTCGGTCTCGCTCTGGCCCTTGATGTGGCCGCGCAGGGCGGATTCGCCCTCGGTTACCATCTTGCCCTGAAGATCGGCCGGAAGGGGCTCTTCCACCTTGATGTCAGGCGTAATGCCGGTGCCCTGGATCGAGCGGCCCGACGGCGTGTAGTAGAGCGCCGTCGTCAGGCGCAGCGCGCCGTTTTCGCCAAGCGGAATGATCGTCTGAACCGAGCCCTTGCCGAATGAACGCGTGCCGAGAACCGTGGCACGGCGCAGATCCTGCAGGGCGCCGGCAACGATTTCCGATGCGGAAGCCGAGCCGCCGTTGATGAGGACGATCAGCGGCTTGCCATCCGTCAAGTCACCCGGACCGGCATTGAAGCGGCGGGTTTCATCCGGATTGCGGCCACGGGTCGAAACCACTTCGCCGCGCTGTAGGAAGGCGTCGGAAACATTGATCGCCTGATCGAGCAGACCGCCGGGGTTGAGGCGCAGATCAAGGACGAAGCCCTTGAGCTTGTCAGCCGGAATGGTCGCCTTGATCTTCTGGATCGCCTTTTCGAGGTCCGGATAAGTCTTCTCGGTGAAGGAGATGACGCGGAGGTAACCGACATCATCCTCGACGCGCGACTTGACGGCCTGAACGGCAACGACGTCACGAACGATCGTCAGTTCGATCGGCTTGTCGGCACCCTTGCGGATGAGCGTCAGCTTGATCGGCGTGTTAACGGCGCCGCGCATCTTTTCAACGGCGTCTTCGAGCTTCAGGCCGCGAACAGACTGGCCATCGATTTCCGAAATATAGTCGCCGGCCAGAACGCCAGCCTTGGCAGCCGGAGTATCGTCGATCGGGGTGATGACCTTGACGAGTTCGTCTTCCATGGTGACTTCGATACCGAGGCCGCCGAACTCACCCTTGGTCTGGGTGCGCATGTCTTCGGCGTCCTTCGCATTCATGTAGCTGGAATGCGGGTCGAGCGAGGACAGCATGCCATTGATGGCGCTTTCGATCAGCTTGTCCTCGGCCGGCGGTGTCACATATTGCGCACGCACACGTTCGAAGACGTCACCGAATACCGAAAGCTCCTTATAGGTCGATGCGCCCGCAGCCTCTGCAGGCACGCCTGCGGAGTAAATGACGCTCATCGCGGTCGCGCCCATCAGTGCGCCGACCAGAACAAGAGAAGCCCTACGAATCATTGCGTGCCTTTCCAGTGTCTTTGGCGGTCCACCACGGTCGGGAATCGACCGGTTTACCGTCCTTTCGAAACTCAATGTAAAGCGTTGGCCGATCTGTTTCCAGCGCCAATGCGGTTGCGCTTGCCACTCTTTTCGCACCCATCACGGCCAGGGGCTCGCCGGAGAAAACGAATTTTCCCTGACGGGTGTTGATCGTATCCATGCCTGAGAGAACCAGATGATATCCGCCGCCAGCGTCGAGGATGATCATCTGGCCATAGCTGCGGAAAGCGCCGGCAAAAACCACCAGCCCATCAGCAGGCGCGGTCACCACCGTTTCCGCATTGGTCGCGACCGTCATTCCCATGGCCTCGTGTCCGGTGCCGTCGGCATCTCCGAACTGGCGCAGAATATCGCCCGCCACAGGCAACTCCAGTTTCGTCTTCAATTCTCCGAAGGGATATGCGGGCGCAATGCGGTTTTTATCGGGCACCCCGCTGTCGGCCAGGGCCTTTGCCTGGGCGCGCTGCTCGTCCGTCAGGAGCTTGCGGTTCTCCTCTGCCTGCCTGGCGGCGGCAGCGGCATCGCGCACGGAGGCGATTTCCGTTTCCATCGAAGCGACGAGGCTTTCGAGCGTCGTTGCCTTGCCTGCCAGCTCCTGAGACCGCTGCTTTTCGACTTCCAGTTCGGCGGCATTGGAGCGGCTCAGCTTGTCGTTTTCGGCAAGCAGCAGATCCATGCGCCGCTCCTCCTCCAGGCTGTTTGCCATGGTGGTGGTCAGGCCTTCCTTCTCCTTGGCGCTTGCCGTCTGCAAAGCCGCGAGATCGGCGAGATCGGCTGCCAGTTTTTCAGTCTCCTTGCGAATACCGGGAACCACGGCACCGAGCAGAATGGCACTGCGGACCGAGGCAAGCGCATCATCGGGCGTGACGAGAAGGGCGGGCGGCGGGTTGCGGCCCATACGCTGCAAGGCGGCCAGAACCTCAGCCAGGAGGCCGCGGCGCTCATGCAGCGAACGGCGGATGCCATCTTCCTTGACGCCGAGCTCGGCGAGCTTCTTCTCGCTGTCGAGAATCTTGCCTTCCAAGGTTTTGCGACGGGCGGCGGAATCGATCAGCGCCTGTCGAATGCTTGCCGTGCTCTTTTCCAGATTGTCGATGCTGCTCTGAAGCTCGCTCGCCTTATCCGAGGAGAGACTGATCGTCTTCGACAGCTTGTCGAGCTCGACCCTCGTTTCGTCGCGCTTCTTCGTAAGTTCGGCGGCAGGATCAGGCGGCGGCTGTTCGGCTGACGTGACCGTGGCGGCCGGTTCGGCTGCTGCGGGCGGTGGCGGCGCATCCTGCGCCTGCACGGCAAAGGGGTTTCCCGAAATGGCAATGACGGCCGCACCGAGCCCTGCGGCAACGGCCGGCAGAAACAGGCGGGATCGCTTGGGGGCAGCTCTCGTCATGCGTGTCGGGGTTTACTCGTTCAAATCGCCCGGAACCTAAGCTGATTTGGGGCTGTTGGCCAGAAAGTTTGAATGAGAAGAGGCCCTGAGGCAAAACACGGCTGCGTGAGTGTTTTGGTCTGCATCAGACGCGATGATAAGGGTGGCCGGACAGGATGGTCACGGCCCGATAGAGCTGTTCGGCAATGAGCGTGCGGACGATCTGATGAGGCCAGGTCATTTTGCCAAGGCAAAGGATCATGTTGGCGCGGTCGTAGAGGGAAGGGTCGAGGCCATCGGCACCGCCGATTGCGATCGTCAGGTCGCGTTTGCCTTGATCGCGATAGCCGCCGAGAAGATTGGCGAAAGCTTCGCTGTCCAGCGCCTTGCCGCGTTCGTCGAGGAGAATGAGGATGCTGCCTTCGGGGAGCGACTTCAGCAGCATGGCCGCTTCCTCGCGCTTGCGGGTCTCCGCATTGGAGGCGCGGCTTTCAGCCACTTCGGCGACACGGGAAAATTCCAGACCGATCGCAGGACCGGCCTTTGCAAAACGGTCGAAATAACGGGCCGCAAGATCCTTTTCGGGGCCGGACTTCAGCCGTCCCACCGCAAAAAGACCAATCCGCATTCATCCGCTCCTGCTATGCCGCGCTTTGGAAGCGCAATGTGGGCTTACCGGCCAGCTATCGAAAGCCGGCCCGGTCAGTTACCACGTCCCAGGCACCGGGCGAATGCCGGGCCGCCTGTCAGTGCCGCGTTTCCTCGTCCATATCGGGAGCCGCCCACATCTTTTCGATGTTGTAGAACTCGCGGATTTCGGGACGGAACACATGCACGATGATGTCACCGGTATCGATCAGGATCCAGTCACCGCCTTCCTGACCTTCGACGCGGGCAGTACCGAAGCCCTCATCCTTGAGATCAGTCAGAAGATGATCGGCGATCGCCATGACATGCCTGTTCGAGCGGCCGGAGACGACAACCATATAGTCTCCCAGCGCCGATTTTCCGGCAATGTTGATGGTGACGATATCTTCAGCTTTGGAGTCCTCGAGGCTGACGAGGACGGCTTCCAGAGCACGGGCAGCGGCATCGGCGCCACGTTCCGCACCCTTCGGGATAACGGCAAGCGTTTTTCCCTTGGCGTGTACTGTTGTCAGTGCTTTCCCTTTCCTGGAATGACAAACCATGCACAACACGGATCCGGCAGAACCGGATCATGGTTAAGATAGGCATCAAACCATTAATGTTTCAAGACGCGGCGCAGCGCGCGAACGGCCGAAAGCCGCATTTGGCGTCACGAAATCGAGATTTCGACCCTCGGTCGAGATGGAGTTGCGGTGTACAGCGTCTGCGGTCGGGCGTAAAGTGCCGTTGATTTCCGCAAATACCGACCGAAATGACCGAAACCGCCAAAAATCCGCTCGCACCCGTCCTGCGAATCACCTTTCCCGATGACGATCGCCTCGGCCACGGCAAGATGGAGCTGCTCGAGCATATCCGCGAGACAGGTTCGATCTCGGCGGCCGGCCGCGCCATGGACATGTCCTATCGCCGTGCCTGGATGCTGGTTGCCGAGATGAACCGTATGTTCAAGGCGCAGGTGGTGGAATCGCAGCGCGGCGGCCAGAAGGGCGGCGGCGCGGCATTGACGCCATTCGGGGAGCAGCTGCTGGCGCGCTTTCGCGATATGGAAAAGACGGTACGCACCAGCCTTGCCGATGATCTTGCCTGGCTGGAAAACAACCGCAATCTGCAGTCGGACGGTCGGCGCTGATCAGCCTTCCAGCGCCACCGTCTTGATAACGGCGAAAGCCGACATGCCCGGGTGTAGCCCCAGACGCTCGCAGGACAGCGCGGTGATGCGTGAGAGCACGGCGTCGCCGCTGCAATCGAGGCGGATCTCGACGGTTCCGTCCTCCGTCGGCGAAACCTGCGTGACGGTTCCTTCCAGAATGTTGAGGGCGCTCAGCCCTTCCGGCTTCCGTGTTGCCAGCATCACGTCTCGGGCGGAGACGTAGATGCGCACAGACTTGCCTATGGCGGGCGCAGCACCCGGAACATAGAGCCTGCCCGCCTTCAGCAGCACCGTCGAAATCCGATTGGCCGAATCGATGCTTTCGACTGTGCCTTCCAGCACGGCACCAGCTTCCTTTCGGTCCTCCGGGAGCAGCGACGAACGGCTGAGGATTTCTGTTGCGGGGCCTGCGGCTTCCACCTTGCCGTCGCGCATGACCACGACCTGATTTGCCAGGCGCGCGACTTCGGAGATCGAATGACTGACATAGACAATCGGAATATCCATCTCGTCGCGCAGACGTTCGAGATAGGGCAGGATCTCGGCCTTGCGGGCTTCGTCCAATGCGACCAATGGCTCGTCCATGAGAAGCAGGCGTGGCGAAGAAAGCAGTGCGCGACCGATCGCGACACGCTGCTTTTCGCCCCCTGACAGCTTTGAAGGGCTGCGGGCGAGCAACTGGCCGATGCCGAGCAGGTCGACGACGCGATCGAAATTTTCAACGCGTGCGGATCTCGGCGTGAACCAGCGGCCATAGAAGAGGTTTGCCCGGACGCTCAAATGCGGAAAAAGCCGTGCTTCCTGGAAGACGTAGCCGAAACGGCGGCGGTGCCGGGGAATGAAGATGCCCTTTGCCGTATCTGTCAGCGCCTCGCCGTCCAGCAGGACCCGACCTTCGGTCGGTTGTGTGAGGCCCGCAATGATGCGGATCACGGAGGTCTTGCCGGAGCCGGAACGACCGAAGAGCGCCGTTACGCCGCGTTCGGAGGTGAAGGCGGCATCGAGCCCGAAGGCGCCGAGGCGATGTCTTGCTTCGACGATGAGCGTCATTCCGGATCGATCCTCCGGCCGGCGAGATAGGCGAGGAATTCCGAAGCGAGCAGGGCCAGCATGGAAATGGCGATGGAGATGAGGGTGAGCCGCATGGCGACGGCGTCACCACCCGGGACCTGGGTAAAGGTATAGATGGCGGTCGACAGGGTCTGCGTTTCGCCCGGGATATTGGAGACGAAGGTGATGGTGGCGCCGAACTCACCCATCGCCTTGGCAAAGCAGAGGATCATGCCGGTAATGACGCCGGGAATGATCAGCGGCAGCGTGACGGTCAGGAAGACCAATGCCGGGCTCGCGCCAAGCGTTCCGGCCGCTTCCTCGAGCTTGCGGTCGACGGCCTCGATGGAGAGACGGATGCTGCGCACCATCAGCGGAAAGCCCATGACGCCGCAGGCGAGCGCTGCACCGGTCCAGCGGAAGGAGAGCACGATGCCCAGATATTGATCCAGCAGACTGCCGATCGGGCCGCGGCGACCGAAAAGAATGAGGAGGATGAAGCCGGTAACGACGGGCGGCAGGATCAACGGCAGGTGGACAATGCCGTTCAGGATGGATTTGCCCCAGAAGCGGCCGCGGGCAAGCAGCAAGGCGACGAAGATGCCGAGCGGCAGGCTCGCCACCATGGCGACGGAGGAAATGCGCAGGCTCAGCAGGATCGCCGTCCATTCCTCATCGCTCAAGCCGAACATATCCAAGCGTCATCTTCTCCGAAACAGTGAAGGCCCGCCGAAGCGAGCCTTCACGCTAAGCTCTGGGCGCTAATTGCGCAATTATTTCAGGATCGTGAAACCCTGCGCAGTGAAGAAGGGGGCAGCCTTGTCCGACTTCAAGAAGTCGAGATAGGCAGCGGCATCCGGGTTCTTGCTCTCGGCGAGAAGTGCGATCGGATAGATGATCGGTGGGTGGGAATCTGCCGGGAAGGTGCCGACGATCGCAACGCCCTTATCGGCGGCGGCGTCCGTCTGGTAGACGATGCCGTAGGGCGCTTCGCCGCGGGAAACGAGGGCGAGGGCGGCACGTACGCTTTCTGAATAGGCAACCTTGGTCTCGACGGACTTCCAGACGCCGAGTTTGTCGAGCGCTGCCTGGCCATATTTGCCGGCCGGAACCGACTTCGGCTCGCCCATGGCGAGCTTGCCGTCGCCGATGAGGCTTGCGAGATCAAAGCCCTCTTTGATTTCCACCGGCTTCTGCTTGCCGTTTTCAGCGACCAGAACAAGGCGGTTACCAAGCAGGTTGGAGCGTGTGTCCGCCTTGATCAGCTTTTTATCGGCGACATAGTCCATCCAGTTCAGGTCGGCAGAAATGAAGACATCAGCCGGGGCTGCATTTTCGATCTGCTTTGCCAGCGCGCCGCTTGCTGCATAGGAGGCAACGGCCTCCTTGCCACTTTCCTTGGTCCAGGCGGTGTTGGCCGCATCAAGCGCATCCTTGAGGCTTGCGGCGGCGAAGACAGTTACCTTTTCGGCGGCTGCGGCAGGCGTCGAAAGCGCTGCTGCGCCAAGCCAGATGGCCGAGATCGCGGCGGTTGCGAGTTTCATCCAGTGGCGGCGGCTTTGCATAATTTATTCACTCCGGGGTTCGAAATATTTAAACGAATATAACGGCGAGTAAGCTTTGACCAGAGTTGTATTTCATAAAACATAACGGCAGCGGAGACGTGATTTTCCCGCGCTGCCTCTTCACGCATTCGTGAGGTGCATGGCTCCTGTCGAGACGAGAGTTCATGAGGCAAAAATGTGGCGCTTCTGCTTGGTAAATCACAAGGGATCTGGTGAGTCGGTTTGGATCAACCTGTTTTTGCTGATTAAACCGGCAGCGAATTCGATATTGCTCCAAGGAGGCTTGCATTCTGTGCATTGCTGCAATGCACTAGCCTATATTCACCTTCTGAACAAATGTGCTAAAACATAATCATCCGACGGCTTCTCCTCCTCCCATAGCCGTCCGATAGGATCGACAACACTCCTCCTCCCAGTTGTCGATCAAGTTTTAAGCCCGACGCACCTCCTCCCGCGTCGGGCTTTTCATTTCTGGGAACTTTCAAGCAATCCGATTTATTCTGCGGCCTTGTGCTGATCGCCGTTGCGGATGGCTGTCGAGCTCAAAGTCGAGCGTGGACCGTGAATGAAGGTCCAGGCGGGCGCCGGCTTCTTCCAGAGAACACGGGCATCATCTTCGTCGATGCGGGCAAAGGCAAAGGTCTTGGCCATTTTCGAGGAAAGGTAAGAGAGCGTCGAGCCCGGCCGGTCGATGACAGCGATCGGGAAGGTTCGCGCGATATTCTGCCATTTCTGCCAGCGATGGAAATTTTCCAAGCTGTCGGCGCCCATGATCCAGATGAAATGCACATGCGGATTGCGCGCTTTCACGCGGGCAAGCGTATTGGCCGTGTAGCTCACGCCAAATGCCTGTTCGAAGGCGGTGACCTTGATATGTGGGTCGGTGGCAATGCTTTCGCTGCGCGCAATACGCTCCGAAAGTGGTGCCAGATAATTGCGGCTTTTCAACGGATTGCCCGGTGTCACCATCCACCAGAGCTGATCCAGCCCCAGGCGGCGGATGGCGATTTCGGCGACCAGGGCATGGCCCTCATGCGGCGGATTGAACGAGCCGCCGAATAGACCGACGATCATGCCGCGTTCGCTATGCGGCATGCGGAGATAGCGCCGGTCTATATGCTCTGTGGTCACGTCAGGGCCGCGTCTGTCCGTGACCGCGAACGCGGTATTTGAAGGAAGTGAGCTGCTCGACGCCAACAGGGCCACGCGCATGCATCTTGCCGGTGGCGATGCCGATCTCCGCACCCATGCCGAATTCGCCGCCATCGGCAAACTGGGTGGAGGCGTTATGCAGCAGGATGGCCGAGTCGATCTCCGTAAAGAAGCGTTCGACGACTTCGGGGTCTTCGGCAAGCACGGCTTCGGTATGGTTCGACGAATATTTCTGGATATGGTCGATCGCGCCGGAAATGCCGTCAACGACGGCAACGGAAATGATGGCATCCAGATATTCGGTCGACCAGTCTTCCTCGGTCGCAGGCTTCAGGCTGGGTACGACCTTGAGAACGGCGGCGGAGGCGCGCACCTCACAGCCGGCTTCGACCAGAACCTCGATCAGCGGCGTCAGATGCGTGCCGATGGCGGCGCCGTCGACCAGTAGGGTCTCGGCTGCGCCGCAGACGCCGGTGCGACGCATCTTGGCATTGACGATGATGTTCTTAGCCATTTCGAGATCGGCGGAGGCGTCGACATAGATATGGCAGAGGCCTTCGAGATGGGCGAAAACCGGTACGCGTGCCTCGCTCTGAACGCGAGCAACGAGGCTCTTTCCGCCGCGCGGCACGATAACGTCGATTGCACCATCAAGCCCGCGCAGCATGGCGCCGACAGCGGCGCGATCGGTCACGGGCACAAGCTGGATCGCATGTTCCGGCAGGCCGGCAGCCCTCAGGCCTTCGACCATGCAGGCATGGATCGCTGCCGAAGAACGGCGCGAATCCGAACCGCAGCGCAGGATCACCGCATTGCCGGCCTTCAGGCAGAGCGCACCGGCATCAGCCGTGACATTCGGCCGGCTTTCGAAGATGACGCCGATGACGCCGAGTGGCGTGCGGACACGTTCGATCTTCAGGCCGTTCGGGCGATCCCAGGCGGCGATGACTTCGCCGACGGGATCGGGAAGGGCGGCGATCGCGCGAATACCCTCGGCCATTTCGGTGACACGCTTGTCGTTCAGCGTCAGGCGGTCGATGAAGGAGGCGAGCATGTCCGTGCCCTCCACATCCTTCAAATCCTTGGCATTTTCCGAGAGGATCTGAGCCTTGTTCGCCATGATAGCATCGGCCATGGCGTTGAGCGCCTTGTTCTTGGCGTCGGTGGAAGCAAAGCCCAATGGTCGCGCGGCGGCCTTGGTCTTGCGGCCGATGTCGTTCATCAGCACGTCAATGTCAGGGCTCTGCGCAACTGTATCAAGCATAGCTTGCGTCCTTCTTCTGCCTTTCCGATTTCGAACCGATCTGCGCCGTCATGACCATATCGTCGCGATGGACCATGGCGGCGCGGCCGGGATAACCGAGGATCGCCTCGATGTCAGCCGATTTGCGGCCGGCAATCTGGCGGGCTTCCTCCGCATCGTAGCTGACCAGCCCACGAGCGATCTCGCGCCCTGAAGGGGCGATGATCGCAACCGTATCGCCGCGGGCGAAATTGCCGGAGATGCTGCGAACGCCAGCGGGCAGCAGGCTCTTGCCAGCGCCGAGCGCCGTTACGGCGCCTTCATCGAGATGCAGCATGCCGGCAGGCTGAAGCTGTCCGGCAATCCAGGTCTTGCGGGCGGTGACGGGCGTGCCGGAAGGCGCAAACCAGGAGGAACGTGCACCGTTTTCGATTGCTGACAGCGGGCTTTCCGTCTTGCCCGACGCGATGATCATGGCGCAGCCGGAGGTCGTCGCAATCTTGCCGGCGTCGATCTTGGTGCGCATGCCGCCGCGTGAGAGTTCCGAGGCTGCACCACCGGCCATGGCTTCAATCTCGGGGGTGATTTCCGCGATGATTTCCAGGAATTGCGCATCCGGATCGAGATGCGGCGGGGCGGTGTAGAGACCGTCTATATCGGAAAGAAGGATCAGCAGGTCGGCGCCGGTCATGGTGGCGACGCGGGCAGCGAGGCGGTCATTGTCGCCATAACGGATTTCGCTGGTTGCGACCGTGTCGTTCTCGTTGATGATCGGCACGGCGCCGATCTTAAGGAGCTGATTGATGGTGGCGCGGGCGTTGAGGTAACGGCGCCGCTCTTCGGTATCGCCCAAGGTCAGCAGGATCTGGCCGGCGACGATCTCATCGTGTGAGAGGCTTTCGGACCAAGCTCGGGCAAGCGCGATCTGGCCGACGGCCGCTGCCGCCTGACTTTCCTCCAGCTTCAGGGCGCCGGAGGGAAGATCGAGCACCGAGCGGCCGAGAGCGATGGCACCGGAGGAGACCACGAGCACATCGACGCCTTTGGACTTCAGCGCGGCGATATCGGCGCACATCGCATCGAGCCAGGCTTTCTTGAGGCCGCTTCTGCGGTCCACCAGCAATGCGGAGCCGATCTTGATGACGACGCGGCGATAACGATCCAGCGGCTTGCGGCTACTCATCCGCCTCGTCCTCGTCGCTCACGATCAGGTCGCGATGGCGCAGTTTTGGCGTCTTGGCCGGCTTTTCTTCGGTATTGGCTTCGACGATGATGTCGCGCAGCGCGCGCAGCACTTCGGTCATTCCCTTGCCGGTGACGGCGGAAATCAGGAAGGGTGTCTTGCCGCAGGCCTTGGCGAGCTCCTTGGCCTTCTTCTTCAGGGTCGCATCGTCGAGTACGTCGATCTGCGAGAGAGCGACGATCTCCGGCTTGTCGACCAGGTCGTTGCCGTAGGCTTCGAGCTCGTGCTTCACCGTCTTATAGGCCTTGCCGACCTTTTCCTCCTGGGCAGAGACGAGATGCAGCAGCACGCGCGTGCGCTCGACATGGCCGAGGAAGCGGTCGCCGATGCCCACGCCCTCATGCGCGCCTTCGATAAGACCGGGAATATCGGCGAGGATGAATTCACGCTCGTCGATGGTCGCGACACCGAGGTTGGGGTGCAGCGTCGTGAAGGGGTAATTGGCGATCTTCGGCCGGGCGCGTGTCACGGAAGCGAGGAAGGTGGACTTGCCGGCATTCGGCAGGCCGACGAGGCCGGCATCGGCAATCAATTTCAGGTGCAGCCAGATGGTCTTTTCTTCGCCCTCAAGTCCGGGATTGGCCCAGTCCGGCGCCTGATTGACCGAAGACTTGAAGTGGGCGTTGCCAAAGCCTCCGTTGCCGCCTTTTGCGAGGCAGAAGCGCTGGCCTTCCTCGGTCAGGTCGCAGATGAGGTTTTCCTGATCCTCCTCAAAGATCTGCGTGCCGACGGGAACCTTGAGCGTCACGTCGTCGCCATTGGCGCCGGTGCGATTCTTGCCCATGCCGTGCATGCCGACCTTGGCTTTGAAGTGCTGCTGGAAGCGGAAATCGATCAGCGTGTTGAGGCCGTTGACCGCCTCCACCCAGACGTCGCCGCCGCGTCCGCCGTCGCCGCCATCGGGCCCGCCGAACTCGATGAACTTCTCACGACGGAAGGAAACGCTGCCTGCGCCGCCATCACCCGACCGGATATAGACCTTTGCTTCATCGAGAAATTTCATTTTACTTCCAGTACTCAGTGCGTTTGGGCGACCCCTCTTGGCCCATTCGATATAGGCGGTTCAGGCGGAGGTCAAAGAATATCGTGATTTTTGCGAGCTATAACATACAGTACGGCTTCGGTCTCGATGGCAGATACGATCTGGAACGCATCGCCGAAAGTCTCGAAGGCGCTGATGTCATCGCCCTGCAGGAGGTGACGAGAGGTTTCGTTCGGAACGATTATGCCGACATGCCTGATATCATTGCGGCCTTGTTTCCCGACCATTTCTGGGTCTATGGACCGGCCTGCGACATTCATGTCGAGGCGCCGGAAGGCCAGGTTTCCCCGCCGCGCGGCACCCGTTTCCAGTTCGGTAATATGGTTCTGTCGCGCTGGCCTATCCTGTCGACGCGAACGCTGCTTCTGCCGCGCAGCCGCACGGTCGACAAGATCAATTTGCAGCGCGCCGCGACGGAAGCCGTTATTGCCATGCCTGATGGTGCTGTCCGCGTCTATTCCGTCCATCTCGACCACGTTTCCATCGACGAGCGCATTGCGCAGCTCCACCATCTCGGCGACCGCATCAATGCGTTCGTTCAGGAAGGCGCGTCGCTGACCGGAGCCTGCGAGCTCGGGCTTCCCGAGCCGCCGCTGCCGGAGGATTACGTGATTATGGGCGATTTCAATATGGAGCCGGAATCGCCGGAATATTGCACCTTCGCTGGCGCTTTTGATGGGTTTTACGGCCGCACGGCGCGGATCGGCACGCCGATCGATGCCTTTGCGGCGCTTGGCGCCTACAGGCCCGGCAGCTACAGCTGGATGGATCCGGAAGATCACGGCAAACGCATGCATATCGATTACTGTTTCGTCAGTTGCGGCCTCAAGGACCGGTTGAAATCCGCTGTCATTGACACGAATTCCCTTGGCTCCGATCATTTCCCCCTGCGGGTCGAGATCGGCGATTGAAAGGACGCCGCCGTTAAAGCGTGCCGCGATCTTTCAGATCGCTCACCTCGCTTTAAGGTCTCTGTTTCGTGCATGTCGTTATCGCAAAACCGCTGCACACTTTTGCGCGACATGCATCAGAGCGGCGTCCTTCCGATGTCAGGCAACCTTTCTCTGCTGCAGTGCGCCCGGCTGCAGCACGGTCTCGATATGGGCGACCATGGTGTTGCGGGCGAAAGAGTAGATTTCGCTGCAACCGGTCATCCGGAAACCGAGCTTTTCCTGCAGCCGGAGCGATGCAGGATTGTCGGCAAAGACACCCGAATGAACCGAGACGTCGGGCATGCGCCGCGAGAAACGCTCGAGCATCGCTTCCGCCGCCTCGCCCATATAGCCGCGCTGCCAGTAGTAGCGGTTCAGCCAATAGCCGAGGTGCCAGCGGCCGTGACGAAGCTCGATCGACACATTGCCGATATGGACGTCGTCACTACCTGTTATAGCCAAAGTCCAGTCCGGCAGGACGCCTGACGTGACCGGAACCAGCCAGTCCAGCGCGTCCTGCCGATCAAAGGGGGCAGGAACGCGGGCCAGCATGCGGGTGACCGCGAAATCGGAAAGCGATTCCGCGATCGCAGGAGCGTCACTCAGCCTGTGAGGGCGGAGCGTCAGCCTTGCCGTTGATATGACCGGCACGGGGCCGGGCATCATGGGCTTGATCCCGGGCCTTTGCAGGGGTGCGGCATTCATGAGATTGCCCCCCAGCTTCTCAGCGACATCCAGGTCTTGCGGTCGAGCCGGTACCATTCGACCGGCACGTTGCTGCCGAGCGCCAGCGATGCGGCAAGACCAGATCCCTGGAACTGGAAGCCGCACTTCTGGATGACGCGGCGCGAGGCGACGTTCATGACCCGGCAGCGGGCATCGATCTGCTCGACCTGCTGCCGCGTCCTGAACACCATGTCGACGAGGGCATGGCAGGCCTCGGTCATATAACCCTGGTTCCAATAGGGTTCGCCCAGCCAGTAGCCGATCTCGACGGTCTTTTCGTCGGTATGCGGCTCTACTCCGCAGCAACCCATGAAGGCGCCGTTTTCGGCCTTGGTGATGGCATAGACGCACTTGCCAATCTCGCCATTTCGCGTACGCCAAACAAAGTCGGCGGCATCATTGGCGGTATAGGGGTGCGGCATACGCGATACCATGGTGGCGACTTTGGCGTTGTTGGCGAGATGGGCAAGGGCGTCAATGTCTTCCTCGTGGGGCGCGCGCATGACGAGCCGTTCCGATAACAAGACGGGGCAATCGGTCCTTAACCGCTCCGGCCTCAGCCGTTCCATGGGAGACCGCTGGTCTTCCCGGGGTGACCGTGATTGGTCGACCCTTGTCAATTCGCCTTGCATGTTCAGTCCTCCTGTTTGGACAAAGAAAAAGGGGAGATGGCGCCCCATCTCCCCTGTTTTCTAGACTGAACCTGGTACGGTCAGCCGGGTCGATGAGACGCCGGCTGTTTTTGAGCGCTACCGGCTTATTCCGCTGCTTCCGCTTTCGGCATTACAGACACGTACACGCGACCATTGGCCTTCGTTCGGTAGTCCACATTGCCAGCCGTAAGCGCGAAAATGGTGTGATCCTTGCCGAGGCCGACATTGGCGCCCGGATGCCACTGCGTACCGCGCTGGCGAACGATGATGTTGCCAGCTACGACGTTTTCGCCGCCGAACTTCTTCACGCCGAGGCGCTTGGAATCGGAATCGCGACCGTTACGCGAGGAACCGCCAGCTTTTTTATGTGCCATTGGAGTTCTCCTTTAAACCTGAAACCCGTTGATCTTACTTGGCGGCCACGATGTCCGTGATACGGACAACCGTGTGATGCTGGCGATGGCCGCGCGAACGCTTCGAATTCTGACGACGGCGCTTCTTGAAGGCGATAACCTTCTTGCCGCGGGTCTGGTCGACGACTTCCGCCTTGACGGAGGCGCCGGCTACGAAGGGCGCACCGATCGCTGCGTCGGCGCCTTCGCCGATCACGAGGACTTCGGTGAATTCAATGGAGTCGCCAGCGGTGGCTTCAAGCTTCTCGATGGTCAGCACGTCGTTGGCTGCCACACGGTACTGCTTACCGCCGGTCTTGATGACTGCGAACATTATTTTATCCTTTCATGTTCGATCCAGCTCTCCCCGCAATAGGCGGGTGGCTGTCTTCTTATCAGTCGAAGTTAAGCAGGGATTTCAGGGAACTGGCCCGGAACTCTGGTCTGCCGGTGAAACCCCACGCAAGCGCGAGGCGAGCAAGGGGCGGATTACTCCACTCCTATTGCGAAAGCGGGATACGCGAGTGACAAAAAGGTGTCAAGGCAAAAGGATGGAAAAGCTTGAGATTTCGGCTTGCCAGCATGTCATTTGCTCGTTATGAGAACGCCCGCGCCGAACAAGCGCCGACCGAGACCGCGGAGAGGTGGCAGAGTGGTCGAATGCACCGCACTCGAAATGCGGCATACCTGCAAGGGTATCGTGGGTTCAAATCCCACCCTCTCCGCCACGCCATTTCATAACCTTATGAAAAACAAGCATTTTTCAGCTCATATGGCGTGAGACCCTATTGCTTATCCGTATACCAATTCCACCAACGGGGTCGATTTCCGTTCACGGAAATGTGGTCGTCTGGTGGGGTATGCTTACGAGTTGGTGCTTTAGCGGCAGCGATGTGGATCCGCTATCTAGCTGATAACTAAAAGCTTTTCGTAATGTCTACTTGAGCCTGATTCAATTAGAGCTAAGCCGGCCGCATGGCAACAACATGCGGAACTTGTCGATGTCACAGATCAAGCCTGCAGCGCTCGCAACATCCGTTCTGCCTGGCGATCATTTATTCTTCAAGAGCCACATCTTGCCTGCCATGGTAATGCCCTGCGCGGAGGTCTCCGGGGTCGCATCTGCGTTTAGGCTCTGCAGAAAGCCGTAGTCTCGCAATTCGTTCAACGTGGCCGTTGTCAGGAATTTCACCTTGATCGGCCGCTCCTTGAAACGGTCGGTCCTGGCATAGGTGACGGTCGCGTTCAGATGAGTCCACTTGTTGGCGTCCTGGGCGAACAGGTCACCGTCCTTGGCGAGTTTCAAACCCCTGATCTGGGTCGGCGTCAGCGAAACCATCGTCGCCGGCGCGGTGTCTTTGCTGCTTTTTTCGGTCGTAGTCATAGTTCGGTCCTTGAATGGTGTAATCGTTTTGAAATGCGGGTCTGCGACATTCGCTGCAGTAGCCGCTTATCGTCTGCAGCGCGGACACGGCAGGCCTGACAGCGGGTTTGTGATCGGCATCTTGGATTTCGCCCGGTACGGGGCGTTGGAAGCCGACGGTGCAGGCAAGTCTTCGACACGAGCCGATTGCGGATCGGCGGCAATTCAGTACCAACGAAAAAGGCCAGACATCAGCCTGGCCTTCCATGCCTTTGTCACCCATGCCAGTACATCCGTGGTCATGGGAGTTAAGCCTTAAGCGGCCTGAAGCTGGCCTGCGGACATTTTGCCCGATCTTTGGTCCTGCTCAAGTTGATAGCCAAGCTTCTGACCTTCAACGATCGAGCCCATGCCGGCGCGCTCGACTGCGGAGATGTGGACGAAGACGTCCGCACTGCCGTCGTCAGGCTGAATGAAGCCGAAGCCCTTGGTGGCGTTAAACCATTTAACTGTGCCGGTGGTCATAACAAACCCTTTCATAGCAACGATTAATCTGCCGCCGGGCGACGCACGGCGGTTGTTTCGATTTTTGAGAGGGAAAGTTGATCAAGAAGCGCAAAGCGCAGCAAAAACAAATAACGGCAAACAAAGTATCGATGGCGCTCTATATCCATTACTGGTTATCACGTCAACCTTTGTTCCTCAAAGTTTTGAATTCGCTACCAGGGGATGTATTTCTGCGTCATTGATCTGAATCACACTGTAATCGGCTTAGGAGATCGATATTGCGTTCGCGGGTTGGGTTGCGTGCGCGACCGGCAGGACCAGCTTTCTCTTCGAGGAGGTAAAGCGTCCTGACCGCTCATCGCAGGTACCCGTAACGGATTTACCCCTCAATTTCTCTCGCGAAACTATGCAATCATCTACGGCGGTGCAACTTTTCAGGGCTTCAGGGGCTGTGATCGTCGCTCTTCTTCCATGTGAATCTCACAGCGGTCTGAGAACAGTTTTTCGCTGAGAAAATCGACGAGGACGCGGACCTTGGGCGAGAGTTGCCGGTTGGATGGCCAGAGGAGATGGAACTGGGCAGGGGCGTCTATATGGGCGTCGAGCACGGTGCGCAGCCTGCCGTTGGCCAGTGGGTCGCGCGCGAGAAAATCCGGCATGCAGCCGATGCCCATGCCGCTGACGGTGGCGCCGCGAAGGGCTTCCATGTTGTTGCAGGTCAGAACGGTACGGGTTCTGATTTCCGGATGGTCCGCAGTGAGGCTGAGCGGCCAGGGTTGCAGCTTTCCGGAATTCGGAAATCGGAACCGGACGCTCTGATGGCCTTCGAGATCACGAGGGCAATCGGGTGTTCCGTGTTTTTCCAGATAGGCAGGAGCGGCACACAACAAGAGCTGAAACGGGCGAAGCGCGCGCGACATCAGTCTTGAATCCGGCAGGGTCCCGCTGCGGATTGCAACATCGACGCCCTCTTCGATGAGATCGACAATCCGGTCGTTGAAGTCGAGATCCAGTTCGACCTCCGGGTAGAGGTTCACGAATTCCGGCAAGATCGGCAGGATCAGATGGTAGCTGACCAGCGGCACGCTGACGCGCAACCGTCCCCGAGGGGTCGCAACAGCCTGTGCCAGCGAGGCCTGGGCGTCTTCCAGGTCATCGAGGATACGCCGGCAGCGTTCGTGGAACAGGCGGCCTTCTTCCGTCAGCCGCAAGCTCCGTGTCGAGCGCTGGAACAGGCGGACGCCGAGTTGTTGTTCAAGCGCGGTCACAGCCTTGCCGACAGCGGAGGCGGAAAGGCCCATTGCCCGGCCGGCGGCGACGAAACTTCCAAGATCCGCCGTCCTGACGAATGCCGTGAGGCCGCCCAGAGGTTGGTCCATGTGCAGATCCATTCGAGCGGTTTATTCCTTTATATGCGGAACAAACCGTAGGTTATCGAAGCATTATCCTCAATTTATGCTGCTTTCCGCATTCGAAGTCCAGGCGTTTCAGCGCCGCCCCGCGCACCTCCCAAGCGCGCCCCACCCTCGAACCAGCGGATATCCGATGACCGTTCCCCACAAGTCCAAATCTACAAGTATCGCGGAGAAAATCTTCGTCTTGATCGCCGTCTGCTCGGCAGCGGCGGCTATGCCTCTCACCTTTACCGGCCCCGCCGTGGCCCTGCCGGCGATCAGTGCCGAACTTGGCGGCAGCCCTATTGCCCATAATTGGGTCACCAACGCCTTCATGCTGACATTCGGCAGCACATTGATGGCGGCCGGCGCGTTGGCAGACAGCTATGGCCGCAAACGCATTTTCCTGTGCGGCCTTGCCGCCTTCATCCTGTTTTCCGGCGGACTTGCCTTTTCGCCTGACATTATCTGGTTCGACAGTCTTCGCGCGCTTCAGGGTTTCGGCTCGGCCGCGGCCTTTTCCGGCGGGATGGCATCGCTGGCACAGGAGTTTGACGGAAAGGAACGCATGCGGGCCTTCAGTCTCGTCGGTGCAAGTTTCGGTATTGGGCTGGCGTTTGGACCGATGGCGTCGGGCATGATGATCGAGGCCTTCGGGTGGCGGGCGATTTTCGCACTCGTGGTTGGCCTCGCTATCATCGCCTTCGTTTTCGGGGCGGTATTCCTGACGGAAACCCGCGACCCTGAGGCAAGGGGGCTCGATTGGCCGGGCGCGATCAGCTTCACGCTCGCCCTGTCGCTCTTTACTTATGGCGTGCTGCGGGCGCCGGAAAGCGGCTGGGGCGATGCTCTCACGCTTGGGCTCATTCTCGGCTCGGCGCTGCTGATGGCCCTCTTCTGCTTCATCGAGCACCTCGTAAAGCGGCCGATGCTTGATCTGACGCTTTTCCGCTATCCTCGCTTTGTCGGTGTGCAGCTTCTGGCGGCTGCTCCCGCCTATGCTTTCGTCGTCCTGCTGATCCTGCTGCCGGTGCGCTTCGTCGGTGTCGAGCGTTTGAGCGCGGTTGCCGCCGGACAGATGATGATCGCGCTTTCCGGTCCGCTTCTCATCCTGCCAATCGCGGCCGGGCTGCTGACCCGGTGGTTGCCGGCAGCAACGATCTGCAGCGTCGGTCTCGTCATTTCGGCTGCCGGTCTCTTCTGGCTCGCGCACATTCCCGTCGGTTCACACCATGTGGCGCTTATCGCACCGCTGCTGACGATTGGTATCGGCATCAGCCTGCCCTGGGGCCTCATGGACGGACTTGCCGTCAGTGTCGTGCCGAAGGAGCGTGCCGGCATGGCAACCGGGATCTTCAGCACGACCCGCGTCGCCGGCGAAGGGGTGGCACTCGCCATCGTGAGTGCAGTCCTTTCCGCGCTGACGCAGTCCTATCTTGGAACAAGCCATGAAGCGACAGTGGCGGCACAGCGACTGGTGACGGGGGATCTCAACGGTGCGGGCCAGGCTCTTTCCGGCATGGGAGAACTGGAACTCATCCGTGCCTATAATAGTGCCTTCGGCCTGCTTCTGTGGTTTCTGACCGGTATTACGATCCTGACGGCAATCGTCATTTTCACCTTCATGGGACGAGGTAGCGGCGAAGTCGGGGAGGCGGTTGAAGAGTCTATCGCTGTTTGAACATATCAGGGCGGATGAACGTTTCCGCCCTTTTAACTATAGTCACTGAAAAACTACTCTTTTCGAAGCAATTTATCCTGCAAAATTACATCCCGCAGTAACGACTCCTAAAGTCCAGGCTGGCACTTTTATTCTCATCGGTATTGCGTGTGCGTATTTACTGGCTGGGGTTTTGCAATGAGTCGTAATCGGGATGATTGGGTCAGCCAGCGGGCGTATGCCATCTGGGAAGAGGAAGGCCGTCCGCATGGTCGGGGCGAAAGCCACTGGGCGCAGGCGCACAGGGAATTCGAACAGCTTGAAGCCACCAAGGCCTCTGCCGATGGGAGCGATCTCATCGAAAAGCTGAAGGCAGCCGGGCGCCTGATGCGGGCTTATGACGAGGCTGAGGCACAGGATAGTGAGAGCAGCCGGCGCAAGGCGGCCGGCCGCTAGGCTCGGCTGAGGCCGGCGTCGCAAAGGCGCTTTTATATACTGAATACTAAAAGCCGCTGGCCGTCGCGCCGGCGGCTTTTTCGTTGTCAGGCCGGCTTGTTCGCAAACATGATGCGAACGATCCTCGGCTCTGTATTCACCGAAGCCGCCGGCCAGGCATCGCAGCTCATTCCGGTCATGCCCCCGATTACTGGCGAGCGGCCCAGCTGAGACCGCGCCGGAGAATGAGGGGCATGTAGGGGTGACTGAATTCAGCGGCGACATGGCCAAGTGCGGAATAGAAGACGCGGCCCTCGCCGAAATGTCGCTTGAAGACGACGGGCATCGCGATATTGCGCGCGGCAGGATCGTACTGGCCGGTGAAGGTCGTGGTGGCGAGGATTTCGACCGAGGGATCGTAGTGCAGATAATACTGCTCCGAGCGGTAGTCGAAGTCCGGAATGCCTTCCATCAGCGGATCATCCTGCCGCGTTATGGCAACCCGGAAGTCAATGATATTGCCGGGATGGGCAACCCAGGTGACGCCGGAGACGTAGCGGAAGGGTGCGCTTTCCTTGAAGGAAGTAGCAAGGCAGCCGTGATGGCCCCCGAGGCCGAGACCGCCGCGAACAGCTTGGACCAGGGCATCTGCATGCGGCTTTTCCAGCTTCTCGCCGGTAATGACCGGCACCAGAAGATCGGCATTTGCGAGAAGTGGTGAGCCGAAGATGCCGAGGTCATTGGTGATTTCGACTGCAAAGCCGTCCTCGCGCAACAATTCGCCAACGATATTTGCGCAGGGCTCCGGCTCGTGGCCCTGCCAGCCGCCCCAGACGATGATCGCCTTTTTCATATTTTCTTCCTTAAACTGATGCAGCAGGCTTATCGACGATAAACATTATAGCGCTAAGGCTGATCGGCCAGATGTCGACCGATCTCTTCGACCACGAAAGAGCCGAAATGGCGGCGCTCATTCCGACGGCGTTAGCGATATAACGAATGTCTTCGATGCAAAAGCCGTCGATGTGGCCGGCAAGCCAATAGCTCTGCCGAAAGGCGCATTCCGTATGCAAGCCATCTCTAATCTTCTTCTTTTTGCAAATATGTAACCGAGATAACTTTTTCCTGACTTGTAACTTGGCTAAGGTCCACGCATCTGTGACTTGTAAAGGGATAGATGTATGGCAGGTGAAACGGTACTGGTCGTCGGCGGCGCTGGTTATATTGGCTCGCATACGTGTCTCGATCTGGCGAACAAGGGCTACAAGCCCGTGGTGTTCGACAATTTTTCCAACGGTCATCGCGAATTCGTCAAATGGGGACCAGCGGAAGAGGGCGACATTCGCGATCGCGCCCGTCTCGATGAGGTGCTGGCAAAGCATAAGCCGTCGGCAATCCTGCATTTCGCGGCGCTGATCGAAGTCGGCGAATCGGTTAAGGATCCGGTCTCCTTCTACGAGAACAACGTCATCGGCACGCTGACGCTGCTGTCGGCAGCGCAGGCCGCCGGCATCAATGCTTTCGTCTTCTCCTCCACCTGCGCGACCTATGGTCTGCCGCAGAGCGTGCCGCTCGATGAGACGCACCGTCAGGTGCCGATCAATCCCTATGGCCGCACCAAATATATCGTCGAGCAGGCGCTTGCCGATTACGACCAGTACAAGAGCCTTCGCTCCGTCGTGCTGCGCTATTTCAACGCCGCCGGTGCCGATTTCGAAGGCCGGATCGGCGAATGGCACCAGCCGGAAACGCATGCGATCCCGCTGGCGATCGATGCGGCGCTGGGCCGTCGCCAGGGCTTCAAGGTTTTCGGCAGCGATTATGAGACGCGCGACGGCACCTGCGTGCGCGACTATATCCATGTTCTCGATCTTGCCGATGCGCATGTACGCGCCGTCCAATATCTGCTTGATGGCGGCGAATCCGTCGCGCTCAATCTCGGCACGGGTACCGGCACCACGGTGAAGGAACTGCTCGGCGCCATCGAAGATGTCTCCAGGAAGCCGTTCCCGGTCGAATATATCGGCCGTCGCGAGGGCGATTCACATACGCTGGTCGCCAATAACGACAAGGCGCGGGACGTGCTGGGCTGGGTGCCGCAGTATGATCTCTCGCAGATCATAGAGTCGGCCTGGAACTGGCATGCGAGATCAAATCACCACTGAACGCGGCTCAAAGCCCAACGTTCTCATCATCACTGCGGATCAATGGCGCGGCGATTGCCTCTCGGCTGTGGGGCACGCCTGCGTCAGGACGCCAAATGTAGACGCTCTGGCGAAAGAAGGGACGCTCTTCCGGCGGCATTATGCTGGCGCGGCTCCTTGTTCGCCGGCGCGCGCCACACTTTATACCGGCCTCTACCAGATGAACCACCGTGTCTGCCGGAACGGCTCGCCGCTCGACCGGCGGTTCGACAATCTGGCGCTGGCGGCAAGACGGGCGGGTTACGATCCGACGCTGTTCGGCTACACGGACACGGCGCCAGATCCGCGCGATATGGATGCCAATGATCCGCACCTGACGACCTATGAAGGTGTGCTGCCGGGCTTCACTGTTCGCCAGCTTCTGCCGGAGCATGAGAGGCAATGGCTCTCCTGGTTGCGCTCGCGCGGCCGCGCGGATGCCACCAGCCGTGATATCCATATTCCGGTCGGCGCTGCAGCAGGGGAAATCTCGAATGCGGCGCCAGCCTATTCACGCGAAGAGACGCAGACCGCTTTCCTGACCGGGGAATTCATCCGCTGGATGGGCGAGCAGGATACGCCGTGGTTCGCGCATATTTCCTTTTTGCGGCCGCACCCGCCCTTCTCCGTGCCGGAGCCCTTCAACCGCATGTTCAATCCGGGCAAAGGCCCGGCTTTTGCGCGTGCGGCAGACCGAGAAAGAGAACAGCAAAGCCATCCCTATCTCGCCTATGCCATGCCGCGGACCGGAAAGGGAAGTTTCATCCATGGGGCGGAAGGGCCGCTCAGCGATTTGAGTGCTGCCGACTTCGACGCCATCCGGTCGACCTATTACGGGATGATTGCCGAGGTAGACGACCAGCTCGGGCGTATCTGGCAAGCGCTGAAGGATGCCGGCGGGTGGGACAACACGATCGTCGTCTTCACCTCCGACCATGCTGAGATGGCGGGTGATCACTGGACGCTCGGCAAAGGCGGCTATTTCGAGGGCGGCTATCATATTCCGCTCGTCATCCGCGATCCTGGCGCGGCATCCGCCGGCGGTATCGTCGAGAATTTCACCAGTGCTGCCGATGTGTTCCCTACGCTCTGCGATCGGCTCGGGATCAGGCCTGCCAATGGCATCGACGGGCGCTCGCTTGCGCCTTTCCTCGATGGCGGCATGGCGCAGGGCTGGCGGGATGCGGCTTTCTGGGAATTCGATTTCCGGGATATCGCCCATGGCGAGGCGGAGCGGCATTTCGGCCTTCGGTCGAACGAGCTGAATCTTGCCGTGATCCGCGACGAGCAATTCAAATATGTGCATTTCGCCGCATTGCCGGCGCTGCTCTTCGATCTCTCACAAGATCCGATGGAATTGCGCAACCTTGCCGACGATCCGGCCTATGCGTCGGTACGGCTCGGCTATGCCGAACGGCTGCTATCGCTCCGGGCGCGGCATCTCGATCAGACACTTGCCTATACCGAACTGACGG
This sequence comes from Hyphomicrobiales bacterium, assembly GCA_900473185.1. GTDB lineage: Bacteria > Pseudomonadota > Alphaproteobacteria > Rhizobiales > Rhizobiaceae > Rhizobium. The sequence continues at coordinate 188,825 of UCKU01000002.1, read as the reverse complement.
AAAAAGGGCCGGTGACGCACCGGCCCTGATTAGAGCGCCGTGCGTCCATTCGGACGCACAAAGGACGCTCTAACTCTTTAAAACTACGCATCAGAAATTTCCGAGGAAGTCCCGCTTGCCGACCGGCGCACCCTGGTTGCGCAGGATGGCGTGTGCCGTCGTCACGTGAAAATAGAAGTTCGGCAGCGCGAAGAGGGCGACATATTCGATGCCGGGAACGACCGAACCGTTGCGGCCCGGAACTGTAATTTCTCTCACATCGCTACCATCAAGAGCTTCGGCAGCGAAGCTCGCAAGGTAAGCTTCGGTCTTGGCCATACGTTCGCGTAGGTCGGCGATCGTCGCTTCATTGTCCTCGAATTTCGGCGCGTCAGTCGCCGTCAGGCGGGCGAGCGCGAACTTGGCGCTATCGCTGGCGCGCTGATACTGGCCGGAAAGCGGCAGCATATCCGGGGCAAGGCGTGCATTCACGAGGATGGTCGGGTCGATCTTCTTTTCCTCGGCATAGGCTTCCGCCTTGTCGAGATAGGTCTTCAGGCTGGCAATGCCGCGCTGGAACATAGGCACGGTCAGGCGATACATCGAAATGGACATTGTCCTGTCTCCAAAATCTTTAAAAAACAGCCTGTGTGCGCAGGCTGTTCGGGGCTCCGACTAGATGGGGATCTCTACGGCTTTCGCAATAAGCGTCTGTGACGGTTCCCTGCCCATCATGGCCGGATTGCAACAGGCTGATCACGCACAATTCGCCCCAGCAACCGTCGTCTGTTCGGCAACGACAGCCGAAATCGGCAAAGAGGCTTGACGTCGTTTCGATAAAATGGAATGAATATTCCGCGAAACAAATTTTACGGTTTGTTTGTTCCGTTTTGACGGGGCCGCCACGGGAGAGGCGGCGTGGGATTGAGGTCTGCAGACGGATGTCTGGGACCCCGGCGTGAGGAGGGTGCAGCCGGGCACCGCTTTGTGGAGGAAATGCAATGAAAAAATTCATCCTGGGAACTGCGATGGCGCTCGTCCTGTCGACGGCCGCACACGCAGAAACTGTCGGCGTTTCGATGGCCAAATTCGACGACAACTTCCTGACCGTTCTGCGCAACGGCATGACCGATTATGCAAAGACGCTTAGTGGGGTCACGCTGCAGGTTGAAGACGCGCAGAACGACGTTTCCAAGCAGCAGAGCCAGATCCAGAATTTCATCGCCTCCAAGGTCGATGCGATCATCGTCAACCCTGTCGATACCGATGCGACGACGGCAATGTCGAAGCTTGCGGCCGATGCAGGCATTCCGCTGGTTTATGTCAACCGCCAGCCGGTCAACGTCGACACACTGCCGGAGAAGCAGGCTTTCGTGGCTTCCAACGAACAGGAATCCGGCACACTGGAAACCAAGGAAATCTGCCGTATTCTCGGCGGCAAGGGCAAGGCCGTCGTCATCATGGGCGAACTCTCCAACCAGGCTGCGCGCATGCGGACCCAGGACGTTCATGACGTCATCAAGACGGACGAATGCAAGGGACTGGAGATCGTGGAAGAGCAGACGGCCAACTGGGATCGTACCCAGGGCGCCGACCTGATGACCAACTGGCTCTCCAGCGGCATCGAGTTCGACGCCGTGATCTCCAACAACGACGAAATGGCGATCGGCGCCATCCAGGCGCTGAAGGCCGCCGGCAAGGATATGAGCAAGGTTGTCGTCGGCGGCGTCGACGCCACGCAGGACGCGCTTGCCGCCATGCAGGCGGGTGACCTCGACGTCACCGTGTTCCAGGATGCCGCCGGCCAGGGCAAGGGCGCTCTCGATACGGCACTCAAGATTGCCAAGGGCGAAAAGGCCGACAAGAAGGTCTACATCCCCTTCCAGCTCGTCACGCCTGCCAACGTCAAGGACTTCGTCACTAAGAACTGAGGCAAACGCCAAGCAGGATGCGGGCTCTGCCCGCATCCTTTCAGCCTGTCCGTATCCGGAGGAGATGATATGGCCGTCAGCCCATCAACCATGGCCGCCGTGCGCGCGAGCGGCGCAGTTCCGAATGCGGAATATCTCTTGAGCGCAGAGGGCGTTCGCAAGGAATTTCCAGGCGTCGTCGCGCTCGACGACGTGCAGTTCCGGCTGAAGCGCGCCTCCGTGCATGCGCTGATGGGTGAAAACGGCGCCGGCAAGTCGACGCTAATGAAGATCCTCGCCGGCATCTACACGCCCGACAAGGGCGCTATCCGCCTGAAAGGGGTCGAAATCCGGCTGAAATCTCCGCTCGATGCGCTGGAAAACGGCATCGCCATGATCCATCAGGAACTGAATCTGATGCCGTTCATGACGGTCGCGGAAAACATCTGGATTCGCCGCGAGCCTAAGAACCGCTTCGGTTTCGTCGATCATGGCGTAATGCATCGCATGACCGAGGAGCTGTTTGCCCGGCTCAATATCGCGATCGATCCCGATATCGAGGTCCGCTATCTCTCGGTCGCAAACCGGCAGATGGTCGAGATCGCCAAGGCGGTTTCCTATAATTCCGACGTCCTCATCATGGACGAGCCGACTTCTGCGTTGACGGAGCGCGAGGTCGAGCATCTTTTCCGTATCATCCGCGACCTTAGGTCCCAAGGCATCGGGATCGTCTACATCACTCATAAGATGAACGAGCTCTTCGAAATCGCCGACGAGTTCTCCGTTTTCCGCGACGGCCGCTATATCGGCACGCATGCCTCGACCGAGGTCACCCGCGACGACATCATCCGCATGATGGTCGGGCGCGAGATCACCCAGATGTTCCCCAAGGAAGAGGTGCCGATTGGCGAGGTCGTGCTCTCGGTCAAGGATCTCTGTCTCAACAGGGTCTTCCGCGACGTCTCCTTCGAGGTGAGAGCCGGCGAGATTCTCGGTGTGGCCGGCCTTGTCGGCTCCGGGCGCTCGAACGTCGCCGAAACGCTTTTCGGGGTAACGCCGGCGAGTTCCGGCTCGGTCGAACTCTTCGGCAAGCCGGTGACCATATCCTCGCCGACCGAGGCCATCCGTCACCAGATGGCGTTTCTGACCGAGGATCGGAAAGACACCGGTTGTCTGCTGATCCTCGATATTCTGGAGAACATGCAGATTGCCGTCCTGCAGGACAGATATGTCAAGGGCGGCTTCGTGCAGCAGAGTGCGATCGAGGCGACCTGCGAAGACATGGCAAAAAGGCTACGCGTGAAAACGCCCAATCTTTACGAGCGTGTCGAGAATCTTTCGGGCGGCAATCAACAGAAAGTGCTGATCGGGCGCTGGTTGCTCACCCATCCGAAGATTTTGATCCTCGACGAGCCGACGCGCGGCATCGATGTCGGCGCCAAGGCGGAAATTCATCGGCTGGTCACCGAAATGGCGCGAAACGGCGTGGCGATCATCATGATATCGTCCGAGATGCCCGAAGTGCTCGGCATGAGCGACCGCATCATGGTCATGCATGAAGGACGCGTGACCGGTTTCCTCAATCGCGATGAAGCAACGCAGATCAAGGTGATGGAGCTGGCTGCGCAGTGATGCGCTGCCCGTGATCACCCAAGGGAGGTTTGACATGAGTACCAAGGCAGTAGAGGGCACGGCTCCGCTCGCAACCCGGCCGAGGCGGCGGCGCATGCCGCCGGAGCTCAGCATCTTCCTTGTGCTGGTCGGCATTGCGCTTATCTATGAAGTGCTCGGCTGGCTGTTCATCGGCCAGAGTTTCCTTCTGAATTCGCAGCGCCTGACGATCATGATCCTGCAGGTTTCCGTCATCGGTATTATCGCCGTCGGCGTGACACAGGTCATCATCACCGGCGGCATCGATCTTTCGTCGGGCTCGGTCGTCGGCATGACGGCGATGATCGCAACGAGCTTCGCCCAGTCCTCTACCTGGGGACGAGCCGTCTTCCCCTCGCTGACCGACCTGCCGGCTTTCGTGCCGATCATGATCGGCCTGCTGATCGGGGCGGCTGCCGGTCTCATAAACGGCGCGCTCATCGCCTATACGAAGATCCCACCGTTCATCGCGACGCTCGGCATGTTCGTTTCGGCCAGAGGTGTGGCGAAGTGGTACACAAAGGGACAGCCGGTTTCCGGCATTACCGAGCAGTTTCATTTCATCGGAACCAAGGCGTGGCCGGTCGTCGTTTTCCTCGTCGTCGCGCTTATCTTTCATATTGCGCTGCGCTACACGCGCTATGGCAAGTTCACCTATGCCATCGGTGCGAACCCGCAGGCTGCGCGCGTGTCCGGCATCAATATCGAGGCGCACCTCGTCAAGGTCTATGTGATAGCGGGACTGCTTGCCGGTCTTGCCGGCATCGTTACGGCTGCGCGCGCTGAAACCGCGCAAGCGAGCATGGGGGTCGGCTATGAACTCGACGCGATCGCCGCGACCGTCATCGGCGGCACCTCGCTCACAGGTGGCGTCGGCCGCATCACCGGCACCGTCATCGGCACCATCATCCTCGGCGTCATGACGTCAGGCTTCACTTTCCTCAGGATCGACGCCTATTACCAGGAAATCGTCAAGGGCGTCATCATCATCGCGGCTGTCGTCATCGACGTCTACAGGCAGAAGAAACGAACCAAGCACTGAACCGGAAAAAGGGGGCTTCGGCCCCCTTCATTGTTTCATGGAGAATGGCTGCGATTACGATGAAGGATCCAGGGCTCCCGATGTCTTCAGATGGTGCGTGAGTTTCTGGCGATCACCCAAAATCATCTCGGAAGGAATATCGGCCGGGTAGAAGAGAGCAATTTCCAGTCCCTCCGCGATAGCGTCATCCGTCGGTCCCGGCAACTCTTCCTCACGCATCCATGCTTTGAAGACGGTGAGCAGAAAATCGAAGGTTTCGCCTTGTGGTGAAATAAACTTTTTTCGTTCAACTTCGATCAGATCTAGCAGATCCAAAGACACGCCGATCTCTTCCATTATCTCCCGGCGAAATGCTGTGGAGAAATCCTCGCCTTTTTCGACCGTTCCGCCCGGCAGAGACCAGCCTGCATGCATACCGCTTCTCTTCGCCAGGACGATTTGGCCTTTGGCATTGCTGATGATGCCGATCGCTCCGCCCAACGCCCGACGGGAAAAGTGCTTGTGTTTCTGTGTCTCAAAATCGGCTTCCGGCAAGGGCTGGTCGGCTGTCGTCAGCCTGGCATCCGGGTATTGTCGAATAAGCGCCTGGAAAATTTCCTCACTCATGGGGTTCTCTCAGATCGTTGGCAGAAAAAGACATTCCGCGGCGGTTGAGCCTGCGGACTGCGGCGTCCAGGGTATTTGTGACGTTACCTTTTTGCATCGCAAAATTGCACGGTTTCTCCATTGCGCATTTGTAAAAAAATAGGTGGCGCTTTCTGCCAGCTTTTCTATTCTTGCCGCTTCGATCCGCCCGTTCGGGCAGTGCAGGAAAGCAGATGCAACTCGTATTCGACGGTCATAACGACGTTCTCCTTCGACTCTGGTCCCATGCGAAAGACGGAAGTGATCCGGTTGCGGAATTTGCTAACGGTACGACCGCAGGCCATATAGATGCCCCGCGGTCGAAGGCCGGCGGTCTGGCGGGCGGCCTTTGTGCGATCTACATTCCCTCGGGCGATCTGGTTTTTGCCGATCCGGATGGGAACGGCCACTACGCGACGCCGCTTGCTGCCCCCCTTGATCCACTGCCGTCGCTCACAATTGCTACGGAAATGGCGGCGATTGCGCTCCGGCTCGACCGCGCCGGCGCCTGGCGGCTCTGCCGCACGGTGAAAGATATCCGCAAGGCGATGGCATCAGGCATTTTCGCTGCTGTCATGCATATCGAGGGCTGCGAGGCGATCGGCGCCGATCTTGCTGCGCTTGATGTCTTTTACGCCGCCGGGCTGCGCTCGCTCGGCCCGGTGTGGAGCCGGCACAATATCTTCGGTCACGGCGTGCCTTTCGCCTTCCCGAGCTCGCCGGATACGGCGCCGGGTCTGACAGAAGCCGGCTTTGCGCTGGTGCGCGAGTGCAACCGCCTCGGAATCATGGTCGACCTTGCCCATATCACCGAGAAGGGCTTCTGGGATGTGGCGAAGACGAGCGATCAGCCGCTTGTCGCCAGCCATTCCAACGTCCATGCACTGACGCCGGTCGCGCGCAACCTCACCGACAGGCAGCTTGATGCGATCCGTGAGCGTCGCGGCCTCGTCGGCGTGAATTATGCGACGGCGATGCTTCGTCCGGACGGCCGCTCCGATGCAGATACGCCGCTTTCCGACATGATCCGCCATATCGACTATCTCGTGAACCGTATCGGGATCGATTGCGTGGCGCTCGGCTCGGACTTTGACGGTGCTACCATTCCGGAAGAAATCGGTGATGCCTCGGGCAACCTGAGGCTGATTGCCGCTCTCCGGCAAGCTGGCTATGGTGAGGAGGACTTGACCAAAATGGCCAGCGAAAACTGGCTTCGCATTCTGGCTTCGGCGTGGAGGGAAGAGGACGCCTGAAACCAAATAATACTTAGTAATCAATCAAAACAGGGGAACAAACCATGATGATTACCAAACTCAACCGCAGCTTCCGCCTTCTTTCCGCAGGGGCTGCCCTTTCGCTCCTGATGGTAGCAGCGCCCGCTGCCTTCGCAGAGACGCCGAAGGACACGCTCGTCGAAGGTTTTGCCATCGACGACATCATCACGATGGATCCGGGCGAAGCTTTCGAGCTTTCGACTGCGGAAGTCACGAGCAACACCTACAGCCTGCTCGTTCGTCTCGACATGAACGACACTTCAAAGATCAAGGGCGATCTCGCCGACAGCTGGACCGTTTCCGATGACGGCCTGACCTATACGTTCAAGCTGAAGCCGGATCTGAAGTTCGCCTCCGGCAATCCGATCACCGCCGAAGACGTTGCCTGGTCCTTCGAGCGTGCCGTGAAGCTCGACAAGAGCCCGGCCTTCATTCTCACCCAGTTCGGCCTGACCGGCGACAACGTCACCGAAAAGGCTAAGGCTGTCGATCCGACCACCTTCACCTTCACTGTCGACAAGGCCTATGCGCCGAGCTTCGTGCTGAACTGCCTGACGGCAACGGTGGCTTCCGTCGTCGACAAGAAGGTGGTGATGGACCATGTGAAGCCGGTCACCGTCGATGCGGACCACAAGTACGACAACGATTTCGGCAATGATTGGCTGAAGACGAATTATGCCGGCTCCGGCGCTTACAAGCTGCGCGAGTGGCGCGCCAACGAAGTCGTCGTCATGGAGCGCAACGACAACTATTACGGCGAGAAGGCAAAGCTTAATCGCGTCATCTACCGCTACATGAAGGAAAGCTCGGCTCAGCGCCTGGCGCTTGAGGCCGGCGATATCGATATCGCCCGCAACCTGGAGCCCGGCGACCTCGACGCTGTGACCAAAAATGCGGATCTCGCGACCACCAATGCGCCGAAGAGCACGGTCTATTATGTCAGCCTCAACAGCAAGAACGAGAACCTGAAGAAGCCTGAGGTCCAGGAAGCCTTCAAATATCTGGTCGACTACGATGCAATCGGCGCGACCCTTATCAAGGGTATCGGCGAGATCCACCAGACCTTCCTGCCGACCGGCCAGCTCGGCGCGCTGAATGAGAACCCCTACAAGCTCGACGTTGCCAAGGCGAAGGAACTGCTCGCCAAGGCCGGCCTGCCGGATGGTTTCTCGGTCACCATGGATGTGCGCAACACCCAGCCGGTCACCGGCATTGCCGAATCCATGCAGCAGACGCTCGCCCAGGCCGGCGTGAAGATGGAGATCATCCCCGGTGACGGCAAGCAGACGCTGACCAAGTACCGCGCCCGCACGCACGACATATATATCGGCCAGTGGGGCTCGGACTATTTCGACCCGAATTCCAACGCCGATACCTTCACATCCAACCCGGACAATTCTGACGCCGGTACGGTGAAGACGCTCGCATGGCGCAATACCTGGGAAGCGCCTGAGCTCGACAAGGAAACGAAGGCTGCACTTCTTGAACGTGACGCCGCCAAGCGTGCGGCCATGTATGAGGATGTCCAGAAAAAGTTCCTGGCCAACAGCCCCTTCGTCGTCATCTTCCAGCAGATCGAAGTGGCCGGCTATCGCAAGAGCCTCAAGGACTTCAAGCTGGGTCCCAGCTTCGACACGAACTATGTAGGCCCGATTTCGAAGTGATGAGCCGGCTAGGCTGATCCAGTGAGCATCGTCGAAACAAGACAGGAGGCGCGGCCCCGCAAGGGCCGTGCACTCTCCTTTGCGAAGGCGCTGGGGCGTTTCCTCTTCGCCGCCGCCACCACCTATCTCGGCCTTCTGGCCGTCACCTTCTTCATCGGCCGCGTCGTGCCGATCGATCCCGTGCTCGCCATACTCGGCGATCGCGCGCCGACCCATGTGGTGGAGCGTGTTCGCCGCGAGATGGGCTTTGACCTGCCGCTCTACGAGCAGTTCTACATCTATCTGAAGGGCATCCTTTCCGGTGATTTCGGCAATTCCGTCCTGACCACCAATCCGGTCATGGTCGATATTCGCCGCGTCTTCCCGGCCACGCTGGAACTTGCGACCGTCGGCACGATCATCGGTTCCGTTATCGGCGTGCCGCTCGGCGTTCTCGCTGCCGTGCGCCGCGGCAGCATTGCCGATCAGGTCGTGCGCGTCATCGGCCTCGTCGGCTATTCGGTGCCGATCTTCTGGCTGGCGCTGATCTCGCTCGTCATCTTCTATGCGCGGCTGCGCTGGGTGGCTTTCCCCGGCCGCATCGACATCGTCTATGAATATAGTTTTACGCCGGTCACCGGCTTCTATCTCCTCGATAGTGCCTGGCAGGGGCAGTGGGATGTTTTCTATGATGTCTTCCGCCACATTATCCTGCCGGCCTCGCTGCTCGGCTATTTCTCGCTCGCCTATATCAGCCGCATGACCCGCAGCTTCATGCTGAACGAGCTGTCGCAGGAATATGTGGTGGCAGCCCGCGCCAAGGGCCTATCGGAAACGCGGGTGATCTGGGGTCATGCGTTGAGAAATGCGGCGGTGCCGCTTGTGACCGTCATAGCGCTTTCCTATGCAGGCCTGCTTGAAGGCTCGGTACTGACAGAGACGGTCTTCTCCTGGCCCGGAATCGGCCTCTACATCACCAACTCGCTGCAAAACGCCGACATGAACGCCGTACTTGGCGGCACGATCGTCATCGGCACGGTGTTTGTCGGCATCAACCTTCTTTCCGATCTTCTCTATCGGATACTCGACCCGAGGACGCGCAACCGATGACGGTTCCGACCACGCCTTCCACACCCTTGAGCCGCCGTGACTGGTTGCTGTCCGACCGGCCGCAGTCGCGCACGCAGGCCCGGCTCGGCCGCGCCTACGTTACCTGGCGGCAGTTTACGGCAAACCGGCTTGCCGTCGTCGGCCTGCTGATCATCGTGGCGTTGCTGCTGATTGCTGCCTTTGCCAATCTGATCGCCACCCACAATCCCGTTGTCGGCGATCTCATGAATGCCCGCCTGCTGCCGCCCGGCAGCGCCGGCTATCTTCTCGGCACCGATGATCAGGGCCGCGATATCTTCTCGCGCCTCGTCTACGGCTCGCGGTTGACGCTGCTCGTCGTGGTGCTGGTCGCCATCATCTCCGCGCCGGTCGGCCTCATCGTCGGCACGGTGTCGGGCTATGCCGGCGGATGGGTGGATGCGACGCTGATGCGTATCACCGATATCTTCCTTGCCTTCCCGAAGCTCGTGCTGGCGCTTGCCTTCGTCGCAGCGCTCGGTCCCGGCATCCAGAACGCCATCATCGCCATCGCCATCACCTCCTGGCCGCCATATGCGCGCATCGCCCGCGCCGAGACACTGACGGTCCGGCGGTCCGACTATATTTCGGCGGTCAAGCTGATGGGCGCCTCGCCGCTGCGCATCATCGTCCGACATGTCATGCCGCTCTGCATCTCCTCGCTGATCGTGCGTGTGACGCTCGACATGGCGGGCATCATCCTGACGGCCGCCGGCCTCGGCTTCCTCGGCCTCGGCGCACAGCCGCCGCTGCCGGAATGGGGCGCGATGATCGCCTCCGGTCGCCGCTTCATCCTCGACCAATGGTGGGTCGCGGCCATGCCCGGCATCGCCATCCTCGTCGTCAGCCTCGGCTTCAACCTGTTGGGTGATGGCCTGCGCGATGCGCTCGATCCGAAGGAGGCCGGCCAATGAGCTCGCTTCTGACCGTCGAAAACCTGCGTGTCAGCTACCCGACCCGCACCGGTGTTATCGAGGCCGTGCGTGGCGTGTCGTTCACGCTCGGCAAGGAGCGTCTCGGCATCGTCGGCGAATCCGGCTCCGGCAAGTCGCAGACCGGCCGTGCCATCATGGGGCTGACACCGACGCACGGTGTCGTCACCGCCGACACGCTGGATTTCAGCGGCCTTGATCTCCTCAAGGCATCGGCTGCCGAACGGCGCAAGTTGCGCGGTAAGCGCATTGCCATGATCCTGCAGGACCCGAAATATTCGCTCGATCCGGTCATGACTATCGGCAAGCAGATCTGCGAAACATTGCGCACTCATGAGAAGGTCGGCAAAGGCGAGGCGCGGGACCGTGCGCTCGATATGCTGGAAGCGGTGCAGATCCGTGATCCCAACCGCGTCTTCGATCTTTATCCGCATGAGGTTTCGGGCGGCATGGGCCAGCGTGCGATGATCGCCATGATGCTGATCGCCGGGCCGGAGCTGCTGATCGCCGACGAGCCCACTTCGGCCCTCGACGTAACAGTCCAGCTCGATGTTTTGAGGATCATGGACCGACTGGTGTCCGAGCGCGGCATGGGGCTGATCTTCGTCTCCCACGATCTAAGGCTCGTCTCCTCTTTCTGCGACCGCGTCATCGTCATGTATGCCGGTCGTATCGTCGAAGAGATTGCCGCATCCGAGCTTCGCAACGCGAAGCATCCCTATACGCAAGGCCTGCTGAATTGCATGCCGCAGATCGGTGAGGACAGGCATCCGCTGCCGGTTCTCGACCGCAAGCCGGAGTGGGCTCTATGAGTACGGCGCTGTCTGCAGATCATCTTGGTGTTGTCTACGACCATTTCCATGCGCTGAAAGATGTGAGCGTTTCCATCGAAAGCGGCGAATCCTTCGGCCTCGTCGGTGAGTCCGGCTCGGGCAAGTCGACGCTGCTGCGCGCGGTCGCCGGACTTGCGCCTGTCAGCGAGGGAACGATCCGCATTCATGGTGAGGTGCTTAAAGGTTCGAAGCGCAGCAGAAGCTTCTACCGAAGCGTCCAGATGGTCTTTCAGGATCCCTACGGCTCGCTGCATCCCCGCCAGACTGTCGACCGACTGCTTCTGGAGCCGCTCGCCATCCACGGTATCGGCGACAGCGAGAAGCGTATTTCCCGAGCGCTCGACGAGGTCGGGCTCGGTAATGGTTTTCGCTTCCGCTACCCGCACCAGCTTTCCGGAGGCCAGCGGCAGCGTGTGGCGATCGCCCGCGCATTGATTGTCGAGCCATCCATCCTGCTGCTCGATGAGCCGACATCGGCGCTCGACGCCTCGGTACAGGCCGAGGTTCTCAATCTCCTCGAGCAGATCCGGCGGGACCGGAAACTGACATTCGTCATGGTCAGCCACGATCTTGGGGTCATCACCCATATGTGCAAGAGGCTTGCCGTGATGCGCGGCGGCGCTGTTGTTGAACGGCTGACATCGGCCGAACTTGCCGCCGGGAGCGTTCACGAGGAGTACACGCGAAATTTGATGATCGCGAGCAAGGGTTTCGTGAAGGCCTGAAAGCCAATGTTTTCAAGCCCTTGAAAAATCTCGCATGCCGCCGGCGTTAAGGATAATGTTTCCCTAAAACACGACCATTCGACTAGACTATTGACAGCTGCCTTAGTTCTGTCATGATCCCGTTAACGACCGTTAGCTTTCGTGATCGATGGAGGTTGAGGCATGTTCTTTCTCGGTGGGATGACCATGGGTTACCTCGATCCTCCTGTTAAGGTCGAGCGGAGGGAAACTGCCTCTGTGACTATCCCGGCGGAAAAGGATCGTCGGTTGATCGAGACATCTCCCAATGCCCCCCAGAACGACAGCGCCGTCGAGCGTTCCTGGATCTGGGCATGGCGCACGCTCTGCTGAGTTGGCGCCGGGGTGGATTTTCTCTTCCGTCTGCTCTGGACGGAATTTTATCTCTACCTACCTTATAGAGAATGTAAGAATATAAATGCGAGCTGGCAATTCGGCCGCAAAACAAACAGGCGGAGGCGACACATGGCAAATCTGGGTATTTCGCATACTCATGTGAACCAGTACGGATCCGTACCGGCAAAGAAGCCGGTCACCACGCGGCACAGAATCCAGACCGCGATCCATGCAACACTCTTTACGGCGGCTTTCCTTTTCGTCGTCGCTATGGTTTGCGGCGTCGTCGGCTGACACCGGCGCGTTCGGGGCGCTGACTGATGGCGCCTATTTGATCGAATATTTTCCTATCCGGAACAATTGGGATGCGCTGGCATTCTCCTGACACTTCGGTGTTGTTTAGGAGAGTGGTCGTGAAAGACATCCCGCTGTGGCCGATCGGTATCCCGATCCCATCATCATCCTTCTTTACCTGTTCCACGCAGTCTAGCCCATTCCGGAAAGTAGGCTTGAGGCGCTGATAGCGCCGGGAACGCCGTGCAGGCGCATGGATATCGTCCATGCGCCTTTTTCACGCCGGCGGAAAGGAAGCGGAGAAACAGGTCCTTTGACTTGAATTATCGCAAGAATGTCCAACTTTCCCGGGTGGCTTCGCAGGGAGAGCATAAGTCGGCCGTGACCTGTCGCAAAGTTACGTCCGAAGCCGGTCGGTTCGTTGCTGCAAAGCGCGCCGACGGTCCGTTTATCTTGCTTTTTCCGACTTCGAAGATGACCGGCCCGTTTATGCGAGAGTCATCATGAGCAATGCAGAACCTAGCCGAAATCATAACGTCGTTTGGATCCAGAACCGAACCCATGGCCATTTCAAGTCCATCTCCGAGCCCGCCGCACGAGCCTGAGAACAAGCAGATCGACCACAGCGGTTCGATCCGCTCGACTTATCTGTCCAACGAGGACATCAGGGCCATGGGCGAAAGCGTCGCCTGCGGCACCGTGAGCGAGTTGCCGGCCTTCGCAGCGTTCGATTTCTTTGCGCGCCACAAGGAAAATGAGAAGGAAATCCTGCGCGTCTACCGTACGACTGCGACTGATGCCGAGGCCGGGGAGGCGATCACGCCGGCCGCCGAATGGCTGCTGGACAATCACTACATCGTCGAGGAAGCAATTCATGAAGTCCGCCGCGACTTCCCGCGCCGGTTCTATCGAGAACTGCCGCTCATGAAAGTCGGCGGCGTCGAGATCCCGCGCACGCTCGTATTGGCCTGGCTCTATGTCGCCCATACTCACGGCACCATCTCAGAGGAAAGCCTGACAGCGCTGGTCGACGGCTTCCAGCAGCACGAAACTCTCAAGATCGGTGAACTCTGGGCGCTGCCGTCTCTGGTGCGTTACGTGCTGGTAGAAAACCTTCGTCGTATTTCGAGCCGCGTCGAACGCAGCCGTCGTTTGCGCCGTCGCGCCAATGAGGCCGCCAATGAATTGGTGCGTCTCGCCGACACCGCAAAGGCTGCCGCCTATCTGAAGACGCTGGAAGAGCTTGCTGAGGACAACACTTTCTCGACCCAATTCCTCTACCGCATGCGTGATGGTTCGCAGACGTCGAGCCTAGCGATCTCCTGGCTCGACGAGCGCTTGGAAAAGCTTGGGCGTGACAGCGAGGAAGCGATGATGGCGGAGCATAGCCGCCTCTCCGCCGGCAATGTCACGATGGGCAACATCATCCGCAGCCTGCGCGAGATCAACGATGCAGAGTGGTCGGCCTGGGTCGAGCAGGTCAGCCACGTCGACAGGCTGCTCTGGGATCAGTCCGACTACGGTGATCTCGACTCCGGTTCGCGCAACAGCTATCGCCGGCAGATCGAAAGGCTTGCCAGGCGCTCGCCGCTGAGCGAGGTGCAAATTGCTCAGCTTGCTGTCGATATGGTGTCCGAGGCCGGGCTTTCCGATGAGCCGCGGCCGCATAAGCCTGATATTGGCGGCTTCATTGCGGGCGCTCAACGCCTAAAATTCGAAGCTCGTGCAGACTACCGCCCGACGCTGGCGCAGCACGTCATTCGCGCGGTGCGCAAATTCAATTGGATGGCGATCGCCATTCCGGTCGCGCTGATCACGATCATCGCCATGGGGATCGTCGGCGGGTTCATGGCCAATGCCGGCATGGGGTCGGTTGAAATCGCCCTGCTGCTCATCCTGTTCGCGTTGCCTGCCTCGGAAGGTGCGAGTGGGCTTTTCAACACTGTTCTCTCTTTCTTCGTCACGCCGGCGCGGCTTGTCGGTTATGAGTTCAAACAGGGCATTCCGGAGGATGCGCGCACGCTCCTCGTCGTGCCGTGCCTGATTTCCGACCGCGATAGCGTCGATGAGATGGCCCGCAATCTCGAGGTCCATTATCTCGCCAATCCGCGCGGCGAGATTTACTTCGCGCTGCTCAGCGACTGGCCGGATAGCGAGGTTGAGGAAACCTCCGCCGATCTCGAAGTGTTGGAATATGCGCGCCGGGAGGTCGCTAATCTCTCAGCCCGCTATGCCCATGACGGCAAGACGCGCTTCCATTTGCTGCATCGCCGCCGCCTCTACAATCCATCTGAAGGGGTGTGGATGGGCTGGGAGCGCAAGCGCGGCAAGCTGCACGAGTTGAACCTGCTGCTGCGCGGCGACCGCGATACGACCTATCTGCCAGGCGCCAACACCGTGCCGGCCGATATAGAATATGTCATGACGCTCGATGCCGATACGCGCCTGATGCGCGATACCGTCACGAAACTCGTCGGCAAGCTCCACCACCCGATCAACCGCCCGGTCATTAACCCGGAAAGCGGGCGTGTCGAAAGCGGCTACGGCATTCTGCAGCCGCGCGTCACGCCGTCGCTGACGACAGGCAAGGACGCGTCGGTCTTTCAACGCGTCTTTTCGATCAATCGCGGTCTCGATCCCTATGTTTTCACGGTTTCGGATGTCTATCAGGATCTTGCGGGCGAAGGCACATTCACCGGCAAGGGCCTCTATCATGTCGATGCCTTCGAGGCTTCACTGAAGGGTCGCATCGAGGAGAATTCGGTGCTCAGCCATGACCTTCTCGAAGGTTCGATGGCACGTTGCGCACTTGTCACCGATCTCGAACTCGTCGAGGACTTTCCGGTGCGCTACGAGGTCGAAACCTCGCGCCAGCATCGCTGGGCGCGCGGCGATTGGCAGCTTCTGCCCTATATGTTCAGTCCTAAACACGGCGTCACCGCGCTCGGGCGCTGGAAGATGTTCGACAATCTGCGCCGGTCGCTGACACCGATCGCCTGGTTCCTCGCTTCCGTGCTCGGCTGGTATCTGATGGAGCCATTTGGGGCGCTGATCTGGCAGATCCTGTTGATTTTCTGCCTATTCGTGGCGCCTACCCTTTCGCTCATCAATGGCATCATTCCGCGCAGCAGCGATGTTGTCGCCAGCGCCCATCTTTATACTGTCTGGTCGGATATTGCGGCTGCCGATGCCCAGGTGGCGCTGCGCATCATCTTCATCGCCGACACCGTCTGGATGATGGTGGATGCGATCGGCCGATCGCTCTACCGTCTCTTCGTCAGCCGCAAGCTGCTCTTGCAGTGGCGCACCGCAGCCAGCGTCGGGGCCGGCAGGCAGGGTACCATCCTCTCTTACTATAGAGCGATGTGGCATGCTCCGGTCCTGGCGATTCTGTCGGTCGCTTTCGCCGCATTGTCGGGAAATAACTCATTCCTCGTCGGCATTCCCTTTGCGCTTCTTTGGGTCTGTTCGCCCGTCGTCGCCTGGTATGTAAGCCAGTCGGCCGAGACGGAAGACCGGCTCGACGTGCCGGATGCGGTCTCCAGCGAGCTGCGCAAGATCGCGCGCCGCACCTGGCGCTACTTCGAAACCTTCACGACGGCGGAGCAGAACTATCTGCCGCCCGACAACGTGCAGGAAACGCCCCATGTCATCGTTGCGACGCGCACTTCGCCCACAAATATTGGTGTCTATCTCCTGTCCGTCATTTCCGGCCGCCATTTTGGCTGGTTCTCCTTCGAGGAGACGATCGAGCGCCTGGAGCAGACGATCGCCACGGTCGACCGCATGGAAAAGTTCCGCGGCCATCTCTTCAACTGGTATCACACCGATACGCTGCAGACGCTTGGACCTCGCTACGTTTCGGCGGTCGACAGCGGCAATCTCGCCGGTCACCTGATTGCCATTTCCTCGGCCTGCCGCGACTGGGCGGAAGCACCCTCGGCACATGTCCAAGGCAATCTCGACGGCGTCGGTGACACGGCCGGCATTCTCGATGAAGTGCTGGCCGAGCTGCCTGACGACCGCAAGACTGTGCGGCCGCTGCACCGCCGGTTGGAAGAGCGTATTGCCGGCTTCCAGAATGCGCTTGCCGCCGTCAAGCGCGAGCACGAATTTGCCTCGATCCGTGTCATTAACCTTGCCGTTCTGGCGCGCGACATCCAGAATCTTGCCGGCAACCTGCATCACGAGGTGAAGTCGAAGCAGACGGAAGAGGTCACGTTGTGGGCGGCCTCGCTGGTCAAGGTCTGCGAGGCACACATCTCCGATAGTACCTTCGACCTTTCCAATATCGATGCGTTGCGCCCCCGCCTGGTCGCGCTCCGCGACAAGGCCCGCGATCTCGCCTTTTCGATGGATTTCGGCTTCCTATACCGTCCGGAGCGTCGCCTGCTGTCGATCGGGTATCGCGTGGAAAGCGGCGAGCTCGATGCGGCCTGCTACGACCTTCTGGCCTCGGAATGCCGTCTTACCTCGCTCTTCGGTGTCGCCAAGGGTGATTTGCCGACGGAGCACTGGTATAAGCTTGGCCGCCAGGTTGTGCCAGTTGGCTCTCGTGGTGCACTGGTCTCCTGGTCCGGCTCGATGTTCGAATATCTGATGCCGCCGCTCGTCATGCAGGAGCGCGGCGGAGGCATCCTCAACCAGACCAACAATCTCGTCATTGTCGAACAGATGAACTATGCCCGTAAGCTCGGTACGCCCTGGGGCATCTCGGAAGCGGCCTTCAATGCCCGCGACCATAATCTCAACTATCAGTACACGAACTTCGGCGTGCCGACGCTCGGTCTGAAGCGCGGTCTCGGCCACAATGCCGTCATCGCACCCTATGCCTCGCTGCTCGCCAGCCAATACTATCCGGAAGCATCGCTCGAAAACCTGCAGAGGCTTCGCAAGCTCGGCGTTCTCGGCAAGTTCGGCTTTCACGACGCCGTCGACTTCACGCCGACACGCGTACCTGAGGGCAGGAAATGTGCAGTCGTCTACAATTACTATGCCCACCACCATGGCATGTCGATCGCCGCTGTCGCCAACGTTGCCTTCAACGGCCATCTGCGTGAACTCTTCCACTCCGATCCCGTCATTGAAGCGGCCGAGCTGCTGCTGCAGGAAAAAGCGCCGCGCGACATCCCGGTCATGAGCGGCAAGGATGAATCCGATACGCCTGCCAGCATCCAGGACGAGTTGATGCGGCCTGTCATCCGTAAAATCGCCGATCCGGCATCGCGCGAACGAGAGCTCGTCTTCCTGTCGAACGGCCATTACTCCCTGATGCTGACGGCGACGGGCGCGGGTTATGCCCGCTGGAACGGTCTATCCGTCTCCCGCTGGAAGCCAGATCCGACCGAAGACCGCTGGGGCAATTTCATCTTCCTGCGCGATACGGTGACCAATGAATGGTGGTCGGCAACATCAGAGCCGAAGAGTGTGGAGGGCGAAACGGTCCGAGTGGAATTTGCTGACGAGAAGGCCGTGTTCAGCAAGGTTCTTGGCGAGCTTACGAGCGAGGTCGAATGTATCGTTGCCACCGAACATGATGCGGAAGCCCGCCGCCTGACACTGTTCAATATGGGTGCGGAAGATCGCTTCATCGAAGTGACGTCCTATCTCGAACCGGTCATCACATCCGACGACACGGACAACGCACATCCGGCTTTCGCTCGCATGTTCGTCAAAACGGAGATCGACGCGCGCGGCGACGTCATCCGCGCCGAGCGGAACAAGCGCGATCCGAACGAAGCGAATATGAGTATCGCGCATCTGATCGTCAATAACTCCGGGGATACGCGTCATACGGAATTCGAAACCGAGCGAAGGACGTTCATCGGTCGTGGCCGCAGCCTTTCGAATGCCGCTGCTTTCGATCCGGGTGCCATCCTTTCCGGCACCGACGGTTTCACGCTGGATCCTGTCCTGTCGTTGCGGCGGACGGTGCGCGTGCCGGCCGGCAAGAAGGTCAGCGTGATCTTCTGGACGATTGCAGCACCTGATCGTGCCGAGGTGGACAAGGCCGTCGATCGCTATCGCCATCCGGATGCCTTCAACCACGAACTCATCCAGGCCTGGACGCGCACGCAGGTGCAGATGCGCCATGTCGGCGTCAGTTCGCAGCAGGCGGCAGCGTTCCAGTATCTCGGCCGCTATCTTGTCTATCCCGACATGCAGCTTCGCGGCGACTATGGCGCCGTCCGGGTCGGCATGCAGTCGCAGTCGGCACTTTGGCCGCTGGCGATTTCGGGCGATTTCCCGATCTTCATGCTGCGCATCGATGACGAGATGGATCTCGAAATCGCCCGCGAAGCGTTGCTGGCGCAGGAGTATCTGCGTTCACGCGGCGTGACCGCCGATCTCGTCATCATGAACGAACGGGCCTCTTCCTACGCACAGGATATGCAGCACGCGCTCGACGCCATGTGCGAGGGCGTGCGCCGCATGGGTCAGGCCGATGGTCTGCGCCAGCACATCTTCGCGGTCCGTAAGGATCTGATGGAAGAGGGCACCTATCAGGCACTGATCGCCGCCTCGCGCGTGTCGTTGCATGCGAAGAACGGCAAGGTGGTTGATCAGATCAACCGGGCCCGCATGCTGTTTACCCCCGTCAAGGAAGAGCCGGAGGACACGGAAAAAACCGAGCGTGCTGGAATGCCGGGCAAGCGCATACCGCCCCTGCCTGCCCCGGCTATCAAGACCGTTGCGATCGAGGAGGAGGGCGATCTCGACTTCTGGAATGGCATCGGTGGCTTTGCCCGCGACGGCGGTGAATATGTCGTGCGCCTGCCGGGCGGGCAGGCGACGCCGCAGCCTTGGATCAATGTCATCTCGAACGACCGGTTTGGCTTCCATGTATCGGCGGAAGGCGCTGGTTTCACCTGGAGCGTCAATTCGCGTGATTACCAGCTCACCTCCTGGTCGAACGATGCAGTCATCAACCGTCCCGGCGAAGCCCTCTACATAGCGGATCTCGAAAGTGGCGCGGTCATGACGCCGTTTGCAGGGCTTTCCCGTCGCAACGATATTCGTTTCGAAGCGCGCCACGGTCTCAGCTATTCCACCTTCTCCAGCACGCAGCATGAGATCGCGCTGGAAGCGACGCAGACCGTGCATCGCGAGAAGCCGGTGAAGCTGCAGCGCCTGCGCCTGCGCAACACCGGTTTGGCAAGCCGCAAGCTCAGGCTCTACGCCTATGTCGAATGGGTCCTTGGCAATAATCCGCAGAAGACCGCCCCTTTCATCCTGTCGAAACGTGACGAGCAGACGGGGGCGCTGTTTGCGACGAACCCCTACAGCATCGACTATTCGGGTCGCACCGCCTTCTTCGCCGCAAGCGAGACGGTTTCGAGTTTCTCGGCAAGCCGTTGCGAGTTCATCGGCAAGAGCGGGACGATTGAGGCGCCTGTCGCCGTGACCACAGCCGCTGCCCTTTCCGGCTCCACAGACCTTGAAGGCGATCCGGCGGCGATCCTCGCGATCGATATCGAGCTCGGCGCCAACGAAGAGCGCGACGTCACTTTGTTCCTGGGTGATACGTCCACCGAAGAGGAGGCGCGCGCCCTGCTTGCCGATATCAGAAAGGCCTCGTTCGATGAGGCGGTGCAGGCGAACCGAGGTTTTTGGCAGGAATTCACCGGCAAGCTGCAGATCTCGACGCCGGATCAAGGCATGAACAACCTCGTCAATACCTGGCTGCCCTATCAGAGCCTCGGTTGCCGCATCATGGCGCGGACCGCCTTCTACCAGGCGAGCGGCGCCTTCGGCTTCCGCGACCAGTTGCAGGATACGCTCGCCTTCGTGCTGCAGGAGCCTGCGCTCGCGCGAGGCCAGATCATCAACGCGGCCTCACGCCAGTTCCGCGAGGGGGACGTACAGCACTGGTGGCTGCCGGGGACGGGAGCCGGCGTACGCACCATGATCTCCGACGATGTCGTGTGGCTCGCCTATGCGATCGATCATTATTGCAGTGTCAGCGGTGACAAGAGCGTGCTCGACGAGCAGCTTGCGTTCCTCGAAGGTCCGGCGCTGCTGGAAGGCCAGCATGACGCCTTCTTCAAGCCAGAAGTATCCGAGGATACGGCAAGCATCTATGAACATGCAGCCCTGGCGCTCGATATCGCCATTGCTCGCAAGGGAACGAACGGCCTGCCGCTCTTCCTCGGCGGCGACTGGAATGACGGGATGAATCGCGTCGGCATCGACGGCGGAGGCACGAGTGTCTGGCTCGGCTGGTTTCTTGCCGGCACACTGCGCTCCTTCATACCGTATGCCGAAGACCGGGGCGACAAGGCCCGTGCGAAGCACTGGAAGGCTCATCTCATCGAACTCAAGAAGGCGCTCGAAAGCGTCGCCTGGGACGGTGATTATTACCGCCGCGGCACTTTCGACGACGACACGCCGCTCGGCTCGAAGGAGAGCCTGGAATGCCAGATCGATTCGATTGCACAGTCCTGGAGCGTGCTCTCAGGTGAAGGTGATCCGAAACGGGTCGTCAAGGCGATGGATGCGGTGCTCGACCGGCTGGTTGACGAAGACGCACGGATCATCCGCCTCTTCACACCGCCTTTTGAAAGGTCGCTGAAGGATCCAGGCTATATCAAGGCCTATCCGCCCGGCGTTCGCGAGAATGGTGGCCAATACACACATGCCTCGACTTGGGTGGTCATGGCGCTGGCGAAATTGAAGCGGGGTGACGACGCCCTGCGCTGCTTCCAGATCCTCAATCCGATCACCCATTCGCTGGACAAGGCGGCGGCCGAACGGTATCGCGTCGAGCCCTATGTCGTAGCGGCCGATGTCTACGGCCATGCCCCCTATGTCGGGCGCGGTGGCTGGACCTGGTACACCGGATCGGCCGGCTGGCTCTACCGCGCGGCGGTGGAAGGTATCCTCGGTATCCGGCTAAAGGGTGGACAACTTTTTGTGAACCCGTCGCTCCCTTCCAATTGGGACGGGTTTGCGGCAGAGATCGAACGCGACGGAAGCAAATACCGCATTTCGGTCTCAAAAGCGTCCAATGCTGAAGGCTACACTCTGTCTATAAACGGCAGCGAAGTCGCCAATCCCCAAGAGGGATATCCGGTCGGATAACAGCAATCTCCAAGCTGATTTTCCGGCGATTCGCGCGGCCAGAGGGGGAACCCTTTTGGCCGGCGTAGCGTTTGCAAAACGGATAACAGGAGAGACACCATGGCAGGTATGCCGACCAAAGCCATTGGCGCCCAACGAAGTTCCATATCAGTGGCGGCGTCCAAGCGTGATACGAGGCTCGATGTGATTCGTGGTCTTGCGCTCATCACGATCTTCATCAATCACGTTCCGGGGCAAATCTTCGAATATATCACGACTAAGAATTTCGGCTTTTCCGATGCCGCCGAAGCCTTCGTGCTAATCTCGGGCATTGCAGTCGGTCTTGCCTATGGCTCGCGCTTCAAGGCGGGTAAGCGGCTGGAAATGGCGATCAAGGCGGCAAAGCGCGCCTTCACGCTTTATCTTGCCCATATGATCACCACTTTCGTGACGCTTGCGCTGTTCATCTGCGGCGCCTGGTTGTTCCACCGGCCGGGGCTATTGGTCGAGATCAACATTCTGGCGGTGCTGATGAACCTGAAGGAGGGCATTCCCGCCCTGCTCTTGCTCGGCCACCAGATCGGCTACAACAATATCCTGCCGATGTATGGCGCACTGATGTTGATGGTGCCGCTTATCCTGCTACTGAACGAGAAGAGCGCGTTGCTGGCGCTTGCCGTTTCCGGCACCGTCTGGCTGCTTGCGGGCATTTACCAGATCGCGCCGCAGAACATGCTGTTCGAGGGAGACTGGTTCCTCAATCCCTTCTCCTGGCAGTTCCTGTTCACGATCGGCATCGTCTCGATGATGCATGTCAAGCGCGGCGGCACGCTTCCTCGCCATCCGCTGCTTTTCGCACTGGCACTGGGCTATGTCGTGCTCTCCTTCATCTGGGTGACGGCACGTCTTTGGGATCTCGGAAACCATCTTGCAGCACTCGGCCTGCCTGCCGTGCTGACCGGCTTCGACAAGACATTCCTGTCGCTGCCGCGCCTTCTGCATGTGCTGGCGCTCGCCTATCTGGTGATCAATATTCCGGCGGTATCCCAAGCTTTCCGCCGCCCATCCGATCATCCGCTGACGATCCTCGGCCGTCACTCGCTGAACATCTTTGTCGCCGGCACCATCCTTGCGATGGTCGGGCAGGTGCTGCTCTACATTACCAACCGCGACCAGATCATCGGTCCGATCTTCGTGCTTGCCGGCATCGCCGCCCAGTTCGCCTATGCCTATCATCTTGAATACAAGCGCGAACAGGAAAGGACCCGGCCTCTTGCCGGTGGCGCCATTCCGGTGCCCGTCCGCATCAGCCGTGGAGCGGACGCCTATAGCCAGGGCAAGCGCAAATAGGCAGGCTTCCTCAAGGAATACTAAGCTGGCGGTCGAAGAGGCGGCCGGCTTTTTCTTTTCGCCGAGTGTGGATGGCTGCGCCTTGGTGCAGTTGTTCCAGGTGGAATGTGCAGCCGCAAGCGCGAGGACAAACCTCCGGGATCACTATGAGATTTTGATTTCTTAGCCG
Source organism: Hyphomicrobiales bacterium (assembly GCA_900473185.1). Lineage (GTDB taxonomy): Bacteria > Pseudomonadota > Alphaproteobacteria > Rhizobiales > Rhizobiaceae > Rhizobium. The sequence goes on along the minus strand of UCKU01000002.1, from coordinate 165,858 downwards.
TTCATCACGAATGGAACGGCTACGCGCCTCGCTCCATTTTGGCTTCCTGAGGCAACGCCAATGATAGGGAGGCACGAAGATGTACTTCGAACTCAAGGACGCCACAGCCGATATCCTCGCCAGGAGCCGTCGGCATAACGAACTCTGCGATCTTCCGCTTGACCTGATCTCCTCCGAACGTGAGGCCTATGACATTCAGGCGATTGCACAGGATGCGCTGGGTTTCGAGCGCAAGGGCTACGCGCTTGTCGGCACGAGCGAGGAATCGCGCCGCACCCTCGGTATTGCAAGGCCGATCTATTCCGAAATTCCCGGTTCTGCACTGCTTGTCGGCACGAAGGAATTCCGGCTGCCGGCAGGCACCATCGGTGTCCAGTGTGAGCTGGTTTTCACGATGCTGCGGTCCTATCCGGATATCGGAGAGCCGATCAATCTCGAGAGTGCTGCTGAAGCCGTGCTCGACTGTCGCCCGGCCGTCGGCATTCTCGGCCGGCGCACGCGGCGGGTCTTCACGGGAGATTACGCGGCGATTGCCGACTTCGGCCTGCATGTCGCAACCCTCTGGGGTGATCGTGCCGGGGCGCTGACATCAGCCGATCTTACCGGCATCGATATTACGACCTTCCTGTTCAAGCAGACGGTCTTTTCGGGGACATCCGCATCGGTCATGGGCAATCCGCTCAATGCCGTGGTCTGGCTGGCAAGCCAGCTTTCGGCGAACGGCAGGCAGCTTCAGGCCAACGATATCGTTGCGACGGGATCGTGCACGACCATTCTTCAGGTCTGGCCCGGCCAGCATCTGGCGGCTGATTTCGGACCGCTTGGACAGGTCGAATGCATCTTTTCGTGACACGCATTTCAAACTGAAAGGACAGATTATGAGGCCGCAGCGAAAGCCATTCATTGTCGAGATCAAGAAGACGAAACAGTTCTGCCGCAAGCCGGTGCCGGCTGAGGCCAATCGCCCGGATGCCGCAATGAAGACAGGGACAAAGATGGCTGTCGGCCTGGTTATCCGGAGCGAGGGTCGCGCCTGATGGTTAGTCGCAACGTTCCTCACGAATATTTCCTGCTTGATGCTGCCAAGACTGGCGGCCCTGTGGTCGGTCATCTTCGCGGCAAACCGATTTCTGCCGTGGTCATCGACCGGAACGATGGCTGCTATCGATTTGTCGGCATTGCCGCCAGAGATGGCCGCGGCAGGCTTGATGTCATGTCGCTCAAACTGGGCGAATGGATCCTTGCACCTGACCTGGTCTATGCAGAAGCGGCTTAGAGGTTCTACGGATCAATCCCCACCGAAGATGATGACAAGCGGGTCTGTCCACAGCGATTCACAGAGAATTCCACGCAACAAAAAGGCCGGAAGAGCAATGCCCTTCCGGCCTTTTGCCGTGTCCTTGCGAAGCCGATCAGGCAGCTTCGGTCGTATGGGCCTTGCGGACTTCGTCGTCCGTCAGGATGCCGCTGGCGCGGAGCAGAGCGGCGAAGCGGCCGTTCGAGTGGCTGAGCTCATCGAAGCTGCCGTGCTCGACGATGCGGCCGTTATCCAGGAACAGGACCATATCCGCCTCGCGGACCGTCGAGAGACGGTGGGCGATGATGAAGGTGGTGCGGTTCTGGCGCAGGTTGTCGATCGCAGCCTTGACGCGGTTTTCCGTCTCGACGTCGAGGGCGGAAGTCGCTTCGTCAAGTACCAGGATCGGCGCATCCTTGAGGATGGCGCGTGCAATCGCGATACGCTGGCGTTCACCGCCGGAGAGCTTGTTGCCGCGCTCGCCGACATGGGTGTCGTACTGCTCATCACGGTTCTCGATGAAGTCCGCGGCGGCAGCAGCTTCGGCGGCGCGGCGCATATCCTCTTCCGAGGCATTCTCGCGGCCGAGGCGGATATTCTCGCTGATCGAGCGGTTCAGCAGGCCAGCATCCTGGAAGACGGTAGCGATATAGCGGCGCAGCGACTTGCGCGTCACCTTGCCGATATCGTGGCCATCGACAAGGATCTGGCCGCCCTGCGGGTCGTAGACGCGCTGCAGCAGATTGACGAGTGTCGTCTTGCCGGCACCGGTCGGGCCGACGATTGCAACCGTCTGGCCGGCCTTCACCTTGAAGGACACGTTATGCAGGCCCTGCGAGCTGTTGGCGAAGCCGAAGGAGACGTTGTCGAATTCGACATCGCCCTTGACGTCCTTGATCTCGCCATTGCCGGCCGGCTCTTCGCGGTCACGAACGGAATCTTCCAGATTGTAGAAGTCTTCCAGCTTCGAACGGGCCTCAAAGATCTGCGTGGCGAACTGACGCATCAGGTCCAGACGGGCAATCAGCAGGTTGGCGAAGCCGATAAAGGCAATGACGTCGCCGACGCGCAATTCGCCGTTCTGAACGAGCACGGTGCCGATGACGAGCACGACCATCATGGCGATCGTCGAGGCCATGCGGTTCAGCGCGCTGGCAAGTGCCCACCAGTCGAGCACCGGATACTGCGCCTGCAGCAGGCGGTCGGCAAAGGATTTCAGCGCCCGGGTTTCAGCCTCGATGCGGTTATAGCTATGCAGCACCGATACGTTACTGATGGAATCGCTGACGTGACCGAAAACGGTATGATAGTGGTTTTCGACCGAAGCCTGGCCGTCCTTGGTGCGGCTCATGACCACACGGCCGATGATCCAGTAGGCGATGCCGAGCACGATGAGGACCGCGGAAAGACGCAGATCCATAGACATCGCGGTCGGGATGAGCAGGCCAAGCGCGATAACCGTCGAAAGATGGTTGCGCATGAATTCGAGCCACAGGCCGAACAGGGTTTCACAGGCGCGCAGCAGCGTATGCAGCGCGTTGGACGTACCCCGCTGGTGGTGCCAGGACAGCGGCATGGAAATGATGCGGCCGAAGGCTTCCGTCAGAAGCGTCGCTCGGCGCCCATGAGCCAGCCTGTCGGCTTCTCGCGCCACAAGAACGAAAGCGATGGTGTTGAAAACGGCAAAGCCTGCCCACATCATAAGGATCGGCTTCACCTCGCCCTTGCCGGAGATCGCATCGATGATGCGGCCGAACAGGATTGGCTCGGCGATGGTGATCGCCGCCAATACGATGTTCGCGATAACGACGAGGGATACGCGGAGCTTGTAGGCGCCGAGATAGCGCAGAGCCCTTGCATAGACCTTGAATAACGACACGTCGGAACCTCTTTTTGCATCTGCGAAAAACGGGATGGTGCGATGCTACAAAAATCTACCTGAACCGACGATTAACAGGATATTCAGATTTGGAATCCGGCTTCGAAATTCGCGTGTGCGGTGCGATCGCTGAGTGCGATAAGTGACCATAGTTTCGAAATTGTTGCTTAGGCATAGAGCGCGACAATTTGCGCTTGCATTCCCTGGAGCGTCTAGCGCACCATCCAGTTTGTGAGCTGCAATTTTTTAATAAAGACCGTTCAGCGGCGGGTTATCAGGCCTGCTCCGGCGGCCTCGTTGGTCCGGGCAAGGGGCATTTTGTGCAAATTCATTCTTTAATTCAATTACTTGTTATTCTCGAGGAACATTTCGACAGCGAAAGTGCGGTCGAAGAACTCGACAAGGTGATCCGCGCGAACGGATTCGATTTCTATGGCCTGCTTCGCCATCCCAAGCAAGGAGACAACCCATGGAGTGTGACTATGGCCAGCCGGTGGCCGGACAGATGGTCACACGTCTATACGGTGAAAAAATATGTGCTCGTCGATCCGACCGTGCGGTATCTTGCACATGCGCAGCGGCCCTTCCGCTGGCGCGACAGCATGGCTGCTTTTAGGGCCGACCCGCATCAACGCCGCATGGAGCAGATGATGGTCGATGCCTTCGGTCATGGGCTGGAAGACGGCTATGTCTTCCCGATCTACGGACGAAACGGCATCCTGGGCAGCCTCAGCCTCGGCGGCAAACCCGTTGAGCTCTCACCGGCTGAAATCTCGCTTTTCGAGGCGATCGCCCGCAAGGCCTTCTGGCGGCTGCTCGATCTGCAGGGCGAAGCCGCAGCGCTGGAAACGGTGCCGATAACCGACACACAGCTGACCCGGCGCGAAATGGAAATCCTGCACTATCTCGCCGAGGGCATGACCTCGATGGAAATCAGCAAGCATCTGAAGATCTCCAATCATACGGTCGACTGGTACATGAACGGTCTGCAGGATAAACTGAAGGCCAAGAACCGGCAGCAGGCGGTGGCGCTCGCTTTCCGGTATGGTTTGATTACCTGAGATCTAGAGAAATTCTATTTCGTCGAGATGAGGGAAATTGAACTTTCTGTAACAGCACGTTAAGAATTCTCTTCGCGGGTGCAGCATGGCCCGTTTTTCGTGCTTTGAGGAGAGTACATTGCCCATATCGAAGATTCTTGTCGCCAACCGTTCCGAAATCGCCATCCGCGTCTTCCGCGCGGCCAATGAGCTTGGAATAAAAACGGTCGCGATATGGGCTGAGGAAGACAAGCTGGCGCTGCACCGCTTCAAGGCCGACGAGAGCTATCAAGTCGGCCGCGGCCCGCATCTCGCCCGTGACCTCGGGCCGATCGAAAGCTATCTTTCGATCGACGAAGTGATCCGTGTTGCCAAGCTTTCCGGCGCTGACGCCATTCATCCCGGCTACGGTCTGCTTTCGGAAAGCCCCGAATTCGTCGATGCCTGCAATGCTGCAGGCATCACCTTCATCGGCCCGAGGGCCGATACGATGCGTCAGCTCGGCAACAAGGTGGCAGCGCGCAATCTCGCCATTTCCGTCGGCGTTCCGGTCGTTCCGGCGACTGAGCCGCTGCCTGACGATATGGCGGAAGTTGCCAAGATGGCTGCCGCGATCGGCTATCCCGTGATGCTGAAGGCCTCCTGGGGCGGCGGCGGTCGCGGCATGCGCGTCATCCGCTCCGAAGCCGATCTCGCCCGCGAGGTGACGGAAGCCAAGCGCGAGGCGATGGCCGCCTTCGGCAAGGACGAAGTCTATCTCGAAAAGCTCGTCGAGCGCGCCCGCCACGTCGAAAGCCAGATCCTCGGAGATACGCATGGCAATGTCGTGCATCTCTTCGAGCGCGACTGCTCCATCCAGCGTCGTAACCAGAAGGTCGTCGAGCGCGCGCCCGCCCCATATCTGTCGGAAGCGCAGCGCCAGGAACTTGCCGCTTATTCGCTGAAGATCGCCCAGGCGACGAACTACGTCGGCGCCGGCACCGTCGAGTATCTGATGGATGCCGATACCGGCAAATTCTACTTCATCGAAGTCAATCCGCGCATCCAGGTCGAGCATACGGTCACCGAAGTCGTGACCGGCATCGATATAGTCAAGGCACAGATCCACATCCTCGACGGCTTTGCCATAGGCACTGAGGAATCCGGTGTGCCGAAGCAGGCGGATATTCGCCTCAACGGCCATGCGCTGCAGTGCCGTATCACGACGGAAGATCCGGAGCACAATTTCATTCCGGACTACGGTCGCATCACTGCCTATCGTTCGGCATCGGGCTTCGGCATTCGCCTCGACGGCGGCACGTCCTATACCGGCGCGATCATCACCCGCTATTACGACCCGTTGCTGGTGAAGGTGACGGCCTGGGCGCCGAACCCGCTGGAGGCGATTTCGCGCATGGACCGCGCACTGCGCGAATTCCGTATTCGCGGTGTTGCCACCAACCTGACCTTCCTGGAAGCGATCATCACGCATCCGAAGTTCAAGGATAACACCTATACGACGCGTTTCATCGACACGACGCCGGAGCTCTTCCAGCAGGTCAAGCGCCAGGACCGTGCCACCAAGCTTTTGACCTATCTCGCCGATGTCACCGTCAACGGTCATCCCGAGGCGAAGGATCGCCCGCGTCCATCGGAGGATGCCGCCAAGCCGGTCGTACCCTATGCAGACGGCGGCAAGGTCCCCGATGGTACGAAGCAGCTTCTCGACCAGCTCGGACCGAAGAAATTCGGCGAGTGGATGCGCGAGCAGAAGCAGGTGCTGTTGACCGATACGACGATGCGCGACGGTCACCAGTCGCTGCTCGCCACCCGCATGCGCACCTATGACATTGCCAAGATCGCCGGCACCTATGCGCATGCGCTGCCAAATCTCTTGTCGCTGGAATGTTGGGGTGGTGCGACCTTCGACGTCTCCATGCGCTTTCTGACCGAGGATCCGTGGGAGCGTCTGGGGCTGATCCGAGAGGCGGCTCCTAACCTGCTGCTGCAGATGCTGCTGCGTGGGGCGAACGGCGTCGGCTACAAGAACTACCCCGATAATGTCGTGAAATATTTCGTCCGCCAGGCCGCCAAGGGCGGCATCGACCTTTTCCGCGTCTTCGACTGCCTGAACTGGGTAGAGAATATGCGCGTGTCGATGGATGCCGTTGCCGAGGAGAACAAGCTCTGCGAAGCGGCGATCTGCTATACCGGCGATATCCTCAACTCCGCCCGTCCGAAGTATGACCTGAAATATTATACGGACCTTGCCGTCGAGCTCGAAAAGGCCGGCGCGCATATCATCGCGCTGAAGGACATGGCGGGTCTCCTGAAGCCGGCCGCGGCCAAGGTGCTGTTCAAGGCGCTGCGTGAAGCGACCAGCCTGCCGATTCACTTCCACACGCATGATACGTCGGGCATTGCCGCGGCCACGGTTCTTGCTGCCGTGGATGCCGGCGTCGATGCCGTCGATGCTGCGATGGATGCACTGTCAGGCAATACGTCGCAGCCCTGCCTCGGCTCTATCGTCGAAGCGCTGCGTGGTTCCGAGCGCGATCCGGGCCTCGATCCGGAATGGATCCGCCGCATCTCCTTCTATTGGGAAGCGGTTCGCAATCAATATGCGGCCTTCGAGAGCGATCTCAAGGGTCCGGCTTCGGAAGTCTACCTGCACGAAATGCCGGGCGGCCAGTTCACCAACCTCAAGGAACAGGCCCGCTCGCTGGGGCTCGAGACCCGCTGGCACCAGGTGGCGCAGGCCTATGCCGACGCCAACCAGATGTTCGGCGATATCGTCAAGGTGACGCCGTCCTCCAAGGTCGTCGGCGATATGGCGTTGATGATGGTGAGCCAAGACCTGACGGTTGCCGATGTGGTCAGCGCTGAGAAGGAAGTCTCTTTCCCAGAATCGGTCGTCTCGATGCTGAAGGGCGATCTCGGCCAGCCTCCGTCAGGATGGCCGGAAGCGCTGCAGAAGAAGGCTCTGAAGGGCGAGCAGCCTTATACGGTGCGCCCCGGTTCGCTGCTTGACGATGCCGACCTCGATGTGGAGCGCAAGGCGATCGAGACCAAGCTGGAGCGTGAGGTCAGCGACTTCGAGTTTGCCTCCTACCTGATGTATCCGAAGGTCTTCACGGATTTCGCATTGGCTGCGGACACTTATGGTCCGGTTTCGGTGCTGCCGACGCCCTCCTATTTCTACGGCCTCAAGGATGGCGACGAACTGTTTGCCGATATCGAAAAAGGCAAGACGCTGGTCATCGTGAATCAGGCGATGAGCGGCACCGATAGCCAGGGCATGGTCACCGTCTTCTTCGAACTCAATGGTCAACCGCGCCGCATCAAGGTGCCGGATCGGGCGCACGGCGCTTCGGGGGCTGCGGCCCGCCGCAAGGCGGAAGCCGGCAATGCGGTTCATGTCGGGGCGCCGATGCCGGGCGTCATCTCGCGTGTCTTCATTGCACCCGGCCAGGTCGTCAGTGCCGGTGACGTACTCGTCTCCATCGAGGCGATGAAGATGGAAACGGCGCTGCATGCGGAGAAGGACGGCACGATCTCGGAAGTCCTGGTCAAGGCTGGCGACCAGATCGACGCCAAGGATCTGCTCGTCGTCTATGCCGGTTAAGAAGACGACGGACGATCGTTTCCGACATCAACCGATTGTGTACGATCGTGTCGTTAAAAAGCTGATTTTTCTATGAGTTAGCAGCCTTCTCGCCTTGCCGGGCGAGGAGGCTTTCTCATAGACTTCAGCTCCCATCACCGCCCCCAAGACCAATCAGGGACCATCTCATGAGCAAGTTGAAGATTGCCGTCATCGTCGGCAGCACGCGTATTGGCCGTTTCGCTGAACATCCGGCCAAGTGGATCGCCGAGCTCGTCGGCCAGCGCTCCGATCTCGAAGTCGAGGTTCTCGATCTTCTCGACTACCCGATGCATTTCTTCGGCGAAGCGCGCGCCACCACGGCGGAAAGCGAAACCGCCGAGCGCTGGAAGAAGAAACTGCGCGAATTCGACGGCTTCATCTTCACGGTCGCCGAATATAACCATGCTCCGACGGCTGTTCTGAAGAACGCGATCGATCTCGGCGAATTCATCCATAAGCCGGTCAGCTTCGTCGGTTACGGCGGCGTCGGTGGCGCACGTGCGGTTGAGCATCTTCGCCTGATCTCCGTCGAAATGAGCGCGGCATCCGTCAAGACGGCCGTTCACATATCGTTCGGCGAATATCTTTCTGTCCTCAAGGAAGGCAAGAGCCTCGGCGATTACGCGCATCTGAACGAAGCTGCCAAGAACCTGCTCGATCAGCTGACCTGGTGGGGCAATGCGCTGAAGGCAGCACGTGCCGTCGTCACAGCCGCCTGATCGGAATTTCCGTATGCCGGGATGTTCGCATCCCGGCATCGCCTCAAATATCGTAGGTATGAGCGGCGTTGATGGTAGAGATGAAGCGCTTGGTGCGCTCCTTCTCCGGCGTATTGAAGATCGCCCTGGCGCTGCCGGTTTCCACCACGCTGCCGGCCTCCAGAAAAACCACGTCATTGGCAATCTTGGAGGCGAGGCGAAGATCATGGGTCGCCATGACCATGGTCGTGCCTTCGCGGGCAAGCTGGCCCAGCACGTCTACCACTTCCGCTGACAGTTCCGGATCAAGCGCAGACGTCGGCTCGTCGCAGAGCAATACGCGCGGCGAAGGCGCAAGCGCGCGGGCGATCGCCACGCGCTGCTGCTGGCCGCCGGAGAGCGTCGAGGGCCAGGCATCGGTCTTGTGCGCCATGCCGACCTTGGTCAGCAGTTCCATGGCGCGTTCGCGTGCCTTTTCCCTTGGCCATTTCAGGACTGTGACCAGACCTTCCATGACGTTTTCGATCGCCGTCTGATGCGGAAATAGCTGAAAGTTCTGGAACACCATGCCGGTCTGGCGACGGATCTTCTGGATTGCCTGCCAGCCGACACGCTTGCCGGGCGTGAAAGAGAGCGTCTCTTCGCCGAGGCGGATGGTGCCTACGGTCGGGATCTCCAGGAGATTGATGCAGCGGAGCAGGGTGCTCTTGCCGCCGCCGGAGGGGCCGACGAGGGCGGTGACGCTGCCTTCCGGGATGCGGATGCTGATATCCTTCAAGATGACGGCGTCGCCGAAGCGCTTTTCGATATTGGAAAGCTCGATCATGCATTTGCCTCCAGCATTCCGCCATAACGGGCGAAGCGACGCTCCAGCCGCTGCTGCAGCGTCGAGAGTACGGAGCTCAAGGCGAGATAGATCAGCGCCGCCTCAATATAAAGGATCAGCGGTTCGTAGGTGGTCGCGACGATGCGCTGCGCGGCTTGGAAAAGCTCGGGCACCGTGATGGCCGCTGCGAGCGAGGTATCCTTGACCAGTGAAATGAAGGTATTCGACAGCGGCGGTACTGCGACGCGGGCTGCTTGCGGCAGGATGGTGCGGCTCATGGCCTGACGCCAGCTCATGCCGATCGAATAGGCCGCTTCCCATTGGCCTTTGGGCACAGAGGAGATGACGGCGCGGATGATTTCGGAGCTGTAGGCGCCGATATTCAGCGTGAAGCCGATCAGCGCTGCCGGGAAGGCGTCGAGCAGGATGCCGATGCTCGGCAGGCCATAAAAAATCACGAAGAGCTGGACGAGCAGCGGCGTGCCGCGGATGACCCAGACGTAGAAACGGGCAATGGCTGCAACAGGCGCCGGGCCGAAAAGACGGGCAATCGCGGTGATCAGGCCCAGGATCAGACCAAAGGCGAAGGAAAGCAGGGTCAAGGGGATGGTGAAGATCAGCCCAGCCCAGAGGAGCGAGGGAAGCGATTCCGCCATCAGTTGGAGCCAGTGCGGCAAGGGCGTGTCCTCAAGAAAAGATGCGTCCGGCGAGTGTTCGCCGGACGCTTTCTCATGCAGCTATAGATGATATGGCGGCAGCGCGAAACCGCCGGTGTCAGGACTTACTTCGAAACGTCCTGGCCGAAATACTTGTCGGCGATCTTCTTGTAGGTGCCGTCAGCCTTGATGTCGGCGAGCGCCTTGTTGATCGCTTCGAGCAGTTCCGGCTCGCCCTTGCGGATGATGATGCCGGAATAGTCGGCATTTTCCTGCTGGGCGACGATCTTTACCGGAGCGTCCGGCTTGTGCTTCTTGAAGTCGAGGAAGGAGAGGCTGTCATTGATCGTCGCGTCGGCGCGCTTCGTCAGTACGAGCTGGATCGACTGGTCGAAGCCGTCGGTGCCGACGAGTTCGGCGCCCGCTTCCGTTGCGAGCTTGCCGAAGTTGCTGGTCAGCGACTGGGCGGACTTCTTGCCCTTGAGATCGGCGAAGGTCTTGATGCTGTCGTCACCGTCACGAACGATCAGAACGGCCTTGGAAGCAATATAAGGTTCGGAGAAGTCGTACTTCTTCTTGCGCGCGTCGGTGATACCGACCTGATTGATGACAGTGTCATAACGGTTGGCGTCGAGGCCGGCGATCAGGCCGTCCCATTTGCCTTCGATGAACTCCGCCTTGACGCCGAGCTTGGCGGCCACCGCTTCGCCGATCTCGACGTCGAAGCCCACGAGCTTGCCGCTTTCGTCATGATAGGTGAAAGGCGCATAGGTGCCTTCCGTGCCGATCTTGAAGACGCCTGCAGACTTGATGGCGCCGAGGTTTTCGCCGGCATGGGCGGGCAGCAGGGCGGCAGCCTGAATGAGGGCGGCGGCGGCGACGGTTTTCAACCAGTTCATTGTTCTATCCATCCTTGGGAAGATTGTGTTCGGATGGTCGATACATCGCAGAAAATTGCGGCATCGAAAGCGTAGAAAACTGCAAATAAAAGCGGCAACTGCGAATATTTTTCTCAAGCTGCCGCTCCAACCACGAATCCGGCTGAAACCGGTATCAGGCCGTGGCCCGACGACGCAATCTTTCGCTGACGATGATGATCAGGCCCGCGCCAAGAATCATCACCGCGCCAACAACGACATTCTGCGCGGGTATATCAGCCCAGATCAGATAGCCGAGGATGAAGGCCCAGACGAGCGATGTATATTCGAAGGGCGCGAGCACCGACACCGGAGCCTGACGCATGCCTTCAAAGAGGGCAAACTGGGCGCAGCCCGCGACGACACCGGTGCCAATGAGCAGGGCGAGTTGCGTGAGGGTTGGGGTCTGCCAAGTGTAGATCACGGCAATACCGGTCATGATGAGGAAGAAAACATTGGAGACCGCAAGCTGGATGATAGTCTTCTCATGCAGTGAGGTCTTGCGCAGCAATACCATGGCGGAAGCCCAGAGCACCGCTGCCTGCAGCGCCAGATAGACCGGCCAGGAGATCGTGAGCCCGACCGGATTGCAGGCGATGAGCACGCCGACGAAGCCGACACCGACCGCAAGCCAACGGGCGGGGGTGACCTCTTCCTTCAGGATGAACCAGGCGAGCAAGGTGCCGACGACGGGTGCTGCGTAATAGAGCGTCGTGACCTCGGCGAGCTGCAGATGACTTGCGGCAGTGTAGTATGAAAGCCAGGCACAGAGCAGAAGGATGCTGCGGGCAATCATCGGCTTGATGATCGGCGAGGTGATCGCCTGATGCACAAGCTTGCTGCGGCCATAGGCGAGGCAGCCGAGAAGGATGGTGAGACTGCGGAAGAACAGGATCTGCCAGACGGGAATGCTCGCCGTCAAAACCTTGACGATCGCATCATGGAAAGTGAACGCCATATAGGCGGCGGTCGTGAGCAGGATGCCCAGGCTGACGGAGTTTTTCACGGGGATGTACCAGAGGCGGGCTATGCCGGCGGGAATCGGGAATGCCTGATCGATAGTCCTGCCCCCGGAGACGGTCAATATGCGAGATTTCGCCCTGGTCGTGGAGCTTTGTTTCAGAGCGTCAGAAAACGTGTGATCGTGCATGTTGCGTGCACGGTAATCAGTGTTTATGCATGATTTCAGATGTTGAAGGGTTGATCCGGTATAAACATGCAAGATTTCTTGTTGCGGGAACGCCAGACTGTCATTTCCGAACGGCTGAAGACGCATGGCCGCGTGCTGGCTGCGGAACTGGCAGTCGAATTCGGCGTCTCGGAGGATACGGTGCGGCGTGATCTGCGCGAGATGGCGGCGGCAGGGCTCTGCGAGAGGGTATATGGCGGAGCGTTGCCGATTTCGCCGGCGCACGGAAGCCTGACCCAGCGCACGAGCTTTGCTGCCGAACGGAAACAGGCGCTGGCCCGCGCCGCGGCAGAGGAGATCGTCGCAGGTACGACGGTATTCTTCGATGCCGGCAGCACCAATCTGGCGATTGCCAACGCTTTACCGGCTGATCTTGCGCTGACGGCAGCAACCAATGCTCCGGCAATTGCTGCGGCATTGATTGAAAAGCCCGGTGTCAACGTGATCCTGATCGGCGGTCTGGTCGACCGCCAGACCGGCGGATCGCTTGGCGCAAAGGCCTTGCGCGACATGGAGCAGCTTTCGCCTGACCTTTGCATCCTTGGCGCCTGCGGCGTCGATATCGAGGCGGGACTGACGACTTTCGGCTTCGAGGATGCGGAGTTCAAGAGGTTCGCCACATCCAGGAGCAAGCGGGTCATGGTCGCTGCGACATCGGAAAAATTCGGTACGGCTGCGCCACACAGCGTTCTGCCGGTCGCGCATTGCGAATGCCTTATCGTCGAGCACGATGCGGATGCCGCCATGCTCGAACAATACCGTGCACGCGGGTGCCGGACGATCATTGCGGGCAAGACGGCTTGAGACCGTTCCGCCTTTTACGGGGATCGGGCAAGCAAGCCTGATCAAGAGGAAAGACAAGGAAATGGATAATAATGTGAGTGCAGCACCGCGGGTACGGAGCGGCTTCATTACCAGGAGCAGAACGGCGGTCTCGCTACTCTTTCTCATGAATGGTTTCGTCGTCGGCTCCTGGGCGCCGAAGATTCCTGACTTTGCCGAGCGGCTGGGACTGACCAAGTTCGAGCTTGGGCTGATGATCCTCGTCTTCGGTTTTGGCTCGCTGGTCATGATGCCAATCGCCGGCGCGCAGATTGCCAAGCATGGTTCACGCGTTGTCGTGCGGGTGCTCGCCGTCTGTTTGCTGCCAATGCTTCTGGCGCTGACGCTGGCTCCCAACGTCATCACAGGGGCGATCTCGCTCTTTCTGTTCGGCGGTTTCATGGGCGCGATGGATGTGGCAATGAACGCCAATGCCGTGGCGGTGGAAAAATCCATGCGCCGCGCGATCATGTCATCCTGCCATGCGTTCTGGAGCCTTGGCGGTCTGATCGGCTCCGGCCTCGGCGGCCTGGTGATCTCCAGGCTCGGCATTCTCGGCCACGCGGAACTGGCGACCGTGCTGGCCGCTATCTTCCTTGCCGCCGCCTGGCCGATGGTCCTGGCCGATCCGCCGCATCCCGATACCAAGAAGGAGAAGACGAAACTGCCGATGGTGCCGCTGCCGTGGCTGCTCGGTCTGATGGCGCTGTTCTGCATGGTGCCGGAAGGAGCGATCCTCGACTGGGGTGCGCTTTATCTCAGGCAGGAAATGGGCGCGTCGGTCGCCCTCTCCGGCCTCGGCTTTGCGGCCTTCTCGGCGGCCATGGCGATCATGCGCTTTGCCGGCGATCTGGTCCGCGATCGTCTCGGCGGGGTCAAGACGCTGCGCATCTGCACGCTGTTTGCCATCGTTGGCTTGCTGCTTACGAGCCTTGCGCCGAACGCCGAAATTGCCATCATCGGCTTCGCGCTTTGCGGTATTGGTATTTCGAACATGGTGCCCATCGCCTTTTCGGCTGCGGGCAATATCCCCGGCCTGAAGCCTGGCATCGGCATCTCCGTCGTCACGACCCTGGGCTATTCCGGGATGCTGGTGGCGCCTTCGGTGATCGGCTTCGTGGCCGAGCATGTGGGCTTTGCGGCCGTCTTTATGGCGCTGCCCGTGCTGCTGCTCGTGGTTCTCGCATTCTCCAGGCTCGCGCAATATGCCGACGGGGTCTCGGGCGGCGGCCACTGAGCCGCCTCCAAACAAAAGTGATATACGGGGCGGTTGACAAGCTCGCGGGCTTGATCCACCTGAAAGGCTCTGTTTTCCGGGTGTAAGAGCTCTTTATGTCTGCTTTCGATTTCGATCCGAAACCGCGCCGCGCTTCCGTTGCCGTCGATGTCGGCGGTGTCATCGTCGGCGGCGGTGCGCCGGTCGTCGTGCAATCCATGACCAACACCGATACGGCGGATGTGGATTCCACGGTTGCGCAGGTGGCTGCACTCCATCGCGCCGGTTCGGAGCTGGTACGCATCACCGTTGACCGCGACGAAAGTGCTGCCGCCGTGCCGAAGATCCGCGAGCGGCTGCTGCGCCTCGGCATGGATGTGCCACTGATCGGCGATTTCCACTATATCGGCCACAAGCTGCTTGCCGATCATCCGGCCTGCGCCGAAGCGCTGGCGAAATATCGCATCAATCCCGGCAATGTCGGCTTCAAGGACAAGAAGGACAAGCAGTTCGCCGAAATCATCGAGATGGCGATCCGCTATAACAAACCGGTCCGCATCGGTGTCAACTGGGGTTCGCTGGACCAGGAACTGCTGACGCAGCTGATGGACAAGAACCAGGCCGAGGGATCGCCACTTTCGGCCCGGCAGGTGACGCACGAGGCAATCGTGCAGTCGGCGCTGCTGTCTGCCCGGCTTGCCGAAGAGATCGGCCTGCCGCGCAACCGCATCATCCTGTCGGCCAAGGTCAGCCAGGTTCAGGACCTGATCGCCGTCAATTCCATGCTCGCCGAGCGCTCCAACCATGCGCTGCATCTCGGTCTGACCGAAGCCGGCATGGGCACCAAGGGCATCGTCGCCTCTTCTGCTGCCATGGGTTATGTGCTGCAGAACGGCATTGGCGATACAATCCGCATTTCGTTGACGCCGGAGCCGAATGGTGACCGCACCCGCGAGGTGCAGGTGGCGCAGGAACTACTGCAGGTCATGGGTTTCCGCCAGTTTGTGCCCGTGGTCGCGGCCTGTCCCGGCTGTGGGCGCACGACCTCGACGGTATTCCAGGAGCTCGCGCAGGACATCCAGAACGACATCCGCAAGAACATGCCAATCTGGCGTGAGAAATATCCGGGTGTGGAAGCGCTCAATGTCGCCGTCATGGGCTGTATCGTCAATGGACCGGGCGAAAGCAAACATGCCGATATCGGCATTTCGCTTCCGGGCACCGGCGAGACGCCGGCTGCCCCCGTCTTCATCGACGGCAAGAAAGCCCTGACCCTGCGCGGTCCAAATATCGCCTCGGATTTCGAGGCGCTCGTCATCGACTATATCGAGAAGCGTTTCGGCCAGAAGACGGCAGCGGAGTAATCACTCCGCTTTTCGATGAACTGGAGAAGGGCTGGATGGTGCCGCCCTTCCACTGTCTCAGTTCTTGCGTTCGGCCACGAACAGAGCCGTAGCGATCAGCACTGCGGCGCGTTCACCATAGGGGGCGAGCAGCTCTTCTGCGTCCTCGACATGCTGACGTAGCCGCTTCTCTGCCCATTCCATGCCGTGAAGTGCCACCAACGTTCCCTTGCCGCGGGCGGCATCCTTGCCGGTCGCCTTGCCCATCGTCTTGATATCGGAGATCAGGTCGAGAATATCATCTGCAAGCTGGAAGGCGAGGCCGATCTTTTCGCCGAAGCGGCGCAGGCGCTGCCGATCTTCGGCAGACGCGCCGGCAATGATGGCGCCGGCCTCGCAGGCGAAGCGGATCAGTGCACCCGTCTTCATCGCCTGCAGGCGAATGATCCCAGCTTCATCAGGCGCCTGCTTTTCCGCTGCAAGATCAAGGGCCTGTCCGCCGGCCATGCCGCCGAGGCCCGCGGCGCGGGCGATCGCCAGAACAAGTTCCGTCTTGCTGCGGTCCGGCAGGTCGGTTTCCGGCGCGGCGATGATGTCGAATGCGTAGGTCAGCAGGCTGTCGCCGGCCAGAATGGCGGTCGCTTCGTCGAATTTGATGTGTACAGTCGGCTTGCCGCGGCGCAGGTCGTCGTCGTCCATCGCCGGCAGATCGTCGTGAACGAGCGAATAGCAATGGATGCATTCGAGTGCCGCGCCGACGCGAAGTGCTGCCTGCCTGTTGCCGCCGAGAAGTGCTGCGCTTTCCACGACAAGGAAGGGGCGCAGGCGTTTGCCGCCATTCAGGACGGCGTAGTGCATGGCGCTTCGCAAGAGGTCGGGACGGGCGATCTCGTCGGACAGCACGGCAGGAGAGAGCAGGAGATCGAGCAGCGCCTCGATCTCGGCGGCGCTGTTTTTCAACCGTGTCTCGAATGTTTCCCGCTTAGCGTCCATGCGCGCTCTTTGGCACGGCAGAACGGCTGCTGGCAACGGAATTGTCGATCACGGCGTCAAGATTTCCGCTGCACTCTGGCAATGACGGTTTTCAGGCGGTATGACAACGACGAGGGCGAAATCGGACTGGGACATTGGATATAGCGCCGCAGACAGAGGAGAGCGTCGATGCGCCGGTTCGCCGGCGCTGGGTTGGAGACCGCCAGGTGCTGAAGCGCATTGTTCTTGCCGTTCTGGCGGTGCTGCTTTTTCCCTACGTGCTGATCCTTCTCTATCTGCTGCCCTTCATCCATCCCGTTTCGACGCTGATGCTGCGCGATCTCGTGCTTTTGCGCGGTTATGACCGGCGCTGGGTGTCGATCGACGATGTTGCGCCTGTGCTCGTGCAATCGGTGATGATGTCGGAAGACGGACAGTATTGCTTCCACGGCGGTGTCGATTGGGGCGAGATGCGTATGCTGATCGAGGATACGCTGAAGGGCCAGGAGACGCGTGGCGGCAGCACGATCCCTATGCAGACGGCGAAGAACCTCTTCCTCTGGAACAGCCGCTCCTTCATCCGCAAGGGATTGGAACTGCCATTGGCGGTCGGTTCCGATTTCGTCTGGTCGAAGCGGCGGCTGATGGAGATCTATCTCAATATCGCCGAATGGGGGCCAGGCATTTACGGTATCGAGGCGGCTGCGCAATATCACTTCAAGGTGCCTGCCTCGAAGCTTACGCGCCGCCAGGCTTCGCTGCTTGCGGTTTCGCTGCCGAACCCGATCGATCGCAATGCCGGAAAACCCGGACGAGGGCTGCGCAGGCTTGCAGCGCTCATCGAACGGCGCGCGCAGGGCTCGGGCGATTACATCAAGTGCATCTATGATTGAATCAGAACTTGTCGTTGGAAGCGGCAGGCGTCATCTGACATTCTTGATCCTGCCATATGGGCGAATGCATCAGCAATCAAAGCCCCGAGTCGCCCATGACGTCAATGACACTTTCGCCCGAGCTTCTCCAATATTCGAAGACCCATAATCCGGCTCCGCCAGCGCATCTCGGTACCCGCTACCGCAAAGTCGGCGGTTTCCTGCCAGAGCCTGGCAACACGATCGTCTGCCATCCGGTCGAGGGATCAGAAACACAGCAGGTGCTGATCGACGCGCGCGAGAAATATCTGGCAATGCCGGAAGCGCCGCAGTTCCTCTTTACGCCGATCACCAGCATCCACATGACGCTTTTTGAGGGCGTTATCGAAGGTCGCCGCAAACAGAATTATTGGCCGGACGATATCCCCCTGGAAACGCCGATTGACGACATGACTGAGCTCATGGCAGCGCGGCTCGAAGGTTTTTCGATGTCCGAGCCCTTCAAGGTGGCGATCGTCAACGCCCGGCCGTCCGGCCTGCTTGTCGAAGGCGCGACCGAAGGCGATCGCAAGGTGATGCGTGCCTGGCGCGATGCGCTGGCTGATCTCCTGGGCTACCGTCAGCCGAACCATGACGACTACAAGTTCCACATGACCTTCACCTATGCGATCGAGCGGCTGGAAGACGAGGCGCTGCCGCGCTGGCAGGCGATGCTTGACGAGGTGATAGAGGATATTCGTAGCAAGGCGCTGGTACTGGAACTCAACCCGCCGGCCTTCTGCGTGTTCGAGGATATGAACCACTTCCACGAACTGCTGATCTTCGATTTCGAACCCTGACAGGAACACACCGTGGACAAGCTGACGCTCTATATCGCCAATAAGAACTACTCTTCCTGGTCGTTCCGGCCATGGATGGCGCTGACGGGCGTCGGCATCGATTTCGAAGAAGTGCTGATCCCCTTCGACTATCCTGGTGGCAATCCCAATATCAAGGCGGTCTCGCCGAGCGGCCATGTGCCCCTGCTGCAGCATGGCGCGCTGAAGATCTGGGAATCCTTCGCGATCATCGAATATGTCGCCGAGCTCTATCCTGATGCCGGGTTGCTGCCGAGGGATCGTGCCGAGCGGGCGCTCGCCCGTTCGGTCTCCATGGAGATGATGTCGAGCTTCCGGGCGCTGCGCAGCGCTTGCCCGATGAATATCCGCCGGCCGAAGGGCAAGATTGCACTGCCTGACGGCGTCTCTGCCGATATCGGCCGCATCGAGACGATTTGGCGCGACCTGCTGCAGAAATCCGGTGGACCGTTCCTCTTCGGTGCATTCAGCGGAGCGGATGCGATGTTTGCGCCCGTCGTCAATCGCTTCGATATCTATGATCTCGTCAGCAGTGCCGATATACTGGCTTACATGAATGCGATGAAGGCGCATCCGGCCTGGCGGACGTGGGAAGAAGCAGCCCGCGCCGAGCCGTGGATCGTGCCGGAAGACGAAGTCTGAGCGGAGAATCAGAGGCATCTGCAAAAAATACATATGGGGACTGGTCAAGGTCGCCCCTTGCATGTATAAGCGCGCAAAATTCCGAAATCGCGACATGTCCGTTTCGGCCGCCAGTCTGGCCGTGGGAATGTTTTGCCCGCAAGTGGAGTAAGAGAAATGGCTGTACCGAAGAGAAAAACGAGCCCGTCCAAGCGCGGCATGCGCCGTTCGGCTGATGCGCTGAAGGCTCCGACCTATGTCGAAGACAAGAACTCCGGCGAACTGCGCCGCCCGCACCATATCGATCTGAAGACCGGTATGTACCGTGGTCGCCAGGTTCTGACGCCGAAGGAAAACGCATAATTCTTTATGCGGCTTGTCTGATGAAAGTTTTGAAGGCCGGCTCGACGCCGGCCTTTTGCTTTTCAAGATATTATAATCCTCGGTGCCTTGAAGTGAGACGGTGATGTCAGGCAGTATTCCCTAGAGATCAGGGAGATATTTCTGCATGATTACCGCAATGCCGCTGATGGTTATTCCATTTATTCTTTACAATCTGGCGATGCTGGGCCTGATGGGCGGCGGCGGCATTCCCTCGCTCCAGCATGACGTGATCGTGCTGTCGATGCTGTCAGGTGCAATCTGGAGCATGGCGCTCGGCGATCTCTTCATCGTCGTGGCGCTCGTCGTACTCTTCTTCGAGATCCTGAAGGCAACCCGGAACGCTTCCGGCAACCTCATCAACCACATGCTGTCGATGCTAGTCTTCATCGCCTTCCTGGTCGAGTTTCTTCTCGTCCAGGATGCGGCGACCCAGGTCTTCTTCATCCTGATGACCATTGCGCTGATCGACGTGATCGGCGGCTTTGCGGTGTCGATCCGCAGCGCCGGCCGGGACGTTTCGATCGGCCTATAGGTTGTCGAGCTTGTTCTGCAGCGCGCGAAGCTGTTCCTTCAGCTCGTCGATGTCCTTCGCCTCTGCCTTGCGGCTTTCCTTGGGCGGCGGCGTCATGAAGGGCGAGAACATCTGCATGGCCTGCTGGAACATCTCGGTATTCCGGCGGACCTGCTCCTCGACCATCTGCATGGGAAGCTGCAGGTTCTTGCCGAGCGGCGTTTCGCCGAAGGCACGGTTCACCTGCTCACGGATCTGCGACTGCTGTTCCGTGAAGGCGCGCATGGAATGTTCCAGGAAGCTCGGAACGACCATCTGCATCTGGTCGCCGTAGTAGGTGATCAGCTGACGCAGGAAGGAGATCGGAAGCAGCGTGTTACCGGTCTTCGATTCCTGCTCGAAAATAATCTGGGTCAGTACCGAATGCGTGATGTCGTCACCGCTTTTGGCGTCCTGAACGACAAAATCCTCCCCCTTCTTCACCATCTCCGCCAGGTCTTCCAGCGTCACATAGGTGCTGGTGCCTGTATTATAGAGGCGTCGATTGGCATATTTCTTTATTACGATCTGGCCCTCAGTCTTCGCCATATCAGTCTCCCGAACCCCGTCTGATTGTATGGATACTCCTCCACCAGAGACTGTAGACGCAAAAGAAGGGCGGTGACAATCTCTTTGTGCGATGCGGCAAGCCCTTTCCCTGTACGGATAAATCCATTCGAGGGCGCTGCAGCAAATGGTGGAATAGTCTTGGCATTTGACTTGCGCCTGCAGCTTTGTCAGTTTCCACTTATATGTGTGACGAGAAACGAGGAAACCACCCCATGAGCAGTTCATCCGTCGTCATCGCCAGCGCAGCGCGTACCGCTGTCGGTTCCTTCAACGGTGCTTTCGGCACAATTCCCGCGCACGAGCTCGGCGCAGCCGCCATCAAGGGCGCGCTGGAGCGGGCAAGTGTTTCCCCTGAAGACGTGGACGAGGTCATCCTTGGCCAGGTCCTGCAGGCCGGCGAGGGCCAGAACCCCGCTCGCCAGGCGGCGATGAAGGCCGGTGTTCCCAAGGAGGCGACGGCTTGGAGCGTCAACCAGCTCTGCGGTTCCGGCCTGCGTGCCGTTGCCCTCGGCATGCAGCAGATCGCGCTCGGCGATGCGAAGATCATCGTCGCCGGCGGTCAGGAATCCATGTCGATGGCGCCGCATGCGGCGCATTTGCGCGGCGGCGTGAAGATGGGCGACATGAAGATGATCGACACCATGATCAAGGACGGCCTAACCGACGCCTTTTACGGTTATCACATGGGCGTTACCGCTGAAAATATCGCACGCCAATGGCAGCTTTCCCGTGACGACCAGGACCAGTTCGCCGTCAGCTCGCAGAACAAGGCCGAAGCAGCGCAGAAGGCTGGCCACTTCAGGGACGAAATCGTTCCCTTCGTCATTCAGGGCCGCAAGGGTGACGTAACCGTCGATGCCGACGAATATATCCGCCACGGCGCGACGCTGGAGGCTATGGCCAAGCTGCGGCCCGCCTTCGACAAGGATGGCACGGTGACCGCGGCGAATGCCTCCGGTCTCAACGACGGCGCTGCCGCAGCCGTGTTGATGAGCGAAGCGGAAGCGTCGCGACGCGGCATCCAGCCGCTTGCCCGCATCGTTTCCTGGGCAACAGCCGGTGTCGATCCGCAGGTCATGGGGACTGGCCCGATCCCCGCTTCCCGCAAGGCGCTGGAAAAGGCCGGCTGGTCCGTCGCCGATCTGGACCTCGTCGAGGCCAATGAAGCCTTCGCGGCCCAAGCCTGCGCGGTGAACAAGGATCTCGGCTGGGATCCTAATATCGTCAACGTCAATGGCGGCGCGATTGCGATCGGTCATCCGATCGGCGCTTCGGGTGCGCGTGTCCTCAATACGCTGCTCTTCGAAATGAAGCGCCGCGGCGCCAAAAGGGGTCTCGCCACGCTATGCATTGGTGGTGGCATGGGTGTCGCGATGTGCTTCGAGGCAATGTAAATAGCGTACAATGCATGTTTCTTGAGGCCCGACCGAGAGCGGGCTGACAACAACAGGGGAGCGGAACATGAGCAGAGTGGCTCTGGTCACTGGGGGTACGCGCGGCATTGGCGCGGCAATTTCGATGGCGCTAAAGAATGCCGGCTATAAGGTTGCCGCCAACTATGCCGGCAATGATGAAAGGGCCAAGGCATTTCACGATGTTACCGGCGTGCCGGTCTTCAAGTGGGACGTGTCTGACTATGTTGCCTGCGGCGAAGGCATTGCGAGGGTCCAGGCCGAACTCGGTCCGGTCGAGATCCTCGTTAACAATGCCGGCATCACGCGCGATGCGATGTTTCACAAGATGACGCCGCAGCAGTGGCATGAGGTGATCAATACCAACCTCACCGGTCTCTTCAACATGACGCACCATGTCTGGAGCGGCATGCGTGACCGCAGCTTCGGCCGCATCGTCAATATCTCCTCCATCAACGGCCAGAAGGGCCAGATGGGGCAGGTGAACTATTCTGCTGCCAAAGCCGGCGATCTCGGATTTACCAAGGCGCTTGCTCAGGAAGGTGCGGCCAAGAACATCACCGTCAATGCCATCTGCCCCGGTTATATTGGGACGGAAATGGTGCTTGCGGTGCCGGAAAAGGTGCTGAATGAGAAGATCATTCCGCAAATCCCGGTTGGTCGCCTCGGCGAACCCGAGGAGATCGCGCGCTGCGTGACCTTCCTCATTTCCGACGATGCCGGGTTCATTACCGGTTCGACGTTGACGGCCAATGGCGGTCAGTTCTTCGTCTGAACCTATTTCTTCTGGCTGTGGGCGTAGTTGCTCGGGAAGCTGCCGGCACTGTCATAGGGGCCGGCAGATGCGCCATAGGCCGCGAGGGCAATGGTGATGAGGGCGGCGATTGCGATGATCCTGTTCATGGTCGTGTCTCCCTGCGGACGGACACTCGGATAGTTGCCGTCACGCGGTTCGGTTCATTGATGCTGTCAGGCGTTTGGATGACGCCGTCTATTGGCTTTGACGGGCACTTTCTGGACGGCGCGGTCCTGGCTGCGGAGGGCAGCGACTGCCGTCGTGAGGAAAGCCGAGGCGATCAGGATGGCGACGGCGGAATTCAGGAAAATCTGGGCCATGGTAGCGTTCCTCTGCAATCGCGGGCGGCACATGCTCTGCCCTTGCGATGTTGAAAGGAATATGGGCTTGTCCTGGCGGCGCAGTAGATTTGACTTCAGCGACCGATCGTCAACGTGGTGTTGACGACAAAAGCGCGCAAGGAAAACGGACGCCGAAGCGCCCGTTCAAAATTTCCGATGGGCCGATGCTGATTAGCGGCAACGCGCTTCGTAACGGCGGCCGTAACGGTCGCGATAGATGCAGTAGCCTTGGCGTTCGACCGAATGGCCGATCAGTGCGCCTGTCAGACCGCCGGCGACAGCGCCGACTGCCGCGCCACCCCAGCTGTTGCTGACGGCGCCGCCGATGATGGCGCCCGTGCCCGCACCAATCGCCGTGCCCTGCTCCGTCGGGGTGCAGGAGGCGAGAGCGCTAATGAGAGCGCAGCTAAGAACAATCTTTTTCATGTCTAACTCCCCAGGTTACCGGCCTTTAAATTCGGCCCATCAGTACAAGAATGATAATGATGACGAGAACTAACCCCAAACCACCGGAAGGTCCATAGCCCCAGCCGCGGCTATAACCCCAATTCGGCAAGGCGCCGACCAATAACAGAATAAGGATAATAAGAAGTATCGTGCCAAGCATGGTATTTGTCCTGCCTCATTCTCATTTCGACTGGACTAGAAACCCGCATTTGCGATTTTTGTTCCCGGCTAAGCTCTCGGAATATCACGGTGGCGTTATCGCCCATTGCGCCGAAGCCGAATTTAGCCGGTTCCTGCGAAAGCAAGTCGGCGAAATGCTATCGGGCATTTTTCGATTATGGTTAAAACTTTCTTTGAATACAATATGTTGCGGTGAACAAAGCGGGAAAATGAAAATGTCTCCGATTCGTCAGCGATTCGTTCCGGCTTTGATCAGCCATGACTTTTTATCGGCCCACCGGCGCCGGTCTGTTTAAGGCTCCGTAAATTCGGGATGCAAAAGATTAACGCGATCCGACAGCTTGGAATGGCTGCGCAAACCCGGAACCCGTATCTTGGGATCGGTGGCGAAAGCGCCCACAAGATCTCGCCGTGAACGAAAAGGGAAAACCTCTACATCAGCGATTCGTCTCCGATTCGTTCCGGCTTTGGTCGAAGCGTTAATTTCGGGCTTGACCTTTGCGTTTTTACGATGCGGCGAGAAGTGTTAATCGCGGTTGCCAGCATTTGTTCTCGGGCGAGTCTAGAGATTCAGCATCTAGTGTAAAAAAGCGATTCAAAATCAATACTTAGCCGTGAACAAAAGCTGAATCAGCCGGAGTCAGCGATTCGTCTCCGATTCGTTCTCAAGCTGTTCCGAATCTTAAATCAAGGACTTAGCGGGCTGTGACTTCCGTGCTCAATCCAAAGTCTATTTCAAATCTGCCCTTGCGTTTGAAGCTTCGGCTGTCCATGTGTTCTGTGCCTCATTCGCAGCTCCGACTTGACCCCTGGGGCGTCACCGCCTCACTTGCATGGAACATGACCCTGACTTCGCAGCCGATGATACTGAGCGGGCGCGGCGTGACCGCGGTGCTCGGGCCGACCAATACCGGCAAGACCCATTATGCGATCGAACGCATGGTGGCGTATGGTACGGGTGTCATCGGCCTGCCGCTTCGCCTGCTGGCGCGCGAAGTCTATACGCGCGTGGTCGAAAAGGTCGGCGCCCAGAACGTGGCGCTGGTGACCGGCGAAGAAAAGATCTCGCCGCCGAATGCGCGTTTCTCCGTCTGTACGGTCGAAGCGATGCCACGGGAAACCAAGGCAGCCTTTGTCGCTATCGATGAAGTGCAGCTTGCTGGAGATCTCGAGCGCGGCCACATCTTTACAGATCGTATCCTGCATCTGCGCGGCCGCGAGGAGACGCTTCTGCTGGGTGCAGCCACCATGCGGCCGATCCTGCAGCAGCTTCTGCCGGGGATTACGGTCACGGAGCGGCCGCGGCTTTCCCACCTTCTTTATGCCGGGCAGAAGAAGATCACCCGGCTGCCGCAGCGTTCGGCGATCGTCGCCTTCTCGGCGGACGAAGTTTATGCGATCGCAGAACTGATCCGGCGCCAGCGCGGCGGCGCGGCTGTCGTGCTCGGCGCGCTCAGTCCCCGCACCCGCAATGCGCAGGTCGCGCTCTATCAGGAGGGCGACGTCGAATATCTCGTCGCGACCGATGCGATCGGCATGGGTCTCAATCTCGATGTCGACCATGTGGCCTTCGCGCAGGACCGGAAGTTCGACGGTTATCAGTTCCGCAACCTCAACCCCGGCGAACTCGGCCAGATCGCTGGCCGCGCCGGCCGTCATGTGCGTGACGGAACCTTTGGCGTAACGGGCCAGGTTTCTCCCTTCGACGAGGAACTCGTGCAACGCATCGAGGGCCATGAGTTCGACAATATCAAGGTTCTGCAGTGGCGTACCAAGGATCTCGATTTTTCTTCGATACAATCCCTGCGGGCAAGCCTTGAGACCGGACCCAGGGTGCCGGGTCTGACCCGGGCGCTGCCGGCCGTCGACCAGCAAGCGCTCGAACATTTGTCGCGCTATCCGGAAATTATTGATCTCGCTAGCACGCCGGCGCGGGTCGAAAAGCTCTGGGAGGCTTGCGCTCTACCGGACTATCGGCGCATAACGCCTGCGCAACATGCCGATCTTATTTCTACCCTCTTTTCCGATCTAGTGCGCTATGGCACGGTGAACGAGCAGTTTCTAGCCGAACAGGTTCACCGTTCGGATCGGACAGATGGAGAAATTGACACGCTTTCGGCGCGAATCGCGCAGATAAGAACCTGGACCTATGTATCGAATCGGCCCGGCTGGCTTGCCGATCCGACACACTGGCAGGAAAAGACGCGGGAAATCGAAGATCGATTGTCCGACGCGTTACATGAAAGGTTGACGAAACGCTTTGTTGATCGCAGGACATCTGTGCTCATGAAGCGCCTGAGAGAGAATGCGATGCTGGAAGCTGAAATCAGTGTGAATGGCGATGTCTTTGTTGAAGGACATCATGTGGGGCAGTTGAGCGGATTCCGTTTTACGCCTGTTGGTGGAACGGACGGACCGGACGCCAAGGCGGTTCAGGCTGCGTCGCAAAAGGCGCTCGCGCTTGAATTCGAAGCCCGTGCCGCACGCCTGCATGCCGCAGGCAATGCCGATCTAGCGATCGGCTCGGATGGACTCGTCCGTTGGCTCGGCGATCCCGTCGGCCGCCTTTCGGGCAGCGATCACGTGATGCGTCCGCGCGTTATCCTGCTTGCCGACGAACAGCTCACGGGCAATGCGCGCGATCATGTCGCCGCCCGTATCGAGCGTTTCGTCAATCATCATATCAGCACGGTACTGAAGCCGCTCGACGATCTGTCGCGCGCTGAAGACCTGCAGGGCCTCGCCAAGGGGCTTGCCTTCCAGCTCGTCGAGAATCTCGGCGTGCTCTTCCGCCGCGACGTGACGGAAGAAGTGAAGTCTCTGGATCAGGATGCGCGCGCCTCCATGCGCCGTTACGGCATTCGCTTCGGCGCTTATCATATCTTCGTGCCGGCGCTTCTGAAGCCGGCGCCGGCGGAGCTCATCACCCTGCTCTGGGCGCTGAAGAATGACGGCCTCGACAAGCCGGGCTACGGCGATCTCATTCCGGTGCTTGCCGCCGGCCGTACCTCCGTGGTCACCGATCCGAGCTTCGAGCGTATGTTCTACAAGCTCGCAGGCTTCCGTTTCCTCGGCAAGCGTGCCGTGCGCATCGACATTCTCGAGCGTCTTGCCGATCTCATCCGTCCGCTCCTGCAGTGGAAGCCGGGTCAGGGCACGCGTCCGGAAGGCGCCTATGACGGTCGCCGCTTCACGACGACGACGGCGATGCTATCCATTCTCGGCGCGACGCTCGAAGACATGGAAGAGATTCTCAAGGGTCTCGGCTACCGCGCCGATGCCGTGAAGGCCGAAGAGGCGGCCGCATTCCTCGCAACGCAGGATGTGGCATCCGCTCCCGCGGCGACGACGACCGAGGCTGCAGCAGAGGAAACTGCTGAAAAGGCGGATCATGACGACGCAGATGGCGCTTTGGAAGAAACGCCTGCCGTCGAAGCCGCATCCGTGGCTGCGGAAACGCCTGCATCTGCCGAAGGTACGACTGAAGCAGGCGAGGCTGAAGCTGAGGCAGCAGAACCGAAGCCGGTTCTCCTGTGGCGCCTCGGTGGCCGCAACGAAAACCAGCGCCAAGCGCGCGGCCATGGCGACCGCCGCGGCGGACAGGGCCAAGGCCAGGGTCAGGACCGCGGTGAGCGTAACAATCGCCGCCAGGGCGGTGCTGAAGGCGGCGAGAGCCGGGACGGCAATCGCAACAACAACCGCAACCGGGATGGCGGCAATCGCGACGGTAACCGGGAAGGCGGCAATCGTGATGGGGGCAGGCCTCAGCATGCGCGTAATGACCGCAACGAGCAGCGCGGCGACCGTCAGGACCGCAAGGATCGTGGCGATCGCAACGACCGTAACAACAACCGCGGCAATTCGCAGCCGCTGCGCTTCGAGGCCAAGCCACCGCGCAAGGAGAAGCCGATCGATCCGGATTCGCCCTTTGCCAAGCTTGCAGCGCTCAAGGAGCAGATGAAGAAGTAGTCATGAGTGGAGAGACACAGCCAGGGAGCGGTTCGCGCCAGCGCATCGACAAATGGCTGTTCTTCGCACGCATGGTGAAATCGCGCTCGTTGGCGCAGAGCCATATCCAATCCGGTCACGTCAGCATTAATGGCGCACGCTGTACGCAGCCGAGCCAGATGGTCAAGGTGGGCGATCGCGTCGAGCTGAGGCTGGAGCGGCGGGACGCCATTCTCGTTGTCCGGCTGCCGGGCGAGCGGCGCGGACCCTACGAGGAGGCGAAGCTGCTCTATGAGGATCTGTCGCCGCCTCCGGATGTGGCAAAACGCCTCACGCCCTATGAGCAGGCTATTCGGGCCACGGGCTCTGGAAGACCGACGAAAAAGGAACGGCGCGCAATCGACAGGCTGATGTCGGACGAGGATTAGAAAACTCTTCCTGCCGTCAGCTTTTCGAAGATCGTTTGTCCTTGAAATCCTGCTGTAAAGCCGATACGTGACACACAACCTGCCGGGTAGCGTGCTTGCCTCCCAAGCCTGTCCACGCTTTCTCTCCGGCTTAGGGGACAGGCGCGACGTTCCAGGTTGCCCGGCCCCGCCCGCGTGGAAATCCTGGAGTTCTTCATGACCTATGTCGTGACCGACAATTGCATTCGCTGCAAATACACCGACTGTGTTGAAGTCTGCCCCGTCGACTGTTTCTACGAGGGCGAGAATTTCCTCGTCATCCATCCCGATGAGTGCATCGACTGCGGCGTCTGCGAGCCGGAATGTCCTGCAGAGGCGATTAAGCCCGATACCGAACCGGGTCTCGACAAGTGGCTGAAGATCAACGCTGAATATGCGAGCATCTGGCCGAACATCACGGTCAAGAAAGAGCCGATGGCCGAGGCCAAGGAGATGGACGGCGAGACCGGAAAATTCGAGAAATACTTCTCGGAAAAGCCCGGTAGCGGGGACTGAAAATTTCGACGTACGGTGCCGTTGAAACCGGGTTCAGCGGCAGCTTAAACGTTTCAAATTACGCGTGAGTCACATGGGGGCTATGTGTTGCCCACATGACTCACGTTAAGCAAATTATTGATTTCCTCATATTTTTGTGATACGTTCACCACACTGTTCCATTTGTGGCATGACGCATGCCCAAAACCATCACGAAAGTAAAACAAATCCGTACGCGGTTTCCGTGACATATCAATAACTTGAGCTGTCGGATCCCAAGATCGCGCGCAAGGATACCTTTTGCTTCTGTCTGGTGGAACCAGAGTGAAGTCACCCGACGGATCTAACCGTCTCATCCGGGCCTGACTGACCCGGCTCCGGCCGCCGCCGGTAGCGTAACAGGGAGTTTTTGATTAGAATGACCACCCAGCAGAAAAAACCTTCTACCGCACGTCACGGCTTCAAGACTGGTGAATCGATCGTGTACCCCGCACATGGCGTCGGTACCATCACGGCTATCGAAGAGCAAGAAGTCGCCGGCATGAAGCTTGAACTTTTCGTCATCGATTTCGAAAAGGACAAGATGCGTCTGAAGGTTCCGGTCGCGAAGGCCATGAGCATCGGCATGCGCAAGCTTTCCGAGACCGACTTCGTCGAGCGCGCCCTCAAGGTCGTGCAGGGCAAGGCTCGCGTCAAGCGCACCATGTGGTCCCGCCGCGCCCAGGAATATGATGCCAAGATCAATTCCGGCGATCTGATTTCCATCGCAGAAGTCGTTCGCGATCTTTACCGTGCCGAGAACCAGCCGGAGCAGTCCTATTCCGAGCGTCAGCTCTATGAAGCTGCCCTCGACCGCATGGCTCGCGAAATCGCTGCCGTCAACAAGATGTCTGAAACGGAAGCAGTTCGCCTCGTCGAGACCAATCTCAACAAGGGTCCGAAGCGTGGCAAGGTAATCGAGGAAGACGACTCGCAGGACGAAGCCGCTTAATAGCGCATTGTTTTTGCAGATAAAAAAACCCGGCCTTGGTGCCGGGTTTTTTATTGGAACTTTTTCGCCGCTGCGACGTTCATACACAGTAATGCGGACATAACCGGAGCCCATAACGCTCGGTTTGACTTCCGCCGAAGCTGTCAACGTTCGATGAGGAGCGGATCATGATTTCCAGAATTTGCCTTTCCGGCAATCTCAAGAAACAGATCCAACCCCTGCCGTCTTGGCGGCACATGACGAGAGATAGGGCCTCCTCCTGAAAAGTCCAGGAGGAGGCCTTTATGCATTCAAGACCCTAGTTTGCTCCGGAGCAGCGATGTTCCGGAAACGATGTTTGCTTGTTCATTTTTAGGCACGTGGCCCATTTAGGAGAGCGATATGAAGAACATGTCTGCAGATCGGCGCATGATCAAAATAGCAATGGCGGCTCCCTATCTTGCTCGTGAAGAAGAACACAATCTGGCCATCCGCTGGAAGGATCATGAGGACCGCGGCGCTCGCAACCAGATCGCCATGGCGCATATGCGCCTCGTCATTTCCATGGCGGGCAAGTTCCGCAATTTCGGCCTGCCGATGAGCGATCTCGTGCAGGAAGGCTATGTCGGGCTTCTGGAGGCCGCGGCCCGGTTCGAACCGGCGCGCGATGTGCGCTTTTCCACCTATGCAAGCTGGTGGATCCGCGCCTCGATCCAGGACTATATCCTGCGCAATTGGTCGATCGTGCGCGGTGGTACGAGTTCGGCCCAGAAGGCACTGTTCTTCAATCTGCGGCGCCTGCGCGCCAAGCTTGCCAAGGGCGATACGCAGCTGACACTGCAATCCATTCATCAGGAAATCGCCGCTGCCCTCGGTGTCAGCCTTGCCGACGTGCAGACCATGGACGCGCGCCTTTCCGGCAATGACGCCTCGTTGCAGGCGCCTTCCGTCTCGGGTGATGCCGACAGTGCAGAAAAGATGGATTTCCTCGTCAGCGACGAACCACTGCCGGATGAGCAGGTCTCGAACATGATCGACGGCGAACGCCGGCGCGTCTGGCTTGCCTCTGCCCTCAAGCATCTCAACGAGCGTGAAATGAAGATCATCAGCGCGCGGCGCCTCGCCGAAGACGGGGCAACGCTCGAAGAACTCGGCGCCGACCTCGGTATTTCCAAAGAGCGCGTGCGCCAGATCGAAAGCCGGGCGATGGAAAAGCTTCGCACGGCGCTCGTCAGTGCCGATCCGCACATGGCAGCCTATGCCTGACAGGAATTACTCCCCAGCAGCACAGACTGGCCCGGCATAAGCCGGGCCTTCTTTTATTCGGAGATGATCTTCACGCGGTCGCCGGGAGAAACGGCAGCGCCCGTTGGCAGGGCGTTGATCAGTTTGAAGAGATCAAGCTTGCGATCGGTACCCATCATGCGGGAAGCGAGCGTGGTGATGTTCTCGCCTGGGCGGACTGTAACCACCCGTACGCGCAGCGGTTTCAGCGAAGCGGCTTCGTCCGGCGTCATGCGGCGGAAGCTTGCGCGCAGAACGTCTGCTGTCGGCTCCAGCGACGGGCTGCCTTTCGGCACCGCCGTCAGAAAGCGGAAGATCTGATTGTTGTTTCTGATGACAGTGACATCGAAGTCCCAACGGTCGGCAGTGGCGCGCGCGGTCGCAGCCTCCATGCCATTGACGTTGATCGGCTGGATGGTCGAGGGATCGAGGCCGGTAACCCAGCCGCTGGAAATGTAATTCGTCAGGCTCTGGTTCTGGTTGTCGGCCACGCCGTCGAAGCGGATGGCGATATCGTTCGGGCCGGTTGCCATGACGGCTTCGACCTTGTTGTCGATGCTGAAGTCGGGCGGCACGTCGAAGCGGATGCCGAGGCCGCCGTGCAGGAAGGTCTGGCCGCGTACATAGCCCTCTTCCGGACTGTCGCCGTAGAGAAGGCCATCGATGCCATCGAGATAGTAGCCACGGCCCTTGTCGCCGACTGAGCCTTCCTGGCCGAAGGCGCGAGCGTGGCTGCGGGCAAGCTCGATGCGCTGGGCGGAATTCGGATGGCTCGACAGGAAGTCCAGGCTCTGGTCGGCCTCGGGATCGACCGACATGAAGCGGCTGTAAGCGGCCATGGAGTCGAGGAAACGGGCTGCGGCATAAGGATCATAGCCGGCTTCGCCGAGCATGCGTACGCCGATGACGTCGGCCTGCAGTTCCTGCTGACGAGAGAAGGCGGCAAGACGCAGCTTGCCGCGGGCAAGCGCCTGTTTGCCGGCTATATCGCTCGACAGCACTTCGGCGACGACGCGGCTGGCAATGACTTCGGCCTCTTCGCGCTTCTGCCGCTCGATGCCATGGTTTGCGGTGACGTGGCCCATCTCGTGTGACAGCACGGCCGCGACTTCCGAGGCATCGTTGGCGAGCGCCAGCAGGCCGCGAGTGACATAGAGATACCCGCCCGGCAGCGCGAAGGCGTTGATAGCGGGCGAGTTCAGGATGGTGATGCGGTAGGACTGGCTCGGATTTTCCGAGACGGCCGTCAGCGCGCCGGCGATGCGGGCGACGAGGCGCTCGGTCTTGGCGTCCTTATACTCTCCGCCATAACTCGCGACGATGCGCGGATGCTCGCGGGCGCCCATGGCGGCGCGCGGATCGTTCTTCTGCACTTCGTCGACGATTTGCGGATTAGACGAAGGGCCGACGGTCGGCTGATAGGATTGTTGGATCAACGACTCGCAGCCGTTCAGCGCGACGGCGCAGGCCGACAGCAGCAGGAAGCGGCGCACCCAACGGCGTGGCGCCAAAAAGGCATCACTGGAAAGCGCGGGCGATTTCCACGTCGTCATGCTGTCCAGTCTGTCTCTCCGCACCATTTTAAGTCGCCGGTCTGCCGCATCTTCGGGCCGGCCGTTGCCAGGAAAATTCAATAGGCTTCCGCCTCGGTTCTCGCGCTGCACAATCGGCCGATCCAAGTCTTTGCTGTAGCCGATTTCCGCGTGGGTTGCATAGCGAGACTCTATCTAAATGTGGCGCCGTTGCATTTCGGCAATGCCCCGCCTGTCGAGGCACTTCTCGCTCCGATGAAATTATGGCGAAAGTTCCATCGCAAGTGCAGATTCCGGCTGCACTGCGGAAAAAATCGGTCAGTATGGCGACCGATACGGGCACGCGTAACATTCGCGCGAATAATGCAATTAATGGTGGTGTTTTCGGGCCGACTAAATTGGCGAGGCGCGCGGAGGCCGCGCGCCCTCTGCCTACTCCGCGGCTTCGGCGGCGACGTTGGTCTGGCTGGTCTTCTGTTCGCCAGCGCGGGGGAGCTGCACCGGCTTCAGCATGATGGCGGCGATCAGACCGATCAAAGCAATGCCGCAGGAGGTCATGAACAGTGGCGAGAAGGCGGAGGCGTAAGCATTAGCCACCGCCTGACGGCTGGCTTCGGGAAGGGCTGCCATCATTTTCGGCGTCAGCTCCTCGATATTGGCCACACCCGGGATGGAGGAGCCGAGCCTGCCGAGCTGCGATGCAATGATTGCACCGTAGATGGAGATGGCAATCGAGGCGCCGCCCATGCGCGACAGCGTGACCGAGCCGGTCGCGGCACCCACATCGCGGGCCGGTGCGGCATTCTGAACGCCGATGACCGGAACCTGCTGGGCAAGGCCGATACCGATGCCGTGCAGCAGCATGATCGCGCCGATGAAGGCAATCGGTGTGCCGGCATGAACCTGCGAGATCAGTGCAAAAGCGATGGCGCTGCAGGTGAGGCTGGCAATGGCGAAGGGCTTGTAGCGACCGGTCTTCGAAATGATGCGACCGGCATTCAGTGAGCCGCAGACGAGACCGCCTGTCAGCAGAATGAAGAGCAGCCCGGCGCCTGACGGCGAAAGGCCTGTCGTCGTCTGCAGGAAGAGCGCGAGGTAGTTGACCATGCCAATGGCGATTGCGCCGCCCATGATCGAGATCACCAGCAGCAGGCTGAAGGTGGAATTGCGGAAGAGCGCCAGCGGCACGATCGGCTCCGGCGCGCGACGTTCGATGAAAACCCACGTGATGGCGCAAACGACACCGAAGGCGACGATGCCGATGCTCTGCGGCGAGATCAGAGCACCAAAAAGCTCGCTGCTGTCGGTCGCAAGCACGATGCTGGTTGTCGTCAACGCCAGCAGGAGTGCGCCGGCATAATCGATCTTCGGCCGGCGATGCGGCTTGCGGTAGGGCAGCATGAAGGCGAGGCCGGTAAGCACGATGAAGCCGATCGGCACATTGACGAGGAAGATCGAGCGCCAGCCGAAGAGATCGCTCATCGTGCCGCCGAGGACAGGGCCAATGGCGCCGGAGGCCATCAGTACGAGGCTGGAATAGCTCTGGTAGCGGGCACGTTCGCGCGGCTCGAAGAGGTCGGCGTTGACGGCGAAGATCGAAACCATGATGCCGCCGCCGCCGAAGCCCTGCAGCACGCGGGCGGCAATCAGCGTGTTCATCGAGACGGCGAGACCGCAGACGGCGGAGCCCACAGTGAAGATCGCGATCGCCGTCATCATCACATATTTGCGGCCGAAAAGATCGCCGAGCTTGCCGTAGAGCGGCATGACGGCGCTGAGCGCGAGCAGATAGGCCGAACCGATCCAGCCGAAGCGGTCCAGATGACCGAACTCGCCGACGATGGTCGGCAGTGCGGTGGAGACGATCTGGTTATCCAGCGTCGCCATGAACATGGCGGTCATCAGGAAGAAGAAGAGGATGAGCCGCCGACGGGGATCCGTTACGAGCGGTGCGGGGGCAGTTTGCATATCCATGGGATGGGCCATTTTCGTTATATAGATGCTTTATGTGCTGATGTCATATATTTGTCAATGGCACATTATTGATATTGGCATGTTTTATTTTTAACTCCGGTCTGTTATGGTTTCGTCATGAACGAGACCTTGACCAAGACAAGAACGACCGAGCTTGATGATCCGTTGGAGAGTGTGCCGCGCATCGGTCGCACGATGACGCGCATGCGAATGATGACAGGACGCCGGCTGATCGGCCGCCTGGCGATTCAGAGCGTGGCGCCGGATCTGGAACTGTCGCATCTCGACGTACTCGATGCCGTGCGCCGCGCGCAGGAAAACGGCGAGGTAACGGTCGGCGCCATTGCCGAGATGCTGCGCATCGATCCGTCGAGGGCAAGCCGCGTCGTGTCGGATATGGTGGGCCGAAACGTCCTGCGCCGTGAGGCTTCGCAGGCGGATGCACGGCGTATCGTCGTCGTCATGACGCCGCTCGGGACGAATCTGCTGGCGGAAATCCGGGCCCAGAAGCTCGCCTTCGTTTCCGAGGTTGTGCGGGACTGGCCACAGGAAGAGATCGACACTTTCTCGCTGCTGTTCGAGAAATTCATCGGCGGCTACGAGGCAATCTTCCTTTCCCGCGACAAGGATACGCCGGGCTAAAGAAAATAGTCCAAGCGTTTGATCTCGCTCAAGCCGACCCGTCCAAGGCAAGCCTAAGTCTCTCCTCGTTCGACGACATCAGGAGAGATTCACATGAAACATCATCCGCTTCGGCTGAGGGGTATTTTTGCCGCTATCGTTTTCGCATCCTTCGGGCATGCGGCGCTTTCGGCCGATCTGGCGCCTTCAGCGGGCTCGCCAATGGCCACGCAAAGCCCATGGCAGGTACGCTTGCGTGCGCTTGGCGTGATCACGCGCGATAACGGCTCAGTCGACGGCATTCCCGGATCCGATCTGTCCTATTCGGACACGGTGATTCCGGAAGTGGATATCTCCTACTTCTTCACCGACAATATTTCCGCGGAGCTCATTCTCGGCACGACCTACGCCAATGTGCATGGCGAAGGCTCGATTGCCGGTCTCGGGGAAATCGGCAAGACGTGGCTGCTGCCGCCGACGCTGACGCTGCAATATCATTTCACCGATTTCGGTGCCTTCCAGCCCTATCTCGGTGCCGGTGTGAACTACACGGTCTTCTACAACCAGTCCGGTAAGAGCGCTGACAGCCTCGATGTGAAGAACACATTCGGCGTCGCGCTGCAGGCCGGTTTCGACTACATGTTCGATGAGCATTGGGGTGCGAACCTGGATGTGAAGAAGATCTTCCTGCGTCCGGATTTCGATGCGACAGTCGGCGGTGTCGATGTCAGCGGCAAGGCGAAACTGGATCCTTGGCTGATCGGCGCCGGTGTCACCTATCGCTTCTAGAACATTTGATTGAAGCAATTCCGGTCGCAAACCGCTGCACGCTTTTGCGGGAATTGCTTTAAGGGAAGGGCACCGGATATCCGGCGCCTCTTCCCCTTCACCCCCCGTTTGCGCTATGGGCAATGCCCATGAGCCAATCCACCTTCACCATCCTGCTCGGCGGGGCACTCAGCCTGACGGATCGTCTGCGCGACGCCGTGCGGGAAAGCCGGTTCATCGCGGCCGATGGCGGCATGCGGCATGCGGCGGCGCTCGGCGTGATGCCGGAATTGTGGGTTGGCGATTTCGATTCGACGTCGCCCGATCTCGACGTCGCTTTTCCCGACGTACCGCGCCAGCCCTATCCAGCCGCAAAGGCTGCGACGGACGGTGAAATTGCCGTTACCGAGGCGATCGAGCGTGGTGCGAAGCGCCTGATCCTTGCGGGTGCGCTGGGCGGCGAACGGTCCGACCACGCCTTGCAGCATCTGCTCTACGCCGTGGAGCTGGCGGAGGAAGGCTTCGACATGCTACTGACATCGGGCAGTGAGGAGGCCGTGCCTTTGCTTCCTGGCTCGCTGGAGATCGATCTTCCGCCGGGCAGCCTGTTTTCCGTGCCAGGTTTCAGCGAGCTGCATGGCCTGTTCATCGAAAATGCCCGCTATCCGCTCGCCGACTTCCATTTGCCCTTCGGCTCGTCGCGCACCATTTCCAATGTGGCGGAAGGCCCCGTGCGCTTCTCGCTTGCCAGCGGCAGGGCCATCGTGCTCGCGCGGCCCTATGATCTTTCCGGAGTCTGATTCTTGGCGCCTCCCATTCTGAAACTCGACGATATCTTCCTGAGCTTCGGCGGTGCACCGCTTCTGGCGGGAGCTGCCCTGCAGGTGGAGTCAGGCGACAAGATCTGCCTCGTGGGCCGCAACGGCTCGGGCAAATCGACGCTTCTGAAGATCGCAGCCGGCCTCGTCGACGCGCAGTCGGGTGAGGTCTTCCGCCATCCAGCGTCCACGGTGCGCTATCTGGAGCAGGCGCCGGATTTTGCCGACTTCCAGACCGTGCAGGCCTATGCCGAAGCCGGTCTCGGGCCGGGCGACGATCCCTATCGCGTCAGCTACCTGCTCTCGCATCTCGGGCTGACCGGCGAGGAAAATCCTAAGAACCTTTCCGGCGGCGAGGCGCGCCGCGCAGCACTTGCGCGCGTACTGGCGCCGGAGCCCGACATCCTGCTGCTCGACGAACCAACCAACCATCTCGACCTGCCGACCATCGAGTGGCTGGAAGGCGAATTGCAGAAGACGCGCAGTGCGCTGGTGCTGATCTCGCACGACCGCCGCTTCCTCGAAAAGGTCTCGACGGCCACTGTCTGGCTCGACCGCGGCACGTCTCGCCGGCTCGACAAGGGCTTTGCGTTTTTCGAGGCGTGGCGGGACCAGGTGCTGGAGGCAGAGGAGCTGGAGCAGCACAAGCTCGGCAAGGCGATCGAGCGGGAAGAACACTGGCTGCGCTATGGCGTGACGGCACGACGCAAACGCAACATGCGCCGGCTTGGCGAGCTGCAGACGATGCGTTCGCAGTATCGCGGCCACAAGGGGCCGCAGGGAACGGTACAGGCAAGCGCTTCCGATGCGCAGGAATCCGGCAAGCTGGTGATCGAGGCTGACAAGATCACCAAGAGCTATGACGACCGGCCGATCGTCGCGCCGTTCTCGATCCGCGTGCATCGCGGCGATTGCATCGGTCTCGTCGGCCCGAACGGCGCCGGCAAGACGACGCTTTTGAAGATGCTGACCGGCCAGCTTGCGCCCGACAGCGGCACGGTGAAGCTCGGCACCAATCTTGATATTGCGACCCTCGACCAGAAGCGTGAGGATCTGAACCTCGACGATACGCTTGCCAACTACCTGACGGACGGGCGTGGCGAGAACCTGCTGGTCAATGGCGAGCAGCGGCATGTGACTGGCTACATGAAGGAATTCCTGTTCCAGCCGGAGCAGGCGCGCACGCCGATCAAGAACCTCTCCGGCGGCGAACGCGCCCGGCTGATGCTGGCGCGCATCCTGTCGCGGCCGACGAACCTGCTCATCCTCGATGAACCGACCAACGATCTCGATATCGAGACCCTGGATCTCCTGCAGGAGATTGTCACGGGTTTTGCCGGCACCGTCATCCTCGTCAGCCACGATCGCGACTTCCTCGACCGGACGGTGACCTCGACGATTGCGCCAGCCAATCCGGAAGCGCCGGATGGGCGCTGGATCGAATATGCCGGCGGCTATTCCGACATGCTGGCGCAGCGCAAGGGTGCGGCCGAGGAGCGCCGCAGGGCCGAGAAGGCGGCGGAAAAGCCCAAGGCGCAGGAGATTGCGGCTGCCGCACCCTCTGCCTCGAAGGCCAAGCTCTCCTACAAGCAAAAATTCGCTCTCGAAAACCTGCCGAAAGAAATGGCCAAGGCAGAGGCGGAGATCGGCAAGCGTGAGGAGAAGATGGCCGATCCGAGCCTCTTCACCAAGGATCCGGCAACATTTAATCGGCTGGCATCCGAGATGGAGAAGCTGCGCGAAAGCCTGACGAAGATGGAAGAGGAATGGCTGGAACTCGAAATGCTGCGCGAAGAGCTGGAAGGCTGATCCGATAAAAATTTCCTGAAATGTCGGATCGGGTGGTTTTTCTCCGTCCTTGGGCCGAACGTGATCAACGGCACGGTGCCGCCACGTCGTAAGGGAGATTTTTCATGCGCATGATTTTCGTGAACCTGCCGGTCAAGGACCTCGTCAAATCGAAGGAATTCTTCTCGGCGCTCGGCTTTTCCTACAATCCGAATTTTACCACCGACGATGCTGCCTGCATGATCGTCGAGGAAAACATCTATGTGATGCTGCTGACCCA
This sequence comes from Hyphomicrobiales bacterium, assembly GCA_900473185.1. Lineage (GTDB taxonomy): Bacteria > Pseudomonadota > Alphaproteobacteria > Rhizobiales > Rhizobiaceae > Rhizobium. The sequence goes on along the minus strand of UCKU01000002.1, from coordinate 127,424 downwards.
CGGTCATTTCCAGCAGTTCATCGAAGGGGATATTGCCGATACGACGAAGGGCAAGGAAGTGCTGACCTGCCTTTCGGCCGGCAGCCGCGATGAGGTGGATGACTACCTCAAGAAGGCGCTGGCAGCGGGCGGCAAGCCCTGGAAGCCGATCCTCGATATGGGGCCGATGTATGGATGCAGCTTCCAGGATCTCGATGGCCATGTCTGGGAAATCATGTACATGGACATGTCTGCTGCCGGTTGAGCTGGTCTTTTGAAAGATCTTTCGCGGACTCCGGCGTCTGGAACCGGATTGTCGGGGTCCGCTTTCCTCACTTTTCCTTGATTCGCCCGCGCCGCGTCATGCGGCATAGAGTGCCGCTCAGCCGGGGGTCGTGCCGATCAATGGCGACAAGGAAGAGTTACATGTCTTGCAAATCCTATACCAGAATATTGACGGCGCTTGCCGCCAGCGGCTTCGTCGTGCTTAGCCTTTCGCAGGCGGCGATTGCTCAGGAAAGCCAGCGCCTGCGCGTGCGTGGCACGATCGAGAGCCTCAACGGCGACACGCTAACCGTCAAGACCCGCGAGGGCAGCGATGCGACGGTGGCGCTCAAGTCCGGTTGGAAGGTCGCCGGTATCAGGAATGCTTCCGTCGATGATATCAAGGTCGGCGATTTCGTCGGTGTCGCCTCCCTGCCGAAAGGCACAGGTCCCGATGGCGCGATCGAGGTGCTGATCTTCCCGGCCGCGATGAAGGGTACCGGTGAAGGCAGCCGTCCGTGGGACGTGCAACCGAACAGCTCGATGACGAATGCGACCGTCAGCAATGCCGTCAAGGCCGTCGACGGCCACACAATCACGCTCACCTATCAGGGCAAGGAAAAGACCATCTCGATTGCCGAGGGTACGCCGATCGTCACCTTTGCGCCGGCAACGAAAGACGATCTGAAGCCGGGTGCCGGCGTCATCGTGATGGCGGAAAGGGCAGCCGATGGTAGCATCTCGGCCGCGCAGGTCGCCGTCGGCATCAACGGCGTGATGCCGCCGATGTAAGCTCTCCTGGAGCAATTCCAGCCAAACCGCTGTACACTTCTTCTACTGGAATTGATCAGAGCGCCGGGGCAGGAGCTGCTGCGGCGCTCGATCCTGCAACGGACGCTACCGGTTCTTCATCGGATTTCGAAGGCAGCGCCAGCAGGTGCAGTGTGCGCGGATGCAGCGATTCCAGATAGGTCTCCGAGCGGCCGATGTAGATCATGCCGGTGTCCGGCATCGTAGTAAGCAGCTTCGTCATTGTGTGCTGCCATTCCGGCTCCATGCCTTCAAGCACTTCGTCGAAGACGACCCAGCGCGGCTTGACGAGGAGCAGGCGGGCAAAGCCGATTGCCTTCTGTTCATCGGCATCGAGAAGCTTGTCCCAGCGCGCGCGGCTATCGAGGCGGGCGACCAGCGAATGCAAGCCGGCAGCCTCAAGCGCAGCTTCGATGGCCGCCGTGTCATAGGCTTCGGGTTTTTCGGGGAATGCGATTGCCTCGCGCAGCGTTCCGCCCGGCACATAGGCAACCTGAGGGATGAACAGGATGTCGTCAATCGGCGGCAGGCCTATTGTGCCTTTGCCGCAGGGCCAGAGGCCGGCCATGGCCTGGAAGAGCAGGCGGCGGTTCACGCTGTGATCGCCGTTGATCATGACCTTTTCGCCGGCCCTGATCGTCACATCCGTTTCACGCATCTGGAAGCCGCCGCAATCGTCGATATCCTCGCCAAGCTTGGCCATGATGACGATATCCTTCAGCGTCAACCTGTCGGGCGCGGTTTCCTCGTAGACGATTGCGTCCTTCAAATCGAAGCCGTCATCCATCTCCTGAAGCGCCTGGCGGAAATCGGTGACGCGCATCAGCGTGGCGCGCCATTCGGCAATCGGGCCGAAGTTGGCGACATACCAGCGCAGCGCCGTATTGACCTGGTTGAAGGCGCCAACCGACATCATCAGCTGGCCGAAAGTGAGTCCGCCGGAGAAATAAGCGGGGGCTGCAACAATGATCGGGATAACGATAACCAGCCAGCCATAACCCGCCGAGACCCAGGTCAAGTTGGTATTGGCCATGGCGAGCCGCTTGATCACGGTAAGGACGTTGCTGATATCGCCGTTGATGCGCTTGCGCTCGTTCTCTTCGCCGCGCGCCACTGTTATCGCCGGCATGTTCTCGTTGGCATGCATCAGCGCAAAGCGCAGTTCGGCTTCCTTCGAGAACCGGTCGGCATTGAGCTTGACGAGCTTGCGGCCAACGACCTGGCTCAATAGCGAGGCCGATGCGGCGTAGAAGATCGCCGCCCAGACCATGTAGCCGGGGATGGTGAAGCTGTGGCCGCTGATATGGAAGATGAAGCCGCTCGAAAGTTCCCACAAGACGCCGATGAAACTGACGAGCAGGATGGTCGATTGCAGGAGGCCGAGAGCGAGGTTGGTGGTGCTTTCGGCAAGATTGCGGGAATCTTCGTGAAGGCGCTGGTCCGGGTTAACGCCGAGGATGCCGATGGTGGAGAGCTTGAGGGCGCGCTTGCGCTCCAGCCACTGATCGACGAGATCGCGTGAGAGGCCCTCGCGCATGTAGAGGGCCGTCATCTGGTTCAGCCATGCCTGCAGCACGTTGAGCAGCAACAGCGCACCGGCGATCATCGCGAAGACTTCTAGCTGGCGGAAGAACTCGCCGAGATCACGACGCTCGAGGGAATCGTAGAAAGGGGCGTTCCATTCGTTGAGGATCACCTGTCCATAGGCGGTCGCCAGGATGATGACGACAAGCAGAATCGCAAGCCCCAGCACCTTGCCGCGAACCTGCGAATTCCAGAATGCGGAGAACATCACTCCAAGCCGATATGTCAGGCTGAGATCATACCCCACCCGGTCCTGACTCTGGATGCTCTTCCCTCCTTTTACGTCATTCTTCATTATTTTTTCCAAAATCGCCCATCACACCATTAATAACATGGGGGCGTTACTGGTCCATCAACAGATTCCACCACCCATAAAGAAAGCGTGATGGTTTGTGCAGCTGTCTCTATTGACAGTTGATTCGCAGCGCGACTGGCGTTAATTAAGAGGCCTCGTGGTGATTTGGCCGGCCGGCTTGCAGCCACGTTAAATAAGTCGCTAAAGGGCCGCGTGCGGACCGGTAGCGATTCTTTCGCCGCCGGTTTTTTATTTTGATCGAGTTGACCGCAATGCCCATCAAGATCCCCGATACGCTGCCCGCCTTCGAAACCCTTGTGAACGAGGGCGTGCGGGTGATGACCGAAACGGTGGCGATCCGTCAGGATATCCGACCGTTGCAGATCGGGCTGCTCAACCTCATGCCGAACAAGATCAAGACCGAAGTGCAGATGGCGCGCCTGGTGGGCGCGTCGCCGCTGCAGGTGGAATTCTCGCTGGTCCGTGTCGGCAACCACAAGGCCAAGAATACTTCTGAAGAACATCTGCTCGCCTTCTACCAGACCTGGGAGGAAGTGAAGCACCGGAAGTTCGACGGCTTCATCATCACGGGTGCGCCGATCGAGACGCTGCCTTACGAGGACGTTACTTATTGGAAGGAAATGCAGCAGATTTTCGACTGGACGCAGACAAACGTCCATTCGACCATGAATGTCTGCTGGGGTGCGATGGCAGGGATTTATCATTTCCACGGCGTGCCGAAGTATGAACTGAAGGAAAAGGCCTTCGGCGTCTACCGTCACCGCAATCTCAAACCCTCTTCCGTTTATCTCAACGGTTTCTCCGATAATTTCGAGGTTCCGGTGTCGCGCTGGACCGAGGTGCGCCGGGCCGACATCGAGAAGGTCGACGGCCTCGAGATCCTGATGGAATCGAGCGAGATGGGCGTTTGTCTCGTCCACGAGCCGAAGGGCCGGCGGCTTTATATCTTCAATCACGTCGAATATGATTCCACGTCTCTTTCGGACGAATATTTCCGCGACGTGAATGCCGGCGTGCCGATCAAGATGCCGCACAATTACTTCCCGCATAACGATCCGGCGCTCGCGCCGCAGAACCGCTGGCGCAGCCATGCGCATCTGCTTTTTGGTAACTGGATCAATGAGATCTACCAGACGACGCCCTACGATATCGAAGAGATCGGCTCGGACATCTGAGCGTCACCGGTCCGGTTTAGAAATAACGCCGTCGCATTTCTGCGACGGCGTTTTGTTTTCCGGCACTGCCCGGTTGCGGTTTGCGGCGAATGGGGGCAGGTTCCGGTTCCAGAATTCTAGGGATGGAGTGAGCGTCGATCATGGCGGACAAGTTGGAACGGGAAGTTTTCGGACAGACGAAGGACGGGGAGACCGTCCATCGCGTCGTCATCCGCGGCGGCGGACTGACGGTCAAGGTATTGAGCTGGGGCGCAGTGATCCAGGATATCAGGCTCGAGGGCCATAATGCCCCGCTGGTGCTCGGCTTCGAGGATTTAGGCAGCTACCTCGCGCATTCGCCTTTCTTCGGCGCTACGCCGGGACGCTGTGCCAACCGCATCGGCGACGGCAAGTTCACACTCGACGGCAAGGACTACCAGCTCGAATTGAACGAGAAGGGTGTCACGCATCTTCACGGCGGCAGCAACAATATCGGTACGCTCGTTTGGACGATCGTCGAGCACGAGGCCGACCGTGTCGTGCTGAAGATCGTCGATCCCGATGGCCGCGCCGGTTATCCCGGCAACTGCACGATCCAGGCGACGTATCGCGTGCATGGCAATGGCGAGCTTTCTGTCAACTACGAGACGGTGACGGACCAGCCGACGATCGCCAATGTCTGCCAGCACTCCTATTTCAATCTCGATGGCCGGGAGGATGCGCTGGCGCATGACATCATGATCGCCGCCGACCACTATCTGCCGACCAATGAGAAGCAGATACCGACCGGTGAGATCCGCTCTGTCGAGGGCACCGCGTTCGATTTCCTTGCGATGGCGCCGATGAAGCGTTTCGCCGGGCAGGAGCAGGCGCTCTACGACCATAATTTCTGCTTCTCGAGCGAGCGCACGGCCAAGCGCTCCGTCGTACTTGCCCGCAGCCTGCATTCCGGTGTCTCGCTGGAAGTGCGCACGACCGAGCCTGGCGTACAGTTCTATGCTGGCTTCAAGCTCGGCGTGCCGGTGCCGGGTCTCGGTGGCCGCAAGTACGCGCCATTCGCAGGCTTCTGCCTGGAAACGCAGATCTGGCCTGACGCTATCAATCACGCGGATTTTCCGAACGCGGTTCTGCGTCCAGGTGAGGTACTGCGGCAGGAAACGGATTACATCTTCACGAAGAACTGAGTTCAGGCATCCTGTCAGGATCAATAAAAACCCTCGCGGTGTCCCGCGAGGGTTTTTCTTTTTGGTGAAGCGAATCCGACTTGCCGATTGGTTCTAAATAGGTTCTATTATGTGTCCATGGATAGAACCAGTCTGATAGCGGAACTGAATGGCCGTGGGCTGCGCGATGAGGCGGCAACGGGGCCGCTTTACAAGCGACTGGCGCTGGCGCTCACAGGCCTTATTCAGGAAGGTCTGCTGAAGCCCGGAACAGCGCTGCCCGGCGAGCGCGATCTGGCGGAAGCCCTGAAGCTTGGCCGTGTGACGGTTCGGACAGCCTATCGCGATCTCATGACATCAGGTGCGCTGGAATCGCGCCACGGCAGCGGCACCTTCGTTTCCAGCAAGGTGGAGCGCATGGAGCAGTCGCTATGGCGGCTTTCCTCCTTCTCAGCGGACATGCGCTCGCGTGGGCGCTCGCCGGCAGCGAAGATCCTGTCGCGTACCATCAACAATCCGTCTCCCGAAGAATCCTTCCTGCTTGGCCTCGGTGTCGATGAGCCCGTGCTGCGGCTCGACCGCCTTCGTCTGGCTGACGGCCTGCCCCTCGCCATCGAACGCGCCGTCGTGCCGGTCAAGTTTCTAGGCGAGGATGCCGGCGGCGAAGGCTCGCTCTATGACGCGCTTGCACAGAGCGGCCACAAGCCGGTACGCGCCATGCAGCGACTGACGGCCGTCACGCTCGATCCTTCATCGGCGGCTATCCTCGATGTCAAGGCCGGTGCGCCGGCACTTCTGATCGAACGCGTTTCACGCCTGGAAGACCAGCGCGTCGTTGAATACACCCGATCGCATTATCGTGGTGACGCCTATGATTTCGTCGCCGAACTGAGAATTGGAGATGACCTATGAGTGAGAACCAGTCGTTGATGCTGCAGGAGGCGGGCCAGTCGCCCGAAGTGGTCGCCACCCTGCTCGAAAAGGAAAAGCCGGTCTTCGCAGAAATCGCCCGGCTGTTCTCGTCCGCCCGCCCGAGCGTCGTGACGACGGCGGCTCGTGGTTCTTCCGACCATGCGGCGACCTTCTTCAAATATCTGTTCGAGATTACCTGTGGCGTGCCGGTCGCCTCGATCGGCCCGTCTATCGCCTCCGTTTATGGTGCCTCCCTGCATCTGAAGGGTGGCATCCATTTCACCGTCTCCCAGTCGGGCGCGAGCCCTGACATCGTGGCGCTGCAGGAAGCGGCCAAGAAGGGCGGGGCGACGACGATTGCCGTCGTCAACGTCACTGACAGCCCGCTCGCCAAGCAGGCCGATATCGTTCTCGGCCTCAATGCCGGTGCTGAAAAGAGCGTCGCGGCGACCAAATCCTTCATCGCATCGGTTGCTGCCCTCGCTGGCGTGACGGCTGCGATCGGCGGCAAGGCCGATCTGCAGGCGGCGCTCGAGAAGCTTCCGGCCGCTCTTTCCGCGACATCAGGCATCGAAACCAAGGCAGCCGAGGATGTGCTGTTCAACGCCGCCTCGCTTTATACCGGCGGCCGCGGCACGGCTTTCGCTATCGCTCTCGAGGCGGCACTGAAGGCTAAGGAGACGGCTGGTCTTCACGCGGAGGCCTTCTCTCTTGCGGAACTGATGCACGGCCCAATGCGCCTCGTACAGCCGGGCTTCCCGATCATCGGTTTTGTGCCTGAAGATGCCGCCTACGACAACAATGTAAAGGCACTGGAGCGTCTGCAGAAGCTTGGCGCCACCACCGTTCCCTTCTCGACAAAGCCGCTCGCCGGCGTCAATCTGCAGGTTCCGACGACCGGCAACGGTCTTGTCGATCCCCTGGTTTCGCTGCTCGTCTACTATCGCCTGATCGAGTCCGTCACCCGCCGGAAGGGCTTTGATCCGGACAAGCCGGCCAACCTTCTCAAGGTGACGGAGACCGTCTGATGACCCGCAAGATCTTCACCGGCGCGCGTATCTTCGATGGCGAACGTTTTCATGACGAACGCGCACTGATCGTCAAGGATGGACGCGTCGAGGCGATCGTCGGCCTGAATGATCTGCCCGAGGGCGAGGTCGTGACACTGGCAGGCGGCGTGCTGTCTGCTGGCTTCATCGATGCGCAGGTCAATGGCGGCGGCGGCCGCATGCTGAACGACGAGCCGTCGCCAGGTTCGATGTATATGATCGCCGAAGGGCATCGGCCGTATGGAACGACGGCGCTGCTGCCGACGCTGATCACCGATACGGCCGAAGCGACGGCAGCCGCGATCGAGGCGGCGAAGATTGCGGTGAAGACCAATCGCGGCGTTGCCGGCCTGCATCTGGAAGGTCCGCATCTGGCGCCGGCGCGCAAGGGTGCACATCTCGCCGAGTTGATGCGTCCGGTCGGGGACAAGGACGTCAAGGGCTTTATCGCCGCGCGCGAGGCGATCGGCACGCTGCTCGTCACCATGGCGGCGGAACAGGTAGCAGTTTCGCAGGTGCGTGAACTGAGCGAAGCGGGCGTCATCGTCAGCATCGGCCATTCCGACAGCACCAGTGAGGCGGCGGAAGCCCGCTTCGATGCCGGGGCTCGCGGCGTGACGCATCTCTTCAACGCCATGAGCCAGCTGGCGCACCGCGCGCCAGGCCTCGTTGGTGCTGCGATCGATCATCCGGCGGTCTGGTGCGGCATCATCGCCGATGGACATCACGTCGATCCGAAGGCGTTGCGGACGGCGCTGCGTGCCAAGCGCGGCGAGGGCAAGCTTTTCTTTGTGACCGACGCCATGTCGCTGGTCGGCTCGCAGATGGATACGTTCACGCTGAACGGCCGCACCGTGCGGCGCGAAAGGGGCGGCTTCTGTTCGAAACTGGTCCTTTCGGACGGCACACTAGCGGGTTCGGATGTCGACATGGCTTCAACGATCCGCTACGGCGTCACCTATCTGGAGTTGACGCTTGCCGAGGCACTCAGGATGGCGACGCTCTATCCGGCGCGTTTCCTTCTGCTTGCCGATCGCGGCCACCTTTCGCCAGGCGCGCGCGCCGATCTCGTGCATTTCACCGATGCGATCGAAGTGACGGCGACCTGGCTAAACGGCGAAGCGGCTTGAAGGAGAGCGGCGGATGAGTGACATCACGGACGCCTATTTCTCCAATCTGATCGGCCGGCTGGAAGAGCTGAAGCGGGCACTGGCCGAACCAATGGCGCAGGCCGCCGCTGCGATCCTCGAGGCTGCCCGCGGCGACAAGCGTGTCTATGTCTTCGGCACCGGCCACTCGCATATGCTGGCCGAAGAGGTGCATTACCGCGCCGGCGGACTTGCCTTTACGGTGCCCGTTCTCGTCGGCTCGGCCATGCTGCATGAGGGTGCGGTCATCAGCTCGGTCTATGAGCGCACGCAGGGCCTGGTGCGACCAATGCTGGAGCGTTACGGCATGCAGCCGGGCGATGTCATCATCATCGCCTCCAATTCAGGCGTGAATGCCGCGCCGATCGAGGCGGCCGACTATGCGCGCGAGATCGGCGCCAAGGTGATCGCCATCACTTCGATCGCATATTCGACGGCGATTGCCAATGGCCGCAGGCGGCTTGCTGATGTTGCCGATGTTGTGCTGGACAATGGTCTGCCGCCGGGCGACGCTGTCCTCAATCTCGAAGGCACGGGTCTTCGCGTCGGTCCGGTCTCGACGGCAGTCGGCGTCACCGTCATCAATGCCATCTTTGCGGATGTCGCCTCCGAGCTTTCGAAATCAGGCGATGCCCCTGTTTATCTCAGCGCCAACATGCCGGGCGCTGCAGAAATCAATCAGAAGCTCGTGAAGAAATACCGGCCGCGTAACCCGCATCTCTGAGCAAGAGGCCGGCGTTTTTGCCGGTATTTCTCTATTGGCGCTGCCGGAAGCGAATGAGTATTTCCGATCAAATGAAAACGGCCCGAAGCGGTTGCTTCAGGCCGTTTGAATGTCTGGAAACTGATGCAATCAGTTCTTGGCGCGCTCGACGTAGGAATTGTCTTCCGTCGCGATGACGACGCGGGTGCCGGCATCGATATGGGGCGGAACCAAAGTGCGGATGCCATTCGACAGGATCGCCGGCTTGTAGGAGGAGGAGGCCGTCTGGCCCTTCACGACCGGTTCGGTCTCAACGATCTCGAGGGTGACGTGGCGCGGAAGTTCGAGCGCCAGCGGAATACCTTCGTGGATCGACAGGATGCAGGTCATGCCTTCCTGGAGGAAGGCCTTCTGGTCGCCCATGGTGTCAACGTCGACGACGACCTGGTCATAGGTGGCCGGGTTCATGAAGTGGAAGCCTTCGCCGTCTTCATAAAGGTACTGGAAGTTGACGTCTTCGACGAAGGCGCGCTCGACCTGCTCGGTAGTGCGCCAACGCTCGGAAACCTTCACACCGTCGACGATGCGGCGCATGTCGACCTGGGTGACCGGCGTGCCCTTGCCCGGGTGGAAATTCTGAGCCGTGAGAACGACATAGAGCTTGCCGTCGACATCGAGAACGTTGCCCTTGCGGACCGAAGAGGCGATGACCTTGACCATAAGACTTCCTTGTAAGTCGGCTTTCGGCGTCGTAGAGGACAGTCGGAATGGCCCTGAAGACGCAAAATGTTTTTCTTTCGGGGCGCACTAACCTAAAATCGCAGAAATAGCCACCCCCATCCCGGCTGAATCCGGCGAGGAAAGCGTTGAATGAACCCCACGAGCGCCAAAGCGTCTCCCTGGTGGACCCCCGCCGTACATGCCGATCGCCGTCCGTTCCTCATGGGGCGCAACGCGATCCAGGCAGCGTTGCGCGGTTACTTCGCGCGTGAGGATTTCATCGAGGTCGATACCGCCACCCTGCAGGTCTCTCCGGGCAACGAGGCGCATCTGCATGCCTTTGCCACACAGGCTCTGACGACGGACGGACAGGCTGCGCCCTTCTACCTGCACACGTCGCCGGAATTTGCCTGCAAAAAGCTTCTGGCTGCCGGTGAAGAGCGCATCGCCTGCTTTGCGCATGTCTATCGCAACCGCGAGCGCGGGCCGCTGCACCATCCCGAGTTTACCATGCTCGAATGGTATCGGGCGGGCGAGAGCTACGAAAGCCTGATGATGGATTGCGTGCGTTTGCTGGCGCTCGCTGCCGAAACGGTCAAGACGGCGAAGCTTATCTATCGCGGTGACGAGTGCGATCCTTTCTCGGGACCGGAGCGGGTGAGCGTGGCGGAGGCTTTCAGCCGCCATGCCGGCATCGATCTTCTGGCTTCTGTATCTGCCGACGGCTCGACCGATCGCGAGCATCTTGCCGTCGAAATGCGGCGGGTCGGCATGCGCGTTGCCGATGACGATCATTGGGCGGATCTCTTCAGCCGGGTGCTGGTGGAGAAGGTCGAGCCGTATCTCGGCTTTGGCCGTGTCACCATTCTCGACGAATACCCTGTTTCAGAAGCGGCTCTTGCGCGGCCTTCGGCGCGCGATCCGCGCGTAGCGGAGCGCTTCGAGCTCTATGCCTGCGGGGTCGAGCTTGCCAACGGCTTTGGCGAGCTGACAAATGCCGCCGAGCAGCGGCGCCGTTTCGAGATCGAGATGGCGGAGAAGATGCGGGTTTATGGCGAGACCTATCCGCTCGACGAGGATTTTCTGGCGGCGCTGGCAATCATGCCGGAAGCGAGCGGCATCGCGCTCGGCTTCGACCGGCTGGTGATGCTGGCGACAGGTGCGTCGCGGATCGATCAGGTGCTCTGGGCGCCGGTCGCGGAGTACGGCCGATGAATGTCATGCGTCCGATCAAGAGTGTCGACGATCTCGTCAGGGCGGGGCTGATCGAGGAAGCCGACCGGCTGGCGCTTGATGAGGTCGCTGCGCGCTATGCCATCGCGCTGACGCCTGCCATGGCAAGGCTGATTGATCATGCCGATCCGGCCGATCCGATTGCCCGGCAATTCGTGCCCGATGTGGCGGAACTCATCACCGCGCCCGAGGAACGGGCTGATCCTATCGGCGACCATGCGCACAGTCCGGTTGAGGGCATCGTGCATCGCTATCCGGACCGTGTGTTGCTGAAGGCCGTGCATGTCTGTCCGGTCTATTGCCGCTTCTGCTTCCGGCGCGAGATGGTTGGGCCGCAGGGGCTCGGTACGCTCGATCCGGCGGCGTTGGCTGCAGCCTTCGATTACATCCGCGGGCATGACGAGATCTGGGAGGTGATCCTGACTGGCGGCGATCCGCTGGTGCTTTCACCAAGGCGTCTGAGTGAGATTCTCGTTGAGCTTGCAGAGATCGAGCATGTGAAGATCGTGCGCTTCCATACGCGCGTGCCCGTCGTCGATCCGCAGAAGATAGATGCGGAATTGATCGCGGCGCTGAAAGCGAGCGGCAAGACCATCTATATCGCGCTTCACGCCAACCATCCGCGTGAGCTGACGGCTGAAGCACGCGCCGCCTGCGCCCGGCTGGTGGATGCCGGTATCGTCATGGTCAGCCAGTCGGTGCTCCTGAAGGGCGTCAATGACGATCCCGACGTGCTGGCGGAGCTGATGCGGGCCTTCGTCGAGACGCGCGTGAAGCCCTATTATCTGCATCATCCGGATCTTGCGCCCGGCATCAGCCATTTCAGGCTGTCGATAGAAGAGGGGCAGAAGATCGTCGCCTCGCTCCGCGGCCGTATCTCGGGTCTCTGCCAACCGACCTATATTCTCGACATCCCCGGTGGTTACGGCAAGGCTGTCATCGGTGAGAGCGCTGTGAAGACGACCGGGGAGGGCTGCTACTCGGTGTCGGACTATCGCGGCGGCGAACATTCCTATCCGCCTGCCGGTTAACGCAAAAATGCGCTCCCGGCGTACCATTTCTGCACTCGATACAGCCGGGGCCATTTACTGCCGGTCTTCTTAGGCCACATCAAACTATTGATAGGAATGAAGTATTAGGCCTCAAGCGAGCATGATTTGTAAAATGCAAAGTATGAGTGATAGTCATATTTAACTAATTACATTAGCGGAATTTTCTGTTTTCCGCACTAAAAGCACTCCCATGAAAAGGCGATGAATGCCGGCTCAGGATCATGAAAATCTGGAGTTAATGGGATGAACAAGACAATCCGCGACCTCGTAGCCAAGTTCGGTAAGCTTCCTGTTCCGGTTGATCAGGTTGCCGACGATGCGGATCTCTACGCTGCGGGTCTGACGTCCTTCGCCTCGGTGCAGCTCATGCTTGGCATCGAAGAGGCGTTCGACATTGAATTTCCGGATAATCTCCTGAACCGCAAGTCCTTCGCCAGCATCTCGGCGATCGCCAAGACGGTCGATCTCATCCAGGATAGCCGAAAGGTCGCCTGATGAACTTCCCGGTCAAGATCACGGAAGACAGCCTGGTCGCAAGGGCTGCCCGCGTCGCAGAAATTGCGGCAAAACATGCGGATGCCGTCGATTTCGAAGGCCGGTTCCCGCATGAAGCCGTCAACGCGATGAAGACCGAGCGCCTGCTCGGCATCCAGATTCCCCGCCATCTCGGTGGCGAGGCCGCTTCCATCACCCAGATCGCCGAATTGTGCTCCATGCTCGGCCAGGCCTGCGCGGCAAGTGCGATGGTCTTTGCCATGCACCAGATCAAGCTTTCAAGCCTCGTCGAACATGGTGCCGACAGTGAATGGCATAGCGCCTTCATGCGCCGCATCGTCGCCGAACAGCTCCTGATCGCCTCTGCCACCACCGAAGGCGGTATCGGCGGCAATCTGCGCAACAGCATCTGCGCGATCGAAATCGACGGCGATACCTGCCGGCTCGAAAAGGATGCAACCGTCATTTCCTACGGCTCGCATGCCGATGCAATTCTCATCACCTCGCGCAGCCATCCGCAGGCTGCCTCTTCTGATCAGGTGCTGACCGCCTTCCTTAGGGATCAGTACACGCTCGAAAAGACGCATGTCTGGAACACGCTCGGCATGCGCGGTACCTGCTCCGACGGCTTCCTCTTCAAGGGTGAAGCGCCGGCCGCACAGATCCTGCCGAAGCCCTTCGCTGAAATCGCTGCTCAGTCGATGCTCGCCTCCTCGCACCTGCTCTGGAGCGGTGTCTGGTATGGCATCGCGGTCGATGCCGTTTCCCGTGCCCAGGCCTTCGTGCGTGCCGCTGCCCGCAAGTCTCCCGATGCCACTCCGCCCGGCGCGCTTCGCCTCGCGGAGGTTTCCAACCTTCTGCAGATGGTGAAGTCGAACGTTGTTGCCGGCCTCAAGGCCTATGAGGATGCCAAGGTTGACGGCGACAAGCTCTCGTCGATGGGCTTTGCCGTGGCGATGAACAATGTGAAGATCGCCTCTTCGGAAACGATCCTGGAAATCGTCAATCACACCATGCTGATCTGCGGCATCATGGGCTACAAGAACGGTACGCCCTTCAGCCTCGGACGCCATCTGCGCGATGCCCATTCCGCGCAGCTCATGATCTCGAACGACCGCATCCTCGGCAATACGTCGAGCATGCTTCTTGTCCATAAGCAGGACACTAGCCTACTGGGGTAAAGCCATGGATATGCAGACTTCGTTTCTGGATCGGCTCTTCGAGTCCGGCCTGCTGATCGATACCGGCGTTGACGGTCTTTACGGCCGCAGCGGCCAGTTCGAAGACGTCATTGCTGCGTTTGAACGGCTGATCGACAAGTTCGGCGGCGGCGATGGTGCCGAGGCGATGCGTTTTCCGCCCGGCATGAACCGCGCGCTCTTCGAAAAGAGCGGCTACATGAAGAGCTTCCCGCAGCTTGCCGGCACGGTGCACAGCTTCTGCGGCAGCGAGCTCGACCATATGAGCCTGCTGCAGTGCATGGAAGTCGGCGAGGACTGGACCAAGGACCAGAAGGCGACCGACATCGTGCTGACGCCGGCTGCCTGCTATCCGCTTTATCCGACGGTCGCCAAGCGCGGCAACCTGCCGGCCAAGGGCGGGCTCTTCGATCTGCAATCCTATTGCTTCCGTCATGAGCCCTCCAAGGATCCGGCCCGGCAGCAGCTGTTCCGGATGCGCGAATATGTCTGCATGGGCACTGAGCAGCATGTCACCGATTTCCGCCAGAGCTGGATGGACCGCGGTGTCGAAATGATGAAGCAGGTCGGTCTCGATGTGACGATCGACGTTGCCAACGACCCGTTCTTCGGCCGCGCCGGCAAGATGATGGTCAACAACCAGCGCGATCAGAACCTGAAATTCGAACTCTTGATCCCAATCACGTCCTCTGCAAACCCGACTGCCTGCATGAGCTTCAACTACCATCAGGACTCGTTCGGCGTGAAGTGGGGCCTGAACCTCGAAGACGGCAGCGTGGCCCATACAGCCTGCGTCGGCTTCGGCCTGGAGCGTATCGCGCTCGCGCTCTTCCACCACCACGGCCTTGACGTGAAGGAATGGCCGGCAAGCGTGCGGAAAGTCCTGTGGGGCTGAGCGGCGCCATGACATCGGTCTTTGCGGGTATCGATCCCGATACCTACAAGCCGCATGCGCTGCATTCCGGCGAGCGCATGTGGCCGGAGACCAATTGCTACATCGATCTCTGGATCGAGGTTCTCTCGACCTTCGGCGTTGCGCCGGAAGCCATGCTCGGTTTCACGCTGACGCAGGATTTCGAGGGCGACCAGTTCACCTTCTTCAAGGTGCCGCTGGAGGATCTCGAAGCGCTCTACGGCATTCGCGCCACTGAGCTTGCGATCTACGACCGCGTCGAGCGGCATGTCGAGGTGCAGATCGCCCGCGGGCGACTTTGCCTGATCGAGATGGATTCTTTCTACATGCCGGATACGCGCGGCACTGCCTACCGGCAGGAACATGGCAAGACGACGGTTGCGATCAACCGGCTGGACTTTGCCGGCAAGCGTGTCGACTACTTCCATAATGCCGGTTATTTCCGCATCGAGGGGGAGGATTTCGACGGGCTGTTCCAATCCCATCTGACGGATGAGGATGCGCCGTTCCTGCCCTATACGGAATTCGCCAAGTTCCCGGAACGCCCTGTCGGCGAAGCACTTCTGCGCGAGGTTTCCCGTCGGCTCCTAGGCTTCCATTTCCATCGCCGCCCAAGCGCCAATCCGATCCGCGCTTTTGCCGAGGTCTTTCCGTTGCAGGTTGAGGCAGTAGCCGATCGGCCCTTCGGCTTCTTCCACAAATATGCCTTCAACACGCTGCGGCAGGTAGGTGCGAATTTCGAACTCGCAGCCGATCATCTGACCTGGCTTTCAGCCGGCGAGTTTGGTGTTGCGGCCGAAGAGGCGCGCCGTATCTCGGAAGTGGCGAAGTCGGTTCAGTTCCAGCTTGCCCGCGCCGTCACCCGCCGCAAGTTCGAGCCTTTGAAAGCGGCACTTGATCCGGCAACCGATGCATGGGATTCGATGATGGCATCGCTCGTGCAGCGAGTCTGAAGCCGGAGATCTGACCATGTGGGGGCGGTTGGCAAGCATCGGGGCTGAGGAAAGCTTGCTTTCCGAAGGGTGGAATCTGGTTCTGACCGAGCCCGACGCCTGCGCGACACCCCACGATATCCACCTTTCGGCGCAGTTCATTCCTGCACCTGTTCCGGGCACCGTCGCAGCGGCGCTCGAAAGAGCAGGGCTGTTCGACCGGGAAAATCCACAGCCGCTGAACACCAGGGACGCCTGGTACCTGACCCGCCTCTTCGATACGGAGCCGGGTGAGGCGATCCTGCGTTTTGAGGGGCTGGCGACGATCTGCCATGTTTTTCTCAACGGTCAGGAAATCCTCTTTTCCGAGAGCATGTTCACCGCGCACGAAATGCCGGTGACGCTGTCAGGCGGTGATGAACTGGCGCTCTGTTTCCGGGCGCTTGGCCCTCGTCTATCGGAGCCCGGGCCGCGTGCTCGCTGGCGACCGCAGATGATTACGCCTCAAGGGCTGAAGAATGTCCGCAACACGCTGCTCGGGCATATGCCTGGCTGGTGTCCGCAGATCCATGCTGTTGGGCCGTGGCGGCCGATTTCGCTCGTGCGCCGGGGCGCAGCCTCGGTCGATCATGTTTCGGTGCGCGCGGTGTTGGAGGAAAACGGCGCGGGGCGACTCAGCGTTTCGCTTTATACCGCTGGCGAAGAGCCGGTGATGCTGTTGCGTTGCGCCGGCGCCGAACAGGGTTTCGAGAAGATCGGTGATCGGCATTATTCGGCGATTCTCAAGCTCTCCGACATCGAGGCGTGGTGGCCGCATACGCATGGTGTGCCGCATCTCTATGATGTGACGCTGGTTATCGATGGCGAAGAACATTCGCTGGGCAAGGCCGGTTTTCGCCGTATCGAGGCCGATCGTGGCGCTGATGGCAATGATTTCGCGCTTGTCGTCAACGGCGAACGGGTCTTCTGCCGCGGTGCGGTCTGGACAACGGCCGATATCGCACGGCTGCCTGGCGAGCGGGCCGATTACGAGCCTTTCCTACGGCTTGCTGCCGAGGCCGGCATGAACATGATCCGCATCGGCGGTACCATGGCCTATGAGACGCCCGACTTTTTCGCGCTCTGCGATGTGCTCGGGCTGATGGTCTGGCAGGACTTCATGTTCGCCAATTTCGACTATCCGAAGAATGACAAGGCTTTTATCGGCCATGTACATGCCGAGGTGGAAGAGTTTCTGCACGGCGTACAAATCTCACCCTCGCTAGCGGTGCTCTGCGGCGGCAGCGAAATCCACCAGCAGGCGGCGATGTTTGGCCTGCCCGCCGATTTCTGGAGCGGGCCGATCACTGACGAGATCATCCCGGCGATCTGCCAGCGCATGCGGCCGGATGTGCCCTATGTGCCGAATTCGCCCTATGGCGGGGCGATGCCCTTTTCGTCCAACGCAGGCGTGACGCACTATTACGGCGTCGGCGCCTATATGCGACCGCTCGAGGATGCGCGCCGCGCCGAGGTGCGTTTTGCGGCCGAAAGCCTCGCCTTCGCGCATGTACCGCAGCAAAGGACCTTGCAGCGGCATCTCGACGTGCCCTCAGTTCACAGTCCGCTCTGGAAGGAGCGGGTGCCGCGCGACCGCGGTGCTTCCTGGGATTTCGAGGATATCAGAGATTTCTATCTCGGACTTCTCTACGATCTCGACCCGGCCAGGCTCCGTCGTGAAGACCCTGAGCGCTATCTCGATCTTTCGCGTGCAGTGACAGGCGAGGTGCTGGAGGAGACGTTTGCCGAATGGCGACGCAAGGGATCGTCCTGCAATGGCGCGCTCGTCTGGACCCTGCAGGATCTGTTGCCGGGTCCCGGCTGGGGCGTGATCGACTCCACCGGCGAGCCGAAGCCTGTCTGGCATGCAATGCGCCGCGCCTTCCGTCCGGTGCAGGCAGTTTTTACGGACGAGGGGACGAACGGCCTCTATGTCCACGTCATCAACGAAACGGATAAGGTGGTCCCTCTCGAACTCGATGTCGCCTGCCTGCGCGAGGGGCGCCAGCAGGTCGCGAGTGGCAGCAAGGCCTTCAATCTCGACCCGAGAAGCGTGGAGCGTATCGCTTGCACCGATCTCTTCGGCGGTTTCTTCGATGCGACCTATGCCTTTCGTTTTGGTGCGCCGTCGCATGACGTCAGCGTCGCCTGGCTGCGGTCGGCGATGGACGGAGCGTTGCTGGCGCAGGCTTTCCATTTTCCGCGCGGCCGAGCCAAAGCCTTCCACGACGCGACGATCGAAGCGTCTTTCATGCGTGAGGGCGATGATTGGCTCATCACGCTTGCGACCGACAGGCTGGCCCAATCTGTCCATGTCGACGTCGAAGGCTACCGGGCGGAAGAGGACTGGTTCCATCTGGCACCGGGCCCTGCCAAGCGAGTGAAGCTCATCGCCGCTGCGGGCACAGATCGCGATGCATTGCCGACGGGCGAAATCAGGAGCGTCGGCGCCGCGCGCCGTTTCGCGCTTTAAGGGCTAGGGAGCGTTCATGACGATCAGAGTGCAGGCGGAAGAGGCTTTGCGGGGCGTCTATCGGAGCGTGCGCGGGCATCTGCTGCAGCGGCTGATCGTCAAATCGCGTCTCGCCTTCAATCCGCGCCGGCCTGTCGAGATCGTCGGCTATCTGTCGATGGCGGCGGGTGTAGGCGAATCCGCGCGACTTTGCGTTGCCGCTCTCTCGCAGGCGGGCCGTGAGATCATGCTTACTGATGTCAGTACGCATCCGGACGAAGGCAAGCTGGTGGAGTGGGCATCCACACCGGTTTCCGACGGCCAGCCGGGAAGCCGCATATGGCATCTCAATCCGCCCATGCTGCCGCGCGCGATCCTGAAGAAAGGCATCGGGAATTTCACCCGTGCCTTCAACATCGGCTACTGGGCCTGGGAGCTTGAAGTGGTGCCGGCGGAATGGCGCAATGCCATGCACTATATGAACGCCGTCTTCGTTCCCTCGGAATTCACCAGGCGGGCAATCGCGCCGCATACGACTGCACCTGTCATTGTCGTGCCGCACCCGGTGAGCGAGCGGCCGGCGGCTGACGGTATCAGGCAGAAATTCGGAATTGCCGAGGAAGCTTTCCTCGTATCGTTCATCTTCAGTGCCGGCTCCTCGATCAACCGCAAGAACCCGCAGGCGGCGATCGAAGCCTTCAGGCTCTTCAGCGCCGAATGCCCCAATGCCTTCCTGCTGATGAAGGCGAGCGGCAATCCGGCCAGGGACGAGGCGCTTCGGGCGCTCATGCAATCCGTGGAAGGCGACCGCAACATCAGGATCGTTACCGACAATCTGGCGAGTTCGGAGATCAACGGCATTATCCGCGATTCCAACGCCTATCTTTCGCTGCATCGCTCGGAGGGCTTCGGCCTGACGGTGGCTGAAGCGATCATGCATCGCACGCCCGTCGTCTCGACAGGATGGTCGGGCACGGTCGATTTCTGCGATCCCGACAATACATGGCTGGTCGAGCCGTCGCTCATTCCCGTCATCGACAGCCATCCGGAATTTGCAGATCTCAAGGATGCCGTCTGGGCCGATCCCTCGCCAGTGGCCGCGGCGGTCCATCTGAGGAACATCTATTCCGATTCTGATGGTGCGAGGCAGAAGGCGGAGGAGGCTCGTACCTATCTGATGCGCCATCTTGCCGAGCACAGCTACGACAAGGCGCTTTCGAGGCTTTCGGCGATGCAGGCAAGCTAAGCTGAGCGCCTCACTCCCCTTTATTTTAACATTTCCAATTTAGAGATGGCTTGTTCTCGGCCGCGATGCGGCTTCTAGCGGATGGACGGATGTCGAAGGGCATTATTGCAAACTCGGTGATGAATGCGGCGGCGGGCATGCTGCTTCTGGTGACGGGATTCGTTTCCTCGATCATAACCGCACGCCTGCTCGGCCCCGAGGCCAATGGCATCGTCGCCTTTTCGCTCTGGCTTGTTGTCACAGGGGCCTCGATTGCTGAGCTCGGCTCCAGCATCACGCTTCTGAAGACGCTGCCGCAGCTTTCGGCGCAGGGCTACAGCTTCGAGCAACGTAGGGGATTTGCCTCGATCCTGGTCACCTTCATGGTCTGCTCCACGTTGGTGCTGCTGGGGCTTTATGCCCTGTTCTTCCTGACATCGGAGGAAATGCACTGGGCCGATACCGCGCCGTCGGTAGCGCTTGTGACAGGCATCCTCTTCTTCGTCCAGGCGATTGGCTCCTTCGTCAAATTCTACCTTATCGGCGAAAAGCGGCTTGGCACGTTCTTCCAGCTGACGTTGATCGTCTCGGTTTTCCAGCTTGTGGGCGTAGCGGTCGGTGCCGTCTTTTACGGTGTGCAGGGTGTGCTTGTCGGTTATGCGCTCGGCCAGCTCGTGCTTTTCGTCGCTACCTTGCCGATCCTCTTTACCCGTCGTGACCGCTGCGGCGTCTCGCTCAAATATCTGGCTTCGTCGTCGGTTATCCTGTCGATGCAGTTCATCATCGATTCGATTTTCCTAAACCGCATTGAGCTGCTTTTTCTGCAGCAGTTCTGGTCGGTGGAAATGGTCGGTTTCTATGCTGCAGGCCTGTCGATCGCCAACATTGCGCTGCAGCTTCCCATCCAGATGAGCGGCAGCCTGCTTCCCTATTATTCGGAACGGCGGCATGCCAGCGCCGACTCGAAATTCCCGGTCGAGGCCTTTGCCGCTGTCATCCGCAGCATGGCCTATATTGTGCTGCCCATGAGCCTCGGGCTTGCAGCGATCTCTACTGAACTTGTGCATGTGGTCTTCGGCGAAGCCTTCGACCGAAGCGGCGGAGTTGTCGCCCTGCTTGCGCTTGTCGCGCCTGCCTACACTCTCATGCAGGTTCTCAGCCTGTACCTGCTTTCAATCGATAAGGCCAATGTACGGTTGAAAATCAGTGTGATAGGTGGCCTCCTGATGGTAGTGGGTTGTTTACTCATCGTACCTAGTCTTGCCGCCGAGGGTGCCGCGCTTGTGCGCATAGCCGTATTCGTTGCGATGTCGGTAATGATGGTCAGACAAACGGGATTCGGAACTCAGCTTTCGGGCCTTTATCTCAGCCTTACGAAAATTACTCTCGCGGCGGTATTTTGCGGCTGCGGTGCCATTACTGCACTTGAGCTCGTCCAGGGTCCGATTGGTCTTGTCGCGGCGATCATCGCTGGCACATTTACTTATTTTGCTGCGTTGAAAGTCCTCCGTGCCGTTCCGGCCGAAGATATCCAGGTGCTGCGCTCGATCCTCGACAAGATGCCGGCGCTGCTGAAGGGACCGGCAAGGCGCATGGTCAATTTCATCACCCCGCCGACGCCCGAAGGGGGAGAGAAGAAACCTGATAACGAGGAGTTCTCGCGCGAGCCGGCAGAAGGCGCAGGCCGCGCCGCCGCTCTTCCTGTTGTCTTCGACGGGACGATCGGTCTCTTCATGCCGGAAAAGGCTGACGTTGCAAAACGCGCGGCTGCCGTTCTCTTCGTCAGTCCCTGGGGTTTCGAAGAAATGTGCACGCGGAAATTCTACCGCGTCGCGGCAGAGCATTTTTCCGATATCGGCGTACCGAGCCTGCGTTTCGACTATACGGGCACGGGTGACGCGCTCGATTTCGGAAATCAGACGCCGAGCCTGGAAATCTGGAAGAGTTCTATCCGCGCGGCCGCTGTAAAGTTGAAGGCGCTCAGTGGTTGCTCGCAGATCATCCTTGTCGGCCAGGGTCTCGGCGGCACGCTTGCTCATTTGACCGGCCATTCGATCGAGGGTGTCGACAGTGTTGTGCTGCTTGCGCCTATTTTGAGCGGCAGAGGCCACCTGCGTGAAATCAACATGTGGTCGCGGATCATCCATGCCG
The DNA here is from genome assembly GCA_900473185.1 of Hyphomicrobiales bacterium. Classification (GTDB taxonomy): domain Bacteria; phylum Pseudomonadota; class Alphaproteobacteria; order Rhizobiales; family Rhizobiaceae; genus Rhizobium. The sequence continues at coordinate 105,931 of UCKU01000002.1, read as the reverse complement.
ATCTCGGTCTCGGTAAGGAACATGCGGCGAGCGCCCAGGTGCAGATCGCCGGTCTGACCTTGCCCGACGCAATTGCTGCGGAAATCGGCAAGCTCAATATCAGTTCACCGCTGGACCTGGCGGCGCCGAATTACCTCATCCTCGAACGCCCGGTTCGTGTCGACGATACGGCGTTCGCCGACGCCTTGAAGGCGCTCGGCGGCAATGTCGAACAACGTGTTTTCGAAGGTTATGACGAGCTGGTCACGAACCCGCTCTTTGCCAAGACGCCGATGGCAGTTATCGCGCTGCTCAGCGAATGGCTTGTCGAGACAACCGCGCCTGCCGCATCCGCGGGTCACTCTCCGCAGGAGGTCGAAAACCAGCCGCTCGCGGGTGATGGTTTTGAGGAAATTCCGGTTCGTTTCGGAGCCTTCCAGCATCTCATCGGTGTCGTCAGCCGGCCGCAGGGCGAGATCAAGGGCAATGCCGTGCTCTTCATGTCGACGGCCTATGACCGGCATGCCGGCTGGGGCCGTACGACTGTCGATATGGCGCGTGAGCTCGCTCGCCAGGGCGTCGTTTCGCTGCGTTTCGATTCCGCCAATGTCGGCGACAGCGTTCCGCGCCCGGATGCGCCGGAACAGGTTCTCTATTCGGCGACGCAGACGGAAGACGCGCTCGCCTCGCTGGATCTCTTGGAAAGCTTTGTCGCCGGACCGATCATGGTCGCGGGTCGCTGCAGCGGCGGTTATGTGGCCCTGCGCGCGGGCATCGAGGATGAGCGTCTGAAGGCGATCGTTTCCATCAATCCCTTCGTCTACTACTGGGATCCCGAGATGCCGGTGCGGCGCGAGCATGTCGTCTCTGTTCCGCGCAGCGTCGACGACTATGGTCAGCGGATGATGCGGCTCGACACTGTCAAGCGGCTGTTCCGCGGCGAGGTTGATGTCTTTGCGGCCCTGCAGAATATCTTCATCGCGGTCGGCCGCCGGCTTTCACCGCGCATCGCGCCGCTTGTCGAACTCATTCCGGGCCGCCGTCACATCGCGCGGCAAGTGCGCCAGTCCTTTGCGGCGCTTGGCAGGCGCAAGGTGCCGCTGACGCTGATCTACAGCGAAGGCGATGTCGGTCTCGACCACATGTATTTCCACTTCGGCCCACGTGGGCACAAGTTTACCCGGCACCCGAATGTGCGGGTGGTGATGCTGCAGGATGCCGATCACAACCTAACGCCGCCGGAATCGCGCAAGCTGGTGCTGGACGAGATCGTCCGGCTTGCGAAGGCCTGAGAATTTCCTGATTTGTTAGAGCAATTCCCGCAAAACTGCGCAGCGGTTTTGTGTTCGGAATTGCGCTAGGCGGCAATGCCGATCGACCGATAGAGGTCGATATAGCGTTCGGCGACCGCGTCCCACGAATAAGCGTGCGCGGCCTTAACAACGCTCTGCCGCAGCGCTGCGCCCTCGGCGCTTACTTTCCGGTAGGCTTCCTCGATCGCGTCAGCGGCTCGATCCGGCTTCATGAAGTCGGCGAGAATGATCTCCTCGTGTCGCCCGGCAAGTATCCGGTAAGCCTCATTGGAGTTCAGGACTGGCTGCAGGCCGGCGCTCATCGCTTCCAGCGCGACAAGGCCGAAGCCTTCATATTCCGAGGCGGAAGCGAAGAGGGACGCTTTTGCGATGATCTCGCGGATCGATTGATTATCCGGCGAAATAGTCAGGGTGACGGCTGTGTCCAGCGACCTTGCCGTGATCTCACGCCTGAGATCGGCGGCGTTGAGATCGGATTCGGCGCCGATGATATCGAGACGCCAGCCGGGATTGCGTTTGACGAGCGCTGCCGTTGCATCCAGCAGCAGATCGAGCCGCTTGTTTACCGAGAAGCGCCCGATAGTGACGACGCGCCGTTCAGGCGTGCGCGAGGCGGCATCGGCAAATTTGCCGATGTCGGCGCCATTCTCGATGGTAATGCCATCGGGGACGATCTGGATGAACTGGCTGAGATCGGATGCGCTGCAGCAGATAACGCGGCGATAAGCGAGCGCCGAGCGCCGTGTCAGCGTCCTGAACCAGACCTTCTTGATAACAAGGAATTTCTTCGTGTGAAAGAAGCCGCCATGTGTCGTGACGACCATGGGCTTGCGGTGCAGGAACCTGCCCCAGGCTAGCGCATCGAAGAAGAAGTCGATTGCATGGACATGGATAAGGTCGGCATCGCCGATATGACGGAACACCTGCGGCGCCAGCGGATAGCGGCTGCTGCCCGACCAGGGGATGCGCACGATCTCGATGCCGTCGATGGTTTCGCGCGCCGGTAGCTTGTTTTCAGGTGCGGTAAAGAGGGAATCGAGTGTGACGACGCGAACGCGGTATCCGCGTTTCAGCGTCTGGCGGGCGAGATTGGCGACCACATCTTCCAGGCCGCCGCGGTTCGGCAGAAACTGGCGTACGACGTGCACGATGAGAGGCGCAGCAATAAGCTGCGGCCTTTTCTCGACGGTCTCTGTCATGGAGACGGACATTTCCCACCTATTCTCTATGGGAATGACCAGCCACGCCGGCCGTTAAGGTGCGGTATATGAAGACGCACCCCGACCGGCTTTATTAACAAAAGGGTTAACCGGTTCAGAACGCCTTGAAGGTCAATGTCGTCAGCGAACGGACGATGCCGGGGATGTTGGCAATATTGTCGTTGATGAACTTGCCGATATCCTGGCCTTCTTCGATGTAGACCTTGAGCAGCAGGTCGTAATTGCCTGATGTCGAATAGAGCTCCGAGACCAGTTCGGTCTTGTAGATGGCGTCGGCGACCTCGTAGGTCTTGCCTGGGGCACACTGGAGCTGGACGAAGATCGGCTTCATGGGAATTTCCTGCATCGAATTCTGATGGCGCGCATAATGGTCGAAACCGCTGCTGCGATGCAAGCCTTCCTTACGTTTCAGAACCCGGACGGGCTTCGGAGACAATCCAGTCGCGGAAGGCGGCAAGCGGCGCGTAATCGGCGCGTTCCGGCGGAAAAGCGAGATAGTAGCGTTCGCGGCTTTCCATCTCGCGGTCGACGGCGGCGATGAGATCGCCGCGCCTCAGTTCTTCCTGGATGAGGAAAGTCGGCAGCAGGGCAACACCGAGGCCGGCGATCGCCGCCTGCGCTGCCGTGGCAAACTGGTCGAACAACATGCCGTGCACGCTTTCGAAGGTGACGCCGTTGTCGGCAAACCAGCGCTCCCAGGCGTCGGGGCGGGTCGTCAGGTGCAGGAGGGGCACCGTCAGCAGATCTTCCGCTCGGGAGATCGCGTTGCGTTTGAGGAAATCCGGGCTGCAGGCAGGCAGCGTGCGTTCCGACATCAGGAAGGCGAGTTCCGCGCCCGGCCAGTGCGGGTGGCCGAAGTGGATGGCGGCATCGATGGAATCGAGCCGGAAATCGAAGGAGGAGAGCCGGGTCACGAGGTTGATCGTGACCCCCGGATTGGCGGCGAGAAAGCGGCCGAGGCGCGGCGCCAGCCAGCGCGTGCCGAAGGTCGGCAGAATGGCGAGGTTCAAAGTACCGCCATGCGGGTTGGCGCGCAGGTTCAGCGAGGCGCTGGAGATGCGCCGCAATGCCTCGCGGATCTCCCGCGCGTAGGCATCTCCGGCAAGAGTAAGTCGCACGGTCTGGCGTTCGCGCAGGAAAAGCTCGACGCCGAGTTGCTCCTCCAGCGCCTTGATCTGGCGGCTGACAGCGCTCTGCGTCAGGTCGAGTTCGCGGGCGGCTGCCGTCACGCTGCCGGTGCGGGCGACCGCCTCGAAGGCGGTGAGATGGGAGATCGACGGCAAAAAACGTCTTGGTGAGAGCATGGTCATTCCATTTCAGAATGAACTATTTCCGAAACGTCGATATTCACGGCTTCGGTGGCCCTGTAAAGAACTTCATCCTGCAAAATCGGAATGAACGCGGAGTTTCCTCATGCCCGGCGCTTTCGTCTCCACGGATCGCATCCGTTCGCTTTTCACCGAAGCCATGTCGCAGATGTACCGAATGGAAGTGCCGCAATACGGGACGCTGATCGAGCTTGTGGGGGAGGTCAACGCCGAAGTCCTCGCGCGAGACCAGGGACTCAGCGAGCGGCTTCGGCGTGCGGGCGAACTTGAGCGCATCGATGTCGAGCGCCATGGCGCGATCCGCCTCGGAACCGCCGAAGAGCTGTTCACCATCCGCCGGCTCTTTGCCGTCATGGGCATGCAGTCGGTCGGTTACTACGATCTTTCGGTCGCCGGCGTTCCAGTCCATTCCACCTGCTTTCGGCCGGTCGATGAGGCGGCGCTGAACGTCAACCCGTTCCGTGTCTTCACCTCGCTGTTGCGCCTGGAACTGATCGAAGATGAAGACCTGCGCGCGGAAGCCGCCGCGATCCTCGCCAGACGGCGCATCTATACACCGCGCGCCATTGCCCTCATCGAGCAGCATGAAAGGGCCGGTGGGCTGACGGACGCGGAGGCAGCGGAATTCGTTGCCGAGGCGCTGGAAACCTTCCGTTGGCACGGCGAGGCGACGGTCAGCGCCGGGACCTACAAGCGTCTGCATGACGCTCACCGCCTCATTGCCGATGTGGTCAGCTTCAAGGGGCCGCATATCAACCATCTGACGCCGCGCACGCTCGATATTGATGAAGTGCAACGGCGCATGCCGGAGCGCGGCATTACGCCCAAGGCCGTCATCGAAGGTCCGCCGCGGCGCAATTGCGATATCCTGCTGCGACAGACGAGCTTCAAGGCTCTGGAAGAGCCGATTGCTTTTACCGGCGAGGCCGGGACGACATCAGGCACGCATACGGCCCGCTTCGGCGAGATCGAACAGCGCGGCGTGGCGCTGACGGCCAAGGGCCGGGCGCTCTATGATCGGCTGCTTGCTTCGGTGCGCGGCGAAGTGCAGGTCTGCGCATCCGGCGCCAAGGCCGGCGACTACGATGCCGAGCTTGCCGAGCGGTTCAAAGCACTGCCGGACAGCTGGGACGAACTGCGGCGCGAGGGGCTTGCCTTCTTCCACTATTCGGCGACGCCAGAAGGTATTGCGGCCAAGGGACAGCTGCCCTCCGATCCGGACGCGTTGATTGCCAGGGGCTATCTGCGGTTCGATCCCATTATCTACGAGGATTTCCTGCCCGTCAGCGCGGCCGGTATCTTCCAGTCGAACCTGGGTACGGACCAGCAGCAGAATTATGCGACACGCTCGAACCGGGATGCCTTCGAGGAAGCACTCGGCGCGAAGGTCCAGGACGAGCTCGCGCTCTATACCGAGCGGCAGGCTGCCTCGCTCGACATGGCCATGGAAAAGCTCAGCCTTTCGGGCCTGAAGCTAAAGACGGTCGCCTGATATTTGGCCGCTTCCGCGAGGGCGGAGGCGGCGCTAGAGTGCCGATTTCGATCCTGACTGGACTGTCCAATGCTCAATGATCCGCGCTCCCACGGCCTATGGGAAAAGACTGCTCCCCAGCCACCCGTCACCTCTGTGCTGGAAGGCGCTATCGAGGCCGACGTCGTCATCGTCGGCGGCGGCTATACGGGCCTTTCCTCCGGCCTGCATTTGGCCGAGGCCGGGTCGCGGGTCGCGCTCCTGGAGGCGAAGGAGATCGGCTTCGGCGGTGCGGGTCGCAATGTCGGCCTCATCAATGCCGGCATGTGGGTCATGCCTGATGACCTGCCTGGTGTGCTCGGTCCGGTCTATGGCGAGCGTCTGCTCGACCTGCTTGGCAACGCGCCACGGCTGGTGATGGAACTGATCGAAAAGCATGGCATTGCTTGCGAGCTCGAAAAGCAGGGTACGCTGCATTGCGCCGTCGGTGTCGATGGGCTGAAGGAAGTCGAGGAGCGCTACAAACAATGGTCGGCGCGTGGCGCGCCCGTGGCGTTGCTCGATGCGGATGAGACGGCAAAACGCATTGGCACGAATGCCTATGCCGGGTCGCTGCTCGACATGCGGGCCGGCACGCTGCAGCCACTTGCCTATGCGCGCGGGCTTGCCCACGCGGCGCAGAAGGCGGGTGTCGTGTTGCATACGGCAAGCCCTGTTATCGCAACCGAGCGGCAGGGCGACCGCTGGGTGGTGAAGACGGCGCGCGGACAGGTGAGCGCCGACTGGATCATCGTGGCGACCGACGCTTACAGCACCGGCCCCTGGGAGCAGGTGCGCAACGAGCAGGTGTTTCTGCCCTATTTCAATTTCGCGACCGTGCCGCTCGGCCACAATCTGCGCCAGTCGATCCTGCCCAATCGCGAGGGTGTGTGGGATACTAAGGAAATCCTCTCCTCCTTCCGGATGGATCAGGCTGGCCGCCTGGTCTTCGGCAGCGTTGGGGCGCTGCGCAATACCGGCCTTTCCGTGCACAAAGGCTGGGCCAAGCGCTCGCTGAAGCGGCTCTTCCCCGAGATCGGTGATATCGAATTCGAATGTGAATGGTACGGCCAGATCGGCATGACCGACAATGCACTGCCGCGCTTCCACAAATTCGCTCCCAATGTCATCGGCTTTTCGGGCTATAATGGCCGCGGGATTGCGCCCGGTACAGTGTTCGGCCGCACTTTGGCGGAGCATATTCTTGGCCGGATGGGCGAAGCGGACCTGCCTTTGCCGCTGACGGACCCTCGCGAGCCGAGCTTCCGCGCGCTCAAGGAAGTATGGTACGAAGCCGGCGCTCAGGTCGCCCATTTCGCCGATGCCCGTTTCTGAGAACAACAAGACTGGAACCAAGACAATGACCATCGCCGTCCTCGATCTCGCCACCGAAACCGCCAAGCTGCTCGCCGATCTCGGCGTCGATGCCAAGAGCTATACGGGCGGCACGCTGTCCGTCGCTTCGCCGATCACCGGCAAGGAAATCGGCAAGCTCAGGGAACATTCCGTTGCCGACGCCAAGGCGGCGATCGACGCGGCGCACAAGGCTTTCCTTGAATGGCGGGCTGTTCCGGCGCCGAAGCGCGGCGAACTGGTCCGTCTGCTCGGTGAGGAGCTGCGTGCTTCCAAGGTGGCGCTCGGACGGCTAGTCTCGATCGAAGTCGGCAAGATTACCTCCGAAGGTCTCGGTGAAGTGCAGGAAATGATCGATATCTGCGATTTCGCCGTCGGTCTTTCCCGCCAGCTCTATGGCCTGACGATCGCAACGGAACGTGCAGAACATCGCATGATGGAAAGCTGGCATCCGCTTGGCGCCATCGGTATCATCTCGGCCTTCAACTTCCCGGTCGCCGTCTGGTCGTGGAACGCAGCGCTCGCGATCGTCTGCGGCAATTCCACGGTCTGGAAGCCTTCGGAAAAGACGCCGCTGACGGCGCTTGCCGTCCAGGCGCTGTTCGAGAAAGCGCTGAAGCGTTTTGTTGCCGAAGGCGGCAAGGCTCCGGGAAATCTCTCGACGCTCCTGATCGGCGGCCGCGAGGTTGGCGAAGTGCTGGTCGACCATCCAAAGATCCCGCTCGTTTCGGCCACCGGCTCCACGGCCATGGGCCGCGCTGTTGGTCCGCGCCTGTCGCAGCGGTTTGCCCGCGCGATCCTGGAGCTCGGCGGCAACAATGCCGCAATCGTCTGCCCGACTGCCGATCTCGACCTAACGCTGCGCGGCGTTGCCTTCGCGGCGATGGGTACGGCCGGCCAGCGTTGCACGACGCTGCGCCGTCTCTTCGTGCATGAGAGCGTCTATGACCAGCTCGTACCGCGACTGAAGAAGGCCTATGGTTCAGTGACGATCGGCAATCCGCTGGAAACAGGCACGCTGGTCGGCCCGCTGATCGACGGGCAGGCCTTTGACAAGATGCAGACGGCTCTCGGCCAGGCAAAGGCCGCCGGCGGCGCTGTCGTCGGTGGTGAGCGTCTCGAGAACGGTTCGGCAGAGGCCTTCTATGTTCGCCCCGCACTCGTCGAAATGTCTGAGCAGACCGGCCCGGTCGAGCAGGAAACCTTCGCGCCAATCCTCTATGTCATCAAGTACAGCGATTTCGACGCGGTGCTGGAGCTGCACAACGCCGTGCCGCAGGGCCTGTCGTCCTCGATCTTCACCAACAATATGCGCGAAGCCGAGACCTTCCTGTCCTCGCGTGGTTCGGATTGCGGCATTGCCAATGTCAATATTGGTCCGTCCGGTGCTGAAATTGGCGGAGCCTTTGGCGGCGAGAAGGAGACGGGCGGAGGCCGTGAGTCCGGTTCGGATGCTTGGAAGGCTTACATGCGACGCTCCACCAACACCGTCAATTACGGCAAGACCCTGCCGCTGGCGCAGGGTGTCAAGTTCGACGTCGAATAAGCTAATGCATTGGAATCTAAAAAGCGACGCCTCACCGGCGTCGCTTTTTTTGACGAAATCCGGATTTATTCCCCGCGAAGATGAAAGATTGAGTCAAGATAATGTGATGTTATTTTTGACCTCGAAACTTGAAGTAAGCAGTCAACAAAAATATACGCCTGCCATCACCCTTGGGAGCTCGGGTGACATCGCCACGGAGGCCATCATGAAAATTGCTCTTAACCGTCTTTCCGGCGCGCTTGCGCTTGCCGCTTCACTTCTCGCAGCCACCGCGCTCGCAGGCAGTGCCAATGCGCAGCAGTCCGAAGGCATCGTCGTCTATAATGCCCAGCACGAAAGCCTCGGCCGCGAATGGATCGATGCCTTCACCAAGGAGACCGGCATCAAGGTCACCATGCGCCAGGGCAGCGATATGCAGTTCGCCAATCAGATCATCCAGGAAGGCGACGCTTCGCCCGCCGACGTTTTCCTCACCGAAAACTCGCCGGCCATGACGCTGGTCGATGGCGCAGGCCTGTTCGCGCCGATCGAGAAGGACACGCTGGACCAGGTTCCGGAGCAGTATCGCCCGGCTGACGGCATGTGGACCGGCATTGCCGCGCGCACCACCGTTTTTGCCTATGACAAGACGAAGCTGACCGAAGACAAGCTGCCGAAGTCGATGCTCGACCTGCAGGATCCGGCTTGGAAGGGCCGCTGGGGTGCCGCTCCCGCAGGTGCCGACTTCCAGGCCATCGTCGCGGCCTTCCTGCAGCTGAAGGGCGAAGACGCCACCAAGACCTGGCTGAAGGGCCTCAAGGACAATGCCACGCCTTACAAGGGCAACAGTGTTGCGATGAAGGCCGTCAATGCCGGCGAAGTCGAAGGCGCGATCATCTATCACTACTACTGGTTCGGCGATCAGGCCAAGACCGGCGAAAACAGCAAGAATGTCGGCCTGCACTATTTCAAGAACCAGGATCCGGGCGCTTTCGTTTCCGTTTCGGGCGGCGGTATCCTGAAGTCCACGCAACACATGAAGGAAGCTCAGGCTTTCATCAAGTATCTCACCAGCAAGGCCGGCCAGGCGGTACTCAAGGATGGCGATTCCTTTGAATACGCCATCGGCAAGGATGCGGCCTCCAACGACAAGCTGGTACCGCTTGCCGACCTCAACGCGCCTAAGGTTGAAGCCTCGACCCTCGACAGCAAGAAGGTCGTGGAGTTGATGACGGCCGCTGGCCTTATCTAACCTTTCTGCCGCAGTCTTCTTCCGGCCAAAACTATTGCTTTTGGCTCAAGAAAACCTTAGGGCATGACGAGATCCGGCAACCGCTCCTCAAAGGCGGTTGCCTTCCTTTTTCAGCGCGTGAAGGCATCGGCCTTGCTGCAGGACAATAGATTGCTCGCTTCCGGCAATGAGGCGCCAAGGGCCTCGCGAATGGTTTTGCCGCGCTGGCGCATGCCGCACGCTTCCGTCGTTCTCGTCGCATCTGTTGTGGCGATCTTCAGCCTCGTGCCGCTCGGCTTCATCGCCTGGGTGACCTATGATGTCGGCTGGCAAACAGTAAGAACGCTGGTCTTTCGCCCGCGCGTCGGCGAGCTTCTCGTCAATACGGTTTTCCTGGAATCGATCACCGTTCCGCTGTCTATCGCGCTTGCCGTCACACTTGCCTGGCTGACGGAGCGGACGGATATCCCGTTCGCACGGCTCTGGGCGTGGTTAGCTATTGCCCCGCTTGCCGTGCCGGCCTTCGTGCATTCCTATGCCTGGGTGAGCCTGCTTCCGGGCATGCGCGGGTTACAGAGCGGCGTCTTTGTTTCGGTGCTTGCCTATTACCCCTTCCTCTATCTGCCGGTTGCCGCGGCACTCCGCCGGCTCGATCCGGCCATTGAGGATGCCGCTGCTTCGCTTGGCCTTGATCCGTGGCGGGTCTTCTTCCGCACGGTCCTGCCGCAGCTTCGCCTGGCCATCTGCGGCGGCTCGCTGCTGATCGCGCTGCACCTCCTGTCGGAATACGGTCTGTTCGTGATGATCCGCTTCGACACGTTTGCAACCGCGATCGTCGACCAGTTCCAGTCTTCCTATAACAGCCCGGCTTCCAACATGCTTGGCGGCGTGCTCGTCGCCTGCTGCCTGTTCCTGCTCGGCCTCGAGATCCTGCTGCGCGGCAATGAGCGATATGCGCGCGTTGGCTCCGGCTCAGCGCGCCCGGCAGACCGTCGCCGGCTCGGCTGGTTCGTCGTGCCCGCCGTGGCGCTGCCGATCGTCCTCGCAGCGCTGACGCTCGGCGTGCCGCTGATCACGCTCGGCCGCTGGCTTTGTCTCGGTGGGCTCGGCATCTGGCGCATAGAGGTGGCGAGCGCCTTTGCACAGACGATCGTTCTCGCCATCGCCGGTGGCGTGCTGGCTACGATCGCCGCTGCCCCCATGGCCTGGCTCTCGGTGCGCGCGCCGGGCCGCCTTCAGCGCATCCTCGAAGCCTGTCACTATTATGTCGGTTCGCTGCCCGGTGTCGTCGTGGCGCTTGCGCTTGTCTCAATTACCGTCCGTCTCATCCTGCCGCTCTACCAGACCTTTGCAACGCTGCTCGTCGCCTATGTGCTGCTTTTCCTGCCACGCGCCATGGTCGGACTGCGCGCCAGCATTGCGCAGGCGCCTGTCGAACTGGAGCGGGCGGCAATGGGGCTTGGCCGCACGCCGGGACAGGCCGTGCGCCAGATCACCATGCGGCTCGCAGCGCCGGGGGCCGCCGCCAGCGTGGCGCTCGCCGCACTCGGCATCACCAATGAACTGACGGCGACGCTGATGTTGTCGCCAAACGGCGTCGATACGCTGGCGACGAAATTCTGGTCGATGACCAGCGAGATCGATTATGTCTCTGCAGCACCCTATGCTTTCATGATGGTCGTGCTGTCGCTGCCGCTCACCCTTATGCTCTATGCCCAATCGAAACGGACTGCCGGCCAATGACGCTGCTTACGATCGACGCTATCAGCAAGCGTTATGGCCCGGTTCAGGCCTTGAAGGATATTTCGCTTGAAGTGCAGGCGGGCAGCCGCACGGCGGTTGTCGGTCCCTCCGGTTCCGGCAAGACGACGCTGCTACGTATCATTGCCGGCTTCGAACAGCCTGACGTCGGCCGGGTGACGCTCGATGGTGAGGTGCTCGCTGACGGGCCGGCATGTGTTCCCGCCCACAAGCGCGGCATCGGCATCGTCTCGCAGGATGGCGCGCTCTTTCCGCATCTAAGTGTCGCAGAAAATATCGGTTTCGGTTTCGAGCGCGGCGCGCCGGATCGCGAAAAGCGAATTCGCGATCTTCTGGAAATGGTGGAGCTGGAAAACAGTATGCTGGATCGCCGCCCGCACCAGCTTTCGGGCGGCCAGCAGCAGCGTGTGGCGCTCGCCCGTGCGCTCGGCCGGCGGCCACGCCTGATGCTGCTGGATGAGCCTTTTTCCGCCCTGGATACGGGACTGCGTGAAAACATGCGAAAGGCGGTGGCCCGCGTATTGCAGGCCGCAGGCATCACCGCCGTCCTCGTGACCCACGATCAGGGTGAGGCCCTGTCCTTTGCCGACCAGGTTGCTGTATTACGCGAGGGGAAGCTGGTGCAGGCAGGCACGCCGCAGACGCTCTATCTCAAGCCGCGGGATCGCGAGACGGCGCTTTTTCTTGGCGATGCGGTGATGCTGCCGGCGATCATCAAGAATGGTTTTGCCGATTGTGCGCTCGGCAGCGTACCGGTTGAGGGGGGCCATCAGGGCAAGGCGGAAATCATGCTGCGGCCGGAACAGATCCGTGTCGTTGTCGGTGAGGACAACGCGAAATATGGCGGGCGTGTCGTGGATGTAGAATTCGGCGGCGCGACCTGCACGGTGGCGGTGTCACTTGCCGCTGTCGCCCTACCGCCGATCCTGATCAAGACATCGAGCGTGGCATTGCCGGCGCGGGGCGATCTCGTTCGCCTCGATATCGCCGGCAAGGCGCATGTCTTTTCGCGTTAGATTCAGCCCGTCTTCAGAACCAGCTCTTGCGGCTCTTCGCCAGCCAGCCAGCCGCCGGTGAAGCCAGCGCGCTCGAGGCCGAGGCGGATGACTGGATTCCTGCGCATCAGCTTCCAGATGAAGTCTGAGCGGTCGTTCTCGATCGTCATGACGAGGAGGCCCTGGTCTATGGCCACGGTTCTGTCATCGACCCAGCCCTCAGGCCGCTTGGTCTGGACTGTCGGGTTGAAGCCGCCGGGGAAGCCGCCTTCCAGGAGCAGGTTCGGATAGCTCGTCAGCAGCGCCCTGGTGCCGTCCAGGGCAGCCTGCCGGTCGTAAGGCAGGCAGCCGAGCGCTGCCCAGGGCGCAATCGTGCCGTCATCGGGGCCGAGCGGAGCACCGCGAGCGGCATAACCCAGTACCTTCGGGTTGCGGCCACCGCGCATGCGCCGCGTCGGCGGCGGGCCATCGCAAGCCGTGAATCCCCAGATATCCTTGCTGTAGCCGACGAACTGGCCGGGATTGCGTTCCGCGTAGTCGCGCTGGACGTTGATGACGACCTGCGTATTGCGGAAATAGTCCCAGTTCCGCTCAGCCATCGGCTTGTCCTGGATGCCGCGGAAATCGATCCAGGCATGGGAGAAGAGATGGATGAAGAGCGGGCCGGCATAGAGATAGGGCTGCTCGTTGAAGATCATCCACGAATAGCTTGCCGTAAAGGCGTCGTAGCTCGATTGCGGGATCGGGTAGGTCGGTGACGCCAGCGCCAGTGTGTAGAGGATGATCGCTTCATCGAAGCCATGGTAGCGCCAGCGCAGAAAGCCCGAAGAGGGCTTCCAGCCCATCGAGATACAATCGCCCTTGTTCAGCGCCCAGCGCCAGTCGACGCGCTCATAGATGAATTTCGCGAGCGCGCGGATCTCGGTCTCGGTTTGATCCTCTCCGTCGAAATATTGTGCGGCGGTCAGGATGCCGGCAACGAGCAGAGCGGTATCGATCGTCGAAAGCTCGCTGTTCCAGGCGCGGTTGCCGGTATCCACGTGCAGGAAGTGATAGAAGAAGCCGCGATGCCCGGTCGCGTGGCGTTCCGTACCCTGCTTAGAGTTGGCGAAAAAGTGCAGCGTGTTGAAGACGCGCTCGGCAGCTTCCGCGCGGCTGATCCAGCCGCGCTCGACGCCGACAGGATAGGAGGAAAGTCCGAAGCCGACCGCGGCGATGCTCGCCGGCACGCCGGGGATCGACGTATCCGGGACGAGGCCGTTTTCAGGATTGGAATATTTCAGGAAATACTTGAACGCTGAGTGCTGCAGCCTGTCGACTAGCGCGGCATCAATGTCTTCAATCCGTTGCAGCATGTGCTCCTGCCCAACTGTTCTATCGCCCCATGCTTCAACATGGTGGCTGCCCCCAGGCAAATCAAACCTTTTTGATTCGCAAGGATAAGAGAACACAAACGTCGGCGATTGGCGTTAATAATTCCCAGTGAAATAATATCTGGAATAAATGATATAAGCGATGCAGCAAAAGGGATTAAACCGCACCCCCTGAGGATGCGGTCCCTCTCGCGCAATACCTGCCATACTGTACTGCCGGTTGAGCCTCCTGGACTAGCTCAGGCCGCTTCCTCCATCCGCACCATATGGCCTGCTACGACCTCACGGAACTGACGTTTCGGAGGCACGTAACCCACAGGGCGGACAGGGCTTTTCAGTTCGTCGGTGCCGAGGTTGCGGCGGATGCCGCGGCGGGCGGGATCAGGCACCGGAACAGCCGCCATTAGCTTCTTGGTGTAGGGATGCTGCGGATTGCGGAAGAGCTCTTCGCGCGGGCCGATCTCGACGATCTCGCCAAGATACATGACCGCAACGCGGTGGCTGACGCGTTCGACGACTGCCATGTCGTGGGAGATGAAAAGGAAGGCCAGGTTGAGGCTCTGCTGCAGATCCATCAGCAGATTGCAGACCTGCGCCTTGATCGAAACGTCGAGAGCGGACACGCTTTCGTCCGCGACGATCACCTTCGGATCGAGCGCAAGAGCGCGGGCGATGCAGATGCGCTGGCGCTGACCGCCGGAAAATTCATGCGGGTAACGCTTCATCATATCCGGTTTCAGGCCGACGCGTTCGAGCAGGTCGGCGGCCTTGTCGCGGGCCTGGGCGCGGGTGCCGAGGCCGTGTTCGACAATGGGTTCGGCGACGGCAGCTCCTATCGTCATGCGCGGATTGAGGCTCGCGAAGGGATCCTGGAAGATCATCTGGATGCTGCGGCGCATCTGACGCAGGCTGATCGCGTCGAGGTTCAGCACGTCATAGCCGTCAAGGTTGACAGAGCCTCCGTTCGGCTGCACCAGGCGTGTGATCGAACGTCCGGTCGTGGATTTGCCGCAGCCGGACTCGCCGACGAGCGACAGCGTTTCGCCCTGGAAGAGTTCGAAGGACACATCCTCCACGGCGTGGATGGCGCCGGTCTTGCGGCCGAGGAGACCGCCGCGAATATCGAAGCGGGTGACGAGGTTCTTCACCTCGAGGATCGGCGTCTTGCGGCGGTCGACGGTTTCGGCCACTTCTACCGGCTCGCGGCGTTCGCCGGTCGCCGTGTCGATCACCGGGAAATGCAGCGGCCATTTGCGGCCATCCATCGAGCCGAGCCGCGGCACGGCAGAGAGCAGGGCGCGCGTATAGGGATGTTTGCCGCGATTGAAGATATCGTCCGTCGTGCCGGTTTCGACCGCTTCGCCGCGATACATGACAATGGTGCGATCGGCGATCTCGGCTACGACGCCCATGTCATGGGTGATAAAGAGAACGGACATGCCTTCCTCTTCCTGCAGCACCTTGATGAGGTCGAGGATCTGGCCCTGGATGGTGACGTCGAGTGCGGTGGTCGGTTCGTCGGCGATCAAAAGCTTCGGCCTTGATGCGAGTGCCATGGCAATCATGACACGCTGGCGCATGCCGCCGGAAAACTGGTGCGGATATTCGTCGAAGCGGGATGCGGCATTGGGAATGCGCACCTTCTCCAGAAGGCGGATGGTCTCCGCGCGTGCGTCAGCCTTGCTGATATCGCCGTGGCAGGTGAGTGCTTCGGAAATCTGCCTGCCGATGGTGAAGATCGGGTTCAGGCTGGTCATCGGTTCCTGAAAGATCATGGCGGCATCCTTGCCGCGCACGGAACGCATCTCCCTGTCGGAAAGGGAAAGGATATCGCGCCCATTGAGTGTAATGCTGCCTTCGACGCGGCTTGAGCCCTTGGCGAGCAGGCGCATGATGGAAAGCGAGGTGACGCTCTTGCCGGACCCGCTCTCCCCGACAATGGCGACCGTTTCCCCCGGCATGACATCGAAGGAGACATTACGGACGACCGGTCTCCACTCGCCGTCGGCGAGAAAAGAGGTGGTCAGATTCCGGACGGAAAGAACCGGAGAGACTGATGCTGCAGGCTGATCACTCATATCGTTCCCTTATTCTTTTTGTGCCGGATGGCTAGGATTTCAGGTCTTCAAAGGCGTGGCGAAAGAGGCAGACGGCCGTCCTTCCGCAAGGCGCGCGGCTTCCAGCGCCGCGATCTTTTCATCGATCTCGCGCCTGTCAATCATTCCGTTCGGGTTGGCTTTGGTCGCCATCGTTTCAGCGACATGCATGTAGCGCTCCTGCGCTACCGCATAGAGCCGACGCAGTTCGGCGAGCGGATCGGGATGATCATCCGCGCGGATGCTGAGCCAGGGATAATCCTGATCGCGGTGGACGAGGAGGGCGGCAGACTGCTTGCCACGCTTGTCGCCGCCGGCATTCTCGCCGGCCTGCATGGCTTCGAGCAGGCGCTCGATGAAGGGCTTGTCCATCGCCTTCTTATAGGTGGCAAGCGTCTGCGCGACCACATCAGGGCCGGCCAGCATATTGCCAGCGACGGAAACATTGTCGTCAATCAGATGACCCGCCCAATCGATGCATTTGGCGCCGGTGAAGGCGGCGTTGCGGCCGCGGGCATCGATCAGGTGAAGCTGGCGCTGGTCTCGGCCGGCATCACGGGCGGTCAGTTCGGCGATGATCTCATCCGGTGCCTTGCCGTCAGCAAGCAAAGCGAGCCCATCGGTACCATAGAGCGGGCTGACGAAGGCCTGCGTCGCGACTGCGCCGATGCCGCCGCGGATATGCGGCACCAGCCCGCCGACCGCAAAGAAGCGGGTGGCGACAGCAATGCCGAGATAGCCTGTCTCAGGATCACGGGCGACGATGGACCAGGTCATGCCTACCTCCCGACCGCATAGGCCTGCATGAGACGGGGCGTGGCAGCGGCACGCAACAGCCCGTCGGCATCGCGGCGGGCTGCCGTCAGGCGGCCAATGGTCCAAGGCTCGGCGACGGTGAGCTTGTGGCCGCGGGCCCGCAGACTGTCGAGTACGGCAGCGCTGAAATTGCCTTCTACCATCAGACCACCCGGTTCACGCGTGCGCGGATAGAAGGAGCCGGGGAAATGTGAGGTGTGGAAGAGCGGCTGGTCGATTGCCGCCTGCAGGTTCATCTTGTGGTGCACATAACGCAGAAAGAAGGAGAGCTGCCACTGTTCCTGCTGGTCGCCGCCAGGCGTGCCGAAGGCGAGCGTCGGGCGTCCTTCATAAAGGCCGAGCGAGGGCGTGAGCGTGGTGCGGGGGCGCTTGCCAGGAGCAAGCGACGTTGGCAGGCCGGGCTTCAGCCAGAACATCTGGGCGCGCGAATTCAGGCAGAAGCCGAGGCCCGGAACGATCGGCGAAGACTGCAGCCAGCCGCCCGAGGGGGTGACCGAGACCATGTTGCCTTCCCGGTCGATGACGTCGATGTGGACGGTGTCGCCGCGCTTTTCCGTCAGATGCGCCATGGTCGGCTCGTAGACGGCACCGGTCTTGGAATCGGCGCCGAGCATCGCCATCGTCACATCATATTGCTGCTCGAAACCCGCCACCTTGCCGGGGCGAAGATCGAAGGAGGCTTCGCCCGTGATGAGCTTGCGGCGGCCGGCGGCGTAAGTGTCCGAGAGAAGATGGTCGAGTGGTATATCGGCGAAGTCAGGATCGCCGTAGTAGACCTCGCGGTCGGCGAAGGCGAGCTTCATGGCCTCGGTGACGGTGTGGACGAAATCGGCACCATCTGGCGCCATCGAGGCGATATCCATACCCTTAAGGATCGACAGGGTCTGCAGGAAGACCGGGCCCTGGCCCCAAGGGCCGATCTTGGCAACCGTCCAGCCGTGATAGTCATAGGTCAACGGCTCTTCGATCGTTGCCGACCAGTTGGCCATGTCGTCAGCCGTCAGCACTGCCTTGTGGCGGCTGCCGCTCGCATCCATCACTTCGGCCGTCTTCAGATAGTTTGCGATCTTCTCGGAGACGAAGCCGCGGTAGAAGGCGTCGCGGGCCGCTTCGATCTGCGCCTCGCGACCCTGCTTTGCTTCCGCTTCGGAAATGATGCGCTTCCAGGTTTCGGCGAGAACCGGGTTCTTGAAGTTGGAATGCGGTTCGGGAACCGAGCCGCCCGGCACCCAGGTCTCGTAGGAGGTCGGCCATTCCTTTTCGAAGAATTCGGCGAGCCCCTTAATGGTGGCGGAGACACGTGGCAGCATCGGATGGCCGTTTTCGGCGTAATAGATTGCCGGCTCCAGCACGTCGCGCACGCTCAGCCTGCCGTAGTCGCGCAGCGTCAGCATCCAGCCGTCGAAGGAGCCGGGAATGACGGTTGCCAGAAGGCCGTCGCCGGGGATCAGCTTCAGGCCCTCGGACGTATAGTGCTCGATAGTGGCGCCTGCCGGGGCAGGGCCTTGGGCACAGATGACCTCGACCTTATCCTTCTTCTTGGAATAGATGATCGCCGGCATGTCGCCGCCGGGGCCGACGAGGTGCGGCTCGAGGATCTGCAGGGTGAAGCCGGTAGCAACCGCCGCGTCGAAAGCGTTGCCGCCCTTTTCCAGGATGCTCATGCCGACGGCAGAGGCGATCCAGTGCGTTGAGGTAACGACGCCGAATGTGCCCAGAATTTCGGGGCGGGTCGTGAATGCGGTCATTTCATATGTCCTTTCGAAGGGTCATGCTTCGCGCGGATCGAGCGCATCGCGCAGGCCGTCGCCCAAGAGATTGAAACCGATAACGACGAGGAAGATGGCAATGCCTGGCCACATCGCCATCCACGGCGCCTGGCTCAGGAAATTCTTGGCAACATTCAGCATCGAGCCCCAGCTTGGCGCCGGCGGCTGCTGGCCGAGGCCGAGGAAGGAGAGGCTGGCTTCGGCGATGATGGCGGTCGCGATCGTCAGCGTCGCCTGCACGAGGATCGGCGCGAAAACATTCGGCAGGATGTAGCGGGTAATGATGCTGAAATGGCGAAGACCGATGGAGCGCGCACCTTCGATATATTCCTCGGTCTTGACCGCCAGTACCTGGCCACGCGTCAGCCGCACGAAGATAGGCATGGCCGAAAGGCCGATCGCGATCATCGCATTGCTGAGGCTCGGGCCAAGGAAGGCGGCAAGCGCGATCGCTGTAATCAGGAAAGGCATCGCCAGGAAGGCCTCGGTGATGCGAGATATGATCATGTCGATCCAGCCGCCGAAATAGCCCGAGATCAGGCCGAAGGGCACGCCGATGAGAACGGCGATCGCCACCGAAAAGACGCCGGCCATCAGCGAGGCCTGCGCGCCCCAGATCATGCGGGAGAGAATATCGCGGCCGATATCATCGGTGCCGAGCCAATGGGCCGCTGACGGCGCCTTACGGATCGTCGACCAGCTCGTGGCGTTCGGATCGGGGAGCGGCAGGAGCGGCGCGATGATGGCAAGGATGGCGAAGAAGGCGATGATGGTGAGGCCGACGAGCGCACCCTTGTTGGCTTTCAGCTTACGCCAGGCGCGGCTCGGCGAACGCTGCTCTGCAGACGTGACGGGCGCGGCTGCGACTTGATCGATTGCGGTCATAGCGAAGCTCTCATGCGCGGATTGAGAAGGACATAGAGCACGTCGGCCACGAGGTTCATCAGGATAAAGCCGATCGCCGTGCAGATGACGACGCCCTGGACGACAGCATAATCGCGGTTGAAGACGGCATCGACGATGAGTTTTCCAAAGCCTGGAATGGTGAAAATCTGCTCGGTGAGGACCGCACCGGCGAGAAGTTCGCCGAAAAGCAGAGCGGTCAGTGTGACGATCGGCAGGACCGCGTTGCGGAAGCCGTGTTCCAGCACGACGGAGCTTTCCGGAAGCCCCTTGGCGCGGGCGGTACGGATGTAGTCGGCGCTCAAGACGCTCAGCATGGCCGAACGGGTGTGGCGCATCAGCGTGGCGGCAAGCGCATTGCCGAGCACGAAGGAGGGCATCAGCATGGTCTGGATCGAGCGCAGCGGATTGGAGAAGATGGGCTCGTAGCCCGAGGCTGGAAGCCAGCCGAGATTCACCGAGATCAGCAGGATCAGCATGATGCCGAGCCAGAAATTCGGGATCGACAGGCCTGACAGAGCGATAATGTTGGCGAGATAATCGATGATGGTGTTCTTCTTGACGGCCGCCAGGATGCCCATCGGCACGCCGATCACGAAGGCGAAGATCATCGACATGATCGCAAGCTGGATGGTGACCGGCAGCTTTTCGGCAACGAGTTCGAGAACGGGCTGGTTGGTGCGCAGCGAAATGCCGAGATCGCCCTTCAGGGCCGAGCCGAGCCAGTAGAAATACTGGTAGGGGACGGGATCGTTGAGGTGATATTTTTCCCGTAGGAATTCCAGCACCTGCGGATCGCGCTCTTCACCGGCCATGGCCAGAACCGGATCACCCGGCAGAAGTTTCTGCAGCGAGAAGACAAAAACCGAAATGATCAGCAGAGTTGGAATGGCGACCAGCAGCCGCTTGGCGATGAACCTGTACATGGGCGCTCCGATACCATCAGCGAAACGCGGCGAGGGTCGCCGCGTTCCTGAAGCGTGTGGCTATCAGCCTTCCTTCTTCACGCCGACGAGGCGGATCATACCGTCGGGCGAAGCAACGAAGCCGGTGATGTTCTTGTGCAGCGCCCAGATCCAGGACTGGTGGCCAAGGAAGATGATCGGCAAGTCGTCACTGAGGATTGCGGTTGCGGCATCGTATTTCTGCTTGCGCACGGAATCGTCAGGGGACTGGCGAGCCTCGCTCAGCAGCTTGTCGACATCAGCATTGCAATATTTGCTGTCGTTCAGGCCGGCGCCGCAGGTGACGAACTGCTGGATATTGCCGTCAGGATCGACGCGGCCGGACCAGTCGGAGCGGCTGAGCTGATAGTTGCCGGCGGTCTGTTCGTTGAGCAGGGTCGCAAATTCCGTTGCCTTCAGGGTCAGGTCGAAGCCCGCTTCGGCGACCATGGACTGGATGATCTGCATCATCTGCATCACGACGGGGCTGTTCGGAACCTGCATCTCGACCGGAATGCGGTCGAAGCCTGCCGCCTTGACGAGCGCCTTTGCCTTTTCGACGTCACGGACCGGAACCGGGACATCCTTGTCGAACCAGGGGCTGCTAGGCGGGAAGGGCTGGTTGCCGGCAACGCCGGTGCCTTCGAAGACGATCTGCATGGCGGCATCACGATCGATCGCAAGCGAGAAGGCCTGGCGCAGGCGCTTGTCCTTGCCCATCGGATTGTCGGCGCGCGCGCCATTGCCGATATTGGCATAGATGCCGAGCCAGCCGGTATTGACGACATCCTTATAGACGAGGTTCGAATCGCTCTTGACCGTTTCAGCATCGGTTGCGGCCAGACGCTCGATCATGTCGAGGTCGCCGGAGCGCAGGTTGGCGAGGCGTACCGTCGAATCCGGGATCGGCAGGTAGGTGATCTTGTCGATGAAGACATTATCCTTGTTCCAGTAGTCCTGGAACTTTTCCAGCACGATACGGTCCTGCTGGATACGCTCGACGAACTTGAACGGGCCGGCGCAGACCGGATGGTCGCCGAACTTGGCGCCGAGTTCCTTCGCGGCCTTCGGCGACACGATCATGCCGGCGCGGTCGGAAAGTTGGGCGAGCAGGGTAACGTCTGGGCTCTTCAGCGTGAACTTGACTTCATATTCGCCTGACGCCTCGACCTTCTGGACGGAGCTCAACTCGCTCTTGCGACGCGATTCCGGCAGGGTCATGTTGCGCTCGATGGTGGCGACGACGGCTTCGGCGTTGAAGGGCGTCTCATCCTGGAACTTCACGCCCTGGCGAAGCTTCATGGTGAGCGCCTTGCCGTCGGCCGACCAGTTCCACTCCGTGGCAAGCTGCGGCACGATCTTCAGGTCGGGCGAGACATCGACGAGCTTGTCGCACATCGCGGTATAGACGATGCGGCCAACGAAGGTGCGCGACTGCGCGGGATCAAGCACGTCGGCGTCGTCCTGCAGGCCGATCTTCAGTTCGACGGCGAAAGCGGGAAGCGCAAAAAGCGCTGCCGCTGCGGCGGTGGTCAGCAATCTGACGAGTTTCATTTCATTCTCCTCTGTTATGTTTTTGTTTCACGTTTGTCGTGCCGAGCCGTCGGTTATCTCCGCCGTGCCGTTTCCCCGCTCAGGTGGGCTCCTTCTCGACCTCCGTTTCGCTGTGATCGAGAGAGGTGATGCGGATGAGGCTTTCCTGCAGCGTCAGCAGGTGCTGGCGCATGGCTTCGCCGGCCTTTCCCGGATCGCGGGCGGCGATAGCATCGACGATAGCCGTGTGCTGGCCATGGGTGACTTCGCGCGTGCGGCTGGCGCTGCGGGCGCGCTCGCGGATCGTCTGCCAGGCTTCGTCCTGGCGCACGCGGTTGATGACGTCGAAGATCGTCAGGAAGAATGTGTTGCCGGCGCATTGGGCGATCTGGCGATGCAGCGCGCCATCCCAGAGTTCGCGGCCGTCGGCATCCGTGCTTTCGTAGATCTTCTTCACCAGATCATACATGCGCTCGACATCGGCGGCCTTGGCGCGCATGGCCGCAAGCTGTGCAAGCTGCGGTTCGACGCGCAGGCGCACTTCCATGATTTCCATGAGATCGGTGTCGGCGACGATGGAATCGACATGGTTGCTCCAACCGTCCGGCCGCTTGCCGGCAAAGGTGCCGGAGCCTTGCCGGCGCCAGATGCGGCCTTCGGCTTCCAGCACTTCCAGCGCGCGGCGGATGGAGCGGCGACTGACGCCGAGGATTTCGGAGAGCGTACGTTCGGTCGGCAGCTTGCCATCGGCATCGAGACTATCCGACTGCAGGAGAGCCCTCAGCTTCTCCAGCGCATAGTTCGAATTGCCTTGCGTCTCATCCATGATTGGTTGGACCAATTTAATATTGGTTCAATGCAAACCAAATCCGGCGGATCGTCAAGCGCTTTTTTGGGCAAATAAATATCTGCCTGTTTATTGGTCGAATGGCCTGGATTTACGGCAGATCCAAAGGTGCGCACACGGTTTGACGAGAACCGCACGCCAGGCAAGCGTGCGGTACCAAAAATCAATTGGTTCGTCTTTCAAACCTCAGCGGTTCGCGGAGCGCGCAGAAAGGAAAGCCTGCGGCTCGAAGCTGAAATCCTTGTCGAAAGGATAGGTCGGGTGCTCTTTGCGCAGGCGCGGCAGGCGCTCGACGAACTGGTCGACGACGCCGGCCGAGAGCGCCATGAGGTTGGGATTGGCGATCGGTGCGAGTTCCGGCGAGAGATAACCCGACTTGACGACGACGATCTTTGCCGTGTGCGGATCAAGACCGAGGCGGGTAAAATCGACGATGTTGTGATAAGGGCGGCGCTTGGCAGAGAGCACCAGATCGATGCCGCCGATGGAAACGACGGCCTGGCGGTCGGCCGCGTCAGCGGTTTCGTGCAGGAATTTTACCATGAAGCGTCCGGTCACCGGCTTGCTGCCCTTGGTATCGAGCGAGGCGCCGACCGTCAGCTCCAGAGTGGCACCGACGCCCGCAGCATAGCAGGTTTCGGTGGCCACCTTATCGGCGATGCCGGCGAAGACGACGCCGGTGGCGCCTTTTGCAATCAGCTCGGCCAATACGTCGGCTCGGTCGCCCACGCCGCCGCCAGTCGGGTTGTCGCCGGATTCGGCAAGCACGACGGGGCCGGTGGGATTGGCGATCGCCTTGGCGACGCATTCCTCGATCGAGCCGGTCTCGCAGCCGAAGATGAATTCTTCACGTACGTCCCAATAGGCCTTTGCCAGACGCTTTGCCTCGCGCTCCAGTACGGTTCGGTCCGTGCCGGTCATGATGGCGGCAGCGGTGGCGCGGGGTTCGTCGGCCCAGACGTAGCCGACCATCAGCGAAGCATCCCAGACGCCGTCGAGCGCATCGATGCCGGGCAGTTCGGCGTAAAGGCTCTTTGCCGGTTCATCGACGGTGCTGGTGCGTTCGCCCGGCAGGACGACCGGGATCGGCGCCCAGAGCAGGGTGGGCTTCACGCCCGTCTTCAGGCTTTTCACCAGCATGGAGACCGAGCGTCGCATGGTCTCCTCGACATCGATATGCGGCGCAGTGCGATAGGTGGAGTACATGTCGAGCGCATCGAGGATGCGCTGGGTGACGTTGCCATGCAGGTCATAGCTGGCCGAGAGCGTGCAATCGTCGCCGACGAGCGCGCGGGCGGAACTGATCCAGTCGCCTTCCGCATCTTCCATGCCCTCAACATACATGGCGCCGTGCATGGCGAGATAGAGGCCGTCGAGCGGCAGCAGGGGCTTCAGGCGCTCGAGGAACTCGGCCTTGAAGGCCTCGTAGGTGTGGCGAGCGACCGGACCGCCGGCAATGGCACGCGCATGGATCGTCGGCAGGAATTCGGCATCGTAATCCCCGAGGAACGCAAAATAAGGGGCTGCCAGCAGTCCCTCGCCGCGCACCACCCGGAAATCCTTCTCCTCGTTCAGGACGGGATTGTACGTGCTGCATTCGATATGAATGCCACCAACGGCGATGCGCATGGGAAACCTCAGCTTATATTGGGACCAATCAGAAAATTATGGGCTGCGATGCTGGCAGCGCCCCGCGCCCAGACGTCACTATCGACGCGGCGGGTGCGGATCGGCGTCTGGCCGGCGTAACGCGGAAGAACATTGGCTTCGATCGCCTGCTGCACAACCGTGCCGAACAGGCCGTCGAAAGAGCCCTCGACGTGGGTGACGAGGATCATGCCGGGATCATTCATCTGGATCAGATGCGAGATCGCCAGACCGAGTGCTGCGCCGGCCTTGTGGATGATGGCGATCGCCTCGGCGGTGCCGAGTGAAGCTTCCTCTTCCAGCTCGGACAGCGAAGTGCATTTCAGGCCGGCGGCCCGCGCCATCTCCTTGATTGCCTTCATGGAGGCGACGGTGTCGAGGCATCCGCGCTTGCCACAGCGGCAGGGCGCGCCGCCGGGATCGATCGTTGCATGGGCAATTTCGCCCGCACCGCCATGATTGCCGCGATAGAGCCTGCCGTCGATAAAATGGGCGCAGCCGATGCCGTCTCCGAGCGAGACGACGGAGAAATTCGGCGTATCGCGGGCAATGCCGAACAGCTTCTCGCTGACGGCGACGGCCTTGGCGTCGTTTTCGATGAAGGTATCGACGCCGCTCGCCTGACGGATGATTTCAGCAAGCGGCACGTCCTGCCAGCCAAGCAGCGTGGACTGCACGCAGGTTGCCTGCTTTTCATCGACGAAGCCGGACAGTGCTACGCCGATGCCGGCAAGCTTCGAGCTTGCCTGCGGGTGGCCCTTCAGGATTTCCGGCAGGCCATAGGCGATGGCATTGGCGATGACCTTGGGATCGCGGGAATGGGGCAATTGCTGACGGGCGATGATATTGCCGTTGAGATCGCTGAGGATCATCGGTGCGGGATCTTCAAGAAGCGAGATGCCAATGAAGAAGGCGCATTCGGGTTTCAGGTCGAGCAGCACGGAGGGCCGGCCCTGGCCGTAGACGGTCTCCGTCTCGTGCAGGACGCCGCGATCGATCAGCTCGCGGGCAATGCCGCTCATCGCCGCTTTGCTGAGCCCGATCGCGGAGGCAAGATCGGTCCGGCTTAAGGGGCCGGACTCGCTTATGACCCGCAGGAGCTCGCGCTGCGACGAATTGAACATACAAATTCCCGATCTGCCGACGTGCTATTTTGCCTTGACAATAAGTTTACAAAATGAACCAATCAACCAAAATAAATTACAAAATTGATCAAAGCCGACCCGAGAGCCGGTTTCAAGAATCAACAAGAGGGTGAACCAATGGAAATCATTCGCAAGAGATTTATCAGTACTCGCCATTTCGCATTGAGCTGCGCTGTCGCCGGAGCGCTGTTTGCGCCGTTTTCGGCTTTCGCTTCCACGCTGACGGTCATGCAGACAGAAGCGCCGCGCTCGATGGATCCGGGTGATCAGACGGCGACGTTTACCGCCGCCGTTCTGGACCCGATGTATGAGGGCCTGCTTTCCCGCGCCAAGGATTTGAGCCTGCGGCCGGCGCTCGCTACGGAATGGTCGAGCGATGACGCCGGCATCGTCTGGACTTTCAAACTGCGCCAGGGCGTGAAGTTCCATGACGGCACGCCCTTCGATGCCGATGCCGTGGTGAAGAACTTTACCCGCCATCTCGATACCAAGCGCGGTCTTGCCGCCAGCGGTCGCCTGCGGACCTTCATCGATAGCGTCAGCGCCGTCGATTCCTCCACGGTCCAGTTCAAGCTCAAGAAGCCTTATCCCGCCTTTCTCGCGCTGCTGACTACAGGCGCCTGCCTCATGGTCAGCCCGACCGCGGATGCTGCCGGCACGATCGGCAGCAAGGCCGTCGGCACTGGTCCCTACAAGCTGCAGGAATACAAGTCCGGCGAATATGTGCTGGAAACGAAGAACGCGGACTGGTGGGGAGGCGCGCCGAAGGGTGCCGACGAGATCAAGTGGACCTGGACGGCCGAGCCGTCGGTCATGAACATGGCGCTGCAGACGGGTGATGCCGATATCGTCAACCCGCTGCCGGCGGCCTTTGCCAAGCAGCTCGCAGCCAATCCGGACATGAAGGTCAACAAATCAGACGGTTCGGCAGTGTTCTGGGTTTCGCTCAACACTAAACTGAAGCCGCTCGACGATGCGCGCGTGCGCCAGGCTCTGAACTATGCGACCGACCGCGACGGTCTCGTCAAGGCGATCATGCAGGGCAATGCGACGCCGGCAAATTCGCCGTTGGCGCCGGTCACACCCGGCTATGACAAGACGCTTGCGCCTTACACCTATGACGTCGACAAGGCGAAGAAGCTGCTCGCCGATGCCGGCTATCCTGATGGCTTCTCGATGACGACCATCGTGCAGGAGCCCGAGGCACGCATCGGCGAACTGCTGCAGGCCATGTGGGCGAAGGCCGGCGTGAAGCTCGATGTGCAGCGCATGGAAAGCGGCGTCTGGTCGAAGGCGGCCTTTGCCGATCCTGCCGGCAAGGCGGCCGCCAATACGGGTTCTGTAATTGCCTCCTGGTCTTCGGGCGTCAATGGCGCCGACCTGCAGTTCCGCCCGCTCTACCATTCGGCCAGTGCTTCGCCGGCCAGCGCCAATCTCGGCTTCTTCAACGATCCGAAGCTGGATGGATTGATCGACAAGGCAGCTTCGACGCTGGATGAGAAAGCGCGCAACGCGATCTATGTCGATGCCCAAAAGGAGGTCAACGAGCAGGCACCGCACGTTCTCCTCTATACGACGCAGGATCTCTATGCTGCCCGCAACAATGTGAAGGGCACCTGGGTCGTTCCCGGCGGCCTCGTCGTGGTCAAGGAAGCCACCAAGGACTGATGCGTAACCGGGCGGGCCGCGCATTGCGCCGCCCGCCTGATTCACTGACAATGACGGTCCGATGAAAGCTTATATCCTCAAGAAGCTGCTCGCATTGCCGCTGATCCTGATCGGCGTATCGCTGCTCATCTTCATCGCCATCCGCGCGCTTCCCGGCGATCCGGCCCGCATGATGGCCGGCCCCGAAGCCACGCAGGAAGCGGTCGATAATATGCGCGCCCGCCTGGGACTCGATCGCAGCATCGCCGAACAATATGGTTCGTTCGCCTATGGCGCCGTCAGGGGCGATCTCGGCATGTCCCTCAAGTCGAAGCTGCCCGTCGTCGATGAAATCGCCGAGCGGATGCCCTTTACGCTGGGTCTTGCGATCACCGCATATCTGCTGGCGATTGCGATCGGCGTGCCGGCCGGCATGATCGGCGCGATCTACCGACATGGCTGGCCGGACCAGGCCGTGATGTTGCTTGCCATCGCCGGCGCTTCCATTGCCAATTTCTGGCTGGCGCTGATGGCGATGAACACTTTCTCCGTCAGTCTCGGTTGGTTACCGCTTCTTGGCGCCACCTCCTGGAAGAGTTTCATCCTGCCGTCGATCACACTCGCGGTACTGCCGATGGCTGTCATCGCCCGCATGACGCGCTCCAGCATGATCGAAGTGCTGGCGCAGGATTATATCCGCACAGCGCGAGCCAAGGGTGTGGCGCCCAGCTCGATCTACTGGAGCCATGCGCTGAGAAACGCGCTGATCCCGATCGTCACTATCGTCGGCTTGAATTTCGGCAGCCTGATCGGTGGCGCAGTCGTCACCGAATCGGTCTTCAACTGGCCTGGCATCGGCCGCTTGCTCGTCGATTCGGTGCGCTATCGCGACTATCCGGTCATCCAGGGTGTGACGCTCGTTGCCGTTACCGGTGTCGTCGTCATGAATTTCCTGGCCGAAATGACGATCGCAGCGCTCAATCCGAAGATAAGGTTCGACTGATGGCAATCAGCGAAGCGGAAAAGGTTTCGACCGGCAACAGCGGCCTGCGCCGCGCCTTGCGCTGGCTTGCGACGCATAAGGGCATTACCATCGGCGGCGGGCTTATCGGCATTATCGTGCTAATGGCGATCTTTGCGCCACTCATCACCTCGGCCGATCCCTATTCGCAGGATCTGCTTTCGACTATGCTGGAGCCTTCCTGGGAACATCCCTTCGGTACCGATGATAACGGCCGCGACATTTTCGCGCGGGTGCTCTACGGCGCTCGTATTTCGCTTTTGGAGGTCGTCCTCAGCGTCGGGCTTGCCATCATGGTCGGCGTGCCGCTTGGCATTGTCTCGGGCATGACGGGGCGCTACGTCGACCAGGCAATCATGTGGTGCATGGATATTCTCTTCGCCTTTCCAGGCATCGTGCTGGCCATCCTGATTGTCAGCGTGCTCGGCACCAGTCTCGTCAACCTGCTGATCGCCATCGCGATCTTCTCGGTGCCGGTCTATGCGCGGCTCAGCCGCAACCTGACGCTCGGCATCAAGGCGATGGACTATGTGGAGGCGGCGATCTCGCTCGGCGTGTCGCGCCATCGAATCATGACGCATTACATCCTGCGCAACGCGATCGGCCCGATCATCGTGCAGTCGACACTGACGGCAGGCACCGTCATCCTGTCGGCTGCAAGCCTGTCCTTCCTCGGCCTTGGCGCACAGCCGCCACTTCCGGAATGGGGCGCGATGATGAGCGATGGCCGCAATTATCTCGGCCTCAACATCTACATGTCGCTCTTTCCGGGCCTCGCGATCATGGTCACCGTACTCGGCTTCAACATTCTCGGTGACGGCCTGCGCGACCTGCTTGATCCGCGAAAATAGCAAATAAATGCAACGCGTCGCCTCTCCTGCCCTGTGTCACTACCGCCATGGAGAAGGTCCGCTCATCCGCTCGCGCGCCGTTCTCTGCCGCACGTTTTTCGCGCTATAGTTCGTCCTAACACAAGTTGGGGGGTGACTATGGGCAAGCAGCAAATTCCGCTCAAGTTGACGGCAACACGGTTCGTCCGTGCGATCAAATTGTTCATGACATCCGATGTCGGTGGACGAGCCGGGTTCCTTCTCGCCTCCCTGGTTATTCTTTTTGGCGGTATCAGTGCACTGAATGTCGTCAACAGTTTCGTCGGCCGGCACTTCATGACTGCGATCGCAGAAAGGCAGACTGCCGAATTTGTTCGCCAGGCGATCCTCTACACTGGCGCTTTTGCTGCCTCGACGATCGCGTCGGTGATTGCCCGCTTCGCCGAAGAGCGACTGGCTTTGCTTTGGCGAGAATACCTCACCCGTCGTGCGATCGGCGTTTATATGACCGACGGTATTTTCTACCGGCTCGGTATTCAGGGTAAAGTTTCCTATCCTGATCAGCGGATCGCCGAGGATGTTAAAGCGTTCACAACGACGACGCTCTCCTTTCTGCTCATGCTACTCAGCAGCGTGTTGACGGTCTTCACCTTTTCGAGCGTGTTGTGGCTGATCAGTCCGCTTCTTTTCTTCACGGCTGTCATCTACGCGGCCTTCGGATCGTTTATGATGATCGTGTTGGGACGGCCTTTGATCAACTTGAACTATAACCAACTCGACAGCGAAGCGGCCTTCCGGTCCGGGCTGATCCAAGTCCGGGAAAATGCAGAATCGATCATGATCGAGGGCTCGGAGCAACGCCATGCAGATCGGCTGCTGAAGCAGTTTGATAGCCTCGCCACGAACTTCAGGCGGATAATTGGCATCAATCGCAATGTTGGCTTCTTCGCCACCGGCTACAACTGGATGATACAGATCATTCCAGTCGTCATCATCGCGCCGGCGTTCATGCGCGGTGACATGGAATTTGGCGTCATCACACAGTCGGCGGCTGCCTTTGCCATGCTCGTCGGTGCATTCTCGTTCATTGTCGCACAATTCAACTCGATCTCGAACTTCGCGACCGTCGTGGCGCGTATCAGTTCCTTTTTGGAAGCGATCGAGGATATCCGCGGCCAGACAGATTCCAGTCTCGAACTCGTCGAGGCCGAGGGGAGCCTTGGCTACGAACGCCTGACGCTGACGCCGCCGACAGGGGCGCCATTGGTGAAGGATTTGTCGGTCCTCGTCCCGGCCGATACGCGGGTGATCGTTGCCGGAGAAGGCGATGCCGCGAGCACTGCTTTGTTCCGGGCTACTGCAGGACTTGGTGCGTCAGGGACCGGGCGCATCGTCATCCCCCCTCGTCAACATGTGCGGTTTCTCGGTCAGCGGGCCTATGCGGGTCCGGGAACTCTGCGCCAAATCCTGGCGCTGCCGGAGCGCTCGATCGAGACAACGGATGACCAAATCCTCGCCTTGCTGAGGGATCTCGGCCTCGCGCGCGATTTGGCACTCAGCGACCTGGACAGCGAGCAGGACTGGCCCACGTTGCTGTCGCCGCGCGAACAACAGCTCGTCCTACTTGCAAGCGCGATCATAGCCGTTCCGTCATACATTGTTCTGGAAAAAGCCGATACCATCTTCGGTCACGAGCTTCTGGTCGCAATCCTCAGGCTCTTGGCCGAAAGAAGGATCGCATGCGTCAACTTCGCCGAATCAGGTGCTCCGCGCGCATCCTACGATGCCGTTCTGGAATATGGTCCGGACGGCTCCTGGAAGTGGATCGATCAAAAACAGAAGGCCTGACTGTCACGCAGCTTAGTTCTTTGAAAACCCAAGTCGTCTGCAACATTCACTGTCCTGTCGTTCACCACAAGCCCGTTGTGCGTCAGGAAACTGGGGCGGATTCGGCACGGCCATCATAACCAGCCGCCTGAAAACCCCGCTCGTCTTAGTCCGACCACCACTGGCTCGCAGCGACGCATGATGTTCCACAGCAAGCCGGATCGATAGTTTTCGATCATCAGGACGACGGGACCTTGGTCGATCCCGAAATGGTAGGGGCTGACCCACCATTCGTCATTGTTGTCACCAGTCGTATATGTCTGGTTGAACGACGGTCTAAACCCGTAAAGTCGCGTCATGCCAAGTTTCATGCGCGCAAAGTTTCGCACGGTCGGGATGACGATTTCCGGCGCAAATGGCAGCGAGGCAACGACCACCCAGGGAGATACCGTTCCATCATCCGGCCCATAGGGTGCGCCCCGCGCAACATAGTCGAAGAACTCCCTGTCGATGCCGTCTATATTTCGCTTGGTCCAACCAGGCCCGTCGCTTGCCGTGAAACCCCAGCAATGTTCGCCGTAGCCTTTGAAATTCAGCGGGTTGCGAATGGCGTATTCCTGCTGAACGAAAGTGGCGTGCCGGCTGTTCTGGAAATAGTCGCTGCCATGCTCGCGCATGAAATTGTCGCGAATTTCGCGAAAATCGATCCACATATGTGAAAGATGATGCGTAAAGAGCGGACCGGAATAGAGCAGTTCACGACCGAATATATTCCGCCATTCGTAGCTCTCCGTATAGGCCGTGTAGCTTTCCAGCGGCAAAGGGTGGCTCGGTGAGCCAAGTCCGAGAATGTAAAGAAGCAGACCTTCGTCATAGCCGCGCCACCGATAGGGAATGAATCCGCTTTCCGGTCGCCAGCCATGGGTGAGAGTAGCCCCGTGGTCGCGCGCCCAATTCCAGTCCACGCGCTCGTACAGCGATTTGGCAAGTGCGCGAACCTTCGCCTCATCCTCGGTGTCTGCATCGAAATAAGCTGCGACGGTCAAAGCACCGGCGAACAGGAAAGCCGAATCGATCGTCGACAACTCGCACTGCCAGACTCGTCGGCCCGTCTCAATGTCGAGGAAATGGTAGAAGAAGCCCTTGTAGCCGGACGCGTCAGGTTCCGGTCCCTGGTGGCAGGACATCAGGAATTCCAGCCGGCGTCGGGCGATCTTGGCGGCAAACTCACGAATGACGATACCGCGCTCCACTATGACAGGGATGGTCGCAAGAGCCATACCGATGGCGGCGATACTCGCCGGTGCGCCTGCCTGTGTCTTGTCGCGGACCAATCCGTTGTCCGGATTCGTGCATTGTAGATAGTAGAGCAATGTCGTGAACTGAAGTCGACCGAGGTCCTCATCTGTCGGCATTCGGTTCAATTCGGGATCGGTTGACAGTAATTCCGACATGATAGGGTAACCGAGGAGATCAGATGGTTTCGCCTGACAACCGGAGGCGGCCCTGGTCGGACGCCTCCGGTATGATCGTTTACGCGCAACGCTTCGCCTAGGCGTTGTCCCCTTCCGTGGAGGTCGCCGCCTTCACCTTCCCCGTGCTCTTGACACCCCATGTCCAGCTGCTGATCTCAGGCATGTCATCACCATGCGCCTCGATATATTGGCGGTGTTCAATCAGCCTCCCGCGGATTGCCTGCTTGAAATAGGCCGCGCGCGCGCCAAGTTGCGGCAGCCGATCGATGACGTCTTCGACGAGATGAAAGCGATCGAGCTGGTTCAGAACGACCATGTCGAACGGTGTCGTGGTCGTTCCCTCTTCCTTATATCCTCGGACGTGCAGGTTTTTATGGTTGGTTCGCCGATAAGTCAGCCGGTGGATCAACCAGGGATATCCGTGGAATGCGAAGATGATCGGCTTATCCTTTGTGAAGAACGCATCGAAGTCAGGATCCGAAAGCCCGTGGGGATGTTCGCTCGACGGCTGCAGCTTCATCAGATTGACGACATTGATGACCCGCACCTTCACCTGGGGAAGGTGCTCTCGGATCAGCTGGACGGCAGCGAGCGTTTCCAGGGTCGGCACATCGCCGCAGCAGGCCATGACCACATCCGGTTCCGAGCCTCGGTCATTGCTGGCCCATTCCCAGATGCCGAGGCCTTCGGCACAGTGTTTGATGGCCTCATCCATAGTCAGCCATTGGGGCGCGGGCTGCTTGCCGGCCACAACCACATTCACATAGTTGCGGCTGCGCAGACAGTGGTCGGTAACGGATAGGAGTGTATTGGCGTCCGGCGGAAGATAGACGCGGATAACCTCCGCCTTCTTGTTGATAACATGGTCGATGAAGCCCGGATCCTGATGAGAAAACCCATTGTGATCCTGCCTCCAGACATGCGAGCTCAGGAAGTAGTTCAGCGAGGCGATCGGTCGCCGCCAGGGAATGTGGTTACACACTTTCAGCCACTTGGCGTGCTGATTGAACATCGAGTCTATGATGTGAATGAACGCCTCGTAGCAGGAGAAGAAGCCGTGACGCCCGGTCAACAGATAGCCTTCAAGCCAGCCCTGGCATTGATGCTCGCTTAAGACCTCCATGACGCGGCCGTCAGGCGAAAGATGGTCGTCCTCGGGATAGATCTCGGCCATATAGCAACGATCGGTGACCTCCAGCACGTCCTGCCAACGGTTGGAATTGTTCTCGTCGGGGCTAAATAGCCGAAAGTTCTTGTTGCCAAGATTCAGCTTCATCACGTCGCGCAGGAACTTGCCCATGGCGCGAGCGGATTCTGCGGTCACCGATCCGGGTTTGGGCACCGAGACGGCATAATCGCGGAAATCCGGCATCTTCAGATCGCGTAATAACAAACCACCGTTTGCGTGCGGATTGTCACTCATCCGGCGATGTCCCGTCGGTGCCAAGGCAGCCAATTCAGCCCGCAGCCTTCCGTCGCCGTCGAAAAGTTCTTCGGGTCTGTAGGTCTTCATCCAGTGTTGAAGCACCTTCATATGGTCCGGTTTGTCCATATCGCCCATCGGAACCTGGTGCGAGCGCCAATAGTCTTCGCATTTCTTGCCGTCGATTTCCGACGGGCAGGTCCAGCCCTTCGGTGTTCGGAAGACGATCATCGGCCAAGCCGGACGGGTAACATTCCCCTTGTCCCGCGCTTCCGCCCAGATCGTCTTGATCGTGGCGACGGCGGTGTCCATGGCCGCGGCAAGCTGCTGCTGCACCTGATCGGGCTCATGGCCTTCGACGAAGAGAGGCGCATATCCCATGCCCTCGAAGAACTTCTTCAATTCCTCCCGCGGGATACGGGCAAGGAAACAGGGATTGGCGATCTTGTAGCCATTGAGATGCAGGATCGGCAGAACACATCCGTCGCGGGCCGGATTGAGAAACTTGTTTCCATGCCATCCCGTGGCGAGAGGGCCGGTTTCAGCTTCCCCGTCGCCGACGACGCAGGCGACGATCAGATCAGGATTATCGAAGGCTGCACCATAGGCGTGGCTGAGTGCGTAACCGAGTTCGCCACCTTCATGGATGCTCCCCGGTGTTTCGGGAGCGACGTGGCTCGGGATGCCGCCGGGAAAGCTGAACTGCTTGAAAAGCCGTTTCATGCCCTCCTCGTCCTGGCCGATATTCGGGTAGAATTCGCTGTAGGTTCCCTCCAGATAGGCATGCGCAACAAGCGACGGTCCGCCATGGCCGGGGCCGATCACGTAGATCATGTTGAGATCGTCTCGCCTGATTACCCTGTTGAGGTGCACATAGAGCATGTTCAGGCCCGGCGAAGTTCCCCAATGGCCGAGCAGCCGCGGCTTGATGTGCGCGCGTGCGAGGGGTTTTTTGAGCAAGGGATTGTCGAGCAGATAGATCTGCCCGACCGACAGATAGTTCGACGCCCGCCAGTAGGCACCCATCAGGCGGAGTTCCTCGGCAGAGAGCGGTGCTTTTCCATGCGACGCTGCCGAGGCGGTTTTTTTCATCACTGCCGTGTCGGGCGAAACCATCTGAGCCTCCCAATCAAAATGACATTGCTGAATCTCGTGAGGCCCTTTTGATGAAGGCCGGTGCAGTCTCATGTCGGCGCTGCGGTATTATTGAGGAGGAGATTCCGGGAAATGCTCCACCACGCCGCGGACACCGTTGACGCCCTCCGCCAGAATCCGCGCGGCCTTGCGGCAAGCCGCCGTCTCGACGTTGCCCCAAAAATGAACGATCCCATCAGTGACCGTGACGGACACGTCCAATCCTTCCAGGCCGGTATTTTCACCGAGCCGAGCAAGAATGCTGCGGCGAATGGCTTCGTCCCCAGCTGCTGTGTCGTCTGGTTTTGCCGAGTAAATTACCTGCAGGAGATCGGCGCGGCTGACGATGCCGACCAGTTTACCGTCCCGTAGAACCGGAATGCGCTTGATGCCATGGTCCTGCATGAGGCTGGCGACACGTGAAAGGGGGGCATCCTCGTCGATTGTTACAGGATCGGGCGTCATGACGTCACCCACTCTCCAGCCGCATCGCTTGACAAAGGCGTTCGCTCTCTCATCGGCGCCAACTCCCATGTCCGCCTTCAGTACGAATGCGCCGCTTGACAGTTCCGTTCGGCGGATCAGATCGCCCTCGCTGATGACGCCCAGCAAGCGCCCCTCATCGTCAACGACAGGAACGCCGCTTACGTGCTGATCGGACATCAGCTTGGCTGCATGCCGAACGCTATGGTCAGGTGATAGTCCGACGACCTTTGTCGTCATTACATCTTTGACCAGCATATCGATATAACTCCGGCTATATCCTCTCAAGATATTATAGTTAGCTATCGCTAATTTAAATCCATCACTGCGCTCGGCAATAGGCGTTCACCATGCGTCGTGAGGAGGCAGAACGACGCGGACCTCGTCCGCCTGCGCAAGGTGTGGGGAAACCTAGCCAGATACTGCCGTCGTTTGCATTGAGTAGGATCAATCGGGCGCCGAAAGTTGTGAAGGAAACCGTGACCGATGGTTTTATGAGGATCGATCAGCGGTGGTGGTGCAGCCGGACCGCGGGATCGGAAAGCACCCGAAGGAATATCGTCTGACTGAAAGCGGACGCTGTTAGCGAGATCGCGGGTACCGTCAGTATCCCATCAAAGGTGTGAAGTGGCGGATTGGCTACGTCAAAAGAGCCCTGAGAGCGTCGCCACACATGCGACGCAACATCTTCATCGGTATGGACAAAAGGAAAACTGGAGCGGGCGAAGGGATTCGAACCCTCGACCCCAACCTTGGCAAGGTTGTGCTCTACCCCTGAGCTACACCCGCTCAAATCCACACCGGTCCGGGGTAGTAAGTAGCGGACCGTGGGCGACACCTTGCGGCGACGGGCGCTATATCGCCCAAACGATTTTCAAATGCAACAGGGAAATGACGGAAAAACGAAGAAAAGTTCTAGCGGTGGAAAACCGGCTTCGGAAACGCCGCGAATGCAGGGCAAAGCGTCGGTCCTGAAGATTGCCAAGCTCATGAGGCAGACGTAAGCAGACAATCCAATCTGCCTTTCTCCTGTCTGATGGAATGACGATGACCGAAAACAAGCCCAAGACTCGCCAGGATCTTCTCGCCTTTCTCGATGGCCTTGGCATTGTCCACAGCACCAAGGACCATGCGCCGGTCTTCACGGTGGCCGAATCGGTGGCGCTGCGGGATGAGATCCCGGGCGGGCACACCAAGAACCTGTTCGTGAAGGACAAGAAAGATCGTTATTTCCTGCTGACCGTGGAAGAAAATGCCGCCGTCGACCTCAAACAGGTCCATACTCTTATCGGTGCTTCCGGCCGCGTCTCTTTCGGCAAACCGGAGAAGCTGATGGAATATCTTGGTGTCATTCCGGGCGCTGTTACCGCGCTCGGCGCGATCAACGATGCCGGCAACAATGTCATTTTCGTGCTCGATGCGGATCTGATGCAAGATGACATCATCAACTGCCATCCGCTTTCCAACGATGCGACCACTTCGATCGCCAGCGCCGATCTGATACGATTCATGGAGGCGACTGGGCACAAGCCGCTTGTCTTGAAAGTGACGTCCTGACATACGATTTTAGCGCTATCAGAGACGCCGGCAGATCGGCGCGGCGGGAGATACCTATGAGCGGCAGCGACAATCCTTATAACGGTTCTTTTGGCAACCAGATGTCGGCAACGGCAAGTTATGGCGCGGTACCTCAGCCTGCGGCGGGCGGCGGCTATATCAAGGACACGACGACGGCGAATTTCACCAAGGACGTCCTCGAGGAATCGCGCAACCAGCCGGTGCTGGTCGATTTCTGGGCGCCATGGTGTGGCCCGTGCAAGCAGCTGACGCCGGTCCTCGAAAAGGTTGTCAATGAGGGTCAAGGCCGCGTCAAGCTGGTCAAGATGAACATCGACGATCATCCCTCGATCGCCGGCCAGCTCGGCATCCAGTCCATTCCAGCCGTCATCGCCTTCGTCAACGGCCGCCCGGCGGATGGCTTCATGGGCGCGGTGCCGGAAAGCCAGGTTCGCCAGTTCATCGACCGTCTTGCAGGTCCCGAGGGTGCGGATCAGGCTGCCGAAATCGAAGGTGCCCTGGCGCAGGCCGGCGAACTGCTTGCTGCCGGTAACATCAACGAAGCGGGCCAGCTTTATGGCGCGGTCATGCAGGCCGATCCGGAAAATGCCAAGGCGCTTGCCGGCATGGCCGAATGCTTAATCGCAGCCGACCAGCATGGCGAGGCCCGCCAGATGCTGAGCGAGCTGCCGGAAGAGCTTGGCAAGGATGCCGGCATTCAGGCGGTCCTGAAGAAGCTCGACCAGATCGAGGAAGCTCGCAAGCTCGGCGATCCCGTCGCCCTGGAACGTGAGCTGGCATTGAATCCCGATCATCACGAAGCCCGTTTGAAACTCGCCAAGATCCTCAATGTCGAGGGCAAGCGCGAGGAGGCGGCCGAGCACCTGCTCACCATCATGCGCAAGGATCGCGCCTTCGACGATGATGGTGCGCGTCGCCAGCTTCTGCAGTTCTTCGAGGTTTGGGGTTTCAAGGATCCGGTGACGGTTTCGGCCCGCCGCAAGCTTTCATCCATCCTGTTTTCCTGAGTTTGCCGCATCCGCCCTTGCGTTTTTACACAAGGACACCACATTTCTCGTGAGGACGGGCGCCGCAGATGCGCGCGCCGAGAGAGCGCGGGACTAGTCTTCATGCAAGTCGGCAATGCGAGATATCTGAAGCCCGGCGATCTACCGGATGAAATTGCAGTTTTTCCCTTGACCGGTGCGCTTCTCCTGCCTGCCGGGCAGCTGCCGCTCAATATCTTCGAGCCGCGTTATCTTGCGATGTTCGATGCCGCACTCACCGGAAACCGTCTGATCGGCATGGTGCAGCCGGCACACGGCGAGCATGAAGACAAGACGCATGCCCCCGAGCTTGCGGCTGTCGGCTGCCTCGGCCGGATTACCTCCTATGCCGAAACCGGTGACGGGCGCTATATCGTCTCGCTCACGGGCGTGTGCCGCTTCCGGCTACTGGAAGAGAGATCGCATGGCCAACCATTCCGCAGCTTTCGCATCGCGCCGTTCATATCAGATCTCTCCGCCGAGAACGAAGAAGATGCCGTTGACCGCAGCGCGCTGCTGACGGCTTTCAAGGCCTATCTTGATGCCAACAAGCTCGAGGCGGACTGGGAGAGCGTGGAGCGGGCGAGCAACCTTACCCTCGTCAATTCGCTCGCGATGATGTCGCCTTTCGGCCCGGCCGAAAAACAGGCGCTGCTCGAAGCGCCCGATCTCAAGACGAGGGCGGAAACGCTGATCGCCATCACCGAAATCGTGCTTGCCCGCGTTTTCGGCGATTCCGATACCGTGCTGCAGTAGAGGGCGCGATGGACGAAAAACTGAGCCGGGTCGATCCCAAGCTTCTTGAACTTCTTGTCTGCCCGCTTACCAAGGGACGGCTTTCCTATGACCGCGAGCACAACGAGCTGGTTTCGGAAAAGGCGCGTCTTGCCTATCCGATCAGGGACGGCATTCCGATCATGCTCGTCTCGGAAGCGCGCACACTCGAAGACTGAAGAGTAATTTCAGATCGTTTCCCCCGACAGCAGCCGCGGATTGTCCTTGGCGGTCGTTCCTGCCGCCTGGCCGATGAAGAAGGATTTCAGGCCGGGCAGGCGATCGACGATGCCGAGGCCAAAGTCGCGGGCGATGCGGATCGGCGCCATGTCATTGGAAAACAGCCGGTTCAACACATCTGTCGTGACGCCCATGCGGAAAGTGTCGAAACGGCGCCAACTCTGGTAGCGCTCCAGAATATTGATGGCGCCGATATCGAGCCCAAGGCGATCGGCGTCCACGATGGTTTCGGCGAGGGCGGCCACATCCTTGAAGCCGAGATTGAGGCCCTGGCCGGAAATCGGATGGATGCCGTGTGCGGCATCACCGGCAAGCGCAAAGCGCGGCGCGACGAAGGAGCGGGCGAGTGTGAGGCCGAGCGGGAAGGCGCGCTTGTCGCCAACCACCTTGAGAGCGCCGAGTTTGTGGCCGAAGCGGCGTTCAAGTTCCTCCTCGAAAACCAGATCATCGGCGGCGACGAGCCTATTGGCATCGTTCGTCCGTTCGGTCCAGACCAGAGATGACCGGTTGTTGCGCAGCGGCAGGATGGCGAAGGGGCCGGATGGAAGGAAATGTTCTTCGGCGCAGCCGTGGTGCGGGCGCTCGTGCTCGACGGTCGTGACGATGCCGGACTGACCGTAATCCCAGGTGACAGTCTTGATCCCTGCAAAATCGCGCAGTCTGGAGCGCACGCCATCGCAGGCAACCAGCAGGCGCGATTGCAGCGTGCTGCCGTCGGACAGGCTGATCTCGATATCGGTATCACCCGTCTTCAAGCCGGTGGCGCTCAAGCCATGGCGGATTTCGATGCCGAGCCGCTCGCAGGCGCCGCGCAGCGCGCCGACCATGACGACATTTGGGATCATGTGGGCAAATGGGCGGCCATCGGCGACTTCGCCGTCGAAGGTCAGGAAGATCGGGCGGACAGGATCGGACATCTTCGAATCGGTCACGATCATCTTGGTGATCGGCTGTGCCTCGGGCTCGATCTCGTCCCAGATGCCGAAGACTTCGAGCATCTTCGTTGCCGCAGCGATGATGGCGGAGGCGCGCATATCTTTTTTCCAGACATGCGCGGGTGCTGCCTCGACGACGGCGACATTAAGATGCGGCGCCGCCTGCTTGACCGCCACGGCCACGGACAGGCCGACATAACCTCCGCCCACAACCAGCATGTCCAGCATCGTCCGCTCCTGTACTATCTACGATCAGATGCGATCTATATAGAGCATCGGGTTACCACTTCCTACCGCCGGGGGCGAACAAATGACGGAACAAACTGGCAAGCCTACCGCCATGGAAACATTGATTTCGACGCTCGATATCGAGCCGATTGAGGTCGATATCTTTCGCGGCCGCAGTCCGCAGGTCGGCTGGCAGCGTGTGTTCGGCGGGCAGGTGATCGCCCAGGCGCTGATGGCGGCGCAGCGCACTGTGGAAGGCGAGCGGTTCATTCACTCGCTGCACGCCTATTTCATGCGTCCCGGCGATCCCTCTGTGCCGATCATCTATCAGGTCGAGCGTATCCGCGACGGGTCGAGCTTCAACACGCGTCGGGCCGTCGCGATCCAGCACGGCAAGGCGATCTTCGCACTGTCGGCCTCGTTCCAGATCGAGGAGCCGGGCTTCGATCATCAGATTCCCATGCCACCGGTACCGATGCCGGAAACGCTGCTCGGCGAACAACAGATCAAGGAACAGTATCTCGCTCATGCTCCGGCGGCGGTGCGCAAATACTGGGAGCGCGAAAGGCCGATCGAAATCCGGCCCGTCTCGCTCAAGCACTATTTTACGAGTGAGAAGCTCGAACCGCGGCAGGATGTCTGGGTTCGTGCTACCGGTCCCGTGCCGGACAGCAGGCTCTATCAGGCTGCCGTGCTTGCCTATCTCTCGGACATGACGCTGCTTGATGCATCGCTGCATGCCCACGGAACGTCCATTTTCGACCAGAACCTGCAGGTTGCAAGCCTCGACCATGCCATGTGGTTCCACCGTCCCGACAAGCTTGATGACTGGCTGCTCTATACACAGGACAGTCCGTCGGCTTCGGGCGCTCGGGGATTGACTCGCGGTAGCCTTTTTACTCGATCCGGTGTCCTGATCGCGTCGGTGGCGCAGGAGGGCCTGATTCGGAAAAAGGCAAATGAATAAATAATATGCATATTTATAAATTTGCGCATTATTTGTGCGCTTATTGGCCCATCATTTGCCTGTTTATTGGCGCCTTTAATTATAATCTTTATATTTCAATAACTTATAGACTGTCACGAATCTGGCACGTCCTTTGAATGTCTATCGCCGGTCGCTGGTCAAGAAACCGTCAGCGGCAAGGAGAGTCGGCTCCGCGCCGAGGATAACGAAGGATGGGAAACCAGATGAAAATTGTGATGGCCATTATCAAGCCGTTCAAGCTCGATGAGGTCCGCGAAGCCCTCACGGCGATCGGCATTCAGGGCCTGACCGTGACCGAAGTGAAGGGCTACGGTCGCCAGAAGGGGCACACTGAAATCTATCGCGGCACTGAATATGCGGTCAGCTTCCTGCCGAAGCTCAAGATCGAAATCGCGGTCGCATCCGAAATCGTCGACAAGGCGGTAGAGGCCATCGCAGCATCTGCCAAGACCGGTCAGATCGGTGACGGCAAAATCTTCGTCTACTCGATCGACCATGCCGTGCGCATCCGTACGGGCGAGACCGATTCAGAAGCGCTGTAAAGAACGGCAGATCAAGGAGCCATTTCCAATGTCAATTTCGAAGTTTTCCTCCAACATCGCACGGGTAGGCGCCCTTTCGGCCGCTCTCCTGGCGCCAGCCGTCGCTTTCGCGCAGGAAGCCGCCCCGGCCGCTGCAGCCGCCGCTGCGCCTGCGTTCACCATGGACAAGGGTGACAATACCTGGATGCTCGTCTCCTCGGCGCTCGTCCTCCTGATGACGATCCCGGGCCTTGCGCTTTTCTACGGCGGCCTCGTGCGTGCGAAGAACATGCTCTCCGTTCTGATGCAGGTATTCATGATCACCGCCGTCGTGGCGCTGATCTGGGTGACGTACGGCTATTCGCTCGCCTTCACCGATGGTGGCTCGCTGAACAGCTTCGTCGGCGGCTTCTCCAAGGCGTTCCTCGCCGGCGTCAATACCTCGTCGCTGGCCGAGACCTTCTCGAAGGGTGTCGCTATCCCTGAATACACGTTCATCGTATTCCAGATGACCTTCGCCTGCATCACGCCCGGACTGATCGTCGGCGCATTCGCCGAGCGCATCAAGTTCTCGGCTGTCATGCTGTTCGTCGTGCTCTGGGTCACCTTCATCTACTTCCCGATGGCGCATATGGTCTGGTTCTGGGGCGGTCCGAGCTCCTACACCTCGCCGGCCGGCCTGATCTTCTCCTATGGTGCAATCGATTTTGCCGGCGGCACGGTCGTTCACATCAATGCCGGCATCGCCGGCCTCGTCGGCGCCATCATGCTCGGCAAGCGCACCGGCTATAAGAAGGAGATCATGGCTCCACACTCGATGACGCTCACCATGGTCGGCGCATCGCTGCTCTGGGTCGGCTGGTTCGGCTTCAACGCCGGCTCCAACCTCGAAGCCAATGCCTATGCATCGCTCGCCATGATCAACACCTTCGTCGCGACGGCCGCCGCCGCCGTGTCCTGGTGCATCGTCGAAAGCTTCGCTCGCGGCAAGGCTTCGATGCTTGGCGGCGCTTCCGGCGCCGTCGCCGGCCTCGTCGCCGTCACTCCGGCGGCAGGTTTTGCCGGCCCGATGGGTTCGATCGTTCTCGGTCTCATCGTCTCGCCGGTCTGCTACTTCTTCGTCGACGTCGTGAAGAACAAGTTCAACTATGACGACAGCCTTGACGTCTTCGGTGTCCATTGCATCGGCGGCATCATCGGCGCTCTCGGCACCGGCATCCTCGTCAACCCGGCCCTCGGCGGCGCCGGTATCGTCGACTACTCGACGGCCGATTTCGCTGCCTCCTATGCTGGCACGGCAACGCAGGTCCTGGCCCAGGCCAAGGGCGTGCTCACGACGCTGCTGTGGTCGGGCATTGGCTCGGCGATCCTCTACAAGATCGTCGATGTCATCATCGGCCTGCGCGTTTCGGTCGAAGCCGAGCGCGAAGGTCTCGACCTCGCAACGCACGGCGAAGCAGCCTACCACGCTTAATCACAGAGTTTGCGGCGCCCGGCACAAGGGCGCCGCTGAACGGCCCGTCGCGGCCTA
This sequence comes from Hyphomicrobiales bacterium, assembly GCA_900473185.1. Taxonomy (GTDB): domain Bacteria; phylum Pseudomonadota; class Alphaproteobacteria; order Rhizobiales; family Rhizobiaceae; genus Rhizobium. The sequence goes on along the minus strand of UCKU01000002.1, from coordinate 62,983 downwards.
TCTAACCATAAGCCGCTCTTGGCCCGGACCTTCACAGGTTCGGGCCCTTTTCTTTTTAGTGATCCGGCATATGCATGGTTAACATCGCTTTAACTCTACTTTGATTAGGTGGAGCGGACGCATTTGGCGCGGCGAAGCATTGGCGATTCGCGTGCCCCCAGGCATTGGACGGGTTAGACACATGGCAAGAAGCACGTCGCCGGCGATGGATGGTCGTCCTGACCGGTTCTCCTTCTCGGCATTCATGCTGCGGCAGATCCAGGCTCTCACCGGTTTTGCGGTCTTCCTGGTCTTAGCGCTCGCGGTCGCGGCGCTTGCGACATGGAACGTCACCGATCCCAGCTATTCCTACGCCACCGGTAACCTGCCGACCAACATACTCGGTTATAGCGGTGCTGCCTTTGCCGACGTCGCCATGCAGTTCCTGGGGCTCGCAAGCGTCGTTTCGATGCTGCCGATCGTCGCCTGGGCGCTGGCGCTGATTTCCGGCCGTCGCATCAGCCGTATTCCGGCGCGCGCCGGCGCCTGGCTCGTGGGCACCATACTTTCCTCCGCCGTGATCGGCTGTTTCCCGCCACCGCTCACCTGGCCGATCCCGAACGGTATCGGCGGTGTTATCGGCGACATGATCCTACGTTTTCCCGCACTCTTCGTCGGCGCCTATCCGACCGGCGTTTTCGCCACCGCCGTCGGCTGCATCTTCGCCGTCCCGACCGCGTGGATGATGCTCTTTGCAGCCGGCATCGTCGGCCGCAGCGAACTCGATGAGGAGGAAAACGAAGAAGAGGATTATGTCGAGACGCGCAGCAAGGTGCGTGTCGTCGGCGATGAGGACGAGGAGGATGATGGGTCCCGCTGGATGGCCTTTAGCGGCGCCATGACGCACGCCTGGTATATGAACCAGGCGCGTTTCCGACGGCTTTTCGGCATGGGGCCGCGCAAACGCCGCCAGAGCGATTTCGAATCACCCTATGACTTCAACGATGACGAATTCGGTACGCTGAACGAGCCGGTGCGCGCCAAGCCCGCAGCGCGCGGCGAGCGCATGGATCCTTCCATGGAGCCGCGTGCCGCTTCGAGCCGTCGGGTCGTTTCGGCGCCTTCCATCTCGCTTAACGACGATGAGGACGAGGACGACGATCCGTCATTCGATACCGACATGCCGCGGCGTCCGGCCGATATTCTGCCCGATGATGACGATGACGATTGGATGATCCGCGCGCCGGCCAAATCGGCCGGTAAACCCGAGCCGCGCGTCATTCCTGCCTCCGCCCGTCCAAAGCCCGGCGCCCGCGTCGAGCGCGAGGCGCAAGGTTCGTTCATCCGGCCGGAAGGCTTCCAGCTTCCCTCCATGCATCTGCTTGCCGAGCCGAAGAATGTCGTGCGCGATTCCACGCTTTCGGCCGATGCGCTGGAACAGAATGCCCGCATGCTGGAAGGCGTGCTAGAAGATTTCGGCGTTAAGGGCGAGATCATCCATGTCCGCCCCGGTCCCGTCGTCACGCTCTACGAACTGGAGCCGGCGCCCGGCATCAAGTCGTCCCGCGTTATCGGCCTTGCCGACGACATCGCCCGCTCGATGAGTGCGATCGCCGCTCGTGTCGCAGTCGTGCCGGGCCGCAACGCAATTGGTATCGAACTGCCGAACCAGACGCGCGAAACCGTTTATCTGCGCGAGCTGATCGGGTCACGCGACTTCGAAGGCTCCAAGGCGAAGCTCGCAATGGCGCTCGGCAAGACGATCGGCGGGGAGGCCGTCATCGCCGATCTTGCGAAGATGCCGCATCTGCTCGTCGCAGGTACGACCGGTTCGGGTAAGTCCGTTGCCATCAACACGATGATCCTGTCGCTGCTCTACCGCATGACGCCGGAGCAGTGCCGCCTCATCATGATCGACCCGAAGATGTTGGAACTCTCTGTCTACGACGGCATCCCGCATCTGCTCTCGCCCGTTGTTACCGATCCCAAGAAGGCTGTCGTTGCGCTCAAGTGGACCGTCCGCGAGATGGAAGAGCGCTACAAGAAGATGTCGAAGATCGGGGTGCGCAATATCGACGGCTTCAATACGCGCGTCGAGCAGGCGCTGGCTAAGGGCGATACGATCTCGCGCACGGTGCAGACCGGCTTCGACCGGCAGACAGGCGAGGCGGTCTACGAGACCGAAGAATTCGACCTGCAGCCGATGCCCTATATCGTCGTCATCATCGACGAAATGGCCGACCTGATGATGGTCGCCGGCAAGGATATTGAAGGCGCCGTCCAGCGTCTCGCCCAGATGGCGCGTGCTGCCGGCATCCATGTCATCATGGCAACTCAGCGTCCGTCGGTCGACGTTATCACCGGCACGATCAAGGCAAACTTCCCGACCCGCATCTCCTTCCAGGTGACCTCGAAGATCGACAGCCGTACGATCCTTGGCGAGCAGGGTGCAGAACAACTGCTCGGCATGGGCGACATGCTCTATATGGCAGGCGGCGGTCGCATTCAGCGCGTCCACGGTCCCTTCGTGTCCGACGTTGAGGTCGAAGAGATCGTCTCCTATCTGAAGACGCAGGGTTCGCCGCAATATCTCGATGCCATCACTGCCGATGACGACGAGGACGGCGATTATGGTGGCGGTCCGGCAGGTACGTCAAATCTTGCCGATTCCGAAGATCCCTACGACCAGGCCGTCGCCATCGTGCTGCGCGACGGAAAGGCCTCCACTTCTTATGTTCAGCGCAGGCTCGGTATCGGCTATAATCGTGCGGCATCGCTGATCGAACGCATGGAGCAAGAGGGCATCATCGGTCCTGCCAACCATGCCGGCAAACGTGAGATTCTCGTGCCGACGGACGGAGATATCCTCGACCGTTGAGGAAAGAATATTTGATGGCGCAGCCCATCCGGTGGAAACCTCGGGGCATGTAATCCGTTACCTTTCACCGGGCGATCGCGGCGCCTTGAAGACGCCGCCTTTCGGCGGCATGCAGACCGCATACAGGAGGTTCACATGACCAACTCCGCGTCCATATTTTCCGGCCTGCCGGTAACCCGCCGTGACGTTCTTGGCGTCTTCGCTGTTGCCGCCGTTGCAAGCGCCGTTCCGTTTCCCGCTCTTGCCCAGGTTGCCCAGGCGGCAGCACCCGCTGCCAACAGCGCCACGGCACAGGCGATTGCCGATCATTTCTCGGGTGTCGCCACCATGCAGGGCGAGTTCGTGCAGTTTGGCCCTCGTGGCGAACAGACCGGCGGCAAGTTCTTCATCGAGCGTCCCGGCAAGCTGCGCTTCAACTATGACGATCCGTCGCCGATGCGCGTCATTGCCGACGGCAGGAACGTCGCGATCGGCAACGTGAAGCTCAAGACCTGGGATCTCTATCCGCTTTCCAAGACGCCGCTCAGCCTGCTACTTGCGCCGCGTATCGACCTTTCCGCCGGCATGGTGAAAGGTGTGAAGCAAGAGTCCGATCTGACGACGATCTCGCTCGGTAACAATACGGTGTTCGGCAGCTCGACCATCACGATGATGTTCGACCCGAAAACCTATGACCTGCGCCAGTGGACGATCACCGACAACCAGGGCAAGGACACGTCGGTGATGATCTTCAACGTGAAGACCGGAGTTGCCTTCGACGAGCGCGTCTTCCGCGTGCCCTATGAGGATATCAAGGGCACCTCGGCAAACCGCGACTAGAATGCCGCGCGTTAGTTTGGGCGCACAAAGGACGCTCAAACTTTTCGAGCCTAATGCGTAGCGCTTTTCGGTTGATCGCCGGCCGCTTTTGCCTGCGGCCGGTTTTCTCGCCGCCACCTTTGCTCTAAAGCCTTTTCAGAGGGATCTGAAAGGGCATGGCATGAGCTTTTCCATCACCACCTGGAACATCAATTCGGTTCGGCTGCGCATGCCGATCGTCGAGCAGCTCGTGCTGAAGCACAGGCCCGATATCCTCTGCCTGCAGGAGACCAAGGTTACGAACGATCTCTTCCCGTTGGCACCGCTGCGCGCCATGGGCTACGAGCACATCATCATCCACGGCCAGAAGGGCTATCATGGGGTTGCAATAGCCTCCCGCGTGCCGCTAACCGAGGATCATCGGCAGGATTACTGCAATGTCGGCGATGCGCGCCATATCTCGGCGGTCTTCGAGCGCGGCAACCGGCGCATCCGCCTGCATAATTTCTATGTTCCTGCCGGCGGCGACGAGCCGGACCGCACGATCAATCCGAAATTCGGCCACAAGCTCGATTTCATCGAGGAGATGAAGAACCTCAAGGCGAGCGCCGAGCCGAACACGTCAGCCATTCTCGTCGGCGATCTCAATATCGCGCCGCTGGAACATGACGTCTGGTCTCACAAGCAGCTTCTGAAGATCGTCAGCCATACGCCCGTCGAAACCGACGGGCTCATCGAGGTGATGAAGCGTGGCGGCTGGCACGATCTCATGCGTCAGCATGTGCCCGCCAATGAGAAGCTCTATACGTGGTGGAGCTACCGCGCGAAGGATTGGGAAGCTGCCGACAAGGGCCGGCGCCTCGACCATATCTGGTCCTCGCCCGACCTCGGTCCGCATCTGCAGCGCATCGAGGTGCTGAAGGAAGCACGCGGTTGGGAGCGGCCGTCCGACCATGTGCCGGTGACCGTACATCTCAACCTCTGAAACGTCAGCTGAAACGGTGAAACTGGCTTGCGGCCTGTGCCGCGAGATCGGCAATGCTGTCGCGGATACGGTTTTCCATGATGCGCGCCGCCGAGGGATATTCCTCGATCAGGCGAAGGAACAGCGCCCGCGTAATGCGGATGATGCCGGTATCTTCGCGGGCAATTGCCGTGAACTTGCGCTCCACCAGCGTTATAAGGGCGAGCTCCGAGATCAATGCACCGGGGCCAGCGATGGCTTCGGTCCGCGCCATGCCATCCGAGCCCGTCACGCTGAGTTCGAGGCTGCCGCTGGTGATCACATAGGCGCTTTCGGCGGGCGAGCCCTGACGGAACAGCATCTGCCCGGCCGCAATCACGCGGCGGTCCGCGCCGAAGGCAATCAGACGCAACTGGTCGTCGTTCATGTCCTTGAAGAGCGGAAGCTGCGCCAGCAGATGGATATCGTCGGAAAGAGACATGCTACGGGATGATCTTGTAGCCGCCGTTTTCCGTCACGAGGATCTCAGCGTTGGACGGATCCCGCTCGATCTTCTGGCGCAGACGGTAAACGTGGGTTTCCAGCGTGTGCGTGGTGACGCCGGAATTGTAGCCCCAGACTTCTTCCAGCAGTACGTCGCGGGTCACGACCTTCTGTTCGGCGCGGTAGAGGTAGCGGATGATCGCCGCCTCTTTTTCCGTCAGACGGATCTTCTGGCCGTTGTCGGTGGTCAGCAGCTTCTGGCTCGGCTTGAAGAGATAGGGGCCGACGGTGAAAGTGGCATCTTCGCTCTGCTCGTGCTGACGAAGCTGCACGCGAATGCGCGCCAAAAGTACGGCGAAGCGGAAAGGTTTTGTCACATAGTCGTTGGCGCCGGCCTCAAGGCCAAGGATCGTGTCTGAATCCGTGTCGTGACCGGTCAGCATGATGATCGGCGCCTTGAAGCCGCCCTTGCGCAACAGCTTTACCGCCTCGCGGCCATCCATATCGGGCAGGCCGACGTCCATGATCAGCAGATCGACCGGATTGGAGCGGGCGGCCTGGACGCCCTTGCCCGCGGTCGCTTCCTGCAGGACCGAGAATTCCTCATACAACGACAATTGCTCCGTCAGCGTCTGGCGAAGGTCGTCGTCGTCATCCACCAGAAGAATGGTGCGTGCGGTCATGCGGGTGCGTCCTTGCGTTGGTCAGATACTCCTACGCCAAATTCCACATTTGGCAAGGATTGGCGATCTGCTGCTGTTGCTGCCTGGGGTTTCATATGGTTTCAATCGAAGCCCAAGGCAATTCAAGAACATGCGAGAAAAATGGAAAAAGCAAGGCGAGAGCGAAATGGGCAGCCCTCAACGCTCGTGGTGCGTGCCGCGCCGGGCAAGCCAAACAGAGCCATCGTCTGCTTTGGCCCGCTCACCTTGCCCGCCGCGATCGGCCGTAGCGGCCGGACCGTGATCAAGCGGGAAGGCGACGGGGCGACGCCAATTGCTGCCATGCGGCTGCTCTACGGTTTCCGGCGCGGCGAACGAAACGGCCATCTCCCGACAGCGCTGCCCATCAAGCGCATCCGGTCCGACATGCTGTGGTGCGATCAGCCCGCCGATGCGAATTACAACAGGCTGGTCAAGGCGCCGTTCAAACCGAGCCATGAGGAGATGAAGCGAAGGGACGGGCTTTACGATATCTGCCTGGTGCTCGACTGGAACGTGACCTCTCGGGCGCGCAATCGCGGCTCAGCGATCTTTTTCCATCTCATCCGGCCAGGATACGAGCCGACCGCCGGCTGCGTTGCGATCAGCGTCCGCGACATGCGCCGCATTCTGCCTCACCTCAGAAAGGGAACGATCCTCCGCGTTCTCTGATTGTATTGCGGGCTCTCTGTCCTATATGGACTTTCGACCGGACGCGCGGGCTGCGATGCGTCCAGGGAAAACCGCTTCGCGGCTTCAATTCATGCCCCATTCAATTCGTGTCTTTGGCCATTCCTTCAAACTTCCGGAGATATATTGTGACCACTCAGCCCATCATTACTTTCCACGACGGACATTCCATTCCCCAGGTAGGTCTTGGCGTCTGGCAGACACCGCAAGATATCGCGGCTCCAACCGTGCGCACCGCACTTGCCGCCGGCTATCGCCACATCGATACTGCGTCCGGTTATGACAACGAAGAGGGCGTCGGCGAAGGCATCCGCTCCTCCGACATCGACCGCAAGGATATCTTCGTCACCACGAAACTGCGCAATACCGACCAGGGCTATGACAATGCACTGCGTGCCTTCGAGGTCAGCCTGAAGAAGCTCGGCAGCGATTATATCGATCTTTATCTCATTCACTGGCCGTCGCCGCATCGCGGGCTTTATCGCGAAACCTGGAAGGCTTTCGTGCGCTTGAGGGAAGAAGGCCGCGTCCGCTCCATCGGCGTGTCGAACTTCTATCCGGACCATCTCGACCATATCGTCGGCGATACAGGCGTTGTCCCTGTTATCAACCAGATCGAGCTGCATCCGGACTTTCAGCAGAAGGCGGCGCAGGAAGCGCATAAGAAGCTGAACATCGTCACGGAATCCTGGAGCCCGCTCGGTCAGGGCCGCTTCATTTCCAATCCGGTCATCGGTCAGATTGCTGCCAAGCACGGCAAGACGCCGGCGCAGGTGATCATCCGCTGGCACATCGATACCGGTCTCGTCGTCATTCCGAAGTCGGTGACGCCCTCGCGCATCGAGGAGAACTTCAATGTCTTCGATTTCAAGCTGGATGGCGAAGACATGGCCGCGATCGCCAAGCTCGATAGCGCCGGCGCTCGCATGGGTCCGGATCCGTACACGGCGACGTTCTAAGCGCCGTCTTCTCAGCCTCGCGCAATTAAAAAAGCCCGGCGCGTGAGCGCCGGACTTTTTCATGTCCGATGGGCGAGAACGATCAGTTCCACTCGCGGATATCGACGAAGTGGCCGGCAATCGCGGCTGCGGCGGCCATGGCCGGCGAGACGAGATGCGTGCGGCCCTTGAAGCCCTGGCGGCCTTCGAAGTTGCGGTTCGAGGTCGAGGCGCAACGCTCGCCCGGCTTCAGGCGGTCGTCGTTCATGGCAAGGCACATGGAGCAGCCCGGCTCGCGCCAGTCGAAGCCCGCGGCCTTGAAGATCTTGTCGAGGCCTTCCTGCTCCGCCTGCTCCTTCACGAGGCCGGAGCCCGGAACGATCATGGCGTTGACGGTGGAGGCAACGGTCTTGCCTTCGACGACCTTGGCGACAGCGCGCAGGTCTTCGATACGGCCGTTGGTGCAGGAGCCGATGAAGACGCGGTCGATATTGATATCGGTCATCGGCGTGCCCGGCTTCAGACCCATGTAATCGAGCGCACGCCACTTGGAGGCACGCTTCGTTTCGTCCTGGATCTCATCCGGGTTCGGAACGATACCCTGAACGGAAACGACGTCTTCCGGGGAGGAACCCCAGGAGACGATCGGCGGCAGTTCGGCGGCATTCAGCTTGACGATGCGGTCGAAATGCGCGCCTTCGTCGGTCTGCAGCGTTTTCCAGTAAGCGATCGCCTGTTCCAGCGCCTCGCCCTTCGGCGCGCGCGGCTTGCCTTTGATATATTCGAAGGTGATCTCGTCAGGCGCGATCAGGCCGGCGCGGGCGCCGCCTTCGATCGACATGTTGCAGATCGTCATGCGGCCTTCCATCGACAGCGAGCGAATGGCTTCGCCGGCATATTCGATGACGTAGCCGGTACCGCCGGCCGTGCCGATCTCGCCGATGATGGCAAGAACGATATCCTTGGCGGTGACGCCTGCCGGCAGCTGGCCGTCGACCTGCACCAGCATGTTCTTCGCCTTCTTCTGGATCAGCGTCTGGGTCGCGAGAACGTGCTCGACTTCCGACGTGCCGATACCGTGAGCGAGCGAGCCGAAGGCGCCGTGCGTGGAGGTGTGGCTATCGCCGCAAACGATCGTCATGCCCGGCAGGGTGAAGCCCTGTTCCGGCCCAATGATGTGGACGATGCCCTGGCGCTTGTCGTTCTCAGAATAATATTCGACGTTGAACTCGGCGGCATTCTTGGCGAGCTGCTCGACCTGAATGCGGCTTTCCTCGTTCTTGATGCCGAGATGGCGGTCAGCGGAGGTCGGAACGTTGTGGTCGACGACGGCAAGCGTCTTTTCCGGCGCGCGAACCTTGCGGCCGGTCATGCGCAGACCTTCGAAAGCCTGCGGCGAGGTAACTTCGTGGACCAGGTGACGGTCGATATAGAGAAGACAGGTGCCGTCAGGCTGTTCATCGACCAGGTGGTCGGCCCAGATCTTGTCGTAAAGGGTACGCGGTGCGCTCATGGCTAATCGTCCGTTTTGGCTGGAGCATGGAATTTAAGGATATGGCGGACAGGCTCCGCCGGCCGTCATTCGATCAACGAAGTCGGCTGTTGAGCGCACCGGAAACGGACGCAAAGAAACGTGCCGGCAGGCGATAATGGTCCTGCAGCACGAAAATATGCGCACCGATGCATCTGAACTTGGATTCCATGGCGCTGGATATAGCGATTTTTGATCGAAACGGCAATTCGAATCGTGCGGCAGCTCTAGCGCCGCGGCATCTGCTTCATCTTCTTCTCGATCCGCCGCAGGAAGAGTGACAGGCCGATCGTCAGAATCAGGTAGATATAAGTGACGATCGAATAGGTCTCGAAGAAACGAAACGAGCCGGAGGCATAGACCTTGCCCATCTGCGTGATGTCGGAGACGCCGAGAACGGAGACGAGGGAGGAATCCTTCACCATCGAGACGAAGTCGTTGGAGAGCGGCGGGAAGATCACTCGGATCGCTTGCGGGAAGACAACGAGTCGGAAGCGGCGGTAGCGCGACAGGCCGAGCGACTTGGCCGCTTCGATCTGGCCGATATCGACCGACTGGAAACCGGCGCGGAAGATTTCGGCAATGAAAGAGGAATAGCCGATCATCAGGGCGATGATGGCGCGCCACATTAGCGACAGGTCGCGCACGAGGATCGGCTCTGTGATGCCGGCCTTCACCAGGGGTGTGATCAGGAAATTATAGGCTGCGACAACGCCCGGCGCGCCGACGAAGGCGATATAGAAGAGCAGCACGAGGATCGGAATGCCCCGGATGATCTCGATGTAGAAGCGGGCGATCTGGCGCAGCACGATATTGTCGGAGAGGCCAAGTAGCGCAATGCCCAGACCGAGCACCGTCGCCAGCACAAAGGCGACGAGTGTCACGAACACGGTAATGCCGGCACCATTCACGACGGTCCGGAAGACCTGCGTGTAGATGTCGTTGGTAATGATGACGACGGCGAGAACGATGCCGATCAGAACAAGGACGACCAGCCACCAGGGACGGTCGTCCTTCTCGTGTCGCGGGGATGGTGGTAGTGCCATCTGCGATCGCTCGGGGGATTACTGGCCCATCTTGTAGTCGAGGAACCACTTCTTGTTCAGCGCGTCAAAGGTGCCGTCCGCTTTCAGGCCGGCAATGGCGGCATTGACGGGAGCGACGAGATCGGAACCTTTCGGGAAGATGAAGCCGAAATCCTCGGTGCCGAGCGGTTCGCCGACGACCTTCAGCCCGCCATTCGAGGAATCGACATAACCCTTGGCCGCGACACTGTCGGTCAGAACGAGATCGACATCGCCGGTCTTCAGAGCCTGCACGGTTGCGCCGAAGGTTTCGAAGAGCTTGATGCGCGGGTTCTGTTCATTGCCATCGAGGATTTCATAGACGGCGGTATAGAAAGGCGAAGTGCCAGGCTGGGCGCCGATCAGGCCATCGTTGAAGGCACCGAAGCTCTTGGCGTCGGTGAAACGCTTCTCATCGCCACGAACCAGCATGAATTGCTGCGAGCGCATATAGGGATCGGAGAAATCAACCTTCTGCTTGCGATCGTCCTTGATGGTGATGCCGGTCATGCCGATGTTGTACTGGCCGTCGGACACGGCCTGGATCATCGCGTCCCAGCTGGTGTTCTGGTATTCGACCTTGAAGTTCAGCCGCTTGGCAATCTCGTTCATCGCGTCATATTCCCAGCCGATCTGCTGACCGGACTTTGGGTCGACGAACTGCAGCGGCGGATAGGCGTTTTCCGTCACCACGACGACAGTCTTGCCGCCAAGATCCGGCAAGCCGGCGGCGAAGGCTGCGAGCGGCGAAAGCATTGCGGCCGTCAGGCCGGCAAGAACAGTGCGGCGAAAGAACATGGTATGGCTCCCCAATATTTGAACGGCAGAATTGTCACGGATGATGCTGATATGGCAAGGCTGCAGGCGTCGCCGATCGGCGCAAAAAAGAAAAGGCGGCCCAAAGACCGCCTTTCCCATGCAATGATTTCGCTTTCGCGAACTGCTTATTCAGCCGAACCTTCAGCAGCGGCTGCAGCTTCTGCGGCGGCCTTTGCTTCAGCGGCTTCTGCTGCTGCCTTTTCGGCGGCGAGAGCCTGTGCTGCTGCAACCTTTTCAGCTTCGATACGTGCCTTTTCCTCGGCAAGGGCCTGACGCTCGGCATCGTTGAGCTTGCGGGCGCGGGTGCCGGTGTTCTCGACGATACGAGCCGACTTACCGCGGCGATCGCGCAGGTAGTAGAGCTTGGCGCGACGGACCTTACCGCGGCGAACGACTTCGACGCTTTCGATCATCGGGGAGTAGACCGGGAATACGCGCTCGACGCCTTCGCCGTAGGAGATCTTGCGGACCGTGAAGTTTTCCTGCAGGCCGCCGCCGGAGCGCGCGATGCAAACGCCTTCGTAGGCCTGAACGCGGGTACGGTTGCCTTCCGTGACCTTCACGTTGACACGGACGGTGTCGCCCGGGGAAAACTCAGGAAGGGTGCGCTTGGCTTCGATCTTGGCGGCCTGTTCGGCCTCAAGCTGCTGAATGATGTTCATCGTCTTAACCTTTGGTTTTTCTGAAACAGCCAGAGCGCTCACACTGTCCTTCGGTCGATGCCTCCGGAGTTTGCCCTCGCGGGCGGGAGCGGATTCGCCATTCTTTGTTTGCTGGCAGACGGGGTTAAACCCCATTTCCGCGTGCGCCATTACACGAAAGACTTCCACCTGTCATCCCTTGGACGACAAATTTGTGAAATCAGCCCGCTTTTTCGGGCTTCTGCGCCCCAATCAGGTCTGGCCGCCGTTCTTTTGTTAGCGAGACGGATTGTTGATGGCGCCACTTCTCGATGGCGCCGTGATTGCCGGAAGTGAGGATTGCCGGAATCTCGCGGCCTTCCCATTCCTGCGGGCGGGTATAATGCGGATGTTCCAGAAGTCCGTCTTCGAAGCTTTCATGCAGGCCAGAGAGGTCATTGCCCATGACACCCGGCAGGATGCGGACGATCGCGTCGAGCAGGATCAACGCTGCTGGCTCGCCGCCTGACAGGACGTAATCGCCGATCGAGACTTCCTCGAGTTCGCGTGCCTCGATCACACGCTGGTCGACGCCTTCGAAACGGCCGCAGACGATGATCACCCCGTCGCCGGCCGCCAGCTCACGCACGCGCTCCTGCGTTAGCGGCTTGCCGCGCGGGCTCATCAGCAGGCGCGGGCGGTTGTCATTTTCGGAAGCGCTGTCGATGGCCCGGGCGAGCACATCGGGTTTCAGCACCATGCCGGCGCCGCCGCCGGCGGGCGTGTCATCGACTGTTCGGTGTTTATCCGCCGCAAAATCGCGGATCTGCACGGTATCGAGCGACCATTGTCCACGCTCTGCCGCCTTGCCGGCGAGCGAAAAATCCAGATGGCCCGGAAACATTTCCGGATAGAGTGTCAGCACGGTCGCCCGGAAAGCCATGGCGCTTACTTCTTTTTCTTCGGCTTGCCGGGGGTGAGCCCCTTCAGGTCGTCGGGATTGTCGACGAGGCCGGCTGCAAGCGGATCAATGAGCAGCTTGCCGGCTTCAAGGTCGATTTCCAGTACGGAAGCTTCCGAAAAGGGGATCAGCACCGGACGCTTGCCGGGGCCTTTGAGCTCCAGAAGATCGCCTGCGCCGAAATCGAAGACCCCGGTCACTGTGCCGTAACTGATGCCCTGGTCGTCGAAGGCTTCCAGCCCTTCCAGATCGGCATAGAAGAACTCGTCGTCCTCCAGCTCCTCGTCCGACAGGTTGTCGCGTTCGATGTAGAGTTCCAGGCCGTTCAACGCCTCGGCGGCGTTGCGGTCGTTGACCCCACGGAAGCGGACGACGACCATATTCTTCATTTCGCGCAGTTCGAGAACTTCGAAAACGCGTCCATCCATGCTGTGCAGATGGCCATAGTCGCCGAGCGCGGTCGGATCGGCCGTATAGGCCTTTACACGCACCTCGCCGCGAATGCCCTGCGCGCCGCCGATGGTTGCCATCAGCACCGGGTTTTCAAGCTTGGTCATGGGTTCCTTCATTCGAACGCAGGCAAGAAGCTGAGATTACGCTTCTCATAACCGAAGTGCACTGGAATGGAAACGAAAACGGGCGGCATGTCGCCATGCCGCCCGTCCGGATAGGGTCGAAACCGATTATTCGGCGGAAGCAGCAGCTTCAGCGGCGTCAGCAGCCTTCTGAGCCTTCTCGGCAGCGCGCTCCTGAGCCTTCTTGCCCGGCTTTGCCTTTTCCGGGTTGTTGCGGGTTTCGCGCTTGGAGATGCCGGCTTCGTCGAGGAAGCGCAGAACGCGGTCGGTCGGCAGGGCGCCCTGGTCGAGCCAGTGCTTGATGCGCTCGCCGTTCAGCTGAACGCGCTTCTCGTCGTCCTTGGCGAGCATCGGGTTCCAGGAACCGAGATTCTCAAGGAAACGGCCGTCACGCGGGCTGCGGGCATCGGCGAGAACGACGTGGTAGTACGGGCGCTTCTTGGAACCACCGCGTGCGAGACGAATTTTAAGTGCCATATTCTTTACTCCTTAGGCTTTTCTTGAACCGCTTCGTTGAGCGGCATGGTTATCGGGCTGCGGCGCTCTGTTCAGCGTGGTCCGCAGCGATCTGCTCATGATGCCGGATGACTTCCTTGATGACGAAGTTCAAGAACTTCTCGGCGAAATCCGGGTCCAGATGCGCATCTTCGGCAAGCTGACGAAGACGAGCGATCTGGTATTCCTCGCGCGCCGGATCGGCCGGCGGCAACTTGTACTTGGCCTTCAGCACGCCGACCTCTTTGGTGCAGCGGAAGCGTTCGGCCAGAATGTGGACGAGCGCCGCATCGATATTGTCGATCGACTGGCGGTAGCTCGAAAGCTGGGCTTTGACGTCTGGATCAATCATGGGGCAGGCGATCCTTTCACTTCTTCTTGGGCAATCCGGGCAGGCCCGGGAAACCACCACCGAGGCCCGGCAGCTTTGCGCCGCCAAGACCGGGCAATCCGCCCGGCAAGCCTCCGCCTAGACCGGGCATACCCCCACCCGGCTTTCCGAGACCCGCGGCTTCCGCTTGCTTCTGCAGCGCTTCGAGCTGCTTCGGGTCGATATTCGAGAGATCGGGCATGCCGCCTATGCCGCCGAGGCCCCCCAGCCCCATCTTGCCGGCAAGGCCGCCCATCATCTGCTTCATCATGCCGCCTTTGCCCTTGCCGCCCATCATCTTCATCATGTCGGCCATCTGGCGATGCATCTTCAGAAGCTTGTTGATGGCAGCCGCATCGGTGCCGGAGCCGGCAGCGATGCGCTTCTTGCGCGAATGCTTGAGCAGGTCAGGATTGGCGCGCTCGGCCTTGGTCATCGACTGGATGATGGCGATCTGGCGGCCGAACAGCTTGTCGTCCAAGCCGGCGGCGGCCATCTTGTCTTTCATGCCGGCCATGCCGGGCATCAGGCCCATGATGCCGCCCATGCCGCCCATCTTCTGCATCTGACGCAGCTGGTCGGCGAGGTCGTTCAGGTCAAACTTGCCCTTGGCCATCTTGGCGGCCATGGCAGCCGCCTTTTCGGCGTCGATGTTTTCGGCGGCTTTTTCGACGAGCGAGATGATATCGCCCATGCCGAGAATGCGGTCGGCGATACGACGGGGATGGAATTCTTCCAGCTCGCCCATTCGTTCGCCGACGCCGATCAGCTTGATCGGCTTGCCGGTGACGGCGCGCATGGATAGGGCCGCACCGCCGCGGCCATCGCCGTCCATGCGGGTCAGTACGAGGCCGGTGATCCCGACGCGTTCGTCGAAGCTGCGGGCGAGGTTGACGGCGTCCTGACCGGTCAAGCTATCGGCGACCAGCAGGATTTCGTGCGGGTTCGACTTCTTCTTGATGTCGGCCATTTCGACCATCAAGGGTTCGTCTATATGCGTACGGCCGGCAGTGTCGAGAATGACGACGTCATGGCCGCCGAGCTTGGCGGCCTGAACGGCGCGGGCGGCGATATCGGTCGGAGACTGGCCGGCAATAACAGGCAGCGTGTCGATATTTGCCTGAGCGCCGAGCTGGCGAAGCTGCTCTTGCGCTGCCGGCCGGCGCGTGTCGAGCGATGCCATTAGCACCTTCTTCTTCTCGCGCGTCGTCAGGCGATTGGCGATCTTTGCCGTCGTCGTCGTCTTGCCGGAGCCCTGCAGGCCGACCATCATGATGACGACCGGGGCGGCTGCATGAAGGTCGACACCGACACCTTCGCCGCCGAGCATTTCGATGAGCTCGTCATGGACGATCTTGACGACCATCTGGCCGGGCTTGATCGACTTCAGGATCTCGGCACCGACGGCCTTTTCACGTACGCGGTCGGTAAAGGAGCGGACGACTTCCAGCGAAACGTCGGCTTCCAGAAGCGCACGGCGAACCTCCCGCAGCGCTGCGGAAACATCACTTTCCGAAAGCGCGCCACGGCCTGTCAGTCCATTCAGGATGGAACCAAGACGGTCTTGGAGGTTCTCAAACATCGGCTCTTCCTTGATACGTTTCGGGGAGTTTTGGGATGCCCTGGAACGTCGTGCTTTTCCTTGACGAAAACAAGACGCAAAGCCAAAAAGCACCCGAGGGCGCAGCGCGCTGTCGGGTGTTGACCTCCGGAATCCAGTCCCGGTCGGCGGCTCGGAGTCTGTTACTCGTCGCAGATTGGGCGCGATAAACAGGAAAGCCGCGGGAAAGTCAAGGCGAATGCGTTCAATGGCGTCGTGGCAGGCTTTTCCGAAGTCGGGTGACAGGACCGGTGCGGGGATATTCCGCTATGCAGCCGGTCGCGCGACGGAAGTATATATCTATATATACTAACATATTCGCTTTAACATTCACTGATGTTTAGTTGAATATTTCTATCGGCAAGCCGAATTCACGCTGAATGCCAGTTGCAAAATATTCCACTTCTGATTCTACTTTCTACTTAAGTAAATTCTGTAAAATGATTCGTGAATATCCTTGATGCCGAATGAATCGGCGGAGATATCAAATGATAAACCCAGATATAGAAAGCTGGGCGTTGGCACGCGCCCATAATATAGTTCTGAAGGAAGGCCTGAATTTGGCGAAGGCGGCACAGGACCTGGATCGCAAACGGTCCCGCTTGCTGGTCTACGAGCTCAGAAAGGTCATTACCGCTGCGATCGTCGAAGCCCACGCGGCGTCTCTCAATTCCGAAGGCACGGTGCGGTAGATCCGGATTTCGCCTGGTTTGCAAAGGCTGACAGTGCCGTACCCGTTCTGATTTCGCGGGGCCTGACCTTTATGTGTAAGAAAGAGGACGAACTTCGCTTGGCGCTCACCCACTGGTAATCCCCGAGCATTTCCGCCATATACAGCCAAAACGCAGCGGAAATAGTCAGATGAGTAACACGGTCGAATTCGCGAAGATGAACGGGCTTGGCAACAAGATCCTGGTTGTCGACATGCGCGGGCGGACCGACAAGGTGACGCCGCAGGCGGCGATCGCACTCAATGCCGATGCCGACACGCAGTTCGATCAGATCATGGCGATCCATGATCCGAAGGCGCAGGGAATCGACGCATATATCGACATCCTCAATTCCGATGGTTCGAAGGCGCAGGCCTGCGGCAACGGTACGCGTTGCGTCGTGCAGGCGCTTGCCGCCGAGACCGGCAAGAAGGCCTTCACCTTCCAGACGGTCGCCGGCATCCTGAATGCAGTCGAGCATGAGGATGGCACGATCTCCGTCGACATGGGCCGGCCGGTTTTCGAATGGAACCGTATTCCACTCGCGGAAGAATTTCACGATACGAGCCGCATCGAGCTGCAGATCGGGCCGATCGACAATCCGGTGCTGCATTCGCCTTCGGCCATGTCGATGGGCAATCCGCATGCGATCTTCTGGGTCGACCGCGATCCGATGAGCTTCGATCTCGAACGTTTCGGGCCGCTGCTCGAAAACCATCCGATGTTCCCGGAAAAGGCGAATATCACGCTGGCGCAGGTCATCTCGGATTCGGCGCTGCGGACACGCACGTGGGAGCGCGGTGCCGGCCTGACGCTCGCCTGCGGTTCGGCTGCCTGTGCTTCCGCCGTCAGTGCCGCGCGCACCGGCCGCACCGGCCGCAATGTGACGATCGACGTTGCCTCCAGCCCGATCCGCCAGCCGTTGACGATCGACTGGCGCGAGGACGATCATGTCGTCATGACCGGCCCTGCCGAATGGGAATGGTCCGGTGCGCTCGATCCTTCGACCGGCACATGGTCTCGCGATGCCGAACATGGGGCGGAAGCGCGGTGAGCGGCGTCGAGGTCATCACCTTCGGCTGCCGTCTCAATACCTATGAATCCGAAGTGATGAGATCGCAGGCTGAAGCGGCCGGGCTCAACAATGCCATTCTGGTCAATACCTGTGCCGTGACCGGCGAAGCCGTGCGCCAGGCCCGCCAGGCGATCCGCCGCGCGCGCCGCGACAATCCGCATGCCCGCATCATCGTCACCGGCTGTGCCGCCCAGACCGAAAAGCAGATCTTCGCCGAAATGGCCGAGGTCGATGCCGTGCTCGGCAATGAGGAGAAGCTGAAGGCTGCCTCTTATCGCGCGCTTCCGGATTTCGGCGTTTCGGCGGAAGAGAAGCTGCGTGTCAACGATATCATGAGCGTGCGCCACACCGCGCCGCAGATGGTCAAGCATATTGACGGCCACGTGCGTGCCTTCATCCAGGTGCAGAACGGCTGCGACCATCGCTGTACCTTCTGCATCATCCCCTATGGCCGCGGCAATTCGCGTTCGGTGCCGATGGGGGCCGTGGTCGACCAGGCACGTAATCTCGTGGAAGGCGGCTATCGCGAAATCGTTCTGACCGGCGTCGATGCTACGAGCTATGGCGCAGATCTTCCCGGCGAGCCGACGCTTGGGCTGCTCGCAAAGACGCTGCTCAAGCAGGTGCCCGACATACGCAGGCTGCGGCTATCTTCGATCGACAGTATCGAGGCCGATCGCCATCTCATGGACCTCATCGCGGACGAACCGCGCTTCATGCCGCATCTGCATCTTTCCCTGCAGCACGGCGACGACATGATCCTCAAGCGCATGAAACGCCGCCATCTGCGTGCCGATGCTTTGCGTTTCATCGAAGACGTACGCCGGCTGCGGCCGGAGATAAGTTTTGGCGCAGACATGATTGCCGGCTTCCCGACGGAGACCGAAGATATGTTCGAGAACGCGGTGCGCCTCGCCGAAGAAGCCGACATCGCGCATCTGCACGTCTTCCCCTACAGTCCGCGGCCCGGCACGCCTGCCGCGCGCATGCCGCAGCTCGATCGCTCGCTCATCAAGGATCGCGCCGCTCGCCTCCGCGCCACTGGACAGATGCTGCACCAGCGCCATCTGGACAAGATGGTCGGAACGCGGCAATGGCTGCTGGTGGAAAATAACGGTCTTGCCCATACGGAAAACTTCACGCTTGTCACTGTCCCCGGTCTTCGCCCGCGCGATATCGTCGAAGCGACGATATCAGGCCACGACGGCAAGCATCTCCACATGCAATTGACGGCTGCCGCGGCGGCCTGACTTCACGGACAGCTCATGGCGCTCAGTTTCATCAAAAAGGTCTTCACCTTCGGCAAGCCGGCGGAAGAGCCTGTGCCAGAGGCCGTTGAAAGGGAGCTGGAGCCGCGCTCGCGGGACGAAGATCTGCCAGTTGCTGACGATCCAGTTCTTGCCGAAGAGATGGATACGGCTGGCGGACCTGCGGCGGATCTCGATGAGGCTGTAGCAGAACATGAGCCTATTGAAGGCGAGCCGGAATCGCTCCCGATCGCCGATGACCTGGGCGACATGGGCGTGGTCCCCCTGTCGCTGTTGGAAGCCGAGGCGGAAGCGAATGCAGATGACGCTGCGGCAGCACTCCCCTCTGTCCCTTCGGGACATCTCCCCCACAAGGGGGAAGATCGTTTGGAGAATGACGCCGCCGCAGGACAGGAAGCCGGAGTCGAGCCCGCGCAAGTATTTCCAGAGGATATTTCGGCTCAAGACGTGCAGGATATTCCGGCGGAGGCAGGGCAAGGTTCTCAATCTTTGCCAATCTCCCCCCTTGTGGGGGAGATGTCCGGCAGGACAGAGGGGGGNNCCCAAGGGCTTTGCTACCGGACCGGCCGCTGAACCGGAACCGGTAGCCGCGCCGCAGCCGAGACTCTCCTGGTTCCAGCGCCTGCGCAATGGTCTGGCGCGCACCTCCTCGCAGCTTACTGGCCAGATCGCTGCGCTCTTCACCAAGCGCAAGCTCGACGACGAGACGCTGCAGGATCTCGAAGACCTGCTCATTCAGGCCGACCTCGGCGTCGAGACAGCCATGCGAGTGACCGATACGCTCGCTTCGGAGCGTTACGGCAAGGATGTGACCGGCGAAGATGTCAGCCGCATCATGGCGGCCGAAATCGCCAAAGTGCTGAAGCCGGTCGCCAAGCCGCTGCAACTCGATCTCTCGCACAAGCCGCATGTCATCCTCGTTGTCGGCGTCAACGGCACCGGCAAGACGACGACGATCGGCAAGCTTGCGGCGAAGCTGTCCGGCTCCGGACTCAAGGTCATGCTGGCGGCCGGCGATACGTTCCGTGCTGCGGCCATCGAGCAGCTGAAGATCTGGGCCGATCGCACCAAGTCCGAATTCATCGGTACCAAGCTCGGCGCGGATGCGGCAGGCCTTGCCTATGATGCCTTCGAGCAGGCGAAGGCCAGGAAATGCGACGTGCTTATCATTGATACAGCTGGCCGCTTGCAAAACAAGGCAGAGCTGATGGCAGAGCTGGAGAAGATCGTGCGCGTGCTCGGCAAGCTCGACCCGGATGCACCTCATACGGTTCTGCAGACGCTCGATGCGACGACGGGCCAGAACGCGCTCAATCAGGTCGAAATCTTCCGCAATGTCGCCGGCGTCAGCGGGCTGATCATGACCAAGCTTGACGGCACGGCGCGTGGCGGCATTCTGGTGGCGATTTCCGCCAAACATAAGCTGCCGGTCTATTTCATCGGTGTCGGGGAAGGGGTCGACGATCTCGAACCGTTCGAGGCAGAGGATTTTGCGCAGGCCATTGCCGGCATTGGCCAATGATGCCACAGATTAGCCGTTGATGGCTTGCATGCATTGAAAAAAGCAGGTTTGAAGAAGCATGACGACTGAAAGCGATATTACTCCCAGCGCCGCAGACCGGCATCATCCGCTTCTGAAACTGGCGCTGGAACTCGGGCCGCTTCTGGTCTTTTTCTTTGCCAATCTGCGTGGCGAATGGCTCGTCGCGCGTTTTCCGGCATTGGCCGAACTCGGCGGTCCGCTCTTCGTGGCGACCGGATTGTTCATGGGCGCAACCATTCTCTCGCTGGTGGTTTCCAAGATCATGCTCGGCCATCTGCCGATCATGCCCTTCGTTTCGGGCATTGTCGTGTTGATCTTCGGTTCTTTGTCGATCTGGCTGCAGAACGAGACCTTCATCAAGATGAAGCCGACGATCGTCAATGCGCTCTTCGGTTTTGCCCTGCTTGGCGGCCTCGCCTTCGGCAAGTCGCTGCTCGGCT
Organism: Hyphomicrobiales bacterium; assembly: GCA_900473185.1. Taxonomy (GTDB): domain Bacteria; phylum Pseudomonadota; class Alphaproteobacteria; order Rhizobiales; family Rhizobiaceae; genus Rhizobium. The sequence continues at coordinate 42,481 of UCKU01000002.1, read as the reverse complement.
ATGTCTTCAACGCCGCCTTCCAGCTCGATGCCGAAGGCTGGCGCAAGCTGACGGTCCGCTGGGGCATCTTCTTCCTGTTTCTTGCGGTACTGAACGAAGTCGTCTGGCGTAATTTCTCGGATAATTTCTGGATTGCTTTCAAGGTCTGGGGCACGATGCCGATCACCATCATCTTCACCATGGCGCAGATGCCGCTGGTGCTGAAGCACAGCATTTCCACCGAGGCTGAAAGCGAGAAGTGACTGTTATCGAGGGCACCGACCGGTCACGGCATCAGATCTTCTGGTTTTCCGCCTGCCTTGCGGTGCTGGTCGCGCAGATCGTTGCCGAATATCTGATGGGCCGGGTGCCGATCTGCACTTGCGGCTACGTCAAGCTGTGGGAAGGCACGGTCAATTCCAGCGGCAATTCTCAGCACCTGTCCGACTGGTACACGCCGTCGCATATCATTCACGGCTTCCTGTTCTACGGGCTGGCGCATCTCGTGCTCCGCGGCAAGCCGTTTGCGGCGCGACTGCTTTTGGCTGTTCTCATCGAATCCGGCTGGGAGCTTCTGGAAAATTCGCCTCTCATCATCGATCGCTACCGCACGGCGACGATCTCGCTCGACTATTACGGCGACAGCATCATCAATTCGGCCATGGACACGATCTTCATGGCCGTCGGCTTCTTCTTTGCCTCGAGAGCGCCTGTGGCGCTGACCGTTGCCATTGCCATCTTCTTCGAGATTTTCACCGGCTACATGATCCGGGACAATCTCACGCTGAATGTACTGATGCTGATCTGGCCGGTCGAAGCGATCAAGGTCTGGCAGGGTGGTGTCTAGAGCCTTTCCTGGTCAGATTGCAGCATTCTGACCAGGAAAGGCTCTAGGAAACCGGCTTGCCCAGTGCCTTTTCCATCGCCGGGAAGAGGCCTTCTTTCAGGCTGATATCGTCGAAGGGGCCGACACGCTTGTAGATGATCGTGCCGTCAGGTGCGACGAGATAGCTCTCCGGAATGCCGTAGACGCCCCAGTCGATCGCCGCCTTGCCGTTCGCGTCGACGCCGATGGCGTGGTAGGGATTGCCGAGTTCGCCGAGGAAACGCAAGGCGTTCTCGTTCTTGTCCTTGTAGTTGATCGCGACGATGTTCAGCCGCCCATCCTCGGCAAGCCGCTTGAGAAGGGGATGTTCATCGCGGCAGGGAATGCACCAGGAGGCGAAGACGTTGACGAGGGTGAGCTTGCCCTTGACCGCCTCATCCGTCAGCGCCGGCAGATTGGAGCCTTCGAGCGGCGGCAGGTTCAGCGACGGCGCCTTGGTGCCGATCAAAGCGGAGGGGATTTCGGCGATATTCTTGCCGTGAAAATCCTGGTCGTAGAGCATTTTCGCTGCCGTTGCCGCGATGCCGCCGAAGACGAGCAGCGGGATCAGGGCAAGTGCATAGCGGCTGACGCCGCGGCTTTTCGGTCTATTCTCTTGCGGAGCCGCGGTCATTCGTCGTCCTTCGGTCGGGCCGACCGGCGGCGGATACCGGCGGCTTCAAGTGCTGCCAATTCCTTCTGACGTGCTCGCCCGTCAGCCCAGGTCCAGAGCGTCACCGCGATCGTCACAACAGCGGCAAAGCCATAGGAGCCGTAGACATAGAAAGCATAGGAGCTCATCGTCAGTCCTCCCGGCTTGCCATGCGGGCGGCCATGCGGCGCTGAGAGGCGATGCGGCGGCGCCAGATCTCGTTTCTCATCGCCATCAGATGCAGCGTGAAGAAGAGCAGGGTGAAGGCGATCGCCATGATCAGCAGCGGGCGCAGGAATTCCGGATCGATCGCCGGTCCATCAAGGCGCAGGACGCTTGCAGACTGATGCAGCGTGTTCCACCAGTCGACCGAAAACTTGATGATCGGAATGTTGACGAAGCCGACGAGAATGAGGACAGCGGTAACGCGCGCAGCCTTCGAGGGCTCATCCATGGCGCGGTTCAGCGCGATCAGGCCGAGATACATCAGGAAGAGGATGAAAACAGAGGTGAGCCGCGCATCCCAGACCCACCATGTGCCCCACATCGGCTTGCCCCAGAGCGAGCCGGTAACGAGTGCAAGCAGCGTGAAGGCGGCGCCGAGCGGAGCTGCGGCCTTGGCCGAAACATCCGCCAGCGGATGGCGCCAGACGAGTGTGCCGATCGCCGAAATGCTCATGATCGTATAGCACATCATGGAGAGCCAGGCAGAGGGCACATGCACGTACATGATGCGCACCGTTTCGCCCTGCTGATAGTCGCCCTCGGTCGAGAAGCTCAGATAGAGCCCGATGATAAAACAGAGGGCCGTGATGCCGGCCAGCCATGGAATGACGCGCGATGTCAGCGCCAGAAACCGCGTCGGGTTGGCGAGATCGCTGAATTTGCTGATGGCAAGGCCCGTTTCGCTCATATCCGCTTCCTTACCTTGATCCGCCCGGAGCCGCAATCGAAGCGCCGATCAATCCGCCGTGTTTCTGAGTGCAAGGGCTGCCGCTGCCGGACCGATGACGGCGAAGAAGAGCGTCAAGGCGATGAGGATCAGAAATGGCGGCAGGAAGGGCGACGGTCCCACAACCGCCGCATAGGTGGCGCTGACGCCAAAGATCAGCACGGGGATGGTCAGCGGCAGGATGAGTACCGAGACCAGCAGGCCGCCGCGGGGTAGCGCGACGGCAACGGCTGCACCGACAGCGCCAATGAAGGTGATTGCCGGCGAGCCGACAAGGAGCGTGAGCATGGTCGCGCCGATCGCCGTTTCGTTCATGTTCATGAAGAGGCCGAGCAATGGAGAGGCGATGACGAGCGGCAAGCTAGTTGCCGTCCAGTGCGCGGCGCATTTGATGAGCACGGTCAGCACCAGCGGCGTTTCCTGCATCAGCATCAAATCGAGCGACCCGTCGTCACGCTCCGCCTGGAACAAGCGGTCGAGCCCGAGCAGGGCAGCGAGCAGCGCGCCGATCCAGACGATGGCCGGGCCGATGCGGGAGAGAAGCGCAAGATCAGGCCCGACGCCGAAGGGGATGACGGCGACTATCGTCAGGAAGAACAGAATGCCGATCAGCGCACCGCCGCCGGCACGGATGGAGAGTCTCAGGTCGCGCAGGAAGAGGGCGATCATCCCCACACTCCCTGGTCCACTCCGGCAAAACCGGTCATTTTCAGTTCCCTGGTCCCTTCCAGCCCAAGAGGCTGATGCGTCGCGGCGACGACAATCCCGCCTTCCCTGCGATGCGCTTCAATCAATTCCGTAAACAACCTGTCTGCACTTGCATCCAGCGCCGCAGTCGGCTCGTCCAGTATCCAGACCGGGCGATGCGCGACCAGAAGCTTGGCGAAAGCGAAGCGGCGTTGCTGGCCGGCAGAGAGGTAGCCGAAGGGCAGGTGAGTGATGCCGGGCAGGCCGACGGCTTCGGCGGCTTCCTCGGTGCCCAGACCGGTGGCTTCGCCGGGTCCAAGGAAGGATCTCCAGAAATCCAGATTCTCTGCAACCGTAAGTTCAGTCTTCATGGCGTTACGATGGCCAAGGTAGTGGCTCGCTTCGGCCGCCGGACGCCTTTCGGCACCGACCGAATCAGAGACTGTGACGGAGCCTTTTTCCGGCCTCAAAAGACCAGCGATGACGCGCAATAAAGTGGACTTTCCCGATCCGTTTTTACCCGTCAGAATCAGCGCCTCGCCAGCCTGCAAGTGAAAGGAAACGTTAACGAAAATCAGATCCTCACCGCGCCGGGCTGCCAGATTTTCAGCGGTGAGATGCATGCATCGGCTCTTTCTTCGTTGGCGCCATCAACAAGGCTCAAAAAATGTCCAATTTTGACCTTTGTCGGTATGGCAAGTCTTTACGAAATTATCTATAAGACCTGCAACCACGCCAGCGGTCGGCGTGAATTTCATCCTTGCGCCGAACTTGGGGTCTTTCCTCACGTGCGGACAGCGGAAATGGCCGTACCCGCATCCTGATGTGCATTAAGTGCATAGGCGTTCGCACGACTGTGTTGGCTATCAGAAACGGGGTCTCTCGTGTCTAAATCTCTTGACAGTTTCAATTGTCGGTCCACGCTTTCCGTTGGTGGAAAGGACTACGTCTACTACAGCCTGCCGAAGGCTGAGGCAAACGGTCTGCCCGGCGTATCGAAGCTCCCCTATTCGATGAAGGTGCTGCTGGAAAACCTGCTGCGCTTCGAAGATGGCCAGTCGGTCACCAAGGAGCACATCCTTGCCGTTGCCGAATGGTTGAACAACAAGGGCGCCGTCGAGAATGAAATCGCCTATCGCCCGGCGCGCGTGCTGATGCAGGACTTCACCGGCGTTCCCGCGGTTGTCGACCTTGCCGCGATGCGTGACGCGATGGTTTCCCTCGGTGGCGACCCGGAAAAGATCAATCCGCTCGTTCCCGTCGACCTCGTCATCGACCACTCCGTCATCGTCGACGAATTCGGCACGCCGCAGGCTTTCGCCAAGAATGTCGAGCTGGAATACCAGCGCAACGGCGAGCGTTACCGGTTCCTGAAGTGGGGCCAGCAGGCATTCAAGAATTTCCGCGTCGTTCCTCCGGGCACCGGCATCTGTCACCAGGTCAATCTCGAATATCTCGGCCAGACCGTCTGGACGAAGGAAGAGGACGGCGAGACGATCGCCTATCCGGACACCTGCGTCGGCACCGACTCGCATACGACGATGATCAACGGCCTCGGCGTTCTCGGCTGGGGTGTGGGCGGTATCGAAGCTGAAGCCGCCATGCTCGGCCAGCCGGTCTCAATGCTTCTGCCCGAAGTCATCGGCTTCAAGCTGACTGGCAAGCTGAAAGAAGGCGTAACCGCGACCGACCTCGTTCTGACCGTCGTGCAGATGCTGCGCAAGAAGGGCGTTGTTTCCAAGTTCGTGGAATTCTTCGGCCCGGGTATGGATAACATGCCGCTCGCCGACCGCGCGACGATCGGCAACATGGGTCCGGAATACGGCGCGACCTGCGGCTTCTTCCCGGTCGACGGCGAAACCATCAATTACCTCACCATGTCCGGCCGCACGCATGACCGGATCGCGCTCGTCGAAGCCTATTCGAAGGCCCAGGGCATGTGGCGCGACGGCGATGGTTCCGACCTCGTCTTCACCGACACGCTGGAACTCGACCTCGGCGACGTCGTGCCGTCGATGGCTGGTCCGAAGCGCCCGGAAGGCCGCATCGCGCTCGAAAACATCGCGACCGGTTTCGCCGGCTCGATGGATGCCGACTACAAGAAGCCCGGCCAGCTGAACAACCGCTATGCGGTCGAAGGCACGGATTTCGATCTCGGCCATGGTGACGTCGCGATTGCCGCCATCACGTCCTGCACCAACACCTCCAACCCGTCGGTTCTGATCGCTGCCGGCCTTCTCGCCCGCAACGCCGTTGCCAAGGGCCTGAAGACCAAGCCGTGGGTCAAGACCTCGCTTGCTCCGGGATCGCAGGTCGTCGGTGAATATCTTGCCAAGTCCGGCCTTCAGGCTGATCTCGACAAGCTCGGCTTCAACCTCGTCGGCTTCGGCTGCACGACCTGCATCGGCAATTCCGGCCCGCTGCCGGCACCGATCTCCAAGACGATCAACGACAAGGGACTGATCGTTTCCGGCGTGCTTTCCGGTAACCGTAACTTCGAAGGCCGTATCTCGCCGGACGTTCAGGCGAACTACCTCGCTTCGCCGCCGCTCGTCGTCGCCTACGCTCTTGCCGGCACGGTCCAGAAGGATCTGACCAAGGAGCCGATCGGCGAAGACCAGAACGGCAAGCCTGTCTATCTCAAGGATATCTGGCCGACTTCAAAGGAAGTCCAGGAATTCATCCTGAAGTACGTTACCCGCGAACTCTACGAAACAAAGTACGCTGACGTCTTCAAGGGTGACGAAAACTGGCAGGCCGTTCAGGTTCCCCCCGGCCAGACCTATGCCTGGGATGACGATTCGACCTATGTCCAGAACCCGCCGTACTTTGTCGGCATGGGCAAGAAGGGCACCGGCACGTCCGACATCAAGGGCGCACGCGTCCTCGGCCTCTTCGGCGACAAGATTACCACCGACCACATTTCTCCGGCCGGTTCGATCAAGGCTGCTTCGCCCGCAGGCGCCTACCTGCTTGGCCACGACGTCGCAGTCGCCGACTTCAACCAGTACGGCACGCGCCGCGGCAACCACGAAGTCATGATGCGCGGCACCTTCGCCAACATCCGCATCCGCAACTTCATGCTCGGTGCGAACGGCAAGGAAGGTGGCTACACCATCCACTATCCGTCCAAGGAAGAGACCTCGATCTACGATGCGGCCATGCAGTACAAGGCCGAGGGCGTTCCGCTCGTCATCTTCGCCGGCGTGGAATATGGCAACGGCTCCTCGCGTGACTGGGCTGCGAAGGGCACGAACCTGCTCGGCGTCAAGGCCGTGATCGCCCAGAGCTTCGAGCGTATTCACCGTTCGAACCTGGTCGGCATGGGTGTCATCCCCTTCGTCTTCGAAGAGGGCACGACATGGCAGAGCCTCAACCTGAAGGGCGACGAACTCGTTACCATCGAGGGCCTCGAGAACATCAAGCCGCGCGAAAAGAAGATCGCCAAGATCACCTATGCCGATGGCACGGTGAAGGACGTTCCGCTGGTGTCGCGCGTCGACACGCTGGACGAGGTCGTCTACCTCAACAATGGCGGCATCCTGCAGACGGTTCTGCGCGATCTCGCAGCCTGATTGTTAAGATACTTGCCTGATAATGACCGCCGGAGAGTAATTTCTGGCGGTTTTTCTTTGCGGAGAACGAGGCTGTTTCACTGCTCACGGTGATGTGTTTCGGCCGCCATCCGCCTGGGGCTCCGTCTCACCCGTTCGTGACTTTCCGTTTGGACCCGGAAGGATTATTCGTACGTTCATATCTCAGAGCCGGCGGTTCAGGACCGCTGCTGGCCCTGGAAAAGAGGTGCTGGTGAATGTCCCCGCGTTTTATGATCCCGCTGATCGCCGGGCTTGCTTTTGCAGGTCCTCTCCTGGCCGAAGATGGCACGCCGAAAGGCGTCGTTGAGCTGTTCACGGCGCAGGGCTGCGCCTCCTGTCCGCCGGCCGATGCCGCATTCCGCAAGCTCGTCAGCCAGGGCAATGTCATCGCGCTCGCCTATCATGTCGATTACTGGAATTATCTCGGCTGGGCCGACACGCTGAGCTCGAAGGAAAATACCGAGCGGCAGTACGGCTATGCCCGCATGATGGGCCGCAGCAACGTCTATACGCCGCAGGCAATCGTCAATGGCCGTGACCATCTCGCAGGCGCCGATCTTGCCGGCATCAACGGCAAGATAAACGGCTATGCCAATGAGGGCAAAGGCCTTACCGTGCCTGTCAGTGCTCGCATGAGCGGCGACCAATTAGAGATCAAGCTCGGCGCGGGCCAGGGCAAGGCCAATGTGGTGATCGTCTATTTCGACAAGGAAAAAACGATCGACGTCGAAAAAGGCGAAAACAGCGGCCAGAAGATTTCCTACCTCCACAGCGTGACCGATGTGGAGACCGTCGGCATGTGGGATGGCAAGGCTACGACGCTCACTCTGCCGGCCAGCGTGATGGAAAAGCCCGATCTCGAGGGATCAGCGATTCTCTTGCAGTCTGTGACTGATAACGGCGATCCGGGAGCGATCCTCGGCGCGACAGTCGTCATGGCGGGAAAAAATATCTAAGGATTTCATCCGCTTGCGGATGAATGTCAGGCGGCCCGGCCAAGCGTATTCGGGGCTGGGGTTAAGGTCGATACGCTCCGCCGGGCCCTTTGGCGCGCTGGCGCCAAACTGGAACCTATAGTTCTCTTGGAAATGAGGCGCTGTTTTGACTGAAATGCGGCACTGCGCAGAAAGCAGGTTTCGTCCCCAGTGTGGCAGTCGGTGCCCTTGCAATTTGCCGTGGCTCGGGCAAACTGTCACTCTCCTGTCACACGTGGAGGTCTTGGGAGTCTGATGACAGATACGCCGGATTTGCGACACGGCGAAAGCCGCTCCGTCGACAATAGCTCTTCAACCGTCGTTGATCTCAAGGAATACAGACAGAACAAGGATCCGATGCCAGTGACATTTCACCGGCGGGAGCTCGACCAGATTCTGTGGATCTACGGTCGAATGGTGGGCGAAGGCGAGTGGAAAGACTATGCTATCGACCACACTGGAGAGAAGGCGGTGTTCTCCGTCTTCAAGCGTTCGGGCGAAATGCCGCTCTTCCGCATCGAGAAGAATCCGAAGCTTGCCGCCAAGCAGGGCGCCTATTCGGTCGTCAACTTCAACGGCATGATCCTGAAGCGTGGCCACGAGCTTGGGCCAGTCCTGAAGGTTTTCGACAAGTCGCTGAAGCTCGTCGACAAGTAAGCGATTATCACCCTTTGAACAGCGTGCCCGGATAGGTTTCAGGGTCGGGATGGGTTTCTGTTCCTTCGCCCAGTCTGCGCTGCATCAGCATCGTATCCAGCCAGCGGCCGTGCTTGTAGCCGGCACCTTTCATCAGACCAATCTCTTCAAAACCCAGCGAACGGTGAAGCGCGATAGAAGCCGGGCTTGCACCACCGATGACGGCGGTCATCTGGCGGAAGCCAGAGACAGTGCAGCGCGAAATCAGCTCTCCAAGGAGCAGTTTGCCGATGCCCTTGCCGCGCGCCTCCGTGCCCAGATAAATCGAATCCTCGACCAGCCAGCGATAGGCAGGACGGGTGCGGAATGCCGAGGCATAGGCATAGCCGAGCAGGGTTCCGTCCTCGGCTGTCGCGGCGATGTAGGGATAGCCCTGCTCGCGAATAGCAGAGTAGCGAGCCGTCATTTCCGCTTCGGTCGGCGGCATGATCTCGTAGCTCGAAATGCCGTTCAGCACGGACTCGCGGTAGATTTCGGTGATGGCGGGAAGATCGGAAGGAAGGGCGTCGCGCAGAAGAGGGAGCATTTCGGATCGATCGGTACAGTTGAACGAAGGCTCACGTTGAAGCACTCCAGCGAACTGCCCGCAACAAAAAAGGCGGCCAAAGCCGCCTTTTCGTTTTCAGTCCAGCCTGCTTACTTACGGTTGCCCATGAACTGCAGCAGGAACATGAAGAGGTTGATGAAGTCGAGGTAGAGCGTCAGAGCGCCCATGATGGCCTTGCGACCGGCGACGTCATAACCGTCTGCTTCGAAATACATTTCCTTAATGCGCTGCGTGTCGTAGGCGGTGAGGCCTGCAAAGATCAGCACGCCGATCGCGGAGATCGCGAACTGCACGGCGGACGAAGCCAGGAAGATGTTGACGATCGAAGCGATGATCAGGCCGAAGAGACCCATGATCAGGAACGAACCCATCGCCGACAGGTTGCGTTTGGTCGTGTAACCGTAAAGCGACAGCGCACCGAAGGAGGCGGCCGTCACGAAGAAGGTCTGTACGATGCTCTGGCCGGTATAAATTATGAAGATCGACGATAGCGACAACCCGACCAGTGCGGAATAGACCCAGAAAGTGGTCTGCGCTGCAGCCACGCTCATCTGGTTAATACGGAAGCTCAGGAAGAACACTGCAGCAAGCGGCGCAAGAATGACAACCCACCGAAGCGGGCTTGCATAAATCGCCTGACCGAATGCAGTTAGCTCGCCATTGGCGAAAGCGAACTGGAATGACAGATAGGCGGCCACACCAGTGATCGCCAGACCCAGCGCCATCAGGTTGTAGACCTTGAGCATATAAGCGCGGAGGCCTTGATCAATCACTTCGCCGGCTTGTGCGCGGCTTTGATAGTTACGAAGATCAGCCATAGTTTCCTCTTACAAGCTCCGATGGAAATACGGTGTCGGGTTTACGACCCGGGCGCCGCTGCGGAGCTTCCAGCATGCCTGCTGACAATATGAGGCTTTCGCCCATTTCAAACAAGGGCTTTGCAATCTGCCGTTCGGTTAAATCGCCGTAAGGTGAAGGGATTTAGGCCCCTCACCCGTTACAGCTCGCGCAAAACGGGTGCTGCCTTCTGTCCGAGGATGCGCCAGGTGCCGATCAGGCCGATGCCGACGGTCAGCACGAGGGCTGTGACCAGGGTCAGACCCGCGACGTCGGGCATGAAAGTGGAGGGCAGGCGCATGATGCGGCTGACGATGAACCAGGCCGCCACGCCGCCGGCAAAGAGCGCGAAGATGGCGGTCGCGACACCAAGGATCAAATATTCGTAGCTGAAAGCGCGGATCAGCATAGTGCGGGTCGCGCCGAGGGTCTTCAGCACAACGGCATCATGCGTGCGCGCCCGATTTCCGGCGGCAAGTGCGCCGGCCAGCACGAGAACGGAGGCGATGAGCGCAACGGAAGCTGCGGCGCGGATCGCAGTCGCAAGCTCGCCGACCAGCTGGTTGACGATATCGATCGCGTCCTTGACGCGGACGCTCGTGATCGTCGGATAGGCGTTGGTCACCGATTTCAGGATTGCGGCGTCTTCAGTCTCGGTCGATGCGGGATCTGTCAGTGTCGCCAACCATGCATGCGGAGCGCCACGAAAGGTGTTCGGCGAGAACACCATGACGAAATTGATCGACAGCGATTCCCATTCGACACGCCGCAGATTGGCAATCTTGGCGGTGATGTTGCGGCCGAGAACGTTAACGGTGACGGTATCGCCGATCTTGAGGCCGAGCTCATGCGCCTCCTCGGCCGAGAAGGAAACAAGCGGCTCACCACTATAGTCCTTGCCCCACCACTGGCCTTCGGTGAGGACGGAATTCTCCGGCGGGCTTTCCTCGTAAGTGATGCCGCGGTCGCCATTCAGCACCCAGCGGCCCGCCGCCGGCACATTCATCTTGGTCACATCCTGGCCATTGAAGGCGATGATGCGGCCGCGCAGCATTGGCACTTCCACCAGCTTGCCGTTCGGCGACTGGGTATGGATCAGGTTGCGGAAGGCATCGACTTCGGCGCTCTGGATATCAACAAAGAAGAAGTTCGGCGCACCTTCATTCATGCGGCCGGTCAGCTGCTGGCGCAGGTTGCCGTCGATCAGTGTGAGAGTGACCAGCAGCGCAAGGCCGAGACCGAGCGAGAGCACGACGGAGGGCGTCAGTGCTCCGGGGCGATGGATATTGCCGATCGCCAGCCGCAGCGCCGGCGAGTTGACGCGCGGGCTTCTGCGCGCCAGCCAGGCGATCAAAGCCGCGACGAGGCGCAGAATGACGAAGGCGAAGATGATGGCGCCGACGAAGACAACAGCGATGAAGCGGTCATAGGCGGTAAAGATGGCAAGGCCCGCGAGTGCTGCCATGAAGAGCGCGGCGAGTAACACGTAGGGCCAGGAGGGCAGGTGGCGTGCCTCGAAACCTTGCTCGCGGAAGAGTGCGGTTGCCGGCACTTCGCGCGCATGGCCGAGCGGCAGGATGGCAAAGGCAAGCATCGTCAGCATGCCGAAGAGGGCTGCAAGCAGCAGAGCGCCGGGATAGAGGGTCGGATCGGTGGAGACCGGCAGGAACTGGGCGAGGAACTGTGCGGCCAGCATCGGTGACAAGGCGCCGAGCACAAGACCGATCAGGATGCCGACTGCCGCGATAATGGCGATCTGGAAGAGATAGATCCAGACCACGACGGCTGCCGGAGCGCCCAGGCATTTGAAGGTCGCAATCGTCGTGCGTTTGGCATCGAGGAAGGCGCGAACCGCGTTGGCGACGCCGACGCCGCCGACGATCAATGCGGTCAGGCCGACCAGCGTGAGGAACTGCGAGAAGCGGGTAATGTTTTCCGTCAGCGACGGGGCGGCGCGATCGCTGGTCCGGACCGACCAGCCGGCAGAAGGGAATTCTCTGGTAGCGCGCGCCTGGATGCCGCTCATCGTGCCGCGGTCTTCCAGTTTGATTTTGTAGACATGTTCCACAAGGCTGCCGGTCTGGATCAGGCCGGACGCCTGAAGCGCGTTTCGGCTGATGAGCATGCGTGGGGCGAAGCCGAAGCCTTCCGAGAGCGCATCCGGCTCGGTCTTGACCGTGCCCGTGATGCTGAGCTTGACGTTGCCGAGCAGCAGTTCGTCGCCGATCTGCAATCCCAACCGCTCCAGCAACAGCGGGGCAACGACCGCGCCGTAAGTGCCGCCTTCTCCTGATAGCAGGGAGGCGAGCGGATAGTTCGGCTCTGCTTCAAAAGTGCCGTAGAGCGGATAGGCATCGTCGACGGCCTTGACCTCGACCAGCGCTTGATCGGATCCATCGGGCTTGCGAGCCATGGAGCGCAAGCCGGTGGAAACGGAGACTTCGCCAAGGCCACGCAGGAAATTCATTTCCTCTGGCGTTGCCTGGCGGTTGTTAAGTTCGAAGCGGACGTCACCGGCCAAGAGCTCCTGCCCCTGTGAGGCGATCGTATCGGTGATCGACTGTGAGACCGAGTTGACGGCAGCGATTGCGGCGGTGCCGAGCGCGATACAGGCGAGGAAGATGTAGAAGCCCTTCAGGCCGCCGCGCAGCTCGCGTAGGGCCAGACGGAAGGCGAGCGAGATACGCGGCGTGATGATTGTCATGCAATCGCCGCCTCGGACTGGCGGACGGCGCTATCGCCCTCGATGCGCCCGGAACGGACGCGGATCTGGCGCGAGCAGCGATTGGCGAGGCCGATATCGTGGGTCACGAGCAGCAGGGTCATGCCGCGCTCGGCCTGCTTGGAAAACAGGAGGTCGGCAATCTGCCGGCCGGTATCGGTGTCGAGATTGCCGGTCGGCTCGTCAGCAATCAGCAGGGCAGGCGAGGGGGCGAGCGCACGGGCGATCGCCACACGCTGCTGCTCGCCGCCCGAGAGCTGGCCGGGATAGTGGCTCAGGCGTTCGCCGAGGCCGACGGAGTTCAGTTCGCGTTCGGCGATCTCGAAGGGGTTGGGAACATTGGCGAGCTCGAGCGGCACTGCGACATTTTCCAGCGCCGTCATGTTGGCGATCAGATGGAAGGACTGGAAGACGATGCCGATGTTGCGGCCGCGGAAATCGGCGACCTGATCCTCACTCAGCGCATGCAGGGGCGTGTCATTGATGTTGATCTCGCCGCTGTCGAGCTTTTCCAGGCCTGCAAGCACCATCAGCAGCGTGGACTTGCCGGAGCCCGAAGGGCCGACGATACCGACGGATTCGCCCGCGCTGATCTCCAGATCAATGCCTTTCAGCACATGGACGGAGGCAGCAGCATTGCCGAGCGTCAAATCGGCGTGTTTCAGATCGATGATGGTTTTGGCCAACAGAAATCGCCCTATATAATTCCCAACCGAATGGCCGCATAACGGCACCTAGCCAATCTAGGGAAAGCATTATGAGATTTAAAGTTGCCGCCCTTCACTTCGCTGTCATCATCCTCTCGCTGATTTTCTCGACGGTTGCGCAAGCGCGCACGATCAATCTGGTCGGGTTTGGCGACAGCCTGATGGCGGGTTACCAGTTGCCGCCAGGCGACGGCTTTCCCGAGAAGCTGCAGGCTGCACTGAAGGCCAGAGGGGCCGACGTTTCGATCACAAATGCCGGCGTCTCGGGCGACACCACCACGGGCGGGCTTGCGCGAATCGACTGGTCCATTCCTGACGGAACCGACGGGGTGATTCTCGAACTTGGCGCCAATGACGCGCTTCGCGGCATCCCGCCGGAGCAGAGTGAAAAGAATCTCGACCAGATGATAAGCCGGTTAAAAGAGCGCGGCATTGCCGTGCTACTTGCCGGCATGATGGCGCCGCCGAACATGGGTGCGGACTATGCCGAACGCTTCAACCCGATCTACCAGAAACTTGCGGAAAAACATGGGGTTGAACTCTATCCATTTTTCCTCGACGGTGTGGTTCTGGATGCCAGCCTGAAGCTCGATGATGGCATGCATCCCAATGCCAAGGGCGTGGATGTGATGGTGGAGAAGATGGAGCCGGCTGTCACAAAATTCGTCGAGACGATTTCTTCTGTGAAGAAATAGGGGCTTGCACAGGTTTGTAATGCGTGATTCCGTGTGAGCACCTGCAAAAGATTCGGGGAGTGCTCGTTATGCCGAGACTTTTTACCGCCCTCGAAATTCCGCGCAATGCGGCGATGAGCCTGTCATTGTTGCGCGGTGGTCTTCCCGGAGCTCGATGGATCGATGTGGAGAATTACCACATCACACTTCGCTTCATCGGCGATGTCGATGGACGCACGGCAGACGAAATCGTCGAGCGTCTCGATCGCATCGACCGGCCGGAATTCCAGCTTCGGCTTGAAGGCATCGGCTCCTTCGGCTCCAAAAAACCGCATTCGATCTGGGCGGGAGTTTCTCCTTCGCCTGAAATGTACGCCTTGCAGGGCGAGATCGAGCGGATCTGCCAGCGCATCGGCCTGCCGCCGGACCCGCGCAAGTTCACGCCGCATGTCACGCTTGCCCGGCTGAAATATTCGCGCGTCGACGATGTCGTCCACTATCTCGCCGGCCGCGGCAACTTCCAGACCTCGACCTTCACCGTGCCGCGTTTCGTGCTTCTGTCGTCGCGCGAATCGGTCGGCGGCGGACCTTACCTGACTGAAGAGGTCTTCCCGCTCCACGAGCCAAGGCTGGTGCCGAGCCTCTCTACCAGCGCGCTGCAGCCGCTGAAGAGCCTGGCGTAAACGAACTCGAAGTCTTCCCGGTCGCCATAATAGGGATCGGGAATATCTTCCCCGGTGCCGAGCGCGAAATCGCCGAAGAGATGGATGTTGTCCGCGTGCGATGAGCGCCGGCGCAGTTCTGTAACATTCGAGCGGTCCATGGCGAGGATCAGATCGAAATCGTCAAAATCCTCAGGTAATATCTTCCGGGCGCGCTGCCCGGTAATGTCGATGCCATGCGCGCTTGCGGTGGTGATCGAGCGTCGGTCGGGAAGTTCGCCCTGATGCCAGCTGCCGAGACCGGCGGATTCGATGCGGAAAGCATCGCCAAGGCCACCCTCGTCAGCGACATGGCCAAATATTCCCTCGGCAAGCGGAGAGCGGCAGATATTGCCCATGCAAACAAAGAGGATGCTGATACGTTTCATCTGAGGATCCGATGGAAGGATGAAAGGAACATGGCATGAAAATGGAAAAGCTGGAAAGGCCGGCGATCAGCCAGTTGCTTGGTGAACTCGCGGGCTGGACGCTCGATGATGCGGCAGGCTCGATTTCGAAGACATTCAAATTCGCAAATTTCGTGGAAGCTTTCGGTTTCATGACGGAATCCGCACTTGCGGCCGAAAAACTCAACCATCATCCGGAATGGTTCAACGTCTATTCCCGCGTCGAGGTGAAGCTCAACACGCATGACGCCGGCGGGTTGACGGAGCTGGATTTCAAGCTCGCAAGGGCCATGGAAAAGGCTTCGGCGCGGCGGGCTTGATTGAATCGGCCGATTGAAACGGCTTGCGCCATCACCATATTTTCGGAGCGACCACAAGGGATATCGGGATGGACGAGGTCAAATACGGGGAAATTCTGTTGCCGGGCGACGAGGATACGCAGAACCGTCGTGAAAAGACGGTTCGGCAGAAATTCTGGCCGACCTTTCGCCGCGCCGTGCGGCAGATTCCATTCTCCCGCGATGTGGTTGCCGGTTTCTATTGCGCGCTCGATCCGCAGACGCCCACCAGAGTGCGCGGCGTTCTTCTGGCAGCCCTTGCCTACTTCGTCATGCCTGTTGATATCGTCCCCGATATCTTCGCCGTTATCGGCTTTTCGGACGATGTCGCCGTCCTGTCGGCTGCCTTTGCCATGGTGAGGGGCAATATCCGGCCGAGTCACTACGAGGCGGCCGATCGCGTCCTCGCGGACCGTTCCGAAGACGGCATGAAGACGATCTAAAGCGCGTCGCGATCTTTCAGATCCGCTCGCCGCGCTTTAGGTCTTTGTTTTTACCCATGTCGTTATCGCAAAACCGCTGCACACTTTTGCGCGACATGCTTTAGACCTCTTCCCGCTCCAGCAGGTTTCTGAGCTTGCCGAAGGCGAGCCTGATGCGCGATTTCACCGTGCCGAGCGGCAGGCCGGTCGCATCTGCGATTTCGGTATGCGACTGGCCAAGGAAGAAGGCAGCCTGCAGCAGCGCCCGCTGCTCCTCGGGCAATTGACTGACGGCATCGCGCACCTGCGCATCGCGGTCGTCATTAGCGACGATCTCATCGGCGCGCAATTCCTCCGGCGGCTGCAGCGTCGGATCCTCGCCATCGAGAACACGAACCTGAGCGCGGCGCTGCAGATCGATGCGCCGGTTGCGGGCGATGCAAAAAAGCCAGGTGGAAAGCGAGGAGCGGGCCGGATCGTAGAGAGCGGCCTTGTGCCAGAGAACGATCATGATTTCCTGGACCAGCTCCTCGGCCTCGCCCGATGTCATTTTCTGGCGCATCAGCCATGATTTCAGGCGCGGTGCGAAATAGTCGAAGAGTACGGAGAATGCGGACTCGTCGCGCTCATCGGCAACGGCCTTTGCGAGGGCAGCGAAACGCTGTCTTTCCTCGGCATCCATCCCTCTCACGAACTCCCTGCAGTCAAGATTTCGGTCTGAATTTCCTTATCTTAACGACCTACAACGGATTTTAGAAAGGTCAAACTCTTGCCTGAATCTTTGTGTCTTAAATTCACCCGAACCGATGGGCTGGGGCATCTGGATAGCGCGCAGCTAAACACGCCGCTGTCGGTTCGCAGTTAGCACTCGGGCGAAAATGAAACAGGCAGAGACAATTCGCAGCCATTGTTGACCATTTGGTAACCTGAATTAAGTCAAAATAAAGCAGATCGTGATTATGCGCCGCCCGCAATGATCGCTTCGGGCCTTGAACCGCAAGAACCGGCAGGAATTCCATGTTCGTAAAAAGTATCGTATCCGCTTTCGCCCTCACAATTGCTATGTCCGGAGTGGCGGCAGCGCAGCAGGCGGCATCAGCAGCAGCGGCGCCGACCCGCATCCAGCAGTTCCAGGCATGGGGCGCCTATTCCTACAAATCGGGCGCCTCCACCGTCTGCTACGTGCTTTCGGTGCCGACCGCCAAGCAGCCGGCGAGCGTCGATCACGGCGACAACTTCTTCATCGTGTCGCAGCGCCCGGGCCAGAACATCTCCTACGAGCCGCAGGCGATGATGGGCTATTCGCTGCAGGAAAACTCCAAGGTTAACGTCGTCATCGACAACAAGACCTTCGTGATGTTTACCAAGGACAAGGCCGCCTGGGTCGAGAACGCCGCGCAGGAGCCTGCGCTCGTCGCAGCCATGAAGACGGGTCATTCCATGACTGTCAACGCGGTTTCGCGCAAGGGCACCGGCACCTCCTACAGCTATTCGCTTTCGGGCATTTCGGCTGCACTGAAGCAGATCGAAAGCTGCAAGTAAGCTGATTGATTAAGGCAATGTTTCGAAGGCCGGCCTTGTGCCGGCCTTCGTCGTTTCCATCTATAGTGACGCTTCCATCTCTCGATACGTGGGTCTAGTGACGTGGAGGGAAAATGATGCTAAAGCGGCGCGCAACTGCGGAAGGATGGCGATCTCATCGCCGCTCCGCCCATTCATTTCTGCAATCATGCGTCAACGGCCCCGCAAGTCTTCCGGCTTTCCGGGATGGTTGCCATGTTGAGTTCGGGATTAGAAGATTATGTCCGTTATGGATGCGATGACCGTTGCCAAGCCCGCCGCTCGGGCGCCTCTCGGCACTGAGCTTTCGCCAAAGCCGTCGCTGATCGGTCTGACGCGCGAGGAAATGGGTGCTGCGCTGCGCGAAAAGGGCGTGCCGGACAAGCAGATTAAGATGCGCGTCTCGCAGCTCTGGAACTGGATCTATGTGCGCGGCGTCTCCGACTTCGATCACATGACGAATGTCGCCAAGGACATGCGCGAGATGCTGAAGCAGCATTTCACCATTGCCCGGCCTGAAATCGTCGAAGAACAGATTTCCAATGATGGCACGCGCAAGTGGCTGCTGCGTTTTCCGCCGCGCGGTGCGGGCCGGCCGGTCGAGATCGAGGCCGTCTACATCCCCGAGGAAGGGCGCGGCACGCTTTGCATTTCCAGCCAGGTCGGCTGCACGCTGACCTGTTCCTTCTGTCACACCGGCACGCAGCGGCTGGTGCGCAACCTGACAGCCGAGGAAATTCTGTCCCAGCTTTTGCTCGCCCGCGACCGGCTGGGCGACTTCCCGGACCGCGACGTGCCTGTCGGCGCCGTGGTGCCCTCCGAAGGCCGCAAGGTCAGCAATATCGTGATGATGGGCATGGGCGAGCCGCTCTATAATTTCGATGCCGTGAAGCAGGCGCTGCTGATCGCTACTGACGGCGATGGTCTGTCATTGTCCAAGCGCCGCGTGACGCTTTCCACTTCCGGCGTCGTGCCTGAGATCTTCCGCACTGGCGACGAAATCGGCGTGATGCTGGCAATCTCGCTGCATGCGGTGCGCGACGACCTGCGCGATATCCTCGTGCCGATCAACAAGAAATATCCGCTGAAGGAATTGATCGAGGCCTGCAAGAACTATCCCGGTCTTTCGAATGCACGACGCATCACCTTCGAATATGTGATGCTGAAGGACGTCAACGACAGCCTGGAAGACGCCAAGGGGCTGATCCAGCTTCTGAAAGGCGTGCCGGCAAAGATCAATCTCATCCCTTTCAATCCCTGGCCGGGCACGAACTACCAGTGTTCCGACTGGGCGCAGATCGAGAAATTTGCTGATTTCATCAATTCGGCCGGCTACGCTTCGCCGATCCGCACGCCGCGTGGCCGCGACATTCTCGCCGCCTGCGGCCAGCTCAAGTCGGAATCCGAACGCATGCGCAAGACCGAGCGTCTTGCTTTCGAGGCGATGATGATCGCCAACCATGGCGCGGACGACTGATCAGCAAGTTTGATCGTCGCAACAATTCTCCGCGATTGATTAACGGGGGCGCTTTTCCTAAAAGTGCCCCAAAAATCATCCTGGAGGACACTCATGCGTTCAATTCTTCTGGCTTTTGCCGCAACTTTGGCCCTGACGCTGCCGGCGCAGGCCGATGACGTCACGGTTGCCGTAACCGCGATCGTCGAACATCCGGCGCTCGATGCAGCCCGCAACGGCGTACGCGATGCGCTGGCCGCTGCCGGCTACAAGGAAGGCGAGAACCTCAAGTTCGTCTTCGAATCCGCGCAGGGCAATCCGGCAACGGCAGCCCAGATCGCCCGCCAGTTCGCGGGTGACGAACCCAATGTCATCGTGCCGATCTCCACGCCGTCCGCCCAGGCCGTCGTTTCCGCGACGCGCGATATTCCTGTCGTCTTCACTGCCGTGTCCGATCCGCTGGGCGCGCAACTCGTCAAGAACATGGACAAGCCGGGTGGCAACGTGACCGGTCTTTCCGACATGTCGCCGGTCGGCGAGCACATCGCGCTGATCAAGGAAATCTTGCCGAACGTAAAGACGATTGGCTATCTTTACAATTCCGGCGAGGCGAACTCCGTCTCGCTGCTGGCAGCGCTGAAGGCCGAAGCCGACAAGGCCGGCATCACGATCGTCGAATCTGCCGCGACGAAGTCCGCTGAAGTGCAGGGTGCAGCGCGTGCGCTCGTTGGCCGTGCCGATGCGATCTACATCCCGACCGACAACACGATCATCTCGGCGCTCGAAGGTGCGGTTGCCGTTGCCGAAGAAAGCAAGCTGCCGCTCTTCACCGCCGATACGGATTCCGTTTCGCGCGGCTCTATCGCAGCGCTCGGCTTCAATTACTATGACGTTGGCAAGCAGACGGGCGAGATCGTCGTGCGCGTGCTGAAGGGTGAAAAGCCTGGCGATATCGCGGTGAAGACCGCAGCCGGCAGCGACCTTGTCATCAATAAGTCTGCTGCGGCGAAGATGGGTGTGACCCTGCCCGAGAGCGTTGTGTCGCGGGCCAACAAAGTCATCGAATAATCGACTGTCGTTCCAAAGTCTTAGTCATGATCAGCCGCTCCCGTTTGCACGGGGGCGGCTGATCATATTAAAACGCTTCCGTTTCGCGACGGGCGAAACGGATACAAAAAGGGGCCGAAAGCCTTGAGCCAAATCGCATTCTGGGGGGCCGTCGAGCTCGGCCTGGTCTATTCCTTCGTCGCCCTCGGCGTCTATCTTGCCTTCCGCGTCCTCGATTTTCCGGACCTGACGGTGGACGGCTCGTTTCCGCTCGGTGCAGCCGTCACGGCCGTGCTGATCATTGCCGGCGTCAATGCCTGGCTGGCGGCGCTGATTGCGATGGGTGCGGGTTCTGCGGCCGGCATGGTGACGGCACTGCTGAATGTGCGCTTCAAGATCCTCAACCTTCTCGCTTCGATCCTGACGATGATCGCGCTTTTTTCCGTCAATCTGCGGGTGATGGGAAAGCCGAATGTCGCGCTCATCAATGCCGATACGATGATCAGCCCCTTCTTCGGCCATGGGCTCAGAGATTTTTACGTGCGGCCGCTTTTCGTCGGCGTTCTGGTTGTCATCGCTGTCATTGTCGTTTGGCGCTTCCTTGAAAGCGATGCCGGGCTTGCGATGCGCGCGACAGGCGCCAATGCCCGCATGGCCCGCGCCCAGGGCGTCGATACCAGCCGGCAGATCTATCTGGGCATGGCGATTTCCAATGCGCTGGTGGCGCTTGGCGGCGCGCTCTTTGCGCAGACCAACGGTTTTGCGGATGTCACTTCGGGTGTCGGCACCATCGTCGTCGGCCTTGCTGCGGTCATCATCGGCGAGACGCTGCTTGGGCGGCGGGGGCTGCTGATTGCGCTTGTCGGATGCGTGTTCGGCTCGATCATCTACCGCATCGCCATCCAGCTTGCGCTGTCGAGCGATGTCATTGGCCTGCAGGCCTCCGATCTCAATTTCGTCACGGCGGTTCTCGTGACGGTCGCGCTCATTCTTCCCCGCCTTCGCGGAGGTGCCGCATCATGATCAGCGTCAAGGATATCAAGGTCATCTTCGGGCGCGGCACGCCGCTGCAGAAACAGGCGCTGAACGGCGTCAGCCTCACTATTGAGGAGGGCTCTTTCGTTACCGTCATCGGCTCCAACGGCGCCGGCAAATCGACATTGCTCGGCGTGCTTGCTGGCGATGTCATTCCGAGTGAAGGCTCGGTTCTGATCGGCAAGACCGATGTAACGCGCAAGTCCACATCGGCGCGCGCCGGTCTGGTGGCACGTGTCTTCCAGGATCCGCTGACGGGAAGCTGTGGCGCGCTGTCGATCGAGGAGAACCTTGCTCTCGCCGCCCGCCGTGGCGAAAAACGCGGGCTTGCATCGGCGCTTGGCGGCAATAGACGCGACTATTTCCGGGAGCGGATCGCTGAGCTGAACCTCGGGCTGGAAAACCGGTTGAAGGACCGAATGGATCTCCTATCGGGCGGCCAGAGGCAGGCCGTGTCGCTCGTCATGGCGACACTTGCCGGCTCTGAAGTGCTGCTGCTCGATGAACATACGGCAGCGCTCGATCCTGGTATGGCGGAGTTCGTGATGAACCTTACGCAGAAGATCGTCTCGGAGCGCAAGCTGACGACGATGATGGTGACGCATTCCATGCGGCAGGCGCTGGACTACGGCCACCGCACGATCATGTTGCATGGCGGCGAGATCGTTCTCGACGTTGCCGGCGACAACAGGAAGAACCTGCAGGTTGAAGACCTGATCGCCATGTTCCGCAAGATGCGCGGGCAGACGCTCGATGACGATGCCCTGCTGATTGGTTGATTAGCTGATCAGCGTGCCTGTGTGAGCAGGATCTTGGCGGCAAAGACCGAGAAGACGCCGGCGAAGGTATAGTCCATGCCACGCAGCACCTTCCTGTTGTTCTGCAGCCAGTTCGACAGCCAGTCGGCCGCCATGACGACAGCAGCATTGACCGGCATGCCGATCACGATGAAGCAGAGGCCGAGGAAGAGCAGCTTGTGCGTGACGGCGGGATCGTTGGCGCTGACGAACTGCGGCAGGAAGGTCATGAAGAAGATGATGACCTTCGGGTTCAGCAGGTTGACCCAGAAACCCGAGGAGATGTTCGAGAGGATCGTGCCCTTCGGGCCTTCGACCTTGGCAACAGTCAGCTTGGAGCCGTAGCGGATCGCCTGCACGGCCAGCCAGAAGAGATAGGCCGCACCGCCGGTCTTCAGGATCAGGAAGGCGGTCGGGGAAGCGGTAATCAGCGCCGAAATGCCGAAGGCAACCAGCATCGTGTGCACGACGATGCCGAGGCTCGTGCCGAGCACCACGAAAAGCGCTGCCTTCTTGCCCTGTGCAAGTGCACGGCTGATCGACAGGGTCATGTCAGGGCCGGGGGTTGCCGCCAGCAACAGCGTGGCGGCGGCAAAGGCGAGAAGCGTCGGAAAGCTCGGCAGGAAATCCATGGTCTACTCTTCTGAAAGCCGGAAAAGTTCTGACGATCTCTTACCCGGCTTCCAGAAAATTACCAATCAAACCTTGTGATGGCCCCGATTACTTCTGTTCGAGGAAGGCCTTGAACTTGTCGGCATAGTCCTTGTGCCAGCGCGACAGCGGCGGACGGTTCTCGATGATATCGCCAATCGCCCAGGCCATGCGGCGTTCGTCGACCGGGCGGGCGACGTCGTTATCGGGGCATAGGATGTAGAAATCGCCGCGCTCAAGGCTCTCGACCATGAAATCAACCGTCTGTTCCGGCGTCCAGGCGCCGGCAGGCTTTTCCCTGCGGTCGCCTTTGGTGAGACCGGTGAAGACGAAACCCGGGATCAGCAGGTGCGCGGAAATACCGGCACCTTCAGTGTTACGCAGCTCATGTTCGAGTGCTTCGGTGAAGACCTTCACACCGGCCTTGGAGACATTGTAGGCGGGGTTGCCGGGTGGCGTGGTGATGCCTTGCTTGGAGCCGGTGTTGATGATCAGGCCGGGTTCGTTATGGGCGATCATGCCGGGACCGAAGGTTCTGACGCCGTTGATGACGCCGAGGAGATTGACGGCGAGAATATTGTCCCAGCCTGCCTGGGCGCTGAAGATCGAAGTTTCCGGACCAATACCGGCATTGTTCATCAGCACGTGCACGCGGCCGAAGCGCTGGATGACGGCGCGCTCGAGAGCTTCGATCTGCTCCCTCTGGGAGACATCGGTCTCGACCGCCATCACGTGTTCCTGGCCGGCGATTGCCTCGAGTTCGGCGCGGGCATCCGCCAGCCTGTCGCCGCCGAGATCGGCGATCACGACGCTCATGCCGGTCCCGGCGAAATATTTCGCGGTGGCAAGGCCGATGCCGGAAGCACCGCCGGTGATGACGGCAACATTGGATTGCTTGAAAATGTTTTGAATATTCGTCACGGGACTGGCCTCTCCTCAGAGCATTGTTCGGACGATGCCGAATATGGGCTCCGGTTCCGTGCTGTCAAACCTTATCGAGCCCTATCGGACCGGTTGCTATCCTGCTTGCCCTTGCGTCACGCGCTAATCTCGCTAAAAGTGCCGCGATACCGGGCTTTGCGGGTGTGCCGCGGCCTCTATGCAACGGACCTCATCATCATGGCATCATACAAAGACGTGAAGAAAGTCGTGCTCGCTTATTCGGGCGGTCTCGATACCTCGATCATCCTGAAGTGGCTGCAGACCGAACTCGGCGCTGAAGTCGTCACCTTCACGGCCGATCTCGGCCAGGGCGAAGAGCTGGAGCCGGCGCGCAAGAAGGCCGAGATGCTCGGTATCAAGGAGATCTATATCGAGGACGTACGCGAGGAATTCGTGCGCGATTTCGTCTTCCCAATGTTCCGTGCCAATGCTGTCTATGAAGGTGTCTACCTGCTCGGCACTTCGATTGCCCGTCCGCTGATTTCCAAGCACCTCATCGATATCGCGCGGAAGACCGGCGCCGATGCGATCGCGCACGGCGCGACAGGCAAGGGCAACGACCAGGTTCGTTTCGAGCTTTCGGCCTATGCGCTGAATCCCGATATCAAGATCATCGCACCATGGCGCGACTGGTCCTTCAAGAGCCGTACCGATCTGCTGGAATTTGCCGAGAAGCACCAGATCCCGGTCGCCAAGGACAAGAAGGGCGAAGCTCCCTTCTCCGTCGATGCCAACCTGCTGCACTCCTCTTCCGAGGGCAAGGTTCTGGAAGATCCAGCGCAGGAAGCGCCTGAATATGTGCATATGCGCACCATTTCGCCGGAAGCAGCGCCCGACAAGGCGACTACCATCAAGGTCGGTTTCCGCAAGGGTGATGCCGTCTCGATCAACGGCGTCGAGATGTCGCCGGCAACGCTGCTCGCGACCCTCAACAATTACGGCCGCGACAACGGCATCGGCCGCCTCGACCTCGTCGAGAACCGCTACGTCGGCATGAAGTCGCGCGGTGTGTATGAGACACCCGGCGGCACAATCCTGCTCGCAGCGCACCGCGCTATCGAGTCGATCACGCTCGACCGGGGTGCTGCTCATCTCAAGGACGAGCTGATGCCGCGTTATGCCGAGCTCATCTACTATGGCTTCTGGTTCTCGCCGGAGCGTGAAATGCTGCAGGCGCTCATCGACAAGAGCCAGGAGCATGTCGAAGGTGAAGTGACGCTGAAGCTCTACAAGGGCAATGTCATGGTCATCGGCCGCGAGAGCGAAAAGTCGCTCTATTCCGACAAGCTCGTCACTTTCGAAGACGACCAGGGCGCTTACGACCAGAAGGATGCCGCCGGCTTCATCAAGCTCAACGCGCTGCGTCTGCGCACGCTCGGCAAGCGTAACCTGAAGAAATAAGTCACGCCAGACCGATATTGAAAGGCTCGCCGGCTCTGCCGAGCGGGCCTTTTCTTTGTCGGGCCGATTGCAGGTTGCAACGTCTTGACGCGGCAGGGCTATCGCATAAGCTGAGCCGTCATTACCGGAGCATTTCCATGCCGCAATCCCTGCTTCTCGGCGCCTTCCTGGCGGCGCTTTTTTATGTGCTCATTCCTGGCCCGGCCTTTCTGCAGCTTCTCGGCATCGGCGCTGGGCAGGGGCGCAAGGCAGGCGCCTTCTTCATGATGGGTCATCTCGTTGGCGACATCATCTGGTCGGGACTGGCGCTGATCGCGATCGTTGGGGCCAAGACGATCGGCACCTTCGTATTCGATCTGCTTGGACTTGCCTGCGGTTTCTATCTCGCCTGGATTGGCTGGAGCGCCGTCAATGCCAAGCCGAAGGCCGAGGGGCAGGCGCTGATGGTGGTGGAGCGGCCATTCCGCCGCGGGCTGATTTTCGGCGTCACCAATCCGAAGGGCTATCCAGTGGCGCTTGCCACCTTCACGGCGCTGGTCGCGGGCTCGGCAAGCGCGCTCGATTTCCAGGCTCTGCCCATGCTGCTCAGCGTTTCCTTCGTCGGTTTCGTCACGGCTGACATCATCCTGATCGGCATCATCGGCGCCGGCGTCGTGCGTCGCTTCTACCGCGCGCATGAGCGGCTGATCGTCCGCTGCTCCGGTGTGCTCTTCATGGGCTTTGCCGTGCAGGCGCTGTGGCACGCCACACCCGGCCTGCTTGGCTGGCGAAAGGCCTGATCAGGCCTCGTTGACGAGAAAGCCGACGACCGAATTCAGCGTCTGAACCTCATTCGGATCGCCGATCGACATGGCAATCTGAAGCTGGTTGCGATAGTAGTCGAGGAAGTTGAAGCTCGTGCCGTCAGTGACGTCGGACAGGTCGATGACATTGCCGAGCGGATCGATCGCGTGCATCGGCAGCGGTTCGGATATTGCGGCAAACGTATTCTGATCGATCAGGCCATTGTCGTAGCCCTGGCGCGCATAGCTGCGCAATTCACCCGGGCTGACGGCTGTAAAATCGAGCGCCTGCCTGTTGTCAGAGTCTTCGATCTGGAATGAGCCTTGGGCGATAGTCGGCTTCGGCTCAATTGTAATATCAGCGGTCTTCGAACTTTTTGCGTTATTATTGGGATTATTTTTGAATAGCAAACTCTGAGAAGACCGCACGGAAAAGATTTCCATGCGCATGTCCTCTTACATGAAGATTAAAGAGAAACTAGCGTCTCGGCCTGATTCGCGTCAATCGTTAACGATTGGTTAATTTTTATGTATCAATTCTTGCCCCTAAGATTTAGCCGGGGCGGGCAAAAGTCCAAGTCAGCCACATATCAATTCCGTGATGGCCTCCCTATATTATCGATCCACTTGCCGGCATAAAGGACTTTCATATGTCTTCTCCCAGTCAATTCAATCAGGCACTTGTCAACTGGAATGGCCTTCATGGCCTGCCGCGTTTTGACGCGGTCGCCGACGGCGATTTCGCTGCGGCCTTTGAGTCCGCTCTTGCCTCGCACGAAAGAGAGATCGATGCGATTGCCGGCGACAGGCAAGAGCCGAGTTTCGACAATACGGTTGTCGCGCTCGAAATCGCCGGCGATGAGCTGTCGCGCGTTTCCGCTCTTTTCTGGAATCGGGCAGGTGCTCATACCAACGATGTCATTCAGGCGCTGGAGCGGGATATTTCGCCGAAGATGTCGCGGCATTATTCGAAAATCGGCATGAATGCCGATCTCTTCAAGCGCATTGATACACTCTGGGAAAAGCGCGAAAGCCTTGGTCTGACGCTGGAGCAGACACGCGTCTTGGAGCGGCACTGGAAAGGCTTCGTGAAATCGGGCGCCAAGCTGCCGAAGGCCGAGCAGGAGAAACTTGCCGCGATCAACGAAAAGCTCGCGGGCCTCAGCACCAGCTTTGGGCAGAATGTGCTCGCCGACGAGAAGAGCTGGGCGCTGATCCTCTCCAGCGAAGACGAACTTGCCGGCATTCCCGATTTCCTGCGTGACGCGATGGCGGCGGCTGCTCGTGAGCGTGGTGAGGAGGGCAAATATGCCGTGACCCTGTCGCGCTCGATCATCGAGCCTTTCCTCACCTTTTCGGAGCGCCGGGATCTGCGCGAGCAGGCCTTCAAGGCCTGGGTGGCGCGTGGTGAGAATGTTGGTACGACTGACAATCGCGGCATTATCGGGGAGACGCTGGCCCTGCGTGACGAAGTGGCGAAGCTTCTCGGCTATGGCAACTTCGCCGAATTGAAGCTCGATAACACGATGGCGAAGACACCCGAGGCTGTGAACGATCTGTTGCGCGCCGTCTGGGCCAGAGCGGTGAAACGCGCCCATGAGGAAGAAGCCGATATCGCCGAGCTGATCGCTGCCGAGGGCAAGAACCACGAGGTTATGCCCTGGGACTGGCGCCATTACGCGGAGAAGATCCGCGCACAGCGGTTCAATTTCTCGGAAGCGGAATTGAAGCCCTATCTGCAGCTCGAAAAGATCATCGATGCCTGCTTTGACGTTGCCGGCCGGCTGTTCGGCATTCGCGCGGCGGAGAAGAAGGGCATTGCTGCCTATCATCCCGACGTGCGCGTCTTCGAGATCCGCGATCGGGACGACAAGCTGGTCGCGCTCTTCCTCGGCGACTACTTTGCCCGCAGCTCAAAGCGTTCGGGCGCCTGGATGAGCTCCTTCCAGTCGCAGCACAAGCTGGTGCTGAAGAACGGCCATCATGGCGAGTTGCCGATCATCTACAATGTCTGCAACTTCGCAAAACCGGCCGAAGGCAAGCCCGCCCTGCTTTCGCTCGATGACGCGCGCACGCTGTTCCACGAGTTCGGTCATGCGCTGCATGGCATGCTCTCCAACGTCACCTATCCCTCGGTCGCCGGTACAGGCGTCTCGCGTGATTTCGTGGAACTGCCCTCGCAGCTCTACGAACACTGGCTGACGGTTCCCGCCATCCTCAAGGAATATGCCGTGCATTTCGAGACCGGGGAGCCGATGCCGCAGGCATTGCTCGACAAGGTTCTGGCAGCCCGTACCTTCAATTCCGGCTTCAACACGGTGGAGTTCACCTCCTCGGCATTGGTCGACATGGCCTTCCATACCCGCGACAAGGTGGAAGACCCGATGGCGGTGCAGGCGGAAGTGCTTGCCGAAATCGGCATGCCAAAGTCGATCGTCATGCGCCACGCTACGCCACATTTCCAGCATATCTTCTCCGGCGGCTATTCGGCGGGCTATTACTCCTACATGTGGTCGGAAGTGCTCGATGCCGATGCCTTCGCCGCCTTCGAGGAGACGGGCGATGCCTTTAATGGCGAAATGGCCAGGAAGCTTCGGGACAATATCTACTCCACGGGCGGCTCCGTCGATCCGGAAGACGCCTACAAGGCTTTCCGCGGCAAGCTGCCGAGCCCGGATGCGATGCTGGTCAAGAAGGGGCTTGCGACCTTCGAGGAATTGACAGGCAGCGACGCTTAAGACAGTTTGATGACATGGAGCAAAGCGGCATGGTGATAGCCATGCCGCAGCTTTCGCGTGCCACCCCCTTTCGCAATCGCGAAAAAAACGGTATGAGCGCGCCAAACATAAATGGCGCGTCCACTAAGCGTAGCGCCCCAGCCTCAGAGATTATGACAAATGGCACTTCGCAACATCGCGATCATCGCGCACGTTGACCATGGCAAAACAACCCTCGTCGACGAGCTCCTGAAACAGTCCGGTTCGTTCCGCGAGAACCAGCGCGTTGCAGAACGCGTGATGGACTCGAACGATCTCGAAAAGGAACGCGGCATCACCATTCTCGCCAAGGCGACCTCGGTGGAATGGAAGGGTGTCCGCATCAACATCGTCGACACCCCCGGTCACGCCGATTTCGGTGGTGAAGTCGAGCGCATTCTCTCGATGGTGGATGGCGCGATCGTTCTCGTCGATGCGTCCGAAGGCCCGATGCCGCAGACCAAGTTCGTGGTCGGCAAGGCGCTGAAGGTCGGTCTTCGTCCGATCGTCGCGATCAACAAGATCGACCGTCCGGATGGCCGCCACGAAGAAGTCATCAACGAAGTCTTCGATCTTTTCGCCAACCTCGACGCGACCGACGAGCAGCTCGACTTCCCGATCCTCTACGGTTCCGGTCGCGATGGCTGGATGAATGTCAACCCGGAAGGTCCGAAGGATCAGGGTCTCGCGCCGCTTCTCGACCTGGTGCTCAAGCATGTGCCTGAGCCGACTGTCGAAGAAGGTCCGTTCCGCATGATCGGCACGATCCTCGAAGCCAACCCCTTCCTCGGCCGTATCATCACCGGCCGCATCGCATCGGGCTCGATCAAGCCGAACCAGGCCGTCAAGGTCCTCGGCCAGGACGGCAAGCTGATCGAAACCGGCAGAATTTCCAAGATCCTTGCCTTCCGCGGCATCGAGCGCACGGCGATCGAAGAGGCACATGCGGGCGACATCGTCGCGATCGCCGGCCTCTCCAAGGGTACTGTCGCCGATACGTTCTGTGATCCGGCCGTCTCGGAAGCCATGAAGGCGCAGCCTATCGATCCGCCGACGGTCACCATGTCCTTCATCGTCAACGACAGCCCGCTGGCGGGCACCGAAGGCGACAAGGTGACAAGCCGCGTCATCCGCGACCGTCTCTTCAAGGAAGCCGAAGGCAACGTCGCCCTGAAGATCGAAGAAGCCGAAGGCAAGGATTCGTTCTACGTGTCCGGCCGCGGCGAACTTCAGCTCGCCGTCCTCATCGAAACCATGCGTCGCGAAGGCTTCGAGCTTGCCGTGTCGCGTCCGCGCGTCGTGATGCACAAGGATGAAAGCGGCCAGCTTCTGGAGCCGATCGAAGAAGTGGTCGTCGACGTCGACGAAGAACATTCCGGTGTCGTCGTGCAGAAGATGTCCGAGCGCAAGGCCGAAATGGTCGAGCTGCGTCCGTCTGGCGGCAACCGCCTTCGCCTGCGTTTCTACGCACCGACGCGCGGCCTGATCGGCTACCAGTCGGAGCTGCTGACGGATACGCGCGGCACGGCGATCATGAACCGTCTGTTCCACGACTACCAGCCCTACAAGGGTGTGATCGGTGGCCGCGTCAACGGCGTGCTGCTCGCCAACGCTTCCGGCGAAGCCGTCGCCTATGCAATGTTCAATCTGGAAGATCGCGGCCCGATGATCATCGAACCGGGTGAAAAGGTCTATGCCGGCATGATCATCGGCATCCATTCGCGCGACAACGACCTTGAGGTAAACGTTCTCAAGGGCAAGCAGCTCACCAACATCCGCGCCGCCGGCAAGGACGAAGCGGTGAAGCTGACGCCGCCGATCCGCATGACGCTCGATCGCGCGCTCTCCTGGATCCAGGACGACGAACTGATGGAAGTAACGCCGAAGAACATTCGTCTGCGCAAGATGTATCTCGATGCCAACGACCGCAAGCGTTTCGAAAAGTCGAAGGCAGCTCTCTAAGAGCCTCGGCTACTCCTTTAAAACCCCGGCCTTCGCGCCGGGGTTTTTTATTGTGCGCTGCGTCGATTCCGACTTGTGACAATCGTTAAAAAAGCGTTAAATTTTGCCTGTCGTCCACATATCAAGTCTGTGGGCAATCGATCACAATGCGGTCGACGCATATGGTTAATTGCCTCCGGCAGGACCAGAGTAAGCGTTATGAAGACGTTGTCGATCGATGTCCGGCGGGCTGAACCGCATGATGCCCGAGCCATTTCGGAAGCCCATCGGCTTTCCTGGCAGCATACTTATGCGGGCATCATTCCACATCGTGCTCTGACCCAGATGATCGAGCGCCGCGGTGAAAACTGGTGGCGCAAAGCTACTCGCGGCCCGGCGACATTGCTCGTTCTGGATGTGGCGGGGACTGTCGCTGGTTATGCGACCCTCGGCCTCAATCGCGCCCGCGCGCTGCCTCAGGAAGGCGAAATCTACGAACTCTATTTGCGCCCGGAATATCAGGGCATCGGCCTCGGCAAGCTGCTTTTCGGCGAAGCCCGACGGCTTTTAAAATCTCTGGGCTGCAACGGCCTGGTCGTCTGGTGCCTGGAAGAAAATGAAACGGCCGCCGACTTTTATCGCGACCATGGCGGTATCGATTTCTGCGAAGGCGTGGAAAATTTCGACCATAAGCAGATCAAAAAGATCGGCTTCATCTGGAACTGATTGCGGGTGCCGCAGCCTCGCATCCCTTGTTAGAAAAATTATATTTCTGCCCGTCTCGCATATTAAGCATTGCTTGCGAGGCATGTTGCGTTGCGTCATGAAACCGATTAACTGGCTTCGAGCAATTCAACCTCCCGGGAGTTTCCTATGCGTATCGATGCCGTTTCAATCGGTAAGAATCCACCTGAAGACGTCAATGTCATCGTCGAGGTTCCGGTCGGCGGTCATCCGATCAAGTATGAAATGGACAAGGAAGCCGGCACGCTGGTCGTCGATCGTTTCCTCTACACGCCGATGACCTATCCGGGTAACTATGGTTTCGTACCGCATACGCTGTCCGAAGACGGCGACCCGATCGACGTTTTGATCGCCAGCACCCGTCCGCTGGTTCCGGGCTGCGTCATCAATGTCCGCCCGATCGGCGTTCTGAAGATGGAAGACAATTCCGGCAAGGATGAGAAGATCATTGCCGTTCCGTCGCCGAAGCTCACTCAGCGCTATGATAAGGTCAAGGATTACACCGACCTTCCGGAAATCACGCTGAAGCAGATCGAACACTTCTTCGAGCACTACAAGGATCTGGAGCCCGGCAAGTGGGTGAAGATTTTTGGCTGGGGTGATTACAAGGAAGCCGGTGAGCTTATCCTCGAAGCGATCGAACGCGCCAAGAAGGAAAAAGCCTGAGCCTAGGTTCTACGCAATTCCGGACGCAAAACCGCTGCGCAGTTTTGGTGGAATTGCTTTAGCCGAACAGCCCTTCGAGCTTTTTCATCACATCCTCCGGGTCGCCATCGATCCGGAGGATTTTTTTGCGCGACGTATCGCCGAAAGCAAGGCTGACTGAGGACTTAGCAATACCCAAAGACTTGGCGACGAGCGCTATGAGTGCCTTGTTGGCTTTTCCCTTTTCCGGGACGGCGGTGACGCGTGCCTTCAAGAGCATACCGCCTTCGCCATCTGGTTCGATGCCGTCGACGGCATCCCGCCCGCCATTCGGCGTTAGCCGCACGGCGAGACGGATGTGATCACCGGAAAGCCTCCAGGGGCGGTTCAAACGACCAGCGAGTATAGGAAGGGCTTGATCGGATTGTTGAGTATGGCCTGTATGAATATGATGATCAGCAGCAGGATAATCGGAGAGATGTCGATGCCGCCCAGATTGGGCAGAAAGCGGCGTATGGGCCGCAACGCAGGTTCAGTCGCGTTATAGAAGAAGGCACCCAGCTGGTTCACAAACTGGTTGTTCGAATTGATGACGTTGAATGCGTACAGCCACGAGAAAATGGCGCTGGCAATGATTACGTACCAATAGAGGTTCAAGGCCACATCGATGATTAGAAATATGGCCTGAAGAATTCCCGCCATTACCGTCTCCAGTTCGTTGTTGACAGATATGTAGACATTGGCGATTAAACGAGCAAGGGCCGTGTGGAGACGCATGGCAAATCATGTTTAACGGGTCGCTTCGCAGGCAATTCCGCACCCGCTTTCTCGGAAAAGCTTCATGTCGCTTTCGCCCACCGGAGACCGTTTTGCCGCGTTCCGGCATCCGTCCTATACACGCTTCTTCTTCGCGCGGTTCCTGCTTTCCTTCTCGCAGCAGATTGTCAGCGTCGCGGTCGGCTGGCAAATGTACGACCAGACCGGGAGCGCCATCTATCTCGGTCTGATCGGGCTTGTGCAGTTCCTGCCGTCTCTTGTGCTGATCCTTGTCACCGGCTCGGTGGCGGATCGGCATAATCGCCGCGCCATCGCCTCGATCTGCTCGCTCGTCAGCGCGCTCTGCACGCTCGCGCTGCTCGGGATGACGATCACCGGCAGCTTTTCACCGATCCCCGTCTTCATCGTGCTTTTGATCTTCGGCATCGAGCGCGCCTTTATGACGCCGGCCGTACAGTCGCTTGCGCCGAATCTGGTGCCGGAGAAAGATCTCTCCAATGCGATCGCATGGAATTCGTCCTCCTGGCAGCTGGCGGCCATCACCGGCCCTGTGCTCGGCGGTCTGCTTTATGGCGTCAGCGCTTCGACGGCCTATACGGTCGCCGTCATCTTTTCTGCGCTCGGCGCGATCCTGCTCTACATGATCCCCAAGCCGCCGCAGAAGACGACGGGCGAGGCCAGGAACTGGGATATGATCCTCGGCGGGTTCCGCTATATCCGGGAAGAAAAGGTGGTGCTTGGCGCCATCTCGCTCGATCTCTTCGCCGTTCTCCTCGGTGGCGCTACCGCGCTGATGCCGATCTTTGCGCGCGATATCCTGACGCTCGGGCCGTGGGGTCTCGGCCTGCTTCGCTCGGCGCCGGGTGTGGGCGCCATCATCATGGCGATCTTCCTTGCCGCCTATCCACTGAAGCATAAGGCCGGCATGTATATGTTCATCGGCGTGGCGATCTTCGGCCTCGGTACGATCGTGTTCGGCCTGTCGACCAATACCGAGGTTTCCATCGCAGCGCTCGCCATTATGGGCGCTGCGGATATGATCTCCGTTTATGTCCGAGAGAGCCTGATTGCGCTTTGGACGCCGGACCATCTGCGCGGCCGCGTCAACGCGGTCAATACGGTCTTTGTCGGCGCATCCAACGAGCTCGGGGAATTCCGCGCGGGTACTATGGCAGCTGTTTTCGGAGCTGTCCCGGCCGTCATTATCGGTGGCATCGGTACGCTCGCCGTAGCCGCCATCTGGGCAAGCGGTTTTCCGAAACTCAGGAAGATCGATACGCTCGACGCGCCTATACGAGAAGCGGTGTAGCAGCTGCTGCCGTTTTGCCCTCGAAGACGATATCCAGGAAGTCGTCGAGCCACGCTTTAAGCGGCGCATCGAACAGCATGCGGCCTTCCAGATGCTCGCGTCCCTGCTGCGCGTTCGGCAGGATGAAGCGGTGCGCGCCGTGCACGACCCAGCGATGCATCATCACCCGTGTCAGCTCCGCATGGAATTGCAGGCCCCAGGCATTGTCGTTGTAGCGGAAGGCCTGGTTGGGATAGGCGTCGCCGGATGCCAGCAACTCGGCGCCATGCGGCAGTTCGAAACCTTCGCGGTGGAAGTGGTAGACCATTTTCGGCCAGCGCATCAGCCGCCGGCCTCTATCGGTCGTATGCAGCGGATACCAGCCGATCTCTGTCGACCCATCATTATTGGCGGCAACCCTGCTGCCGAGCTGGCGCGCCAGCATCTGCGCGCCAAGGCAAATGCCGAGATAGGGTCGGTTTTCCTTGAGTGGCACTTCCAGCCAGTCGATCTCCGCCTTGACGAATTCGTCGGGATCGTTGGCGCTCATCGGGCCGCCGAAAATCACCGCACCGGCATGGTTTTCAAGGGTGCAAGGCAGGGGGTCGCCAAGGACCGGGCGACGGATATCGAGATCATAACCTTTCTCGACGAGAAGCTGGCCGACACGACCGGGGCTGGAGCGCTCCTGATGAAGAATAATGAGAATAGGGCGCCTGTCGCGTCTCACGCTTCTGTCAGTCAGCGTCATCCTGCACCACCTGTGCGTTCGTAACCCTTGCGGCCGCCTCCTGACGCTTCTGAATGCGCTCACGGGAAGACACACCCAAGAGATCGGCAATCCGCCAGATCACATGGTCTTCCATTTCGCTTCGCTCGCCGTCGGCATAGACGATATCCCAGAGAATACCGATCAGCTCCAGACGCTGCTCGGTATTGAGATGTCTCTTAAGATCGGAGGTGAAGCGGAAATAATCAACCGCCGAGCTTTCGGCTTCCAGCCCTGCGGCCATGAGCGCATCGAGTTGTTTGCCATCGAGCGCATATTGCTCCTTCAGGAGTTTGCGCAGCCGCTTCTTTTCGCTGTCCTTGATCTGGCCGTCGGCCTCCATGACCTGCATACAGAGTGCAGCAACTGCGATGCGCGGGTCATCGGGGGCAAAGCCTGCTTTGGGGCGGTCGGCGGTCAGATTCTGGAAGAATGCCTGAAAGCGTTCGAACATGCGATTTTTTGTTCCATTTTAGAAAAGGCGGAGCCGTGTCTTGGGTTCCGGTTCCACCTTGGGGTCGCGGACGCCCGGATCATCCGGCAGGCCGCCAAAGAAGGGTTTAGGTTCAGACGTAGCAGGAACCGGCCGGGACGCGGACGGTTCGGCAGCTTTTGCCGGTGCGGGTGCCGGAGTTGCCGGGCGCACGGCTTCGGCAATCGTCGCTGCCCGTTCCAGCTCGATGATGCGGTGGTCGTTGACCACGCTTTCCGGCCGGGTTTCGCGCAGCGGCGGTAGGGTCTTCAGCGCCGTTTCGATAGAGGCGGTCGAACCTTCCTCGACCGGTCCTTCGAGCTGGCCGAAAGGTGCCTTCCATTCGAAGGCGTCGAGACGACCGGTCACCGGTGAGACCGGCAGCCATTTGTCGGAAACGAAACCATCGGCAACCCAGGCCGGATCGCGCGGAGCCTTCAGCGCCTGTGCCAGCCAATGGCGCACGCGACCCTGATCGCCGGTCTCCGCTTCCTCGATATCCGCAAGCAACAGGAAGGCCGCCTCGCGGGGCTCGATGCGGGCGGCAGCTTCCGCCTTGGCGCGGGCCTTGGAGAATTCCCGCGCATCGAGCGCCGCCTGTGTGACGACGAGGAGAGATTCAACATTGTTCGGCCGCATGCTCTCCAGTCGCTCGGCGCGCTTCAGACGATCAAGCGTGGAATCGCCGCTGCGGGCGCGGACATAGACGCGGCCAATCTCGGGATGCGGTCCAGCCTTCCACGTCTGTTCGAGAATGGAGGCAGCCTTGCGGACGCCGCCTTCGCGGAAAAGCGCCTTTGCGGCAATCAGGGCGGCGGGTACAAAATCGGCGGACAGCTTCAGTGCCTGCAGCGCATCGTCGCGGGCGCCGGCGGGATTGCTTTCCAGCTTGTCATCGGCACGGGCAGTCAGCAGCACGGCATGCAGGCGGTTTGCCTCGGCCTTTTCGACAACCTTGGCGGCCTTCTGCTGTTCCAGTAGACGAATGGCGTCGTCCCAGCGACCGGACTGGCTGCGATATTCGAGCGTCGCCTGCGCGGCCCAGGGCAGATAGGGTGCGTTGTCGGCCGCCTTTTCTGCATATTGGCGGGCAGCTTCGTGGGCGCCGAGGCGTTTGGCCTCCAGGTAAAGACCGCGCAAACCGAGTTCGCGCGTTTCAGGATCGTTTGCCATGGCCTCGAATTTGGAGCGTGCCTCGTCGTAGCGGCCTTCGATGAGAGCGGCCTGTGCTTCCAGGAGATTGATCAGCGGTTCCTGATCGGCGCGGATCAGGCCGCGCGAGCGGGCGGCCATCTTGCGCGCGAGCAGGGCGTTGCCTGCGCCGGCGGCAATGAGGCCGGTCGACAGGGCCTGGTAGCCGCGATCACGCTTGCGGGCGCGGAAAAAGCGCGTCACCGAATGCGGAGAGGTCCAGATCAGGCGGACGAACCACCAAGCCACCATGACGGCAGCGATCAGCGCAATGATGGCGCTTGCCGCGACGATCAGTCTGGTCTGGTAGATCTGGCCTTCCCAAATCAGCGACAGATCGCCGGGGCGATCGGCAAGCCAGGAGAAACCATAGGCGAGAACGAGGACGAGGAGCGCGAAGACAACCAGGCGGACCATGCTCATCCTTCCTTGCCGGTGCCGGAAATGGCCTTGGAGAGAGCACCGCCAACGAGATCCTCGACGCGGATACGCGCTTCGAGTGACTGCTTGAAGGCGGCGGAAGCCTGTTTTGCGGTCGCAGGCAGGCTGTTCCATTCGGTGGCCGCACCGGGCAGATCGCCGTTCTTCACCTTGTCCTCCATGCGCGCGGCAATCGCTTCAACGCTTTCGCCTTCCACATTTCCGACGGGGCGGACCGAGACCAGAGATTTGGCGCTCGACATCAGCCGGTCCGACCAGCTCTGATTGGGATCGGGCTGGTTGACGGATTCGACGATGGCGTTGGCGACATCGGGAACCTGGCGGATCAGTTCGGCGCGGGAGGGCACGCCGGTCTCGGCAAAGCCGCGCAGATCGGTTGCGGCCGGATCATCGGGTGCTACGCCGGCAAATGTATCGAGTTCGGCGATGAAGGGGCCTCCACGGTCGATCGCGGCCTTGAGAGCTGCGGCTGCGATGGCGCGAGCGACGGCGACATCCTCGCGGGGCTCGTTCAGCTTCTTTTCGGCTTCGGCAAGGCGGCTCGTGATATCGGCGCCGCTTGATGCCTGCTGTTCGGTGGTTTGCGCAAGGCTCGTCTTCAACTGATCAATCTGAGCGGTCAGATCTGCAATCTTCTGGTTGAGTGCTTCGACATCTGCGGAGCCGGCAGATGTCCCGGACGCCGGTGTCTGAGGGGCCGCTTCGAGAGCCGCGATGCGCTTTTCGAGGGCGCTGTTATCGGCGGCTGGCGGCGAATTGGCGGCAAGGCTTGCGACCGATTGCTTGAGGCCTTCGATCTCGCCGGAGAGGTCGGCCATGTCGGCAGAGTTCGTCTGCCGGGTGGAGGAGCCCGGCAGATAACCGGCATATTGAATCGCGCCGGCGCCAAGCAGGGCGACAAGGCCGCCGAAAATGCCGGCGGCAATCAGGCCCGACGTGACCACGCCCTTCTGTGGCGGAGGCGGCTGTACCGGTTCAGATGGCGGGGGCTCCTTCGGGAGGGGCTCTTCCTGCGCGCCGGCGGCGCGGTCGCTCTCGTGTTCCGACAGGGGTTCACTGCCAGCTTCCACAGCGGCTACGGCCTCAGTGACGGGTGCGTCATCGGCTGCTTGTGCGGCTTCTTCGGCAGGCTTTTCAGAATCAGCCGCCGAGGCGAAGTCCTGCGCGTCCAGGTCAATCGTGACCGGCTTGTCGGAGCTCTTCGAGTGGCGTGGCGGATTTCCCGATACCATGAGGTCCTCATTATCCTGCATTGCAACGAAACTAGACAGGGATGGCAATTAAGGGAAGAGGTTAGATCAAATTTGGGCGGCTAAAGCCTTCTGAGCACCGACAAAAGGCTTTTTTCATCCGGCATCGGTGAAATCTCCAGGACTGTTCTCAAAACGGATGGAACAGCTTCTGCTACAGTGTTGCTGAGACAAATGAGACGGATTTTCGGCAGCTGCAGCAAAAGAGACTCTACCTGCGGGATATGAAAGAAATTTCCGGCCGTGTGGCGAGAATAGAAAAGAACAGCATCGGGAGGGCTGTTCGTCAGGAGAGCTGCGACGGCCTCTGGGCTGGGCGCGACAGGCCCCATCCGGTAACACTCGGCCACCGAGAATTGCCGCCCGAGCTCCGTCAGACGCGTCTCGAAGGTCTCGGCGCGCGGACTGCCGGCGAGATAGAGAAGCCTGTCGGCCTCGTTTGCCGCGATCAGCTCGGCTAGCTCGCGGCCGCTGCCCGACGACGCCGTGACAGAATGGAACCCCAGCTTGCGAGCCTCGTCGGCCGTCGTTTCGCCAACGGCAAAGAGACGGCGCGAAAGGTGAGGTGCCAGCGCCTCCCCCAGAGACTGCAAAGTGCGCACCGTTTCGGCGCTCGTAATGGCTATCGCCCCAGTGGTTGTTTCCAGAGCCTGCCGAGCGGCCGCCATGTCGTGGACGGGACGGGTGAGCGGCAGCAATAGTGGCTCGTGACCCAGCTCGCGCAAACGTTGAGCGGTGCGCTCGCCCGAATGCGCCGGACGGGTGACAAGCACGCGCATGCAGGCTAGCTCCAGTCCTCGAAGAAGCTGCTGCCCGCCCTTGCGCGCACGTCCTGTCCGGCGCGGGTGCCAAGTGCAGCGGCGTCGCGGCGGTTGCCGTCGATGGTGATTGCATGCTGGTGGCGGCCGTCAGGCGTGAGGATGAGGCCCGAGAAGCGGATCTGATCACCCTCGCAGACGGCGTAACCGCCGATCGGCGTGCGACAGGAGCCATCAAGGGCGGCAAGGAAGGCGCGCTCGCAGGAGACCGTGTCGAAGGTCGGCGCGTCATTGATCGGCGCCAGCAGCTCGTCGATCTTTGTGTCGCCGATGCGGCTTTCGATGCAGATAGCGCCCTGGGCGGGTGCCGGTGGGAAGCTGTCGGGGTCGAGGATATCGGTGATCACCTCAACCTTGCCGAGGCGTTTGAGGCCGGCAAGCGCCAGAAGCGTCGCATCGACCTGGCCTTCCTGCAGTTTGCGCAGGCGCGTGTCGACGAGGCCGCGGAAGGTAATGACATTGATATCCGGCCGCATGCGGCGGATGAGCGCCTGACGGCGAAGCGAGGATGAACCGACGGTCGCACCATGCGGCAGGTCGATCAGCTTCGGCGCGGTGCGGCCGACGACGGCGTCGCGGATATCTTCGCGCGGAAGGTAGGCGGAGAGATAGAGACCTTCCGGCAGGACAGTCGGCATGTCCTTGCTCGAATGCACGGCAAGATCGAGATCGCCGGCGACGAGCTGCTGCTCCAGTTCTGCCGTGAAAAGTCCCTTGCCGCCGATCTCGGCCAGCGAGCGGTCGGTGATACGATCGCCCTTGGTCGTCAGCACGACGATCTCGAACATCTCCTGCGGCAGATTGTGGGCTGCCATCAGCCGGTCGCGGGCTTCGTGTGCCTGCGCGAGCGCCAGCGGGCTGCCGCGTGTGCCGATCCGGAAAGGTTTTGTTTGCATCCGCTTTGATCCGTTGTTACCGGAGTTCTCGTAAACAGGTTTATCCCCTATCGCAATCAACGAACAGGTTTCATGGCTCCCTTTCTGCGCATCCTCGGCATCGAGACAAGCTGCGACGAGACCGCCGCTGCGGTCGTCGAGCGCGATGCTGAAGGCCGCTCCAAGGTGCTGTCGGACGTCGTTCTTTCCCAGCTGGATGAGCATAGCGCCTATGGCGGCGTGGTGCCGGAGATCGCCGCGCGCGCCCATGTCGAAGCGCTGGACGAGTTGATCGACGAGGCCCTGAAGCGCGCCAATGTGTCGCTCTCGGATGTCGATGCGATCGCCGCGACTTCAGGGCCTGGCCTGATCGGGGGGCTGCTTGTCGGGCTGATGACCGGCAAGGCGATCGCCAAGGCAGCCGGCAAGCCGCTTTATGCAGTCAACCATCTCGAAGGCCATGCGCTGACGGCGCGGCTGACGGACGGTCTTTCCTTTCCCTATCTCATGCTGCTGGTTTCCGGCGGCCATACGCAGCTCATCCTGGTACGCGGCATCGGCGAGTATGAGCGCTGGGGCACGACGATCGACGATGCGCTGGGTGAAGCCTTCGACAAGACGGCGAAACTGCTCGGCCTTCCCTATCCCGGCGGGCCGGCAGTGGAGCAGATGGCGCAGGGTGGCAATGCCGATCGTTTCAATTTTCCGCGGCCGCTCGTCGGCGAGGCGCGGCTCGATTTTTCCTTCTCGGGCCTGAAGACGGCTGTGCGGCAGGCGGCGACCGAGATTGCGCCGCTGACGGATCAGGACGTCGCCGATATCTGCGCCTCGTTCCAGAAGGCGATTTCCCGCACGATGAAGGATCGCATCGGCCGCGGCCTGCAGCGGTTCAAGACGGAATTTCCAAACCTCCCGGAAAAGCCTGCGCTTGTGGTGGCTGGTGGTGTCGCCGCCAATCTGGAAATCCGCAGCACCCTTCAGGCGCTCTGCGACAAGAATGGCTTCCGCTTCATTGCGCCGCCGCTCCGCCTCTGCACCGACAATGCCGTGATGATTGCGTGGGCCGGGCTGGAGCGCATGGCGAAGGGCGTTGCGCCTGACGATCTCGATGTGCAGCCGCGTTCGCGCTGGCCGCTCGATACCAAGGCCGGGACCGTGCTCGGATCCGGAAAGCGGGGAGCCAAGGCATGAGCGAGCGCATCGCCGTCGTCGGATCGGGAGCTTTCGGCACGGCGCTTGCGACCGTGGTCGCCCTGACCGGGCGAAATTCGGCAATCCTTGTCGGCCGCGATC
The DNA here is from genome assembly GCA_900473185.1 of Hyphomicrobiales bacterium. GTDB lineage: Bacteria > Pseudomonadota > Alphaproteobacteria > Rhizobiales > Rhizobiaceae > Rhizobium. The sequence continues at coordinate 1,794 of UCKU01000002.1, read as the reverse complement.
CGTCGTTGATCGAAGACCTCAGGGCAGAGCGGCTGCATGACGCTGTTCTGCCGGGCATCCCACTGCCGGAAACACTGGAATTCTCCGCTGAGGCGGATGCAATCGGCGATGCGGGCATCGTGCTCTTTGCCATGCCCTCGCAGGCACAGGCGGATGCCGCGCGGCAGTACGGTCCTTATCTGGCTAAGGACGCCATTGTGGTCACCTGCGCGAAGGGCATCGAACGGCAGACCGGTGCGCTTCTGACCGACATGCTGGAGCGGGAATTGCCCGATCATCGGGTCGGCGTACTCTCGGGGCCAGGTTTTGCTGCCGATATCGCCAAGGGGCTGCCGACAGCCATGGCGATCGCTGCGGCCGACATGCAGGTTGCCGAGCGGCTGGCGCAGGCGATTTCCGGCCGCACCTTCCGGCTCTATGCCTCGGCAGACCGCATCGGCGTGCAGCTTGGCGGAGCATTGAAGAATGTACTGGCGATTGCCTGCGGCATCGTCGAAGGCCGCGGTATCGGCGATTCGGCGCGTGCGGCGTTGATTGCCCGCGGGCTTGCCGAGATGTCGCGCTTCATCGTCGCCAAGGGCGGCAATGCCGATACGGCGCGGGGGCTTTCCGGCCTCGGTGATTTGGTGCTGACGGCAACCAGCCATCAGTCGCGCAACCTGCGTTTCGGCATTGCGCTCGGGCGCGGCGAAAAGGTCGACCCTTCCCGCGGCGAGTTGGTGGAAGGGGCTTTTGCCGCGGCGGTTGCCTCGCGGCTTGCCGAAGAGCTCGGCGTCGAGATGCCGATCACCGATGCGGTTTCAGCGATCATTGAAGGCAAGCTCGGCATATCCGAAGCCATCGAACAATTGATGACACGTCCGATTACGACCGAATAGGAGACAGACATGCTTTTCGCCCTTCTCTGCAAGGACAAGCCCGGCCATCTCAACGTGCGCATGGAAACGCGCTCGACCCATCTCGATTATCTCAATAAGCTCAATGCCGAAGGCAAGCTTGCCATGGCCGGCCCGTTCCTCGATGCGGAAGGCAAGCCGAACGGCAGCCTCGTGATGGTCCATGCCGAAACGGCTGATGATGCCAAGGCACTCGGCGCTGCCGATCCCTATGCACTCGCCGGCCTGTTCGAAAGCGTCGAGGTAAAGCCCTTCAACTGGGTCTTCAACAAGCCGGAGGCTTAAGCGGGATGGCGCACTGGCTTTATAAATCAGAGCCCGCGGCCTGGTCCTGGGAACAGCAGAAGGCGGCTGGCGAGAAGGGCACCGAATGGACCGGTGTGCGCAACTACCTTGCGCGCAACAACATGCGGGCCATGCAGATCGGCGACAAGGGTTTCTTCTACCATTCCAATGACGGGCTGGAGATCGTCGGTATAGTCGAGGTCTGCGCGCTTTCGCATCCGGATTCGACGGCGAAGGGCGACGATCGCTGGGATTGCGTCGATATCCGCGCCGTCATGGATGTGCCGAAGCCGGTGACGCTGAAGGACATCAAGGCAAACGAGAAGCTGTCCAAGATGTCGCTGGTCACCTCGATGCGGCTTTCAGTGCAGCCGGTGACGGATGACGAATGGGCCGAGGTGTGCCGCATGGGCGGTTTTGACAACCCGCCGCGCTGAGCAGTTTTGAAAACCGACCCGGAAACCTTCATCCGCGCCAATACCAGCCTGATATCGCCGCCGCATGTGCCGGAAATCCGGCTGTACCTGGCCAGCGAGGCCCATGAGCTCTGGCTGAAGACGGAAGAGGAGCTGGAGGCGATCGGCTTGCCGCCGCCTTTCTGGGCCTTTGCCCT
>UCKU01000021.1 GCA_900473185.1 Hyphomicrobiales bacterium | reverse complement strand
AAGATCGGGGCGCCGATCATTCGTAAGCTTGCTGCTGATCCTCGGGCCGCATGGAAGCTGGCGGCCTGACTCCCGCCGTATCTGAAGCGGGTGTCCTGGATACCTTCAGTTTGTCCCTCAGCAACAAGAGCAATATCCCTGCTAAAATGAAGGCCTGCAAGGACAAGTAGGCGTACAAGATCCACCAGAACATGGCTCGTTCATTCTCCCCCTGGGTGGGAGTGAAATAGGACAGCAGTTACTACGGAAAACAGGGACCAAGGTCTGATGTGGCAACCTCGCGTGGAAAAGGGTGCCTCCCGGTCNNCTCTGAAGGCGCCAGCAAGACGGAAATTAGTGGACAGACCGCAGTCTGCAATCGGACCAAAGTCCGACGCCGACTAATTCGATGCCTCCGGCCAGCGCATCGCTCAAGCGGCAAGTAGCCAAGGCCAGAAACGGCTGTTCCACCGACATCAGGCGATGGGTTGCGGCATCCGCTACCCTCATCTGCTAGCGAGGACTTTCTTGCCGAAGAGCCTCGCAATGAAAGCCGTTGCCACGCGCAATGCAACGGGTGCGGCAGAGGGCCGGCGAATGCTCGGCTGCAGGCCCGCCTTCAGGCGGGAACGTGGTGTCGGATGGATCTCATCTCTCATGGACCAACCATCGCCTTCCCTGGCGTCTATGCCCCGAGGCGAAATCGCTTCTTTGACGACCTTGTCCTTTGAGCTGACGATACCGGAAACGTCGCCTTTGTTCACAGCAACGGTCTGTATCAACTCGTCTATGTCGTAAACCTGCTGCGTTTCTTCAAACAGCTGCTCGATGCCCATTCCACCTGACCCCGGAAAGCTCAACCCGGAGGGAGCGGTATCAGGCTGGAAATTGCACGTAAATCGCGCAATGCAACAAGGCCGAGAGAAAATCAGATCAAGGTCAACCGGTAAGGTTAAATACCACCAACCCCAACCTCATAAGTGGGACGCCTCTATCCAGTAGGATGACGCTAAGTTTGATTGACCCCTCCGTCGAAGATCACGGGGGCGCTGCAGGTAGTATCGAATGCAGTACAGGCCAGCGAGAGGCGTTATGTAGACCTCGGCGAACATCGGCAGGCGCAATTCGAAGCCGGTTGCACGGACACCACTCCAGTTTACGCCGACTCTCACGTCATTCTGTTCCAAGCCTTGCAGCCAACGATCAAGAAACACCTCCACTGGCAGCTTGTGCGAAGTGAAGCCCCGATAAGCGGGTACTTGGTCAATAATGCTTCGAGCCCGAATCTCCGTCGACCAGAACGGCATCTGCGGTCCGTTGAAAAGGGTGCCTCCCGG
>UCKU01000056.1:6948-13196 GCA_900473185.1 Hyphomicrobiales bacterium | reverse complement strand
GCGCCGTGCGTCCATTCGGAAGGACAAAGGACACTCTGACTCTTTGACTCTGCACATCGGGCCTTCCGAAAATCGATCTGATTTCCGGGCCAATGCCAGAGGGTATTGAACCCAACAACTGTGTGCAGCGGCTTGATTTTGCAAGAGCCGCCTTACCTTAGATCCGCTCGCAGACCGCGCAGGCCGCGGCCGTTCCGCTGGCACAGCAGCGTCGCGCCATCGGCGCTTACCTTTCGCCGATGAAAAAGTTGGAGGCAGTGATCGTGGCGGCAGGCCGACACGATCACATCAGGCTCACCGAACTTTGTACTCACCTCTTCATCTACCGCTTTCGAGACCTTCGTATAGTTACAAATCCCGGCTAACCCGTTGATCCTGATGTCGCTGAAGAACAATCGCTTTTGGATATCGAAAGGTTGGCCATGGATCGAAGCACAAACAGCCACATGCATAGGACAGTGCTGGCCGCGGCCGTGGCCCTGGCCGTTTCCGCCGCGCCTTCTATTGCCGCTTCCGTCAACGAGAAACCACTGAACGCTCAGACCACGAACAGGATCAAATCAGAGTTCGCCAGGCTGATGGACCTCGCCAACCGGCACGACTTCGAGGGTCTTCACGGGATGTTCTGGCAATCCCCTTCAGCCCTCCTCGTTGCCAAGAGCGCCGTTCCCGCCGAGGGAAACTGGGCAGGTTTCTGGGGCAACGAAGCGATCGACCGCAAGCTGCACGACATCGGCACATCCGGCCCGGTCGTGCTTGAGCCTGACTACACGAAGCTCAAGATCGTCGGCTTGACGCCTGACGTGGCGGAATCCTACGCGCCGATGAACATCACCGTCTCCTATGCCGGCCAGGACGGGACGCCCAAACCGTTCCTGATGATCATCGACTGGATTCATATCGGAAAGGACTGGAAGGTTGCTTCAGAAATCATTCTGCCGGTGCCGCCGGCACCTGCTGCCAAGGGTTAGCTGCCCGCAAACTGATCTCACCAACACCTGAACCAACCGCCGCCTGTGGCCGGCAGGAACCCCTCCTGTGGCACAGGGTTGCGGCAGAAAGGACCCCAAAATGTCTGGTACCACGAAAAGCCTGGTAATCTCACTTGGCCTCGCTCTGATCTCACTCTCGGCTGCAGAGGCAAAGACCGCGTCGCCTGCCACAGTCGTTATGAGCGGACAGCAAAAGCTGTTGGCGGACGCTGACGGCCAATCGCTCTACACCTTCGACAAGGACCAGCCCGGCAAGTCATCCTGCACCCTGCTGGGTGCTCTCGCCTGGCCTCCCTTCGTGGCACCAGCCGGCGCCAAGGCATCCGGTCCCTGGAGCGTTGTCACGCGACCGACCGGGGTAACCCAGTGGGCCTACAACGGCTCGCCGCTATACACCTATCACTTCGATTCCATGCGTGGAGATATCCACGGTGACGGAGCCGAAGGCGTTTGGCATCTCGCCAAGCCGTGACGCCATGGTGCCGGATGCAGCGCCGGCAAGACGATCACCATCATGACGAACCATCGTCGCACCCCGCGAACAACCGCAGTGTGCGACGAAACCTCGGCATCATGTAGCAAATGTCGCCGAACCCGCTCATGGCCCAACACGATCGTTGTCGCATCCCTCTTTGACCATTCCGGCCAATTCCCTCTCGTGTTAGGTTGCAGGTATGAGCCGAGACGCCGCTATTGCCAGAGCAGAGTCTTACTTCGCTTCCGGCGATTTTCGGAAGGATCTGGCGCGACGTGTCGCGATGCCGACCGAGAGCCAGAACCCTGATCGTGCACCGGTTCTCGATCAGTATCTCGATAGTGAGATGACACGCGCCTTTGAGGCCCTCGGCTTTCAATGTCGCAAGCTTTCCCAAAACGGCTGGCCTTTCCTTTACGTCGAGCGCCACGAGGACGCCCTTCGGCCGACGGTGCTGGGTTATGGCCACGGTGACGTCATACGGGGGCTCGATAGCGAATGGGCCGAGGGTCTCTCTCCCTGGCAACTCATCGAGCGGGACGGCAAGTGGTACGGTCGCGGTGTCGCCGACAATAAAGGTCAGCATACCGTCAACATCGGCGCGCTCCGGGCCGTATTGGAGACGCGCGGGAAACTCGGATTCAATGCCAAGTATCTGATTGAGATGGGGGAGGAAAGAATTTCCCCTGGCCTGCATGCACTGGTTGACGCCCATAAGGAATTATTCCGCGCCGACGTGCTGATCGCCTCGGATGGTCNNCCGACTTTCCGCCGCGCGGCCGACCGTCTTTCTGGGATCTCGCGGCGCGATCAGCTTTGACATCTGGATCGATGCGCGCAAGGGCGGCCATCATTCCGGTAACTGGGGCGGTCTTCTCTCCGATCCTGCAATCCAGCTTGCGCATGCGATCGCCAGTATCACTGAGCCCTCTGGCAAGATTCTTGTTCCGGAATGGCTTCCGGTGAGTATCCCGGACAATGTTCGTCGAGTGCTTGCGGATTGTGAGGTCGAGAGCGATGCCGAAGGCCCGCAGATTGATCCGAACTGGGGCGAGCCTGGGCTGACGGCAGCAGAGAAGCTGTTCGCCTGGTGTTCATTTGCCGTACTCGCCTTCGAGGCCGGAAACCCGAGAACGCCTGTTGGGGCCATCCCTGCGAAAGCCTGGGCCCGCTGTCAGCTACGGTTCGTCGTCGGTATTGACGTAGAAAATGTCTTGCCGGCTCTTCGCCGTCACCTGGATCATCACGGTTTCTCCCAGGTTCAAATAGCGCAGGCAAGCGATGAGGTCTTTCGTGCCACGCGGCTCGATCCTGAGCATCCTTGGGTCAACTGGGTAGTGGACTCGATCAGCCGCACGACAGGGAAAAAGCCGGCCATACTGCCGAACCTCGGCGGCTCGCTGCCGAATGATGCCTTCTCTGAAACGCTGCAGCTTCCGACCGTGTGGATACCGCACTCATATCCGGGGTGCTCTCAGCATGCGCCGAACGAGCATCTGCCCATGAATATCGCGCGTGAAGGGCTCGCGTTGATGGCAGGGCTTTATTGGGACCTCGGAGAGCGAAACGTTCCGGCAGTATCAAGTGGCAATCTGGCTCGTAAATGAGCGCGTGGTTGATGGCACTTGCTGCATAAGAGCACAAAACTTGCCCCGCTGCGCAAATCGTTCCAATGATAGCGAGCTCATATTCGCGCCAAAGGCGCTACAGGTGAGTCCCTTTGCATCCTCCCAAATCAGAGCCTCTGAAAAAGGGAAGAGAATGAAAAAACGACCCGGCGCCGCCCTTGTGTTTGCGATTGCTGTTTACGGCGCGGGAGCACGGGCGGATGATACGGCACCGCCATCCTATGCCGATACGACACTGACAGGCGATTGGCACGGCTACCGCAATTGGCTGCGGGACCAGGGCGTCACTTTCACGATGTCGCAGACCAGCGATGTGCTCGGCAACGTATCGGGCGGCGTGAAAAGAGGAACGGCCTATGACGGTCTTTTCCAATTGCAGGGCGATTTCGACATGGACCGGCTGGCAGGCTGGACCGGCGGCGCCATCCATATTTCCGGCTATGCGATCCAGGGCCAGGGCCTGTCCGGCAAGGATATCGGCAATCTCCTGACGGTCACCTCGGTGGAAGCCGATCCCGGCTTCAGGCTCGGGGAATTCTATCTTTCGCAGAGCCTGATGAGCGACAAGGTGACGGTCAAGCTCGGGCAGATACTGGCGGACCAGAGTTTCGCGATCAGCAATACGGCGAGCCTTTTCGTCAACTCCACCTTCGGATGGCCGGGCATCTTTGCCGCCGATCTTCCCGGCGGAGGGCCGGCCTATCCCTTCGCCGTTCCGGGTGCGCAGATCATCATCAAGCCTGACGATGCCTGGACGCTGCAGGCTGCCGTCTTCAATGGCAGCCCGACCGGGTCTGACCCCGATGGCAATGCCAATGGACTGGGGTTTCCGGTTGGCGATGGCGTGCTTGCGATTGCCGAGGCGGCTTATGCCTATACGCCTGGAAAGGGCGAGCCCGGCTTGCCTGGCACCTACAAGATCGGCGCCTGGTACAATTCGGAGCAGTTCGACAGCCTGACCACCGCATCGAACGGCGTTTCGCTCGCCGATCCCCTGTCGAGCGGCAGCCCGCGCCGGCTCTCGGGCAATTTTGCGGTCTATGCCGTTGTCGATCAGACGCTCTGGCAGGAGCCTGACAGCAAGGACAACGGCCTCAACGGATTCGTCCGTATTGCTGTAGCACCGCAGCAGGAGCGCAACAGCATGAACTGGTATTTTGATCTGGGCCTTGCCTATAAGGGGCTTCTGCCGGGCCGCGACGACGACACCGCCGGCGTGAGTTTTGCCTATGCCAGCATGAGTTCGGGCATGTCGGATCAGGTAAGGGCCGAAAATGCCTTCACCGGGACGTCGCAGCCGGTTCCGAGCTCCGAAGCCGTGATCGAAGCCACCTATCAGGCGGCCGTCACGCCATGGTTTACGGCCCAGCCGTTCTTTCAATATGTCATCCGACCCGGCGGCAATGCAGCCGATCCCGACAAGCCGAATTCGCGGATACAGAATGCAGCGATTTTCGGGTTCAGAGCCGTGACATCCTTTTGAGAGCGGCAGCTAGCCGCCACGGCGAGCCGATCAAAGCCGGATGGCAGTCTCCTCTTTCGCCGTGCGGATAACGATCATGGTGAAAAAGCGGGCGACATTGTTTTCATCGCGGAAAAGCCTGTCGCACAGCAGGTCGAATTCTTCCATATCGCGCAGGCGCAGCATCAAAACGACATCGGTTTCGCCGGTGACGGAATAGGCCTGCGAAACAGCCTCTTCGGCAATCGCAAGATCCAGAAAGCGGCGCATATGCGCCTCGCCATGCAACTTCATTTCCACCGTCACCAGCGCCTTGATCCCGCGTCCGGCCTTGGCGGGATTGAGGATTGCGACGATGCGGTCGATCACGCCGGATTTGTGGAGGCGCTGCACACGGCGCAGGCAGCTGGAGGGAGACAGGCCCACCTCCTCGGCCATATCGATATTCGTGCGCGATGCGTCGCGCTGCATCAGGTTCAGAAGTTTTCGGTCGATACGATCCATGCCGGCGAGCATAACGGTCAGACGCGCCATTGCAATAAAATTGCACAGACCTGCAATCTTTGACCGCAAATTCGAAGCGAACGGAGCTAACAGATTGAGGCACCATCAAGAGGGTCTCAAATGTCGTTCTTATCGCTCATCCGCCGCAACACCAGGGAAACACTCGCAATTTACTGGGTTCTTGTCCGCATCACGGTTCCGATCGCTGTTGGGGCAGAGCTCTTGTCGAGGATGGGAGCGGTCAAGGCCGTCGCCCCCGTCTTTGCGCCCGTCATGAACCTGATCGGGTTGCCTCCGGAGCTGGGCGTGGCCTGGCTGACGGGCATGCTGGTGGGGATCTGGGGTGCCGTTCCGCTCGTCTTCACCCTCGTTCCCGCATCCTCGCTCAGCGTCGCTGACATCACTGTATTCTCGGCCCTCATACTGTTTGCGCATGGTCTGCCGATCGAGCAGAAGATCATCCAGAAGGCGGGTCCAGGCATGATCGCGACGACCACGCTGCGCATCGCGGGCGGCCTGCTCTATGCCTTCCTGCTGCACCATGTCCTGACGGCGACAGGCTGGCTGTCTGGCCCTGCCAATCCTGTCTGGCTGCCGATGAGCGCAACGCCCGACTGGGCCGACTATATCAGGGGCCTTGCCGAGACCATGGTCTGGATGCTGGTCATCCTCATCGTCCTGTCCTGGGGCCTTGAAATCCTCAAGGTGACCGGGCTGCTGGGGCTGATGATGAAGGCGCTTTCGCCTCTGTTGCGCCTCGCCGGCATCCGGGGCGAGGCCGAACATCTCACGGCTATCGGCCTGTTTCTGGGCATTTCCTACGGCGCCGGCCTGCTGATCCGAGAGGCGCAATCGGGGGCGATATCGCCGCGCCAGATCTTTCTGTCATGCGTGTTCATGGGTTTTGCGCATAGCGTGATCGAGGACACGATCGTGGTGATGTCGCTCGGCGCAGATCTGCATGGCGTTCTGACCGGCCGGCTCATCTTCGCCATCGCGGCATGCGCAGCGATTGCCGCCCTGCTGCGCCGCCTGCCCGACAAGGCATTCTTCACGCAGATGTTTCGCCTGGGAAATATGGAAGTCGAACGACGTTGATCTTGCGGACGTCTGCCGCAACTTTCCCGGCGCAGAGTCACCGCCAATGCGCAAGGCTTGCTTGGGGCACCGAGACCGCCCCAACCTCC
>UCKU01000056.1:0-6943 GCA_900473185.1 Hyphomicrobiales bacterium | reverse complement strand
GTGGCTGGATTCCTGTGACAGGCACAAGAATGAGGGAGGAAAGGTGTGCCGCAACGCACCTGACGAGAGCGCGGCACCCTCCCTTCGAGAGCACCGCCCATCCATCACACCAGCGGTCCGCGGCTGGTCGCGATCAGATCCTCCTCCTCGTCCCGCTGACGCCCGCCGAAAGCGGCGGCCGCAGCGGCGATGAAGGCACCGACCAGCAGCGACAGCGAGCCGATCAGAGCCGAGGTCGCCGCAGCCTTCCGGGCCTTGTCAGCGGCAGCCTGCGCTGCAACCTTGGCATCATCGATCTGCTTCAGCACCGTATCGACCCTGGCGCGGGCGTCTGCCTCCGAAAGCCCCGTTCGGGCCGAGACGATGCCGGAAATATAGGTCTTGTCGCCATCCGGCACCGAGCCGTTCGCCGCCCCCTGCAGGAGGATGCGGGAGATTTCGGCAGCGGCCGCACCATTATCCTCGTTGGCGCGGTTGGCGATATTCTGGGGCCGCAGCAGCGCATCGGTGAAATAGGCGGTGGGTGCACCGGCCGAATTCGTGTCCGAGGCCGAAGCGGCGGCAGAACCTCCGGCCACACCGGCGGCCATGGCGGCCTGACCGGCGGCACTTGCCCCTGCCCCCGCAAGCGAGGTGAGCGACGAGGCCAGAAAGCCGGCGACGAAGACGGTCGCGAGCGCCCAGCTGAGGAAACCGTGGGCCGTATCGCGGAAGAACACTTCATCCGTATGCACCGCTGCCCATTTGGTCCTGAGCCGTCCGGTCAGATAGCCGCCGAGGGCTGAGGAAAGCCACTGCACGACGACCAGCCAGATGGCCGCGGTGATGCCGACGGTGGCCGCCGAACTGCTTTGTCCCGCCCAAGGCGACACCATGGTGAGGCCGACGCCGGAGCCAAGCAGCAGCAGGATGAGCGTCACGCCCGTCGCCGCCACGGCGCCGCCGATGATCGGTCCCCAGGCGATGGCCGAGACCGAGGATTCGACCGGCATTACACCGGTCTGCCCACCTTCGAGAGGGTATCTGCCTTCAGCAAGAGACATGGAAGCCCCCTATCGCATGAACAGAACGAGAAGAATGACGATCGGCAGGGGGATGCCGAGAAGCCAGAGAAGAATACCGCGACCCATGTGAAAATCCTCCATGATATGAGTGTGTTCGCAAGGATCGAACGCCAGGGCATGCTGTTTGTTCCAAAAAGGGGCGCCATGATGCCTGCCTGCAATTCCCACCTTCGCCCGCAATTCCCACCTTCGATGGAACAGGCGAGTCAGCCCCGCGTTGGGCTTTGAGAGAAAGGAGCGTTTCATGCCCCACAAGACAAAACCGCTCGTCGAAGTCGCCGCCAGGACGGAAGACGGCCGCGTGCCGCTCGGCATCATGAATACCAAGCAGGCGCTTGACCTGCCGGAAGAACTGGACGTGGAAATCTCCCACCCCGACAAGGAGGCTGGCGTCACCGACCATTTCATCGACAGGGACGAGCTGCGCAGGGTCAGCAAGAAGGCCCGTGGCAAGCAGCGGGCGGACTGAGCGATCCGGAAGAATTTTCGCGAGGCGGCAAATCGGCTCCGGCGAGCCATTGATACACGCGATCCGCGAGCTATCTCGCCGGCATGGGCATCTTTGACGAAACGTCGCGCAGCAAGGGGCTGCGCCTCACACTTCGGCGGATAGAACGGGGCGAAGGCCACAAGGCGCTTGCCCTGCAGTTCCTCTTTACCGTCATCGATATCGCCATTCTCGCCTTCTTCGTGCTCGGCCCCTATTTCCGCGCCGCGCCCACCTATCTCGTCATCGATTACGCGATTGCATTGTGGATCGCCGCCGAGATGGCGGCGCGCGCCATTGCCGCCCCGTCGCTACGCACCTGGATCCTGCGGCCGATGACCTGGATCGATTTCCTGATACTGGCGACGCTGCTCTTTCCCTTCACGCTCTTCAACCTCGCCTTCCTGCGGGTCATGCGGCTGTGGGCGATCGGCCGCAGCCCGCTGCTGAAGGAGGCGCTGCGCAGGATGGGCTGTGCCGACCGGATCGATGTTGTCCGGGCGGTCATCAATTTCGTGGTCTTCCTCTTCCTCGTCACCGGCTTCGTCTACACATCCTTCTTCTACAACCTGGAGGGCGGCGAAGGTTTCGTCGATGCGCTCTATTTCACCGTCGCAACCGTCACCACGACGGGCTTCGGCGACATCACCCTGCCCGGCACGCTCGGCAAGCTCACCTCGGTCGTCACCATGATTGTCGGCATCTCGCTCTTCGTCCGGCTGGCGCAGGCGGTGGTGCGGCCGCACAAGGTCACCTTTGCCTGCCACCGCTGCGGCCTGCAGCGCCACGATGCCGATGCCGTCCACTGCAAGGCATGCGGCGAAGTCCTCAACATTCCCGACGAAGGCGCATAGGCCATACCGATGAAAAATTTACAGCGTTGCCGAACCGACCGCCTTCCCTATCGTTAGGCAAACGCCATCCAAAGAACATAAAATGAGCGTTATCAGCGAGTTCCAGTCATTCATTGCGAAGANNCTTCTGCTCTCTTCGCGCCGGCCGCGGCCTGCTGCCCTGCTTCATGGGCGACGCCGAACCCGGCCCGGTCCGCGCCGGGCCTGTCATCGACAGCCTGACCTATGACATCTGGATCACCGTGCATGAGGATGAGCGCCAGCGGCCGGAAGTGCGCATGGTGATCGACAGGCTGAGCGCGCTGTTTGCCGCGCATGCGGACCTGTTTGCCGGCAAGTCTGCCCGCGTTTGAGCCGGGCTACAGGGCGGCCGGCGCCGCCCCATGCCTCGGCCATTGCGGCAGATAGACGACCGGGTGCGTGACGCGCTCGCCTTCAACATCTTCGTCACAGGCCGTATGCAGCTTCATGGCGCTGCCCTCGATCTTGTCGAGAAGAGTTTGAACTTCATCGAACCGGCCGAGAAGGCGGTGGGTGAGTTTCTTGAATTTCCGTTGGGACATTGATTGGCTCCTTTGATCCGGGAACGCGGCGGATCGCAGAAAGTTCGGAGGCTGGATGTCGTCTCGCGTGTTCCGGGCTGCAAATCCCGCAGCACGCCCTACCCGCATGAACCGTATCCGGAACGATATCCGGAAAAGGAAGTTACCTCCCGACAGCAATGGTAACGGATCGGCCCATGAGACTATTGATGATGTTGATCCTGGCGCTCATGATCACATCCGTCATCGGCATATTGGGCGTGCAGATGTTCGGCGGCAGCGGCAATAACGATAAGCCGCCTGATGTCATCCAGCAGCCGGAACCCAAATAGCACCCTCACCGCCCGATCAGCTCGCCCATCACCCGCTCCGTCAGCCGGTCGCATTTCCAGCCGGCAAAGGGAAACGCGTCGAGCGCGATCGGGCCGATCAGCTCGTCGAGCTGGCGGCACAGCAGCGCGCGCGCCCGGTGCAGCCGGCTGCGCACGGTTTCGGGCTTGAGGGAGAGCAGTTCGGCGGTTTCCTCGACGCTCATCTCTTCGATCACCCTGGCAATGAAGACGAGGCGGAATTCTTCCGGCAGGCTGTCGGTCGCCTCTTCCACGAGTTTCAGGATCTGTCGCTGCGCCATGGTGGTCTCTGGATTGTCGATGGGCGAACCGGTGGGGAAATCGAGGATGCGGCTTTGCATCCGGACAGTATCAACGGACACTTCGGGCGTGCGGCTCGCTTTGCGAAGCCTGCCGAGCGCCTCGTTCATGACGATGCGCGTGAGCCAGGTGGAAAAGGCGCTGGCGCCCTGGAAATCACCAAGGTGGCGGAAGGCCTTGAGATAGGCATCCTGCAGAGCATCCTCCGCCATCGCATCATCGCGCAGGATGCCGCGGGCAATGCGGAACAGCCGGCGGTTATAGCGCCGCATGATGGCGCGGAACCCTTCGGGATCGCGCGCCAGCGCCATCGCCACCAGCTCCGGATCGCTTCTCTCTGCTGCCGCTCTTTCCACCTGCTGCGCCATGGCTCATCCCCTTTTCGCATTGGATGCGGGCCTTTTTCGCATTGGATGCCGGGGCAGGATAAAGGTTCCCGACATCCGGAAAAATCTTTTCGGGAACGTCTGCCCGATGCCGGCATCCAACTCTGCGTAGGAAACATCGACCGGCGGTATCAGCCGGATGGAGGACCAGATGCAGAAACACCTTATCGTCGCTCTCTCGGCTTTCGCGCTCTCCGCCCCCGCGGTTTTTGCCGCCGGCGCAGCACCCACCGATCCGCAGATCGCCCATATCGCCTATACCGCCGGCGTCATCGACATCGCGGCGGCCAAGCAGGCAGTCGAGAAATCCAAGAACAAGGAAGTGGTCGCCTTCGCCAAGGATATGATCCGCGACCACGAGGCCGTCAACAAGCAGGCGCTCGATCTCGTCAAGAAGCTCAAGGTGACGCCCGAGGACAATGATACCAGCAAATCGCTGACATCGGCGGCCGAAAAGGAGCGGCAGAAACTCTCCAAGCTCAAGGGTGCCGCCTTCGACAAGGCCTATGTCGATAATGAAGTGGCCTACCACAAGCAGGTCAACGAGGCCCTGAAGACAGGACTGATCCCGGCAGCCCAGAACCCGGATCTGAAGTCCCTGCTCGAAACCGGCCTGAAGCTCTTCGAAGGCCATGAGCAGCATGCCGAGCATGTTGCCTCGATGCTGAAATGACGGTCATGGCAATCCTGCCGAGACTCTGCCTTGCGGCCGGCCTTTCCCTTTGCGGGACGGCCGCAAGCGCCGCCACGATCGAGGTCACCATCGAAAAGCTCGAGTTCAAGCCAGCGGTGGTCAAGGCGCGGCCGGGAGATACGATCCTCTGGCGGAATAAGGATGTGATGGATCACACCGCAACATCCAAGGGGAGTTTCGATGTGGTGATCCCGGCGGGCAAGTCGGGGTCGACAGTCGTCCAGGGCGATGGCGTGTTTGATTATGTCTGCCGCTATCATCCCAATATGAAGGGGCGGATCGAGGTTTCACACTAGCTTGCCCGGAGCTCGACCACGCCGGCTTAAGAGCCTCCGGCATCAGGCGGCGTGGTCGATTTCCTCGATGGCATCAAGCTCTTCCTGCAATGCGGGCGCTTGGCTGTTGAGGTCGTAGCTGGATTGCAGATTCAACCAGAAATCCGGCGTGGTACGAAAGTATTTGGCAAGTCTGAGAGCCGTGTCCGTCGTGACCGGCGTCTGCTCAGCGGCAAGCCGCTCGATCCTCGTGCGGGGAACATTCAGCTTTCGCGCCAGCGCCCCGGCGCTCATGGCGAGAGGCTTGAGATACTCTTCGCGGAGGATTTCTCCGNNGGTGAACGGGAGTAAGAAGTTTTAGCATTTCTCACATTGCCTCCTGCAAAAAGGGCGCCATGGCATCGAGAACTCAGTGATAGTCGACAATTTCAACCGCCTCCGGGCCGCCTTCAGTCCAAACGAAACAGATGCGCCATTGGTCATTGATCCTGATCGAATGCTGGCCTTGCCTGTTTCCTTTGAGGGACTCGAGCCTGTTGCCTGGCGGAGACCGAAGATCGTCCAGCACAGCCGCGGCATTCAGCATCGCCAGCTTTCGCTGAGCCGCGCGCAACAGATCAGTCGGAAACCCTTTTGGGGCCTTCTCCGTGGTCGCGACCGTTTCGGTCATCGCATTCTTGAATGATCGGATCACGGCCATCCCCTGAGCGTCTGTATCATAGCGCGATACATGACTGCGTCAAGCGGAACGTATCACGTTACGATACAAAAATGCCATGAGCCGCCGGATATGTGGACCGCCCCTCAAACGACAGCCGACCCCCTCGCACCGATCGGGTTGCGCCGGAAAAGCTCGCCGACCAGCCAGCTGTCGAGATAGGCGCGCACTTCCACGATCGTCTCGCCCGAGAAGCGGCAGAGCCAGCAATAGTGGTTGTCGAAGCGCATGCCGTCGCGGGCGGTCGCCATGGAGCGGAGCTCGACGATCGCCCAGTCGCCGTCGATGAGGATATTCTGCGTGGAGAGCCGGGTGCCTTCGGGCAGGACTTTGTGTAGGTTGGCGAAGGTGCCGGCGAGGAATTCCTGCTTGGAATGGTAATGGCCGGCGAGCGGATGGGTGCCCATGACCGTCCAGTCGACGTCGTCGGCGACTTGGGCGAAGAAAGCAGCGCCGTCGCCCTGTTCGAGATGGGCAAAGAGGGCTGCGATTTGCTCTTTGTTCATGGCGCATCTCCCCCAAGATGATCGCGGGATGCACGGATTGATAGCATGAGTTAGCTGGTGCTGAAATAGCGGGATATGTGCTTGCGGCAGAGATCAATCCCCTCACCGTCAAAGCTTTGATACTCTATACGCATCCATCCAGCGCCAGACCCAGGCCATGGCGAACATCGTCAGCAGCCAGCCAAGCACGACGTCCGAAAGGAAATGAGCGCCAAAAATCACGCGATTGAATGCCACAAACAGGAGGCAGGGCAACAGCACTATCGCGGCCGCCCACCTGAACCTGGCGGGCACCAGAACCAGCAGCGACAGTGACGCCGCGGCTGCGGAAGCCTCGCCGGAAGGGAAGGAGCAGTTGCGGCTGCACGCGGCGGAAAACTGCCATACCGGGGTAAAATCCATGGTCCCGCCGAACTCGACAAGCTCGCGAGGCCGTACACGCCCGATGAGAACCTTGAGCGTTTGGACCGTGAGGAGCGGGCCTGCGGCAAAGCTCAGGAGCACGAACAAGGGCTTGTGCGGCGAGCAGAACCGCATGCGTCCCGGCAGGAGCCGCTGCAGCGCGATCAGCACGATCATCGAGCCGATAAGATAGGGCTGTGCGAGGCGGCTGATATCCCTTACCTCCCGCAGGAACGGATCGTCGGCCAGAATGAAGATCCCCCCGCTGACAAACCAGCGCGAGACCATGAGATCGAGATTGGGAAAGACAACAAAGACGAAACTGACCCAGACGATCGACGTGCCGATGACGGCAAGCGCCCGGT
>UCKU01000012.1 GCA_900473185.1 Hyphomicrobiales bacterium | reverse complement strand
CCAATGCTGCATAATCTCCTCCCTTTGAATGCGACGAGCGCGCGGCCGCAATGGACGCATGAGACGTCGCGGTTTTGGGTTCGCACCAGCATTGGGACTTGCGCTTGTCAGGTCCGATGCTTCTGCGAACCATTCCTCCGGCTCGGCTGCCTCCTCGCAGCGAGCGGATATTCTCCAGGCCAGCACGAGTGTGATGGCCGGAAAGGTGTCAAACCGACAGCCGGATGACGCTGTAGGACTGGGGCTTGAGCGTTGCGCGCAATCTGCCGTCCTCGATTTTCGCGTTCTCGACTTTGACGGGCGCGACTGTCTCCGGCTGCCGCGCCGTGTTGACGGCCTGCAGGTCCGGATGCGTCATCTCCACCTGTTCCAGCACGCGGGCGTTGGCAAAGCCGTCCAGCCGGGCGTCGAGGTCAAGCGCGTTTTGCGGATGACGGTTGACGACAAAGAAGGTCAGCGTCTGGCTGTCATCGGAAAGGACCGCTGATGCGTCGAGATAGGGGACGTCGTCCGCTTCGTCGCAGTCATAGGTCGGCGCGTCGGCGATGAGCTGCAGGGCCGATCCACGGCCGTATTTTGATGCGAAATAGAAGGGGTAGTAGATTGTCTGACGCCAGGCCGGACCGCCATTCTCGGTCATGATCGGAGCGATGACGTTGACGAGCTGGGCGATGCAGGCGATGCGCACGCGATCCGAACGGCGAATGAAGGTATTGAGAATACCGCCGACCTGCAGCACGTCCTCGAAATTATAGACGTCTTCGAGAAGATGAGGGGCATCGGGCCATTCATTCTTCGCGAGGATATCCTTGTCCTGCTGATTGGAATGATACCAGACATTCCATTCGTCGAAGGAAATGCCGATCGTCTTCTTCGACCGCTTCTTCGCCTTGATATAGTCGATCACGCCGCCGATGGTGGTGATGTAACGATCAAGCTTGGTCGTGCGGGCAAGGTAATTGAGCGTGTTTTTCTCGCGGTTTGCGAAATACATATGCAGCGAAATATAGTCGGCGCTGTCATAGCACTCGTCGAGGACCTGCGCTTCCCAGTCCGGATAGGTCTTCATATCGGAATGTGACGAGCCGCAGACCACGAGTTCCAGCGACTTGTCGAAATTCCGCATGGCCTTTGCCGTTTCGTCGGCGAGCCGGCCGTATTCGTGCGCCGACTTGTGTCCGACCTGCCAGGGGCCATCCATTTCGTTGCCGAGGCACCACAATTTGACGTTATGGGGGGCTTCCCAACCATGCTTGCGACGCAGGTCCGACCAATAGGTGCCGGCGGGATGGTTGCAATATTCGAGGAAATTGCGGGCCGAATCCAGCCCGCGTGAGCCGAGGTTGACGGCGAGCATGGGCTCGGTCCTCGCCTTCTTGCACCAGTCAACGAACTCATTGACGCCGATCTGGTTGCTTTCACGGGTGCGCCAGGCAAGGTCGAGACGGACAGGGCGCTCCGAACGCGGACCGATGCCATCTTGCCAATCGTAGGCGGAAACGAAATTGCCGCCGGGGTAACGACAATAGGGCGTATCGAGCTGCTGTACGAGATCGATGACGTCTCGTCGGAAACCGTCCGCATCGGCTGTTGGATGCCCCGGCTCGTATATGCCGCCGTAAACGGCTCTCCCGAGGTGCTCGAGGAACGAACTATAAAGTCTGGGATCAATGCTCGCGACCCGAAAATCGCGATGAACGACAACATTCGCTTTCAACGAACCCTCCCTTAAATATCGATTTCTTCGTTCTTATACAGCTATCTTGATGGCTTGATGGGAGGGAGTCAATTGAACAGCGGGTGGGCTATTGGTTGCTGGATTGTTAGAAATAATTATTACTTCACAGTGATTTAGATCGGGGTTGGCGCCTTTCGACGGAAAAAATATCGCGCCATTGAAATCAGGATTTCCGATATTGTTCGTTAAATGTAGAGCCGCATAACTATGTCGCGGCCATGATTCCCAAATCCACGGCCGAATATATTCACGCCGCCCGTATGGCTGGCATTCTCGGCAATGCCGACGCGCAGACGGATCGAGGAATGCTGCGCGAGGGCAAGGTCTCCAACCGTGACATTGGAGGTTGAGACGCCGTCGATGAATGTGCCTCGTGTGGAGATGCGCCAGGTCTTCAGTTTGCCGTATTGGGAGCCTTTAAGCTTCCACCAGTCAGGCGTATAGGCGCCGCGCTTGTCACCATAGTCGCCCGGGGACGTCCAGGTGCCGACCGGCATTCCATTGACCCAGAGCGTGATGTCGGAAGGCCAGTCGGGATTGGTTCCCGGTACTTCCGAAGACAGTTCCATCGAAAACTCGATGGCGCGCACGTCCTTATTCAAAACCTTTGCATTGTTCGGGAACTTGTATTCGACAAAGCCCCTTCCGAACCACACGAGACCGGCCTGCATACGCTGTGGATCAAGGAAATAGTCGGGGACGTCGAGCAGGCCGATGACGCTGTCGCTTGAGCAAAGGCCACAAGGGGCATGGATGTCGCAGCTCGTATAGAGCCCAACCGGCATCTCAACCTCGATGACGTCGTCTGCCTTGTTGACGGATTTGTCCTCAAAGCTGATGAGGATTTCATCATAAACTGCAGAGCAGATCTTCTGATTGCCCTTCCGGCCTTTGGCGAGGCGAGATTCGACCAGTCCCACGTCCTCCAGAATTTGAATTCCGGTTGCGACGGTTGATTGCGGCAGCGACAGAGTTCGGGCCATGTCGTTGACGTTCATGGGGCCCTTTGAGCACAAAAGTTTGAGGAGCTGTAGGCGTCCTGGCGCAGAGAGAGCTTTGATAACGGTGTCATTGACTCCGGCATCGATCGTCAAAAACGAGCGTTCCATGAATTCTCCATGCTGCGTCATACACGGCTTTATATCGACAATGCTGATACAGCAAGTTGCTATGGATCGATTTCTTTGATTTAAATCTCAGTATTCGTTTAAAATGATAGGCGTGTTTTCTCCGCAGCCGTCTCCAATTGGCTGCCGGATCTCGAGTGGCGACGCGATCTATACAATCCCCGTAATCTCGGGGACGAAGGCGGTGATCTTGCTGACCGATGGAGCGTCCGGCGCCATGGAGCCGAGTGCAAGGCGCGCTGCGACTTCGCCGATCATACGGCGCGGCGATCTGGATGTGGCGATCCTCAAGGGAAGCGCGGCCGCCAGTTCCAGTCCATTGAAGCCTGCCATCAGAATATCGTCGGTGCGAGAAGCCTCGATGATGGCGAATGCGCCCCCAGCTGCCATGTCGTCATTGGAATAATAGATGCAGTCGAAGCTCGGCTCGGCACTCAGCAGCTGATGCGTCAGATATTTGCCAAGACCGACGGAGGAAAGGGTGTCGCCGAGCCTTTGTCCGATGAAGGCAAGATGGTTTTCATGCAGGACGCGCTCGAAGCCGGCCTTGCGTTTTGCCGCACGCAAGTCCCGGTCCAGTGCACTGCCGATGTAGCCGAAACGCTTCCGGCCGGCGGCAATCAGTGCGCTTGCCATCTCCTCGCCCGCCTTGCCGTGCGAGAGCCCAACGTTGAAATCGATCGGCGTGCCATCGAGGTCCATGATTTGAATGACGGGAATAGCCGCGTTCTTCAACATCCTCACGGTCTCATCCGGTTGGTCCAGACCTGTAACGATGATGGCAGAAGGCCGCCAGGACAGCATGTCTCGGATAATGTTGCGCTCCTTAGTCACATCGTAATCGGAAATGCCGAACACGGCCTGCATGCCCGACCCTTCCAGGCCAGTCGAAATGCCGGCCAGGACTTCGGGAAAGACGATGTTGGACATGCTTGGAACCACGACGGCAACGAGGTCGGTTCGCTGCGATGATAGCGACAGCGCCAAGCGATTGCCGAGATAATTCAGCCGCTCAGCCGCTTGCAGCACCTTATCCCGCGTTTTTATCGAGACGTCGGGCGCGCCGCGTAGGGCTCGCGATGCGGTCATCTTGCTGACGCCGGCTACCGCAGCGACCTCTTCCAGAGTGGATTTGTGCGTATGCAAGGGATCTCCCGATAGCAGGGCGTCTGCCGCCAGTATTCATAAGCTTGTTGCGATTGAAGTGGAATTGGCAGTGCTTGACATTTATAGCGATTGTAGGGCTTGGTATCGATACCGGTATCGGTAACACAAGATCAATCGGCGGATTAGTGTTATGGAGAGAACTTTGCAGGACGTCGGCAAGGCTGCAGTCATCGGCCTCGGTTCGATGGGATGGGGCGCTGCCCTGTCTCTCTTGCGGGCCGGATTTGTCGTCAACGGATGCGATGTTCGCCAAGATGTTCTTCAGCGCTTTTCACAGGCCGGCGGCAAATCGTGTAAAACGCCGTCCGAGGCCGCCAGTACAGCCGACACGGTTTTTGTGTTTGTCGTCAATAGCAGCCAGACCGAGGATGTGTTGTTCGGGCCTGGCGGCGCGCTGGAGACGGCTCGTGCAGGCACCGTCTTTCTGCTTTGCGCCACCATGGCGCCGAGCGCCACGGTGGAGATTGCCGATCGGCTGGAAACCGCCGGCATGCTTGTCGTCGACGCGCCGGTTTCCGGCGGCCACGCCAAGGCACTTTCCGGAGAGATGGTCGTCATGGGCTCTGGTTCGCCGGAAGCTTTCGCGCGTGCCAAACAGGCGCTCGATGCAGTCTCCGGCAAAGTCTTCCGGCTGGGGGACAGGCCTGGTCCCGGGTCGCAGGTGAAGATGATCAACCAGCTCCTCGCCGGGGTGCATATCGCCGTGACGGCCGAGGCGATGACGTTTGCGGCCAAGACCGGGATCGACCTGAAGACGCTCTACGATGTGCTGCGGGTTTCGGCCGGCTCCTCCTGGATGTTCGAGAACCGGGGCGAGCATATCGTCTCGGGTGACTATGCACCGCGCTCGGCAGTCGACATCTTCGTCAAGGATCTCGGCATCGTCACCTCTGAAGCAGATCGGGCAGGTGCAGTCACGCCGCTCGCGGCGACCGCGCTCGATCTCTTCCGGCAAGCGTCCGACGCTGGTCTCGGCCTCGAAGATGATGCCGCGGTGGCAAAGATCCTCGCAGAAAAGAGCGGCGTCGTCCTGCCGGGCATGACGGTTGTGGGCTGATGGCGGCACTGGGCAAAATGCGCATGAGACTTATGTTCGATTGCTACCACCCGCAGATCGTGCAAGTTAAGTTGACCTGCAGGTTGCAGTTTTGTTTGGTTACGTCTGGCCGCTAACGTTCCGGAGTGCCGGTCCGAGGCGGTGGGAAATTTGAAGGAGCAGATGGCGTTGCGCCTGGCGTGACGTGCGCGGAATCCGACTGGGGAGAACGGATTCCGATCAAACATCGAGATCGTCTCGAAAAAATGACGCCGGCAGCGCTGGGAGGTAGGCCAATATGCATGTGATGATTTTGGGTGCGGCAGGCATGATCGGCCGCAAGCTGGTCGAGAGAATTGCCCGCGAGCCTGGTGTGCTTGGCACCGCGATCAGTCGATTGACGCTGGTCGATGCAGTTCAGCCTCCCGTGCCCGAGGCTCTTCGGTCTGTATCAAGCACCCTGACGATCGACCTCGCCCAGGCCGGCATTGCCGACAAGCTGATCGAGACCCGGCCCGGTCTGATTTTTCATCTGGCGGCGATCGTTTCCGGTGAGGCGGAGGCCGATTTCGATAAAGGCTATGCGGTCAATCTCGATGGTGTGCGCGCACTGTTCGAGGCGATCCGCCATCAGGGCCTGAAGTCCGCCTATGTACCGCGCGTGGTCTTCGCCTCCTCTATCGCTGTCTTCGGCACGCCTTTCCCTGACGTCATTCCCGACGAGTTCTTTTCCACGCCGCTGACGAGCTACGGCACCCAGAAGGCAATTGCCGAACTGCTGCTTGCCGACTATTCGCGCCGCGGCATTTTCGATGGCATCGGCATTCGCCTGCCGACGATCTGCGTGCGGCCGGGCGTGCCGAACAAGGCGGCCTCCGGCTTCTTCTCCAATATTCTGCGTGAGCCACTCGCCGGCAAGCCAGCGGTGCTGCCGGTCAGCGACAGCGTCCGGCACTGGTTCGCAAGCCCGCGGGCGGCAGTCGGCTTCTTCGTTCACGCGGCGAGGATCGACACGGCAAAGGTGGGCGCGCGGCGCAACCTGACCATGCCGGGTCTCTCGGCCCTGGTTTCGGAAGAGATCGAAGCGTTGCGCCGGATTGCGGGCGACAAGGCCGTTGCGCTGATCAAGCGCGAGACCGATCCGGTGATCGAACGCATCGTGGCCGGTTGGCCGACGCAGTTCGATGCGCAGAGAGCGTCCGCGCTCGGCTTCAAGGCGGAGAAGAGTTTTGACGAGATCCTGCAGGTGCATATCGAGGATGAACTCGGCGGGAGGATTCTATGAGTGAAAGTACCGGCAGGCAGTCGAAGATTGCTCTGGTGACTGGTGGCGGCACGGGCATCGGCCGAGCGATCGCAAAGGGGCTCGGAGCTGCCGGCTACAGCGTCGTAATCTCGGGAAGGCGTGCCGAGATTCTCGAAACAGCGGCCGTCGAGCTCGGCAGCGAGACAGGTGCGGAAGTTACTGCAATCCGTGCCGATGTCGGCGATCCGGTCTCAGTTAGAGCATTGTTCGACGCGATCGCAAATCAGCATGGCCGCCTCGATCTGCTGGTCAACAATGCCGGTGTCTCGGTGCCGGGCATGCCGCTGGAGGATGTAACTTTCGAAGACTGGAGCGCCATCGTCTCGGCCAATCTGACAGGCGCGTTCCTCTGCACGCAGCAGGCGTTCAGGCTGATGAAGAGCCAGACGCCACGTGGCGGCCGCATCCTCAATAACGGCTCGGTTTCGGCAACGACACCCCGTCCCAATTCCGCGCCCTATACGGCGACCAAACACGCGATCACCGGCCTGACGAAATCGACCGCGCTCGATGGGCGCGAATTCGACATCGCGTGTGGGCAGATCGATATCGGCAATGCGGCAAGCGACATGACGAAAAGAATCGCCACGGGCGTTCTTCAGGCCAATGGGACGACTGCCGCAGAGGCGACCATCGATCCTGCCCATATCGCCGATGCGGTCGTCTATATGGCGGGCCTGCCGCTCAGCGCCAACGTGCTGACGATGACTGTGATGGCGACCAAGATGCCCTTTGTCGGGCGTGGATAACCGGCGGTGTTCCGCCAGAAAAGTCGTGAGAATACGCATACATAGCGTGTAATGCTCGATATTCGTCCTTCGTGGACTTTTACGTCTCGTCGATGACAGGCGCGGTCAAGGAATGAAAAAGGGACAGAAACCGCCCTTTCCGCACCTACCGGCTATTCTTCTTGCGCCATTGCGCAAACTTTTCGCGCGGTACTTCGCTGGTCGCCGGATAGAGTCCGATGATGGTCGCGCCGCCGAGCACCTCCTCGGTGACGAAATCCTCGTAGGCCGTCATCTCGACGGCCTCGTCGGCGATCTCCTCGGCAAGATGCAGGGGGATGACCACGACGCCCTCATTGTCGCCGACCACGACGTCGCCGGGGAAGACAGGAACATCGCCGCAACCGATCGGGACATTGATTTCGATCGCCTGATGCAGGGTTAGGTTGGTCGGCGCCGAAGGCCGGTGGTGATAGGCAGGAATATCGAGACCGGCGATTTCGGGGCTGTCGCGGAAACCACCGTCGGTAACGACGCCGGCAACGCCGCGCACCTGCAGGCGCGAGACGAGGATAGAGCCGGCGGAGGCAGCACGCGCATCCCGCCGGCTATCCATGATCAGCACGGCGCCCGGCGGGCAACGCTCGACGGCGGCGCGCTGGGGATGTTCCGGATTGCGGAAGACATCAAGCGTGTTCAGGTCTTCGCGCGCCGGGATATAGCGCAGCGTGAAAGCCTGACCGACCATGTTGGTTTTCTTCGGCGAGAGCGGGCGCACGTCCTGGATGAACTGGTTGCGCAGACCGCGTTTGAAAAGAGCGGTACAAAGCGTTGCGGTCGAAACGCCCTTCAGCTTCTCACGCGTTTGCTGGCTCAAAGTGGTGGTCATATCTTGTCCTCCTGAAATCAATAGATGTCCGGCTCGCCGAGGGTGGGGCCAAAGCCGGTTTCCAGAAAATCGAAATCGCAGCCCGTATCGGCCTGGGTGATGTGGCGGGCAAACATCCAGCCATAGCCGCGGCCGAACTTTTCCGCCGGCTTGACCCAGGCGGCGCGGCGGCGCGCCAGTTCCTCATCGTCGACAAGCATGTCGATACGGCGGGCTTCGAGATCGAGGCGGACGATATCGCCGGTTTTCAACAAAGCGAGCGGGCCGCCGACATGCGATTCCGGCGAAATATGCAATATGCATGCGCCGTAGCTCGTGCCGCTCATGCGTGCATCCGAGAGGCGCAGCATGTCGCGATAGCCCTTTTTCAGCAGCGCCTTCGGCATTGGCAGCATGCCCCATTCCGGCATGCCGGGGCCGCCCTGCGGGCCGGCGCCACGCAGAACCATGACGTGGTCCGGGGTGATGTCGAGGGTTTCGTCATCGACAGCCTTCTTCATATCCGGATAGCTGTCGAAGACGAGGGCGGGGCCTTCATGCTTGTGGAAGCGCGGATCGCAGGCCGCGGGTTTGATGACGGCGCCGGTCGGCGCAAGATTGCCTTTCAGCACCGCGAGCGACCCCTCATGGTAGAGTGGATTGTCGAGAGAGCGGATGACATCGTCATTATAGCATCTGGCACCCTCAAGCGTTTCGCCGAGTGTTGCGCCGGTGACCGTCATCGTCGAGAGATCGAGCTTGGAGGAGAGCTTTGCCATCAGCGCCCTCAGACCGCCGGCATAATAAAAATCCTCCATCAGATAGGTCTTGCCGGTCGGGCGGATATTGGCGAGCACAGGTGTTGTGCGGCCCGCATGATCGAGATCGTCAAGCGCCAGCGGTATGCCTGCACGGCGTGCCATCGCGACCAGATGCACGATGGCATTGGTGGAACAGCCTGTCGCCATGGCGACCGTCACGGCGTTGTCGACTGCCGCCTGTGTAACGATCTTAGCGGGCACGAGGTCTTCCCAGACCATCTCGACAATGCGCCGGCCGACCGCCGACGACATGCGGATATGGTTGGAATCGGCGGCAGGAATGGAACTCGCGCCCGGCAGCGTCAGCCCGAGCGCTTCGGCGATTGCCGTCATCGTGCTCGCTGTGCCCATGGTCATGCAGTGGCCGTAAGAGCGGGCGATGCCGGCCTCCACCTCGACCCATTCGGCTTCAGAAATCGTGCCGGCACGGCGCTCGTCCCAGAATTTCCATGCATCCGAACCGGAGCCCAGATATTCACCACGATAATTGCCGCGCAGCATCGGGCCAGCCGGCAGGTAGATCATCGGCAGGCCCATGCTGAGCGCACCCATAACAAGACCGGGCGTGGTCTTGTCGCAGCCGCCCATCAGCACCGCGCCATCGACCGGATGTGAACGCAGCAGCTCTTCCGCCTCCATGGCGAGCATGTTGCGATAGAGCATGGTCGTCGGCTTGACGTAGCTTTCCGACAGCGACAGCGCCGGCAGTTCGAGCGGGAAACCGCCGGCCTGGAGGATTCCGCGCTTCACATCCTCGACGCGATGCTTGAAATGCGCATGGCAGGGGTTGGCATCTGACCAGGTGTTGAGGATGGCGATGACGGGCTTGCCCGCCCATTCCTCCGGCGCGTAGCCCATCTGCATGGTACGCGAACGGTGGCCTGAACTTCTGAGGTCGTCGGGCGCGAACCATCTGGCACTGCGCAGCTTGGAAGGTGTCTTTCTGGCCTTCATCGTTTTGAAGTCCTGTCTCGAACTGAAGAAAATGCAGTCCCGTTTCTGGCGAAACGGCTTTGCATTGGTGTGACTAAAGCACTAATGTATCAGTGCATCAAGCCACAAAATATGTTTAAACGATCGGCAGTGCTTCGACAGGATGGATGGCCAGGCGTGAAAGTTAACCGGACGCAATTTGCCCTTGACCGAACGCGCCAGGTCGCGCCGCAAATTCTTGAAATCCTTCGTTCCCGCATTCTCTCCATGGATCTGACGCCGACAACGGTTCTGTCCCGCATCGCGCTGCAGAGCGAGTTCAATGTCAGCCAGACGCCGGTGCGCGACGCCCTGATCCGGCTTGAAGAGGAGGGATTGGTCGAGGTCTATCCTCAATATGCGACTGTTGTCGCCAAGATCGATATTGACCACGCCGCCCAGGCGCATTTCCTCAGGCTGTCGATCGAACTCGAGGCGGTCCGCCGGCTGACGCTCGAAAGCCCGGCCGAGACGGCGCAGGTATTGGAGCGGATACTTCGGCAGCAGGAGGCCGTGGCCTCGCCGGATCAGTTTGATCAGTTCGATTCATTCGATAGGGATTTCCATCGCGCGCTCTTTGAGCGCAGCGGCATTCTGGGTCTCTGGGCAACGGTGCGGCGTCTGAGCGTCCATCTCGACCGGCTGCGCCGCCTCAACCTGCCGATGCCCGGCAAGTTGGAGACGGTGCTTGCCGATCACCGTGCCATTGTTGAAGCGATTCGCTCCGCCGAGCCTGAAAGGGCGGTCGCGGCCATGCGCAAGCACCTGTCCGGTACGCTGTCGATCATCGATCTCATCTGCGAACAATATCCCGATTTCGTCCAGCGCTAAGGGCAGCCTCAGGCAAACAGGCAGCGCAGAAGATGGCCGGAGGCGTCGCTCTGATCCGGAGCGGCCATGCGTCGCGTGGTGACGAAGACTATGCGCGGCATTGTCCGGTTCATCACGAGCTTGGTCGGATGGGTTACCGGTAGCTCCACCGGCTCAAGCGGTTCACCCGATGGCGCAAAGCGCAGCAACTGCGAGCCATCGACACCGGCAATCCAGTAGACGCCGTCCTCATCGACGAATGCTCCATCGGGCCGTCCAGCAAAGGCATGCGTGGTCGCAAAGACCCGCCGGTTGGACGGCGTGCCGGTGGCAAGATCATAGTCGCAGGCCCAGATCGCCTGAACCGAAGGATGGGAATCGGAAAAATACATTCGTTGCCGTATCGGATCGAAGGCCAGGCCGTTCGGCGTCCAGAAATCTTCGAAGACCCGGCGGTGGCGAAAATCGGGCTCGATGCAGAAGATCGCTCCGGCCGGCGCTGCCATTTCCCGCTGCATCGTGCCGGCCCAGAGCCGGCCGGCCGGATCGAGTGTTCCATCGTTGAAGCGGACATCCACGCGGCTTTCAGGCGCGCAGACGCGCGTGAACAGGCCTGTCCGCCGATCAAAGAGGAAAATGCCGGTCGCAAGGCCTGCGAGCAGCGTTCCATCAGTCAGCAACACAATGCAGCCGACGGCTTCGGGTGCGTCCCATGCCGAGGTCTTGCCGGTTGCCGCATCGGTGCGAAGCAGTCTGCGGCCATCGGTATCAACCCACCAGATGCAATTTTCAGTCTCCGACCAGATCGGGCTCTCACCGAGATGCGCCCAGTGGTCGGAGAAGACTTCGAATGTGAACGTCATTTCGCCCCAGGCTTGCCTCGCCGTGTCCGCACCAAAAGAAGGGAATTCTGGATCAAAAAAAATCGTAATTCTAGCTAAGCTTATTGGAATTCCAGAATCGTATTCTCAAACACCGACTGCGTAGGACCAATAACTTAGGTAGGTGCCCGCGACCTGCGTTTCCAGTTTCAGCCCTGCGATGACATCCAAACTAATTGAGATTTTATCCAAACGAACGGGATTTTGGCGTGGGCGGCGGACAAGGATCCTCTGGGCTTCAGGGATGAGGTTTGCGCGGCAGCTTTTTACGCGACGGGTGGTAGCGGCTGTCAGGACTGCGGGTGTGGGATCCGCCATGATGAATGGTTGTGTTTTCCCCATCCATGTTCTCCGTAACCAGAAGATCGGTCACCATCAGTCCTTCAAGCGACGACATAATCTTGTCGTCTCTTGTCGCGCCAGCAATTCGTCTCAGACTGCCATGTTCGAAGCTGCCGACATCACCTCCCGCGGGGCGGGGCCGCCGAACATATGGCGGCCACCATCCTCGACTTCGGTGAAACACCAACGCACGACGCCATCTCGATCGAGCAGAAATTCGCCGACAAGTTGGCCGTGGCCGGTGGCGATCATCTGCGTGTCGTCCTCGGTGAATTCATAGCCATCCGCCTTGTCGAGATATTCCACCGCCTCCATCACGCCCATG
This sequence comes from Hyphomicrobiales bacterium, assembly GCA_900473185.1. GTDB lineage: Bacteria > Pseudomonadota > Alphaproteobacteria > Rhizobiales > Rhizobiaceae > Rhizobium. Next base: position 307,143 of record UCKU01000012.1, on the reverse strand, counting down.
GGCGCCGGAAGCTCGCCCGGCATGTCGATCTGCATCGAGGACACAGTGCTCATGCTGACTTTGTGCGGCCAGTCGTTCTCGTTTTCCGTGAACTGAAGGTTCGGCAGACCGAAGGCCTTGTGGGATACCCGTTCCGGATCGGAAGCCGCCAGCAGATTGGGAAGCGGGTGGTAGCGGAAATAGAGACGGGCGCGATCGATCGGCGTGTTGACGACGGTCAGGCTATCGATGCCTTTCGCCTGTAAGGCATCGGTGAGTTCGGCCATAGCGGCGATCTGCCGGCGACAGAAGGGGCAATGCAGTCCGCGGAACAACCCGACGAGCACCGGCTTCTGGCCGCGAAAATCGTCAATGGCGATCTTGCCCTGGCGGGTGATCGCATCCAGCACCACGTTCGGCGCGCGATCTCCTGGCTGCAATGGTTTTGCTACGTGGTTCTCCTGCATCTTTTATTCCTCCCTTTATGCGTTGGATACGATTCTCCTCATCGATCTCCTGCAGTCGTTGCAACGGGGACAGTCAGTCGAGGAACGGCAATACGACGAGCGTGGCTGGATCGAGGTTGTGGCGGATGCATACATCCTGTGCCAGCGTGAAATACCGTTCCGCCTCGTCTATGTCGTCATGCTCGAGGCTGAGTGTCGCCAGACCATCATAGCACGGAAAGAGCAATTGCGGCTCGTCAATTTCCTTCGCAACCTCAAGGGCTTCCTCGTAATACTTACGAGCTAGCTTCGGCTGCCCATGGCACTGATGAATCTGGGCGAGCACAATCAGCGGCACGGAGAGATGATCGCGCTGATCGAGCGCCCGGTCGATTTCGACGGCCTTTTCCGCCGCCGGCACGCCTTCGGCGGCGCAGCGATCGGTGAAAGTGCAGCAGGAGACTGCGAGATTGGCGAGAAGGCGCGCCTGGAAGCCGAGATCGCCGATACGGGTCGCCACCTCCAGTCCGCGCCGGCAGATCCTGATGGCGTTGCCCGGATCGACGATGGTGTAGAGGACACCGAGATTGGAATAGGCGCGACAGGCGGCACTTTGCAGATCGGCCTTTTCGGCGACGGAAAGACTGTGTTCCACTTCCTGCACGGCATCGCGCCGCCGCCCGAGCCGCGCAAGTGCGGCACCCTTGGTGTTCAGCGCCTCCGCCATCGCGCGCGCTGCCTCCCGTCCGGCCTCAGTCGTTCCGTCGATCGGTAGCGTTTGCAGGCGTTGTAGGGCTTGCGTGGCCCACTCGGCGGCAGCGGCCTGATCCCCCATGCGGAAGGCCAGATGACCGCGCTCCTGTAGAAGATGCGCATGTTCGACCGGCGCATCGATCGCCGCGATCAGTGCTTCAGCCTCGGCACAATGTGTCTCCGCTTGATCGCGGCGCCCGGCATCGAGATGCAGTCGGCCGATCTTTCGCAGTATCCTCGCTGCGGCGATAGGGTCGTCCTTGGAGCGATGGATCGCAAGCGCGCATTGGTAATGGTTCAAGGCAGCGTCGCGCAGACCGGCCGGGCCGCAGAGATCGGCAAGGCGCTCCAGGAGTGCCGGTTGCTCCGGCGTCACCTCCGCTTCGTTTGCGAAGGCAGCAAGCGCCTGGCGGTAAAGGCGCATCGCATCGTCATTGGCGTAGGTCTTGCGCGCCAGATCGCCCGCCGCCATCAGATAGGCTGCTCCCTTGGCTCTTTCGGTGGTTAGGCTGAAGTGGTGGCCGAGCAGCGCCAGATGCTCGGGCCGATCGGGAGAGGCGCCATATTGGCGTTCCAGAAACTGGCCGATCCGTCGATGAAGCTCCATGCGTCTTTGCAGCAGGAGATTATGGTAGATGACGTCATGCATCAGCGTCTGGCTGAATCGATAGCCCGGCGATACAGCGGCATCGGGGCCGCGCAGTTCCTCGATGATATTGGCGTCGCAGAGGTAATCCAATGCGGCATCGATGCCGGCCGGATCGGTGGCGACGGTGCGCAGGAGCGCGGTATCGAACTTCGGTCCCACCACCGCCGCCTCTTGCGCCGACCGCCTTATCTCCTGCGGCAGACGATCGACGCGGGCAAGCAGCAGCGCTTGCAGATTGACCGGGATATCGACATCCGTGTCTTCGGCCGCAACATGCCAGTGCTGACCGTCATGATGCAACGTGCCCATGTCGATCAGTCCCCGAAGGATTTCCTCGATGAAAAGCGGATTTCCGCTGGCCCGCTCAAGGATGCGCTTTCGCATCGAGACCGGCAGCTTTCCGTGAGCCTCGCCGAAAAACGCGGCAAGCAGCTTCTGCCCGTCGGCTGCCATGAGCGGACCAAGGCGTTGCACGGTGACGCTGACACGATCGGAATTCAGCGGGTCGGTCTGTGATGTCGGCCGGTAGATCGCAAGCAGCATCAGCCGGCTGCGCTCCAGCCGGTCCATCATGAAGCGAAGCACTTCCAGCGAGGCGGCGTCCGCCCAATGCAGATCCTCGATAACGAGCAGCAGCGGACCCTGTCCCAGCCGCCGCTCGAAGACGGTGCGGACCGCATAGAAGATCTGCCGCCGCAACTGCTCCGGCTCGATATGCCGCAACGCGCCGTCGGGGTCACCGAGGCCGAGGACATGCAGGAAGAGCGGCAAAAGCCCCTCGACTTCCTCCTGCGTGAAATCCAACGCGCGAAACCCCGTCGACAGCAGTTGCCGCGTCCTGTCGGGATCATCCCGCTCGCCGACGCTGTAGGCGCTCCGCACCACGGCGGCAAGCGTACCATAGGATTGTTCGCCGAGGGGAGAGCAAGTGGCTTTGCGAATGGCGAGGCCCGGGAAACGGCCGGCATTGCCGGCGATTGTCACGAATTCATTCGCCAGGCGTGATTTGCCGATGCCCGCTTCGCTGATCAAGCGAACAAGCTGTGCCGTGCCGCCGCAGGCAAGATCGAGGCATGTCAGCAACCGCGACAGCTCCGCGTCCCGTCCGATCATCGGCGCTTGCAGGCCGAAACTTTCGAGCCCCCGCGCGGTATGCGGCGCTTCCAAAAGCCCTGTCAGTCGATGGACATGGACGTTACCACTTTTGCCCCGCAGTGTCTGTGCGCCGAGACTATCGAAGGCAAAGGCATGACGGGTGAGGCGATAGGTCAGCGGCCCGACGAGGATGTCGTTTTCGCCAGCCATGGACTGCAGGCGCTGGGCCGTATTCACCGTGTCGCCGGTGACAGAATAGGACTTTGCGCCAACCGCACCGAAACCGCCGGTGACGACAGGTCCGCTATTGATGCCGATATGCAGCCGCAGCGGTACGCGGGCGCGTGAACGCCAGCGCGTGCCGACCTCGGTGGCCCGATCGATCATGTCGAGCGCCGCGTTAAGCGCTCGGATCGGATCGTCCTCATGCGCCACAGGCGCGCCGAACAACGCCAGCAGCGCATCGCCGACGAACTTGTCGACGAAGCCTCCATAAGTTTCAACCGCCCGGGTCATCTCTTCGAACAATTCGTTCTGCAGCGCCCGCATGACTTCGGGGTCTATCTGCTCGCTCAGAGTGGTGAAGCCGCAGAGATCGGCAAAGAGCACGGTCACCGGCCGCCGATCGGCATCGCTGTCTGATTTTTCCGATACCGCCACCTCGGTACTCGACTTCAGGACGGGCTGCATTTTGCTGGCAAGCGACGCGCCGCAACGGGGGCAGAAGGCGAAATCGGGCTGACATGAGTAGCCGCAGCCAGCACACAAGAGCGGCTGCTTTGCGCCGCATCGCGGACAGAAAGCAAAACCGCTTTGAATGTCGAAACCGCAGCCGGCGCATTCCATCGCACGCGTCTCACGAAGAGCCCACTTTGTTCGGCTGATCAGCCGCTATTGGCGGGCTTCAAAAGCGAAGACAAGCATGAACCTGCTGCCACCTGCCTGCAAGCACTAAACAAGTGGTCGGATTGACGTGTCAGCGTTGAATATCAGGCTGCGAACGTGATCTGAAGTGCACGTCAAACGGCGTCGCCTCGCCCTGACAGAAATTGCCGAAATCGTTCGGATTTCGGCTGCGTGAAAAGCTCGGCAGGCGCGCCGGCTTCTTCGATGACACCCTCGTGAAGAGACTTTATTGGAAACGTCGCGCGCAAACGCCATCTCGTGCGTCACGATCAGCATACTGCGGCCATCGGGACCGTCGACCACCGTCACCATTTCAAATTTCGCAATAAAATCGAAACTATTGGCGCAATTGTGAGCGCCCCACGCTTGCGGCACTATCAGCCCGTCAGACGAACTCAGTGTCGCCTGATGCCTCAACCAAGAAGCCGCAGGCAGCCGAAAATGACCCAGACCTTTTCTTCCATGACACGCAGGAGCGCACTCCTTTCCGCCGGTGCCGCCGTCGCAGCCATGGTGATTTCACCGCCTCTCAAAGTGTCGACAAGCTTGCGCTTGCGGGCAGGCCTCAGAGCTTTTTTGACAGCACGTCCTGAAGCATGGCTTTGTCCAGCGACAGGTCGGCCACCATTCGCTTGAGCTTGGCATTCTCCTCCTCGAGCTGCCGCAGACGCTTCATCTCCGAGGGCATCAGCCCTGCGTATTTTTTGCGCCAGTTGTAGAAGGTCGCGTCCGAAATTCCTGCCTTGCGGCAGACTTCACCGATCGGCGTTCCGTCCTCTGCCTACTTCAAAACGAACGCGATCTGCGCTTCTGAAAACTTCGAGGCCTTCATCGAATTCTCCTCTTCTTCCGAACGAGGATCATAAGTGGAAAATCCCAGGTCTGAATGGCCCAATTTGACGGGGGCACGTCATGCTACGCAAAGAGGTTCTAAAGCGCTAATGCATCAGTATATCAATACGACATGCGTCGGTAGGCGGTCACTGGCCGAACCCGGGGTGAACTGAAGAAGGTGAGGCAGTGCTGGCTGGTTGGCAGGCGCGAGGATAGCGTCTTATGGCGAGCGCGGCCCCAGTGCGGAACGCGAAGCCGTGGGGCAGTTGGTCACGCTTCCTCGCAAAACGTTATGCCGAAGCTCCTGCGGCTGCCCTTGTCACGACCTCGTGTGACGTGAATTCCCGCTTTCCTGCGCGCTTCGCGCGGTGCTATGGTGAAGCCCCGATAGGCTCCATTGTCTCCCGACCGACCGTGCCCGATGGGTTTTCGCGGCTTTGCAAACCATGCCGTTTACCATTTGGTTGCCAAAAAACCATAATTACCCGCCTAGATCGCACATCGACAACAGGCACTAAGAATTGGATCGAAGCTGAATGCGCATACCATACGTTTTTCTTGCTGCATTTCTTGCAGTCGCGCAGTCCGCCTATGCTGAAGTCGCATCACCGCCTGTTTTGGCGCCGCTAAAGCAACAGGCGCAAGCCGCTCAGTTGAGTGCACAACTTCTCACGCGATACAGTTACAGGCCCATTCCACTCGATGACGCCTTGTCAGCCAGAATTATGGATCAGTTTATCAAATCACTGGATCCGGACCACGTGCTCTTCCTGCAAGCGGACATCGACAAGTTCATGTCTGAGCGCAGCGAGATCGACGATGCCATCGAACGGAAGGATTTGAAGATCCCGTTTGCGATCTTCAACGCGTACGAACAGCGTATTGTCGATCGCATGAACTACGCGCGCAATTTGCTGAAGCAGGACTTCGATTTCGGTGTGCAGGAAAATTATTCGGTGCTGCGCGACAAAGAACCCTGGCCGCAGTCGGAAGCCGAGAGCAATGAGCTTTGGCGCAAGCGCGTCAAAAGCGATTGGTTGCCGTTGAAACTCGCCGGCAAAACCGACGCGGTCATTCGCGAAACGCTCGACAAACGTTACGCAAACGCTCTCGAGCGCGCCTACCAGTATAAAAGCGACGACGTTTTCCAGTTGTTCATGGACGCCTATGCGACGTCGATCGACCCGCACACGGACTATTTCGGCGCGAGTGCTTCGGCCGACTTCAATATCTCGATGAAGCTTTCACTGTTTGGGATCGGTGCGGTACTGCAGGAGCGCGACGACTACACGACGATCCGTGAACTCGTGCCTGGCGGTCCGGCCCAATTGTCCGGCAAGCTCTCGGTCGGAGACCGCATTACCGGCGTTGGTCAAGGCAAGGATGGTGCGATAAAAGAAGTGGTCGGCACGCGCCTTGATGAAGTCGTGCAATTGATCCGCGGGAAAAAAGGCTCCGTCGTGCGCTTGGACATCTTGCCGGCGGATGCCGGAGCAGATGGCACGCACCGCGTTGTCAGCCTTGTGCGCGATAAAATCAGTCTCGACAAGCAGGCTGCCAGGAAGGCCGTGCTGTCCGTGAACGTCGGCGACGTCACGCGCAAAATCGGGGTGATTACGCTGCCGACATTCTATGAGGATTTTGAGGCCCGGCACAAAGGTGACAAGGACTATAAAAGTGCAAGCCGCGATGTCGCCAAGCTTCTCGACGAACTGAAGCAAGAAAAGGTCGATAGCGTTCTCATCGACGTGCGCAATAATGGCGGCGGTTCATTGGACGAGGCGATTGATCTGACCGGTCTGTTCATCGGCAATGGCCCGGTGGTTCAGCAACGCGGTAGCGATGGTAAGGTCGAGGTCAGAAGCGCTGAGTTTGCAGCGCCTGTCTGGACAGGCCCGATGGGTGTCCTGATCAATCGCGGGTCGGCATCGGCTTCAGAGATTTTTGCTGCGGCAATTCAAGACTACGGTCGAGGCGTGATCATCGGCGAACCCAGTTTCGGGAAGGGGACGGTTCAGACCGTCGTTGATCTTGACCAGATGGTTCGCAACAGCAAACCCGAATTTGGGGAGCTGAAAGTGACGATTGCCCAGTTTTTCCGGGTCAACGGCGGTACGACGCAGCTACGCGGTGTGACGCCTGATATCAGTTTGCCTGGACTTTCCGATCCGACGAGCTTCGGCGAGACCAGTTATGACAATGCCCTGCCGTGGGCGCAGATCAAGCCCGCGAACTACACGCCTGCCGACGCGGTTACGAAGTTGCTGCCGACATTGCAAAGCCGCCATGATGCGCGGGTTGCGAGCGATCCGGACTTCCAAGGTCTCGTGAAGGATATTGCCGACCTGAAGGCGCAGCGCGAGAAGGGGATTATCTCTCTCAATGAAGCCGAACGTCGCAAAGAAGCGACTGCTCGAGAAAATCGACGGAAGTCTCGAGCCGAGTTAGGCGATAGCGAAGGTCCCGGTGGAGATGATGGCCTGGAGTCAAACGAGCGCAGCCTGAGTGCTGATATTGCCATTGAAAATGCACGCAAGAAAGCAAAAGACGTCTTGCTGAACGAGGCAGCGGCTATCCTTGCCGACGAGGCAGATTTGCAGAAAGGCGTGTTACGGGCAGCCACGAAACAATCGGGGGACACGAACAGAAAATAGTCATGCCCGATCAATTTCGTGGGGCTCCGGGTAGGCCAGCCATGACGGCGGCGGTCGACCACCGGCATGAATTAAAGCAGATGATCGAGATTCCGACTGGCGAAAGGCGTGACTACCGCCAGTCGCGGTCCCAGCGATCGTAGCGTCTGTATTCGCGCCAGCCGCGATGGGGACGATCCCACCCGTAACTGCGATCCCACCCGTAGTAGCGTCGCGGCGGCGGTGCCCACCGGTTGGGTCGGCAAAAGCCGCGCGGGCTCAGATGATAACCGCGGCCACATGCATAGTCGACCGTTATGATGTTCGAGACCGCCGGCGCCGCGACACTGCCAACAGGCATGGCATTTGCGGCTCCAGCTGTTATTCCGGCTGCGAGAAGGGCTATAGTGACTAGAAGCTTTCGCATCTTCGTTTCTCCGATTGTCGGAGGGATTTAGCGCCTGTCCCAGTGAACCGAGGCTGAAAACACCGTTCACCTGAGCTTCACCTGCTAGTCGCGCTCCCAGCGATCACGTCGGTCATCGCCGCGTCGATCGTTGTTGCCGGAGTTGGATGTCTGTAAATGCTCCAGCACCTGCAGAACTGCGTCGGCGCAGTCCTTCGTGGAGTCCCCGTCGGCGCACCTGAGGTCGATCCTGGTCTGGCCGTTCTCGATGTGGAACCGGGCGCCGCGCTCCCTCGGCTGCGACCGCCAATCAGCGTCCGCTCGGTCTTCGTTTTTGCGTGAAGAATTCGGCGGAGGTGGTGGATTTTCCCGACTGGATTCCGGCGATGCGGGTGGAGGCGGCGATGGTTCATCTGGGGCCTGCGCAAAGGCGCAAGTGGAGATCAATCCAAAGATAGCCGCCGATAGTCCTATGATTTTCTTCATGACGTTACCTCGCTTGTGCGGAGGTAACGAAGGGTCGAGGCGATAGTTCCTATCGTGAAGCTTTGGCTTGTGCGTGACGATGCGGACGACTGTATCGTTCAGTCCGATCTTGACTGTCGCGAACAGATCGCATGCTGCTGCACGCACTGTTTCCCGTGTCTGATCAATAACTCAATGAAGGCCCTGCAGCCGATTCCGCCGCTCATTCAACAATTCATGTTGGACCAGGTCTCTCGCTTCGTTTGAAAGACCATTCGGCCCGGATAGTCCGAGCTCGGTTAACCTCGCTTCGATCGCCTTGGGAATGCTATCCGCTTCGTGCTGGCAGAGCCGCACAAGCCACTTCCATTCGTCGCTTGTCATGTCCCTTCGCGCGACCATCAACTGCCTCCCAGCCAAGGATAACCGTAATTTTGAGAATACCACAATTCTCGTCGAGAGGCAGCAATGTCAGCCGCTTCACAATCGAGCCTTCCGGACTTGTCCGATCGCTTGCCTTCCACGCTGACACTGGGCCTGAGCCGTTGGGTCACCGATCATGACGACACTGTCTTGAGGGCCGATTTCGTGAGCCGGAACCCTCGGCGAGCAAGCTCGGAAAGCGTGTGTTAGCGCCCTAAATCGGGTTGCAAAGACTGGGAGGAGTGGGGCGGCTGCAACCTATCCTTGACTCTGATAGCCTGCTATCCGACAGTGCTGCCTGTTAAATCCATGGGGATTCGATGGGCCTCACGAAAGGCTTCACGATTGTCGGCAGGGCTGCGATAGCCGCCCTCGTGTCAATGTTCCTTGCGCTCTCGCTTGTCTTGGGCTTCTGGCTGCATTCGAGCTACATGTCCGCCGTCAGGCGTGGAGAAGATCAGGTCACAGCCACGGCCAAGATCGTTGCAGCCAACGCGATCTGGATCAACTCCCTGGCGCGCCAAACCCTTCACCGCATGGACGATGCGTTCGGAACGGCGGATGCCTTATCAGACGGGGATCGCGTTCGAAGGTTCAACGCCGCGACGGCCGAATTGCCGACCACGGCAACCGCCTATGTGGTCGCTGCGGACGGGACCGTGCTCTATTCGACCGACCGGGAAAGCAGCCCCGCCGACATCGTCGACCAGACCTTTTTCCGCCGCCTGGCCAATGGCGCAGAAGACTATACGTCGGCGATGACCGTCATGCGCAACACGGATCGCCACGTCTTCCTCTCGGCTGCGCGCATCGAGCGGAACGACAGGTTCGAAGCCGTCGCGATCCTGGCGTTCGATGTCGGGATGCTGCGGTCGATCTGGGACGCTGCGTCGCTCGGGCCAAACTCGACGGTGAGCTTCCTGAGGCGCGATGGAAAGCTGATCGCCAGGTATCCCGAGCCGAAAGAGGCTGTCGATCTCGGCAACTACATCCTGTTTACCGACTATATGCGTAAGGCAACGTCGGGCTCTTATGTGTCTGTCTCCCCCGTCGACAAGGTCGAAAGGCTGGTGGCATACCGCATCGTCGAGCGGACGCCCTTCGTCGCCATCGCATCGGCCGACACCGCGGCAATCCTCAAGCCCTTCTGGACCGATGTTTCGATTGCCGCGCTGATCGTTCTTCTGGCCCTTTGTGCGGCCGTGATCGGCGGGTTGAAGATCCTGAGGTTGGCGCATGCGGACGCGCGCCACACCGCCGAACTTGCCGAGGCGCTTCGAACCAATCAGGTGCTGATGCGGGAAATTCATCACCGGGTGAAAAATAATCTGCAAACCGTGATGGCGCTCATCCGGCTGCAAGGCTTGCGGCCTGAAACCGTTCGAAGGGTGAACGAGCGGATCGTCGCCATGTCGGCGGTGCACGAACAAATGTATGGCTTCGATCAGTTCAGTAGCGTCACTGCACGGCAGTTCGTCCCAAACCTGGTTCGCACGCTGGTCGGGCTGCATGATCGCGAAATCAAGCTGACCTTCGAGATCGACGACATCAGGATCGATGCGGATAAGGCCACGCCATTTGCATTGCTGCTCAACGAACTTCTGACAAACAGCATGAAATACGCCTTTGTCGGCCGTGCCGACGGACATATCCGCATCAAGCTGCTTCAGCGTCCCGATGGCAAGGTCCTGCTTGAAGTGGCGGACGACGGCGTCGGATATGAGCCGGTTGCAACAGAAACCGGCATGGGAAGCAGGTTGATCAAATCCTTCGTCGGCCAGATGGATGGGACCTACGATACCGAGCGGGCTCAAGGTACCGTCTTTACCGCTCTATTGTCGATTACTGCACGGTAGCTGAGTGCCGGACATTTGGAGCGGCGGACAACGTGTGCGGCGGTCTGACGCCACACGTCTATGGACCTCAGATTTACGGTGATCTGCTGGCGATCTGGAAGACTTAGACAAATGACGTGCGTGATTCGCATCGACAGCCGGCTGGCGACGCGGTCTGACGGGTTGAAGCATACCCATTCGGAAGCCGAGTTATGATACCAGCTCTGCTGTAACCGCGTATCTTTAGGGGGAAAGTTCGGTCTCTTCGCAGCTTGGCATTGCAAGTTTCGTGCCCTGGATTATTTGATAGGGCTCCAAGAACACATCCGGAGTGTCTGTTGAACAAAACCCGGCCAGCGCTCCTTCTCATTACGGCGTCGCTCATTCCGGTCATAATACTGGCGGCGCTGATGGGAAGGTTCTTCATCAAGGAGCAGCAAGCCGCTCTCGACGATGACATTCGCGGCCGGGCAGCAACGCTGGCCGCCACTCTTCAACGTGAACTCAAGAGCCAGATCCAGCTGCTCTCGATCGTCGCCGACTCTCCCCGCCTCGACCCACCGATTCCGCGCGCCGCCTTTGCCGAGACTGCGCGGCGTCTGCGCGACCGGGTGCCTGAATGGGAGCAGATCCGGATTTCGAACGAGAAAGGCGAGGTGGTTCTGTCGTTTCCACCGCTTGATCCGTCGGTCGATACGCGCGTTGTGGACATGGAAAGCCATGACGCCCTGGTTCGCACAGGTGTCGCCCTGGTCGGCAATATCGCCATCGGCCCGAAGGGCCAGGCGGCCTTTGCGTTGCGCGCTCCGATCCAGAGAACCGATCGTTTGAGAGCCGTCCTATCGGTGGTGATCCGTCCGACGATCGTGACCAAACTGCTTTATGCCAATGGACTTCCAGGATCCTGGTCGGCCTGGATTGTCGATGGACAGGACCGCCTGGTGGCATCGACCGGCGCTCCCGCGCTTGCCGGTAATCCGGCCAGCGAATTCGCAACCTTTTCAGGCCAGGACATCGGCTCGGCCACCCTCAAGGACGGGATGGAGCTTCGGGTCGCCGAAGTCGCGCTCGCCGACACGCCCTGGCGGGTAAGGGTTGGCCTGCCGGTCTCCGACTATGAGCGGCTGGCGCGCAGGGCCACCATGCTACTTGTGACGGCGAGTTGTTTCACGCTCCTGCTGTCCGGCTCGGCTGTATTCCTCTTTTATAGGGAAGTGCGCGCCAGAAACCGGGAATGGGAGAGCATGGCCAACTGGCAGCGGATGGATGCGCTTGGAAAGCTGACGGGGCAGGCGGCGCACGATTTCAACAATCTCCTGATGGTTTTCCAGTCCGGGGTGGAGGGCATCAAGAGGCGACGAAATGATGAACAGCGCGTGACGCAGCTTCTGGCGCATATGAGCGATGGCGTGGCTCGGGGAAAGGCGATCACGCAAAGGCTGCTGTCGTTTTCAAGGCGCTCCAACCAGGGCGCCTCCCAGGTCGAGCTGGACGTCAGGCTTGCCGAATTGTCTCCGCTATTGCGCCAAGCCGTCAACGACGCGATCCTGATGGAAATCAGGGTGCCGGAAGATACCTGGCCGGTTCACGTCGATCCTGCGGGGCTTGAAATTGCCCTGATCAACATACTGACGAATGCGCGCGAAGCCATGACGGGAGGCGGAAAGGTGACCATTTCCGCCCGCAACGTGCTCGACGCCGCCACGGAGGATTCCGGGCTGGAGGGGCCGTTCGTCGCGCTGACGATTTCCGACACTGGGACAGGTGTTGCCCCGGAAAATCTCGCACGGGTGTTCGAGCCGTTCTTTTCCACCAAGAAGAATGGTGGCTCGGGCCTTGGTCTGACGCAGGTCCACAGTTTCGCCACCGGCAGCGGCGGTGCAGTCAAGGTCGCAAGTCTGGCCGGCCATGGCAGCGCCTTTACCTTGCTTCTGCCGCGATCAAACGAGCCGCGGGCGGTGCGTGCGGATACAGCTCCTTCGGCAAACCTTCCCCGTACGATCATGATCGTCGACGATACACCGGCATCGCTGGAATCCGTGCGACTGGCGCTCGAAGGCATCGTGCCGACGATCTTCGTAGCCGCAGGTGGATCCGAGGCGATCGAGATCCTGAACCGTCATCCTGAAATCGAGGCGATCGTCAGCGACATCATGATGCCGGGCATGTCGGGCATCGAGCTTGCCGAGGAGATCCGCCGCAGAAATGGATCTCTGCCCGTCGTGCTGATGACCGGCTATAGCGACAGGCTGGAGGCTGGTACGGAAGTCGGACGTCCGGTTGTCCCGAAACCCTTCAAGGTCGAGGATCTGGCCGCCTGCCTCGAGAAGGCGCAAACCTCGGTGGCCCAATCGGCAAACGTCGTGCGTCTGGAAATTCCGACGAAGGGCTGATCAGCTTCGACGTCTGTGTGAGACTCATTTTTTCGCGTGGTTGCGACTGTTGCGGGCGGCTTCGCAGCGCGTAATGGTCTGCGCCTTCGAGAAAGATGAGATCGCCGTATTTCCTCCGGAAGCTAACCAATTGATTTAAGGAACCCTTCGCCTGTCCTTGAGATTCGTGGTTCCTCTCGAACGGCTGGCGAAGCGCGCAGTCGAAACCGAACCGGCACATTTCCACGGGGCGGCATAGTTAGCCTCTCAAATCGAATCGTCCGCAGCTGATAACGGCTCTTGACAGGCAATCCTTTGTCATGGAGTGTAAGTAAAGCGTTTTACTAAAGCGGTTTACAAAGCTGATGGCGCATGGACGGACCCCGGGGTTAAAGGATGTCGCGAAAGCGGCGGGCGTGTCGGTGACGACCGTCTCGCGTATGCTGAATGGTTCGCTGGATTTGCCCGCGCTCACCAAGCAGCGTATCGAAAACGCTATCACTTCCCTCAAATACCAGCCGAACCCTCACGCGCGGCGACTGAGCCGCGGTCGTTCCGACGCGATCGGACTGGTCGTGCCCGATATCGCCAACCCATTCTTCGCGACCATGGTGGCGGCGGTCGAAGAGGAGGCGAATGACAGAGGGCTTGCCGTTTCGCTCTATGCCACTCTCAACCGGACCGGCCGTGAAGTCGCCTATCTCCGGCTGCTCGAGCACAATCACGTCGACGGCCTGGTTTTCGTCACCAATCACCCTGATAACGGAGATCTCGCGGCTCTCATCAATCGAACAGGCAAGGTCATCGTCGTCGACGAAGACGTTCCGCTTGCCAGTGTCCCGAAGCTTTTCTGTGACAACTTCCAGGGCGGCCATCTCGCGGGACGCCATCTGGCGGAGTTTGGTCATCGCGACGTGCTCTATGTCGGCGGCCCCGATGCGATGATCAGCACGCAACGGCGCTTCAACGGATTGCGCAAGGGCCTGCAGGAACGTTTCGGCGACGATGCCTCGATCAGGCGCTACAGCGGCGAATATACGATCGCCTGCGGGCGGGACATGGCACGCCGCTTCCTGGAAGAAGGCATGCCGGCGACCGCAATCTTCGCGAGCTCCGACGAAATCGCCATCGGCATGATCGAAGTCCTGAGGGAGAAAGGAATATCGATCCCCGAAGATCTGTCTATCATCGGCTTCGACGATGTCAGTCCGTTGCACCTCTTCGCACCGCCAGTGACTGCGATCCGACAGCCGGTGCGCACCATCGGCCGACGTGCCCTATCCCTTCTTCTCGAAACAAACTGGCAGGAGAGCAAATCGCTCGCCACCGAGGAACTCGTGCCAGTCGAAATCGTCGTGCGGAACTCCGTTGCGCCGCCGTCGACCCATAATAAGCAACGAGAACAAAACCAGAGGATGAGAACATGAAACAGATCAGACGTCGGGCGTTTACCGCCGCTCTTGCCTTCACCGCGCTTGCCAGTGCCACGCTCGGGGCCTCACTCGCCCAGGCTGCAGGCAAGACCTATGCGCTGGTGCAGATCAACCAGCAGGCGCTTTTCTTCAACCAGATCAACGAAGGCGCACAGAAGGCGGCGGATGCTGCCGGCGACAAGCTCGTCATCTTCAACGCCAACAATGAAGCGGCCGCACAGAACAGCGCCATCGAAAACTACATTCAGCAGAAGGTCGATGGCCTGATCGTCGTCGCAATCGACGTCAACGGCATCATGCCTGCCGTCAAGCAGGCTTCGGATGCCGGTATTCCGGTTGTCGCAATTGACGCGATCCTGCCGGACGGTCCGCAGAAATCGCAAATCGGTGTCGACAACGGCAAGGCCGGTGCCGACATGGGCGCCTATTTCCTCGACTACGTGAAGAAGAATATGGGCGGCAAAGCCAAGTTTGGCGTGGTCGGCGCCCTGAATTCCTATATCCAGAACGTTCGCCAGAAGGGCTTCGAGGACGCGGTCAAGGGCGATGGCATCGAGGCGGCTGGCGTCGTCGACGGCCAGAATATCCAGGACAACGCGCTTGCCGCTGCCGAAAACCTGATTACCGGCAACCCTGATATGATGGCGATCTATGCAACCGGTGAACCGGCTCTCCTCGGCGCCATCGCCGCTGTCCAGAGCCAGGGCAAGCAGGACAGCATCAAGGTCTTCGGATGGGATCTGACCGCGCAGGCGATTTCGGGTCTCGACGACGGCTACGTGGTTGCTGTCGTCCAGCAGGATCCTGCCGGCGAAGGCAAAGCCGCTGTCGAGGCTCTTGCCAAGCTGACCGCAGGTCAGAGCGTTGAAAAGAGCATCTCCGTTCCGATCACGATCGTGACAAAGGAAAATGTCGAGCCGTATCGGGCCGTCTTCAAATGATGACGGACAACCGGCCTGTTTATGCCGGGGCCGGGGAGGCGCAAGCCTCCCCGCATTCCTCTGGCTCGTCCGCCCAGACACCTGCTGTTTCACTGCGGGGGATCCGCAAGACTTTCGGCTCGCATCAGGCGTTGCGTGGCGTCGATCTCGACCTCTTTCCAGGCGAGTGCCTTGGGCTTGTCGGCGACAATGCAGCCGGTAAGTCAACACTTACCAAAATCATTTCCGGAACCTACCTGCCGGATGAGGGGACGATTTCGCTGAACGGCGAGGAGGTTCATCTCTCCGGACCTGCGGACGCCCGCGGCCGCCATATCGAAATGGTCTTCCAGGATTTGAGCCTCTGCGACCATATCGATGTCGTCGGCAATCTGTTTCTTGGGCGCGAACTCACCAGGGGTCCGTTCCTCGACCATCAGAAGATGATGAGCGAGGCGCGCAAGATGCTGGATGCGCTGGAAATCCGCATTCCGCGTCTCTCCGCCAAGGTCGAGAAGCTGTCTGGTGGCCAGCGCCAGGCGATCGCAATCGCCCGCGCGGCTTCCTTCCAGCCCAAGGTCCTGATCATGGACGAGCCGACATCGGCCCTTGCAGTTGCCGAAGTCGAAGCCGTACTCTCGCTGATCAACCGGGTCAAGGCGAAGGGTGTCTCGGTCGTGCTCATCACCCACCGTCTTCAGGATCTGTTTCGGGTCTGTGACAGGATTGCCGTCATGTACGAAGGCACCAAGGTTGCCGAGCGGGATATCGGCAAGACCAATCTCGAGGATCTCGTCAAGCTCATCGTCGGGGGAGAAAGACATTGACCGTCTACACCGAACGCGCCAAGGGCTCGCCGATGGCGGACTTTCTGGGTGAAAACGCCCAGGTCCTGTCGATCGCCTTCTTCTTTCTGGCATGCCTCGTCTTCTTTTCGCTAACGACCACCACTTTCATGACGACGGGCAACATTCTGAACATCGTTCGCCAGGCGGCTCCCATCCTCGTCGTCGCCGTCGCCATGACCCTCGTCATCGTGACCGGCGGGATCGATCTGTCCGTCGGTTCTATGCTGGCCCTGATCAACGCCGTCGCTGCCATTACTCTTGCTACAGGCATACCCTGGCCGATCGTCTCGATCGGCATGCTCGCCTTCGGTGGCATCGTCGGTCTGTTGCAGGGTTGGTTCATCGCCTACCAGAACATTCCAGCCTTCATCGTCACCCTTGCCGGGCTTTCCATCCTGCGTGGCGTGGCCCTCTACCTGACGCAGGGCTATTCCATTCCGATCAATAACGAGCCCGGCTTCTTCTACTTGGGGCGTGGCGAACTGGCGGGCTTTCCCGTTCCGGCACTGATTGCGATCCTGGTCGCGATCGTCGGCTACGTCATCATGGCGGTCACCAAATATGGACGGCAGATTATAGCGGTGGGATCGAACATGGAGGCGGCGCGCCGCGTCGGCATGCCGGCTAAATGGATCGTCGCCTCGGTTTACCTCGTATCGGGCGTTGCCTCGGCGCTCGCCGGTCTCTTGATCGCGGCTCGTCTCGGCTCCGGCTCGTCGAATGCCGCCGTCGGTTTCGAACTGCAGGTCATCGCCGCGGTCGTGCTCGGCGGCACCTCCTTGATGGGTGGGCGCGGCACGATGATCGGCACGGTGCTCGGCACGATGACCATCGCCGTTATCGGCAACGGCCTGATTCTGATGCATATCTCGCCCTTCTTCACCCAGATCGTCACTGGCGCGATCATCCTGGTTGCCATCTGGCTGAACACCCGCATCTTCACCGCAAACTTCCGTCTGGCCGGCAGGAGGAAAAGCTGATGGCAACGGACGAGCTTTCGCCGGGTCACGTGCGATCCGGGAAGGTGATGACGGTCTCGGGGCCGGTTCCCGTATCGGAGATAGGCGTCACGCTGATGCACGAGCATATCCTCAACGATTGCCGCTGCTGGTGGCATGCGCCGAAGACGCCTGAGCGGCAATATCTTGCCGAAGGTTTCGTCTGCATGGAGATCCTCGGCGAACTCAGACAGGACCCTTTCGTCAACAAGCACAACATCACCCTCGACGATGAGCAGCTTGCTATTACGGAACTCCAGGACTTTGCCGGTCTTGGCGGTCGAACGGTCGTCGAGCCGACATGCCAGGGCATCGGCCGGGACCCTCTCGCCCTGCGGCGGATTTCCAGGGCGACGGGGCTGAATATCGTCATGGGTGCCGGATTCTATCTCGGCTCCTCGCATCCGGCCAAGGTCGCCGGCATGTCTGCTTCCGAGATCGCGGACGAGATCGTCTCCGAAGCTACCGTCGGGGCAGACGGTACCGACGTGAAGATCGGCCTGATCGGCGAGATCGGCGTGTCGTCCGATTTCACTGCCGAGGAGGAAAAGTCACTGCGGGGTGCTGCCCAGGCGCAGGTGCGCACTGGCCTGCCTTTGATGGTCCATCTCCCCGGCTGGTACCGGCTGGGCCACAAGGTCCTCGATGTCGTTGCCTCCGAGGGCGGCGATCTCAGGCATACGGTGCTCTGCCATATGAACCCGTCACATGACGATCTCATCTATCAGTCCGAACTTGCCGTCCGCGGCGCGTTTCTCGAGTATGACATGATCGGCATGGATTTCTTCTACGCCGATCAGCAGGTGCAATGCCCGAGCGACGAGGAGGCGGCTCGCGCGCTCGTCAAGCTCGTCGAGATGGGGCATGCGGATCGCCTCCTGCTCTCCCACGACGTCTTCCTGAAGATGATGCTCAAGCATTACGGGGGCAACGGCTATGCCTATATCCTGCGCCACTTCCTGCCGCGCCTGAAGCGTCACGGTCTCGATGACGCGACGCTCGATATCTTCATGCGCGCCAATCCGAAATCAGTCTTTCAGGCTAGCGCCTGACCGTGACATAAAAGAAATGGAAACATCATGACAAAGAAGGTTCTTCTCGTCGGCGAAAGCTGGGTCAGTTCCGCCACGCACTACAAGGGGTTCGACCAGTTCGGAAGCGTCACCTTTCATCTCGGCGCCGAGCCGCTCGTTGCGGCACTCAAGGATAGTGCATTCGAGCTCACCTACATGCCGGCCCATGAAGCGGTCGAAAAATTCCCCTTCGATATGGCGGGGCTCGACGCCTTCGATGCGATCATTCTTTCCGATATAGGCGCCAATTCCCTGCTGCTTCCCCCAGCGGTCTGGCTGCATTCGAAGACGGTTCCCAACCGGTTGAAGCTGCTCAAAGCCTGGGTTGAAAAGGGCGGCGGTCTGCTGATGGTCGGCGGCTATTTCTCGTTCCAGGGCATCGACGGCAAGGCGCGCTGGCGCCGCACGCCGGTCGAGGATGTCCTGCCGGTCACGTGTCTGCCCTATGACGACCGAGTGGAAATTCCGGAGGGAACGACGCCGGTCCTCGTCAAGTCCGATCACGCCACGGTTGCCGGCCTGTCAGGTGAATGGCCTCTGCTTCTGGGCGTCAACGAGGTAGAAGTGCGCGAGCGCGATGATGTCGAAGTCATCGCTCGCCTGCCGGATACGGAAGGCGGCCATCCACTCCTGGTGACCGGACGCTTCGGCAAAGGCAGAACCGCCGCCTGGACTTCGGATATTGGGCCGCACTGGCTTTCGCCTGCCTTCTGCGAGTGGGAAGGCTATGGGCGCCTCTGGAAAAATATCCTCGGCTGGCTGACAGAGGCGAAGTAGGCGTCATTCGCCGGCGAGGATGCCGGCGAGTTCTGTCCTGCTCGGAAAGGCCGAACGCGTTCCGCGGCGGCTGACGGTAATGGCCGCCGCCGCAGTTGCATGGTGAATGGCTTTGGCGTCGAGCGTGGTCGATCTGAGTGCGGCAGAGGCGAGGGCGACGGCCATGAATGTGTCGCCGGCGCCGGTCGTATCGACGACCTCTGTGACACGGGCAGGAATGGTTGCCAGCACCTGATTGCCGCTGGCAAGGATTGCCCCGTTGCCGCCGAGTGTGAGCACGGTCTGCGCCACCCCGGCTTCGGCGAGGCGGTGGATCGCGGCCTCGCCGGATGATCCGGTCAGGCTTTCGGCCTCGCCCCTGTTGAGAAAGGCGATGTCGATGAGCGGCCAGAGCTCGGCGAAATAGGGCCTGAGCGGCGATGGGTTGAAGGCGGTCGTCAGACCGCGGCGTCTGGCTTCGGCCAGAATGCCGCGGGTGACCCCTTCGCTGAGATTGCCCTGCAGCACGACGAGGTCGCCGCCGACCGCATCGCCGAGCGGGGCAAGCGCCTCGGACAGGGTCAAGGCTTCGGCCGAGTCCGTTGTCGTGACGATGGCGTTTTCGCCATCGGGCGTCGTGAAGATGATGGAGAAGTCGCTGGAGCGGTGAGGGCTGCCCAACAGTCGGGCGTCCAGCGCTTCACCAGCAAGCTGGTCGCGGATCGTCTGGGCGCGAAAATCCTCGCCGACGGCTGTGACAAGCGTCGTGGGAAGGCCGGTGCGGCCCATTACGACGGCCTGATTGGCGCCCTTGCCGCCGAGGTCGCGGGTTTCCTCCCGACCGAGGATCGAGGCGCCCGCTTCGGGCATGGACATTACAGAAATGGTTTCGTCGATGGCGACGTTACCGATGACATAGGCACGCATGGCGGGCTTTCAGAAGGGAAAGAAAAATGCAGCAGATATCGGATAAGGCCACAAGCGCCATACGGGAAATATTCGGCACTGACAAGGCGCTGATCGGCATGATCCATTGCCCGCCCTTCCCGGGTGCTCCACGCTACCGCAACGCGGCAATGGATTTGATCTACGACGCCTGCATGCGCGATGCGGAGGCGCTTGTCAAAGGCGGCATTCATGGATTGATCGTCGAAAATCACGGCGATATCCCCTTTTCCAAGCCCGAGGATATCGGCCATGAAACTGCAGCCTTCATGTCTGTTGTAACCGACCGCATCTCTCGTGCTGTCGGCGTACCGCTCGGCATCAATGTGCTTGCCAATGCGCCGATCCCCGCTTTCGCGATCGCGGCCGCCGGCGGCGCACGCTTCATCCGCGTCAACCAGTGGGCGAACGCCTATGTCGCCAATGAAGGCTTCATGGAGGGCCGCGCTGCCGAGGCCATGCGCTATCGCTCGCTGCTGCGTGCCGAACATATCAAGGTGTTTGCCGACAGCCACGTCAAGCATGGGGCACACGCCATCACCGCTGACCGGACGATCGATGAACTGACCCGCGATTTGGCCTTCTTCGATGCGGATGTGGTGATCGCTACTGGCCAGCGAACGGGCAACAGTGCAACGATGGAGGAGATCGAGGAAATCGGTGCTGCAACCCATCTTCCATTGCTCGTCGGCTCGGGCGTGACCAAGGATAATATCGTCGAGATCCTCAAGCGCACCAACGGCGTCATCGTCGCTTCTTCGCTGAAGGAGGGTGGCGTCTGGTGGAACCCTGTGGAGCCCGCCCGTGTCGCAGCCTTCGTCGAAGCCGCAAAACCCGGTCTGGAGTCGTGACGATCATGGTCTCTCTCTCCGAACAGATGCTCGACGAGAACCGCGACGTCTTCGAAGCCATGGTGCACCACCGCTTCGTCGAAGACATCAAGGCTGACCGCCTCCCGAAGGAGGCCTTCGAACGATATCTCGTTTTCGAGGGCGCCTTCGTCGATACGGCGATTTCGATCTTCTCCTATGCCACCGCAAATGCCGGCACCATCGAGGAGAAGCGCTGGCTGATCGGTGTGCTGGACGCGCTTGCAAACCAGCAGATTGCCTATTTCGAGAAGACCTTCGCAGCTCGCGCCATCGACCCCGCCAGCTATGATACCGGCCGGGCCGATGTCGCTGCGTTCCGAGAGGGAATGCTGGCGATTGCCCGTGACGGCGGCTTTCTCGACACGATTGCCGCCATGTTTGCCGCCGAATGGATGTACTGGACCTGGTCGACCGAGGCCGACAGAGCGGCCATCAGCGATCCACTTCTCAAGGAATGGGTCAGGCTTCATGCCGAACCGGAATTCGAAGCGCAGGCGCGCTGGCTGAAGGCGGTGCTGGACGAGGCCGGCGAGACGATGGATCTTGCCGAACGCAAGCGATTGAGCGCCATTTTCGGCCGTGCCCAACGCCTCGAGATCGACTTCCACGAAGCAGCCTATTCCTGAGAGCCCGCGCCATGAATGGCAATCCCGTTATCAATGGAGAACGTCTGCTGGAACGCCTGGATCGGTTTGCAGAGATCGGCGCGACCGCGGGCGGCGGTGTCAATCGCCAGGCTTTGACGGAGCTCGATCGAAAGGCCCGGTTGCTGCTGGCAGAGTTGGCAGAGGCGCGCGGTTTCGGCGTGTTCCAGGATCCCGCCGCCAATCTCTTCATTCGCCGCCCGGGCAGGGACGAGGCGGCACCGCCGCTCCTGATCGGCAGCCACCTCGACAGCCAGCCGTCTGGAGGCCGCTTTGATGGTGCGCTCGGAACGCTGTCGGCCTTCGAGGTCCTGGAAAGCCTCGAGGATGCTGGCGTTGAAACCGGAAGGCCGATCGAGGTGGTTGCCTGGACCAACGAGGAGGGATGCCGCTTCGCACCCGGCTGCATGGGGTCATCAGCCTTCTCGGCGGGCGAAATTCCGTTTGTATGGTACGACCTCATCGCAACCGACGGCGCGCGGTTTGACGACGAGTTGAGAGCAACCCTTGCCAGCCTTCCGCAGGCCGCGATGCGCGCCCTCGGCTTTCCTGCTTACGCATATCTCGAAGTGCATATAGAGCAGGGACCTTCTTTGGAGAAAGAGGATATCCCTGTCGGTATCGTCACCGGCATTCAGGGGACGCGGTGGCTGGAAGCGACAGTCTCGGGCCAGACCGCCCATGCCGGGACCACCGCGCTCGACTATCGCCGCGATCCGCTTCGCGCGATGATAGCCGCCCTCGACGGCCTATACGCCAGTATCATGCCTCGGGACGAGCGTGCCCGATTTACCGTCGGATGTCTCGCCGTAGAACCCGGTGCCATCAACGCCATCCCGCAGACGGCGCGATGCACCATCGACATCCGGCATCCGGATCCATCGGAGATTGATCGGCTGAGCGCGACCATCGAGCAGGTCTTCAGCGACCGTGCCGGAGCGGAACGTTGCCAGGTTGCGCTCAGGCAGACCTTCAATATGCCGCCGGCCAACTTTCCTCAAAAGGTGCTGGATGCATTGGACAGGGCCGCAGTAAAAGGCGGACTGGCAACCAGGAGAATGTCGTCAGGTGCCTTCCATGATGCACTGTTCGTCAACCGGGTCGCGCCAGCAGCAATGATCTTCGTGCCTTGCCGCGATGGTCTCAGCCATAACGAAGCCGAATATGCGGCGCCGCATCATGTAGTCTCGGGGGCACGCATGCTACTGCTGTCGACGATCGAAATCCTGGAAACCGAGGTTTGAGCAAGGCTTTGGATCGGGATTGATGGCCGCAAACGCTGCATCGATAGACGGCCCGTCGCAGAGATGGTTGCGCGCTTGAGGAAGGTGCGGTGTGCGGGTGGTCAGGCCGGTGGATGCATGTAGTACCCAATGGCGTGCCTGAGCGTCATTCGCCCCGAGGAAACCGCTGGTTTTCCTCCAGCACGTTCAGATCCATATGATTGCGCATATATCGCTCGGCGGCTTTCTGCAGGGGTTGATAATCCCAGGGGTAGTAGGCTCCCTCGCGCAAGGCCGGATAGACGACCCAGCGCCGAGCCTGACTTTCTCGAACCGCTTCATCGAAAGCTGCAAGGTCCCAACGTAGCTTCGCCTGATCGAGAAGCGTGCCCAGCGTGTTCGCATAGGCCGGATCTCCGGCCAGATTGACAAGCTCGTGGGGATCGGCCCGAAGGTCGAACAGCAGGGGTGCATCCTTCTCGCAGACCGTCAGTTTGAAGCGCCCGGCGCGAATGCCCACCAGCGGTGCGATCGATCCTTCGGCGGCATATTCCATCAGAACCGGACTGCGGGCTTTCGCGCCATTCAGCAGTTGCGCCAAATCTTCGCCATCCGTCCATTTGGCAATCGCCGAAATATCCAGGCCGGCAAGGCATGCGAGCGTCGGTGTGACGTCAAGAGTGGAGACCGGCTGATCGATCAAGGTGGGCTGCCAGTCGGGTGCCGATATCATCAGCGGCACGCGCGCAGACCCGTCGAAGAAGCACATCTTGAACCATAGGCCGCGCTCGCCGAGCATGTCCCCATGGTCCGAGACGAACAGGATGACGGTATTGTCGCGCATCCGCCCCCGCTCCAGCACTTCGAGGATTTCCCCGACTTTCTCGTCGATATAGGAGATGTTGGCGAAATAGCCGCGCCTGGCCCGGCGAATCTGCTCGGCGGTAATATTGAAGGCCGTATAGTCGCAGGCTTCGAGCAGACGCTGCGAATGCGGATCCATCTGGTCGAAAGGCAGTGCCGGAACATTCGGGTCAAGGGCCGGGCAGTCCTCGTAGAGATCCCAGAATTTGCGCCTGGCGACATAGGGATCGTGAGGATGGGTGAAACTGACGGTCAGGCACCAGGGACGCTCGTCCTGCCGGCGTGACAGGTCGTAGAGCTTGCGGGTGGCATTGTAGGCGACTTCGTCGTCATACTCCAGCTGATTGGTGATCTCCGCGACCCCCGCGCCGGTGACCGAGCCGAGATTATGATACCACCAGTCGATACGCTCTCCGGGCTTGCGGTAATCGGGTGTCCAGCCAAAATCTGCCGGGTAGATATCGGTCGTCAGGCGTTCCTCGAAGCCGTGCAGCTGGTCGGGGCCGACGAAATGCATCTTGCCCGACAGGCTGGTGTGATAGCCGGCAGACCTGAGATGATGCGCATAGGTCGGAATGTCGGAGGCAAATTCGGCCGCATTGTCGTAGACGCGCGTTCGGCTCGGTAGCTGACCCGACATGAAGGAGGCGCGCGCCGGAGCACACAGAGGGCTTGCCGTGTAGCTATTGGCAAAGCGGACTGAACGTGCCGCGAGTGCCTTGAGATGTGGTGCATGCAGGAAGTCGGCCGGCCCGTCCGGAAACAGCGTGCCGTTCAGTTGGTCGACCATGATGATGAGAATATTGGGACGGGCCATGATATGTCGCTGCTGCTCGTGTTCGATGGCTTTTAGGCGGAAGGGCTTACGGATGTGTCCACCACCAGTTGGCGAACGTCTGACGGAACCGTCTTGTCGGCGGGGCAAGTGCCGATCGGATCCATTATCCTCTTCAGAAGCGGCACTGGTCGTCGCATGAGTGATCCTCTCGGCGGCGTGGGTCGCAATTGATACATCGACAATAGCCGACCGAGTGACCGCGCACTATCGCCTCGCCGACATCGGTTGTTCCGGACAAGCGCACGGGTCTGTTTTCCAGCGACAGACTTGCCGGCGACACCAAGGGTCGCGGCAAGACAGGCGTCGCGGCGGAGCGCGTGCATGATGCAGTATTGGCTGGCTGGCCATCGCCTCGACAGCATCTTGCGAGCACGCGGAAGGATCTTCATGTCGATCGCCCGACCGATGCCCACCGAAGAGGGCATTCTGGAATTTCTGGAGATTTGCGAAGGCTTTTATCCACCGGACGCGGTCGAAGCATCGATCCAGCTGCAACGGGAATGGTACGATGCGCTCTGCGCGCGGTTTGACCACTTTCTGCCGCAGGGGCTGGTCTACGCCGATGGCATGGTACGGCGGATACCGATCCGCCGGTATCGGCCACGAACAATCACCACATCAACCGTTCTCCTCTATCTTCACGGCGGAGGCTTTGTTGTCGGCTCGCTCGAAAGCCATCACTCGATCTGCGCTGAAATCGCCGATTTTGCTGGCGCCGAACTCGTTTCCGTCGACTACCGGCTGGCACCCGAGCACCGCTGGCCGGCGCAGAGCGAGGATTGCTTCCTCGTCTTGAAACACCTGCTGTCGTCCGTCGGCAGCAAAGTCGTCATTATCGGCGATAGCGCCGGCGCCAATCTGGCGGCCGGGCTCGCCATCAGGGCGCTGGAGGAGGCACTACCCGGTATTTCCGGTCAGGTTCTCGTCTATCCGGCATTGGGCGGCAACCTGCAGAGGGGGTCCTATGTGGAAATGGCAAATGCGCCGGGCCTGACCACGGCTGATGTCGCCTACTATCGCGATGTCCTGCAGGCTCCGTCGCGCCATCCTGTTGCCGCCCCGCTTCATGCGGGTTCGGTCGAGGGGCTTGCACCCGCCTTCATCACGGTCGCGCGGTTCGATCCTTTGCGAGACGACGGGCGCAACTACGCTGCCCGGCTTGCGGAGGCCGGCGTGGAAGTCTGGTTCCGGGAGGAACCGCAGATGGTGCATGCGTGGCTGCGCGCGCGCCACATGAGCGAAGGTGCGCGGGCAGGCTTCAAGGCGGTATGCGAGGCGGTGCGGCTCTTCGCTTCGCGCTGACAGCTACATCAGATCGCGGGCGATTGCCGTCTCGCCAAAATCCTTCTCGAAGATTTTTATCCCGCCTTCATGGGCGATGACCGTGGCGGCGATGATCCAGTGCGTTGCCGTGCAGGCGATCGATGCGGTCGCAACCGTCGTCACGGACCAGCCGGGACGCTGCATGTCGCAGGTCCAGGTAGATTGACCCGTCATCGAAAGCGGTTCGGCCGGCGAAATCGACCATGTTTCATCCCGCAGCTGGCGCGTACTGAGCCCGGTATCGGGATGCTCGAAAAGGCCGGTATCTTCGTGAATGCGGTATTCGGTTCGATTGGCGGAAAGGTCCCTGATGACCTGCCTTTTGGTCTCAGCCGGCGCATGCTCGATATATTTCGGCAGTGGATCGGGATTATCCGGCTCCTTCACGGCGATGAGGCGATGATCGGTAAGTATCGGCAGGGCAAGTTCGATCGAGGCCATCTCGATGACAAGGCCGGGATCAGTCGGCGGCGGTAGGATCATCGGCCAATAGGCCGTCGAAAGCGAAAGACGAATGCGATGGCCGGCGCGAAAGCGATAGCCGCAGGCGTCGAGCAGCAGGCGCACCGTCGTCCGCTCTCCGCTCGTCATGGGTTTGGGCTCGGCATTGCCATCCCGATGAGCAAGATTGAGGACGCCGAAGGAAACGCGTGTCGCGGTACCATCTTCATGCACGTCGACGAGCCGCACGCAGAGATTTGCGGTCCTCTCCTCACAGCGAAGCGCCAGGGTAACAACAGGCTGGCCGAGATAGTCGTGATCTTCGGCAAGTGGCGCGGTCTCGAATATGAGCGAACCGGCATCGTCCCCGCGCTGGTCGATGGCCATTTCAGCATCCGGTTTCAGCGTGAAATATTCCCCCGATGCCGTTCCGGTATCGAGCGGCGAGCGCAGATGGACCTCGTGCGCCAATGCCTGCGGCTCGGCCTTACCTTCCTCGATCCGGCCCGACGAACCGACGCGGAAGAATTGCATTGCCGGTGCGCGCCATGCGTCCATGGCGACCCAGAAACCGGGATCGGCATCGCGGCGTGGGGCAGGGCGCACGGCATCGAGAATATAGGCGCGAAGCTGTGGCGTATTTTCCGCACCGTTCTCTTCGCCACGCAGCCAGCAGTTCCACCACGCGATCGCTTCGCCATGGAAATCGGCGCGCGGCTTTGGAAAGGCGAAATGCGGATATTTGTGAACCCAGGGACCAATCAGCGCCTTAGCTCCTGTCCCAAGCCCCGCAATCGCCTTCAGCGGCGTATTGCGATAGCCGTCGGCCCAGCCTGCAATCACCAGCGCCGGGATATCGACGCCTGAGAAATCCTCGCAGATCGAACCGTGTTTCCAGAAGGCGTCGCGTCGCTGGTGACTAAGCCACTCCTCCATGAAAAAGGGCTCGTTTTCCAGCCGCTCCAGCCACATGTCCTTCCAGCGATCACCGACGATGGCTGGATCGGGCGAGCGAGACTGGTAGCCGAGCATGGTCGCGGCCCAGGAGAGTTGCGCGGAAAGGTGACAGCCGTTCTTGTAATGGATGTCGTCATTGTAGCGGTCGACGGTCGAGGCGATCGAGATGACGGCCTTCAATGCCGGAGGTCGAAGGGCTGCGACCTGCAGGCTGTTGAACCCGCCCCAGGAAATGCCCATCATGCCGACTGAGCCGTTGCACCATGGTTGAGCGGCGATCCAGGCGATCAGTTCGCAGGCATTAGCAAGCTCAAGTTCGGTATATTCGCCGTCGATCACGCCTTCGGATTCACCGGAGCCGCGAATATCGACACGCACCCCGGCAATGCCGGCGGCGGCAAAGACCGGATAGGTCGACTCATCGCGCAGGCTCGTTCCGTCGCGCTTGCGATAGGGTAGGAATTCGAAGACCGCCGGCACCGGATCGGCATCCGTGCCGTCAGGCATCCAGATGCGTGCGGCAAGGCGCGTTCCGTCCGCAAGCGTGATCCACTGGTTTTCGATCGTCGTGAAGGAGCGTTGGCTCATGGTTTTCCTTGGAAGCAAGGGTTCAGGTGGCCGAATGCGGCCGGCCGCGGGACGGTTCAGTTTCCGGCACTTTCCATCCGCCGGGTGGTCAGCACCTTTTCCAGCCAGCCGATCTCCATTTCCGGGACGGATTTCAGGAGTAGGTCGGTGTAGTCGTCGAAGGGCGGGGTGAGCACCTTCGATTTCGGGCCGAAGCGCACGAGCCTGCCGCGATGCATGACTGCGACGCTATCGGCAATTGCGCGCACGATGGCGATGTCGTGGGTGATGAAGATGTAGGAGAGCTTTTCCTCTTCCTGCAGGCGCAGCAGCAGCTTGAGGATGCCTTCCGCCACCAGCGGATCGAGAGCCGAGGTCGGCTCGTCGCAGAGGATGAGCTCGGGCCTTGCGGCAAGGGCGCGCGCAATCGCCACACGCTGCTTCTGGCCGCCGGAGAGTTCAGCCGGATAGCGGTTCATGAAGCCGTTACCCATCTCGATCTGGCCGAGCAATTCCTTCACACGGGAGGTCTTTTCGGCGCCTCTGAGGCCGTAGTAGAAAGTCAGCGGCCGGCCGATAATGTCGCGCACGGTCTGGCGCGGGTTCATTGCCGTGTCGGCCATCTGGTAGATGAGCTGGATACGGCGCAGGTCGTCGCGTGGCCGATGCCGGACGTCGGGCGTCAACGGTTTGCCGGCAAACGATATCGCGCCGGCGGTTGGCGCCAAGAGCCCTGTGATTGCGCGGGCGAGCGTCGATTTTCCCGAGCCCGATTCACCGACGATTGCCAGCGTCTGCCCCTTGGGCACATGCAGGCTGACGTCGTTCAGGACTTTGAAGCCATTGGAATATTGCGCACTGACGTTTTCGATCTTCAACAGCGCGCCGGACTGGTCGGCGGCTTCCTCGCGCAGTGTCTGTCGGACGTTGACGAGGGCACGGGTATAATCCTCTCGTGGTTCTTCGATGATCTGCTGAACACTGCCATATTCCACTGTCCGGCCGTGGCGCAGCACCATGATGTCGTCGGAGATCTGGGCGACGACGGCAAGATCATGAGTGATGTAGAGGGCGGCCGTATGGGTCTCCTCGATCGCATGCTTGATGGCCGCCAGCACGTCTATCTGGGTAGTGACGTCAAGAGCCGTCGTCGGTTCGTCGAAGACGATCAGTTCGGGGTTTGAGCAGAGCGCCATCGCCGTCATGGCGCGCTGCAACTGGCCGCCCGAGACCTGGTGGGGGAAGCGTTCGCCAAAACTTTCGGGATGGGGGAGACCAAGCACCTGAAACAAGTAGAGCGCTCGCTTTTTTGCCTCCTGTTTGCTCATAAGCCCGTGCTTGACGGATGCCTCGATCACCTGGTCACCGAGCCGGTGGGCGGGATTGAAGGCGGCCGCGGCCGACTGGGCGACGTAGCAGACGCGGGCGCCGCGGATCTGCCTGATGCCGTTCCTGCCGAGGGCAAGGATATTGTCGCTGTCGAGCAGCACTTCGCCGCCGGTGATCTCGGCACCGCCTCGACCATAGGCAAGTGCAGAAAGCCCGATCGTCGACTTGCCGGCACCGGATTCGCCGATCAGGCCGAGCACCCGGCCTTTCTGCAGATCAAAGGAAACGCCGTCGACGATGGTCACGCGCTTCGGCGCTTCGCCTGGCGGGTAGCTGGTGGCTTCGATCTTCAGATTGCGGACGGAAAGAAGATCAGGCATCGCCGCGCCCTCCTTTGAGGCTCGAGGTTCGTTTCAGAAGCCAGTCGACGACCAGATTGACGCAGACGGCAAGTATGGCGATCGCGCTACCCGGCACGAGAGCCGCCGAAATACCGAAGATGATGCCGTCCTTATTGTCCTTGACCATACCGCCCCAGTCCGCCGATGGCGGCTGAATGCCGAGGCCGAGGAAGGACAATGTCGACAGGAACAGGATCGAAAAGGCAAAACGCAGGCCGAACTCGGCGAGCAGCGGCGTCAGCGTGTTCGGCAGGATTTCCCGGAAGATGATCCAGAGCTTTCCTTCGCCGCGAAGTTTGGCCGCCTCGACGAATTCCATGACCGCGACATCGAGTGCCACGGCACGGCCGAGACGATAGACGCGGGTGGAATCGAGGATCGCCATGACGAGAACGAGGACGACGATGTTCTGCGGCAGGACAGCCAGCACCACGAGCGCGAAGATCAATGTCGGGATCGACATCATCAGGTCGTTGAAGCGCGAGAAGACCATGTCGATCAGCCCGCGCGAGACGGCCGCCGTGAAACTTAGGATGACGCCGAGCGAGAAAGAGATGACCGTTGCCGCGAGGGCCACGAAGAGCGTCGTGCGCGCACCGTAGATCAGCC
Organism: Hyphomicrobiales bacterium; assembly: GCA_900473185.1. GTDB lineage: Bacteria > Pseudomonadota > Alphaproteobacteria > Rhizobiales > Rhizobiaceae > Rhizobium. Next base: position 277,306 of record UCKU01000012.1, on the reverse strand, counting down.
GCGAGAGGATATCGCGACCGAGATTGTCGAGGCCGAAGACATATTGCGTGTCCGGCATCTGCCAGACGCCGCCGACGACCTCGGTCTCGCCGTAGGGCGCGATCAAGGGCGCAAAGAGCGCGAAGATGAAGGCAATCGCGATGCCGATCATGCCGATCCAGGCGGTGATAGGGATATCTCTCAATCTCATCTTGGATGCCTCAGCCGGGGGTTGGCGATAATGGCGAGGATATCGGCCAGCATGTTGAGGAAGATGTAGACGGCGGCAAAGATCAGGCCGCAGGCCTGCACCACCGGCATGTCGCGCACGGTTACGGCATCGACCATATACTGGCCCATGCCGGGATAGACGAAAACCACCTCGACCACGACCACGCCGACGACCAGATAGGCGAGGTTCAGCGCCACGACATTGATGATCGGCGCAAGCGCGTTCGGCGCGGCATGCTTGACGATCGAGCGGAACGCAGAAAGGCCCTTCAGTTCCGCCGTCTCCATATAGGCCGACGACATGACGGACAGGATTGCAGCACGCGTCATGCGCATCATGTGGGCAAGCACGACGAGGACCAAGGTCGCCGTCGGCAGGGCGATCGCCTTCAAACGGTCGGCAAAACCCATGCTCTCATAGACGGTGGCGGGAAAGGTGGCGACGCCGAATTTCACCGCGAAGAACATGATCAGCAGGTAGCCGATGAAGAATTCCGGCAATGAGATCGCCGCAAGCGAAATGATATTGATGATCTTGTCCGGCAGGCGATTGCGGAAATGCACCGAAACCATGCCAAGTCCGACGGCGAGCGGGACGGAGATCAGTGCGGCAAAGCCTGCCAGGAACAGAGAATTGCCGAGCCGCTTGCTGATCTGCTCGCTGACGGAGTTCTTGCTGGCCCAGGATGTGCCGAAATCCCCTTGCACGGCATTGCCGAGCCATTCGACGTATCGCGTCGTCACCGGCCTGTCGAGCCCGAGATCCTTGCGAATATTGGCAACCGCTTGCGGCGTTGCTGACTGGCCGAGATAGGTCGTGGCGAAATCGCCCGGAAGAGCTTCCAGGCCGCCGAAGATAAGGATGGAGACGGCGAAAAGCAGGATGATACTGAGCACGAAGCGCTCGAGAATAAGGGCAAGCAGCGGAAAACGCTGCCGGAACCTAAGGCCGGGCAGGATATTGCCTGAGGTCGGACTGGACATGATGAAGGCCTCGCGCTGAAACGTCAGGAGGACCGCGGGTTTTGTCCCACGGTCCCGGCTTCGGTGGAGATCGGACAGCAGACCGGTGTCAGGCCTCCAGCCAGACGCGGGTTGCGACATAGCCGTTCGACATGTCGTTGCCGATGTCGTGGACGTAGCCCTTCACCTGTTTGGTGGAGGCGTTCACGAAGTCGTTGAACATGGGCAAGATGACACCGCCCTCGTCGCGGACCATCATCGCCATCGAACGATAGAGATCCTTGCGCTTGGCCTCGTCGAGTTCTGAACGGGCTTGAAGCAAGAGCTTGTCGAAATCCGGACGCTTGAAGCGGGTGTCGTTCCAGTCCGCCGACGACAGATAGGCGGTGGAATACATCTGGTCCTGCGTTGGACGGCCGCCCCAATAGGAGGTCGAGAAGGGCTGGACGTTCCAGACGTTGGTCCAGTAACCGTCGCCCGGCTCGCGCTTGACCTCGATCTCGATGCCGGCCTTCTTGCAGCTTTCCTGATAGAGGACGGCCGCGTCGACACCGCCGGGGAAAGCGACTTCGGAAGTGCGCAGAAGGACCGAGCCGCTATGGCCTGATTTCTTGTAGTGGAAGGCCGCCTTGTCGGGATCGTAGACGCGCTGCTCGATGCCCTCGGGGAAAAGCGCATAGGTGCTGTTGATCGGGAAGTCGTTGCCGACTTTGCCGTAACCGCCGAGGATCTTCTCCACCATGGTCTCGCGGTCCATGGCGTATTTGAGCGCCAGACGCAGGTCGTTATTGTCGAACGGCGCCTTGTCGCAATGCATGATGAAGACATAGTGGCCGCGTCCGGCGGTCGAAAGGATCTCGACATTCGGAGCACGCTTCAGGAGGTTGACGGTCTTCGGATCGACACGGTTGATGTAGTGCACCTGGCCGGACGAGAGCGCGGCGATGCGCGCCGTGGCGTCGTTCATGCCGATGATCTCGATGGAATCGACATAACCGCGGTCGGTGCGCCAGTCGTCCTTGTTCTTCTCGAAGGTGGCGCGCACGCCCGCCTCGAAGTTCGTCAACTTATAGGGACCCGTGCCGATCGAGGCGAGCGGATCGTCGACGCCGCCATTTGGCTGAATGACCAGATGATAGTCGGTCAACAGCAGCGGCATATCGGCGTTGCCTTCGGAAAGCGTCAGGACGAGGTTGCCGCCGTCCGCCTTGATTTCCTTGATCGAGCCGAGAACGCCGAGCGCGCCGGATTCCGATGCCTTGTCGGTATGACGCTTGAGTGTGGCGACCACGTCATCGATCGTCAGTTCCTTGCCATTGTGGAACTTGACGCCCTTGCGGATCTTGAAGGTCCAGGTTGCTGCATCCTTCGACGGTTCCCAGGATTCGGCAAGCGCCGGTACGGCGGCACCCGTCAGTGGATCGGATTCAACCAGCATGTCGCCCCAGCAGCGGCCGACGCAGAACATGAACTGTGACAGGAATTTCGCCGGGTCCTTGGAATCGGTCGCGGCTCCGCCCTCTAGGCCAAGCTTCAGATGACCGCCGCGCTTCGGTTCTGCGGCTTCGGCGCTTTCGGTAAAGAGCCTGTCGGCAACGGCGAGCGTCAGCCCGGCCGCCATGGCACGTCCCAGGAATTCGCGGCGGCTGAGGCCACCGGCGGTCACCCGGCTTGCAAGATATTTCGTGTAGTCGTTCATTCCCCTTCTCCTTCTTATGGTGCGTTGACTTCGGTTTTGGGCATGATCCCCGAACGGTTTCCTCTTCCGTTCGTGGTGCCCGCACGCTTGCGGGAAGATGATGCGGTTGCCGCCGCCTCGTTACCGTCCTTTCCAGTTAGGGCTTCGTTTCTCGGCGAAAGCCCGGGCGCCTTCCAATTGGTCCTCGCTCGAATAAAGTCGGTCGACCGTCGCAAACTGCCGTTTGGTGATTTTGTTCATGGCAGTCTGGAAGGTCGAACCCTCCGATTCACGGACGATCTCCTTGATTGCCGCGTAGACGAGCGGCGGTCCGCTTTCGAGCAGACGGGCAAGATCCCAGGCCCGCTCCATCAGCTTGTCCGCTGGCAGGACCTCATTGACGAAACCCCAGCGATGCGCCTCCTGGACGTCAAGCCAGCGGCCGGTCAAAAGCATGTCCATGGCGATATGATAGGGGATGCGTTTCGGCAGCTTCACCGAGGCGGCATCGGCAACTGTGCCGGAGCGGATTTCCGGAAGGGCGAAGGTTGCATGCTCGGCTGCGAGGATCAGGTCGGCCGAGAGCGCGATCTCCAGCCCGCCGCCGCAACAGATGCCGTTGACGGCGCAGATGACAGGCTTGTTGAGATCGCGCAACTCCTGCAGTCCGCCGAAACCGCCGACACCATAATCTCCGTCGACCGCGTCGCCTGCGGCGGCAGCCTTCAGGTCCCATCCGGCACAAAAGAATTTCTCGCCTGCGCCGGAGATGACCGCCACGCGCAGCGATGGATCGTCGCGGAAATCACGGAATATCAGTCCCATGGTGCGGCTGGTGGCAAGGTCGATCGCGTTCGCCTTCGGCCGGTCGATGATGACTTCCAGCACTGCGCCGACCTGTCGGGTGCGAATGGGGTCGCTCAACCTATGCTACCTCCTTCGCCGGATCAGGGCATCGACTGCGGCAACGCCGCGACGTTCGGGAAGAACCAACAATGGATTAATGTCCAGTTCCTCCAGCCGTGCCGCATTCATTACGACATAATCTGCTGCCCGTGCGACAGCCGTTACGGTCGCTTCGAGGTCGCCTTTCGGGCCTCCGCGATATCCCTCAATCAATTTTGCGATCTTCAGGCGTGAAATTGCCTCGGAAATATCCGATCTCGTCGTCGGCAATGGTAAAATGACGGAATCCTCCAGCAATTCGACAAAAATCCCGCCGGCGCCGAGTGTCAGGGACAATCCGAAAACCGGGTCGCGGGCGGCGCCGACAATCAGCTCGGCGACGGGCCGCTCGATCATCTGTTCGACCAGAAAACCGCTTGTCGCAGCCATCTTTGATGCGGCATCCGATACGGCTCTGGCATCCTTCAGGTTGAGTACGACGGCGCCTGCTTCGGTCTTATGCGCGATGCCGAGCGCTTTCAGGACGACGGGAAAGCCGATCCGCTCGGCACAATCTGCCGCCTGAAGGGGCGTACTCGCAATCAGGCCTTTGGGTATCCGAAGGCCGGCGAGGTTGAGTTCCACCTTGGCATCGGCCTCTGTCAGCGTTTCGACGGCGCCTTCAACGGACGAGACATTGAGAAGCGGCGGGGGAGGCGGTTTGCGCCAGGCATGGCCGATGCCGGCTGCGACTTCCGCGGCAATCAGGGTTTCATCGATGCCGCAGAAGGGTACGACGCCTTCGGCCATCAGGCGGCTTGCGATGGCCTCCGGCATGGTCTCGGGCAGGGTCGCCAGGATCCCGGCGAGCGCGCCTGTCGCAGAGGCGGCGGCAATGACGGCATCCGCCGTCGTCACCCAGTCGGCTGTGCTGCACCGGTCGGTGCGGGGAAAATCGAGGACGACGAGATTAAGGGCGTAGCCACCCTCGAGCATGGCAGTGAAAGCCTCTGTCTGGCGCGCGAGATCGCCCCACACGAACGTGTGGTAGTCAAGCGGATTGGAGAGCGTCACCATGTCACCAAGGATGCGCCTCAGACGCGGCAATTGCTCCGGCTCAAGGTCCCGGAACGTAACGGCGCGCCCGACTGCAGCATCCGCCATCAACGAGGCCTCGCCGCCTGAACAGCTCATGGAGGAGATCGAAGGGCCTGACAGCGGGCCGGCGACATGCAGGAGCTTCAGCGTTTCAAGCAGCGCCGGCAGCGTCTCGACGCGGCCGAGGCCGAGGCGGACAAGCACCGCATCGGCCAAGGCATCGCCACCCGCAAGCGACGCGGTATGGGAGAGCGTTGCCTGTCTTGCTTGTTCGGACCTGCCGACTTTCAGCACGACAACAGGCTTTTTCGTCAGGCGGGCGGTGGCGGCGAGGCGTTCGAGCGCCGCTGGATCTCCAAAGCCCTCGACATGCAGGCCAAGCGCCGTCACGCGGGGGTCGGCAAGCAGGCCGCAGGCGACGTCGGACAGCGAAGTTTGCGCCTGGTTGCCTGACGTTACGATGTAAGCGATCGGCAGGCCGCGCGTCTGCATGGTCAGGTTGAGCGCTATATTCGACGATTGGGTCAGGATCGCCACGCCACGTTCGACGCGCGTCATGCCGTGCTGGTCGGGCCAGAGCAGCGCGCCGTCGAGGCCGTTGATGAAGCCGTAGCAGTTCGGCCCGAGGATCGGCATGTCGCCTGCGGCGGCAATCAGCGCCTGTTGCAGGTCGGCGCCATCGGCAAGTTCCGCCACGGCCTCGCTGAAGCCCGATGCATAACAGACCGCGCCGCCGGCGCCAGCCGCCGACAGGCTGCGGACGATCTCGATGGTCAATGTCCTGTTGACGCCGATAAAGGCCGCGTCTGGCGGAGAGGGAAGTTCGGAAACGTCGTGATAGCAGCGCCGCCCGAGCACCTCGTCAAGCGTCGGATGGACGGGCCAGATCTCACCCGCAAACCCCATCCGGTCGCACTGTTCGATCACCCGGCGCGCCTCGCGGCCGCCGAAGACGGCGATCGTTTGCGGTCTGAACAGTCGCTCGAGCGGGCGGGGCATCATCGGCTACGCTCCCAGAGGCCGCAGGAGGTCGCGGCTGATGATATGGCGCTGGATCTCCGATGTGCCGTCCCAGATGCGCTCGACGCGCGCATCGCGCCAGAAGCGGGCGAGCGGCAGGTCGTCCATCAGGCCCATGCCGCCATAGATCTGGATCGCCTCATCCGTGACGCGGGCAAGCATTTCAGAGGCGTAGAGCTTGGCCGAAGCGATTTCGCGATCCGAAGACCGGCCGGCATCCAGCCGCCACGCCGCCGAAAGCGTCAGCCAATCGGCTGCGTCGATCTCCGTGATCATGTCGGCAAGCTTGAAGGAGACGCCCTGGTTGGCGCCGATCGGCCGACCGAACTGCTTGCGCGCGGCGGCGTAGGACAAGGCCATGTCGAAGACGCGCCGCGCCCGGCCGACGCAGGTGGCGGCGACCGTCAGCCGCGTGCCGTAGAGCCACTGGTTGGCAAGCTCGAAACCGCGATGCAGTTCGCCGAGCACCTGGGACTGCGGGATACGGCAGTCGGCAAAGCTCAGGGTGCAATTGTGATAGCCGCGGTGGGAGACGGAATCATAGCCTTTGAGAATTTCGAAGCCCGGGGTGCCGCGATCGACCAGAAATGCAGTGATCTTCTTCTTGAGGCCTTTTGGCGTTTCCTCCTCACCAGTTGCAGCAAAGACGATGATGAAATCGGCGGCATCGGCATGCGAGATGAAATGCTTGCTACCATTGAGGACGAAGTCGCTGCCGTCGCTGCGAGCGGTGCATTTCATGCCGCGCATGTCGGAACCGGCATCAGGCTCGGTGATCGCCAGAGCGTCGATCTTTTCTCCGCGGACGGCAGGAAGCAAATACCGCTCGCGCTGCTCGCCCTCGCAGGCCATCAGGATGCCGGAGGGACGGCCGAAAAAGACCGTCAGCGCCATGGAGCCGCGGCCGAGTTCCCGCTCGACAAGCGTGAAGGTGACATGATCGAGGCCGGCGCCGCCCGCATCTTCGGGGAAATTGCAGGCGTAGAAGCCGAGTTCGATGCATTTGCGCCGGATCTCAGCCGCTAGATCCGGCGGAACGAAACCCGTGCGCTCGACTTCGTTCTCATGCGGATAGATTTCGGTTTCGACGAAGCCGCGGACCGTCTCGACGATCATTTCCTGTTCTTCGCTGAGGCCGAAATCCATGTCGATCTCCCTATCGTTTCTGGCCGACATGGCGGCCAACCCCGTCGGGGGGAGGCAGTTTTGCATGGGCCGCGGCGATCAGATTTGCCTGGTCGAGGACTGCGACTGGCGCCGGTGTCGCCTTGCCGGCTTCGGTATCGACATGCAGCAGCATCTGCTCGGCAGTGGCGAGCACTGCGCCGCTCTCAGTGTCGCGGATCGTGTGGAAGAGGTGCAGCCGCTTCTCGTCGACTGTGAGGATCTGGCAGGTCGAATGGATCGCCTGCCCGAGCTTGGCCTCGCCAAGATGGCGGATATGGGTCTCAACAGTATAGTAGCTCTGCCCGGCCTCGACATAGGCAAGATCGACGCCGATCAGGCGCAGAAGCGCGTCGGACGTATCGCCGAAAACCTGCAAGTAGCGATGCTCCGTCATATGGCCGTTATAGTCGACCCAGGCGGGGCTCACCTTCGTCTCGACGAGCTTGAGGGGCTCTGAATGATCAGCGCCAGCGATTTTCCCACCGCCTGCGGCCCAGAGGGACTGTTCGAAATCTTTCAGCAACTGGCCGGCGCCCCAGCCCTTGCCGTCATTTCCGGCCTTCAACGCCTGCAGAATGCCGACGAGATTTTCGTCGCGGATGCGCTCCAGTGCACGGATCGAAAGGCCGGCCGCCTGTTCGTCCGACTGTTTTCCGATCTTTTCGATCAACGCGTCGTCGAGGTCGACGACGTCGGTCAGTTTCGTCCAGGGCCAGGCAAGGCAGGGCCCGAACTGCGCGAGGAAATGGCGCATTCCGGCCTCGCCGCCGGCAATGCGATAAGTCTGAAACAGACCCATCTGCGCCCAGCGAAGTCCGAAGGAATAGCGGATGACGTCGTCGAGCGTCTCGACGGTGCAGATATCGTCATGGATGAGCCAGAGCGCCTCGCGCCAGAGCGCTTCGAGCAGCCGGTCGCCGACGAAGGCCTCAATCTCCTTGGCGATATGGACGCCCTTCATGCCGATCGGCGCCAAGCGCTCCATCGCTGCCTGAATGGTGGCTTTCGAGGTCTTCTCGCCGCCGACGATCTCCACCAGCGGCAGCAGGTAGACCGGATTATAGGGATGGGCGACGAAGAGGCGCTCGGGATGTTTCATGTCGCGCTGCAGATCACTCGGCAGCAGGCCGGATGTGGAGGAACCGATCAGGGCATCCGGGCGTGCCGCAGCATCGATCTCGGTCAATACGCCGCGCTTGAGGTCAAGCCGTTCCGGCACGCTTTCCTGGATCCAGTCGGCGCCGGAGACCGCCTCTTGCAGCGACTTTTCAAAGGTGAGCCGGCCGCGTGGCGGCAGCGGTGCGGCGGTCAGCATCCCATAGGCCTTTTCCGCATTGGCAATGACCTCGCCCACGATGCGGCTTGCTTCCGGATGAGGATCGAAGACGCTGACATCAATGCCGGCAAGCAGAAAACGTGCAATCCATCCCCCGCCGATAACGCCGCCGCCGATACAGGCCGCTTTGGTGATCCCTGTCATGTCGTCCTCAGCGCTTATTCAGATTCAGTTTCTTGCGGACGTCCTCGGGACCGATGATCCTGGCCCCCATGCCTTCGACCACCTGCACAGCCTTTTCGACAAGCTGCGCATTGGTGGCGAGAGCGCCCTTGCCGATATAGAGATTATCCTCGAGGCCAACGCGGACATTGCCGCCCGCCAGAACCGCGGCGGCCGGATAGGCCATCGCGTTGCGACCAATCGAAAAGGCCGAGAAGGTCCAGCTATCGGGCACGTTGTTGACCATGGCCATGAACGTGTTGAGATCGTCTGGGGCACCCCAGGGAATGCCCAAGCACAGCTGGATGAGCACCGGATCCTCGATCAGCCCCTCTTCGGCGAGCTGCTTTGCAAACCAAAGATGGCCGGTGTCGAATGCCTCGATCTCGGGGCGCACGCCGAGATCGGTCATTTTCTTCGCCATTGACCGCAGCATGGCGGGCGTGTTGGTCATGACGTAATCGCCGAGATTGAAGTTCATCGTGCCGCAGTCGAGCGTGCAGATTTCCGGCAGGCATTCGGCGACATGGCTGACGCGCTCAGTTGCCCCTGCCATGTCCGTTCCAGCCGCCTTCAGGGGAAGGGGACTTTCGACATCGCCGAAAATCAGGTCTCCGCCCATGCCGGCCGTCAGGTTCAACACCACATCGACATCGGCCGAACGGATGCGGTCTGTGACCTCCCTGTAGAGGTCGTTGCGGCGGCTTGCGGCACCGGTTTCCGGATCGCGGACATGACAGTGAACGACTGCCGCCCCAGCCTTGGCGGCGTCGATCGCGGAATCCGCGATCTGCTTGGGAGTAATGGGAACGTGGCTGGATTTCGAAACCGTATCGCCGGCACCGGTGACGGCGCAGGTGATGAAAACATCGCGGTTCATCGCAAGAGGCATGTTTGTTGTTCTCCCTCGTCTTGAGGGTATTACGCTCCAGGACGAGCGAGGATGCTTTGCATTTTCGGAATCGATCGATACATTATCGGAACATCAGGGAGGGGACCGTGCTGGAGCGATCGACCGAACGGCTCGACATCGATCTTCTTGTCCTGCCGGACACCAATCTCATTCTCATTGCCTCCGTCATCGAACCGATGCGCGGAGCAAACCGCATTTCCGGCAGTGAGCTCTACCGCTGGCGGATTTTCACACCTGACGGCGAAGCTGTGCCGACAACTAGCCACATTGCCATCCCGGCGCAGGGAACGTTCCAGACGACCGCATCGGATACGCCGCTCTTCGTGCTGGCAAGCTACAACTGGCGGCAAAGCGCCTCGGCGGGCCTGAAGATGCAGCTGTCGCAGGCGGCACGCCACCGGACCATTATCGCCGGCATCGAATCCGGCACCTGGCTGCTCGCGGAAGCCTGCCTGCTCGACGGCCTGTCGGCGACCGTGCATTGGGAGGATTACGAGGATTTCGCGCTTGCCTATCCGCAGGTGTCGGCGGTCAAGGACCGGTTCGTCATCGATGGCAAGCGGCTGACCACATCGGGCTCGCTGCCGACCGTGGACCTGATGCTGGAGATCATCCGGCGGCGCCAGAGCTATTCGCTGGCGCTCGAAGTCAGCCGGCTGTTCCGCTACGAGCAGCCGTCCTTTCATGCCGACGAGGCGCTGTCGGCAGGCTTGCGCGTGGACGATCCGCGGGTGGCCCACGCCGTGCGGCTGATGGAGGACAATATCGAGCAGCCGATCGTGCTGGCGCGTCTTGCCCGCAGGGTCGGGATCAGCGCCCGCCACCTGCAGGACCTCTTCCAGGCCTCGATCGGTGCGCCGCCCCATATCCACTATCTTGCCTTGAGATTGAACGCGGCGCGGCGCAGGGTGATAGAGACGACCGCGTCCTTCGCCGACATTGCAGCCGCAACCGGCTTCAATTCGGCCTCTGCCTTCGCGCGAAGCTATCGGGCAAGCTATTCCGAAAGCCCATCGGAAACGCGGCGACGGCTGCGGCGTCCGGTCAGGCCATCGGAGGCCCGGCCATAGGCTGGAAGGCATCGCGCACCATCTCGGCAAGCTCGCGAACCGCCTCGCTCGACCGGAATGTGTTGCGACGAAGCACGACCCTTGAGGAATCGACCGGCGGGAAGCCGTCCTCGGTCGTCAGTTCCCGGCAGCCGGGTGGGATGTTGCTGCGCGACAGCGTGGTGACGGCAAGACCGGCCGTCACGGCGTTCTTCAGCCCGGAACTGGTGTCGGCAATGAAGGCGACCCGGTAGTTGCGTCCGAGCTGGTGCAGCGACTTCAATGCAAAATCGCGACACCAGCTCGAGTCTCTGTAGGTTGCGATCGGCAGCGGGTCGATATCGTGCAGCCGGTGGACGATCGAGGTTACCCAGACGGTCGGATCGATGCAGAGTACTTCGCCACTCATCTGATCGCTCCAGTCGAAGACGACGGCGAGATCGAGCTCGTCGCGCTCGAGGGCGGCAATGTTGCGGATTGTATAATCGCAGGAGACCGTGACCTCGACGGCCGGATGGCGCACGGCAAAGGCCGCAAGTGCGGCGGGCAGCACCGTCTGACTATATTCTTCGGGAATGCCGATGCGAACCGGTCCTCCGAGCGGCTTGCTGCGGATCGTCGCCGCTGCCTCGCTCAGGAGATCGATGACGCGCCGGGCATAGGGGACGAGCTGGACCCCTTGACGCGTGAGCACGACACCTCGCGCGCCCCGCTCGAACAGCGTTTCGCCGATCGTCTCTTCCAGCTTCTTGATCGCCGCGCTGATCGCAGACTGTGTTCTGCCGATACGCTGTGCGGCCGCCGAGAAATTGGTGGTCTCGACGACGACGAGAAAGGTCCGGAGAAGATCACTCTCGATGGGTTCGCGCATTGGACAGCCATAGAAAAAATCGATGACATCCATCTCTACTATTCGTTTGTCTGATGTCAATTGTGGGTGCAGAAAGGAGGTGCGTTCGACTTTTCCTCCTTCGAGACTACTTGCGTGACCATTGACCATCCGGCCAGGCATCTCGGTGCCGGCGAGCGCGAGAAGGGCATCCTTCTCGTCATCGGGGCGACACTTGCCTGGAGCGCCAGCGGGGTCTACTCGCGGCTCCTGACGACAGACGTCTGGACGGCGATCGCTTGGCGTTCGCTGTTCGGCGGGCTGTTCCTGCTGATCCCCTGCCTGTTCCTCGAAGGCGGGATATCGCGAAAGCAATGGCGTTCGGTCCTGCATCCATCCGGTCTGGCGATGATTGTCTGCCAGACCGTCAGCCAGGGCTGCTTCATCGGGGCGCTCTATATGACCAGCGTCGCGAATGTGACGATGATCTATTCGACTGCGCCTTTCATTGCCGCCCTCTTCGGATGGATCATCCTGAAGGAGGGGGTGGGACGTCGCACAATGATTGCCGGGGGCATTTCGCTCCTGGGCGTCGCGATCATCGTCGCCTCGTCGATCGGCGGCGGGACCGGGCTCGGCGATCTGCTGGCGCTCGGCATGACGGTCTCCTTCGCGCTCGTCATCATCATTCCGCGCATCAATCCCGAGGTGCCGAGCCTGCCGCCGACTGTTGTCAGCGCCTTCCTGACGCTCGTCATCTTCGCCCCTTTCGGCTCGGTCGGCTCGCTCGATCTTCACAACTGGATCGTGCTGGCAGCCTTCGGCGCGACCAATTTTTCGCTGGCGCTCGTGCTTTTCCTGGCTGGGGCGAGGCGAATGCCGCCGGCCGAAGCCGCACTGATCGGAACAATGGAGATTGTATTGACCCCGTTCTGGGTCTGGCTCATGTTTTCCGAACTGCCGCCGGTTGCCACCTTCTTTGGGGGTGCCGTCATCCTTGGAGCCGTGCTCTGGCATACCGCCGTCGACCTCAGCCGCAGCCGGCGGGCGCATGCCGGCTAGAAAGCGACGCCGATCGGATCGTCATTTCAGGCGGCATGGGTCAGAATATCGGTTCGATTGCCACTCCCACCCAAGCAACGAGTGCGGACATGTTCTCCAAAGACCCCCTGCTGCAGCCTTTCCAACTCAAGCACCTGACGCTGAAAAACCGCGTCATGTCGACCGCTCACGAGCCGGCCTATTCGGAAAACGGCATGCCGACGGATCGCTACCGGCTCTATCACAGGGAAAAGGCGAGAGGCGGTATTGCGCTGACGATGACGGCGGGATCGGCGATCGTCTCGCCTGACTCTCCGCCATCCTTCGGCAATCTCCATGCCTATCGCGACGAGATCGTGCCCTGGCTGAAGAAGCTTGCCGACGACTGTCATGAATTCGGTGCAGCGGTCATGATCCAGCTCACGCATCTCGGCCGCCGCACAGGCTGGAACAGGGGCGACTGGTTGCCGGTGCTGTCAGCCTCGCCGATCCGTGAGCCGGCACACCGGGCCTTCCCGAAAGAGGCCGAAGACTGGGACATCGAACGCATTGTGGCAGACTATGCCACGGCGGCGCAGCGCATGCAGGAAGCCGGCCTCGACGGTATCGAGATCGAGGCTTATGGCCATCTGCTCGATGGCTTCTGGTCGCCGGCGGCCAATCGGCGCGAGGACGAATTCGGCGGTTCGCTCGACAATCGCATGCGTTTTTCTGTCATGGTCACGCAGGCGGTTCGCGAGGCGGTTGGGCCGGATTTCATCGTCGGCATGCGCCTTGTCGCCGATGAGGACTGGGAGAAAGGACTGTCACGCGAGGAAGGCATAGAGATCGCTTCACGATTCGCGCGATCCGGCGATATCGATTTTCTCAACATCATTCGCGGTCATATCGACAGCGATGTCGCGCTCAACGAGGTCATTCCGATCCAGGGCATGGCGTCTGCCCCGCATCTCGATTTTGCCGGCGAAGTGAAGGCGATAACCAAGCTCCCCGTCTTTCATGCCGCGCGCATCGGTGACGTAGCAACCGCCCGTCATGCGATCGCCGAGGGGAAGCTCGACATGGTCGGCATGACGCGCGCCCATATTGCCGACCCGCATATCGTGCGAAAGATCGAAAGCGGCGAGGAGGCACGCATCCGGCCCTGCGTCGGCGCCACCTATTGTCTCGACCGGATCTATGAAGGCGGGGAGGCGCTTTGTATCCACAATGCCGCGACCGGTCGTGAGGAGGAAATCCCGCACGAGATCCCCAAGGCGGAGATTCTCCGTAAGGCCGTCGTGGTCGGTGCGGGGCCGGCCGGCCTCGAGGCCGCCCGTGTGCTCGCGGAGCGCGGGCATGTGGTCGATGTCCTGGAAGCAACGGGAAAAGCCGGCGGACAGGTCAATCTGCTCGTCCGCAATCCCCGACGCAAAGAGATGATAGGCATCATCGACTGGCGGCTGGCGGAACTCGAGCGGTTGGGTGTTCGCATGCATTATGATGTCTACGCAGAGGCAGGTGACGTCCTTGCTTTTGAACCCGACCTTGTTGTCATTGCGACCGGTGGCATTGCGCAGCAACCCGAACTGGATGCCGGCGACGAGCTGGTGACCTCTTCCTGGGAAATTCTCGCTGGTGGCGTCAGGATCGCCGACACGGTGCTGCTCTTTGATGACAATGGCGGACATCCGGGCATGTCGGCGGCTGAGGTGATTGCCAAAAGCGGTGCCGAACTCGAGCTTGTGTCGCCCGAACGCTTTTTCGCGCCCGATATGGGGGGCATGAACCACGTTCCATACGCCCGTGCCTTCGCCGAACGCAATGTCAGGGTTACCATCAACACGCGGCTCAAATCCGTCCGGCGCGACGGCAACGCCCTTGTTGCCGTACTCGGATCGGATTTTGCAGACGGTGCACAGTGGGAGCGGCGCGTGTCCCAGGTCGTTGTCGAACATGGCACGTTTGCCAATGACGGGCTCTATCTCGAACTGAAGCTGCTTTCGCGAAATCTTGGTGCTGTGGATTATTCCGCCCTGATCAATCGTCGGCCACCGCTGCCACAGCGCAATAGCGAGGGGCGTTTCGACCTCGTGCGGATCGGCGATGCGGTTTCCAGCCGCAACATCCATGCCGCTGTCTATGATGCTCTGAGGTTCTGTTCGTTGTTTTGAGCTCTTGACCGTGGGCCTGGCTTTTGTGTGTCTATATGACCTCAGGGCTTGCGCTCAGGCCGCCGCGGTGTGTTCGAGCATCTCGTAGAGATCCTCGGCAAAGCTGCGCAGCACCGTAAGCTCGAAGCGCGTCGCCTGCGTGCGCGTCAGCTGGACGGAGACATGTCCGAAAAGTGTGACGGCCGATTGACCGACGGAGAAGACGGCGGGATCGAGATCGACCGCCGTTCCCTGAGAGAGCAGCTCTGCAGCGCGGGGACCGGAAAGAGCGATGCGGATGCGGCCATGGCTCTGGTCGCAGACGAAGCCTCTGCCTCTCAAATGATCGGCAAGGAGCGCGATACGCGAGGGCGGTAGGCTTTCCTCGCCTGTTATGTACCATTGCTGATAGCCGGCCGGCCGCACAGCGCTGGTTGCCAATCCAGCGGCAGAGAGCGCGTTGGCGAGGCTATCGCCATCGATTGCGCCCAGGACATGCAGGAGATGGCCTTCCGGCAGCGGCTCCATCCGGATGCCGGAGCCTTTAACTGTCTCCTTGCCCGTGAGGGCCGGCTTATGTTCGGGACGTTCAGGCATGGAGCTTCTCATTGTCGGGATCGATGAAGACGGGACTGCAGAGCACCGCCTCGGTGAATTCGTTTCTCAGGCCATTCCAGACCACGACCTTTTCGCCTATGCGCTCCGGCCCGCGCTTGACGAGCGCAAGGCCGATCGTATGGCCAAGGCTTGGCGAGAAGGCGCTCGAGGTCACATAACCCTGGTCGTTTTCAAGGGTCGCGGCGGCACGCTCGGCAAGGATGTGGGAACCGGTGCGGAAGCTCGCCGCTGGATCGAGTGGCTTGACCCCGACGAGACGGGGGCGGTCCTCGGCCTGCAAACCTTCGCGGGCGAGCATCGCCTTGCCGATGAAGTCGGGCTTGGTGGCCGAAACCATGCGGGCGAAGCCGAGATCGCCTGGCGTGACCGTTCCGTTGATCTCGGCATGAGTGACATGGCCCTTCTCGATGCGCATGACCCCGAGCGCCTCGGTGCCGTAGGGGCAGATGCCGTGCCTTTCGCCCGCTTGCATGATCCGGTCGGCGACCCATTCGCCGTAGCCGGCCGGCACGGCGAGTTCATAGGCGAGTTCGCCGGAGAAGGAGATCCGGAAGAGCCGGCCCTCAAGCACGCCGCCGAAGAGCGAGACCACGCGCGCACTCATGAAGGGGAAGGCGGCATCGGAAATATCCTCGTCGACGATCTCGGAAAGGATCGCGCGCGATTTCGGGCCGGCGATCGCCATCTGCGCCCATTGGTCGGTCGAGGAGGCAAAACGGACGTCGAGCTCCGGCCAGAGCGTCTGGGCGCAGAATTCGAGATGGGTCAGCACGCCGGCGGCGAGCGCCGTCGTCGTCGTCATGAAGAAATGGTCCTCGGCGAAACGGCTCGTCGTGCCGTCGTCATAGATCAGGCCGTCCTCACGCAGCATGATGCCGTAGCGCGCCCGGCCGACCGGCAGCTTGGCAAAGCCATTGCAGTAGACGCGGTCGAGGAAGGCAGCGGCATCTCTGCCGAAGACCTCGATCTTGCCGAGGGTGGAGACGTCGCAAATGCCGGCATTCTGCCGGATGTTCAGTACCTCGCGGTCGACGCTCTCGCGCCAATTCGTCTCTCCCGCACGTGGAAACCAGGAGGAGCGGTGCCAGAGCCCGGTCTCGACGAAGACGGCGCCATTTTTCTTGGCCCAGCCATGTAGCGGTGACCTGCGCACCGGCTGGAAATGACGGCCGCGCGAGCCGCCCGTCAGCGCGCCGAAGGAGACAGGCGTATAGAAGGGACGGAATGTGGTCGTGCCGACTTCGGCAGGCGACACGCCGCGAGCCTCGGCCAGGATGCCGATCGCATTGATATTGGAAAGCTTGCCCTGGTCGGTCGCCATGCCGCTTGTCGTATAGCGTTTGGCAAGCTCGACATGCCCATATCCCTCGCGAACGGCAAGGCCGAGATCTTTGAGGTGTACGTCGTTCTGATAATCGACGAAGGCCTTGCCCTTTCCGCCCTTGACGGACCAGAGCGGCTTCGATGCCGCCTCGGTTTCCTCGACAGGCGCGAAGGCGGCCACGACCTTGACGAAGCCGATCGCCCGCAGCGCCTCGACGGCCTTGGCCGCGCCATCGCCGAGGCAGGATTCCGTCGAGCCGAGCCCGGCCGCAGAGCCGGCGATCGACAATCCCTGCTGGCGTTCCGGCGCCAGGAAGGCTGCCTTTTCCTCCGACCAGACCGGCTTGGCGCCGCGATGGCAGGCAAGGTGGATGATCGGGCTCCAGCCACCGGACATGGCAAGTGCATCCGCCTCGATGCGCTGCGTTGCCGAAGCGGTCTCGATCGTGACATGGCGCAGACGTTTGCCGCCATGCGCGTCGCGCACCCGGCTGCCATTCAGCACCCGGGCGCGTCCGCACCAGGCATTGTCAGTTGCATCGCGGCTGTCGACGATGGCGGCGACATCGACACCGGCGGCTTCGAGCACGGCCGCCATGCGATAGCCGGACGCATTACTGGTGAAGATCACAGTGCGGGCGCCGGGCGTCACCGCCTGGCGGCCGAGATAGCTGTGCATAGCACCGGCCATCATCACGCCTGGAATATCGTTGCCGCCGAAGACGAGCGGCCGCTCTTCGGCGCCCGAGGCGAGGATCGCCTGTTTGGCGATGATACGCCAGAGGCGCTCGATGGGCCGATGCGGATCGGGCAGTGCCACATGTTTTTGCACACGCTCGACTGCGCCGAAGACATTGTCGTCGTACCAGCCGACGACCGTGGTGCGTGGCAGGAGACGGACATTCGGCAGGCCTTCGAGTTCATTGAGCATGTCCTGCAGCGCGGTGCCGCTTTCGAGAAGCAGGCTGCCGCCGAGCGCGAAACCTTCATCGGCGAGGATGATGCGGGCACCGGCGCGCCCTGCCGTCAGCGCCGCTGCAAGGCCGGCAGGCCCCGCGCCGACGATGAGCAGGTCGCAGTGAACCCAGCATTTCTCGTAGGAATCCGGATCCGGTACGTAGGAAGCCGTGCCGAGGCCCGCAGCCTTGCGGATCAGCGGCTCGTAGAGCCTTTCCCAAAGGGCTGCCGGCCACATGAAGGTCTTGTAGTAGAAGCCGGCGCTCAGGAAGGGCGACAGCAAGCCGTTGACGGCGCCAATGTCAAAGCCGAGCGAGGGCCATCGGTTCTGGCTGCTGGCGATGAGCCCCTCATGGAGTTCGATCATCGTGGCACGCGTGTTGGCCTCTGTGCGGCCGCCAGTGCCCGTCGTGACCAGCGCGTTGGGCTCAGCCGCGCCCGCCGTCAAGATGCCGCGCGGCCGGTGATACTTGAAGCTGCGGCCGACGAGCTGGATGCCGTTGGCAAGAAGGGCGGAGGCGAGCGTATCGCCGGGATGACCGGTCAGTTGTCTGCCATCGAAGGTAAAGTTCAGCGTGCGCGATCGGTCGATCCGGCCGCCGCTGGGAAGCCGCGAACTCGTCATGCCGCACCTCCGAGCTTGGCAAGCGCGGCATCACTGACGGCATGAACGGCATGGGTGACAGTGTCGCGCTCAACAATCAGCCAGCGGCGGCAGCCGGAGGAATGGTGCCAGTACTCCTTGTGCCGTCCCTTCGGATTGTCCCGCAGATAGACGTAGTCGTACCAGGCGTCAGCGCCGGCATCCGCTGCCGGCCGGGTGAGGCTCGCATCGCCACGGATGGTGAATTCCTCCTTGGGACGGATGCCGCAATGCGGGCAGGAAATCAGGCTTGCCATGGCGTCATGTCCTCAATGCAGGTTGGGCTGGGCGCCGACGCCCTTTTCGTCGATCTGGTAGCCGCGCCGAAAACGGTCGAGACGCAGCTCGCGCGCCGTCTCGTGTGGCTCGTTGCGGGCGATCAGATGGGCGTAGCAATAGCCGGAGGCGGGTGTGGCCTTGAAGCCGCCGTAACACCAGCCGGCATTCAGGTAGAGATTGTCAATATGTGTGCGGTCGATGATCGGCGAGCCGTCCATGCTCATGTCCATGACGCCGCCCCAGCTGCGCAGATATCTGACCCGCGTCAGCGATGGGATCATTGCCACGCCGGCTTCGGCGACGTGCTCGACAGTGGCGAGATTGCCGCGCTGGGCATAGGAATTGTAGCCGTCGATATCGCCGCCGAAGACGAGGCCGCCCTTGTCCGACTGCGAAACGTAGAAATGGCCGGCGCCAAAGGTGACGACGGTATCGATGAAAGGTTTCAGCCCCTCGGTGACGAAGGCCTGCAGCACATGGCTCTCGATCGGCAGACGCAGGCCCGCCATGTCGGCGACCACGGTGGAATTGCCGGCGGCAGCGAGCGCCAGCTTGCCGCAACCGATGAAGCCCCTGGTGGTCTCGACGCCTGTCACCCTGCCATTCTCGCTGCGAATGCCTGTGACCTCGCAATTTGTGATGATGTCGACGCCGCGGCTGTCAGCGCCACGGGCATAGCCCCAGGCGACCGCATCATGGCGCACCGTGCCGCCACGCGGCTGGAGGAGGCCGCCCATGACGGGGAAGCGGGCATTATCGAAATCGAGGAAGGGCAGCATCTTGCGGACCGCAGCCCGGTCGAGGAGTTCTGCATCGACGCCGTGCAGACGCATGCCATTGCCGCGCCTTGTATAGGCATCGCGCTGCGCATCGGAATGGAAGAGGTTCAAGACACCACGCTGCGAGACCATGGCGTTGAAGTTGAAATCCTGTTCGAGTCCCTCCCAGAGCTTCATCGACAACTCGTAGAAGGGGTTGTTGCCGGGCAGCAGGTAGTTGGAGCGGATGATCGTCGTGTTGCGGCCGATATTGCCGGAGCCGAGATAGCTCTTCTCCAGCACGGCGACATTGGTGATGCCGAACATCTTGGCGAGATAGTAGGCCGTCGCAAGACCATGGCCGCCGCCACCCACGATGATGACGTCATAATGCGGCTTCGGCGAAGGCTGACGCCAAGCGGGCGCCCAGCCATTGTTACCGCGAAGCCCGTTTAAGAAGATGGAAAGAGCGGAATAGCGCATGAATAGATCCGGTGGGAGCTGATGCCATGATGCCAGAAAGGCGAGGCGCGACTTGCCTGTTTAGGACATTTATCGATAAGAAAGGGACATGGCGTCTATCGAAGCAAAAAACCTGCATTCCATCGGCTTCATTCTTCTGCCGGGATTTGCCCTGATGTCCTATGCCTCGGCGAGCGAGCCGCTGCGCGCAGCCAACCTGCTCGCCGGGCGGGAAATCTACCGCATCTCATGCTTTTCGCCGGAAGGCGGGGCGGTTTTGTCTTCCGGTGGCGTACCGGTTCCGGCCGCGCCGCTTCCCGGTCGCGGTTTTGGGCTCGGCACTGTCTTCGTCTGCGCCGGCGGCTCGCCGCGCGACTGGCACTATCCGGCCGTGCTTTCCTGCATGCGGCAGCTCGCGCGCGAAGGCGTGCGCATCGGCGGCATTTCGGGCGGTCCCTATCTGCTGGCTGAGGCCGGGCTGCTGACAGGCCGTGACTTTACAATCCATTGGGAGCATGCGCCGGCGCTTCTCGAAGCCTTTCCCGACCTGTCGCCACGTCAGGCGCGTTTCGTTGTCGACGGCAACCGCATTACCTGCGGCGGCGGCATTGCGCCGCTCGACATGATGCACGCACTGATCGCAGAGCGCATGGGGCCGGATTTCGCCCGCCGGGTCAGCGACTGGTTCCTGCATACCGAGGTCGGCCAGCCGACAGCGCCGCAGCGCGCTTCCCTTGCCGAGCGCTACGGCGTGCACCATCCGGGTCTGCTGAGCGTCCTGGAGAAGATGGAGGAAACCATCGAGATGCCGCTCAACCGTGCAGCCATGGCCCGCATTGCCGGGGTGACGACGCGCCATCTCGACCGCCTGTTCGCCGCTCACCTCGATACGACCTTCCTCGAGCAATACAGACGCATCAGGCTGCAGCACGCCCGAAGGCTCCTTGAGCAGAGCCCGCTGTCGATCTCCGAGATCGCCGTCGCGACAGGTTTTTCCAGCGCCGCGCATTTTTCGCGCCTCTTTCGCGGCTTCTACAGCACCAGTCCGAGTTCACTCCGCAAGCTCTGACTTTCTTCAGGGTTGAGAAGATTTCACTCTGGCGATAGGATGCTTGCAAAGAGCGAGCGCGCGAAGGACCGTGAATGAAGATCAAGCTGGATGAAACGTCGAGCCAGGAGCATGCCCATGCGGTTCGTCAGGCGCTCTCCCAGAATCCGCACGCGGTGCGCGAGCCGAAGGAAAACAATCTCGAAATGGCGATCGGCCATGAGGTTCGCGCCTATCGCAAGAAGCTCGGCATCACCGTAACCGACCTTGCCGCCGCGACCGGCATTTCGCTCGGCATGCTGTCGAAGATCGAGAACGGCAATATCTCGCCATCGCTGACGACCTTGCAATCGCTCTCGCGCGCTCTCGGCGTGCCGTTGACGGCCTTTTTTCGCCGTTACGAGGAGCCGCGCAACGCCGTCTTCGTCAAGGCGGGGCAGGGCATCGAGCTTGAGCGCCGCGGCACACGCGCCGGCCATCAGTATAATCTGCTCGGCCATATCGACAACAACAGCAGCGGTGTGATCGTCGAGCCCTATCTCATCACCCTGACGACGGATTCGGATGTTTTTCCGACCTTCCAGCACGAGGGCATGGAGCTGATCTACATGCTCGACGGAGAGGTCGTCTATCGCCATGGCGACCAGCTTTTCCCGATGCAGCCGGGCGACAGCCTGTTCTTCGATGCTGATGCGCCGCACGGGCCGGAAAAACTTGTGAAATTGCCGAGCCGCTATCTCTCCATCATCAGCTATCCGCAACGCGGCAAGAATGATTGACTTGCTTTAAAAGAAAAAAATATTCCTACAGGTTGAAAACCCAAAACAGACCTGATAGTCATTTTGCAGACGCGAAATGGAGGGTCTGTCATGTGCGGAATTGTGGGTCTCTTCCTGAAGGATAAAAGCCTGGAGCCGGAGCTCGGCGCGATGCTCTCATCCATGCTTGTGACGATGACGGACCGCGGGCCTGATAGCGCCGGCATTGCGATCTATGGCGCAAGCAGCGGCGATCGCGCCAAGATCACCATCCAGTCCGCCAAGCCGAAGAAGGATTTCTCCGGTCTTGAGGCCGAGCTGGAGAAGGGACTCGGCACGGAGGTCTCAATCGACATCAAGAGCACCCATGCCGTCGTCACCCTGCCGAAGGGCATGATCGAAGAGGGCCGCGCCGCCATCGCCGAACTGCGCCCCGACATCCGTATTATGAGCAGCGGCGACGCGATCGAGATCTACAAGGAAACCGGCCTGCCGAAGGACGTCGTTTCCCGTTTCGCCGTCAATTCCATGGCTGGAACACATGGCATAGGCCATACCCGCATGGCGACGGAATCGGCGGTCACCACGCTCGGTGCCCATCCCTTTTCCACCGGTTCCGACCAGTGCCTCGTACACAACGGCTCGCTCTCCAACCACAACAACCTGCGCCGTGAACTGAAGCGCGAAGGCATGACTTTCGAGACCGAGAACGACACGGAAGTCGCCGCCGCCTACCTGACCGCCGAAATGGCCAAGGGCAAGAATCTCGGCGAGGCGCTCGAAGGCGCCGTCGACGATCTCGATGGTTTCTTCACCTTCGTCGTCGGCACCAAGTCCGGCTTCGGCGTCGTGCGCGATGCGATCGCCTGCAAGCCTGCCGTCATGGCCGAGACCGACCGTTACGTTGCATTCGGCTCAGAATACCGCGCGCTCGTCAGCCTGCCCGGCATCGAGGCTGCTCGCGTCTGGGAGCCGGAGCCTGCGACCGTCTATTTCTGGGAACGCTGAGGGCTGCTGCCGCTGCCCTCATCCCATCGGCTCGATTTCTTTTCAGGACGATTTCATGCCCACATTCGATCTTGCGGTGACCCCGCTTCGTGACCTCAATCAAGCTCTGCATGACGTGGCGACAGGCAATAATGACCTGCAGTTCGATGTCGTCAATCCGCGCGGCCACCATGCCGTCGCCGCCGGCGTGCATGCACCCGTCAGCATCGATATCCACGGCAGCGTCGGCTATTACTGCGGTGGCATGAACGAGGAGGCGGTCATCACCGTGCATGGCTCGGCCGGCCCTGGTGTCGCCGAAAACATGATGTCCGGCCGCATCACCATCAAGGGTGACGCCAGCCAGTATGCAGGCGCCACCGGCTGCGGCGGCCTGCTCGTCATCGAGGGCAATGCCTCCTCGCGCTGTGGCATCTCTATGAAGGGCATCGATATCGTCGTGCGCGGCAATATCGGCCACATGTCCGCTTTCATGGCGCAGGCCGGCAACCTCGTCGTACTGGGCGATGCCGGTGAGGCGCTCGGAGATTCCCTCTACGAGGCCCGCATCTTCGTACGCGGTAAGGTCGAGAGCCTTGGCGCGGACTGTATCGAGAAGGAAATGCGGAGCGAACATATCGAGCTTCTCGCCACGCTGCTCGCAAAGGCCGGCATCACCGATGCGCGGCCGGACGAATTCAGCCGCTATGGCTCGTCCCGCAAACTCTACAATTTCAACGTCGACAATGCCGACGCCTATTGAGTTTTATCGAGGTCTTCCATGAGCTATCACAACCCGCCCACAAAGCCTCGCCTTTCGGCAACCTTCGACGAATACACGATGTCGGAAATCCGTCGCGCCGCGGCGACCGGCATCTATGATATCCGCGGCGGCGGCGCCAA
This sequence comes from Hyphomicrobiales bacterium, assembly GCA_900473185.1. Taxonomy (GTDB): domain Bacteria; phylum Pseudomonadota; class Alphaproteobacteria; order Rhizobiales; family Rhizobiaceae; genus Rhizobium. The sequence continues at coordinate 254,087 of UCKU01000012.1, read as the reverse complement.
GCGCAAGCTGCCGCATTTCGACGACCTCCTGTTCCTCGGCGCCTCGATCTCCCGCTATCCGCTCGAAGGCTATCGCGAGAAGTGCGGCACCAATGTCGTGCTCGGCTCGCGTTACGCCAAAAAGCCGATCGAACTCAAGATCCCGATCACGATTGCCGGCATGAGCTTCGGCTCGCTCTCCGGTCCGGCCAAGGAAGCTCTCGGCCGTGGTGCCACGATCGCCGGCACCTCGACGACAACAGGTGATGGCGGCATGACGGAGGAAGAGCGCGGCCATTCGCAGACGCTCGTCTACCAGTACCTGCCGTCGCGCTACGGCATGAACCCGCGGGATCTGCGCCGCTGCGACGCGATCGAGATCGTCGTCGGCCAGGGTGCCAAGCCCGGTGGCGGTGGCATGCTGCTCGGTCAGAAGATTTCCGACCGCGTCGCCGAGATGCGCACGCTGCCGAAGGGTATCGATCAGCGTTCGGCAAGCCGTCATCCAGATTGGACCGGCCCCGACGACCTCGAGATCAAGATCCTCGAACTGCGCGAGATCACCAACTGGGAAAAACCGATCTATGTGAAGGTCGGCGGTGCGCGCCCTTATTACGATACGGCCCTTGCCGTGAAGGCTGGCGCCGATGTCGTCGTGCTCGATGGCATGCAGGGCGGTACTGCGGCGACGCAGGAAGTCTTCATCGAGCATGTCGGCATGCCGACGCTCGCCTGCATTCGCCCGGCCGTGCAGGCGCTGCAGGATCTCGGCATGCACCGCAAGGTGCAACTCATTGTTTCGGGCGGCATCAGGAATGGCGCCGACGTGGCGAAGGCCCTGGCGCTCGGCGCTGATGCCGTGTCCATCGGCACGGCCGCCCTCATCGCCATCGGTGAGAATGATCCGCGCTGGGCGGCCGAATACGAGGCGCTGCACACGACGGCGGCCGCCTATGACGACTGGCATGAAGGCAAGGATCCGGCCGGCATCACCACGCAGGATCCGGAACTGATGAAGCGCGTCGATCCGATCACCGCCGGTCGCCGCCTCGCCAATTACCTCAAGGTCATGGCACTGGAGGCGCAGACGATCGCGCGTGCCTGCGGCAAGAATCATGTCCACAATCTGGAACCGGAAGACCTCTGCGCATTGACGATCGAAGCTTCTGCGATGGCGCAGGTACCGCTCGCGGGAACGAGCTGGATACCGGGCAAGGGAGGTTACTGATTTCTACCGGCCGGGCAAAAAGTCCGGCCGCTTCGCATCCATAACCAAAGTGTCTCTGAGAAATCCAAAGGGGAACGAGAATGACACTGGACCTTGCTGCTTTTGCGAAAGACAAAGGCATCAAATATTTCATGATCAGCTATACTGACCTCTTCTCCGGCCAGCGTGCCAAGCTGGTGCCGGCGCAGGCGATTGCCGGCATGCAGGAAGAGGGTGCGGGTTTTGCCGGGTTCGCCACCTGGCTCGACATGACGCCCGCCCATCCCGACCTCTTTGCCGTTCCTGATGCCACCTCCGTCATCCAGCTTCCCTGGAAGAAGGACGTCGCCTGGGTAGCCGCCGATTGCATGATGGAGGGCAACGTCGTGGCGCAGGCGCCGCGCAATGTGCTGAAGAAGCTCGTCAATAAAGCCGAAGCGGCGGGCAAGCGGGTCAAGACCGGCGTCGAGGCCGAATTCTTCCTGATCACCGCCGACGGCGAACAGATTTCCGATGGCCGCGACACGGCTGAAAAGCCCTGCTACGACCAGCAGGCCGTCATGCGCCGCTACGACGTCATCGCCGAGATTTGCGACTACATGCTGGAGCTCGGCTGGGGCGCCTACCAGAACGACCACGAGGATGCCAACGGCCAGTTCGAGATGAACTGGGAATTCGACGACGCGCTGAAGACGGCCGACAAGCATTCCTTCTTCAAGTTCATGGTCAAGTCGATCGCCGAAAAGCACGGGCTTCGCGCCACTTTCATGCCGAAACCCTTCAAGGGCCTGACCGGCAATGGCTGCCATTGCCATATCTCGGTCTGGGACAATGATGGCAAGGTTAACGTCTTCGCCGACAGGGCAGCCGAATTCGGCCTGTCGGCAGAAGGCAAGCACTTCCTCGGCGGCATCATGAAACACGCTTCGGCGCTTGCCGCGATCACCAACCCGACCGTCAACTCCTATAAGCGCATCAACGCGCCGCGCACGACCTCGGGCGCTACATGGTCGCCAAACACGGTGACCTGGACCGGCAACAACCGCACCCACATGGTGCGCGTGCCAGGCCCCGGCCGTTTCGAACTGCGCCTGCCTGATGGTGCGGTGAACCCTTATCTGCTGCAGGCAATCATCATTGCGGCCGGTCTTGACGGGCTGCACAGCAAGGCAGATCCCGGTCCGCATCACAATATCGACATGTATGCGGAAGGCCATCTGGTCAAGGATGCGCCGCGCCTGCCGCTGAACCTGCTCGATGCGCTGCGTGCCTATGACGCCGACGAGGGTCTGAAGGCTGCGATCGGAACCGAGTTCTCCGCCGCCTATCTCAAGCTCAAGCACCAGGAATGGAATGCCTTCTGCTCGCATTTCACCCAGTGGGAGCGCGACAGCACGCTCGATATCTGAGCCGACCGGTTGAGATTTTGACATCATGCGCCTGCGGGCCGGAGCATCAACGCACCGGCCCGGCTGGTGGCCTATGCGTCAAGTGACGAAGGAAGAGATGGCATGAAGAGCTACGTACTGACAGTATCCTGCAATTCGACGCGCGGCATCGTTGCGGCGATCTCGGGGTATCTCGCCGAACAGGGCTGCAACATCGTCGATAGCTCGCAATTCGACGATCTGGACACCGGCCAGTTCTTCATGCGTGTCTCCTTCATTTCCGAAGAAGGCATCTCCGGGGCCGATATCCGCGCCGGCTTCACCAGCATCGCCACGCGTTTCGGCATGACTTACGATTTCCACGACAGTGAGAAGCGCATGAAAGTGCTGCTCATGGTGTCGCGCTTCGGCCATTGTCTCAACGACCTGCTCTATCGCTGGAAGATCGGCGCCCTGCCGATCGATATCGTCGGCGTTGTCTCCAACCATTTCGATTACCAGAAGGTCGTCGTCAACCACGACATTCCCTTCCACCATATTCCCGTCACCAAGGCCAACAAGGTGCAGGCGGAAGCGCATATCATGGAAGTGGCTGAGCAGACCGGCACGGAACTGATCGTGTTGGCCCGCTACATGCAGATCCTGTCAGACGAGATGTGCCAGAAAATGTCGGGCCGGATCATCAATATCCACCATTCCTTCCTGCCGAGCTTCAAGGGCGCCAACCCCTACAAGCAGGCCTATCAACGTGGCGTGAAGCTGATCGGTGCGACGGCGCACTATGTGACGGCCGATCTTGATGAAGGCCCGATCATCGAGCAGGACACGGCGCGCATCACCCATGCGCAGAGCGCCGAAGACTATGTCTCGATCGGCCGCGATGTCGAAAGCCAGGTGCTGGCGCGCGCCATCCACGCCCATATCCACCACCGTACCTTCATCAATGGCAACCGCACCGTCGTCTTCCCGGCAAGCCCCGGCAGCTACGCCTCCGAGCGCATGGGCTGAGCTATGGTCAAGGTAATCGACGGCAAGCAGGTTGCCGCTTCCGTAATCGAAACCGTGAAATCGGCAAATACCGCGCTTGAAGCCGCCAAGGGCGTCCAGACGGGGCTTGCCGTCGTCATCGTCGGGGACGATCCGGCGAGCCACACCTATGTCAGCTCCAAGAGTCGCATGGCCAAGGAATGCGGCTTCAAATCCGTCCAGCACACGCTGCCAGCCGAGACGAGCCAGGAGGAGCTTGCCGCCCTCGTTGCTTCGCTCAACGCTGATCCGTCGATCCATGGCATTCTCGTGCAGCTGCCGCTGCCCAAACATCTCGACAGCGAGCCGATCATCCAGTCGGTCCTGCCGCAAAAGGATGTCGATGGTCTCAGCGTCGTCAATGCCGGCAAGCTTGCCACCGGCGATCTGAAGACCGGCCTCGTTTCCTGCACGCCGGCCGGTGCCATGGTATTCGTGCGCCGCACCCACGGCGAGGATCTTTCCGGCCTCAATGCCGTCGTCATCGGCCGCTCCAACCTGTTCGGCAAGCCGATGGCGCAGCTTCTGCTGAATGCCAATGCGACCGTCACCATCGCTCATTCGCGCACCAAGGATCTCGCCGAGATCTGCCGCAACGCCGATATTCTGGTGGCGGCCGTCGGCCGTCCGGAAATGGTCAGGGCCGATTGGGTCAAGCCCGGTGCCACCGTCATCGATGTCGGCATCAACCGCATCGCGGCACCCGAACGCGGCGAGGGTAAGACCCGCCTCGTCGGCGATGTCGCCTTTGCGGAAGTTTCTCCGGTTGCTGCCGTCATCACCCCGGTGCCCGGTGGGGTCGGCCCGATGACGATCGCCATGCTGATGGCCAATACAGTGATTGCCGCCCATCGTTCGGCAGGGCTGACGCCGCCGATATTCTGAGGAAAGTGCCGTTGGGACAGCCGACAAAAATCACCGGGATCGGCTTGCCACAGCGTGAAAGACGAATATAGTCAGGAAATAAATATTCCGTAGAGGAAACAAGAGGGAACGGAAATGGCATTATCTTGGCGTTTCTCCGCCTTGGCGGATCGGCATCGCGCTCTTGGATCGAAGCTCGAGGACTGGAGCGGCATGGGAACCGCCTGGACCTACGACAAGAACATGTCTGACGAGCATGTCGCGGTCCGCACCAAGGCCGGCATCATGGATGTCTCGGGCCTGAAGAAGGTGCATCTGGTTGGCCCGCATGCGATCGCCGTGCTCGACTATATCACCACCCGCGACATGACGAAGATCTATCCTGGCCGCTCGGTCTACGCCACCATGCTGAACGATCGCGGCCACTTCACCGACGATTGCATCGTCTACCGCACCGGCCCCAATTCCTGGATGCTGGTACACGGCTCCGGCTCCGGCCATGAGGAAATCGTCAAGCAGGCGGCCGGCCGCAATTGCGCCGTGCTCTTCGACGACGACCTGCACGACATCTCGCTGCAGGGGCCGCTCGCGGTCGACTACCTCGCCAAATATGTGCCCGGCATCCGCGATCTCAAATATTTCCATCACATGCAAACGACGCTGTTCGGTGCGCCGGTCATGATCTCGCGCACCGGCTATACGGGCGAGCGCGGCTACGAGATCTTCGTGCGCGGCCAGGACGCTGTCATGGTCTGGGACCGGATCGTCGCCGAAGGTGCCGATATGGGCATCATTCCCTGCTGCTTCTCCGTGCTCGACATGCTGCGCGTCGAGAGCTACCTGCTCTTCTACCCCTACGACAATTCGCAGATGTATCCCTTTGCCGACCAGCCACCCGGCGATAGCCTGTGGGAACTCGGCCTCGACTTCACGGTCAGCCCCGGCAAGACCGGATTCCGTGGTGCCGAGGAACATGCGCGGCTGAAGGGTAAGGAACGGTTCAAGATCTTCGGCATGCTGATCGACGCGGACGGTCCGGCCGATCTCGGCGATGAAGTCTATGCCGACGGAAAGAAGGTTGGTGTGATCACCTGCCCGAGCTATTCTGCGTTGACGAAGAAGTCGATGGCAATCGCCCGCCTCGACGTCGACAAGGCTGCGCAGGGCACGAAGCTCGAAGTGCGTGGCAAGACCCTGAAGACCAGCGCGATCGCCCATACGCTGCCCTTCGACGATCCGGAAAAGAAGAAGAGGACGGCAGTCGGTTAAGGAGGCGCAGGCATGCTTGTCGAAGGCATCAAGAGCCGGCCGGTCTACAAGGGGCTGACGATCCAGCCGCAGGCCCGGCATCATATCTTTGCGCTGGAGGGAGAGGGCGCGAATGCCCTTCTTGACCAGACGGCGGGGCTTGATGCAGGCCTCCTTTCCCGCAGCGAGATCCTCTATGTCGCCCGCGGTTCGCAGGGAAAGGGCCATGACGAGGCACTGCGCCGCCTCGACGCCGACATGTTCTTTGTCGCCCCGACGATCCCCACGCTGCTCTTCCGGCTGAAGGGATCGCTGACGACCGCCCGCATGGGCACGCGGCTCTATCTTTCAGGCACCGAAGGCTTTATCGGCCAGGCGATGATGGTCGCATTAGACCATGGCATGGACTACGCGTCGATCATCACGGAACAACGCGGGTCGCTCGCGCGGCGCGTCCAATGCGTGCATTGCAAGGGCATCACCGAGAATGTGACGCACAGTCCCTTCACCTGCAGCCATTGCGGCCTGCCGCTCCTGGTGCGCGATCACTATTCGCGCCGGCTCGGCGCCTTCCAGGGCGTCAATATCGATGCCGAAGAGCCGGGCAGCGCCCCTGATCCGGAGGAATTGTTCCTGTGAGCGGTGGTACAGAAATTCCCGTCCGCGTGACGAAGGTGACGCCGGTCGCCGACCGTATCAAGCGCTTCCGTTTCGAACGCCTCGATGGCCGGCCGATGCCCTATTTTTCGGGTGGCGCGCATGTCATCGTCTCTATGAATGACGAAGGGCATATGAGGCGAAACGCCTATTCGCTGATGTCGCCGCCGCAGGATTGTTCTGCCTATGAGATCAGCGTGTTGCACGTCGAGAACTCCCGCGGCGGTTCGACCTTCATGCACGAGAAGGTGCGGGAAGGCGACGAGATGAAGGTCTCCTATCCCGTCAACCTTTTTCAGCCGGACTGGCGCGGCCGCAAGCATCTTCTGATCGCCGGCGGCATCGGGATCACGCCCTTCATCGCGATGATGGAGCAGTTTTCCCGTGAGGGCGCCGGTTTCGAGCTGCATTATGCTGTGCGTTCCCATGACCGCGGCGCCTATTGCCGGGAATTGGTCGAACGCTATGGTCCGCATCGGGTGAAGATTTATTGCGATGCGGAGCGCAACTTCATTCCTGTCGCCCGCCTGCTCGACAGCCAGCCGCTCGGCACGCATCTTTATGTCTGCGGACCCTCGGGCATGATTGATGGCGTGTTGAGAGCGGGATTGGAGGCCGGCTGGCCTGAGCAGAACCTACATTCGGAACGGTTTCTATCCTCCCAGCCCGGCAAGCCCTTCGACATAGAGCTACTGAGATCGGAAAAGACGGTCCATGTCGGACATCACGAGAGCATGTTGGAGGCGATCGAGGCGGCGGGGGTCGACGCGCCCTTCCTCTGTCGGGGAGGCGCCTGCGGACAATGCGAGACGGCGGTTGCGGCCTGCGAGGGCAGGCTCCTCCATCACGACGTCTATCTGACCGATGAAGAAAAGGCCTCCGGCCGCAAGGTGATGATCTGTGTCTCCCGCTTCGAGGGAAACAGGCTGAGCCTCGACCTCTAGAGCTGAAAGCGGAACAAGGAGAACGGACATGGCCATCGTCTTCAAACAGGAAACCTTCCGCGACGACTTCACCTATCGCAACAGCCCGGAAAATATCCGGCGCTTTCCGTTTCCCTTCGATCGCGACGAATACATGTATTCGGTCAACATGGAGCCGCATGTGAAGGGCCGCGGGGGCACTGTGTTCGAAAGCCTCATCGATGTCGACGAGCATTATGTCGCCGAGATGCAGGATCGGGCGCTGGTGCTGAAAGAAGATCCTCTGCGCTACCAGGCGCTGCCGCATATGATGACGGCGCAATGGGATACGCTGGAGCTCCTGATGGAAGAGCAGGCTGCCGGCTATCCCGAGCATTTCACGCTGATCAGGAACGGCGACCAGTGCCGCTGGATCAACCGGCCGCTCGGCATCGACGACAGTTTCACCTTCGGCGACCGTTCGACGTTGCCATATGAGCCCCTCGAATACATTACTCGCCAAGCTCAGGGAGATTTCTGCATCGTCGACCAGCGTGACGGCAATCTATGGATGGATGCCGGCATGGTGACGACGCAGGCCGACTGGTCGCTCGATTTCGATATCGGCATGAATTTCATGGAATGGCACGGGCCGGTACCGCTCGCTCACCAGATCGGCGTCTTCGACAGGGCGTTGAAATTCCTCCTGAACCTGCAGCAGGGCAAGCCGACGCGCCGTTTCAACTGGACGATGACCATCAACCCGCGGCTGGATACCAGTCCGGAGAACTATCACAAATGGGGACCGGACCGTACGACGGTGACATCAGAGAATGTCGGGGAGAAGGTGCATCTGCGCGTAGAGCTGCAGAGCCTCTGGCGCCTGCCGCGCTCGAACGCGATCCTCTTCGTCATCCGTTGCTACCTGATGAATATGGAGGAGCTGGTGACGGTGCCGAAATGGGCGCGCCGCTTTCCGCGCGTGCTGAAAACCCTGCCAGTAGAGCTCATCGACTACAAGGGACTGACCCGCTATCGCGAGACGACCATCGACTGGCTTTCCAGATTTGACGACGGCGCGCCGACAAGCCCCGGCATCTTTCCTGACTAGTGCCGGGCGGGTGGCGAACGACTGCATAAGATAAGAATGTCGATATAATCGAAAAGGGGAATGCTTCATGACAAGAGTTGCCGTCATCGGCGCCGGTCCTTCCGGGCTTGCCCAGTTGCGGGCCTTCCAGTCGGCCGCAAAGAAGGGTGCGGAGATCCCGGAGATCGTCTGCTTCGAAAAGCAGTCCGACTGGGGCGGGCTTTGGAACTATACTTGGCGCACCGGGCTCGACGAATATGGCGAGCCGGTTCACGGCAGCATGTATCGTTATCTCTGGTCGAACGGACCGAAGGAATGCCTGGAATTTGCCGATTATTCCTTCGAGGAACATTTCGGCAAGCCGATTGCCTCCTATCCGCCGCGCGCCGTGCTCTGGGATTATATCAAGGGCCGCGTCGAGAAGGCGAATGTCCGCCATTGGGTGCGCTTCAATACGCCTGTTCGCATGGTGCGTTTCGATGAGCGCACGAAGAAATTCACGGTCACTGCGCACAACCGCCTCGAAGATCGCATGTACGACGAGGAATTCGACTATGTCGTGGTGGCAAGCGGCCACTTCTCGACACCGAATGTCCCGTATTTCGAGGGCGTGAAGACCTTCAACGGCCGCGTCCTGCATGCCCACGACTTTCGCGATGCGCTGGAATTCAAGGGCAAGGATATCCTCATCGTCGGCCGCAGCTATTCGGCCGAGGATATCGGTTCGCAGTGCTGGAAATACGGCGCCAAGTCGGTCACCACGAGCTATCGGTCGAAGCCGATGGGGTTCAACTGGCCGGATAATTTCGAAGAACGGCCACTGCTCACCAGGCTCGAAAACCGCACCGCCCATTTCCTTGACGGTTCGACGAAGGACGTGGATGCACTGATCCTGTGCACGGGATACCAGCATCACTTCCCCTTCCTGCCAGACGAATTGAGGCTCAAGACCGCCAACCGCCTCTGGGCCGACCATCTCTACAAGGGCGTGATCTTCGATGGGAATCCGCAGCTTTTCTATATCGGCATGCAGGATCAGTTCTACACCTTCAACATGTTCGACGTGCAGGCCTGGTGGGCCCGCGACGTCATGATGGGCCGCATCAAACTGCCGCCGGAAGAGGAACTGAAGGCGAATTTCGACATGTGGCGGGCCCGCGAGGAGACGCTCGAGGATGCTGAGCAGATGATCTGGTATCAGGGTGACTATGTGAAGGAATTGCTCGCCGAAACCGACTATCCGAGCTTCGACATCGAGGGGACCAACAAGACCTTCATGGAGTGGGAGCATCACAAGGCCCACAACATCATGGGGTTCCGCGACCATGCCTACCGGTCGCTGATGACCGGCAACATGTCGCCGACGCATCACACACCCTGGGTCGAGGCGCTCGACGATTCCATGGAGGAATATCTGCGCAACTGATCTTTCCCAGGCTCCCGCGTAACCGAGAAAGGGTCGTCCGTCGCGGCCCTTTCCGGCGTGTTTGAAATGAGACGAAGCAAACCCGATCTGCAACTCATTTTCTCAAGCGTGGTCTTCATGGATTTTCAGAGCAGTGTTCTCGGCCGAATGAGCGGTTTTCTCTATCGCTGCCGTGCGGATGAAAACTACACGATGCTGGAGATGACCGATGGCATCGAACGCATCTTCGGCTATCCGGCCGAAGAGATCATCGGCAACAGCACGCGCACCTTCACCTCGATCATGTGCGAGGAGGATGTGCCGCTAATGGACCAGGTCGTCGGCATCGCGCTGGAAAGCCGCACCGACTGGACGATGGAATATCGTATCCGCCACCGTGAGGGACATCATGTCTGGGTGACGGAGACGGGTGGAGGCGTCTGGAACGAAAACGGCGAGTTGCTCTATCTTGAGGGCAGCATCATCAACATCGAGTCGCTCTACCGGCGCATCGACGAGCAGACTGCGGGTATGCGCATCACCGCCTCGAAGACCAACGAGATCCTACACTCGCTGCGCTACCTGAAGCTGCTCGCCGTCAATGCCGGCATCGAGGCGGCAAGGGCGGGGACGGCGGGATCCGGCTTCGCCGTGCTCGCCGCTGAGATGCGTCAGCTCGCCAATTCTTCCGAAGAGGCCGCAAGGGCGATCACCAGCGCCCAGCGCAGGGCAGAATAAAGGTTTTTACGAACGCGGCCGGGTCTTCTGCGGGTCGTAGTGCGACAGCGGCACGACGACCGCCGGCAAGCGCTTCTGCTGGCCGTCGAGCTTGCCGATCTCAACCGCACTGCCGACGACGGCATGGGTGACATCGACGCGAGCGAGCGCGATCGTCTTGCCGAGGATTGGAGAGCGCGTGGCGCTGGTGACAACGCCGACTTGAGCGCGGCCGACATGGACGCAGTCGCCATGGCCGACCGCGTCGTTCGCCTGTATATCGAGACCGACCATCAGGTGACGCGGATGCTCCTTGCGGCGCAGGAGCGCCTCGCGGCCGATGAAATCGTCCTGCTTGGACTTGAGCGGCACGGTAAAGCCGATGCCGGCCTCGAAGGGATCGGTCTGATCGTCGAATTCGTGATGGGCGAAGACGAGGCCTGCCTCGATGCGGACCATGTCCAGCGCTTCAAGTCCCATCGGCTTCAGCCCATAGGGTTCGCCGGCCTTCCAGACGGCATCGAAGACGGTCAGCGCATCCTTTGGATGACAGAAGATCTCGTAGCCCAGTTCGCCGGTATAGCCGGTACGCGAGACGACGACAGGGGCGCCTTCAAAGCCACTGATGCGGCCGACTGTGAAACGGAACCATTCGAGTTCGCCGATCTCAGGCTGGCGTGGCGCCGTCCAGATGATCTCCTTGAGGATGTCCCTGCTCTTTGGTCCCTGCAGGGCGATATTGTGCATCTGGTCTGTCGAAGAGCGTACCCAGGCCTTGAAGCCCTTCTTCTCGGCCTGTTCGCGCAGCCATATGCCGCTATAGTCGTCGCCGCCGATCCAGCGGAAATTCTTGTCGCCGAGGCGGAAGAGCGTGCCGTCGTCGATCATGCCACCATGCTCGTAGCACATGGCCGAATAGACGACCTGTCCGGTCGACAGCTTGCGCACGTCGCGCGTCAGGCAGTATTGCAGCAGTTCCTCGGCATCCGGGCCTGTAACTTCGAATTTGCGCAACGGCGACAGGTCGATGACGGCGGCTCTTTCACGGCAGGCCCAATATTCCTCGACCGGACCTTCAGAGGAAAACCGGTTCGGGAGCCAGTAGCCGCGATATTCGGTGTAATCCCGCGTCAGTGCCGCAAGGCGAGGGTGGAAAGCGGTTTCCCGCGTCAGTTCTGCATCAGCGTCAGGGGTCATGCGATAGGCTACCGCTCTTGAGAATTTCTCTTTTCCGGAAAAGGTGCGCACGTGGATATCGGTCGGGTCCCAGCCATTGGCCGCATCGATATCGTCCGGGCAGGAGGAGGAAACACAGACGAGATCGGTCAGCGCCCGCATCAGCACATAATCGCCCCGCCGCGACCATGGCTCGTCGAGGTAGAGCTGGTTGTTGTGGTCGATATTCGTATTGTAGAAATAGTTGAGCGCCTCCCAGCCCTTGCGGCCGGATATGCCGTAAGGCGCCAGCGCCGCATTGAAATTGTCGGTGCAATTGACATGGCCGGGATAGCCCATGTCGTCATAGTAGCGCGAATTGCAGGCAGTCGCGAATGCGTCATGGCGGCCGACCGTGTCCTGCACGATCTCCACCAGCGGCTCGAAGTCGCGGTCGAACGCTTTCGACGGCAGACCGGGGGCGGGATAGCTGCGGCCAAGCAGGGTGCGGGTAACGGTGGAATCGAGCGCAAGATCAAGGCCCTTGTCGACCTTGCGTGCGGCAAAGGCCTGAAAATCAGTGCACTGCCGGCCGTAGACGTCGATGATCTGGATGAACTCTCCGGCACGGACGAAATAGGCCGAGGCGGTCGCCGCCCTGATCCGGATGTCTTCGATCGGATCGGCCATCGGCTCGGGGAGGGCCGCGGCATAGTCGCGGATCAGCCTGCTGCGCCTGATGCGGATCTCGATCGGCGTTGCCGTATCCTGCGCGTCAGGCGACATCGCCGTCGCAGGTGCGGCGGCAATCAGCAGACCCTTCATCGTGATCGCAAACTCCGCCCTGCTGCCGGGAGTGGAGGCTTCGCTGAAGATGCGGATCGCACCTGCCGTGGCGAGATCGGCACCGCGTCGCTCAAGCGCCGTGCGGGTTCGGGCAGCACTCTCGTCACCCGAAGAGAGAATGGCCTTCAGTCCGTCGGCCGAGCCGGTGAAGGCTGCGCCGAGGCCGGCCGATTGAAACCGGCCGTTTTCATCGAGGAAGGAAAGCTCGCAGGCCTGTCCACCTTCGCTGTCGATCAGGGTGACGTGGTCGCCTGCCTCGACGCGGACAACAAGGGATCCACCGCCCTTGCAGCGGTAACGCTCGACACCCTCGGGTAGCGCGGGGATACCGGGATAGCGGATGATGCTTGCCGACACGGGTCGCACCCCTGACATCCCGGGATGGAGATCTCGCATGTGGTCCTCATGGGATTGATGTGCCCTCCGGCACGCAAATCATGCTGACAAAATGCCGCCCGAAAGTAAAGGGATGTTGACTAAAAAGAAAATATCTTCACTATGCATAAAGGGTCGAGACTCGGAAATCCGCTCGGGAACGCGGATCGAGAAAATGCCGGGCAGCCCATGCAATGCCACGGGAGGCGCGTTCAGGGAGACGTACGCAAAGCTACGTCCCGAACAAATAGAATGGGGAATTTCACCGATGACGGATATCGTGGACGCCGGCGTGGCCGCCGGCACCGAAGGTAAGCTTATACGCGCGCTTGACTGGAAGGGCGCGTTTTGGGTGGCAGCCGGCGTGCCACCGCTTGTTCTCTTCTCCATCGGCGGTATTGCAGGTACGACCGGCAAGCTCGCCTTTGTGGTCTGGATCATCTCGATGATCATGGGCTTCCTGCAATCCTTTACCTATGCCGAAATCGCCGGCATGTTCGGCAACAAGTCGGGCGGCGCATCGGTCTATGGCGCCACGGCCTGGCTGCGTTATTCGAAATTCATCGCGCCGCTGTCCGTCTGGTGCAACTGGTTTGCCTGGTCTCCGGTGCTTTCGCTCGGCTGCGCCATTGCGGCCGGATATATTCTCAATGCCTTCTTCCCGATCCCGGCAGCGGATTCGCAGGCGGTCCTTGCCTGGATCAGCGCGCATGCCGCTTCGATTACGGCCGATAGCCCCCGCGTTGCCGAATATATTGCTGCCCATGCTGGCACTTCGCCTGAGGATGCGGTCAAGGCGCTGCTGAGCGCGGACGGCGTCGCCACGCTGACGCCGGCGATCCGCAGCTGGTCGTTCGTCAGCTTCAGCATTCCCTTCCTCGCCACCGCCAATATCAACGCCACCTTCTTCATCGGCGGCATCCTGATGCTGATCATCTTTGCGATCCAGCATCGCGGTATCTCCGAGACGGCGAGCGTCCAGAAATGGCTGGCGATCATCGTGCTCGTACCGCTGCTCATCATCGGTCTCTATCCGATCATCAGCGGCCAGATAGTTAGCGCCAACGTCACCGGGCTGGTGCCGCCGACGGCGGCCTATGCCGGCACCGACGGCACCTGGAGCAATGGCGGCTGGACGCTCTTCCTCGGCGGTCTCTATATTGCCGCCTGGTCGACCTACGGTTTCGAGACTGCGGTCTGCTATACGCGCGAACTGAAGAACCCGAAGACGGATACCTTCAAGGCGATCTTCTATTCCGGCCTTGCCTGCTGCCTGTTCTTCTTCCTCGTACCTTTCGCCTTCCAGGGCGTGCTCGGTCATGCGGGCATGCTGGCGCCGGGCATCATTGACGGGACGGGTGTCGCCGAAGCACTCGGCGGACTGATCGGTGCCGGCCGCGTCGTCACCCAGCTTCTCGTCGTGCTGATGATCATGGCGCTTTTCCTCGCCATCATGACGGCGATGGCAGGCTCGTCGCGCACGCTCTACCAGGGCTCGAAGGATGGCTGGCTGCCGAAATATCTCGACCATGTCAACGAACACGGCGCCCCGACCCGGGCGATGTGGACGGACTTTGCCTTCAACCTTTTCCTGCTGGCGATCGCGTCCGACGCTGGCGGCTATTTCTTCGTGCTCGCCGTCTCCAATGTCGGTTACATCATCTTCAATTTCCTGAACCTTAATTCCGGATGGATCCATCGCATGGATTCCGGTCATGTCGAGCGCCCCTGGAAGGCCCCCACCTGGCTGATCGGCGTCAATACCGTGCTTGCCTTCGTCAACGCGCTCTTCCTCGGCGCCGGCGCCAAGGTCTGGGGCTATGCCAATGCGCTCTGGGTCGGCTTCATCTTCGCCGCGCTTATCCTGCCGGTTTTCGCCTATCGCCACTACGTCCGCGACGGTGGCAAATTCCCGCCCGGTGCCATGGACGATCTCGGGCTCGTGGGGCAGGACCTCGGTGTCAAAAAGGCCGGGATACTGCCATATCTCGCGCTCGCCGGCGGCCTCGCCATCGTGCTGATCGCCAACTGGATCTTCCAATTGCCCGCTTAAGGATCGTCTGCCCGGGCATTCTGACAGGCTTGTCTGATGCTTGGGCTCGGGCAGAGAAATCATATGCATGCAGAGGCGTCAGTTGGAAACGGCTGACGCCTCGGTGGTGTCAGGACCCGCTGGAACGGCGAGGCTACCACGACTATGACTGCACTCAGACAGAGCTTCTCCCGAAAGATCGACTTCTCGCGCAGAAGCCGATCGGCGTTGACTGCAGTGACCTCGGACGCTCGATCTCCATAGATATGTGACCGTCAACGGCAACGCGAGGTAGAGCCCGAAAACGCACCCGTGGTGCTGTTGCCGCATGACTATCCATGCTCGTCGTACGAACTCCGATCTCATGCCAGGGTTTCTCGACGCCAATCAGCGATCGAGACGCAACTTTCACCGTGTGATCTCTGAACAGCAGTCATAACCTCCTGTGCCGCATCACCGGCGCGGTCGGCCATCTGCTCGGCCTTTCGGCTTGTCGGCGGTCGTGGCTCTCAGGACGCGTGATCCGCCTATCGGTGAGATGCGTTTTGAAGTTCGCTTTTCCATTCCGTCTCCCAAACGCTTTTTCCCGCTGCTGCCCTGAAATGAGAAAGCGATTTCTTATAATCCATATTATCTACTGTTTTTATAGACAATATGGATCCGGATGAGGCGTTTTCGCATGACCTATTTTCTCAGCCTTCTCGACAAGAGCCCGATCGAACAGGGAAAAAGAGCGAGCGAAGCCTTGCAGGCAAGCGTGCGGCTGGCGATCCGGGCCGAGGAACTCGGCTATAACCGGTTCTGGGTCGCCGAGCATCACAACATGTCTAACCTGGCGAGTTCTGCGCCGGAAACACTGATTGCCTATCTCTTGGCGCGGACTTCGAAAATTCGCATCGGGTCGGGCGGGGTGATGCTCCAGCATTACAGCGCCTACAAAGTGGCCGAAACCTTCAATCTTCTCGCCTCGCTTGCGCCCGGCCGCGTCGACCTCGGCGTCGGCAAGGCGCCAGGCGGCTTTCCGCTATCGACGCGGGCTCTTCAGGCGGCTTTCGATCCTGAACGAAAGCCGGATTTCGCTGTCCAGCTTTCCGATATCAACACCTATCTTGCGGCTGATCCCGACTATGAAGGTGCGCAGGCGACGCCCTTTCCACCTCATGCGCCGGAACGCTTCCTTCTCGGCGCAAGCGTAGAGAGCGCAGTGCTTGCCGCCGAGAAAGGCTGGGAGTTGGTTTTTGCCGGCCATCTCAACGGCGATCCGGAGAATCTGCGCAAAACTTTCGAAGCCTATGAACAAGCCTCCGGTGGCAAGAAGCCGATCCTGGCGCTGGCTGCCTTCGCAGCCGACAGTGAGGAACAGGCGCGCGAGCGCGTCGGCAATCTGCGCATCGTCAAGGTCTTCCTGCCGAACGGCCAGACCGTAAATGTCGGCAGTGAAGAGCAGGCGGCCGAATTCGCAAGACAGGCCGGTGTCACCGAGTATCGCATCGAGGAAAAAGTGCCGAGCGTGCTGCACGGCACCGCGGCCCAGATCCGCAAGGAACTGGACGAGCTGCATCGCCGCTACGGGGTCAAGGAATTCGTTCTCGATACACCGGCGCTGGCTGCTTCCGAGCGGCTTTCCTCGATCGAATTGCTCGCCAAGGAACGGCTTTCCCTCGCAGCCTGACCATCCCCAGGAGGATTGAACCCATGGCCAAGAAGAAAATCACTTTCGGTATCATGCTGCAGGGCCCAGGCGGCCATATGAATGCCTGGAAACATCCAAGCGGCCCGGCTGACGCCAGCACCAATTTCGACTTTTTCGTCAAGACGGCGCGTAAGGCCGAGGACGCCGGTATCGCCTTCGCCTTCGTTGCCGACGGCCTTTATATCAACGAGCAGTCGATCCCGCACTTTCTCAACCGGTTCGAGCCGCTGACGATACTTGCAGCCCTCGCGGCCTCGACCTCCAAGATCGGCCTGGTCGGCACGGTTTCCACTTCCTACAGCGATCCCTTCACGATCGCCCGCCAGTTCGCCTCGATCGATCTGGTTAGCGGCGGCCGTGCCGGCTGGAATGCCGTGACCTCGCCACTCGAGGGCTCGGGCCGCAACTATGGGCGTGAACATCCCGAGCACGAGCTGCGTTACGAGATCGCTGAGGAATATATCGATGCCATCAAGGGTCTCTGGGACTCCTGGGATGACGACGCCTTCGTGCGCGACCGCGAGAGCGGTGTGTATGCCGACAAGACCAAACTGCATCGGCTGAACCACAAGGGGCGCTTCTTCCGCATCGAAGGGCCGCTCAATATCGGCAGGTCGAAACAGGGCCAGCCGGTGGTCTTCCAGGCAGGCGCCTCCGATTCCGGTATCCGGCTCGCCGGCAAACATGCCGATGCAGTCTTCACCAATGGCGGACCGATCGAGGAAGCGCAGGCTTTCTACAAGCAACTCAAGCAGAGCGTGATAGCGCAGGGACGCCGTACCGCCGAGGTCGGCATCTATCCCGGCATCGGCCCGATCGTCGGCGCGACGGCAGAGGAAGCGGAGGCCAAATATCAGGCGATCCGCAATCTCGTCACCATCGAAGAGGCGCTGCTCTATCTCGGCCGCTTCTTCGACCATCACGATTTCAGCGCCTATCCGCTCGACGAACCTTTCCCTGATATCGGCGATATCGGCCGCAACAATTTCCGTGCCACGACGGACCGGATCAAGAAGACGGCGCGCGAAAAGGGGCTCACCCTCCGGGATGTGGCGCTCGACGCGGCAACGCCGCGCACGGCGTTCATCGGTACTGCGGATCATATCGCCAGCGAGATCATCC
The DNA here is from genome assembly GCA_900473185.1 of Hyphomicrobiales bacterium. Classification (GTDB taxonomy): domain Bacteria; phylum Pseudomonadota; class Alphaproteobacteria; order Rhizobiales; family Rhizobiaceae; genus Rhizobium. Next base: position 236,381 of record UCKU01000012.1, on the reverse strand, counting down.
GCTGGATCGACGGCGAGGCTGCCGATGGTTTCATCCTCGGTTTCCCCGTCATCGCCGAAGGCTTCGATGATTTCTCCCGCCATGTGCTGCCGATCCTCGAAAAGCGCGGCTACTTCGATCCGGTCCTGAAGGGCGAGACGCTCCGTGATCATCTGGGGTTGCCCTTCCGCGAGAGCCGCTATGCGACAGATGCCAGTGAGGTCGAACAGGGAAAGGCTGCCAGCGCCTGAGGCGTAGCGGACAATTCCATGAACGTCATTCCAAAACCTTCGCGCAGCCACGATCCGATCGAGACGGGAATTGCCGCCTATCTCGATGAATTCATCGCGCTGCGCCACGACCTTCACCAATATCCGGAGCTTGCTTTTCAGGAGCGCCGCACGAGCAAGCTCGTCGCATCACACCTTTCCTCCTGGGGCTATGAGGTGGCGACGGGCATTGCCGGCACCGGCATCGTCGCCACCCTGGCCCGCGGAAACGGCAAGCGCTCCATCGCCATCCGAGCCGATATGGATGCCCTGCCGATCGAGGAGGCGACAAGCCTTTCCTATGCCAGCAGCAATCCCGGTGTCATGCATGCGTGCGGCCACGATGGCCATACGACGATCCTGCTTGCCGCTGCGCGCTATCTGGCAGAGGCCGGCAATTTCAGCGGTACGTTGCGGCTGATCTTCCAGCCGGCCGAGGAAATCGGTGCCGGCGCCCGCAAAATGATCTCGGAAGGCCTGTTCGAACGGTTTCCGGTCGATGCAGTCTTCGGCCTGCACAATTGGCCGGCAGTGCCAGCTGGTAAGTTCGGCTTTGTAGCCGATGCCGCCATGGCCTCGGTCGACCAGGCGATCATCCGCATCGTCGGCAAGGGCGGACATGGCGCCGAACCGCATCGCGCCGTCGATCCGGTGCTGGCCTCGGCCTCCTTTATCACCGCGTTGCAAAGCATCGTCTCTCGCAATGTCGATCCGCAGGATATGGCCGTCGTCACCGTCGGCTCGATCCATGCCGGGTCGGCGTCGAATGTCATTCCGGAAAGCGTCGAGCTGAAGCTCACCATGCGTGCCTTCAGCCAGGCGGTGCGCGATAAGCTCCAGGAACGCGTGCCTGCGCTCGCCCGCGCTCAAGCCGAGAGCTTCGGTGCGACGGCCGAGGTCGATTATCGGCTTGGTTTTCCGGCGCTGATCAACCACGGGCGCGAGACGGCCTTTGCCCGCGATGTCGCACTGTCCTCATTCGAGCCGGGAAGAGTCGAAGCGGAATTTCGCCCGCGCACGGCAAGCGAGGATTTTGCCTTCATGCTGCAGGAGAAGCCGGGCAGCTATCTCTTCATCGGCAATGGGGACAGCGCGCCTCTTCACAGTGCCCATTACGATTTCAACGATGCGATAATTGCACCGGCCGCCCGCTACTGGGTGCGGCTCGCCGAGACCTTCCTCACTGACGACAACGGGTGACGAACGACATGAGCGACACGTTTCTCTACACTTCCCCCCTCGACCCCCGCGCCAAGCCGCTGATTGACGAGCTGATCTACGAGTATGATAGCCGCTACGGAAATTATTTCAGCGAAGAGGGGGCTGCAGCCGAACTCAATCGCTATCCGCCAGAGGCTTTCGCGCCGCCCGTCGGTAATTTCGTGCTGCTCGTGCGCAACGGTGAGACCATCGGCGGCGGCGCCTTCAAATATTATGACGAGCAGACTGCCGAATTCAAACGCATATGGACACGCTCCGATCTGCGCCGGCAGGGCCTTGCCCGCAAGGTTCTCGTCGAGCTGGAAGGGCAGGCTGCTCGCCAGGGCTATCAGCGGGTCTACCTGACGACCGGCTTTCGCCAACCTGAGGCCGTCGGCCTCTATCTCAACTACGGCTACACGGCGCTCTTCGATCCCAAGGTCGATCCGGAAGTCTACAAGACGCTGCCCTTCGAGAAGGATATCCGCCACCTCGCGCCGCAGCTGTCGGCCAACGCCGATCGCCCACCACTACAGGCAGCAGCAGGTCGCTGAATCCAGGCAAAGAACGCTCCATAAAAAGGGGATATACGATGGCACTGACGAGTGACTATGCCGGCATCAATACCGGCGGCAGGGCAGGGGACCGAACGCTTCAGGACTATTCCCGACTGAGGATCGTCCCGGCGCGGCATCCCGGCCGGGTTGCCGGCACCATATTCGCTGCTCTCGTCATTGCCGCCGTCCTCTATTCGACCTTCACCAATCCGCGCTGGGGCTGGGATGTTTTTGCCGAATGGTTCTTTGCGGCACCCGTTCTTGCCGGCCTCGGGCGCACTCTGCTCTTGACACTGTTGGCAACGATTTCCGGTTCGATCCTCGGCACGGCGCTGGCGCTTGCCCGCGTCTCGAGATCGCCGCTGCTGTCAGGATTATCCTGGGGCTACATCTGGCTGCTGCGATCTATACCCGTCATCGTTCTGCTGTTGGTGTTGAACAATCTCGGCTATCTATATGAAACGATTACGCTCGGTGTGCCGTTCACCGGCACCGTCCTCTTCGAATATCCGACGACACAATTGCTGACGCCCTTTGCCGCGGCGTTCTTCGGCCTCACGCTCAATCAGTCGGCCTTCTTCGCCGAGATCGTCCGCGGCGGCATCCTGTCGGTTGATCAGGGGCAGCTCGAGGCCGCTTCGGCGCTCGGTCTCTCTCGCCGCCGTCAGGCTTTCCGTATCGTGCTGCCGCAGGCGATGCGCTCGATCCTGCCGACCGGGTTCAATGAGATCATCGGTCTCGCCAAGGCGACCTCTATGGTCTACGTGCTGGCCTTGCCGGAACTGTTCTATACGGTCCAGGTCATCTATCGCCGCAACCTCGAAGTCATTCCGCTGCTGATGGTAGCGACCGTCTGGTACCTCGTCATCATGACGGTGCTGTCGATCGCCCAGCATTATATCGAGCGTTATTTTGCCAAGGGCGCATTGCGCAACCCGAAGCCCTTGCCCTTCCAGTCTTTCTTCAAGCGCTTTGCCCGTCCGATGCCTGCAGTGGCAATCTCGGGCGACTTTACCCGCACTTCCGGCTTCCGTGACGCAGCGGTTCTTCGCACCGGTGGGACGGTGCGCATCCACGGCATTTCCAAGAGCTTCGGCTCTCTGAAAGTGCTCGATGGTATCGACCTCAATCTGCCTGCCGGCAGCGTCACCGCTATTCTCGGTCCCTCGGGCTCCGGAAAGTCCACCCTGCTGCGCGCCATCAACCATTTGGAGCGCGTTGATGGCGGCTTCATCTCGGTCGACGGCGATCTCGTCGGATATGAGCAGAAGGGTGATGTGCTCTACGAGCTCAAGGAAAAGGAAATCCTCAAGCGGCGTGCCGATATCGGTATGGTCTTCCAAAGCTTCAATCTCTTTCCGCATCTGACAGTGCTTGAAAACCTGATCGAAGCGCCGATCCAGGTGCGTGGCGTGAGCCGTGAAGAGGCCGTGCAACTTGCGCAGGAGCTGCTTGCCCGCATCGGCCTCAGCGATAAGATCAATGCCTATCCGCGCCAGCTTTCCGGCGGCCAGCAGCAGCGCGTTGCCATTGCCCGCGCCCTGGCGCTGCGCCCGAAGGTGCTTTTGTTCGATGAGCCGACATCGGCGCTCGACCCGGAACTGGTTGGCGAAGTCCTCGATGTGATCAAGGAGCTCGCGCGCACGGGCACGACGCTTGTCATCGTCACCCACGAAATCGGCTTTGCCCGCGAAGTTGCCGATACTGTCGTCTTCATGGATGGCGGCCATATCCTCGAGGCCGGCTCGCCGGCCCGCATCTTCAACGAAGCGGAACATCCCCGCACGCGTGAATTCCTCGCCAAGGTTCTCTGAAAGGAGCAAGGCATCAGCAGATCCCGGCCGCGACGGGCGTCCGGAGGGCATGAAAACAATAACAACCCTAAGATGAAATGGAGAAGGGAAATGGCATTCAGAAATAGAGCCAACTACCTGCTTGCCGGGGTCGTCGCCCTGACGGCACTTGGTCTTGGCACGGCGCAGGCCGCCGAGAAGTTCAACCTCAGCCCTGATACGTCAAATCGCGTGCGTGCTGAAAAGGACGAAGCCGCGATCAAGACTATCGCGCCGAACTTCAAGTTCGTCGAACCGGGCAAGTTTACCGTGGCGGTCAACGCCTGGGATCCGCCGATCGCAACCTATGCATCGGATGCTGCGACCGTGGTTGGCGCCGATCCGGATCTGGCGCAACTGCTCGCCGATTCCTTCGGCCTCGAACTGAACCTCGTTTCGGTTGCCTGGGCGGATTGGCCGCTGGGCGTTTCCTCCGGCAAGTATGATGCCGTCATTTCCAACGTCACGGTGACCGAGGAACGCAAGGAGAAATTCGATTTCTCCACCTATCGCAAGGATGTGCTCGGCTTCTACGTGAAGTCCGACAGCAAGATTGCCGAGATCAAGGAACCGAAAGATGTCGCCGGCCTCAAGGTGATCACCGGTGCCGGCACCAATCAGGAAAAGATCATCCTGGAATGGGATCGCCAGAATGTCGCCGCCGGCCTGAAGCCGATCGAGGTTCAATATTATGACGACCGTGCCGCGGCCGATCTGGCACTGCAGTCCGGCCGTGCCGATGTCGAGTTCAATCCCAATGCGACGCAGGCCTACAGCTCCTCCATCAAGGGGCATACCAAGCTCGTCGGTATCGTCTCCGGCGGCTGGCCGCTGACGGCTGAAATCGCCGTCACCACAAAGAAGGGCGCCGGCCTTGCCGATGCTGTCACCGTCGCCCTCAACGATCTCATCAAGAACGGCAAATACGGCGAAGTGCTGAAGCACTGGAGCCTGAACGCCGAAGCGATTGACGAAGCAAAGACCAACCCGCCGGGGCTGCCGAAGAGCGGTTCGTAAAGGATGGTCTGACGGACCGGCGTTGAAGGTCGCGCCGGTCCGTCCTCGTTTTCATATATTCTTATGGAGAGTTCTCTCGTGACGATATTTTCCAGGCTGCGCATTGCATCGATTGCCGCTATTGCCTCGCTGACAACCTGCTATACGGGCATAGCCGCGGCTGATGAATTCGACCTGAGCCCCGAGCAGCCCAACCGCGTGCACGCTCAGCGCAACGAGGCGGCGATCGCGTCCATTCCGAAGGGTTTCAAGTTCGTCACATCAGGCAAATTCACAGTTGCCGTAAGCCCGGGCGGACCGCCGCTTGCCACCTATGCGACGGATGCCAAGACGGTCGTCGGTGCCGATCCTGAGTATGCGAACGCCATTGCCGAAAGCCTCGGGCTGCAACTTGAACTCGTCCCGGTTGCCTGGATCGACTGGCCGCTTGGCCTAACGTCAGGCAAATATGATGCGGTCATCTCCAATGTCGGCGTGACCGAGCAGCGCAAGGAGAAGTTCGATTTCTCCTCCTACCGTAAGGGTCTGCACGGCTTCTTCGTCAAGGCGGACAGTGCGATCACCTCGATTAAGGAGCCGAAGGATGCGGCAGGACTGCGCTTCATCGTCGGCGCCGGCACCAATCAGGAGCGCATCCTGCTGAAGTGGAGCGATGAGGATGTCGCTGCCGGCCTCAAGCCGCTCGAACTGCAATATTATGACGACGAGGCAGCAAGCCTCTTGGCGCTACGCTCAGGCCGTGCCGATGTCATCGTCCAGCCGCATGCCCAGCTCGTCTATATCGCCGCCCGCGACAAGAACCTCAAGCGGGTTGGAACGCTGAGCGCCGGCTGGCCCGACCGCTCCGACGTCGCGATCACCACCCGCAAGGGAAGCGGCATTGCCGACACGCTGACGCTCGCCACTAATGGTCTGATCAAGGATGGGACCTATGCAAAAATCCTTGCGCACTGGCAGCTTTCGGAAGAGGCACTGCCTGCCTCGGAGACGAACCCGCCCGGCCTGCCGAAATTCTGAGTGAGGACAAGATGAGCGGCAACGCGATTTCGATCGGCCATATCGGCTTCCTGACACCCGGCAACTACCCGGATGACGACCCGCTCTCCGGCCTCGAAAAGACATTGCAGCTTCTTGGCTTCGGTGAAGAGCTAGGCTTCAACAGTGCCTGGGCCCGCCAGCGGCATCTGGAGCCTGGCATTTCCTCTGCGACCGCTTTCCTGGCGGCCGCCACGCAACGCACCAGCCGTATCGAACTCGGTACGGCAGTCATTCCGATCGGTTACGAGAGTCCTTATCGGCTTGCCGAAGATCTCTCGACTGTCGACGTTTTGTCGAAGGGAAGACTGAATGTGGGCCTCAGCGCCGGCCGTCCGCTGCATGCTGATCTCATCGGTCCGCTTGCCTTCGACGGCGACTGGCAGAACCATGATTTCTCGCATGAGCGTGTGCTGCGCTTTGCCAGCAATCTCAAAGGAGCCTATCTCGGCGACGAGAATACGTTCATCAAGACGCCCTTCGGACCGCAGCGTCCGCGCCTTCAGCCCTACGCGAAAGGCCTGATCGATCGCATCTGGTATGGCGGGGGCTCGCTGCGGTCGGCCTCATGGGCCGGCCAGAGCGGTTTCAACCTGCTGATCGGTAATGTCACGTCCGGCGAGGAGACCGATGACTTTTTCGTCGCCCAGTCCCGTCAACTCGAAGCCTATCGGGCTTCCGGCGGAGCGGAACGGCGCGTGGCGCTCGGTCGAGTCATCGTGCCCTTTGACAGTGCGGATGCAGCCACCCGCCAGCGATACTCAGACTATGCCGCCGGACGATATGAGCGCACGCTGTCTCCCCAGGGTCAACGACGTACGCTGTTTGCCCGTGATCTCGTTGGTCCGTCAGAGCAGATCCTCGAGCGCCTTCTTGCCGATCCCATTTTGCCGCATGTGAGCGAGCTCAGGCTGGAGTTGCCCTATGAGTTCGAGCATGACGAATATCGCCAGATTCTGCATGACTTCGTCACGCACATTGCTCCCGAGCTCGGCTGGAACACAAAGACTGCCCTCCGAGCGGCGTCGTGAGCGGCGCCGGAATTGTAGGAAATCTCTCCGTGACGAAATCAGTTGAATACTTCTTCTCCATCAGTTCGCCCTGGTCTTATATCGGCCTTGATGCGTTTGCCGAGCTTGCCGTAGAGAACGACATCACCATCAAGCCGTATCTGACGACTGTCGTCGAAGAGAATGGCGGGATTTTCTCGCGCAATCGTCCGGAAATTCGCCGCGCCTACTGGATCCGCGATCTCAAGCGCTGGGCAGCCGTGCGGGGCAAGACCCTCATCCTCGAAAATCGCCCCGAGCTCAGCGATCCGACACCGGCCTCCTTCTTCGTCATTGCCGCCTATCTCGATGGCCAGGATTGGATCGGCGTGACGCGCGCCCTGCAGCATGCGTTCTGGAGCGAGGCGAAAGATATCGGGAGACCTGATATCCGAGAAGCGATCGTCAACGCTGCCGGTTTCGATGGCGCGGCCTTGCTGCGACGGCAGGCCGATGACGATGTCCAGCGGAAATGGGCAGCCGATCGCGTTCATGCACGCGAAAGAGGCGTCTTCGGCTTCCCGACCTTTGCCTACGAGGACGAGCTCTACTGGGGGCAGGACAATCTGCCCTTCCTCGAACGCCATCTTCATGGCGACAAGCCGTAAAGGACTGACGCAGCGCGTTCTGCCGAAAAGCCAATGGCGGGCTGCAACGCATCCTTCGGTGCACCGCAAATGCCGATGCTGGCGGCCTTGCTCTCCAGTAGAGCGGCCGCGGCGAAAGGGGCATGCCGACAGCGACGGCAATACCGGCGGCTTCTTCGTCAGAGCTGACACCTCCCTGTCTGACAGAGCCAAGGCTTGGCGTCCCTGGTGGTTACACTTGATCGTCGGTGCCGGGACGGATTGAAGGCGATCAGAATCCGGTCCGCGACAGGCATTGGATCTCGATCCGCCGTCGCTCGTACATGGTGCGATATCTCCTGTTGCCCAGTGCTTGGCCCTTCCAAATCAGCACCTATCTCGGCAATTGAAATGGCTGCTCGCTGCACTAGTTTAAATTGTCAAGCCGTTGGCGGCATGCGTGTGGTTGCGATGCACATGCCGCCAGTTGTGCTGTGACTGAAGGACCGGACGCGCACGCAATTTGGGCGCCTGGCTCGCAAAATGAGACACGCATACAGTGTATGCATTTGAAAGGTGATCGTCTCCGGAAAAATCCCGGAAATAAAGGATCGCGACCAAGCGCCCAGCCGTCCGGATGACGCGCGCCTGAAAGAGCTTCATCACCGCTGGGCGAACCTCATCATCGTTCGATCAAACACCACACGGAGGTAGAAGATGCGCAAGCATGAACTGGTTATCGTGATGACGCTTGCATCTCTTTTCTCGGTACAGACTGCTTACGCGGACGGGCCTGCCGGTGCAGCCCGTGGCCTGAAGACGGCGCCTGTGTTCAGCTATATTTCTGAAAAGCGCCGGACTACAGCACCTTTCGCGCATGTGATGTTTTGCGCTCGAAATCCGGATGAATGTACGGTTCGCGGCGATGTTTCCGAAGTTTCCTTGAGCCCCCTTGCGGAGAAGCAGCTCGGCGATGTCAACGCGTCGGTCAACCGCTCGATCCGTCCGATGGACGAGCGGCCCGATCAGGGCGATGTCTGGCAGGTGAACGTCAAGGCGGGCGATTGCGAGGATTTTGCGTTGACGAAGCGCGATCACCTCATCGCCATGGGCTGGTCGACGAAGGCACTGCGGATTGCCGTGACCAAGACGCCCGCCGGCAAGGGCCACGCGGTTCTGGTCGTCAGGACCGATCGTGGCGATCTGGTGCTCGACAACCGCACGAATGCGATCAAGGGCTGGAAGGATACGGATCTGCGCTGGCTGATGATCCAGTCGGGCGACAATCCGCGGATATGGTACGAACTTTAGATGCACGGACATGATGCGAGTTAGGACGCATGTGCGGCGTGCCGATCTTTTGTGCTGCTATCGGTGGCCAAATGCGCCGAAGCCACGCGGGCGGAAACACCATCAACTCTGCTGTCGCCCCTTGTTGCTCGGTAAGAAATCCGCCGCTTCGGTTGCGGTCCGCAATATTTGAACACGCCCTGATGGAAGCTTGTTCATCTAATTGGTCTTGTCGAAAAGAATCCATTGACCTGCGACCCTGGTTACATCTTCTATCCGCCCCCAAAGTCAGGAAGGCGGCCAGGGAGGGCACATGCAGGTCCTATCGAGCATTGAGGCGGTGCGCGCAGCGCTTGCAGCAGCGAAGACAGATGGCGGAGGCGTCGGTTTCGTGCCAACGATGGGTTATCTTCACGCGGGGCATATGGAACTTGTCGCACGAGCCCGCGCTGAGAACGAAATCGTCGTTGCGTCGATCTTCGTCAATCCGCTCCAGTTCGGGCCGACGGAGGATCTGACCCGATACCCGAGTGATCTGGAACGCGACAGAACGATGCTGGAAAAGGCTGGCGTCGATATTCTCTTTGCGCCCGGTGTCGAAGATATGTACCCGCACCCGATGAAAACTGTGGTTGATGTGCCGGAGCTTGGCTGCGAGCTCGAAGGCGCCGTTCGACCGGGGCATTTCGCGGGTGTCGCCACTGTTGTCAGCAAGCTCTTCAATATCGTCCAGCCAGGCAACGCCTATTTCGGCGAGAAGGATTACCAGCAAGTCGTCATCATCAAACGGATGGCAGACGATCTGGCTCTACCAGTACGCATCGTTTCGGTGCCGACGGTTCGGGATGCGGATGGTCTCGCTCTATCTTCTCGTAACGTCTATCTCAACGAGGAGGAGCGACGCGCAGCGGTCATCATCCCGCGCGCATTGGACGAGGCGGAGCGCCTTGTCGCTCAGGGCCTCACCGACCCGCAGGTCCTTGAAGCGAAGCTAGTCGGCTTCATCGGTGGTGAACCCCTAGCAACGCCGGAAGTCGTCGCTGTCAGGGACGCCGCGACCTTGAAGCATGTGGCGAAAATCGAAGACCCGGTGGTTGTCGCACTGTTCGTGCGAATTGGCACGACCAAGCTTCTCGATAACCGGGTGATCGCGAGAAAAGGTTCGTCTGGAACGGGAGACGCACAATGAGCGCTGTCGGTTCCGCAAAGCGCCTGACGCCAACACGAATCCGGGCGATGAAGGGCGGAACGCCGATTGTGTGTTTGACGGCCTACACGACGCCGATGGCGCGGCTCCTGGATGAACACTGCGATCTCCTGCTCGTTGGGGATTCGCTCGGTATGGTGCTCTACGGCATGGAGAGCACCGTGGCAGTGACGCTCGACATGATGATCGCCCATGGCAAGGCGGTAATGCGTGGCGTCACCAAATCCTGCGTGGTCGTCGACATGCCCTTCGGCAGCTACCAGGAGTCGAAGGAGCTGGCCTATCGCAATGCCGTGCGCATTCTGCAGGAAACCGGATGCGACGCGGTCAAGCTCGAAGGCGGCGAGGAGATGGCCGAGACAATTTCCTTCCTCACAGTGCGCGGTATTCCGGTCCTCGGACATATCGGGCTTATGCCTCAGCAGGTTCATACCGCAGGCGGCTACCGATCTGTCGGACATTCCGAGGAGGAGGTTGCCAAGATTCAGCGTGACGCCGACGCGATCGGCAACTCGGGAGCCTTTGCCGTGGTCATCGAGGGCACGGTCGAAACATTTGCCCGTGAGGTGACGACGGCGATTCCTATTCCGACGATCGGGATTGGTGCCTCGGCTGCCTGTGACGGTCAGATCCTGGTTTCGGACGACATACTCGGACTGTTCAACGACTTCACACCGCGCTTCGTTAAACGATACGACGAACTTGGAAAGAGGGTCGGGGTGGCGGCTGCCGCCTATGCTGAGGAGGTGCGCTCCCGCGCATTCCCCACGGAGAAACATACATTCAAACGCCGGTCTTGATCGCGCGGCCTATTGAGTTGGAGAGCCCAGCGAAAGCCATATCGGCTCCAACCCTTAGAACAGTCGCCAGGGCGGGATCGGCGCGTGAGGTGGCCGAATTGCAGGATCGGGAACAAAAATCTTAAAAACTGCGTACCGATCCGAGTAAAACTGGGCTGTAATCGTTGCTCTTCATACGATAAATGCTTTTTCAGCGACCGCCGCTGACAATTCACTTCCCAAGCCCCGATCGCCTCAAGAACAGCCCGCACGAAAACCGACGACGGACCGGCATGGTTCCGGCCGCGCAGGAGGAAGATCCATGGCATCCGTTGCCGAGAGCGCGCCCCGCTTTGAAAAGACCGCAATGTCCATCCTGGTGGCAGTCAGCTTCTGCCACATGCTCAACGACATCATGCAGTCGCTGCTTGCCTCGCTCTATCCGCTCTTCAAGGCCAATTATAACCTCGATTTCGTGCAGATCGGTCTCCTGACCATGACCTTCCAGGTCACGGCTTCGCTGCTCCAGCCGCTTGTCGGCATCGTCACCGACCGTTGGCCGATGCCCTATTCGCTGCCGGTCGGCATGGCGAGCACCTTCTGCGGCCTGATCCTCCTCGGTAATGCCGGCAGCTTTGAGCTGCTGCTCGTTGCCGCAAGCCTGATCGGCTTCGGCTCGGCTGTCTTCCATCCGGAATCCTCGCGGGTTGCGCGTCTTGCTTCCGGCGGACGCCATGGCTTTGCGCAGTCCTTCTTTCAAGTGGGCGGCAATGCCGGCCAGGCGATCGGCCCGCTGCTGGCTGCCTTCATCGTGCTGCCGAACGGTCAGCACAGCGTGTCCTGGCTTTCCGGCATCGCCATGGTCGGCATGGTGGTCCTGAGCTGGGTCGGCAACTGGTACATGAGCCACCGCCGCCAGCACGCCAGCAAGGCGGCCCCGAGCCGCACGCTGCCTCTGCCTCAGAGCAAGGTCGTCTGGGCGCTGCTCATCCTCGTGTTGCTGACGGCGACGAAGAATGTCTACATGGCGAGCGTCTCGAGTTATTTCACCTTCTACGTCATCGACCGTTTCCAGCTCGATGTGCAGCAGGCGCAGCTCATGCTCTTCCTGTTCTTAGGTTCCGTCGCCACCGGCACCTTCCTCGGCGGCCCGATCGGTGATCGTTTCGGTGCCCGCTTCGTCATCTGGTTCTCGATCCTTGGCGTCATTCCCTTCGCGCTGCTGCTGCCCTATGCGAACCTTTTCTGGACAGGCGTGCTCAGCGTCGTCATCGGCCTGGTCTTCGCCTCTGCCTTCTCGGCCATCGTCGTCTTCGCGCAGGAGCTGGTGCCGGGGCGCGTCGGCCTGATCGCCGGCGTCTTCTTCGGCTTCGCCTTCGGTGCGGGCGGTCTCGGTGCTGCCTTGCTCGGCGGTTTTGCCGACTCGCACGGCATCGCCTTCGTATATCGTATCTGCTCCTACCTGCCGCTGCTCGGCCTGTTCACCATCTTCCTGCCGCGCATCCCGAAGCATCGAGCGGTTTAAGTTTCGCACTCAGAAAGAGGCGCCGAAAAGCGTTTCGGCGCCTCCTTTGCGTCAGGGCAAGCGCACGGCGCGGCGCTGCGTTCGAACGAACATTTTTTCCCCGGCCTTCGGCGAAGACGGATCGTCATTTCTTTAATCTACTATTTTGATGGATAATATCCGTCATATGATGGAGCCATCGACGGCGCGATAGTGGAAGGAAATGATATGTCTGCACCCAAACTGGTCGGTCTTGCCGGCAGCTTCAATCGTCCCTCGAAGACCTTTGCGCTGGTCGAGAATATCGCCGGCCTCGCCGCCGAAAAATATGGCTTCGACAATACGATTTACGACCTGGCGGACGTCGGCCCTTCGCTCGGCCAGGCGTTGCGCCGCGACGATCTTGACAATCGCGCCAGGGAAATCATCGCCGACATCGCCAATGCCGACGTCCTCGTCATCGGTGCGCCGACCTTCAAGGGCAGCTATCCGGGCCTTTTCAAACATCTGATCGATCTCATCGACCCGCACGAGCTGCGTGCAAAGCCGATCGTCATCACCGCGACCGGCGGCGGCGACCGCCATGCGCTGATGGTCGAGCATCAGCTGCGCCCGCTCTTCGGCTTCTTCATGGCCCACACGTTGCCGACCGCCGTGTATGCCTCGGACCGTGATTTCACCGACTACCGCGTTTCCTCCGAACAGCTTTCCAAGCGCATCGGGGAGGTCATCGGCGAACTCGCTGCCTTCTTTCCGGGCAGAAATTCGAGGCTGATCGCAGCGGAATGAACGATATTCCAAGAGGAATTTCGGCGGCGCCTTCGGGCGCCGTTTTGTTTTGAGCGTGCCTTGCAGCTGGCATTTAATCCATAAATTTGATGGAATTTTATCCTGCCGCTCTCGAAGACGCGGCAAGAGTTTTTCCGGTGGCGAGAAGACATCAGACGTTCGTGCTTCGCTCGCCATGCCCGTATTTGCAATTATCCGCCTGCTCGGGGCTCGGCCTCATTCAGTCAGACGGGATAAAAAAATGACCAAGAACAAGAATTTCGGCGCCATTTCGCTTTCGCGCCGCGCGGCTCTTACTGTTGCCGCCTCTGCGGCCGCACTCATTGCCTTTGCTGCACCGGTCCCTTCCTTTGCGGAAGACAAGTCGATCAAGGTCGGCATCATGAGTGGCGAGGATGAAGATGTCTGGCGCGTCGTCACCAGCGAAGCCGCCAAGAAGGGGCTGAAGATCGAGACGATCACCTTCAACGATTACACCCAGCCGAACGAGGCTCTGGAGCGCGGCGAAATCGACGCGAACGCCTTCCAGCACCAGCCCTATCTGGACAATCAGGTCAAGCAGCACGGCTACCATATCGTATCCGTCGGCTACACGGGCGTCTGGCCGATCGGTCTCTATAGCAAGAAGCACAAGTCCGTTGCCGAACTGCCACCGGGCGCCGTAATCGGTGTCCCGAACGATCCGTCCAACGAAGGCCGTGCGCTCCGCGTTCTCCAGAATGAGGGCCTGATCAAGCTCAAGGACGGCACCGGCATTCTGGCGACGATCGTCGACGTCTCGGAAAACCCGAAGAACATCGAAATCCGCGAACTCGACGCCGGTATCGTCGGCCGTTCCATTGATGACCTTGATGCCGGTATCGTCAATACCGACTGGGCGCTGAAGAGTGGTCTGTCTCCGAAGGAGCGCATCGCGCAGGAGCCGATCGCCGACAATCCCTATCGCAACTTCATTGCCGTCAAGGAAGAGAACAAGGATGCCGATTGGGTAAAGACGCTCGTCTCCTCCTATCAGAACGAGACGGTGAAGGCCGAATTCGATAAGGTCTATAAGGGTACGGGCCTCAGCGCCTATTGATTTCGTCGCCCTGGAAGGGCGTCAGCAACCGAGGCGGCCCTGGCCTTTTGCCAGGGCCGCCTTCAGCGTTTGTGAAGGAATGAGCATGAATTCAATTGTCTCCGCCTTAGGGACCGAGACGCGGCCAGTCGATGCCGAAGAGGTCGTGCGCCTGAAGGATGTCAGGCGCAAGTTCGGCGTGACGGCAGCACTCGACGGCGTTTCGCTCAGCGTGAAGAAGGGGGAAATCCTCGGCATTATCGGCCGCAGCGGCGCCGGCAAATCTACGCTGATCCGCTGCCTCAACGGTCTCGAAAGGGCCGACAGTGGCGAGATCGTCATCGAGGGCCGCAATATTGCAGGCCTTGCCGAACAGGAACTGCAACCTCTACGCCGCCGCATCGGCATGATCTTTCAGCATTTCAACCTGCTCTCGGCCAAGACGGTCGAGGAGAATGTCGCCCTGCCGCTGAAGATCGAGGGTGTCGCCAAGGCCGAACGGCTGAAGCGGGCGCAGGAGCTTCTGGAATTGGTCGGTCTTTCCGATAAGGTTGGGGCTTATCCATCGTCGCTCTCAGGTGGCCAGAAGCAACGCGTCGGTATTGCCCGAGCACTGGCCGCCCGGCCGGCCCTGTTGCTGTCCGATGAAGCGACCTCGGCCCTCGATCCGGAAACGACGCGTTCGATCCTCGCCCTGTTGAAGGATATCAACCGTAAGCTTGGTCTTACCATTCTTCTGATTACCCATGAGATGGAAGTGGTGCGCGGCATTGCCGATCGCGTCGCCGTCATCGATGCAGGGCGCATCGTGGAGGAAGGTCAGGTCTGGTCGATCTTCGGCGATCCGCAGGCGGCGATCACAAAAAGCCTGCTCGGCGGCATCCGCCCTCAGCTTCCGGAACACATTGCTGCACGCCTGTCGCAGACCGGCGGCACGGAAGCTATCCTCAGTGTCGATCTTGCTGGACCGGAAGCGCAAGGCGCGCTTTTTGCCGATCTCTCGGCAGCGCTGCCGCATTCCTTCCGCCTCGTGCACGGTGGTATCGATCACATCCAGAACCAGCCCGTGGCGCGGTTCTTCATTGCCGTTCCTGCGCGCGATCCCGCGCTTGCCGGGACGGTCGAACAGTTTCTGAAGGCCCGGTCGGCCCGGGTGGAGGTGCTTGGTTATGTCACCGATCATGATTAATCTGCTGCTGCGCTCCCTCTGGGAGACGGTGCTGATGACGGCAGCATCCGGCTTGATTTCGCTGGTAGCAGGCTTGCCGCTCGGTCTGGCGCTGGTGCTGACGAACCGCGGCGGCATTGCCGAAAATCTCTGGATCAACCGCATCCTCGGCGCCGTCATCAACGGCTTCCGTTCCGTGCCTTTCATCATCCTGTTGGTGGCACTGATCCCGCTGACGCGCCTTATCGTCGGCACGGCGATTGGCACCTGGGCGGCCATCGTTCCGCTCGCAATCGCGGCCACTCCCTACTATGCCCGTATCGCGGAGGTCTCGCTGCGTGAGGTCGATCGCGGACTGATCGATGCGGTGCGCGCCATGGGCGGCAATCGCTGGACAATCATCCGCGAGGTTCTCGTGCCTGAAGCCCTGCCGGGCATCGTCGCCGGCTTTACCGTCACGCTGGTGACACTGATCGGCGCTTCGGCGATGGCTGGCGCCATCGGTGCCGGCGGTCTCGGTGATCTCGCCATCCGCTATGGCTACCAGCGTTTCGAGACCAATGTCATGATCGCGGTCGTCGTCGTGCTGATCGTTCTCGTGTGCGGCATCCAGTGGCTGGGCGACCGGCTGGTCGCCCGCATGGATCATCGCTAGAAACTATCGCCTGAACTGTGCGGCGGGGTGGCTGGCCGGCAACCGGCCGTTCCCGCCGAACAGCTTTTGGCGCAGCGGGCCTTCCGCATAATTGGCCTTGAACAGGCCGCGCTCCTGCAGCACAGGCACGACGAGATCGACGAAATCATTTAGGCTTTCGGGTGCCACGGTGCGCGCGAGATTGAAGCCGTCGATGCGGCCTTCCTCGATCCAGCGCTGTAGGGTATCGGCAATCTGCTGCGGGGAGCCGACAATCGGCTTCATGCGGCTGCCGAGCACCATCTGGTCGATGATCTGCCGCTTCGTCACCGGCTTTTCCGCTTGCTTGGTGATTGCCGCCAGCGCCGACTGATTGGCGTTGGTCGAGTTCTGGTCGATCACGTCATCGAGCCCGTATTTCGAAAAATCGACGCCGACGGAGGCCGAATAATGGGCAAGCGACGCCTCGACGCTCGCATGCCGGCGATAGTCCTCGAGCTTCTCCTGCGCTTGGGCTTCGGTCTTGCCGACGACGACGGTAATCAGGCTCAGGATCTTGATCGCATCCGCGCCGCGGCCATTCGCCAGTGTCTTGGCGCGAAGCGCATCGACGGTCGGGCGCGCCGCCTGCGGGCTCGGTCCGGCGATAAAGACGCATTCGGCATGGCGGGCGGCGAAATCCTGCCCGCGTGCGGACGCGCCGGCCTGGAAGAGCAGGGGCGTACGCTGCGGCGAAGGTTCCGCGAGATGGATGCCCTCCATCTTGTAATACTGACCCTGATGGCTGACAGCGCGCACTTTTGAGGCATCGGCGAAGATGCCGCGTTCCCTGTCGCGCAGCACCGCATCATCATCCCAGCTGCCTTCCCAGAGCTTGTAGAGGATTTCGAGATATTCCTCGGCCGCGTCGTAGCGCGCGTCGTGTTCCGGCAGCTTGTCGAAACCCATGCTGCGGGCGGCACTGTCGAGATACCCCGTCACGATGTTCCAGCCGATGCGCCCTTTGGTCAGATGATCGAGCGTAGACATGCGCCGCGCCAGCAGGAACGGCGGCTCACAAGTCGTATTGACGGTGACGCCGAAGCCGAGGTGTTTCGTGACGTAAGCCATGGCCGAAATCGGCATCATCGGATCGTTGACCGGGATCTGCCCGCCCGTCTCGATCACCGGAGCGGGGCTATCCTTATAAACATCATAGACGCCGACAATATCGGCGAGAAAAATGCCGTCCAGCTTGCCGCGTTCGGCGGTGTGCGCAAAGTCCGCCCAGTAATCGAGATCGGTATAGTTGACCGAGCGGTCGCGTGGATGCGTCCACATGCCATGGTTTATGTGTCCGACGCAGTTCATGTCGAAGGCGTAGATCTGCATTTTCTTCATCAATACTGTCCTGAGATGTCAGTCGGCCATTTGGTGGAATTATCGGGCAGATCGGGAAACCACCGTTTCTCTCTCGTTATTTAGAAGCAAATTATCCCGCATGCCCGATTCCGGGAATTTTCTATCTCTATAAAATCTATGAATTTTACAATGATCTAACCACATTCCGGGGTGGAATGATTTTGAACATTGCGGGAGAGGGATATGAAAATCAACCGACGCAACCTTCTGGGTACGGCCGCTGCCGCTGTCCTCACCTTGACCACCTATGCGGCCCACGCCGCCGATGTCACGCTCAATATCGGCTATCAGCCGATCGTCGAACCGTCGCGCGTGCCGCAGGCCGATGGCACCTATGAAAAGGAGACCAAGGCCAAGATCAACTGGCAGAAGTTCGATAGTGGTGCCGATGTCATCACCGCCATCGCTTCCGGTTCCATCGATATCGGTTATGTCGGCTCGTCGCCGCTTGCCGCTGCCGCCAGCCGCGAATTGCCGATCGAGACGATCTATATCGTCGGCCTGATCAGCGATGCTGAAGCGCTCGCTGTCAAGAACATCACCAAGCCCGAAGACCTGAAGGGCAAGAAGATTGCGACACCCTTTGTCTCGACGGCGCATTACAGCCTGTTGACGGCGCTGAAGCACTGGAAGGTCGATCCGAAGTCGGTGCAGATCCTCAATCTGCGTCCGCCGGAAATCGCCGCCGCCTGGGAGCGCGGTGACATCGACGGTGCCTATGTCTGGGATCCGGTCCTGGCGCAGCTCAAGAAGAGCGGCAGCGTGCTCGCCACTTCCGCCGATGTGGCCAAGTGGGGCGGCCCGACTTTCGATGCCTGGATCGTCAGCAAGAAGTTTGCAGAAGCACATCCTGACGTCGTCACCGGCTTTGTGAAGGTCACGGGTGCGGCTTACGCTTCCTACCTTGCCAATCCGGATAGCTGGAATGCGAAATCACCGGAAGCCGAAAAGATTGCCAAGCTCACCGGTGCCAAGACCGATGAAGTGCCGGCTCTTCTCAAGGGCTATATTTTCTCCAGCCTGAAGGAACAGGCCAGCGCCGATCTCCTCGGTGGCGGCACGACGAAGGCCGTTGCCGAAACCTCGGCCTTCCTTCTGGAGCAGGGCAAGATCCCCGGCGTCCTGAAGGACTACAGCCCCTATGTTTCCGACCGCTGGGTCAAGGAAGCAGCCAAGGCAGGTCTTTGATCCTCCCAAGGGTCCCGGCGCGGCTTCGGCTGCGCCGGTTTTTCTCAAACAGGTGATGCCCATGAGCATACTTTCACTACAGTCCTTGTCGCTCGATTATGCCGAGGCAGGCAGTCGTCGGAAGAGACGTGTGCTTGATGGCGTCAACCTGCATATCGCTTCGGACGAATTCGTGGTCGTCATCGGCCGTTCCGGCTCCGGCAAGACTAGCCTTCTCAATATTGCTGCAGGTTTCACTGAGCCGAGCGAGGGACGCGTGCTGGTCGACGGCAAAGAGATCGACGGGCCAGGCGTAGACCGGGCCGTGGTGTTTCAGGATGATGCGCTCTACCCCTGGCTTACCGCTGCCGGCAACGTCGCCTTTCCGCTGAAGCTTCAAGGCATCCCGAAGGGCGATAGGCAGCGCCGCGCGGAAGAACTGCTGGTGAAGGTCGGCCTTGATGGCGCCGGTCACAAGAATATCTGGGAACTCTCAGGCGGCATGCGCCAGCGCGTCGGCATCGCTCGCGCGCTCGCCTCCGGCCCACGCTTCCTGTTGCTTGATGAACCGCTCGGTGCGCTCGACGCGCTGACACGCAGCCGCATGCAGAAATTCCTGCTGGATGTCTGGGCGGAAAGCAAAACCGGTGCCCTGCTGATCACCCACAGCATTGACGAGGCCCTGTTGCTTGCGACACGCGTCATCGTGCTGGCGCCCAATCCGGGCCGCATCGTCGCCGACATCAGGGCCGAGTTTGGCAAGGGGTTGCTCGACGGCAGAAGCGTCAAGGAGATCAAGGCGCTTACTGCGTTCAAAAATCTGCATGACGAGCTCACCGCACTCATCCACGCGGATGAAGAGGAGATTGCCGCATGAGCGTCGAGGCGGAAGCACTCACGACCGCAGTGTCGGATCAACCGGTAGAGGCACGGCCGAAACGCCGCGGCACGCTGCCGATCTCGCTTGCAACAATTGCCGTCATTATCGCGGGCTGGAGCTTAGCCTCGGCTTATGGCGCTGTCTCGCCGGTCTTCCTGCCGTCGCCGCTTGTCGTGGCGAAATCGCTCGCCAATGTCGCGGTCAACGGCTTCGTCGATTCCACACTCGCCGAACATACGCTCGCAAGCCTGCTGCGCATCTTCGCAGCGCTTGCCGTCTCGCTCATCATCGGTGTGCCGGCAGGTATTGCGATCGCCACGAGCCGTATCGGCAAGGGCATACTTGATCCGATCGTCGAATTCCTGCGGCCCCTGCCGCCGCTTGCCTATCTGCCGCTGATCATCATCTGGGTCGGCATTGGCGAGGCGTCGAAGGTCACCGTCATCTCGCTCGCCATGCTGCCGCCGATCATCCTGTCTACGGCAGCAGGCGTCAAATCCGCCCCGGGCGATTTCGTCAACGCCGCCCGCTCCTTCGGGGCGAGCCGGCTGCAGGTGCTGCTGCATGTCATTCTTCCAGGCGCAATTCCGTCGATCCTGACGGGCACGCGCATTGCGCTGGGCGCCGGCTGGTCGACGCTGGTCGCGGCCGAGCTCGTTGCGGCGAGCCAGGGCCTCGGCTTCATGATCCAGTCTGCGGCGCAGTTTCTTGTGACCGATATCGTCATCGGCGGGATCATCGTTATTGCCGCGATTGCCTTCCTGCTGGAGATCCTGGCGCGGCTGATCGAGCGGCTCTTCGTGCCCTGGGCCGCGCATCGCTGAACGTCTATCATCGCCTTACCGATCAAATTATCCTAAGGCTGTATCGCGCCGCGTCATCGCATGGTGGTCGCGTGGCGCGCAGACGATGCGGAGGATGATATGACGAAGAAGACGCTGTCGGACTGGGAGGCGCTGGCGGAAAAGGAGCTGCGCGCGGCACCGGATACGCTGACCTGGCACACGCCCGAAGGCATCGACGTCAAACCGCTCTATACGGCCGCCGATCTTGATGGCACTGATGCAGACAGTCTGCCGGGCTTCGCCCCCTTCACCCGCGGTCCGCGCGCCACCATGTATGCCGGCCGGCCCTGGACGATCCGGCAATATGCGGGCTTTTCGACAGCCGAGGAATCCAACGCCTTCTATCGTCGCAACTTAGCGGCCGGCCAGAAGGGGCTTTCCGTGGCCTTCGACCTTGCCACCCATCGCGGCTATGACAGCGATCATCCGCGCGTCGTCGGCGATGTCGGCAAGGCAGGTGTCGCAATCGACAGCGTCGAGGACATGAAGATCCTCTTCGACGGCATTCCGCTGCAGGACATGTCCGTTTCCATGACCATGAACGGCGCGGTCATCCCGATTCTCGCGAATTTCATTGTCGCCGGCGAGGAGCAGGGTATTTCGAAGGCAGAACTCTCTGGGACCATCCAGAACGATATCCTCAAGGAGTTCATGGTCCGCAACACCTATATCTATCCGCCGGAACCTTCGATGCGCATCGTCGCCGATATCATCGAATATACGGCCAAGGAGATGCCGAAATTCAATTCGATTTCCATTTCCGGCTATCACATGCAGGAGGCGGGCGCGACGCTGGTGCAGGAACTTGCCTTCACGCTGGCTGACGGGCGTGAATATGTGCGCGCGGCAATCGCCAAGGGGCTGAATGTCGATGATTTCGCCGGCCGTCTCTCATTCTTCTTCGCAATCGGCATGAATTTCTTCATGGAGGCGGCGAAGCTTCGCGCTGCCCGACTGCTTTGGACGCGGATCATGGAGGAGTTTCAGCCGAAGAAAGCATCTTCGTTGATGCTGCGCACCCATTGCCAGACATCGGGTGTCTCGCTGCAGGAGCAGGATCCCTACAACAATATCATCCGCACCGCCTTCGAGGCGATGTCGGCCGTGCTCGGCGGCACGCAGTCGCTGCACACCAATTCCTTCGACGAGGCGATCGCCCTGCCGACGGAATTTTCAGCTCGCATTGCCCGCAATACGCAGCTCATCCTGCAGCACGAGACCGGTGTCACCAAGGTCGTCGATCCGCTTGCCGGCTCTTACTACGTGGAAAGCCTGACGAAGGAACTGGCCGACAAGGCCTGGGCACTGATCGACGAGGTCGAAGCGCTCGGCGGCATGACCAAGGCTGTCAACGAGGGCTTGCCGAAACGGCTGATCGAGGAGGCCGCCGCCCGCCGTCAGGCCGCCGTCGACAAGGGCGATGAGGTCATTGTCGGCGTCAACAAATACCGGCTGGAGACCGAACAGCCGATCGACATTCTCGAGATCGACAATAGCGCGGTGCGTGCTGCGCAGATCCGCCGGATCGAGGAAACCAAGCGTCGCCGTGACGGCGTGAAGGTGAAGGAGGCGCTGGCCGCGCTTTCGGAAATTGCCCGCAGCGGCAATGGCAATCTGCTTGCAGCCGCCGTCGAAGCAGCGCGCGCCCGCGCCACCGTCGGCGAAATCTCGGATGCGATGCGCGACGTTTTCGGCGATCATTTCGCCACGCCCAAGGTTATCCGCGGCGTCTATGGTGCGGCCTACCGGGACGAGCCCGAGCTTGACGTGCTCAAGGTGCGTATGGCGGAAGTGACCGAGGCGATGGGCAGAAAGCCGAAGATCATGGTTGCCAAGCTCGGCCAGGACGGACATGACCGCGGCGCCAAGGTTATTGCCTCGGCCTTTGGCGATGTCGGTTTCGATGTTCTTGCCGGCCCGCTGTTCCAGACGCCGGAAGAGGCGGCGAGCATGGCGCTCAGTGAGAAGGTCAATGTCGTCGGCGTCTCGTCGCTCGCCGCCGGTCACCGGACACTGCTGCCACAGCTGATCGACCGGCTGAAGGAGCAGGGCGGCGGCGATATCATCGTCGTCTGCGGCGGCGTCATTCCCCGGCAAGATTATGAATTCCTGCACGAGCATGGCGTCGCCGCCGTGTTCGGTCCAGGTACCAATGTACTCGAGGCCGCGAACTCTGTTCTCGACCTCCTGCAAGGTATCAGACGAAACCAGTAGCTCAGAGCAATCCGCGCTTTGCGAGATTGCCCATCAGCGCCGAGATGCCGAAGGTCCAGGGCGGGCATTCGGTCGACAGCCTGACGGTGTTGACCAGCGCGCCGAGACCGGGTGACGAGATTTCCACAACGTCGCCGATCTTGTGGGTGAAACCCTGGTTCTTTGCGTCGCGATCCTGCGTCGGCGCAAAGAGCGTGCCGAGGAACAGCATGAACCCATCAGGATACTGGTGGTGGGCGCCGACGGTCTGCTTGACGAGATCGGTCGGGTCGCGGCTGATCTGCGACATCGAGCTCTTGCCGTGCAGCACGAAACCGTCCTGACCGGTGACCTTGAGATCAAGTTCGGCCTTGCGCACATCGTCGAGGCTGAAGCTCGCGTCAAACAGACGGATGAAGGGGCCTATGGAGCAGGAGGCGTTGTTATCCTTCGCCTTGCCGAGCAAGAGCGCCGAGCGGCCCTCGACATCGCGCAGGTTCACGTCATTGCCGAGTGTCGCGCCCTTGATCTCGCCGCGGCTGTTGACCGCCAGGACGATTTCCGGTTCCGGATTGTTCCAGGTCGAGATTGGGTGCAGCCCGACATCCGAGCCCCAACCAACGGAGGAAAGCACCGGCGACTTGGTGAAGACTTCGGCGTCAGGGCCGATACCGACTTCGAGATATTGCGACCAGATACCTTCCTCGATCAGCGCCTGCTTGACCTTGGCGGCTTCCGGCGAGCCGGCCTTGATATTCGTCAGGCTGCCGCCGATCAGTGTGCTGACGCGTTCACGGATAGAAGCTGCGCGATCCGGATTGCCGGCAGCTTTTTCCTCGATGACGCGTTCGATCATCGACTGGGCGAAGGTCACGCCGCAGGCCTTGATCGCCTGCAGGTCAGCCGGCGCCAGCAGATAGGCTTTGCTCGTATCCGGCTTGCCGGTGCTGTTGGCGGCAATCGCCTCCAGCGTGCCGAGCACCTTGCCGGCGGCGGCGCGGACGAACTCTGCCGCATCGGCTCGCTCCAGCAATGCGCTCAGCGTCGGCGCGTCAGCGGAAGTGATATCGACGAGCGCGCCGTCGCGCAGCGTTACGATGCTCGGCCCGGCAACATTCGGGTTCCAGCCGCGGCCGACAAACAGACCGCCCGAAGCGGTAGCATCGAGGGGGGATTGGGACATGGTGATCTTCCGTCACAGGGCGGAGCGGGGAGCGCTCCTGCAGAAAGGGATAGCTGCCGTCCTCCTACCCGACGGCTCCCGAAAATCGAGCATATTCATCGGGCAAGAGCAAGTCTCAACGGACGAAAAGCGGTTCGCATCGGCGGCTTGCGCCCGCGACGCAATGGAGCACCCAAGCGGCATTTCATCATAACTTATAACTATTTAGATACAAAATAACCGTTCTATTTCATATATTTACCAATGCGGCAAAAGAGTTTTGCCGCTGATCTTGCCTTGACAGGGCTTCTCTTTCGCTGTC
Source organism: Hyphomicrobiales bacterium (assembly GCA_900473185.1). Lineage (GTDB taxonomy): Bacteria > Pseudomonadota > Alphaproteobacteria > Rhizobiales > Rhizobiaceae > Rhizobium. Next base: position 212,479 of record UCKU01000012.1, on the reverse strand, counting down.
TGTTTTGCACCATGGAGAAGGGTCGGCGGCTGCCGATTCCGGAAATTTCGCGGGAGGAAATACTGCGATGCTGAGATTTGCCGTCGTCGGGATCGACCATGGGCACACGTTCGATCATGTGAAGGGACTGCTGGCCGCGGGTGCCGAATTCGTCGGCTATTGCCCGCAAACAACTGTGCCTGCAATCCGCGAAATGTTCGAGAAGACCTATCCGGATGCGCCTCAGATCGATCGCGAGAAGATCTTCGCCGATCCCTCGATCGACGTCATCTGCATTGCCGCCATTCCGCGCGACCGCGCCGGCCTTGCCATCCGCGCCATGAAGGCTGGCAAGGATGTGATGACCGATAAGCCGGGTGTCACGACCTTTGCCCAGCTCGAAGAGGTCAAACGTACCGTTGCCGAGACCGGCAAGATCTTCTCCATCTGCTTTTCCGAGCGCCATTGCGTGCGCTCCGCCGTCAAGGCCGGCAAGCTGGTGAAGGAAGGGGCGATCGGCAAGGTCATCCAGACGCTCGGCATGGGGCCGCACCGGCTGCAGCTGCCGACACGGCCGGACTGGTTCTTCGATCCGGAAGCCTTTGGCGGCATCATCGTCGATATCGCCTCGCATCAGGTCGACCAGTTCCTGTTCTACACAGGCTCGACGACGGGTGAGGTGGTCGCAAGCTCTGTTGGTAATTTCGGCATGCCGGAAAAGCCTGATTTCCAAGATTTCGGCGAAGTGCTGCTGCGTTCCGACAAGGCAAGCGGTTATGTCCGCGTCGACTGGTTCACGCCGGAGGCGCTGCCCACCTGGGGCGACGGACGCCTGACCATTCTCGGCACCGAGGGTTATATCGAGCTGCGCAAATATATCGATATCGCCGGTCGGCCCGGCAAGGATCATCTCTTCCTCGTCAACGGCGAGGAGATGACGCATATCGATTGCAGCGGCGAGAAGCTCGACTATTTCGACGCCTTTGCCGCCGATGTAAGCGACCGCACCGAAACGGCGATGACGCAAAACCACGTTTACGAGGTCTGCCGCCTTTCAATCGAAGCACAGACCAAGGCCGCCCGCATCGGCACCCGCTGAGGAAAACATCATGACACGGAAACTGCGCGTGGGCGTCATCGGCGCGGGCATTGCAGAACGGCATCTGACAGGCTTCGGCTGGAACCGCGATCTTTTCGAGGTTCCCATTCTCTGCTCTCTCGACGCGGATCGCGGCCAGCCGCTCTGTGAGGAGCACAAGATTCCTGAATATACTCAGGATACGGATTCGCTCTTCACGCGCGACGATCTCGATATCATCGATATTGCCACGCCGCCGAGCTCGCATTTCGAGCTTTGCAGGAAGGCGATCGAAAGTGGCAAGCACGTGATCTGCGAAAAGCCGCTCTTCGGCTCGATCGCCGAAGTGGATGAGATGGCGCGCATCCTGGAGCGTTCGAACGGCCGCAAGCTGATGCCTATCTTCCAGTATCGTTACGGCAGCGGCCTGCAGAAGCTGAAGCTTCTGATCGAGCGCGGCCTGGCTGGCAAGCCCTTCCTCACCACCATCGAGACCCATTGGTGGCGCGGGCCGGACTATTACGCCGTGCCATGGCGCGGAAAATGGGCGACGGAACTTGGTGGCGGCCTGCTCGGCCATGCGATCCATGCCCATGACATGCTGAACTACGTGCACGGCCCCTGTGCCGAGGTGTTTTCCTATGGCGCGACGCTGGTCAATCCGATCGAGGTGGAAGACACCGCCACTCTGTCGGCGAGGATGAAGAACGGCTCGCTCGCCACGCTCTCCATGACGCTCGGCTCACGCAAGGAAATCTCCAGGCTGCGTTTCTGCTTCAGCGATCTCGTCGCCGAAAGCATTCTGGAACCCTACACAATGGGCCGCGATCCCTGGACCTTCATCGCCGGGACAGAGGAACATCAGGCCCGCATCGACGCAGCGCTTGTCGGATACCAGCCCAAAGAAGACGGTTATACGCGGCAGTTCGAGCTGTTCCATCAGGCAATCGTCGAGGACCTTGATCCTCCGGTGACCCTGCAGGACGCGCGCAACTCGCTGGAGCTCGTAACGGCTGCCTATTATTCGCAGCGTACCGGCCAGCCGACGCCGATGCCGATCACGGCGGACCATCCGCTATACGGTTCCTGGCTTCCGGAAGAAGAGCGGCGCCTGGTCGCAGATGTCTGAGGAAAAAACCGTGCTGAAATCATTCGAACATATCGGCATGACGGTCAGCAACATGGACCGTGCCATCGAATTCTATTGCGATCTGCTGGGGCTGAAGCTGCATCTGCGTAGGAAGATGCCTGACGGCATGCAGGTGGCTTTCCTCGATGCCGGCGGCGGTATGCTGGAGGTTTTCGCGCCGTCCGGCGGGGTCGCTCGCGCGGTCGATCTTCCCGAGGGGACGGCCGGCGTGAAGCACGTCACCTTCCATTTCGAGAATGTCCAGGAAACCTTCGCGCGGCTGGAAGCGGCAGGCGTTGAAGTCAAGGAACGGCCGCGCTTTGCCGTCCATTCCGAGATGCTGAATAGGATCGCCTTTGTCCGCGATCCCGATGGTCTCATCGTCGAGCTTGCCGAGCGGTCTCAGAACCGGCTCGGCTGACAGCTCCATGACGCCAAATTGAGATAAAGGGCGCGATGTGAACCGCGCCCTTCGGCATTTATCGGCGTTCGTCCGACGCCTTTTTCTTGGCTTCGTCATCCACCAGCTCGTACCAAATGGCGTTGAGGACGGCGAAGGCGGCTGCCAGCGGGAAGCCGAGTATCCATGCGAAATACCACATCGTTTCGTCTCCTCAGTAAGCGTGGCTGTTCTTGTCGGTGACGCTCTTCTCGTCGACCTTGCCCCACAGCACCTTGTAGACCCAGGTGGTGTAGGCAAAGATGATCGGCAGGAAGATGACGGTGACCACCAGCATGATGAAGAGCGTCTGGTGGCTCGACGATGCATCCCAGACCGTCAAGCTCGACCTCGGATCGAGCGAAGAGGGCAGGATGAATGGGAACATCGACAGGCCGACCGTCGAGATGATGCCTGTTATCGAGAGGTCGCTGAAGAGCAGGGTCGCGACTTCCAGCCGTGCTCGCATGGCAAGGAAGGCGGCTGCCGCACCCAGGAAGCCGAGGATCGGAGCGACAATCATCCAGGGATGGGTGCCGTAATTGGCAAACCATGCACCGCTTTCCAGCGCCACCGTCTTCAGAAGCGGGTTCGACGGGCCGATCGGGTTGATGGCGCTGGTGATGCGATAACCACTGACGCCGGCCCAGAGCCACAGGCCGCCGAGCGCAAAGAGCACGATGACCACAAGCGCTGCGATGCTGCCGAAGCGCCGGGCGCGATCGGCAACCGGCCCCGTTGCCTTCAGCACGAGCCATGCGCTGCCATGCATGACGAGCATGGCGACGGAGAGCAGCCCGCAGAGAAGGGCATAGGGGTTCAGAAGCGCGAAGAAGGAGCCCTCGTAGAAGATCCGCATATCGTCCGCGAAGCGGAAGGGAACGCCTTGTAACACGTTGCCAACGGCAACTCCGAATATCAGCGACGGCACGAAACCACCGATGAAGAGTGCCCAGTCCCAGCCGTTTCGCCAGCGTGCACTGTCCCGCTTGGAGCGATACTTGAAACCGACCGGGCGAAGGATGAGGGCGAAGAGGATCGCGAACATCGCCAGATAGAAGCCCGAGAAGGAGACCGCGTAGAGCGGCGGCCAGGCGGCGAGGATCGCGCCACCTGCGAGGATGAGCCAGACCTGATTGCCTTCCCAGGTGGCGCCGATCGTGTTGATGGCGACACGGCGTTCTGCATCGGTCTTGGCGACGAAGGGCAGGAGCGTTCCGACGCCGAGGTCGAAGCCGTCGGTGACGGCGAAGGCGATTAGGAGCACGCCGAGCAGCACCCACCAGATGAGGCGCAGGGTTCCATAATCGATGAGTTCGTGAAGGATCATGACAGGTCACTCCGCGGGAACGAGGGTTTCGGAAATGAGCTTGGCTTCCGGTTCGTGGTCCGGTTCCGGCCCTTGGCGGATCGCCCTGAGCATCAGGCTCATCTCGATGATGATCAGCGTCGTGTAGAGTGCGGCAAACCCGATGATGGTGAGCAGCACTGCCCAAGCGCCGTGATTGGAGACAGCAACCGCCGTCGGCAGCACGCCTTCGATCACCCAGGGCTGACGGCCGATTTCGGCAACCACCCATCCAGCCTCGATGGCGATCCAGGGCAGTGGGATGGCAAACACCGCGATGCGCAGTAGCAGCGGATATTTGTCCAGATGTCGGCGGGCTGACAGCCAGAAGAAGGTTGCCGTCAGAACGATGAAGAACATGCCGAGGCCGACCATGATGCGGAACGACCAGAAGAGCGTCGGCACATGAGGGATGGTGTCCCGTGCCGCCTGGGCAATCTGTTCGTCGGTCGCCTGACGCGGATCGTCGACATAGCGCTTCAAGAGCAAGCCATAGCCAAGGTCGTGGCCCAGATCTTCGAAGGAGCTCCGGACTTCCTGGGCGACCTGATCCTGGGCCGGTGCGGAACGGATCTGCATCAGCGCGTCATAGGCCTTGATGCCGTCGCGGATGCGAATCTCGGCCTGCTGTTCCAGCTTGTCGATACCGGGAATTTCCGTCGTCAGCGAGCGCGTGCCGATCAGGCCCATGACCCAGGGGATATGGACGGCGAAATGTGTCTCGCGTGCCTCCTGATCGGGAAAGCCGAAAGCGGTGAAGGCAGCCGGTGCCGGCTCCGTCTTCCACATGGCTTCGATCGCAGCGAGCTTCATCTTCTGGTTTTCAGTGGCGAGATAGCCGCTTTCGTCACCGAGCACGACCACGGACAGCGCTGAAGCGAGGCCGAAGGAGGCGGCGACCGTCATCGAGCGCTTGGCAAGCTCGATATGCCGGCCCTTCAGCATGTACCAGGCCGAAACGCCGAGCACGAAGATCGAGGCGCAGACGTAACCGGCCGAAACCGTGTGGACGAATTTCGCCTGGGCGACAGGGTTGAAGACCACGTCGAAGAAGCTGACGATCTCCATGCGCATCGTCTGCGGATTGAGCGCGGAACCGACCGGGTTCTGCATCCAGCCATTGGCGATGAGGATCCAGAGCGCGGAGAAATTTGAGCCGAGGGCGACAGCCCAGGTGGCGACCAGATGGCCGACTTTCGACAGCTTGTCCCAGCCGAAGAAGAAAAGGCCGACAAAGGTCGCTTCGAGGAAGAAGGCCATCAAGCCCTCAATTGCCAACGGTGCGCCGAAAATATCGCCGACATAATAGCTGTAATAGCTCCAGTTCATGCCGAACTGGAATTCCATGACGATACCGGTTGCGACACCCAGCACGAAATTGATGCCGAACAGCGTGCCCCAGAATTTCGTCATCTGCCGCCAGATCTGGCGGCCGGTCATGACATAGGTCGTTTCCATGATGGCAAGCAGCACGGAAAGGCCGAGCGTCAAAGGTACGAATAGGAAGTGATAAAGCGCAGTCAGCGCAAATTGGAAGCGCGATAGCGCTACGATGTCTAGTTCCATTGTCTTACTCCCACGGTCCCACGGGGTATCAAGAAGTTTCCGCATGGCCGGCTGGCCGTGCGGAGCATGCCTGTTCGCTCAATCCGGCCGAAGCCGATCGAGCGCCTTTTCGAACGCCGCCTCTCCACGGCGCGAAACTTCTGAGATACGGCCGTTGTCGATGACGGCGATCAAGTCTGCGAGCGCCGCTTCGCGGCGAATATGTGTGGCAATGACAAGCGCCCGGCCCTCAGCTCTCAGCGCGAGGCGATGCAGCACATCGCGTGCGGTCTGGCCGTCAAGCCCCTCGGTCGGCTCGTCGAGCAGCCAGAGCGGCGTGTCGCGCAGGAAGAGCCGGGCGAGCGCCAGCCGGCGCGACTGGCCGCCGGAAAGCCCCATGCCACCTTCGCCGAGCGGGGTATCGAGGCCTGACGGTAGTGCATCGACGTCGGCAAGCAGGCCGGCGGCGGAGAGCGCGTCTCGCAGCCGGTCATCATCAGCATCGGGTGCCGCGAGCAGCAGGTTGCCGCGTAGCGTGTCCTGGAAAAGCTCAGTGCGCTGGGTGAGCAGCGTTGCGTCGAGCGCTGCGGCCATGCCGGTAGTTGGCGGCAGTTCGCCTGATAGTAGCGACAGCAGGGTCGACTTGCCGGCGCCGCTGCTGCCGACCACGGCAATGTGCTCGCCGCGGCGAAGTTCGAGCGTCACCTCCCGCAAGGCCGGCAATGCCGCCCCGTCATGGGCGACGGCTATATTCTGCAGCGCGAAGGCAAGCTCATGAGCCGGAGCCTGGGGCGTGAAATCCGCCTGAACGGCCGAAAGACGGGGTGCGATGCGCTTCGCCGCCAGCATGGTCCTGCCGAATTCCATCGCACCGCGGCGCAATGCGGCAAAGGGTTCTGTTGCGGCAAAGGCGACAAGCACCCCGAGTGCCGCAACGGGTGCGGTGATCGTGCCTGTCTTCATCAGCGTCGCTGATGTGAGCAATGCCCCGACCGGAAGGGTGGTCGAGACGAGCCCGAAGCCGAAGCTCACGCCAATCTCGATCCGGTTCAGCCGGTCGTCGGCCTTTGCGGTATAGGCGTCCGCGGCGGCGATTGCCTGCTGCTGTGCGGTAAGGCGGTTTGCCATGAGAAGATCGGTCTGCCCAGCGACGAGATCGATGGTCCGCGACCGGATGGTTTCGATGCCGTAGGCGCGGCGGCGAGCGTGCTTCAGTGCCAGCCGGCCGGCGGCGAGCGGCAGGCCAAGCCCGACCAGAATGAGGCAAGATCCGAAGAGCAGGCCGAACAGCGGATGCATCAGGCCGAGTGTCACGCTGGCGGCAAGTGCCGTGCCGACTGCTACGGCCGCCGGCACAAGGATGCGAAGATAGAGCGAATCCAACGCATCGATATCGGCGGTCAGCCGGAAGAGCAGCCGGGCCGGACGATTGAGAAGTGCGCGCGCCGCACCGGCGGAGGCCCAGCCGCGGAACAGGCGCTCACGAAGGGCGGCGAGCACGGCGAGCGTCGCGTTGTGGGTCGTCAGTCTTTCGCCATAGCGTGCAGCCGTGCGCAGGATGGCAAGGAAACGGATGCTGGCCGATGGCGCGAAGACATCAAAGGTCGCGGCAACGGTTACCGAGAGACCGGCAAGCGCGGTTGCGGTAATGAACCAGCCGGATAGGCCGAGCAGGGCGATACCAGCCGTGACGGTCGCCGCCGACAGTGCGGCGCCGAGCAGTAGTTCCTTGCGACGCGTTTGCATGAACAGGCGTAGGACCGGCTTGATGTCTCTAAGGAAGGTGGTCATTCAGCAGCCTCCTGAAGACGCTCCGTACCAAGGCGGATCGCGTGGTGCATACGTGCGGCCAACAGCGGGTCGTGCGTTACGACGATCAGTGTGCGGCCCTCCGCAAGAGCAAGCAGGCTCTCGGTGATCTCGGCGGCCGTCTCGGCATCGAGATGTGCGGTCGGCTCGTCAGCGAGGATGATGCGGATATCGGGGTCGCAGGCAGCTCGTGCGATCGCAAGGCGCAGCGCCTCGCCGCCAGAAAGACCGATGCCGCTTTCACCGAGCGGGCGATGTCCATAGGCATTCGCGACACCGCCAAGCTTTGCGAGATCGAGCGCCTTGGAGACTTCTGTCTTGGTGATGCCGGGTCGTCCCAGCGCAATATTGCTGGCAACGGTGCCTGCGAAAATATGCGGCTTCTGGCCGATCCAGGCCATTTTGCCGCGATCTGTCGCTGTGCCGCCAATCAGAACCTGACCCTCATTGCAGGGCGCTAGACCGGCGATCAGCGACAACAGTGTTGATTTGCCGGTACCGCTGGCGCCAAGCAGCGCTACGTGTTCGCCGGCGGCAATATCGAGATTGAAGCCATCAAGGACCGGCGCATGATCCGGCTGATAGCGAAAGCCGATATTTTCCAGGTGGATATTGAGGGCCTCGTTCGCGGTAAAGGCTCCCGCCTCTTCGCGATCGGGAAGCGCCATGCCTTCGGCAGCGAGCCTATCCAGCGCCTTCAGCGCGGCCTCGCCCGAGGCACGGTCATGCCAGAGGGCGGAGAGTTCACGCAGCGGCTCGAAAAAGGCCGGTGCCAGCAGCAGGACGAACAGGCCTTGCGAAAGGTCAAGGCCGCCCGACCAGGCGCCAAAGCGGATTTCGCCGAGCAGGCTGAAGCCGACATAGACGGCGGTCATCGCCACGCCGAGTGCCGAAAAGAGTTCGAGCACAGTCGAAGACAGGAAAGCGATCTTCAGCACGGCCATGGTGCGCGTGTGAAGCGATTCTGCTTCCGCGCGAAGCCTGTGCGCCGTGGTATCGACCGCGTCGAGAGAGCGGATCGTCGCAAGACCGCGCAGGCGGTCGAGCAGGAAAGCGTTGAGGCCGCCCGTTGCGACGAGTTGCTTTTCGCTCGCAGCCTGCGCGCGCCAGCCGATCAGCGCCATGAAGATTGGAATGAGCGGCGCCGCAAACAGCAGCACGAGTGCGGCGATCCAGGAGATCGGAAGGATGCAGCTAAGGATGATGAGCGGCACGAGGCTTGCCTTCATCCGCGCCGGCTGGAAACGGGAGAGATAGGGCACGATCAGCTCAGCCTGTTCGCCGAGAACGCTTGCGGCCTCACCGGACGCAGGGCGCCCGACATCAACAGGCGAAAGACGGGCAAGCAGGCGGATGGCGGTGGCGCGTTTTTCGCTGAGCTCAGCGCGTGCTGCGCGAAAAGCAAGGCGGCCGCCAGCCGCTTCGAGACAGCTTTTGACGATACCGAGCAACAGGATGAAGACAGCCGGCCAGAGGATATCGGCAGGGCTTCCACCATCGGCGAGCCGGCCGACGGACCAGGCGAGCAGGCCCGCCTGGGGAATCCAGAGTGCAGCCGCAAAGGCTTGCAGCATCGCGGCGCCGCGTAGGCGGCTTTTGCTCTTGGACGGCTTGGGTGCCGTGGCCCTGCGATCCGACATACCGGCCACTTGCTGGTCTCTCGCGTCGAAGAAAGCACTGCCCATGGCGCTAACTCTTGTTCGCAGGATTAGGACGGCGGCGGCCAAGCGAAACGACTCTGTCCTTGGCCTCCAGCAGTTTGGTCACCTTCGCACCTAACGAGAGTAACGTCGCAAGCCTTTCTGTTTCAAGTTGTTTTACGTCTTCATACCAATGCGTCAGCTGTTCGATCAGCGTGTGCATCTCGCTCATGCGCTCCTGCGCATGGCGTTCGGCCTCGCTCGCCGGGCGCTGCATAAGGATCTCGCGCAGCACCGACAATGTGGGGTCGACCTCGCGCTTCTTGCGCTCTTCGGCAAGCGTTCTGAGGATCAGCCAGACATCGTCGGGTGTGGTGAAGAAGTCGCGCCGGTCATCCGGCTTGTGGCGCAGAATCACCAGGTTCCAGGCCTGCAACTCGCGAAGGCTCATGGAGACATTCGAGCGCGATATGCCGAGCGCATCGACGATCTCCTCAGCGCAAAGCGGCGAAGGTGAGACGTAGAGCAGGGCATAGATCTGGCCGACCGTGCGATTGATGCCCCAGCGGGAACCCATTTCACCGAAGTGCAGAACGAAAGACTGAACGAGTGGCGGAAGGTTCATTGTCGTTTCCGTTGCGTCTGTGATTTCAGAAATTTCTGAAATCACTATACAGACTTTCGCGCTTATGCCGCAATTGCTCAGCTTGACCTGCGTCAATTTGGATACATGCTTCGGCAGCCTGTTTCTTCATAGACCGGCGTTGCGTGCCTGGAATTGACTTGAGTCAAATCTCGCAAACATAAAACGCCCGGCAGACACGTGCCTGCCGGGCGCCAAACGCCCTATAAATTTATTGGAGAGGCGTGAGCCTCAGATCAGCCCGGTCAGGAGGCCGACGCCGGCAACTGCCGCAAGGCCGCCTGCGGTACGCACGACGAAGGTACCCTGCCGTTCACCGAAGCGGGCAATAAGGAAGCCGACGCCGAGGCCGACCGCATGCAGCAGGGCCGTTGCAATCATGAAGCCTGCTGCATAGGCAGCGCCACCGGCATTCTCGGGCATCTCGACCCCATGCGCGTGGCCGTGGAAGACTGCAAACAGGCCGACAATCGCCATCGCGACTGCCGTCGAGGCACGGATATTCAGCGCGACGACAGCACCGAGCACGATGACGGAAAGCGCAATGCCGGTTTCAACGAAAGGCACATTGATACCGGCAATGCCGAGCGCGCCACCGAGGGCCATGACGAGCACGAAGGTCGCAGGCACGGCCCAGACAGCGCGGCCGCCAAGCTGGAAGGCGAGAACGCCGACCATGACCATGGCAAGGATGTGATCGAGGCCAGAGATAGGATGGCTGAAACCATGGACGAGGCCGGCCGTCTCACCGACGCCGGTATGAGCGTAGGCGACTGCCGGGAGCGCTGCGGCGGCGAGCGTAAGGACGCCGCTCTTGAAGATTGATTTCATTATGGAATTCCCTCTGAGCTTTTAGATCCTGCGGCCGCCGACCCCTCAGGCACGGTGTCAAGTCGCGTCGTCAAGCTAGTCCAGCGAGATTTTATCGTCAACGAAAAGCATAAGAATAGATAGGAATTTCAATTGCTTATATCGTAGGCAGTTGCCTTTTTGAAAGGCGGCTTCACAAGGGGCGTTCAACCGGATTATCAATCATCTTGCGGAGGTGCGAGCCGCCGCGTCTCGAGGAGGACCCCATGACGAATACCGAAAGGCCGTTGGCGATCAGCGCGCCGGAGCCGCGTACGCTCGACCTGATCTTTAGCGATAAGGCACGAGTGGAACTCAACACCAAATATGAGATCGTCGAGGCCGATCCCGAAAACATCGCTGGCCTGAGCGATGATGTCATCGGCAAGGCGCGCTACATCATCGGCCAGCCACCGCTTTCGGCGGAAACGCTTGGTCGTATGCCGCAACTCCGCTCGATCCTCAATGTCGAGAGCAATCTCCTCAACAACATGCCGTACGAGATCCTCTTCCAGCGCGGCATTCATGTGGTCACGACCGGGCAGGTCTTCGCCGAGCCAGTGGCGGAGATCGGCCTCGGTTTTGCGTTAAGCCTCGCACGTGGCATCGTCGATGCAGATGTGGCTTTCCGGGAGGGGCATGAACTTTGGGGCGGCGAGGGGAATGCAAGCTCCCGACTGATAGCAGGCTCCGACATCGGCATTGTCGGTTTCGGCGATCTCGGCAAGGCGCTGCGGCGGGTTCTGTCGGGCTTTCGCGCCAGGATCAGGGTTTTCGATCCCTGGATGCCACGCTCGATCCTGGAGGAAAATGGTGTGCAGCCCGCGAGCCTGAACGAAGTACTGACGCAGAGCGACTTCGTTTTCGTCGTAGCATCGGTCACCAGCGAGAACAGGGGCTTCCTTGGTGCGGATGCGTTTGCCAGCATGCGCAAGGGCGCCGCCTTCATCCTCCTCAGTCGAGCCGATGTCGTAGATTTCGGCGCGCTGATGGCGGCTGTCGCGTCAGGCCATATCGTTGCGGCAAGCGATGTCTATCCGCAGGAGCCGTTGCCGTCAGACCATCCGGTGCGCAGCCTCAAGGGCTTCATCCGCTCGGCCCATCGGGCCGGTGCGCTCGATAGCGCCTTCAAGAAGATGGGCGACATGGTGCTTGAGGATATGGATCTGATGGATCGCGGTCTGCCGCCGATGCGCTGCAAGCGGGCGGAGCGCGAAACGGTGTCCCGCATGCGCTCCAAACCCGTTTCAGTCAATTAAGCAGCGCGCTGACCGGTGCCCTGGATGGCGGCAAGCTTCCAGTCGGCGCCGGACTTGCGCACGAAGGTCCAGACCTCCGTGCTTTCGCTCGGGCGGCGATCGTCGCCGGAGACGAGGCGGCCACTGTTACGCTCGACCATGGCGTCGATCGAGGAGTAGCGCATCGCAAGCGTCGCATATTCCAGACCGTCTTCACGCCAGGCTTCAGCGATATCGCCCTGCAGGAGCTTGACGTCGGTAACCTGGTTGCGGACGCCGTTGGTGGCGTTCTCGCCAAGTTCCTCGGCAAGGTAGGACATGGCTTCCGGCGTCGTCAGGCGGCGTAGCGCACCGTAATCCTCTGCGCCATAAGCGGTCTGAATCTTTGTCAGCAATTCCTCGAACTGATCGAGGTCGGCCTGGGCCAGGCCGATCTCATCGCTCGGGCGTGCGTTGCGCTGCTGTGGGCTGCTGGAGCCCGAACCGATTGCCGGAATGTGGAAGGTCGAACCGCCATTGGCCGGCGACATGCCATAGGACTGCGGTCCGCCATAGCTCTGGCCGCCTGCGCCGTAGGACGGCTGGCGGCGATTGGCGAAGAAACGCATGGCAAGGGTAATCGCTCCGAAGATCAGCGCGATCTGCAGGAGCATGCCGAGGAAACCGAAGCCGCCGCCGAAACCGTGGCCGAGCAGCATACCGAGCAGGCCGCCGGCAATCAGGCCGCCGATCATCGAACGGCCGAAGCCGCCGAAGAAGCCGGGGCGCTGCTGGGCATAGCCGGGTTGTTGCGTGTTATAGGGCGTAGTTGTCTGCGGGCGCGGCGTCATCGAGCGCTCGATGGGCGCAACCGGGGCAGGAGCAGTCTGCGTGGCGGGAGGCGCGCTGAAGGTACGCGTGCCGCGGCTTCCGAATCCGCCGAAGCTGCCGGCGCGGCGCGCATCGGCATCACCGATCGAAGCAAAGACGGTAGCGCTCGCAAGAACGGCAATCGCCGCGATCCTGGCAAAACGCGAAACGGCAGTGGACATTCTTTCATCTCCTATCATGCGCTAAATGGCATGTCGGGACCTAATATAGGTATTCTTTCTGCGCTGTGAAGTTGTGCGCTGCTACTGGCAGACGTCGACCCATTCGGCTCGGGTGATTTCCGCCAGTCTTTCGGTGGGGATGCGCACCGCGGAATTGGTCGAGCCGGCGGCCGGAACGACCTCATCGAACTGCTTCAGCGACATGTCGCAATAGATAGGCAAGGGTGCCGGCAGGCCGAAGGGGCAGACGCCGCCGACCGGGTGGCTCGTCACCGCCAGCACTTCCTCCGCGTCGAGCATGCGCCCCTTGCCGCCAAAGGTGTCCTTGAACTTTCTGTTATCAAGACGCGCCATGCCGCTCGCCACGATCAGCATGATGCGATCACCGACGCGAAGGCAGATCGTCTTGGCGATCTGTGCCGGCTCGACGCCATGCGCTTCTGCGGCGAGGGTGACTGTCGAAGAGCTGCCGGCCGTTTCGATGATGGCGATGTCCGGGGCGTTGGCGGTGAAGAAGGCGCGGACGGATTCGAGGCTCATGGGATAGATACTTGTGAGAGGACAACCGGGCTGGGCCGCATGATGATGCGGACATGGAATTCACGCATTCGCGGCCCAACTTAATATTTAAATTTCAGAAAATTCAATCGCTTAGTTCCCGATAGATCATTTCCATGCATTCGGACAGGCAATCTGGATTGTTCCTGATTTCTAAGTCATGGATATTGCTAGAAAAACTGGCAGTTTCGCGGCGAGGATAACATAGTGGGCAAGCCGAACTATCGGGATATCGCTCGCCAGGCGGGCGTGGGGACAGCAACCGTGGAACGCGTCTTGAACGGCCGCGGCGGTGTTCGTCCCGAACTGGTCGAGAAAGTGATCATTGCTGCGCGCAGCCTGGAGTACCCGCGCACGCTTCCCGATACCCATCGAGGTCTGCTGCGCATAGAAGTGCTGATGGTGCGTCCCGAGACGACCTTTTATCAGCGGCTGTCCAAAGCCTTCGAGCGGATCTCGGCGACGCTGGATCCGTTGGTCGTCGTGCATCGGAGTTTCACTGAAGAGATGAAGTCGGAGGAGATTGCCCGGCGCATTCTCTCGACGGACCTTCCGCGCGCGGGCCTCATTCTTGCAGTGCCCAGCAGCCCGGTGATCAGGGCAGCGGTAGAGAAGGTCATCGCGCAAGGCTTGCCAGTGGTCCACGTCGTTACCCGCGCTTCTGATCGCGCAGGCGAATTCGTCGGCATCGACAATTATGCCGCTGGCCGGACGGCTGCGCTCTTCATCAGCCGCATGGCTCGCCGGCAAGGCCCGGTCATCGCAATCTGTCACCCGATTTATCAGGTGCATCGTGACCGTATCCGCGGATTTTCCGATTATTTTCTTGAGCATCCCGGCGCCACCAGCTTTCAGTGGCTGGGCTTCGGTCTCGATGAAGAACATTACAGCGCCGAGCTATTGGCGTCGGCATTGAAGACCTACCCCGATCTCGCCGGCTTCTATAATGCCGGAGGCGCCAATTCTGCCCTCATAGATGTGCTCCGCCGCCAAGCACGCGAGCGCAATGTCTTTTTCGTCGGTCACGAACTGACCGATTACACGCGCAAAGCCCTGCAGGACGGCATCATGGATGTGGTGCTGGACCAGGCGCCGGAAGCGCAGGCCAGACGATCGCTCGATCTCGTCCTGCGCCGCATGGGGCTGACCGATATCGAGCCGGATCGTGCGCCCATCCGTTTCATCACCATCACCAAGGAAGGGCTTTGATCTAATTTGATCAAGAATGGCTTCGGCGCCGCGACGGTCCCCTGTTAGTTTCAAAACAGGGAGGAGAGCCGGAGCGTCGAGAGGAGCGACACCGGATGGGGCGCACCAGGCGCTCTCCTTCAACAGAACCTGTGCGGACACGATTTTCGTCCGCCTGAAGGAGAGTGCAATGGACGATCTGAAATTCGGTACGCGCAACAAGCGCGGCGACTGGGCGCCGAACCAGCCGGTTGAGACCGCGCCGCTGTTTGTGTTTCCGCCGCGACTGATGGCCATCCTGAAATGGCTGCCGCATTATTTCTTTCCGTGGAATGCGATCTTCGCCGCTTCGGCGGTCGCTTACTGGGCCTGGGTCATCCCGTCGGTCAAGACGATGCAGACGCTCGGCATCGGCTGGACTGCCTGGCTCTACGCAGTCAACGCAATCTGCGTCCTGCTGTTCTACGGCGCTTTCGAGCTGCATCTCTATGTGCTGAAGCGGCAGGAAAACCGCTTCAAATATAACGGCAAATTCCCGGCCGAGCAGAAGAACAAGGCCTTCTGGTTCGAAAGCCAAAACATCGACAATATATTGCGCACTTTCCTGTCAGGCGTGACCATCTGGACGGCGATCGAGGTGAGCATGTTATGGGCCTATGCCAATGGCTATGCGCCATGGCTGAGTTTTGCTGAACATCCCTGGGCGCTCGCGCTCGTCGCGCTGGTCGTGCCGATCATCCACGAATTCCACTTCTTCTGCATCCATCGGCTCATCCATACGCCATTGCTCTATAAGTGGGTGCATTCGGTCCACCATAACTCGGTCAATCCGTCGCCGTGGTCGTCACTGTCGATGCATCCGGTCGAGCATCTGCTCTATCTCGGAACGGCTTTCTATCACCTGATCCTGCCGTCAAACCCGATCCTCATGCTCTATCAACTCCACTATGCGGGCTTCGGCGCCATTCCGGGTCACGTAGGCTTCGACAAGGTCGAGGTCGACGAGAACAAGCTGGTCGATAGCCATGCCTATGCGCATTACCTGCACCACAAATATTTCGAGGTGAACTACGGCGACGCCCTGATCCCGCTCGATAAGTGGTTTGGCACCTGGCACGACGGCTCACCGGAAGGCGAAGCCCGCATGCAGGAGCGCTACCGCCGTCGCAAGGAGAAGCTAGCCGCCCGCAAGGCTGGCATGGAAGTCAAGGGAGCCGCCAAATGAACTGGATCACCGCCTGCAAACTCGATGACATCGAACAGGAAGGCGCCGTCCGTTTCGATCATGGCAGCCGCACCTATGCCATCTATCGCGGCCCGGATAACAGCGTCTACTGCACCACCGGCCTCTGTACCCACGAGGCAATTCACCTCGCCGATGGGCTGGTCATGGATTTCGAAGTGGAATGTCCAAAGCATTCCGGCGCCTTCGACTACCGCACCGGCGAAGCCCTCAGGCTTCCGGCTTGCGAGAATTTGAAGACCTATCCCGCCGAGGTCATCGACGGTGAAGTTCGCGTGGCTCTCGCCTGAGCCTGCAACATCAGCAGGCCTGAACGGCCTCCGGAATGCTTCGGGTGGCCCGGCACCCAATGGGAGGAAATCATGAAGTCATTTTGTGTGGCGGCCATCCTGGCCGCCCTGACGGCAAGTGCTGCCTCGGCCGAAACCATCGGCGTCTCGATGCAGAGCTTCGACAACAATTTTCAGACCTTGCTGCGCGAAGGCTTGAGCGCAAGAGCATCTCAGGTGGGTAACATCACGCTGCAGATCGAGGATGCTCAGACCGATGTCTCCAAGCAGCTCAATCAGGTGAACAATTTCATCGCCGCGGGTGTGGACGCGATCATCGTGACACTGGCTGATACATCCGCCGCGCCCGGTATCAGTGCGGCAGCCGAGAAGGCCGGCATTCCGCTCGTCTATCTCAATCTGCAGCCTGATAATGTCGACAAGCTTCCCAAGAACCAGGCCTATGTCGGCTCGAAGGAAACCGATTCCGGACGGCTGGGGGCCGAAGCCGCCTGCGAAATCCTGAAGAAGAATGGAAAGGCCGACGATGCGCAGGCCTATATCCTGATGGGAGACCTTGCGCATCAGGCCTCGCGCGATCGAACTTCATCGGTCAAGGAAACGCTCGCGGCCGGCGATTGCAAGGGCGTGACCATCGCCGACGAGCAATCGGCCGCCTGGACGCGCACCAATGCCATGGACCTGACCACCAACTGGATCACCGCCGGCCGTCCGATCGATGCGGTCTTTGCCAATAATGATGAAATGGCGATCGGGGCGATCCAGGCGCTGAAGGCCGCAGGTGTTCCGATGGAAAGCGTCGTGGTCGTCGGCATCGACGCGACACAAGATGCTCTCGCTGCCATGGCAGCCGGCGATCTTGACGTAACGGTATTCCAGAATGCCAAGGGGCAGTCTGCAGGTGCGATGGATGCGGCGGTCGCCCTTGCCCGTGGCCACAGTGTCGACAAGCAGATCATCATGGTGCCGTTCGAACTCGTCACGCCGACCAATATGGCAGACTACGCCCACCAGAACTGATCCTCCCTGGCCGGCGTCTCCTCCTCACGAGCGCCGGCCCTTTTTATGGAGAGCTTAATGAGCGGTATTGTCATTATCGGTGCGGGAGAATGCGGAACACGCGCGGCATTCGCTTTGCGGGAAGCGGGATATTCCGGATCGATAAGCTTGGCGGGCGCCGAACCGCATCTGCCTTATGAACGGCCGCCTTTGTCGAAGCCGATGGATGGCGCAGCGCAGATGAAGTTGATCTGTGCCGAAGATGTGCTGGCAGCCGCCGGTATCGACTATCTGAAGGGGGTGTCAGCGTCAAAGCTGGACGCTGATGCTGCTACCGTCATCTTGAGCAACGGTCGGGTCCTGACCTATGAAAAGCTGCTACTGGCCACCGGCGCGCGCCCAAGAAAGCTTGCTTGTTCGGGCGCCGAGCGCGCGCTTGACTTCCGCACCCATGCCGATGCCGAGGCGATTTTCGCCAATGCTAGCCCAGGCCGAAGCATCGCCATTATCGGCGGCGGCCTGATCGGTATGGAGCTTGCATCCGTCCTTCGCGGAAGGGGCGTTGCGGTCAGTGTCATTGAAGCAGCGCCGAAAATTCTGGGACGTGCCGTTCCGCCGCGATTTGCCGAAAAGCTGCATGCCAGGCACATCGCAGAAGGCGTCGGCTTCCACCTAGATCGAGGTGTTATCGCCATCAACGATGATGGCGTCCTTCTGACGGATGGCAGCATGGTTCGAGCGCAGCTCGTCGTCAGCGCTATCGGTGTCATGCCGGAGATCACTTTGGCGCAGGAAGCCGGGCTGGCGACAGCCAATGGCATCGTGACGGACGCTCATCTTCGCACCAGCGCGCCGAATATCTTCGCGGCGGGCGATTGCGCAGCAGTGAGCCAGCCGGGCGGTGGTCACATACGTTTTGAAAGCTGGCGAAATGCGAGATCCCAGGCCGAGGTTGCGGCGCGCAACATGATCGGTGCAGCAGAGGCTTTCGCCGCGATTCCCTGGTTCTGGTCTGATCAATATGACCTCGGCCTCCAGGTGGTCGGCCTGCCGCAGCCGTCGCATCAAAGCGTGGTCCGTTCGCTTGGCGACGACGAGCTTGAATTCTATCTGGAAGGCGGGCGTCTCGTCGCCGCAGCCGGACTTGGTGTCGGCAACGGTATCGCCAAGGATATCAGGCTTGCCGAGATGCTGATTGCAGCCGGCGTTCACCCCGATCCCGCCGCTCTCGCCGATCCGAACACGAACCTCAAGGTGCTCCTGAAGAGCGCAAGGGCGGCATGATGCAGAAGCTGCTGATCTTCCAGTCGCTCTGGGCCATGGAGCGTCGGCATACGGATGGATACGAGCGCAGTCTCGACGAGAACATCGCGATGATCGCGGAGGCAGGCTTCGACGGCATCAGCGCCCACTATACGAACCGCGCCGACGTTATCAGGCTGAATGACGCGATCCGCCGCACCGGATTGAAGATCGAAGGCGTCTGTTTTCCCCGCACAGTCGAGGATTTGCGCCTGCCGCTCGCGCTTGCCACGGAATTTCCCGTCAGCCATATCGACCTGCAGCCCGATATCCGCCTGCGCCGTGTCGAGGATTGCCTGCCTATCCTGGATGGCTGGGTGCAGCTTGCCGAGGATGCCGGCGTTCCCGCCTTCATTGAAACCCACCGCAACCGGATGACGACGGATCTATTGTTTACGCTCGACCTGCTGGAGAAGAGGGCGGATCTGCCGCTGCTCGCCGACCTCTCGCACTTTACGGTCGCACGCGAGTTTGCCGATCCGGTCGATGCCGAAACCCATGCCATGATCCATCGCATCCTGCGCAATGCTCATGCCTTTCATGGCAGGGTCGCATCGTGCGAACAGGTGCAGATCGAAATCTCTTTTCCTCACCATCGGCCCTGGGTCGACCTCTTCCTTCAATGGTGGGACTACGGCATTCGCGATTGGCGCAGTCGCGCCGCTTCGAATGCCGAGCTGGTCTTCACCTGCGAGCTGGGGCCGCAGCCCTATGCGATCACCGGGCGAGACGGGAACGACACCACCGATCGATGGGCGGAGGCACTACTGCTTCGGCAGATGCTTCGTGATCTCTGGGCTGGGATTTGATCGCTATGGCTCCTTTGGCCGCAACCCGGCAGGGATGATCTCGTTTCGAAATCATCCCTGCCGGATATGCCCGCGATATTGGCGGAGGAGTCGATCTATTCATCGGACAAAGCGAGGTCACGGCGCAGCCAGGATGGGAAGGTGTCGAAGCTGTTCACCATGCGACGACGCCTCCACCGGGCAATGATGGTTGCGACGAGAATCTCTCTGAAGCTAAATCGCGAGCAAAGCTCGCCCATGGATGCCGCCAGGCTCTCGGCGGCGTGTTGATTTGTCATGATTATCAGCGGTCAGAATTTTGAACCGCCCCTCTTTCAAGCTGAGAGTGCGCAGCGCCATGCGTGCGGGCATTACCGTGCCCAGACGCTGCGAGCGAAATGAGTGCCATCTTTGGATGGTGAAGCTTGAAAGGTCTCGGATATGATCGAGGGTTAGGAGCTTCGAAGGCCTATGCCAAAGAGGCGTTGGACGAAGAAATATCTGTCATTGCACGCCTCCATTGTTGAACAGCTCCGGCGCACTCATTAGCCGATTGTGAAAATACAGGCAAGCGCGCGAATTTCGAACTCTTCGAAGCGGTCGACGGCGTGATCGTGACGGGGCCATGTCGCGGTTCTGGACGTTGTCCCGTACTTTCGATCCCGATTCCGCCGGCAACCGAACTAGCCTTTCCATCAGCGATTGACCGCGCCCGGAACATCGTCATAATAATTTTGCACACGTGCTCAATTTTGTCATTCGGTCGTTACGTTCGCCCCCTAGAGCGGGATACGCCACGTTTTCGTGGGGCTATCGGACCGGCCATCAACACCAGTGATGACCCGTCAAGAGGCCTCACACTGCTCTTCTAGGGAGACGAAGAAGATGACCATTTTGCCGACACTGAAATCCCTTACCGTTGCGGCCGCAATCCTGGCCTCGACATCCGCATTTGCGCTTGCCAAGGACGTTCACATCAGCGTCTGGGCTGGTGGCACCGGTCCAAATGACGTTTATCGCCTAGATGCCATCGAGATCGCTGCTCAGCAGCTTCAGCGCGAAGCTGCACTGAAGGGCGAAGATCTGAAGATCATCGTCGAAAAGACCCCATACTCAGGTTGGGACGATTTCAAGCAGGCCCTGACGCTTGCCGCCGAAGCCAAGAAGGCTCCGAATATCGTGGTCAGCGGCCATGAGGACATCGCTCCCTGGTCGCAGGCCGGCCTCATCGTTCCGGTCGAAGACTATGTCGACCTCGATTCCTGGCCGCTCAACGACATCTACGAAAACCTGATGCAGATCGCTTCTTACAATGGCTCGGTTTACGGCATCCCGCAGGATGCCGAATCCCGCCCGATGCTGTTCTGGAAGCCCTACATGAAGGCTATCGGCTACAGCGACGCCGACCTCGATGCGCTGCCGAAGAGCGTCATGGATGGCAAGTACACGATGAAGAACCTGCTCGAAGACGCCAAGAAGATGCAGGACAAGGGCCTCGTACAGCCCGGCTACGGCTTCTATCCGCGCACCAGCAACGGCCCTGACTACTGGCAGTTCTACACCTCCTTCGGCGGCGTCATGGAAGAAAACGGCAAGCTCGTTTTCGACAAGGCTGCCATGAAGCGCACCTACCAATTCTTCGCCGATGCGGTTTCGACCGGCGTGACCAAAAAGAACCATATCGGCATGCCGGGCGACCAGTGGTGGAAGGAAGTTGCCACCGGTAAGGCCGGCATCTGGGACGCCGGCACCTGGCACTATGCCCGCCTCGTCAACCAGGAGGGCCTGAAGGACTTCTTTGGCAACATCGCCTTCACGCTGATTCCGGCTGGTGAAGGCGGCAAGGCGAACACGCTGACGCACCCCCTCGTTTATCTGCTGACATCGGGTCACAGCGACGAGGACACGCAGATCGCCGCCCAGCTGATCACGATCGCTTCAGAGCCGCGAACCAACGCGCTGCACGCTATCAAGTCGGCGCATCTCGGTGTCTCCAAGTCAGAAGCGGCCGTTGATTTCTACGCCGCCAATCGCTGGGCCCGCGAAGCCACCGAGCGCCTGCTGCCCTACGCCAATGCGATGCCGAACAACTCCGACTTCGGCACCTACTGGAACATCATGTGGAAGAACCTTGAAGCATCCTGGACCGGCGCCAAGACTGTCGATGCCGCCGTCAACGATGCCGAGAGCGAGCTGAAGAGCACGCTCGGCGACAAGATCGTCATCCGCTAAGAGCGACGCACTCTGCCGGAAGGCGGCCGCAACGCCGCCTTCCGGAGCGTCGTCCATGAGGGGACTTCCATGAAATCGTCCAGAACGCTTGGGCTGGTGATGATCGCACCTGCGGCGATCATGATCATTCTGTTCTTCCTGCTACCGGTCGTTCTGACCGCCGTCTTCTCGATGACGAACATGACGACGGCGACCGGCATTTCCGGCGGCGTCTACCAGGTCGCGCCGAATTCGCTGATCACGCTCAAATCGACCATGCCCGATATCGCCGATCAGTTGGGCGAGCCGCGTTACACGATCGACGAAGCCGGCCTGAAGGCCGTCGAAGGCCTGAGCCTCTCGTCAGCCATCGTCTCGGAACTGCGCGAAAAGCATATGAACGAGGTCTTCCCATCACGCCGCGATATCGAGCGCATGATCAAGGACCTGAACGAGCGCCCCTCGACGCGCGAGGTCAAGCAGATCTCCGACCAGTTCAACCGCTCGGTCGTCAACGCCCGCTTCGACAGCAAGGACGAGCTTTTCTCTGCCCTCGATACACTCGGCTTCAAGCTGACGGCTGACCAGAAGGAACAGGTCGCCAAGGCAGCCTATACCGGCTGGATCTGGACATCGGACAATTTCTCACGCATGGCCTCCTCGCCGGATATGGCTCGCGTGCTGCTGAATACAGTGCTTTACGTCGCGCTGGTGCTCGTCATCTTCAATGTCGGTTACGCGCTGCTGCTCGCCATCTGGACGCATTACATGCCAGCAGCACCAGCTTCCTTCTTCCGTGGCGTTTGGCTATTGCCGCGCATCACGCCCGTCGTCATCTATGTCATGCTCTGGAAATGGCTTGCCTGGGATACCGGCTTCATTTCCACGCTGATGGGCAATTTCGGCTATCCGCCGAAGAATTACCTGCTTGACAACGCCTATAATGCCTCGGTTTTCGTTGTGATGATCAACGGCTTCATCGGCGCCTCCATGGGCATGCTGGTTTTCTCGTCGGCAATGAAGGCCATCCCGAAGAGCCAGTTTTATGCAAGCGAGGTAGACGGTGCGTCGCGTTGGCAGCAGATCCGCTACATCATCCTGCCGCAGATGCGCTGGCCGATCCTCTTCGTCACCTGCTACCAGACGCTCTCGCTGCTTGCCTCCTTCAACGAAATCCTGCTTTCGACGAACGGCGGACCGGGCAGGGCCACCGAAGTCTGGGCGCTTGCCGCCTACCATACGGCGCTCAACAACTACGCCGGCAACCTGGAATACGGTCTCGGTGCTGCCATGGCCCTCGTGCTCGTGGTCATCGGCGTGACATTGTCGCTGATCTATCTGCGCATCTTCAACTACGGCACGCTTGTCTCCAAGCCGCTGATCGAGGACTGACCCATGGCCGAAAAAGCGCAACCTTCCGCGAATTTCAGCAGTTGGCCGGTCATTGCCGTGCTCGCCGTCGTCAGCTTGCCGCTGCTTTTGATGTACGCCTATTTCTTCATCGACACCGTAACGGTGAAGGAGGCCGGCTCGCTCATACCCTCCAGCTTCACCATCCAGCACTGGCGCTTCTTGTGGCAGACGACCGAAGGCAAACCGAATATCTGGATCGTGACGCTGAATACGCTGCTTTTCGCCACATCCACGACGAGCGTGGTCGTCATTGTCTCGTCGATGGCGGGCTATGTGCTCTCGCGGCTCAATGTACCTGCGCGCGGCTTCTTCCTTGCCGGTGTCATGGTGCTGCACGCCTTCCCGTCGGTGACGCTCATCATCGCCATCTTCATCGTGCTGCAGATGATCGGCCTTTATAATTCCTTGATCGGCGTCATCCTCGTCAAGGCGGCGATCGACCTGCCGCTAGGCATCTGGCTGATGAAGGGCTTTTACGACACCGTGCCCTGGGAAATCGAGATGGCTGGCGTCGTCGATGGCGCTTCGCGCTTCCGTGTCTGGCGCAGCCTCGTTCTGCCGCTGGTCGGCCCGGGCATCATGGCGCTTGGCCTCTTCTCGTTCCTGTCGGGCTGGGGCGAATTCATCCTGCCTCAGGTGCTGGCGCCCGGCAATCAGGTGCAGGTGCTCTCGGTCTATCTCGCCGGCCTCCTCGGCGACGATAACAATTATGATTTCAACATGTTCAAGGCGGTCGGCGTCTTCTACGTCATCCCGGTTCTGATCGCCTACGCACTCTTCCACAAATATCTCATGAACATCTATGGCGGCGGGAGCAAAGGCTGATGCGTATCCTCCTCGACAATTTTTCGAAGAGCTTCGGCTCCACCAAGGTCATCGAGAACATGAAGCTCGAAGTCGGCAGCGGCGAGATGCTGGCGCTGCTCGGGCCCTCCGGTTGCGGTAAGTCGACGACGCTGTTTGCCATCTGCGGCATCCATCGACCGACCGGCGGCCGCATTCTCTTCGGCGACCGGGACGTCACCGACCTGCCAAGCCAGATGCGCAATGTCGGCGTCGTATTCCAGTCCTATGCGCTCTATCCGCATATGACGGTTGCCGAGAACATCGGCTTTCCGCTGAAGGTGAAGGGCGTCAATGCGGCCGATATCCGCAAGGAGGTCGAGCGCATTTCCGGCCTTGTGCAGATCGGCAATCTGATGGAGCGAAGGCCAGCCCAGCTTTCCGGCGGCCAGCAGCAGCGCGTGGCCCTTGCTCGTGCGCTCATCCGCAAGCCGGATGTGCTGCTGCTCGACGAGCCGCTTGCCAATCTCGATGCCAAGCTTCGCCTCGAAATGCGTTCGGAAATTCGCCGCATCCAGCGCGAGACGGGCATCACCGCTATCCTGGTCACCCATGATCAGGTGGAGGCGATGAGCATGTGCGATCGCATTGCCATCATGAAGGAAGGCGAGATCGTGCAGATCGCGACGCCGGCCGAGATGTATAGTGACCCGCGCACCGCCTTCGTCGCCGGCTTCCTTGGCAATCCGCCGATCACCTTCCTGCGTGGCGTCATGAAGGACGGCGCTTTCGCCATGCCGGAGAGCGAGATCCGCGTGCCGGTATCAGTCCAGGCCGCCGAGGGCACCAAGCTGACGCTCGGCGTGCGCCCCGAACATTTCAATCCGGCCGGCGATGTCGCTATTTCCGGCAAGGTCACTTTCGCTGAAACGCAGGGCCGCGAGAACCTTTATGACGTGCAGCTTGCCGGCGGCTCGTTGCTGCGGTCCATTCAGCCAGTGCGCAATGACATCACCGTTGGCGACGAGGTGAAGTGGGCAATCGACAGCCGAGGCGTGTTCGTCTTCGACGAAGAAGGCCGGAGGCTCTGAGCGATGCGTGACTTCTCGTCTTTCTTCGAACGTTATGGCTGGCCCTCGAACAAGGGATACCTGCCTTTCTGCATCGGCCATCGTGGCGCGAGCGGCCATGAGCGGGAAAACACGCTCGAAGCCTTCCAGCGCGCTGCCGAACTCGGCGCGGAAATGTGGGAACTCGACACACAACTCACCAAGGACGGTGTGGTTGTCGTTTCCCACGACGATCATCTCGAACGCGTCTTCGGCATCGACCGCCGAATTTCCGAGATGACGGCAGCCGAGCTTGCTGCCCTCGAAGGCGTCAACGTTCCGACCTTCGAGGCGGTCGCAGCCCTTGGGCGGCGCACCAATATAGGCCTCTATATCGAGCTCAAGGCGCCGGGCACGGGGTTTCGGTGCTGGAAGCATCTTATTGAGAAAAGCGAGCGCTTTGCCTGCCTCGGCTCTTTCGATACCGCGCAGGTGCGCGAGCTTCGCGATGCGGGCTGCGATTACCCGCTCTCGGTACTGGTCCGTGTTGGCCACGATCCGCACGCAGCTGGCGATGAAGCCGGCGCCGATATCCTGCACCTTTGCTGGGAAAGGGCCGGCGAGCGCCCGCAGGATCTCGTCACAGAAGAGCTGATGCAGCGAGCCTTCGGCGAAAGCCGTGAGATCGTGCTGTGGCACGAGGAACGGCCAGCCATTTTGACCGACATCATGAAGCTACCGGTACTCGGCATCTGTACGGACCTGCCCGATCTGATGCGCCCGGCCGCCAGGGATGAAAAGCATGGCAGACAAGGATAACAAGGGACCGAGGAAGGTCACGTCCTTCGACGTGGCGCGTGTGGCCGGCGTCTCGCGCGCTGCCGTTTCGCGCGCTTTCACCCCGGATGCCAGTGTTTCGCCGAAGACGCGCGAGAAGGTCTATCAGGCGGCCAAGGATCTCGGCTACCGGGTGAACTATCTGGCTCGCAGCCTCACCAACAAGCGTTCCGATCTCGTCGGCCTTGTCGCCGCCGGCCTCGATAACCCGTTCCGCACGCTGCAGATCGAGCATCTGGCGCGGGTGCTGATCGCCCGCAATTTCCGCCCGATCCTGTTGCCGACCTCGAAGGAAGCGGACACCTCGACCGTCATCGGCCAGCTTCTGCACTATGCCGTCTCCGGCGTCATCGTCACATCGGACGCGCCGCCGACGGAGATCTGCGAGCAATGCGCAGCCGAAGGTGTGCCGATCGTGCTGATCAACAAGGGCGACGATATTCCCTTCGTCGACCGCATCATTTCCGATGATCGCATGGCAGGCCATCTCGCTGCCACGCATCTGATCGAAAGCGGCGTCCGGGCGCCGGCGGTCATGGCGGCGCCCGCTATCTCCTATACGGCAAGGCGGCGCAGTGAAGCCTTCATGACGGCCTGTCGGCAGCTCGGCCTCGAGCCGCGCATGATTGAATTGAAAATCAACGACTATAAGAGCGGCCACGACGCAGCCGCCGATCTTGTTTCGCTCGGTATCGACGGTCTGTTCTGCGCCAACGACTATATGGCCTGCGGCGTGATCGACCGCATCATGAAGGGGCTTGGCCGCGACGATGAGCCGCCGCTACGCATCATCGGCCATGATGACATTCCGCAGGCCAGCTGGTCGGCCTATGACCTTACGACCATCCGCCAGCCCTGTGATTTCCAGGCCGAACAAACGGTCGATCTGCTGATGACCCGCATGTCCGAACCGGATATGACCGCCCGCGTCGAATTTACCCCCGTGACGCTGATTAAAAGAAGGACTGCTTGATGAATTCCGCATTCGATGCCTCTGCTCTAACCGCGCGGGCGGAGGTCGCAATCGACGTGGCCCGCAAGGTTGGACGCGAGGCTGCGCGCTTCAGGCGTGAAGGACACCCAGGCACGCTGCATGTCGAAAACAAGGGATTGCAGGATTTCGTTACGGTCGCAGACAGGCAGGCAGAACAGGCGATCCGCGAGGGGCTGCTTGCGCGCTTCCCTGACGACACATTCATGGGCGAGGAAACCGGCGGCGAGTCCGGCTCTGCCGGCACCTGGGTCGTCGATCCGATCGATGGCACGACCAATTATATTAGAGGCTTCCGCCATTGGGGTGTCTCCATCGCCTTCGTGCTTGATGGCAAGGTGGAGATCGGCGTGGTCTATGATGCAGCCAACGACCAGGTTTTCTCCGCGATCCGCGGCCGCGGCGCCTTTAAAGAGAGCCAGCCGATCCATGCCGCTCCGACGACCGATCCTGCCAATGCGATCGTCGTGCTCGGCCATTCGCGCAAGACGAGCTTTGACGACTATGCGGCGCTCTCCAAGCGGCTCTACGAGCGCGGAATGGATTATCGCCGCATGGGTGCAGCAGCAGTCGATCTTGTACGCGTGGCGGAAGGTGTTTCCGATCTCTTCTACGAACGGCACCTGAATGCCTGGGACATGCTTGCCGGCGCGCTGATCGCGGCGGAGGCCGGCGCGAAGGTCGCCATTCCGCCTGTCGATATGCTCCTGGAGGACGGCGGTCCTGTTATCGCCCATTCGCCTGGACTGGCAGAAGAATTCGCCTTCCTCGTCGAGTTCGAAGGTCTGGCGGGCTGATCAGCTCGCCATGCGCTTCAGCCACGCCCGCTCGGTCGCCAGGGCTTCGTCCGTAGTGATCTGATCCGGCTTCAAAGCGACCAGTGCCGAGAAGTTCGTCCACTCCGTATCGCTGAATCCGCCGTCGGGGTCCTTCAGCGTGAAGGTCCAGGCGTCCACCAGCTTGGCCTCGCTGTGGCAGAGCGCGATTATGTCGAGACCGGCCTTTGCCGCATCAAGCAACATTGGCCAGTAAAGGTAGATTGTTTCTGGTTCCGTCGGGCCGCGCAGATCGGCAAGCAGTTCCTTTTCGACCGCTTTCCAGCCTTCGGCTTTGGAGATGTCGCCGAGCTTGTTGGTGGGGTCGATGCCGCGGTGCAGATGCGGCAGCTTCTCCTTGACGGCCAGGATCAGCTCCAGACTTCCAGCGCTGACGATGACGGAGGCGGAAATCTGCTGCAGGTGTTCTGCAAGATGGGCGATGCCCTTTTCGCCGATCGCCTCGTAATCGTCCTTCATATCGAACTGCAGCAGCGCGTCCGGATGGGCCGATTGCAGCATGGCTGCGAGATCCTCGCTGTAGAGCAGCGGACGATTGCCGTCCTTCATGCGCAGGTCGCGCAGATCCGCAAGGCTCTTTTGGGCAACGATGCCCTGCCCGGTCGTCTCGCCCTCCAGCTCCTTATCATGCAGCACGACGAAACCGCCATCGGCGCGCACCCGGAGGTCGAGCTCCATCGAGGCGCCGGCTTTGAAGCCTTCAGCCATTACCTCGGCCGAAAACAGCGGGTCGGCCATACGCCGGCGCAGCCGGTGCCATTTCAGCAGGGTCGAATGGCCTTCAAACTCTATCTGAAGTCCGCGTGTATCGGTCATTCCATCATCCTCGACCTGTTCGCTTCGACCTCTTCGTGCATCGGAAAGGTCCGATTCTCAAGGGCCAGTGGCAGATTAGGCCTGATCTCCGGGCCGCGGCTCCTCTTCTACCGAACAGAGCCTTTTTCCGTGAGCCAGTCTTCCGGTGGCATCTGCATGCGGCACAATTGCGCAAATTAGAATAGTAATTTTGTAGACAATATTTCCTGACCCAGCGATCCGTGCGAAAATCGTGGTTCGGTTTTTCAGGAGGTGACGTATGTTTGCGGCATTCATAACTTTCTTTGCGAAGCTTTTCCGAAACCGTGACCAACCGGTGTTCGAAACACCTGCTCGGGCAATCGAACAGGATTCCGACAGCCGTCTGCGTAGCCTGCGAGAGCAAGAACTCTTCTTCTGGCAGCCGACGCCGAACTCCTGGTACTGAGCGATCAGCTGCTATAGGTCTTCGTGACAGCTTCCGATGCGGCGCCGATATTCGCCGGGAAGCCGGCCTGTCGAAGCGCGGCGCCATAGCCTACGACATTTGCGAGCACGGTCTGGAACGTTGCCCGCGCCCCTGTGTGGTTGATACGCATGAGGTGCGACGAGCCTGTCCCGACACCGGGCGTCAGTTCGACGCCCAACCCTGCCGCAAAACCAACCACAGATGTGGATTCAATTCCTGACGGTAGGGAGACCGTTGTCACGAGGTTCGAGGCCTGTTCGGCGGGCACCCAAAGGCTGGCACCCAGCGCTGCAAGGCCGGCCCGGCTTGCCAAAGCGGCTCTCTCATGGCGGGCGAGGATCTGCCCGAGGCCTTCCGCCTCGACCCGGTCGAGGGCAGCTTCCAGTGCAAAGAATTCCATCGGTGCCGGCGTTCCCGGCAACGCACCGCGGCCGGCATCCACCCAAGCCTTCAGGTCGGTCAGCGACAGTATCGAATCACGCGGCGCACCGTCATGGAGGACCAGTTCCCAGGCATGCTGGCTGACTGACAGAGCGGAAACGCCGGCCGGCCCGCCGAGTGCTTTCTGTGGGCCGATCACGGTGATATCGACGCCCAACGCGTCGACATCGAGCGCATGGCCGCCGACGGAAGCAACGGCGTCGACTATCGTCACAATGCCTCGCGCCTTTGCGAGAGCGACAATCTCCGGCAACGGATTGAGGATACCGCTTGCCGATTCCGCGTGGACGAGCGCGAGTATCTTGACATCGGGATTGGCATCCAGCGCGACGGCGATTGCTTTGGCCTCTATAGGCAGGCCGGGCTGAGCGACGATGTCGACGACGTGAGTACCGCCGCGCCGCAGCCATTGTCCAAACCAGCCGCCATAGGCGCTGGTGACGACGTTCAGTGCGGAAAAGCCAGGTCTGGCAAGGCTGGTCGCGACGGCTTCGAGCGCCACCACAGCCTCGGCCTGCACCAGCAGAACGTCGTTGTCCGTCTTCAGGATCGCGCCGATGCGGTGGGCGAGAGCGGCGTAACGTTCGGCCGGATAGACCGGCGCACCATAGAACGGGTTCCAGGCGACTTCGATCATGGGCAACTCCTTCAAACGGGTTCGGTTATAAGGCGCGGCACAGCCGCGACGAGCCGGCGCGCTGCATCGGATCGCGGGGCATTAACGATATCCGTTGCCGGTCCCTCCTCGACGATGCGGCCGGCATCCATGACCGCGATACGATGCGAAACCGCGCGCACCACCGCGAGGTCATGGGATATGAAGAGATAGGCAAGGCCACGCTCGCGCTGCAACTCGACCAGCAATTCAAGAATACGGCCGCGAACGGTCACGTCGAGCGCGGAAACGGCTTCATCCAGCACCAGCAGAGACGGCCGTGTTGCGATGGCGCGGGCGATGGCGACGCGCTGGCGCTGTCCGCCCGAGAGTGTGCGAACAGGGCGGGAGGCAAGGGCCGGGGGCAAGTCGACGCGTTCCAGCAGGGCGGCGATTTCGGCCGGCCGCTGTTTCCTGTTCGCAATCACATGGATCCGCAGCGGGTCGTCGAGAACCGAGGCGACAGAGGCCAGTGGGTTGAAGGCTGCGAGCGGGTCCTGAAACACCATTTGCATATGCGCGCGCCGGCGGCGCAGTTCGGCTCCGCGAAGCGCGAACCAATCTTGCCCTTCGAAGCGGATGGAGCCGGAATCGGGCTCCAGCAGACGCAGAAGGACGCGCGACAACGTCGATTTTCCACTGCCCGACGCTCCAACCAAGCCCAGGGTTTCGCCGGCTGCGATTGTCAGGGAAACAGTGTCGAGAGCTGCAACCTGCCGGTGGGAACTGGAGTAAGCCTTGGATAGTGCATCTACGGTCAGAAGCTCGGTCATGAGGCCATCTCGGCAATCAGTGGCGGTGTGGAGAGATCGCGATGGCTGGCGATCAGGGCAGCGGTATAGCTATCGGCTGGCGACGACAGTACTGACCGAATGGGGCCTGCTTCCACCAACTCTCCATTGTGGAAGACGGCGACGCGATCGACGAAGCCGGAGGCGAGCGCGATATCATGGGTAATGAAGAGCAGCGTCATGCCTTCCTCGCGCACCAGCCCGTCGAGAAGTCTGACGATCTCCGCTTGAACCACGACATCGAGTGCGCTGGTCGCCTCATCGGCGATCAGCAGGGCGGGTTTGGCCGCAATCGCCGCCGTGATCGCAACGCGCTGCCGTTGACCGCCCGAGAGCTGATGCGGAAAGGCGCGCATGGCGTTTGTCGGCTGCGGTAGGCGTACCCGCGTCAGAAGCTCTTCTGCGCGGGCATAGGCCTGCCGCCAGCCGAATCCCAGGTGCCGCTGGGCAGCCTCCGCAATCTGCTCACCGATCGTCAGCACAGGATTGAGACTGGTGCTGGGATCCTGGAAAACAAAACCGAAATCGCGACCGGGGAGAGGAGCATAGCCGAGCGCCGGCCATGTTATATTGCCTTCGATCTTTGTGCGCTCAGGCAGAAGACCCGCGAGGGCTCGCGCAAGCGTGCTTTTACCGGACCCGCTTTCGCCAATGATCGCCAGCCTCTCTCCCCCGATGATATCAAGGTTGATGGATTTCAGCGCCGCCTCTTGTCCATAGCGAACCGAAAGCCCTCTCACGCTGCAGAAGGGAGCAGTCATCGCGGCCCTCCACCACTGTCGAGAGCCTTGGTCAGGCCCTCGCTGAAAAGGTGAATACCAAGCACGGTGATTGCCAATGCCAGACCGGGTAGCACGGAAAGATAGGCGGCCGAGCGCAGCACGCTACGGCCTTCAGCGATCATTGATCCCCAGGTGGCGAGATTGGGATTGCCGAGACCGAGGAAGGAGAGGGCGGCGTCGGTCAGGATCGCGCCGGCAACGATTGTGGCCGACAGCGCCAGGACCGGTGGAAGGGCGTTTGGAAGGATTTCCTTGAAGGCGATCTCGGCCGGGTGCATTCCGATCACGTGTGCGGCAGCCACATAATCCCGTTCGCGGATGGACAGCACCTGCGCCCGCGTCAGCCGCGCGGGATCGGCCCAAGTCCCGAGCGCAATGGCGAAGACGACGACGGGCGTCGAGACCCCGATGATGCTGACAAAGGCGAGTGCTAGCAGAAAGCCCGGAACGATCTGGAAGGCATCGACGATGCGCATCAGTGCTTCGTCGATCATGCCACCGGCAAAACCGGCAGCCATGCCGACAAAAAGCCCGAGCACCATGGCCGACAGCGCAGCGGCGATGCCGACGGCCAAAGAGGTGCGTGCGCCATAGAGAAGCCCGGCAAGCACATCGCGCCCCAGCCGGTCGGTGCCGAGCGGCAGGCTCGGATCGGTGAATGGAGCCAGTATGGCACGGCCGGCAATCCGTAGCGGATCTCCCGGCGAGATGGCCGGCGCCAGCAGGCCGGCGACTAGAAGGGTTGCGAGGATAATAAGCCCGATCGCACCCTCCGGTGTTTTGAGAAGACGCCGCAGCAGGGTCACGCCCGGCCCTCCGATGCGCCGACGCGTGGATCAAGGGTGGCGTAAACGAGATCAACGATGAAATTGACGCAGATAACGAGAACGGCGCTGGTGAGGATAATGCCCATCAGGAGTGGCGCGTCACGGCCGTTGACGGCCTCCTGCGCCAACCTGCCGAAGCCGGGAATGGCAAAGACGCTCTCGATCACCACACTGCCGCCGAGCATGGCCGCGGACTGCAGGCCGAGCATGGTGATGAGCGGCAGCAGCGCATTGCGCGCCACATGCCGAAGCACGATGCGGCTGCGCGACAGGCCCTTTGCCCGGGCAAACAGCACGAAATCGAGCTTCCAGGCTTCCACCATGCCGGAGCGCATGACGCGCAGAAACAGCGCGAGATAGATGAAGGCGAGCGCCCCGACCGGCAGGGCCAGATGTTCTGCGATATCGAGTGCCCGCGAAAGACCTGATTTGCCGGAGGCGATAGTCTCGATTCCGGCAATCGGCAGCCAGCGCAGCTTGACCGAAAAGAGGATACTGAGCACCAGCCCCAGCCAGAAGCTCGGAATGGCGTAGATGATCAGTGAACCGATGGAGAGGAAGCGATCACGCAGGCTCCCCGGCCTTGCGCCGGCCAGAATGCCGAGTGCCGAACCAAGACCGAAGGAGAGCGCTGTGGCACTTCCCATCAGCAGCAGCGTGTTCGGCAGCCTCTCGGCGATCAGATCCCGCACCGGACGGTTGAAGGCCACTGACCAACCGAGATCGAGGCGGGCGAGTGAAGACAGATAGAGCCAGAGGCGGGCAAAGACCGATTGGTCGAGACCGTAACTCTCCCGCAGCGACTTGATGAGCGCCGCGTCGCCACCACCGATTGAGCCGAGATAGGCATCGACGGCATCGCCGGAGGCGGATTCCAGCAGGAAGAAGCTGAAGATCACAACAATCAACAGCACCGGAATGCTGCTGACGATCCTGCGTCTCAGGAGGAGAAGTGCACGTTTCACGCCGGACGAGGCCTCTGAGAGAAATCCGCGTTCGACCCTATCACGATTGCAGCGCGGTATCGCCCCAGTTCGAAACCGCCCAGCGCGGATTGTCAGAGACGTTCAGCACCGTATCGCGAGCGACCGTGATGAAGCCCCATTCTGCGACATTGATCAGCGGCAGTTCGGCCACCACAAGCTGCTGGAACTTGTAGTAAAGATCGGTGCGCGCCACGGTATCCACCGTCACGGCTGCCTGCGCGATGAGCTTGTCGAGTTCGGCGCTGACATAGCCGCCCTGGTTGGAGAAGGGCACGCCGTCGGGCGTTCCGGACTGGACGAGGATCGTTGTGGAAATCGCCGGATCGCTGCGGAAGACCGGCGGGCCGACCGCGATATCGAAGTCGTGGTCGGTATAAACGGCCTTCTGATGAGCGGCGGCATCGGCATTGACGATGACCGCATCGATACCGACGGCCGCAAGCGCCTGGCGCAGATAATCCCCGAATTGGCGTGTCTCGTTGAAATAGGGTGCAGGGCGCAGCTTGAGCTGGAACCGATTGCCGTCAGGGCCTTTGGTATAGCCGCCCTGGTCCAGCAGCTCGTTTGCCGCCTGCACGTCGAAATTGTAGCTGGCGACATCGGCGGTATAGAATTCTTTCGAATTCTTCGGAACGGGGCCAGTCGATTCCGTCGCATAGCCGAGGAAGATCGTATCGACGACGAACTTCTTGTCGATTGCATGGGCGATCGCCTGGCGGACCCGCAGATCGGAGAGTTCCTTGCGGCGATGGTTGATCTCTATGACGAGCTGATAGGTCAGAGCTTCATAGCCTTTGGAGATCACCTTGATACCGTCGACCTTGGAGATACGGTCGAGATCGGCGAGCGGTACGGCCGAGAATGCAGCGAGATGGATCTCTTCGGCTTCGAGTGCGGCTCCGGCCGATTCACGGTCCGGCAGCACGCGGTAGACGATTTCATTAAGCTTCGGTTCGCCCTTTTGCCAATAGTTCTCGTTGCGTGTCAGCCGGTAATATTCACCAGGCTTGTATTCGGCGAATTTGAAGGGGCCGGTGCCGACAAGTGTGTTGTTGGCCGGGTTCTTGGCGATGTCCGTGCCCTCGAAAATATGCTTGGGAACGACGCTGGTGACGGCCGGAAGTGCATTGCGGATGAGCTGGAACGGCGTCGGTTTCGAGAAGCGGAAGATTGCGGTATGGTCGTCGGGCGTGTCGACCGCCTGCAGATTGGCAAAGACGAGGCGGCCGAGATTCTGAAGCGGCTTCCAGACGTTAAGCGCCGAGAAGGCGACATCGGCTGAGGTGAATGGCTTGCCGTCGTGCCAGGTGGCGTTTTCGCGCAGCTTGAAGGTCACGGAGAGTCCGTCCGGCGAGCCTTCCCAGGAGGTGGCGAGGCGCGGTGCGAGACCATCTGAACCTTCATAGGAGGCTTCCGCCAACGGTTCGATCACCTTGCTTGAAATGAAGAAAACGCCATTCGAGGCGACGATGGCGGGATTGAGGTTCTTCGGCTCGGAGTCGGCTGCGACGATCAGGCGCCCGCCGGCCGGCACATCCTGCGCCAGCGCAATACGCGACAGCGCCGTCGTTCCAAGCAGCAGCGCTGTGCCCTTCAGCAGGCCACGCCGAGAGATATCCGCAATAGTCATGCCCCCTCCTGATCCCCTAAAAATTCAATGATCTATATTCGAGCTGAAACCGTAACTGTGATAGAAATTAAATTCGAACAGGATGGCCAGGCGAGATATTTTTTGTCACCCAGCCATTATTTTTTCAGCGGCCGCCGACAGCAAGCCGCGGCGCTTCCGCGCCAAGATTGCGATAGGTCGCTCCCGGATGTGGCGCAACCAGCCTTGCCCCCGCAGCACCGAGCTTTTCGCGCAGCGTACCCTGCCGGTATTCGGTCTTGTAGACGCCACGCTTCTGCAGTTCCGGCACCAGCAGGTCGACGGTGTCCTCGAAGCTTTCGGGCGTCACCGCATAGGCAAGGTTGAAGCCGTCGACATCGGTATCCTCGACCCATTCCTGCATTAGATCGGCGACTGTCGATGGCGAGCCGACGAAGACCGGGCCGAAACCGCCGACGCCGACCCAGTCCGCCATTTCACGCACCGTCCATTCCTTGTTCGGATCGATGGTCGTGAAGGTTTCGACAGCCGATTGCACGGCATTCGTATAGCGGTGGCGCAACACTTCGTCCGGGCCGAACTGGCCGAAGTCAATGCCCGTCCAGCCTGATATCAGCGTCAGCGCTCCCTCGAAGGAAGCGTACTCGCGATATTCGTTGAACTTGCGCTGTGCCTCGGCATCGGTCTCCCCAAGCACGACGGTTTGCAGGTTGAAGGCAAGGATTTCGCGCGGGTTACGACCCAGCCGCTCGGCTGCCTGGCGAACATTGGCGACATAACGCTTCAGAACCGTCTTGGAGGGCGCAGCTACGAAGATGCATTCGGCATGTGCGCCGGCAAAATCCTTGCCGCGGCTGGAGGCGCCGGCCTGATAGAGCACGGGCGTGCGCTGCGGTGAGGGCTCGCTCAGGTGAATGCCGGGAACGTTAAAATACTTGCCGGAATGGTTGATCGGATGGACCTTTTCCGGATGGGTGAAGATGCCGGTTTCACGGTCGCGCACGACGGCATCGTCTTCCCAGCTTCCTTCCCAGAGCTTGTAGCAGACCTCGAGATATTCGTCGGCGAGATCATAGCGATCGTCATGGTTGGTCTGCGCGGCCTGGCCGATATTGAGCGCGCCGCTGTTCAGGTAGGAGGTGACGATGTTCCAGCCGACGCGGCCCTTGGTCAGGTGGTCTAGCGTCGAGATGCGCCGGGCGAACGTATAGGGGTGTTCGAAGGAGAGCGAAGCCGTCAGGCCGAAGCCGAGATGCTCGGTCTCGTAGGCCATGGTTGGGATGAGCTGTAGCGGATCGTTGACCGGCACCTGCGCCGAATGGCGCAATGCGGCATCGACATTGCCGTTCAAGACATCATAGACGCCGAGCACGTCGGCGATGAAGAGACCATCGAACTTGCCGCGCTCCAGCGTCTTTGCCAGATGCACCCAATAGTCGAGATCCTTGTAGGTCCAGGACTTGTCGCGCGGATGCCGCCAAAGCCCTGGCGACTGGTGTCCGACGCAATTCATGTCGAAGGCGTTGAGCCTGATTTCACGGGTCATTTTATTCTTCCTGCATCGGTCGGCGAGGTGCGATTCAGGCGCCGACTGTTTTTCTGTTGATGAAGCTGAAGGCGAGCACGGCAAAGATGAGCGTGCCGGTGCCGACCTGCTGCCAGTAGAAGTTCAGGCCCGTCAGCAGCAGGCCATTGGCAACAATGCTGAGGAGCAGGACACCGAGGACGGTGCCGAGGATATTGGGCCGGCCGAGTGGCGACAGCGTCGTGCCGATAAAGGTCGCGCCGATGGCGTTCAGCAGGAACGCATTGCCGGAGGAGGGGATGTAGACTGTCACGGTTGCCGTCAGGATAAGGCCGGCAACACCGGCAATCAGCCCGGCGAGAATGAAGGTGGCGGCAACAGGGACGCCAAGCCCGATGCCGGAATAGCGCACGACGCTTGGCTGGATGCCGATCGAGACCACCACCCGCCCGAAACGCGTCCAGGCGAACACGGCTGCCGCACCGGCAATGACGACCGCGGCAATCACCAGCGGAACGGGCACATTGGCGATCGTGCCGTGACCGACGAAGCGGAAGGCCTCCGGCACGCCCGAGGGCGGGAGATAGACCGGATTTCCGCCATTGGTCAGCAATTGCTGGATGCTACGGCCTATAAACAGAGTGCCGAGTGTCGCCAGAAATGGTGCAACGCCGATCACGGACACAAGAACAGCATTGAATGCGCCGACCAACGCGCCGGCTGCGAGGCCGGCGAGCAGCGCGAGCGCCACCGGCTGGCCCGCCAGAACGAGGGAGACGAAAGCAAAGCTTGCGAAATCGACGGCCGTGCCGACCGACAGATCGATACCGCCTGCGGAGACGGCGAAGGTCATGGCGATCGAGACGATGGCGAGCAGCGTGAAGTTGTTGACGAGAATGCTCTGCAGGTTGCCGGGCGTGAAGAAGGTTGGCGCAAGGATCGAGAAGACAGAGAAAACCACGATCAGAGCCACGATCAGGCCAAAGCGTGCGAGGCCGGCGAGCGAGCGTCCGGCTGAAGTCGAGGCGGACATGTCAGATCTCCCGCTTGCGCAGTAATGTCGTGGCCGACACGACGATCAGGATGAGAAGCCCCTGCACGCCGCTGACGAGCGTGCTCGGCAGGTTCAGGAGCTGGAAGCCGTTGGTGAGGAAGCCAATGAACAGTGCCGAAATCAGTGTTCCCGGAACGGTCGGAACCAGCCGCCGCGAAAAGACCGAGCCGAGCAACGCGATGACGACGACGGGCAGCAGCGCTTCGCCCGAACCGGTCGTGCTGCCGCTGAGATAGGAAACCGAGAGAATGCCGGCAAAACCGCCGCAGAGCCCGCTGGCAATGAAGGCGCCGGCAAGCAGCCGCTTGAGCGGCAGGCCCGCGGCGCGCGCCGCATCCGGAAACTCGCCGACGGCATAAAGCCTCAGACCGACCGGCGTATATTGCACGATGGCGCTGGCAATTGCCGTAAACCCGATCAGCACATAGGCTAGAATGGGAATGCCGAAACTGTCGGAGGCCGAAACCACTGTCAGGAAATCGGTCGAGGCGGGCACGACGGTATTCTGCGTCAAGACAAGCTCGAGGCCGGCGACGACATTCATCACTGCGAGCGTTGCTAGCAGCGGGACGATGCCCGCGAGCACGACGGCGACAGCGTTGACTGCGCCGATCGCAAGCCCGGTCAGCAAGGCCGCGGCGGCCGCCGTTGCGTCGCCATAGCCGAGCTGGATCAGCGTCGCATAGACTGCAGCACTCAGGCCCATATTGGCTGCCAGCGACAGGTCGATGCCGCCGGTGACGACGTTCGAGCCGCCGGCGATCAGCACTAAGGTCAAGCCGATCGCCAGCACGCCCGAAATGGCAGTCTGGCCGAGAACATTGCCGATATTGCCGACCGACAGGAAGTAGGGCGCCGTCAGCGAGAACACGATGAGGATGGCCACGAAGGCAAGTAGCGAGCCGAAGCGGAGCACCGCGACGGCTGCCGCGCCCTTCGATTGCTGCACGGGGCCCGAGGAAACGGCGGGAAGGCGCGCGAAGTGAACGTCAGCCGACATGGCGTAATCCTTCCGAAGCGCCGGTCGAGATCGACAGCACTTCATCCGTTGTGGTTTGGGAGGAGTCGAGTTCGCGGATCAGCCGGCCGCGGAAAAACACCAGGATCCGGTCCGTGATGCCGACGAGCTCGGGCAGGTCGGAAGAGAGCACGATGACGCCGGCGCCGCGGGCCGCAAGCTCGCCGATCAGCGCGTAGATCTCAACCTTCGAGCCGATATCGACGCCGACGGTCGGTTCATCCAGCAAGTAGATTTCCGACTGGCGGCTCAGCCATTTGGCAATCGCCACCTTCTGCTGATTTCCGCCCGAGAGTGTGCGGACCAGCGCATCGCGCCCGGCCGTCTTGATCTGCAGCCGCTTGATCAGGTCCTCGGTATCGGAGCGTTCACGCCTGCGATTGAGGAAACCGAAACGGCTGTAACGGGCAAGACTCGGGAGCGTGATATTCTCGGTCACGCTGAGATCAAGGCCGACGCCGTGTCCGCGCCGATCCTCGGGAACAAGTGCAAGCCGGCGGTCGACGGCCCTTGCCGGGCTACGCGACTGTGCTGCTCGGCCCTCGATTTCAATCTCGCCGCTTGTGGCTTGTTCCAGACCGAAGAGCGTGCGGATCAGGTCTTTGGCGCCGGAGCCGAGGAGGCCGGTGATCCCGAGCACCTCGCCACGCCGCAGGCTGAAACTGACATCGTCAAACCGGTTGGGCGCAGAAAGCCCGCGGATGTTCAGGATCGCTTCGCCGAGATCGACCTGGCGCTTGGGGAACATTTCGGCGATGTCACGCTCGATCATCAGGCTGGCGATCGCCTTGGCCGAGGTTTCGCCAATCGGCAACGAGGCCACATCCCGGCCGTTTCGCAGCACGGTGACGTGATCGCAGAGTTCTTCGATCTCGTTGAGGTAATGCGAGATGTAGATAATGGTCACGCCTTCGTCGCGCAGCCGGCGGATCAGGCGAAAAAGGATCTCCGCCTCGCGACGAACCAGGGCAGCGGTCGGCTCGTCGAAGACGAGGACTTTTGGCTGGTGGAGCAATGCTCGGGTGATTTGGACGATCTGCCTTTCGGCAGTCGAGAGCTCGCCGATAAGGGCGTTCTTCGGCAGAGTGATCCCGAAATAATTGGCAAGGAGCTCGCTCGCGCGCTTCTGCATCGCCCGGCGATCGAGGAAGGGAGTTTTCGCAAGCCGCGTTTCGCGGCCGAGGAACAAGGCCTCGCCGACGGTGAATGTCGGAACCAGCAGCCTGTCCTGATGGATGAAATGGATGCCGAGCTCTTCGTTGAGATGCGGTGTCAGCCGATCATAGGCTTTGCCTTCGATTTCGATCGTGCCCTCGTCTGCGACATGCAACCCGGCAAGCAGCTTGATTAGCGTCGATTTGCCGGCGCCGTTCTGTCCGACGAGGCCGTGGACCGTGCCGCGACGTATAGAAAGCGATGCGTCGGCGAGCGCCTGGGCACCGCCGAAGCGCTTGACGATGTGATCGAAGCGAATGACGACATCGTTATTGTCGGTCGCTTGCGTCGGGACGGGTGCAGTCATGATACCGCTTTCCAGGGACATGCAGACCCTGCGGCGCTAGCCGCAAGGTCCGCTTTGATATCAGCCGATGCCGAGCTTCTTGATGATCTCGGAAACGTTTTCCTTGTTGGCGAGCAGCGCCGGAACATAGGTCTCGCGCGGCAGCGTCTGGCCGGCGAGCAGCTTGGCAACGTTGCGGACTGCGACACGGCCGATTTCGGCGGGCTGCTGGGCAGCATCGGCGCCCGCCGGCGAGTTCTTGTCGGCAACGAGCTGGAGAACCTCCGGGCTGCCATCGACGCCATAGGTGCGGATCTCGTTGCGGCCGGCAGCGGCGATGGCCTGCGTCGCGCCAAGCTGCGGAATATCCCAGGCCGACCAGACGGCCTTGATCGAGCCCTTCTCCGGATATTTATTGAGGATCGCGGTGATCTGCGTGAAGGCGTCCTGAACCGTATTCGGGATGACGTCGCGCAGTTCCGGTTGGATGATCTTCACCTTCGGGAAATACTTGACGACGTTGACGAGCTGGTCGTAGCGGATGGCGCAGGGTGTGACGCCGTAGAAGCCGTTGAAGACGACGATGTTGCCTTCGCCGCCGATGTCGGAGATGAGCTGCAGGGCGAGATCCTTACCGATGCCCCAATTGTCCGACGTCGTGTTGTTGATCGAATTGGTCGAGCCGACATCGACGGTCACTACCGGGATGCCGGCGTCACGGGCCTTCTTCAGCCAGGGATCGATGACGCTGAGCGTGCCGAGGATCTGTACGAGCGCATCCGGCTTCTGGGCGACGAGCGTCTGTAGCTGAGCGATCAGCTTGCCGTCGTTACGGCCGGCATCAACGGCGATCGGTTCGCCACCAAGCCGCTTCACCTCTTCGATCTGGGCATTATAGACCTGCAGATCGAAATAGTGGTCCGTGCCTGTGGCGCTGATAGCGATGCGCTTGCCTTTCAGGGAAAGCCCTTCGTCGTCGGCCCTTGCAGCCGGCGCGGTCAGCATGCTGGCGCCTGCAAAGGTCGCACTGGCGACAGCCGCGAGCTTCAAGATTTCACGGCGTCCGAAGCCGCCTCCAAGTCCTTCATTCATAACGATACCCTCTCAATTTGATAGTCTGTAAATTATATAGATTTAAAGCCCATAAGAGGTACGTTATTCCAAAAGCACACCGTCGCAGGAAATTTTCTGAAGCCAAAGCCTGGCTTCAGCGATCGCCGTTGCGGCCGAGCCCATAAGTCAGCGCCAGCGCTCCGACGAGCACGGCACCCTTGACGAAATCCTGCGTGTAATAGGGCGCGTTCAGCATCGTCAGGCCGTTGAGCAGCACGCCGACGAAGACGGCGCCGGCAATGGTGCCAAGGACGTTGGGTCGGCGCAGGTTGAGAACGGCAAAACCGATCAGGGCAGCGGCCACTGAGTCCATCAGCAGCGAGCCGCCGGAGGAGACATCGCCGCGTCCGACACGGGCGGCGATTACGATGCCACCAAGGGCTGCCAATGTCCCCGAGATGACATAGGCGAGTGTCTTCAGCCGTGTCGTGGACGCGCCGGCAAGCCGCGTCGCCACCTCATTGCCGCCGGTCGCAAAAAGCAGCCGGCCGATGCGGGTACGTTCGGTCAGCACGAAAAGGACGATGGCGACGACGGCCATCAGCACGACGGAAACGGGCAGGGTGGCAAACAGGCTATAGCGGCCGATCAGCAGGAAAGCCGGGTCATAGGCGCCGGTCGCCTTGGAGCCATCAGGCAGGACCAATCCCGCAGAAATCGATCGCCCGGCGGTCGGGATGAGTTGCAGGCCCGACAGCAGGAACATCATGGCAAGTGTCGCCAGCAGATCGGGCACGCGCAGGCGCACGATGAGCAAGGCATTGACGAGCCCGACCGCGGCGCCGAAGGCAAGAGCCAGCGGTACGGTGGCGAAAACATCAAGGTGCCAGACGATCATCGCATAACTCGCGGCCATGACGCTGGATGCGGCCACCGCACCGATCGAGAGATCAAAGCCGCCGACGGCAAGCGTCACCGTCACACCGGCGCCGAGGATCGCGACGACCGATACGGCCTGCAGGATGCTCATCAGATTGCCAATGTTGATGAAGGCCGGTTGCGCGATGGTGAAACCGATCACCATCAGCCCGAGCAGGATGAACACCGCACCGGCGCGCAGAAAGCTGCCGAGTGCCAGAGCACGGGTATCCTGACTGCGGCTCCGCGGGGCTGCGCCGGTCTTTGGCAGGGCCTCTTCGTCGATGGTCGTCATGCGGAAATGTCCTGTGGAGCTGAAGAAGAGGCGATGTCGACGAGATCGGGCAGCAAGCTGTGGTGGTCGATCGTCAGGATGCGGTCGGCGACCTCATAGGCCTCTTCGGGATCGGATGTGGCGATCAGCGTCGCCCGGTCGGTGCGCGCCCGGATCGCCTGGATGATGTCATGGCGGGCGCCGACATCGACGCCCTGGAACGGTTCGTCGAGCAGCAGCAGCCGGCTTGGCTCCGCCTCCCAGCGGGCGATGACCGTCTTCTGCTGATTGCCGCCGGACAGAGTCCAGATCGAGGCGAGCGGACCGGCTGCCTTGATGCCCAGTCGGGAAATGGCCTGCTCTGCTTCGCGCCGCTCGCGGCCGCCGAAAAGCAGGCCGCTCGGATACCATTTGGCAAGATGCGGCAGGCTGATGGTGGCCGCGAGCGAATTGCCGGGCCAGGCGGCCGGCATCAGCGAGGAGCGATGGCGATCCTCGGCTGCCATGGCGACGCCTGCGGCAATTGCGTCGCCCGGCGATTTCGGCCTGTAGGGCTTGCCGTCGAGTTGCATCGTGCCGTCAGCCAAGTCTCGAACGCCGAAGATCGCTGATAGGAGACTGCTTTTGCCCGCTCCCAGCACGCCGGTGATGGCAACGACCTCGCCTTCACGCAGGGTCAGATCGAAGGGCTTGCCTGATGGCAGGAGGCGGATGCCGTGCATTTCGAAAACAGCTGAGCCCGTTGCTGGGCGGGTGTCCGGCCGTCCCGTTTCGAGCCTGCGACCGATCATCGTTTCGATGGCGCTGGAAAAGTCGATTGGCCGGTTGAAGCTGCCGACGATGCGGCCTCCGCGCATGACGAGCGCTCGATCTGCGATCGCTTCGAGGTCGGCGGTGCGGTGAGATATATAGAGGATGGCAAGGCCTTGCGCCCGCAAGGTAAGCAGGATGTCGAACAGGCGCCGGCTTTCGTCTGCCGAAAGGCTTGCGGTCGGTTCGTCGAGGATCAGCAGCTCGGCCTTGTTGGCAAGCGCCCGGGCGATCGCAACCAACTGCCGGTCTGCTGCGGTCAGATCGCCGAAATCCCGGTCGAGCGGCAGCGAGAATCCGGCGGCATCGAGCATGGAGCGCGCTTCGCGTCGCACGCTTGCGCGGGAGAGAAAGAAGGGCGTGCTGCCCTCTGCGAAGCGATGCAGCAGTAGGGCGTCGGCAACCGTCAGCCCCGCCGCTCCGACTAGATCCGTCGATTGATGCACGGTCACGACGCCGGCCTTTGCCGCCTCGGATGGCGTTTTCGGCGAAAAGGGCCGGCCGCTCAGGCTGATTGTTCCGCCATCGGCCGCAAGCACGCCGGAGATTATCTTCACCAGCGTCGATTTGCCGGCGCCATTGGCTCCCATCAGCGCGACGATCTCACCCCGCTCGATAGAGAAATGGGCGCCGGAAAGCGCACGTGTGGACCCGAAACTGCGGGTGATATTGTCGACTTGAAGGAGAGGCATCGGGCAAATCCGGGTCTGCTTTTAAGCCGAGATATTGGCCTGACAGGTGCCCGAACTTCGAGGCAAGCCTTGCCTTGGTCGCAGGGCGAAGGGAACAAAGAATCTCCTGAACCGGCAAAAATCGGATCATTAAATCTACTAAAAACATAGAGTTTATATCTAATAATTCATGCGTCGCAGGGAGCTGCCAACCTGTCAGACGACGCTCCCGATTGACTAGAGGATCGCGACGATGAAATCCCTCGCACGGCTGGCGCTCTCTGCAGCCGCAATTTCTTTTACTCTCTATCAGACTTCCTTTGCCGCTGGTCTCAACGGCGCTCCGGCCCCCTTCGACAAGGGCGGCGTCAAGGTGGCGCTGATCAGCTACATCTCGGCGGGTGACTTCTTCCAGGCCTATCAGGCCGGTGCGGAAGCCCAGGCCAAGGCACTCGATATCGACCTGCGTGTGTTCCCCGGCCGGCAGGATGCAGCCGAGCAGCGTGAGCAGATCCTGCAGGCGATCAATCT
This sequence comes from Hyphomicrobiales bacterium, assembly GCA_900473185.1. Lineage (GTDB taxonomy): Bacteria > Pseudomonadota > Alphaproteobacteria > Rhizobiales > Rhizobiaceae > Rhizobium. The sequence goes on along the minus strand of UCKU01000012.1, from coordinate 168,553 downwards.
TGGCGTGGCCGGCATCGTCGTCGATCACGGCCTACCGGAATCGCTCGGCGATGTCGTCCAGCAGGCACTGGACAAGGGCATCAAGGTCGTCGCCTTCGACGTCAACCTCAACAATCCCAAAGTGCCGCAGGTGGAACAGAGCGATCACGAGCTCGCTCAACTCGGGCTTGAACAGGTGGTGAAGGATAACGGTAAGAGCTTCAATGCCGCTTATGTCTATGTCGCCGGTTTCGCGCCGCTCGATCGCCGCAACGAGGTCTGGGAGAAGTTCAAGTCGGAGAATTCCGGTGTCGTTGAAAAAGCCCGCTTCGGTAACGTCAGCGACACCACCGCGACCTCAACGGCCGATCAGGCCAAGGCCGCACTGACCGCCAATCCCGATATCAGCGTCGTCTTTGCGCCTTATGACGAGTTTGCCCGTGGCGTAAAGCTTGCCGCCAACGACCTCGGTATCGCAAGCAAGCTGAAGATCTATTCCGCCGACGTTTCGACCGCTGACATTCAAGAGATCACCGAAGAGGGCAGCCCATGGGTTGCGACCGTCGCCACCAACCCGGCTGTCGTCGGTGCTGTCTCCGTCCGCGCCGCGGCTCTGCAGATCGCCGGACAGGATGTCCCCCATCAGATCACAGTCAAGCCGACGCTGCTCACGCAGGAAAGCCTGCGCGCCGCCGGCGTCAAGACGATCGAGGACCTGGCGCAGAAAATCCCGGCCTTCAGCACAAGCGATGCGGCAACCGCTAGCTGGATCCCGGACAAGCTTTTCTAAGCTGCCTGCCTCGATCTTCCGGCGGGGGTTGTGCGGCCCCCGCCGGCCCATTTTTTCAGGAAATCGGAGTTTCGACCCATGAGCCAGTCCAATGTCGTCTTCGCGACCAATCGCAGCACGACGCGAGAGGACCTCTTTGCCCGCGCCGAGGATATCTCGACCGATCTCTCCAGACGCGCCGCCGAACTCGACCGCGACGGTCGTCCGCCGCTTGCTGAGATCGTCAAACTGAAGAATGCCGGCCTGCTGAATGCCCTGCATGATCAAAAGATCGGCGGCGGCGGCCTTGATTGGGTGGATGGCCTGCGGCTGGTGCGTATCCTCGCGCGGGGCGAAAGCTCGATCGGCCAGCTGCTCGGCTATCACTTCGTCAACAGCCAGTACATTTACTGGGCGCTTGAAGAAGCCCGTGCTCATGCGCTGGGTACCGAAACCGTTGCGAAAAACCTCTACTGGGGTGCTGCCGTCAATCCGCGCGATCCGGGTCTTGTGCTCACCCGTCGTGGCAACGGTTATGTGCTGAACGGGCGCAAGTCGTTTTCCACCGCCGCCCATGTATCTGATTATATCAATGCCAACGCCACGCTCGACGACAAGATCGTCGGTTTCGCCGTGCCGACCAATCGGCCCGGCTATCAAGCAAATGACGACTGGGACAATTTCGGCCAGCGGCTCTCCGACAGCGGCAGTGTCGAGTTCCACGATTTCCCTGTCTATGAGGAAGACTTCGTCGGTGCCCCGGCTGCTCCCGATGCCGCCCCGCCGGTGCTTTCCACCTTCAATACGCCGCTCATCCAGCTCGTCTTCGTCAACTTCTATCTTGGCAGCGCAGAGGGCGCACTTCAGGCTGCCGTCGATTACGTGCGCACAACGACACGTCCCTGGGTCACCTCCGGTGTCGAGCGGGCAGCAGACGATCCCTATATCCTGGAGCGGGTGGGTGAGTTCACTGCCGCGCTGAAAGCCTCTGCCGCCTTGGCCGATGTGGCAGCCGCCACCGTTCAGGCAGGGCTCGCAAAGGGCCATGCTGTCACCGCCCGCGAGCGCGGCGAAGCGGCGGCGGAAGCCTATGCCGCCAAGGTGCATGCCACCCATGTCTCGCTCGATATCACCTCGCGTGTCTTCGAACTGACCGGTGCGCGCTCCACGGCGGAGAAATATCGCTTCGACCGTTTCTGGCGCAATGTGCGCACCCACACGCTGCACGATCCGGTCTTCTACAAGGCCAAGGAAGTCGGCGAGTTCGTGCTGAACGATAAGATTCCTGAAGTCAGCCTCTACAGCTGAGCTCAGGAAAATAGGCAAAAAAAAGAACCCCATTTCCGGTGACGGGGATGGGGTTTTTAGTTGAGGAGAGGGTTCAGAGCGCGCCGTTCTTCGGCGGGATCGTGCCATTCAGGTGGTAATTGCCGACGACATGGTACTTCCAGCGCACGGGATCGTGCAGCGTATGGGTGCGTGCGTTGCGCCAGTGCCGGTCGAGATTGAGGTCGCTCTTGACCGCAGAGGTTCCGGCAAGCTCGAAGAGCGTGTTGGTCGCCTCGATGGCGATCTCGGTCGTCAGCACCTTGGCGGCAGCGACCGCAAGCGTCGCTTCGACGACGGTCTTTTCTGTCGTCTCTATCTGCGCCGCATCGACCTTACGGCCGGCGCGTTCGAGGAGTGCTGCTGCAGCCTCCAGCCGGATGGCGATCTGCCCTACCTTCGAGATCGTCAGCGGATCATCGTCAGCGCGTTCCACGCCGCTATCCATCCAGGGGCGTGACTTGGTACGCACGAATTCCAGCGTCTCGGCGAAAGCGGCACGCGCGATGCCGAGATCGATGCCGGCATGGACGATCTGGCCGACCGAGCCGATCGTCGTCGGCCGCTCGAAGCCCTTGTGATGCAGGACGACGGAATCGGCATGGACATAGACATTGTTGAGGATCGTCGTGCCGCTGCCGGTCGTGCGCTGGCCGAAGCCATCCCAGTCGTCGACGATCTCGACACCCTCGGTGCCCTTGGGCACGAAGGCCATGACAAGCCGGTCTTCCTCATCGAGCGCGAAGACCGTGACCCAGTCTGCAAACAGCACGCCGGTCGAGTAATATTTCTGGCCGTTGATGCGGTAGCCGGGACCGTCCCTGACGATGCGCGTATTGTAGTGGCCGACCGTCTTCGTACCGCGCTCCGAAAGCGCATTGCCGAAACGGTCGCCGGCAAGCGCCCGGCCGAAGAAATACCGCTTCTGCTCCTCGCTGCCATCGGTGCGCAGTGCTTCCAGAATATAGAAATGGTTCTGCGGGATCTGGCCGATCGAGCCATCGGCTTCTGCCAGGATCGCGGTAACTTCGGCCAGCACGGCATTCGAGACATCAAGCCCACCATATTGCGCGGGAACGGCAATCGCCAGCAGGCCGGATTGCGCCACCGCGTCGAGTTCGGCGAAAGGCAACCGGCGCTCCGCATCTCGCGCGGCGGCCGTGGCGGCAAATTGAGCGGCAAGCCTGCGGGCCGTCTCAAGCGCCTCCTCGTCGCTGGCAATGCGGGCGGCCACGGGCCGGATCTGGTCTTGCTGCCTGAGCACGGTCGTCATCGATTTCTCCAGTTCTGACCGTGATATGGGTGAAAGAAATCGGAGCGACAGGTAAGATTATAAATTCTATAGATGTGATGGAAAATGAAAAGTGCTTGCTTATGCGAGGCGCAGCCGCGCGGCTAACGTCTGCCTCTATCCGTCTCACTTGGAATTGATCGGGTTGCCGGAGAAATTGCCGCCTGAAAATGCTGATCCTGATCTCGAATTGCTGCGCGCCAACGCCTACGTAGTCTAAACAGATCCGGCATCAGCGTTCAGCAGAGGGCAGGCGGCCGCTTCGCCCGATCTATGAGGAAAATATGACCCGTTCACGGCAGTTGCGCCTCGGCGCCTTCATGCGTCCCGTCAGCCTGCATACCGGCGCATGGCGATATCCCGGGTCCTATCCGGATGCCAATTTCAACTTCGCCCATATCAAGTCCTTCGCCCAGAAGCTTGAGGCCGCGAAATTTGATGCCTTCTTCATGGCCGACCACCTAGCTGTGCTCAACATGCCGGTCGAAGCGCTGAAGCGGAGCCACACCGTGACCTCGTTCGAACCCTTCACGCTGCTGTCGGCGCTTGCCTCCGTCACCGAGAGGATCGGGCTCGCTGCAACGGCATCGACGACCTTCGACGAGCCCTACCATGTGGCACGCCGCTTCGCTTCGCTCGATCACATCAGCAATGGCCGGGCCGCCTGGAACATCGTCACCACATCCAATCCCGATGCGGCCCTCAATTTCGGCCTCGACGAGCATGTGGAACATGGCGAGCGCTACAAGCGTGCGCGCGAATTCTACGATGTCGTCACCGGCCTCTGGGACAGTTTTGCCGACGATGCTTTCATTCGTGATAGCGAGAGTGGAATTTATTTCGATCCCGAAAAAATGCATGTGCTCAACCACAAGGGCGAGGAACTGAGTGTGCGCGGGCCGTTGAACATCGCCCGGCCGGTTCAGGGCTGGCCCGTCATCGTGCAGGCTGGCCAGTCGGATCCCGGCCGGCAACTCGCTGCTGAAACAGCGGAAGTGGTCTTCTGTTCGCCGCGCGATCTCGACGGCGGCAAGACGCTTTACGCTGACATCAAGGGTCGGATGCAGGCCATAGGCCGCAACCGCGATCACCTGAAGTTGCTGCCGGCTGCCTTCGTCGTCATCGGCGACAGTATCGAGGAGGCGCGTGCCAAACGTCTCGCCCTCGACAGCCTCGTTCACTACGACAGCGCTATCGCGTCACTGTCGATCGCGCTCGGCCACGATGCCTCGGGCTTCGACCCGGATGCGCCGTTGCCCAAGGATATTCCCGATACCAATGCCAGCAAGACAGGCCGCGCTCAGGTCATCAAGCTGGCGCAGGAGGAAAACCTCACCGTCCGGCAGCTCGCCCAGCGTTACGGCGGCTATTCCGGCCTTGCCTTCGTCGGCACGCCCGAGAGCATTGCCGACGAGATGGAGCGTTGGCTGGACGAAGAGGGCTCTGACGGCTTCAACGTCGTCTTCCCCTACCTGCCGCAGGGGCTTGATGACGTGACGACGCGTCTGGTACCTGAGCTGCAGCGACGTGGGCTGTTCCGCAAAGAATACGAGGGCACGACGCTGCGCGAACACCTCGGCCTGCCGCGACCGGAGAGCCGTTTCTTTAGCTAGGGGCGGGCAACGATCAGGCGCAGCGAGCCTTCGAAGAAGGGTTGCGTGCGCAGATGCCCATAGCGCGCATCCCACGTGCCATCCAGGAGATCGCGGCCGAGTTCGGCCACGAAACGTTCGCCAATCGATGGATCGACGAAGCTCCAGGCCGAATTGGCAAGCCGAGCGCCTGGATCGAGCATAAGCTCCGGCCGGCCGTAGTAGGCCTCGCCGAAACCATCGATGCAGGCAAGCGGGATCGGCACGGGCAATATCTCGATTGTGCCGCCGAGATGATCGGCGATGGTCTGCAGGGCCGGATAGCGGCTTGCCTCGACGGCGATCATTTCCGGTGCATAGTCGAACAGCCAGGAGCGTTCCAGCTCATTGGGATCGCAGCTCAGGACCAGCACCGGGCCGAGCGAAACGCGCCGCATTTCTGCAAGGCCAGCCTTGAGATCCGACCATTGATGCACAGTGAAGGTCGCCATGCTCGCATCGAAGGATTGGTCCGCGAAGGGCAGTTTCTCTGCCGTCGCGTCGATCGCCTCGGGCAGATGCGCTGGGCGCTGTGCCCGCATGGAGGCAGAAGGTTCGACCGGGGTCACCTTCCGGTCGACCGGTTCGTAAGAGCCGGCGCCAGCGCCGACATTCAGCACGGTTTCGGCATTGCCGAGCGCAGTACGAATAAACTCCGCGATATGCGGGTCGGGCTGGCGATACTTGATGTAGTTCGTTCCGATCACGCCGTAATTGGCATCGCCCGCACTTCCGTCACGGTGTCTGCTGTTCACGATCACTCTCCGTAATTGCTTCAAAAGGCAAAGTTTCGCCATTGCCGGAATGCGCTGCGGTCCGGCATCTGTTGTTCCTGAAAAGGCACTCGCTAATTCGCGAGCCGCAAGAAACACCATGGAATACAGTCTGAAAACCGATATGATCGAACAAATATTGTTCGGAAAACGCACATGGTTCGCCGCATACCATCGCTCAATGCGCTCCGCGCTTTCGAAGCCGCCGGCCGTCTCGGGCGCATGACGCTCGCCGCCGATGAGCTGAACGTCACCCATAGCGCCGTCAGCCGCCAGATCCAGCATCTCGAAAACGTGCTCGGCGTTCCCCTTTTTGAGGGCCCGAAGAACCGGCTGCGTCTGACCGAGGCCGGCACGACGCTGCTGTCAGGCCTGAATGCCGCCTTCGACCAGATCGACACGTCCGTCCGCTCGGTGGCCGATACCGAGGACGGTGCGCTTGATGTATCCTGCCCCGGAACCTTCACCATGCGCTGGTTGATCCCAAGGCTCTACCGGTTTCAGGCGGAATATCCTGATATCGATGTGCGCCTGACCGCCTCTTCACGTCCGGTGGATTTTGCCCGCGACAGCTTCGATGTCGCTATCCGCGTTGGAACAGCACCCTGGCCCGCCGGTGCGGATGTCATCCCGCTCTTTCCCGAACAGACCGGTCCCGTGCTTTCACCGGCATTGGCGGAAATTGTCGGTGAGCGCTTCACAGGTGCCGCTCGGCTTCATACCCGCAGCCGTCTACGCGCCTGGAGTGACTGGCTCGCTCGCTCGGGCATCGCCGTCGAAGCAGGTGGCCGTGTCGAATACGAGCATTTCTATTTCATGTTGGAGGCGGCCAATGCCGGGCTTGGCGTCTGCGTCGTGCCCTGGCCCTATGTGACGGATGATGTTCGCTTCGGCCGGCTGGTGGCGCCGCATGGATTTCTGGAAAGCGGGCATGAATATGTGGCGTTACGCCGGGCGAGGCGAAACCGCAAATCCTCGCTCTTTTGCGAATGGTTGGAAAAAGAGGCGCGCGCATTCGTCCTCTCGCATCCGGCGCCAGCGACACAGAGCCAGACTGCCGCTATTTCCTGATGACGCCAACCCGCGCCAACACTTCACCGGGAATGGCGTAGCGCTGGATGATATCCTTGTTGTTGCGCAGCCCGCAGATCTCGCGCTGGACGAAGAGCGCCCAAACGGCGTCGGACGCCTCGTTGATCAACGTTTCGCGCTGCTCGGCGCTATGACGATCGGGATTCCAGGCCTTCAGGGCAGAGAGGGCCGATTCGACTTTGAGGCCGTTGCGTCCGAGTGAACTGGCGCGCTCCGACATGAGCTCGTATTCGAGTACATTCACCCCGCCTTCGGACGAAAAGGATTGCATGAAGGATTGCGGCGGGCGAACGCTCATCGGACGATCCCACGCTGGATTATTGCGGCGGCACGCCGGTGACCTGGACATAGACCCAGGCCAATGCAAACACGATGATCACCGCTGCGATGATCACGAGCTTGCGGAGCATGGGATTGGGGGCTTTCGGCGGGGGCTTCGGCTTGCGAAACTTGATAACGTTATCGCTCATTGTCTTACTGTCTGGTTCGTTCTTCCCACAGCAGTAACGCATATCGACGGATTTGGCACCCGTGTCGTGCCCAAATATGCACTTTTCATATGAGGCTGCCGGCGAGACACCGGCAACCTTTGAATCGGAGCGATCAGCGGGCCGCCCAGTTGGCGCCGCGGCGGAAGATTGTCTTCATCTGCGGCACCTCGAATTCCTTGGCGATATGGCCGAGCGAGGAATAGAAGACGCGGCCCTTTCCGTATTTCCGCTTCCAGACGACCGGCATCGTCACGCCATCGATCCAGTAAGCATGTTCGCCGTTGAACGTGGTCGTCGCCAGCACCTCATTTGAGGGGTCGACATGCATGTAATACTGCTCGGAATTATAAGGGAAATCGGTGATCCCCTCCATCAGAGGGTCATCCGGCCGCGTGATGTTGACAGTGTAGTCGATGATGTTGCCGGGATGAGCAACCCATTGGCCGCCGATGATGAACTGGTATTCGGTCGAATCGCGGAAGCTATCGCCGGCGCCACCGTGATAGCCGGCAATGCCGACGCCGCTTTCGATCGCGGCAGCGAGGTTCTTGACCTCTTCCTTTTCGATCTTCGACATGGTGATGACGGGAACGATGAGGCTGAGATCGTGGATCGACGGGTCGGCGAAAGCCTCCGTGCTGTGCTCGACATAGACCTTGAAGCCGTCTTCTTCGAGCATGTCCTTGATGATTGCGGCGCATTGTTCCGGTTCATGGCCTGCCCAGCCGCCCCAGACGATCAGTGCTTCACGCATCGTGTATTCCTCCTGAATGTTACTTGCCGAGCAGTCCGTCGACGAGGGATTGAGAAAGCGGAGCAGGGCGCTCCGTTGTCGTGGTGAGCGTTACCGTGCTGCCGGTGTCGGACGCCTTCTGGAAGGCTTCCATCACTTCGAGCACGTGCAGTGCCAGATCGCCGTTTGCGCGGTGCGGCCGGTTCGACCGGATGGCATGGGCGAGATCAGCCACACCCAGCGAGCGATAGTTGCCGTCGGCATAAGGCAAGGTCACCGGCTGGTTTTCAAACTGGCCGCCCTTCTTCAGATATTCGACCGGGCCGGCGAAATGGTTCGGATCCGGCACGATCAGGGTGCCTTCGGTGCCGTAGACTTCGAGCGGCACATGCTTGTGGCCAGCCACATCGAAGCTCATGCCGATCTGCACGACGGCGCCATTAGCGAAAGCCATAACGCCGGTCACATGCGTCGGGATATGAACCGGAATACGCTCGCCATTGCGCGGCTCACTGGTGATGATGCGCTCGTTGCGCGGCGTGACCGCAAAACCGGCAACCTTGGCGACCGGCCCTAGCAGATTGACGAGGTCGGTGATGTAATAGGGACCCATGTCGAGCATCGGGCCGCCGCCGACTTCATAATAGAAGGCCGGATTGGGATGCCAGCGCTCATGGCCCGGGCACATGAAGGTCGCGGTGCCGCCGACCGGAATGCCGATGACGCCTTCGTCGATCAGCGCGCGGGCGGTCTGATGGCCACCGCCGAGGAAGGTGTCAGGGGCAGCGCCAATGCGCAGACCCTTTGCCTTGGCGGCATCCGCCAATTTTTTCCCTTCCGCGAAATTAATCCCCAACGGCTTTTCCGAATAGGTATGCTTGCCGGCTTCCAGCGCCTGCAGGCCAACAGCAACGTGGGCCTTCGGAATGGTCAGGTTGACGATGATCTCGACCTTCGGATCGGTGAAAAGCTCGTCGACCGTCCTGGCCTGAAGGTTGAATTCACTGGCTTTTGCCTCTGCAAGTTCGCGATTGAGGTCGGCCAGTCCGCGGATCTCGAGGATCGGGAATGCCGATGTCATCGCCTTCAGATAGGCGCCCGAGATATTGCCGCAACCAATAATGCCGATACCGACTTTTTCCATCATATCCTCCGATAAATTCAGGTTTTGCGCGTCAGAGCGCCGGCCCTGTGGTGCTCCAGGGCGATTCATAGAGTTCGTAAAGGGCAACAGCGGCCGCGCCCTGAGCCCAGAAATCGTCAGTCGAATCGTCGAAGACGAGTTCGCTGACGCCCTGCAGGGAAGGCGGGATGGCGAGCGCATAGGCGTCGCGCAGGCTGTTCAGAAAGGGCTCGCCAAGCGCAAGCGAGGAGCCGACGAGAATGACCCGCGGCGGTGCAAACAGTGTGACGATATTGGCGACTGTGAGCCCCACGGCTTCGCCGGCTCGGACTGCCGCTCCGATGAGCTGGTCATCATCGGCCTCAATCATCGCCTGCACATGGGTCATGCCGCGGCCGAGACGCACAGCTTCGGCAAAACGCCCATCGGCCTGCTGCTCGCCGAGAATCGCACTCTCTCCCGCTTGGCTGGAAAGACGAACCACACCCAGCTTGCCCATGCCGAGAACGAGATCGCCCAGATTGTGACTAAGGCCGCCGGCGCCGCGGAAAAGCTGGTTGTCATGCAGGACGCCGAGACCGAGCGTCTGCTCCAGCGAAATCAGTACCATGTCTTCGAGATCGCGGGCTTTGCCGAACCAGTGGTGGCCAAGCGTGATGGCATGCGCGTCGCTCTCGATGATCGTCGGCGTCGACAGGCGAGCAGACATTTCCGCAGCAAAATCAATATTGACTTCGCGAAATATCGGGCTCGAGCGGATGTGGCCCGTGCGGTGCTCGATGACGCCGGGAAGTGCAAGGCAGATGCTGTCGATATCATCGAGCGACAAGCCGATATCGACGACGCAGCGCCGCACCCCGTCCTCGATCAGGTCCGCGATGACCGCGATCGGTTGACGATCGATGCGGATCGGCAGCGCCAGCTTGGAGAGCACGTCGCCACGGAAATTGGTGACGGCGAAAACCATACGGCTAGCCGCGATCTTGGCACCAACCACGCGGGCGGCATTCGGATTGAGCTCCAGCATCACGCGGGGCCTTCCGCGCACGGCCTCATTGCGGATATCGCCCTCATGACGTGGCAGGATCAGTCCGTCGTCGAGCAGTGAGGCGGTGATGGCGGAAACCGTCGTAGTCGAGAGCTCCGTACGCTCACTGATCTGGATACGAGAAATCGGACCATGGCGCCGGATCGTGTCGAGCACGTTCAAACGGTTGATCGCACGCATTAATTCGGGGTCTGCAGTCTTCATGAAAAGTAGCCAGGCAATCGGTTTGTTGGGACGAGGGGCCTAATATTTTTAACGGGTTACGAAATAAATAACAGGCAATTACGGAGCGCTGTCAAGCGAATATGACGAAAAATACAGCAGTTGGGTTGACATTGGGCAAAAGCTCCGTTGAATTAATCCGCATAGGGGAAAAATTATGAGGACATGGCCCCTGGGAGGAAAATCATGAATTCTATGTTGAAGAGCGCCGTTTTCGGCGGCAGGCGCATCGTATCCATGGCCGCGGCAGCCGGCATGTTGATGGCAGGAGCAGGTGCTGCCTCGGCGACGACGGTCAAGTGGCTACATCTCGAACTCGATCCGAAAAACGTCGCAGCCTGGGAAGATATCGTCAAGAAGTACGAAGCCCAGCATCCCGACGTCGACATCCAGATGCAGTTCCTCGAAAACGAGGCCTTCAAGGCCAAGCTTCCGACATTGCTGCAGTCCGACGACGTGCCGGATTTCTTTTTCAGCTGGGGCGGTGGCGTCTTGAAGCAGCAGTCCGAGACCGGCGCGCTCCAGGATGTGACGGCGGCCCTCGATGCCGATGGCGGCAAATTGCGCAGCGCCTATACGCCGGCTTCGGTCGATGGTCTGACCTTCGACGGCAAGACCTGGGCCATCCCCTATAAGGTCGGCCTGGTCAGCTTTTTCTATAACAAGGCGCTGTTTGCCAAAGCCGGCGTCAAAGCGGAGGACATCAAGAGCTGGGCCGATTTTCTCAAGACGGTGAAGAAGATCAAGGCGGCTGGCATCGTGCCAATTGCCGGCGGCGGTGGCGAGAAATGGCCGATCCACTTCTACTGGAGCTATCTTGTCATGCGGGAAGGCGGACAGAAAGTCTTCGAAGCGGCCAAGAAGGGTGAAGGAGAAGGTTTCCTCGATCCGACAATCATCAAGGCCGGTGACGACCTGGCCGAGCTCGGCAAGCTCGAACCTTTCCAGCCCGGCTATCTCGGTTCGACCTGGCCGCAGGCGCTCGGCGTTTTCGGTGACGGCAAGGCTGCGATCATCCTCGGCTTTGAAGCGACCGAGGCCAATCAGCGTAAGAATGCCGGTGACGGCAAGGGCCTCGCAGCCGACAATATCGGCCGCTTCGCCTTTCCGGCGGTTGATGGCGGCGCCGGCAAGCCGACGGATACGCTCGGCGGTTTGAACGGCTGGGCCGTTACCAAGAAGGCCTCCAAGGAAGCGATCGATTTCCTCGCTTTCCTGACGAGCGCGGAGAACGAGCGCGCGATGGCCAAGGCCGGCATGCTTCTGCCCGTAGCCGTCGGCGCCGATGACGGCGTCGTCAACCCGCTGCTTGCCGAATCGGCAAAACAGCTTGCCGCCTCGACCTGGCATCAGAACTTCTTCGACCAGGACCTCGGTGCGGCCGTCGGCCGCGTCGTCAACGACGTGTCGGTGGAAATCGTCTCCGGACAAATGAATTCCAAAGACGGCGCTCAGATGATCCAGGACGCTTTCGAGCTGGAACAATAACCAGCGCCGCCCAGACCTTCCTGGCGCTCCAAGAACGGAGCGCCAGCATTGCTGCCGACGAGATACGAAAGCAGGAACCATGGCCAATATCTCAGTCCTATCGACACCGAGTGCCGCAAGACCGGCAAGAAGAGCCGCAAATAGCAAGAGCTCGGTCGCGCACGACCGGCTGACGGTGCTGTTGCTATTTCTGCCGCCGGCGCTGCTGCTCTTCACGCTCTTCGTCATCATGCCGATGGGGGAGGCTGCCTGGTACAGCCTCTACAAGTGGAACGGCTACGGCACGCCGACGGAGTTCATTGCGCTCCGTAATTTCCAGGTTCTGTTCCGCAATGCTGCTTTCACCCAGGCGCTCGTCAACAACGGCCTGATCATCGTGATCTCGATCTGCATCCAGGTGCCGCTCGCCATCTGGCTGGCGACCATGCTTGCACATCGCATTCCCGGCGTCGTGGGCTTCCGCCTGATCTTCTTCCTGCCCTATGTGCTTGCCGACGTAGCCGCGGGCCTCATCTGGCGTTTCGTCTATGACGGCGACTACGGCCTGTTTGCCGCCATTTCCAGCTTCTTTGGCTTGGCCAACCCCTACGTGCTCGCCGACAAGGATGTGGCGATCTACGCCGTGCTTGGGGTCATCGTCTGGAAATATTTCGGCTTCCACATGATGCTGTTCATCGCCGGTCTGCAATCGGTCGACAAGAACGTGCTGGAGGCGGCCGAAATCGACGGTGCCACCGGTTGGCAGAAATTCCGTTACGTCACGCTGCCGCTGCTCGGCTCGACCTTGCGTCTTTCGATTTTCTTTGCCGTCGTCGGCTCGCTTCAGCTCTTCGACATGATCATGCCGCTGACCGGTGGCGGGCCGTCCAATTCCACACAGACGATGGTCACCTTCCTCTACACCTATGGAGTCATGCGCATGCAGGTGGGCTTGGGCAGCGCCGTCGGCGTGGTGCTCTTCATCATCTGCGTCACGCTCGCCTTCGGTTACAAAAGGATATTCATGCGTCATGACTGATATGAGCTCTTCCATCCGCATGAGCGTGTCCACACGCATCTATCTCTACGTATCGCTGAGCCTTATCGCCGCGATCGTGCTCGTGCCGCTGCTGACGACGGCGCTCGGCGGCTTCAAGACGCTGGGCGACCTGCGCACCAACCCTTTCGGCCTGCCGACGGAATGGCAATGGGCGAACTATACGGATATTCTCTTCGGCGAACGCTACTGGCTGCAGATCGGCAATTCGCTCGTCATCGCAGCCCTCACCGTGCTCCTGACGCTGATCGTCTCGTCCATGGCGGCTTTCGCCTTTGCCCATGTCCGCTTCTTCGGCTCGTCCTTCCTGCTCAATTATTTCCTGCTGGGGCTGATGTTTCCGGCGGCGACTGCGATCCTGCCGCTCTTCATCCGCATCCGCGATCTCGGCCTGTTGAACACCTATTGGGGCGTGGTGCTGCCGCAGGTGGCCTTCGGTCTCGGCATGAGCATCCTCTTGTTTCGAAACTATTTCCGCAATCTTCCGGAAGAATTGTTCCAAGCGGCTTTCGTCGACGGTTGCGGTTATCTGCGCTTCTTCTGGCATATCTCGCTGCCGCTTTCCCGCCCGATCGTCGCCACTGTAAGCATCATCTCCTTCGTCGGCAGCTGGAACAGCTACATCCTGCCGCTGATCATGCTGAACTCGGAATCCAAATATCCCTGGCCGCTCGGCATCATGGTCTATCGCGGCGAATACGGCACCGAATGGCAACTGGTGCTGGCCTTCATCACGCTCACCATCCTGCCAACCATCATCGTCTTCTTCGTCGCCCAGAGACATATCATCGCCGGATTGACCGCCGGCGCCGTGAAGTCCTGAGCCGAACCATTGGAGGTGCAATCATGGCATCCGTTCAACTGAACGACATTCGCAAGTCCTATGGCGCAGTCGACGTCATCCACGGCATTTCGCTTGATATCGAGGATGGGGAATTCGTCGCCCTCGTCGGGCCATCCGGCTGCGGAAAATCGACACTGCTGCGGATGATCGCTGGCCTAGAGGAGATCACGGACGGCGAGATCGCGATCGGCAGCAATGTCGTCAACAGCATGACGCCGCGCGAACGCAACATCGCCATGGTTTTCCAGTCCTACGCGCTCTATCCGCATATGACCGTCGCGGAAAACATGGGTTTCAATCTGAAGCTCGCCGGTGTCGGGAAACCGCAGATCGAGGCCCGCGTCGCCGAGGCTGCCCGAATGCTGGATCTCGCCCAGCTTCTCGACCGCAAGCCGGCCCAGCTTTCCGGCGGCCAGCGCCAGCGTGTCGCCATGGGCCGCGCTATCGTACGCAATCCCGCCGTCTTCCTGTTCGACGAGCCGCTGTCCAACCTCGATGCCAAGCTGCGTGTGCAGATGCGCTCGGAAATCAAGACGTTGCACCAGAAGGTCAGGACGACCTCGATCTATGTCACGCACGACCAGATCGAGGCGATGACGCTTGCCGACCGCATCGTTGTACTCAATCAGGGCAGGGTGGAGCAGCAGGGCACACCGCTCGAACTCTACAGAAAACCGGCCAATCTCTTCGTTGCAGCGTTCATAGGGTCGCCGGCGATGAATATTCTCGACGGTACGGTGGACGGCGAAAACGGCGAGCCGGCCGCGCGTCTTTCGGATGGTACCGCGATCCGCATCGCTCCGGACCGCAAGGTCCGTCCGGGCCAGGCGGTGACTATCGGCCTACGCCCCGAGCATTTGACACCGGGCGGCAAGGATGGAAATGCGCTTGCCGGGCAGACCCTGCTCGTCGAGCCGACCGGCGCCCAGACGCATATCGTCTTCGATCTTGCCGGCCAGCCCGTGACGGCCGTGGTGGATGGAGATTATGCCGCCCGCTATGGCGCCCGCTTCGAAGCCAATATCGCCAGCGAGCAGGTCCATATTTTCGATCGCGGCACCGGTCTCGCGCTTTAATCCGCGGATCACCGACAGGCTCGTCATGTTCCGTGTCGCAGACATCAAATGAAATCCGCCGCCAATCGCATGACCGGCGGCGGATTTGTTTGTCTCATGCTTATTCTGCGGGCTGCGCTACTGGAGCAAGCAGGCCACTGTCATCGCGCAGATTGCCGGCCATTGCCGCGGCAAAACGGGTCTGATCGAGTTCGTTTTCCCAGCGGGCGACGACGATAGTGGCAACGGCATTGCCGACGAGGTTGGTGAGCGCACGGCATTCCGACATGAAACGGTCGATGCCGAGGATGAGTGCCATGCCGGCGATCGGAACCGAGGGAACGACCGAGAGCGTGGCGGCAAGCGTGATGAAGCCGGCGCCGGTAATGCCGGCAGCACCCTTGGAGCTCAGCATAGCCACAAGAAGCAGCAGGATCTGGTCGCCGAAGCTCAGATGCGTATCCGTCGCCTGGGCGATGAAGAGTGCTGCCAGCGTCATATAGATATTGGTGCCGTCGAGATTGAATGAATAGCCGGTAGGAATGACGAGGCCGACGACCGAGCGCTTGCAGCCTGCGCGTTCCATCTTGTTCATCAGGCCGGGCAGGGCGGCTTCCGACGACGAAGTGCCGAGCACCAGCAACAGTTCTTCCTTGATATAGCGCAGCAGCGCCAGGATGGAGAAGCCGTTGTAGCGGGCGACTGAGCCGAGCACGATCAGCACGAAGAGCAGCGAGGTCAGATAGAAGGTGCCGATCAGGAAGGCGAGGTTGGTGATCGCGCCGATACCATATTTGCCGATGGTGAAGGCCATGGCGCCGAAGGCGCCGATCGGGGCGAATTTCATCAGGATTGCGACGAGGCGGAAGACCGGAGCGGTCAGAACCTGGAAGAAATCCAGCACGGGCTTGCCACGCTCGCCGACGGAGCCGAGCGCAATGCCGAAGACGACAGAGAAGAACAGCACCTGCAGGATGTCGCCCTTGGCGAAGGCGCCGACGATCGTATCCGGGATGATGTTCATCAGGAAGCCGACGATCGTCGCGTCATGGGCCTGGGCGGCATAGTTGTTGACGGCCTTCGTATCCAGTGTCGCCGGATCGATGTGCATGCCGGCGCCTGGCTGCAGCACGTTGGAAACGACGAGGCCAACGATGAGCGCCAGCGTCGAGAAGACGAGGAAGTAGCCGAGCGCCTTGCCGACCACGCGGCCGAACTTCTTCAGATCGGCCATGCCGGCAATGCCAGTCGTGACGGTCAGGAAGATGACGGGCGCGATCACCATGCGCACGAGCTTGATGAAGGCATCTCCGAGCGGCTGCAGCGAAGCGCCGAGAGAAGGGTAGAAATGGCCGAGCAGAATGCCGGCAGCGATGGCGGCGAGAACCTGCACGTAGAGGTGCCGGTAAAAGGGAGTTTTGCCGCGCTCTGTAGCGGCGTTCATTGCAATATCCATGGTGTCCTCCACTGTGCCGGACGCCAACAGGGCGACGGCCAAGTCATGATGGTCAAACAGCCTCCCGACTGATGAGGACTTGTTTTGCAACGCGCGTGCCAGTTTCTTCCGACTTTCTAATTCATTGATATTATTGAATGTGTCCGGTTGATGTAGATGCGATAGTGCGATTCTCCGCACAAAGTGATTTGCCGATCGTGCGAAAAAATGCACAATGCGGCTATGCTCCAGAGGACGGCAAACGAACGTTTACTGACGCCTGAACAGCTTGGCCGGCGCTCCCGGTCCGTCTGGCTGGTCTTTGCGGCACTCGCCGCGGTCCTCATCGGAACGGCCCTTTACGGTGCAGGCATCTATGGCCGCCTGCAGGCAATAGCAGCGCTGGAGGATCAGGGGCAGACCGACGCCAATCTCAAGGTGGCGCTGCTGCGTGCGGTGCTCGAAGGGCCACGGGCTCTGCCGTTGCTCCTTGCCGATGACCAGCAGGTGCGAGACGCTTTGGCCTCGGGGCAGGGAGAGGCCGTCATGGGGCTTGACCGCAAGCTCCAGAGCCTTGTCGCCGGCACCCGCGCCTCTGTTCTCTATGTAACCGGCAAGAACGGCATCGCGATCGCTTCCAGCAACTGGCAGGAGCCACTGAGTTTTGTCGGCAACGACTATTCCTTCCGCGATTATTTTCGCCGCGCGATGGAAACGGGTACGGCAGAACATTTCGCGCTTGGCAATGTCAGCAACCGGCCGGGCCTCTATATTTCCCGGCGGGTCGGGGATGCTGCGGCTCCGCTTGGTGTCGTCGTCGTCAAGATGGAGTTCGATCAGCTGGAATCCGATTGGCGCGATGCGGTCCGGCCGGCCTATGTCATCGACGAGCACGGCGTCGTGCTCATCACCAGCCTGCCGTCCTGGCGCTTTATGACGGCGAAGCCTCTGCCGCAGGAAAGCCTTGCGGCGGTCAGGAGCAGCTTGCAATTCGGCGAGGCGCCATTGCTGCCCTTGCCGATCGACGAACGGCGGGCGCTGAGGCCTGGAGCCGCAATCGTCCATGCCATCATGCCGGGCGCCGGCGAGGGCGAGTTCCTGCGATTGCGCACGGAAGTGCCGTCGACATCCTGGCAACTCGAATATCTTGTGCCTACCCAAGCGCCGATCGCCTCTTCGGTGCGCGAATGGCGGCTGCTGACATTGGCCGCTCTCATTCCGGTGCTGGCGATCATGACCTTCCTGCTGCGCCGCCGCCAGATCGTCGTGATGCGTATCGCAACCGAGCGCGTCGCCCGCGAGGAACTCGAGCGCCGGGTGCTGGAGCGCACGCAGGACCTGAGCCGTGCCCGTGACCGTCTGCAGGAGGAGATATCGGACCACCGCGCGACTGAGGCGCGGCTGCAGGTGGTGCAGCAGGAACTGGTGCAGGCGAACCGCCTGGCGATCCTCGGGCAGGTTGCCGCTGGCGTGGCGCATGAGATCAACCAGCCGGTCGCGACCATCCGCGCCTATGCCGACAATGCTCGCACCTTCCTTAAACGCCAACAGCCGGAATCGGCCGACGACAATCTCGATGCGATCGCCAACCTGACGGAGCGCATCGGCACCATCACCGAGGAGTTGAAGGCCTTTGCNNGCAAAGGCCGCACTGCGGCAGAGCCGGTGGAACTGCGCGCCGTCATCGAAGGCGCGGTCGTGCTGCTGCGCAGCCGTTTTGCCGGCCGATTGGATGCACTCGATATCAGGCTACCTGCAGCCGATCTGAAGGTAAGTGGCAACCGCATCCGGCTGGAGCAGGTACTGATCAACCTCTTCCAGAATGCGCTGGAAGCGCTGGAAGGCAGGGAGGGCGCGAAGGTTGAGGTCTTCTGCGAGGAGACGGACCGCGAGGTGGCGGTGACTGTGGCAGATAACGGCCCCGGCATATCGGAGGACATCCTCGGTTCGCTCTTTTCGCCTTTTAACACCTCGAAAGAAAAAGGTCTGGGCCTTGGGCTCGTCATCTCCAAGGATATCGTTGCCGATTATGGCGGTCGTATCGAGGTCGAAAGCAACGAGAGCGGCACCCGCTTTACCGTTTATCTGCAGAAGGCACAGGCATGAGTGAAGCAATCCCGGTCTTGCTTATCGATGACGACAAGGATCTCCTGAAGGCGACGAAACAGACGCTGGAGCTTGCCGGCTTTTCTGTTTCGACCTTTTCCGCCGCTACGGAAGCGCTGAAGGATCTGAACGCGGAGTTCTCGGGTGTCGTCGTTTCCGATATCCGCATGCCGCATGTCGACGGATTGCAGCTCTTCGATCGGATCCGCCGGCTCGATGAAGACCTACCCGTCATCCTGATCACAGGGCACGGTGACATCCCGATGGCCGTCAAGGCAATCCAGGATGGGGCCTATGACTTCATCACCAAGCCTTTCGCGGCCGACAGGCTGGTGCAGAGCGTGCATCGTGCGGCCGAAAAGCGCCGGCTCGTGCTCGACAACCGGTCGCTGCGCGAGGCGGCCGAGCAGGCGCAGGGCGACCTGCCGCTGATCGGCCAGACGCCGGCCATGGAGCGCCTGCGGCGAACGCTCCGGCAAATCGCCGCCACGGATGTCGATGTGCTGGTGACTGGCGAAACCGGCAGCGGCAAGGAAGTGGTGGCAAGCCTGCTGCATCGCTGGAGCCGTCGTTCGAAGGGAAACTTCGTGGCGCTGAATTGCGGCGCCCTGCCGGAAACCGTGATCGAGAGCGAACTCTTTGGCCATGAGGCCGGCGCCTTCACCGGTGCGCAGAAGAAGCGCATCGGCCGCATCGAACATTCGAGCGGTGGAACACTATTCCTCGACGAAATCGAAAGCATGCCGCCTTCCGCGCAGGTGCAGATGCTGCGCGTCTTGGAAATGCGGGAAGTCATGCCGCTTGGCACCAACGAGGTGCGGCCCGTCGACCTGCGTGTCGTGGCCGCCGCCAAGATCGATCTCGGCGATCCGCGTGAGCGCGGCGATTTCCGAGAGGACCTTTATTATCGCCTCAATGTCGTGACGATCAGCATCCCGCCACTGCGCGACCGGCGCGACGATATCCCGCTCCTCTTCGCCCACTTCACCGAACGGGCCGTCAACCGTTTCAAGCGTCCGGCTCCGCCGGTTTCGTCCGAACTGCATCGGCATCTGAAAGGCCACGACTGGCCAGGAAATGTACGTGAACTCTCGCACTTCGCCGAGCGCTTCGTCCTCGGCCTTGACGCGGCACCGGTGGGACCGGGGCAAAACGGGGTGGAGAACAAAGATGCTCTCCTGCCTCTACCGGCGAGGATCGACCGCTATGAGGCCGATATCATCCGCGAAACGCTGATCCAGAACGATGGCGACGTTCGCCGGACGATCGAAACCCTCGGCATTCCGCGCAAGACGTTCTATGACAAGCTGCAGCGTCATGGCATCGAGCGGGCCGCGTTCAGCTCTTCAAAGGCGGAGAGCTGACACGTCGGTTACCGGCAGTGCCGAAACGGATCCGGGTATAAACACCTTGGTTGAGAGTCCGGGACCGTGACAAGTCGTCAAGCCGCGCTAGTTCCACCGATGCCTCACCCGGTGAATCATGGAACGAACGCTTGATTTATGATGTTGTTGTCGTCGGCTCCGGCTTTTCTGCGATCGCAGTCGTCTGCAATCTTGTCCGGAAGCTTCCGCAGACGGCATCCATCGCCGTCATCGGCGATGATCCGGGCTTCGGCAGAGGTACGGCCTATCGTACTGAAATGCATCTCCACCGGCTGAATGTCCCAGCAGCGCGCATGAGTCTTTTCGCGGACAGGCCGGCCGATTTCGTGGAATGGCTGAGCCGCAAGAACCGTCCGTCGCGGGACGCCGATTTCGCGTCACGGAGCGATTACGGCCTCTACGTCAGGGATACGCTCGCAGATCTCCTGCGGAATCGCGACGACCGGTGCCGCGTCGATTTCGTCAAGGCCAAGGCGACCGGCTGCGTCGAGCGCTATCCAGGCGCTCTCGGCTTTCTGCTGGAGCATGGCGGCGAAATCGCCGGCCGCCACGTCGTCCTCTGTCTTGGGTTGGGAAATGCGAAATTACCGGTCGATACTGGAGCTCTTGGGAGCGCCACGCGTTCGCATGTGATCGAAAATCCCTGGCGCCTTTCCTGGCTGACACATGTCGGCCCGCAGGATCGGGTCTGCATCCTGGGCTCGGGCCTTACCATGATCGATCAGGTTCTCGGGCTTCGGTCGCATGGGCACCGCGGCCGCATCGATGTTCTCTCCCGTCGTGGGCTCGCGCCGCACGGACATGCCCGCGATCCGAAATCACCCGCCGCCATCGAGATCGATGCAAAGGGGACGACACTCAGCCAGATCCTGCACGATATCAGGCGACGGGTGAGATCGGGGGCCGACTGGCGAAGCGTCATGGATGGGCTGAGGCCCAAGACCCAGGCGATCTGGCAGGACCTCGCTCCAGCGGAGCGGTCGCGTTTCCTACGGCATGCCTTGCCATGGTGGAATATCCATCGCCATCGCGTAGCGCCTGACATCTGCGACCGGTTCGAGCAACTGCGGCAGCAGGGCGTCGTCAATTTTCACGCCGGCTATCTTAAAACGCTCAACGATGCCGGCGACCGCATCGGCATCGAATACCGCAAGAGAGGACGCTGTGAGACGATCTCTCTCACGGTCGATTGGATCGTCAATTGCACGGGGATGGAAAGGGCGGGGCTGGCGCATTCACCGCTTCTGCAGGAAATGCGCCGGCAGGGCTTTGTCGTCGCGGATTCGCTTGGGCTTGGAATCTCGGTAAACCGGGATTCGTACGTGCTGAATTCAGAAGGCGTGGCGCAATCGAACCTTTATGTGGTGGGGGCGCTGACAGCCGGTCAATTCTGGGAGATTACCGCCGTTCCCGATATCAGGGCTCAGGCAGAACAGGTCGCTGCGCAAATAGCAATGTGAGAAGGATCCCGAGCCTTGACCGCATGGGTTGCGCTGCTGGCCTGTTTTCGATCAGGCCTTGTTTTCTCACGGACGGTTCTTGAAGGCACATTCCACATTCGGACGGCGAGAGATCCTCGCTCCATCGAATCAGGCAGCCCTTTAAGGGGCACCAACACTTATTCGCGTCATGGTGTGAAGGTGCGCGGCGTTCTCTTTCATACCGCGCGCGAATAATACTCCCGGTGCTGCCGCAAATCTATAGAGGCGGTCAACTTTCGAGGATCAAATCGGCGGGTTACGCGCAATTTTTTGTGTAGCGATGCTGGAATGCCAGCCATGTCTTATTTCCGTCTAGGAGGACCTTGATCTTTCGAAACATTGGCGCACCATCTTACTTAGCGAAGGCGAAAATCGCTGAGGCAGACCTTTATAGGAGGGCCTATGCTGAACAACTCCCTATTTGATGCGTTCACCCGTAACTACGAGTCTCGCCGCGAGACGGATATGTCTATCGCGGACTATCTGTCCTTGTGCAAGAAGGATCCGATGGCTTATGCCAACGCCACCGAGCGGCTGTTGGCAGCAATCGGCGAACCTGAGATCATCGATACAGCCAAGGATTCGCGGCTCGGGCGGGTCTTCATGAACAGGACGATCCGAACCTATCCTGCCTTTGCGGGATTTTTCGGTATGGAAGAGACGATCGAGCGGATCGTGTCCTTCTTCCGGCATGCAGCCCAAGGCCTGGAAGAGCGTAAGCAGATCCTTTATTTGCTCGGCCCGGTCGGCGGTGGCAAGTCTTCGCTTGCAGAGCGCCTAAAGCAGCTCATGGAGGTCAATCCCATCTATGTGCTGAAGGCAGGCGACGACTTGAGCCCGGTCTTCGAAAGCCCCCTCAATCTCTTCGATCCTCTGGCCATGGGGCCGTTGCTGCTCGAAGAATACGGTATCCCTACCCGTCGCCTCAGTGGCCTGATGAGCCCATGGTGCCTCAAGCGTCTCGACGAGTTCGACGGTGATATCTCTCGCTTCCGCGTCGTGAAAATCCAGCCGTCCCGCCTTCGCCAGATCGGGATTGCCAAGACCGAACCGGGTGACGAGAACAACCAGGACGTCTCATCGCTGGTCGGCAAGGTCGATATCCGCAAGCTCGAGCACTATTCGCAGAACGATCCAGACGCCTACAGCTATTCCGGCGGTCTCAATCGCGCCAATCAGGGCATTTTGGAATTCGTCGAGATGTTCAAGGCGCCGATCAAGATGCTGCACCCGTTGCTGACGGCGACGCAGGAAAGCAATTACATGGGCACCGAGAATATCGGTGCGATCCCGTTCTCGGGTATCATCCTTGCCCATTCGAACGAAGCGGAATGGCAGACTTTCAAGGCCAACAAGAACAATGAAGCCTTCATCGACCGCATCTGCGTCATCAAGGTTCCCTATTGCCTGCGGGTCATGGAGGAGCAGAAAATCTACGAGAAGCTGATCGAAGGCTCGGAGCTTGCAGATGCAGCCTGCGCGCCAGCGACGCTGGAGATGCTGGCCCGCTTCTCTGTCCTGTCACGGCTTCGCAAGCACGAGAATTCCAATCTCTTTTCGAAGATGCGCGCCTATGACGGTGAAAGCCTCAAGGAAACCGATCCGCGCGCCAGAAGCGTGCAGGAATATCGGGATGCCGCCGGGGTCGATGAGGGCATGGACGGAATATCGACACGTTTCGCCTTTAAGGTTCTTGCGTCGACCTTCAACCACGACACGACGGATATCGGCGCCGATCCCGTTCATCTGATGTATGTTCTGGAACAGGCTATCCGCCGCGAGCAGTTTTCCGAGGAGACGGAAAAGCGCTATATGGAGTTCATCAAGGCTGAATTGGCACCGCGATATGCGGAATTCATCGGCAACGAGATCCAGAAGGCCTATCTGGAATCCTACTCCGATTACGGTCAGAATCTGTTCGACCGTTACGTCGATTACGCGGATGCCTGGATCGAGGACGTCGATTTTAAAGACCCCGATACAGGACAGTTGCTCGACCGCGAACTTCTGAACCAGGAATTGACGAAGATCGAAAAACCCGCGGGCATCGCCAATCCCAAGGATTTCCGCAACGAGATCGTCAAGTTCTGCCTCAGATCGCGCGCCCACAATGGCGGCAAGAACCCGTCCTGGACCAGTTATGAAAAAATCCGGGAAGTGATCGAAAAGCGGATGTTTTCGCAGGTCGAGGATTTGCTGCCGGTCATCTCCTTCGGATCGAAGAAGGATAGCGAGACTGAAAAGAAACACAGTGAGTTCGTCTCGCGCATGGTCGCGCGGGATTATACCGAACGGCAGGTTCGCCGGCTGGTGGAATGGTACATGCGCGTCAAGCAGGCGAGTTAGGTAGGCTGTCCGGCGAGTACCCATTAGGAGCAAACATGCACATCATTGACCGGCGGCTTAATCCGCGCGGTAAAAGTTTAGAAAATAGACAACGGTTTCTACGGCGTGCCAAGGACGCCGTAGAACAAGCGGTTAAACGATCTTTGCAAAACCGCTCCATCCGCGATGTGCTTGATGGCGGTGAAGTCACTCTTCCGATCGGCGGCATGGCCGAACCGGGCCTTCACCGGGGCGGAGGGGGAATTCAGGATCGTGTCCTTCCCGGTAATCAGAAATTCGTCGAGGGTGATTTCATCAAGCGTCCGCCGGCATCGGGCGGAGGCCGTTCGTCCGAGGCGGGGGAGGGCGACGGCGAAGACGGCTTCCGCTTCGTCCTGACCCGGCAAGAGTTCCTCAACATCTTCCTCGAAGACCTGGAATTGCCTGACCTCGCCAAACGGCGACTGAGCGAGACCGAGGAGGTGACGCCGCAAAGGGCTGGTTTTTCTGTCTCCGGCTCCCCCTCCAACATCGCCGTCGGGCGCACGACACGCCTTGCCATGATGCGGCGCTTGGCGCTTCATCGTCCGAAGGTAGAGGAAATAGAGGCGCTCCAGAAGCAGATCGACGAATGTGACAATGCGGAAGAGCGCCTTGTTCTTGAAGACAGGCTGAGGGCCTTGACGCTCAAGAGCAAGCGCATCCCCTATATCGATCCACTCGACGTCCGCTACCGGCGCTTTGAAAACACACCGAAGCCTGTCGTCAAGGCGGTGATGTTCTGCCTCATGGACGTGTCCGGTTCCATGAGCGAGCATATGAAGGATCTCGCCAAGCGCTTTTACTTGCTCCTCTATCTTTTCCTGTCGCAGCGTTATGAGAAGGTGGAGATCGTCTTCATCCGCCATACTGAAAAGGCGGAGGAAGTCGATGAGGAGACTTTCTTCTACAGCCCGGCAACAGGCGGCACGCTGGTTTCCAGTGCGCTGGCGGTCATGCGCTCGATCGTTGCCGCGCGCTTCGATCCGACGGAGTGGAACATCTATGCGGCGCAGGCCTCCGATGGCGATAATTCCTATTCGGACGGCGCTCTGACCGGCCAGCTGCTGCAGCAGGAAATCCTGCCGGTCTGCCAATATTTCGCCTATATCGAAGTCGGTGAGGAAGACGGGGATTCCTCAATGTCGAGGTCACCGCTCTGGACGCTCTATCAGGAGATCCGCTCCGCAGCACTGCCTCTTGCCATGCGCAAGGTCTGCCGCAGGAACGAGATATTCCCTGTTTTCCATGACCTGTTTCAGAAGAAGGCTGCCAAGGCAGGGGCTACGCAATGAAGACCAGCACGCGGCATAAGGAAAAGCTTCTGTTCGAAGGGGCTGACTGGGATTTTCCAACCCTGCAGCGCATTCATGATGCCTGTGAAGACATCGCGCTCGGCGAATTGGGGCTCGATGTCTATCCGAACCAGATCGAGGTCATCACATCGGAACAGATGCTCGATGCCTATTCCTCGACCGGCATGCCGCTCTTTTATCGCCACTGGTCCTTCGGCAAGCATTTTGCCCATCACGAGGCCTTTTACCGCCGCGGGATGCGCGACCTCGCTTATGAGATCGTCATCAACAGTTCGCCCTGCATCTCCTATCTCATGGAGGAGAACACGGCGACCATGCAGACGCTGGTCATTGCTCATGCTGCCTTCGGCCATAACCATTTCTTCAAGAACAACTATCTGTTCAAGCTCTGGACCGACGCCGAAGGCATTCTCGATTATCTCGACTTCGCCAAGAGCTACATCTCCCGTTGCGAAGAACGATATGGCGAAGTGGCCGTCGAACGCACGCTAGATGCCGCACATGCGCTGATGTCGCATGGTGTGCATCGTTATGCCGGCAAAACCCAGGTTGACCTGCGGCAGGAAGAAAAGCGGCTGCAGGAGCGCCGTGCGCACGAGGAGAAGATCTTCAACGATCTCTGGCGCACCGTGCCCGTCGGTCTCAAGCGCAACAAGTCCGATCACGATCTCGAGCGTCGGCGCGCCGCACTCGGTTTGCCGCAGGACAATATCCTTTACTTCCTCGAAAAATCCGCGCCCCGGCTGCATTCCTGGCAGCGCGAGATCTTGCGCATCGTGCGCCACGTCGCCCAGTATTTCCATCCCCAGCGCCAAACCAAGGTGATGAACGAGGGGACCGCCACCTACGTCCACTACAACATCATGCAGCGCCTGCACGAGCGCGGGCAGCTCAGCGACGGCAACTATTTCGAATTTCTGAAATCGCACACCAATGTCGTGTTCCAGCCGATGTACGATGATCGGCGTTTCTCCGGCTTCAATCCCTATGCGTTGGGCTTTGCGATGATGCAGGATATCGAGCGCATCGTGACGGAGCCAACTGGCGAAGACCGCGACTGGTTTCCTGACATCGCCGGACGGGGCGATCCGATGGCGGTCCTGCGTGATATCTGGGCCAACTACCGCGACGAGAGTTTCGTCAGCCAGTTCCTGAGCCCAAGCCTCATGCGCCGGTGGCGCATGTTCCAGCTCCACGACGACCCGGAGATTCAGGAGGGTATCCTGGTGTCCGCGATCCATGACGAGCGCGGTTATCGGCGTATCCGGCGGCAACTCTCCCGCGGCTACGATATCGGCCATACCGACCCAGCTATTGAGATCGTCGACGTCGATCTCGCAGGTGACCGCAGATTGCTGTTGCAGCACCGAGCCACCAATGACGAGTTCCTGGAAGAGGAGGATCTGAAGCTCGTCCTGCAGCATCTCGCCGATCTCTGGAGCTACGACGTTCTGCTGGAAGAACTCGACAGCAAGGAGAGTGTCGTCCGGAAGCACGTCGCCCACCCGCGGACATTTTCGCGACAGAGCGAATTCGCCTGAGTGGCGGGATTCTGCCTGCATTTAAGAGACACGATTCTTCAAACGTGATTGGACAGGCAGCGTAGTTGGGATCAACCTTTCCGAGGGGGCGTGCAGTCTATTTTTCCAAATAGGAGGCCGTCATGGAACAATACGCAGTCGATCAGCTTAAGGCTATAGCCAGGGTCAGCCGTACCACGCCACAACTGTCTCGCGCCGAGCGGTTGGACCGGTGGGCGCAGCTTCTGGAAGTCGATCCTGCGCGTTCGCTCGTTACTCTTCGGGAAACCGAATATCTACCCCGCGACCAGCGGATACTGATGAGGATCACCGGGTCACCCATATCCGTAGCCTATGACGATCCGGTTCTGCGTGCCGCGGGTCTCGAAGGCGATACTTATGGGGACGCCCAGAGCTTTTTCGATCTTAACGATCGGCAACTGCACGGGCTCGTCTGCTCCTGCCATTTCGGAGCACGGGTCGATGCGGGTGTCGTCGCCCGCCATCTGAGAGCGACCTCCATACCAGGCGTGAAGGGCATTCTGGCGCGTATGCGGCTGATGTTTACGCGATAGGCCGACTGCCTATTCGATACCAGTGATTAGACACCTGGCGGCAATGGAACCGGGGTGGTGAAATGCGGCACTTCGTAGCCGCGCTTCACCTGCGGCCGGGCGGCAAGCTGCAGATACCAGCGGCGGACATTCGGGAAGTCGCCGAGGTCGATCTTGTGGCGCACGAAACGCGAAACCCAGGGCCAGACGGCCATGTCGGCGATGGAATAGTCGCCGACAAGGCACTCCCGGCCTTCAAGTCTTGCATCAAGTGTTTCATAGAGCCTTATCGTATCCTTGCGGAAAAGCTCTTCGGCGAAGGGCGCACGACCTTCATTATAGGTCAGGAAGTAATGGGCATGGCCGAGCGTCGGCCCAAAGCCGCCCATCTGCCACATCAGCCATTCGATCGTGTGATGGCGAGCAGCACCTTCGTGCGGCAGGAACTGTCCTGTCTTTTCGGCGAGATAGAGAAGAATGGCCCCGGATTCTGCGAGTGTAATACCGGTTTCGTGGTCGACGATGGCTGGGATTTTGCTGCCCGGATTGATCGCCACATAGTCGGCGGAAAACTGATCGCCTTTGGCGATATCGATCGTGTGGGTTTTATAGGGAAGGCCGAATTCCTCGAGCGCGATCGATATCTTCAGACCGTTCGGCGTGATCCAGGTATAGAAGTCGATCATAGGAGCGCTCAGTCGAACATCACTTCATCGACCGGCAGCTTTGCCATGCCGAAACGGCCGGTGACGTCGTCGAGGCCGGAGAACATGTCCCGCAGCGTATAAACGATGGTTTCGACCCTCGGATCAGAGACGCGATAGAGGATCGCCTTACCCTCGCGGCGTCCTTCGATGACGCCTGCCTCACGCAATTCCGCAAGCTGTTGTGAAAGCGTTGGCTGACGAATGCCGAGTTCTTCCTCGAGCACTGAGACCGATGCCTCGGTTTCCATCAGATAACAGACGATTGCCAGCCGGTTCGCATTGGCGATCAGCTTCAGAAGTTCGCTCGCCTCGCCGACGCTTCGGCAGACCCTCGATGATACGGGCTTGGTCATGGCCACCTCTTTAGTTCTACAAAAAAGTAAAGTGAGCGCGCAGAAATTTCAATGCCGTACCCGGCCGCAGGCATGGCTGCGATAAAAGATTTTATTATCTGTAGATTTTATAGGTTTTTGATCTGATTTCCCGTCGCGTGCCGGGATAGCTTTTCTCGCTTTCAATTTACAAAAAAGTAGATTGATCGCAATGATAATCGCATGCGGAATGAAGATGAGAATCGGCGTTCACCCCAATAATCTCCACTTGCGGCTCGCCAGCGTCTGGCCCGGCGCCTTCTTCGGGCTTGATCCGATCTTCGTCTCCTATAGCGAGGGCCGTGATACGGCCTCGCTTCTCCAAAGCGGCGCGATTCATGTCGGCGGAACCGGCTCGACGCCGCCCATCGAGGCGGACGCCCGCGGCCTCTGCGTGGAATATGTCGCCGCATCCGCGCCCCGGCCTGCCAATGGCGCGATCTTCGTGCGTGCCGACAGCGATATCGGTTCGGTCGCCGCTCTTGCCGGACGAAAGATCTCC
Organism: Hyphomicrobiales bacterium; assembly: GCA_900473185.1. Taxonomy (GTDB): domain Bacteria; phylum Pseudomonadota; class Alphaproteobacteria; order Rhizobiales; family Rhizobiaceae; genus Rhizobium. The sequence goes on along the minus strand of UCKU01000012.1, from coordinate 139,911 downwards.
TTGATTGATGGTTCGTTTCACACCTATCTGCTCGCTCGCAGCCTAGAGGGCGAGGATCTCGCGCTTGGTGACGTCAAGCGCATCGAAAGCGGCACACGGGATTCGCTGACGGAACTGCTGGAGGGCAGGGTCGATGCCTGGGTTGCCATGTCGCCGCGGCTGGAGAAGGCGATCGGCCGGCCGGATCTTCGTCTCATCGTTCGCTGTGGCGCCACCATCCCCAACCGGTCGCTCTTCTGGACCCTTGCGCGCATCGGGCTTTCCCCCGGTGAAATTGCCGGTATTGCCTCGGAGCTTGCCCGTGTTGGCAGTGAGATCGCCGCCGATCCGGTAAAGGCAGCTCACCTTCTGGCGGAAAACGACCATAGCGGTACCGACGCCGAGGCCTGGGAGAGGGTGGTGCGCTCACGCGATTTCTCGGTCGTGCCGATCGATGCGGCAGTGCTGGCCGAACAGCAGGAGGAAGCCGACACGCTCTTTCGCCACGGCCATTTTGATCGCGCGGTCGCCATTGGCGGACCGCTGGACGCAACGAAGTGAGGAGCCGGAAATGAACGTCTTCTGGTATATGTGCGCACCCGACGGCGCCTATCCGTGGCAGCCGGAAGGCTCGCGTCAGGTCGATTACGGCTATTATAAGCAGCTCGCCCAGGCTTACGATCATCTGGGTTATACCGGCGCACTCTTTGCAACCGGCGCCCACGATGTCTGGGTGCTGGCAAGCGCGCTGCTTTCCTATACCGAACGGCTGCGTTTTCTCGTCGCCATCCATCCCGGTCTCGTCGCGCCGACGCTGCTGGCCAAGATGGCCGCGACTTTTCAGGAATTTGCTCGCGGCCGCCTGCTGATCAACGTCGTCTCAGGCGATGCCAAGATGCTCGGCGCCTATGGCATGATGCTGCCTCATGACGAACGCTACGACATGGCGGACGAATATCTACAGCTCTGGCATCGACTCTTTGCCGGTGAAAGCGTCACCTATCAGGGCAAGTATTTCTCCACCGATGGCGCCAAGCTCGCGCTTCCGGTCGGCGAAAGCATTGCCCCTCCACCACTTTGGTTCGGCGGTTCCTCCGACAAAGCGCTCGATGTCGCGGCAAAGCACGTCGATACCTATCTTTCCTGGGGCGAAACGCCCGAGCAGATCAAGGGCAAGGTCGAGGCCGTGAAGGCGCGCGCCGCCCAATACGAGCGCGAACTCGAATATGGCATTCGCCTCTACGTGATCGTGCGTGACACGGACGATAAGGCGTGGGAAGCCGCCGCCGATCTTTATGGGCGCATGGACGATGCGGCGATCGCCGCCAACCAGCGCTTCGTTGCCCGCAGCGATTCGGTCGGCCAGCAGCGCATGACCGCGCTGCATGGTGGCCTGAAGCCGGACAACCTGCGTGATCTCGAAGTGGCGCCCAATCTCTGGGCTGGCATCGGCCTGGTACGGCCCGGTCCCGGCACGGCAATCGTCGGCTCGCCCGATACGGTGCTGCGCACGCTGGAGGCCTATCAGAACGCCGGCGTCGAAACCTTTATTCTTTCCGGCATGCCGCTGCTTGAGGAAGCCTATCGTTTCGGCGAAAAGGTTCTGCCGCGTCTCGATGTCAGCAGGCAAGTGTCGAAGGCGCGCAACTACACTTGGTCGACGCTCTTTGATCGCGACCTTTCCACCGTCAAGAGCGCCTGATCCTCCGGCAAGAAAGCAAGTTCTGTGGCAGCAAGCGAATTCCACCCAGCCGAACAGGAGACGACAGGTAACGGGCTTGCAGCCCGCATCCTGAAGGCGATCGAAGGTGTGCTCGGTGTGAGTGCGGCCCTTGTGCTTGCTATGCTGCTCTTCATGGTGCTGGTGACGGTCTGCATGCGCTATTTCTTCGCTGCTGGCTTCATCGGTGCGGAAGATCTCGGCATCTGGCTGCATGTGCTGCTGATCGCGCTCGGCGCGCCGCTCAGCCTCAACAGTGCGCTCGCCATGCGCCTTGACGTCTTCGTCAAGATGATGCCGGAGCGCCTTCATCCGGCAACGCAGGTGGCGGCAGACGTCTTTACCGTGCTGTCCGGCCTGATCCTGAGCTTCGGCGGCAGCGAGATCATGACCATGCTCGGCGGCGTCTCTCCGACGCTCGGCGTGCCGGAATGGATCCGCTTCGGCTTTCTCGGCGCCGGCGGCGCGCTGATCCTCGTCGTTCTTCTGCTGCAGCGCATCGGCGAAGGAAAGGCTTGGCCGGTCCTGCTCTCCCTCGTAATTGGCGTGGCTCTCTATGCCGGCATTCCCTTTGTCTCTGTCGAACTCGACTGGCCGCCCAGCATCTTTCTCGGTCTGATTGCCGCGATCGGCCTCGTGCTTGCAGCACCCTTGCCGCATGCCTTCCTTGCCGCCGCCTATGTGGTGATTGCCTTCGGCAGCAGCCTGCCGGAACCGGCCATCGTGTCATCGACCGTCACCGGTATCTCGAAATTTCTGCTGCTTGCCATCCCCTTCTTCTTGCTTGCTGGCGGGCTGTTGACGGCATCGGGTGTTGCTAACCAACTCGTGCGTTTCGCCGCAGCCATGGTCGGTCATCGCCGTGCCGGTCTCGCTCAGACGACGCTGCTCACCAGCGTGCTCTTTTCCGGTGCCTCCGGCTCCTCGGTTGCTAACGCCGCCTTCGGTGCGTCCACCTTCCAGCCCGAACTCGTCCGCCACGGCTATCCGCCGGCCAAGGCCGCAGCTATCATCGCGGCGACCTCGGTGCTCGACAATGTCATTCCACCATCGATCGCCTTCCTGATCCTGGCAACCGCCACCAATCTTTCGGTTGGCTCACTGCTGGTAGGAGGCTTCTTCGCCGGCGGGCTGATGGCGATCTGCCTTGGCGTTGCCATCCATCTGACGGTTCGCGACCAGGCGCCGCTGCCCCGGGCCACATCCGCGCAGCGCTGGCAGTCGGCCGTCCAGGCAATTCCGGCTTTCGGTCTCGGTGTCATCGTCGTGGTCGGCATCCGCATCGGCATCGTCACGACGACGGAGGCCGCGGCCCTGGCCGCCTTCTACACCTTCCTGCTCGGCGTCGGTGCGCGGCTTGGCGTGTATTCGCTTTACGCCGCCTTCCGGCAGGCGGCCGTCGAAGCCGCGGCGATCGGCCTGCTGATCGGCACGGCTGGTCCCTTCGCCTTCCTCCTGGCTGTCGATGATGTCTCGGGCCTGATCTCTCATCTGACGACGGTGCTCGGCGGCAGCGCGCTTGCCGTCATCCTGCTGTCCAACGTCATCCTGCTGGTCGTTGGCCTTGTTCTCGACATCGGCGCGGCGATCCTGCTCTTCGGGCCGATCCTGTTGCCGGCCGCCGTCGCCGCAGGCATCGATCCAATCCATTTCGGCGTCATCATCGTCGTTAACCTGATGATCCACGGCCTGACGCCGCCGCTCGGCATGCTGATCTTCGTCGTCAGCGGCGTGACCCGCATTCCAGCCTCCGCCCTGTTCAAGGCGGTCGTTCCCTATCTGCTTGCTCTTCTCGTTTCCCTCGCAATCCTTTGCGCCTGGGCGATCATCTTCTAACCGACAGGACCTTATTCATGGACAACTTCAACCGACGCAATTTCCTGAAGACCGCCGCAATTGCCGGAACCGCCCTTGCCGCCCCGGCTTTCGTTCGCACGGCGGCTGCCCGCACAACGACGATCACGATCGCCTCGCTGCTCGGCGACGATAAGCCGGAGACGAAGATCTGGGTAAAGATCAGCGAGCTGGTCGAAGCCAAGCTGCCGGGCCAGTTCAAGTTCAACATCGTCAAGAGCGGTGCGCTCGGCGGCGAAAAGGAAGTGGCGGAAGGCGTTCGCCTCGGCTCCATCCATGCCAGCCTTTCGACGGTTTCCTCGCTGTCTGGCTGGGCGCCGGAGCTGCAGATTCTCGACCTTCCCTTCTTGTTCCGCGATGCCGACCATGTCCGCCGCACCGTCAGCGGGGATGTCGGCGCCGATCTGAAGGGCAAGCTGCAGGCGCAGAATTTCGTCGTCGGCGATTTCATCAATTACGGCGCCCGTCATCTGCTGACCAAGGAACCGGTGACGCGTCCAGAACAGCTGAAGGGCAAGCGTATCCGCGTCATCCAGAGCCCGTTGCACACCAAGCTCTGGAGCGCGTTCGGCACGACGCCGATCGGCATCCCGATCACCGAGACCTATAACGCACTGGCAACCGGTGTTGCCGACGCGATGGATCTCACCAAATCGGCCTATGCCGGCTTCAAGCTCTATGAGGTCGTGCCCTACATGACCGAGACCGGCCACATCTGGGCGTCGGGCATCATCTATTATTCTTCGACCTTCTGGGGCGGTTTGAACGAAGAGCAGAAGGCCGTTTTCCAGCAGGCATCCACGGAAGGCGCAGCCCACTTCAACCAGCTCATCGTCGATGACGAGGCGGCATCGGTCGAAATTTCGCTGAAGAACGGCGGCAAGCTGTTGAAGCCGGAAGCCTTCGATGAATGGCAGAAGGGCGCTCAGGGCGTCTGGGACGATTTCGCCCCCATCGTCGGTGGCCTCGACCGTATCAAGGCCGTCCAATCGGCCTGAACAAGCTCTGAACGCGAGGCTGGCCTGGCCGCCAGCCTCGCTCAGTCGTTAGGTTGACGAAGCAGGTACTGTCGAATTTACGCTGCTTCCTCTCCCAGTATTTTCACCGGCCTGTCCCATTGGATCAGCACCACGCAGCCGGTATCACTCCAGACAGAATGTTCGGTGCCCGGCGCATTGACGATATAGCTGCCGCGGCCGTAGTCGCCCGCTTCGTCCGATTGCACACCGTCGAGGACGAGGATGGTTTCCAGTCCTTCATGCCGATGACGGGGAACGCTGGCGCCGGCTTCATATTTCAACAGCGCTACGCCCGGCTGGTCGCCGTCGAAAGGACGGATCCAATGGATCGTCACTTCATCGCGGAAGGGGCCGAATTCAAGTGTCTTCCAGCCGTCTGAAGTCAAGAGTTCGCGGGTGGTCTCAGGCATGGGCGATGCTCTCCAGGATGTCGTCGACATGCGCCGTCCAGCCGACGATCGCGCCCTGGGCGCGGATCATGGCGATGGCGGCCGCCTTAAATTCGGGAAAGTAGCTTTCCGTCGCCTCCTCGGCGAGCAGGCATTCATAGCCGCGGTCATTCGCCTCGCGCATGGTCGTCTGGACGCAGACTTCGGTTGTGACGCCGGCAAAGACAAGCTGCTTGATGCCCTTCCGCTGCAGCACATCGCCGAGCTCGGTGGCGTAGAAGGCACCCTTGCCAGGCTTTTCGATGACCACTTCGCCCTTGAGCGGCGCAAGTTCCGGCAGGATCGCGGTGCCGGGTTCTCCCGAGATGAGGATGCGGCCCATTGGGCCTTCATCACCGATCCGGAGCGTCGGGTTGCCGCGGTCGCGTTTTGCCGGCGGCAAGTCCGAGAGGTCGGACCTGTGACATTCCATCGTGTGGATCACCGGCAGGCCGGCATTGCGGAAGCCCTGGATGAGGCGTTTGACGTCGGGCACGATCCTGGTGATGCGGCTGACATCGTTGCCAAGGCTGGCGCCAAAGCCGCCAGGCTCGGCGAAATCACGCTGCATGTCGATGACGATGAGGGCCAGTTGGTCATGTTTCGCCGGGAAGTCGAAGGGTTCTGCCTTGATCTCCGCCATCAGTGATGTCCTGCCATATGTGCGCCGATGACGCCGATATCGGCCGAGAGTGCCGGTGTCTCGTAGACCAGCTTGCCTTCGGAAATCACCATGATGCGGTCGGACATTTCGAGCAGCTCATCAAGGTCTTCGGAAAGCAGCAGTACGGCCGTACCGGAATTGCGGGCCTTCATGATGCGGGCACGGATCTCGGCGACGGCCGAGAAATCGAGGCCGAAACAGGGGTTGGAGACGATCAGCAGATCGACCTCGCCCGTCAGTTCGCGGGCGAGCACGGCGCGCTGCACATTGCCGCCCGAAAGCGCCGCAATCGGCGAGGAGGAAGAGGCCGTCTTGACTTTAAAATCGAAGATCAGGTCGGTGGCGCGTTTCTTCATCTTGGCCTTGTTCAGCCAGATCGCATCCTTACCATCAGCCTTGAGATCGAAGGTGCGGAAGGCGAGGTTTTCGCTGACCGTCATGCGCGGGGCGCAGGCATTTTGCAGGGGCTCCTCGGGGATGAAGCGGACATTGTTCTTGCGGGTCTCCGGGCGCGTCGCGCCGTAGGTCTCGCCTTTGACACTGACGCGGCCGGTATCCGTCGGTCGTTGACCGGCGAGGATTTCCGTCAGTTCCTTCTGGCCATTGCCCGATATGCCGGCAATACCGACGATCTCGCCGGAGCGAACAGTGAGATTGTCGATCTCGATGGTCTTGAGACCTGAACGGTCCGGCGCCTTGACCTGCTCGACCGTCAGCACGGGTTTCGCGCTTTCGGAAATCGGAACGCGGGTGTCGAGTTCGGCCAGTTTGACGTCGCCGATCATCATCGCCGCCATGTCGGCGGTGGAGAGTTCGCCCACCTTGCCGGTGCCCACCAGCTTACCGCGCCGCAGGATGGAGACGGCATCGGCAAATTTTGTGACCTCGTGGAATTTGTGGGAGATCATCAGCACGGTCAGTTCGCCGCGCTCGGTCATGGCGCGCACGAGGCCGAGCATCTCGTCTGCCTCGGCAGGCGTCAGCACCGAGGTCGGCTCATCGAGAACTAGGAAGGAGCGACCGAGGTAAAGCTGCTTGACGATCTCAAGGTTCTGCTTTTCGCCGGCGGCAAGTTCACTCACCGGCCGGTCGAGCGGGATCTTGAAGGGCATGCGCTCCATGAAGGCAGCAAGATCCTTGCGCTCCTTTGCCCAGTTGAAGATAGCAGGCACTTCAGCGCGGCTGATGACGAGGTTTTCGGCGCCCGTCAGCGAGGGGACCAGCGTGAAGTGCTGATAGACCATTCCGAGCCCATAGGTTGCCGCATCCTTCGGCGAAGCGATCGCCACTTCGCGGCCATCGACGGAAAGCGCGCCTGATGTGGCGTGGTAGAAGCCCATGATGCATTTGACGAGGGTCGATTTGCCGGCGCCGTTTTCGCCGAGCAGTGCATGGAAGCTGCCCGAGGGCACTTTGATCGAGACATGGTCGAGCGCGGTGAAGCTGCCGAAGCGCATCGTCATGTCGATGGTGTCGATGCCGACGGCCTTGCCGGCCTGCGGGAGGGGAGTGTCGCGGACCGTATTCATGGCAGTTGGCCCACAAGCGTTTGAGAATTGGAGACGGAGCCGAAGACGCCGCCCTGCATCTTCACCATCTTGATGGCGGCGAGGTGGTTGCCGTAGTCGGTCGCGCCGCAGCAGTCTTCCAGAAGTAGGCATTCATAGCCGCGGTCGTTCGCCTCGCGCATGGTGGTGGAAACGCAGACATCGGTGGTGATGCCGGTCAGGATGATATTCTCGATGCGCTTCTGGTTGAGGATCAGTTCCAGATCGGTGGCGCAGAAAGAGCCCTTACCGGGCTTGTCGATAATTGTCTCGCCTTCGACAGGGTAGAGCTCTGGAATGATGTCCCAACCGGGTTCGCCACGGGTCAGGATGCGCCCGCAAGGGCCTGGATCGCCGATGCCGGCGCCGATGCGTTGTGAGCGCCAGCGCTTGTTGGCCGGCAGATCGGCGAGATCGGGGCGATGGCCCTCGCGTGTATGGATGATGTGATAGCCCTTGGCCCGCATGGCGGCCAAGACTTTCTTGATCGGCTCGATCGGCGCCTGCACCAGCGATAGGTCGTAACCCATGTGATCGACATAGCCGCCCTTGCCGCAGAAATCGGTCTGCATGTCGATGATTATGAGTGCGGTATTGTCAGGCCGCAGAGCACCATTATAGGGCCAGGCATAGGGATCGGCGTCGATATAATATCCTTTGGTTTCGACCACGGCGTCCATCGTCTTCTTCTCCTATTCACCCGCGAGTTTGAATGTTTCGCCATATCGGCGCGCCGGCTTGTCAAAGCCACAGGATGTGCCATCCGTAATCTTCACCTGATCTTCCCAAGGAAGGCGGTATTTGCCGGCGATGAGGTCGTGCATGTAGGTATAGGGCGCATCATCAGCGCCGCCGGCGACCGCGACATATCCGCGATGACCGAACTGGTAGATGTTGTTTTCGACGCCCCATCCAAGTCGCGCTTCGCGCACGAGATCGGGACGTACCTCGGCGGTAATGATCTCGTTGACGCGGCCGGATGTGCCGTGAGCAATGATCGAACCGTCGAAATTGCAGATCATGCCTTCGCCCATCGAATCGAATGTACCGTCCGAGCCGCACATGCAGACGCTTGCTGTGACCATGAGATTGCAAAAGGCGTTCGACTGGTTGGTGAATTTCCAGCTTTCGCGGATTGGTGCCGTGTAACCGGCCGTGCGGAGCATGATTTCCGCACCTTTATAGGCGCATTCGCGCGCCATCTCCGGGAACATGCCGTCATGGCAGATGATGAGCGCGAGCTTTGCACCCTTCGGCCCGTCGATGACGGGAATGCCGAAATTGCCGGGCTCCCATGGCTCGACAGGCACCCAAGGATGCATCTTGCGGTAATAGAGCTTCAGTTCGCCCTTGTCGTCGATGATGATGCCGGAATTATACGGCATGCCCTCCGGGTTAAGCTCCATGATCGAGAAGCAGCCCCAGATCGCATTGTCTCTGCAGGCCTTCTTGAAGGCCGCGACCTCCTGCCCGTCGAGCGTGCACATGATCTCGGGATTGATATCCATCGACAGGCCATGAAGGGCATATTCCGGGAAGACGACCAGATCCATGCCCGGCTGATTGCGTCGCGCCTTGCCGACGAGATCGACGATGACCTGCGTCTGGCGCGCAAGGTCTTCCCTTGTCACGGTGACCGGAAGCTGCAGCTGGACGAGACCGATACCGACACCATGCTCCGATTTGTTCAATCCGCCGAGACCGTTCATAGCTTGGCTCCTTTCACGCTTATTTCTCTCGGGCTCATTTCGTCAGGGAAAGCGCGCCGGGTGCGCCGGCGAGCGAACGTGTCGGTGAGGATGTCGCGATCATGATGACCAGGGTCAGCACATAAGGAGCGGCATAAAAAAGGTAGTAACCCTGCGTGACGCCGACCGATTGCAGTGCCGGGCCTAGCGCGCCGGCGCCGCCAAACAGCAGGGCGGCGAGGAAGCAGCCGATCGGGTTCCAGCGGGCGAAGATGACGAGCGCCACAGCCATCAGGCCCTGGCCGGAAGAAATGCCCTCGTTCCAGGAGCCCGGATAATAGAGCGACAGATAGGCGCCGCCGATTGCCGCCAGCGAACCGCCGACGGCCGTTGCGAGCAGGCGCACACGATCCGGATTGATACCCATGGCACGCGCCGCATCGGTGCTATCGCCGACGACTCGCAGGATCAGGCCGACGCGGGTATTCTTGAAGGCCCACCAGAGTATGAAGGCGAGTGCCGCGCCGAGCAGGAAGAGCACATTGATGTTCAGCGCCGCCTGGATCTGCGGCATGCTGGACCAGAAACCCAGCGGAATTGCTGGTAGATGCGGCGCTGCTGGCTGGATGAAAGGTTTGCCGAGGAAGAAGGCAAGGCCGAGCCCGAACTGCATCATGGCGATGCCGATGGCGATATCGTTGACCTTCGGCCATTTGCAGATCCAGCCGTGGACGAGACCGAAGATTGCGCCCGTCGCCATGGCCGCAAGCACCCCGAGCCAGGGCGAATTGGTCATGACGGCGACGGCATAGGCCGTCATCGCGCCGAAGACCAGTGTGCCCTCAAGCCCGAGATTGATGCGACCGGACCGTTCGGTGATCGTCTCGCCGAGGCTGACGAAGATGAAGGGCGTGGAAACGCGGATGGCGCCTGCGAGGATGCCGAGGGGCACGCCCCAGATGCCGATGCCTGTCTCTTCCATCAGAGGCTCCTTTTCCAGAGGTCGGGATTGAAGATCTTGAAGCGGCCGTAAAAGGTCTCGCAGAAGAGAATGACGATGAAGAGTGTGCCCTGCAGCACCAGCACGGTTGCATCCGGCAGGCCCATGCGGCGCTGGATGAGGCCGCCCGAAGCATCGATGCCGCCGAGCAGGATCGCGACCGGGATGATCGCCAAGGGATTGTGACGTGCAAGGAAGGCGACCAGGATGCCGGTATAGCCGTAACCGGCAGCGAGCGAGGCGTTGGCGCTTCCCTGGACGGCTGCGACCTCGACCATGCCGGCAAGCCCCGCGAAACTGCCGGCAATCGCCGTGAAACCGACGATCAACCTGCCGACCGGGAGGCCCTGGATCTGGGCTGCGCGCACATTGCCGCCGGCGATGCGGGCCGCAAAGCCGTAGCTCGTCACCTCGATCAGTATCCAAGAGAGGATGCAGGCGACGATGCCGATGACGAGGCCCCAATGCACGTCCATGCCGGGAATATTGCCGAGCATGTATTCGGCCGGCAGCGGTTTCGTCGAAGGCTTGTTGAGGCTTGCAGGATCGCGCAGTGGTCCTTCGACGAACTGGTTCATCAGGGCGATAGCGATGTAGGAGAGCAACAATGACGAGATCGTCTCGTTGACACCGCGATAATGGCGCAGGAAACCGGCAAGGCCGATCCAGACGCCGCCGACCACCATGGCGGCAATGCCCATGAGGATGAGGGTCAGGAACACAGGCGCAGTGCCGGCAAGCGGCATCGCCATGGCCGCGGCGGCAACGCCGCCCAGCACGACCGCTCCTTCCCCGCCGATGATGACGAGGCCGAGGCGGGCGGGCAGGGCGACGCAGAGCGCCGTCAGGAGAAGGGGTGCGGCACGACTTAAGCTGTTCTGCACCGAAAACCAGCTGCCGAAGCCGCCGGTATACATAAGCTGGAAGAGCGTCGCCGGCGATTTGCCGATCGCCAGGATGAAGAGGGAGAAAAGCGCAAGACCGATCAGGATGGCCGCAAGGCCGATGACAACAGGTTCGGCGTGTCGCGCGATCCATTCGAGAATGGGACGCAACGACGCCGGTTTTTCGGAAGCGACTGATATTGCGGGATCATTGGCCTGGACAGTCATGGCGCTTCTCCCTTTTTGGCTTACGCCGTGGACCCGACGACACCCTCGACCAGATAGTTCATGCTCTCGAGCTCGATCGCGTCTTCGGCATAGCTCTTGTCGGCGGTCACGACGGAATTGCCCTTGTTGTCCTTCAGCGGACCCTTGAAGACTGAGAAACCGCCCTTCATCATCTCGGCGTGGGTCGCTTCGAAGGCCTTGCGGCCTGCTTCGGAAACGCCGGGTCCGAGCGCGCTCATCTTGACGAAACCGTCCTTCAGGCCGCCGCGTACGAAATTGCCCAGCTTTTCGCCGGCCTGAGCCTTCTTGACGAAATCGCTGTAGACATTGCCCCAGGCCCATTCCGCACCGGTGAGGTACTTTTCGGGGGCAAGCGGGCTCTGGTTGGCGTGATAGCCGCAGACGAAGGCACTGCGGCCGGCAGCGGTCTCGACGACGACCTTCGGGCTGTCGACGTGGCAGGTAATAACATCGGCGCCCTGATCGATCAGCGCATTGGTGGCTTCTGCTTCCTTGACGGCGAGCGACCACTCACCGGTGAAGATCACCTGGCAGGTGATAGTCGGATCGACGGTGCGGGCGCCGAGCAGGAAAGCGTTGATGTTCTGCAGAACCTGCGGGATTGGCTTGGCGGCAACAAAGCCGATCTTCTTGCTCTTCGTCGCGTGGCCGGCGGCGATGCCGTTCAGATACTGGCCCTGGAAGATGTAGCCGAAATAGGAACCGGTATTGGCCGGGTTCTTGCCTTCCTGCCAGAGGCCACCGCAATGGCGGAACTGGATATCCGGGTATTTGGCGGCCATCGCCAGCATATGCGGGTCGAAATAGCCGAAGGAGGTCGGGAAGAGCAGGGTCGCGCCATCGAGATTGATCATCGATTCCATCGTCTTCTGGACGTCAACAGTCTCGGGCACATTCTCTTCTTCGACGACGGTGATGCCCGGCAGCGCCTTGACGACCGCGGCACCTTCGGCATGTGCCTGGTTGTAGCCATAGTCGTCCTTAGGGCCGACATAGATGAAACCGACGGTCAGGGCCGTCTGCGCAAGAGCGCGCGAGGAAAGGAGACCGGGGGCTGCGCCGACCAGGGCGGTGGCTGCAGATACTTGAAGGAAATGGCGGCGGTTCATGGAAAGGAGTTTGGTCATCGGAATGCTCCCCTTGCGGCGGTTTCGCCGGTTCAATTGGTTACGGGAAAGTGTATGCAATGACCGTGCCAGATTTTATTCTATTGAATTCATTGGATGTCTTCGGAGGATCACAAGGCACTGTAAAAAGTGTATGCAATTTTTAGCCATGCAAGATCAAAAACTATGCAGAGGCTATAAAATCAGCTGATTTCAGCATCAGATTTTTTTATCTCGTGTATATCTGTGTGAAATATTTTGATTTTCTTTGTTAAAACAATGGTTTGTTGCTATATTTGACTTTGCGACGCCAACGATGCATGTGTATGCATGCAGTTAACGGACAGAATCATTCCTTGAAGCAGGTCAGGCGCAGAGAGATCATCCGGGCAGGAACGACCGTCGAGCAGATGGTGCGTGCAATTGCTGATATGATCGTGACCGGGCGGATGCTGCCGGGCGACAGGCTTGACGAAATCTCGCTGGCGGCCCGTTTCGAAGTGTCGCGCACGCCGGTGCGCGAGGCGCTTCGCGAACTCGGCGCCATGGGGCTCGTCGATCGCGAGCCGAACCGCAGCGCCGTCGTCACCAACGTGACCGAAACCTATCTGCACTCGATGTTTGAGGCGATGGCGGAGTTGGAAGGAGTCTGCGCGCGTCTAGCCGCCGAGCGGATGACGGTTGACGAGCGGCGCATGCTGGAAATCGACCATCGCGCTTCTGCTCGCCTCGTGCATCAGGGTGCGGAAGAGGATTATGCTGTTCACAATACCGAGTTCCACACGCGGCTCTATCGCGGTGCGCATAATGAGCACATCTATGAGCTGGTAACCCAGAGCCGGGCCCGGCTTGCGCCTTTCCGCCGCGCGCAGTTCCGGCTGCCGGGTCGGCTTGCCAAATCCTATGATGAGCACGACATGATTGTGACTGCGATCATGCGGGCAGATGGTGCAGCCGCTGCAAAGGCAGCCTATTCGCATGTGGAAATCGTCAGCGATGCCAGCGTCGTCTTTGCTTCGGCGAGAGAGAAATAGTTGCCACGGATGGCACCGACTGCGTAGGCGGCAATCATCAACGTAACGTTTGGAACTGTAGACGTGATCGAACGCTGAGGACCAAATCCCTGATTGCGAGGTTGCTGCCGAATTGACAACATCCAGACCACTCCATAAGGCAGGTTGTGACCGGCAATTGAAGAGGCAGCGATAATGTCGATCTGGATTGGGCGAATTCTGTCAGCACTGGTTGTTGTTTTGCTTCTTGCTGATGCGGCCACCAACCTTTTTGCATCTGATTTCATACAGGCGGAAATGGAAGCAACCGGTTTCCCTGTCAATCTAGCGCCGGCGCTTGGCATTATCATTGCGATCTGCGCCATCCTTTACGCTGTTCCGAAAACAGCCTTCCTTGGTGCGATACTGGTAACCGGTTTTCTCGGGGGCGCTATCTGCACACACTTCCGTCTGGGCGAGTTTTTTACGCCTCCCCAGATCGTCAGCCTGCTTCTGGGGATTGCTGTGTGGGGCGGCCTGTATCTGCGCGACCCAAGACTGCGCCAGTTGATACCGCTGAATATGGTTTAAGCGCGTAGCGATCTTGTCCCGGAGCATGAAAGCGGCGGCAATCGCGCCGTCCCTGTCCAGGACAGGTGCGCGTTCGCGATCCGCGACCAGGACGATCGTTACGCTTACCGGCTGCAATTTTTCCTGAGGGAAATCGGCGGCTGGTTCTTCAGACTCTCAGCCGCAGATAGAGACCCCGTCCGTCGGACAATCCAGTCCCGTCAAGTAAAAAGCTCGCCCTCGGATGAGGGCGAGCCAGAACCATCTACAGGAGTGGATTTCTGTATCGATGGGTGAGGCCGATCCGGCAGGGAACCGGACCGACCTCTTTCTTCTGAATTGGAGGTCACCAAACCAGAAGCCTGTGATGAAAAACCCCGAGATGCGATCCCGGGGTCTTCAATGTTCAGATTAGAACGAACGCTGCAGACGGAAGTAACCCGTCGTGAAGTCGTCGCTATCTTCCGGATCCAGGTACTGTACCGAAGCCTTGGCGTAGAAGTTGTCGACGATCTGGTAGTCAACCGTCAGACCGACCTTCCAGGCGTCGCCGGTACCGCTGAAGTCGTCCGGAACGGTGTCAAACGCGCTGGCACCGCCGATGTAGTTGCCGTAGTACTGAACACCAGGGGTGATCTTCAGCTTGTCGGTAGCCTTGATGGCGTATTCGGCAGCAACTGCCCATTCAGCCGTCGAGTAGTAGGAGTTCGGGCCGCTGGAGTAGACAGCAGCGAGGCCGAGCGTGCCCGGACCAACTTCAACCGTACCCATAGCGCGGATTGCGCCGTCTTCGTTGTCGAAGTCCCAGCCGCCGGTGACCTGGTAGCTGAAGGCGCCAGCCGTGCCGCCGATGCCGAAGGCAACGCCGACATTGTTCGGGCCGTCGTTGGCGACGAGTTCGCCGAGGGCCGGATCGAAGTCACCCTGGTATACGCCGTCTTCCAGTTCGTCGACGCTGATGCCGGCGTAGAAGGTACCGGTTTCGTACTGATAACGGATGGAGTTATGCAGCGTTACGACAGAACCGATATCGTCCGTTTCGCCGGAGAGACCATCGTCCCACCAGGAGTAGAAGAGACCAGCGCGGAAGCCCGCGACGTCGAGGTAAGCGGAGTCGAGCTTCGTTTCCTGGTCCGTTGCGTTGTCGGCATTGGCCTGGAGAACGATAACGCCGGTGAGCGGGCCGTATTCGGTGTCGCTCTTGGCCGTGAACTGAACCTGACCACGGGTAACTGCATCCCAGTCAGAGTCGTTGTCGCCGCCGACATTCGAGCCGACGTTGACCTGGAAACGGATGTAACCTTCGATCTTCAGGCAGGTTTCCGTGCCCGGGATATAGAAGTAGCCGGTGCCGTAGGCGTCGCAGACGCGAACGTATTCAACCGGTTCCGGCTCGGCAGCGACAATTGCGTCTGCTGCGAATGCCGGTGCAGCGATGAGGGCAGCTGCGGAACCAAGCAACATCATACGAATGTTCATGGAAAGCCAATCTCCTAAGTTCGAGTGCGTTCCACGAAAGAACGTCCCCTCTGATAAAGCCCGATTAATTCGGTAAGAGCTAAAATAGCCGAAAGGCGGGAGGGCTCAACAACGAATGCTCTCATTTTGTAGCGAATTCTAACTAAACCTTTGTGTGTGTGACAGATGTACAACAGTCCTTGTGCGGGTATTAACAAGAGGTAAAACAGAATAGCGAAATATTACTATATTAGGACGACTTAGCCGGATTTGGCCGCGGGAAAACGGGCGCGACGGGGTGTCGCTGAATGCTGAATTTATCGAATATCCATCTGCTGCGAGCCTGTATTTGCCCATTTGGACGGGGCTGCCGAAAGAAAATGCGGCTGACAAATGGGCTATAGCTGGCAGGCGCGGCCGACATTCGATCATGCCGCAAGTCGATTTTAAGCGATGATTCGTCGGAGGCCGAGGGCAAACCTCGCGGAAGCGTACACAGCTCCAAAGGAGGCGCTTCTGCTCCTTATCTAGAAATCTCAGACCTGTGCTCGCCGCGCTTCCGGATCGGGGATCGGGACGGCTGCCATCAGGGCCTTCGTGTAATCCTCTGCCGGGTGTTCGAAGATTTGACGACGGGTGCCCGTTTCGACAATCTTGCCGCCGCGCATGACGGCGACCTTGTGGGACATGCGTTCGACAACAGCCATGTCGTGCGAGATGAAGAGGTAGGAGAGCCCCATGTTTTCCTGCAGTTCCAGCATCAGATCAAGCACGCGGGCGCGGACGGATACGTCGAGTGCCGCAACACTTTCATCGGCAACGATCAGCTTCGGCTCGAGCGCGAGAGCGCGGGCAATGCAGATGCGCTGACGCTGGCCGCCGGAAAATTCGTGCGGATAACGCGTGGCGGCATCCGCCGTCAGGCCAACACGGCGCAGGAGTTCTGCAACCCTGTCGCGCCGCTCGGCCTTGTTGGCGATACCATGGATGACCAGCGGCTCGGCAATCGCGGAGCCGACTGCCATGCGCGGGTCGAGCGAGGCATAGGGGTCCTGGAAGATCATCTGCGCCGTGCGGCGTATGGGCTGCATCTCGCGATGGCTGAGCCCGGCAATGTTGCGGCCATCGATGATCACATCGCCGGTAAAGGGGATAAGGCCGAGCACCGCCTTACCGGTTGTCGATTTTCCCGATCCGCTTTCGCCGACGAGGCCAAGCGTTTCGCCCGGCAGGATATCGAAGGAGACGTCGCTGACCGCCGAAGCCTTGCCTTTGAAGAGGAAGCTCGCCGCTCCGCCATAGGTAACGTTCAGCCCGCGTACATTGAGAACCGGGGTGCGATCGGGATGCAGGGTCTCAACGCTGCGTGAGGTGATGCGCGGTGGTCCGTTCGTACCCGCAAAAGCCCCAAGGCGCGGCACGGCCGAGAGCAGTTGCTGCGTATAAGTCTGTCGCGGCGCGCGGAAAATGCCGATGGCCGGGCCTTCTTCGACGATGCCACCATTCTGCATGATGATGACGCGGTCGGCCATTTCGGCGACAACGCCCATGTCATGGGTGATCAGGATGATCGAGGTGCCGAATTCCGACTTCAGCTCACGCATCAGCTTGAGGATCTGCGCCTGTACCGTCACGTCGAGCGCCGTGGTCGGCTCATCCGCAATCAGCACCTTGGGACGACAGGATAGCGCCATGGCGATCATCACACGCTGACGCATGCCGCCCGAGAGCTCATGCGGATACTGCTTCAAGCGCTTTGCCGGATCGGTGATCTGCACGGCATCGAGCATCTGCAGCGCGGTCGCCTCGGCATTCTCGCTACCCTGATGTTCGCGGATCGCTTCCATCAGCTGCGCGCCGATCGACATGACCGGGTTGAGCGAGGTCATCGGTTCCTGGAAGACCATGGCGATATCGCCGCCGCGCACGCTGCGCATGGCTCGGTCGGAAAGTTTCAGCAGGTCGCGCTCGCCGAGCATGATGCTACCGGAGGCGACCCGGAGCGAGGCTTTCGGAAGCAATCCCATGATCGACAGCGACGTGACCGATTTGCCCGAGCCGGATTCCCCGGCAAGGCAAAGCGTTTCGCCGCTGGCGAGCTCAAAGCCGATATCTTTCAGAACCGGTTTGCGTCCCTCAGGCGTTCGCGCATCGACATTGAGATTGCGAACGCTGAGAATGGGCGCGGCGGGCATGGCTTGCATCACGCGAATACGATCCTCGGGAAGTAGAAGGAGACGACCCAATTCGGCATATCGACGATTTCGCTGATGCGCAGATCGCCGCAGACCGAGCAGAGCAGATAGGCATCAACGGCGCTCATGCCGTGCTCGGCGGTCAAAAGATCGATCATGCGCATGACGCTTTCGCGCGCGCCGGTCATCAGGTCGGGACCGATACCCGTGGTGACTTCGTAGCCCATACCGTCGAGGTGTCGGGTGACGGGCTCGGTCGTCGTGAAGCGCGGCGTCTGCAAGCGCGCATCCTTGACGAGTTCGATCGTCGCCTCGACATTCATCTGGCTTTCGATCGCCGTGCCGCAGACTTCTCCATCCCCCTGCGCGGCATGCGTGTCGCCGATGGAGAAGAGTGCGCCCTCGACCTCGATCGGCAGGTAGAGAGTGACATCAGCGGTCAGGTCGCGAATATCCATATTGCCGCCGACGCGACGCGGCGGCACGACGGAATGCGTGCCCGGCTCGGCCGGAGCAACGCCGATCGTGCCGGCAAAGGGCTTCAGCGGCACGCGGCCGCCGGGGCCGTAAAGGGCCGGCGTCATGCTATTGGCGTCATAGGACCAGACGTGCAGCGCCGGTTCCTTGAACTGGTCGGCGAGCAGGCCGAAGCCTGGAATATTGGCTGTCCAGCCGGTGCCCGAGGGAATGAACTTGCGCAGCGTCACTTTCAGCGCATCGCCGGGCTTGGCGCCCTCGACATAGATCGGGCCGGAAACCGGGTTGATCTTGCCGAAATCCAGATTGTTCAGAGTGTCGAGCGTCGCGTCGCTGCCAAGCTGGCCGCCGGAGGAATCCAGGCATTCGAAATGGATGGTCTCGCCAGGCTTGGTGACGACGGCCGGTGCGAAATCCTTGTTCCAGCCGAAATTATGCTGGGCGCGGTGAATCGTGTGGGTGCAGGCAATGCACATAAGGTGTCTCCCTCGATTTTATGATGCCTTCCCGGCCTGTGCCGGGAAGGCATTGTTTCCTTAGGGCTTATTGCTTCACGTAAATCGCGTCGTAATTGATGACGCGGGTCGGGTCGATGTAGATATTGTCGGCACCGCCCATGCGCAGCGACTTCGCGACGACACGGCGCTCGTTGATGACGGGAACCCACGGCGCATCGGCCATGATGTCGGTGAAGACCTTGCCCCATGCAGCGGTACGCTCGGCAGATTTTGCCGGATCGGACATGGAGTCGGCAGCAACTGCACGCTTGTCGAGATCACCATTGCAATACCAGGACCAGTTCCAGCCACCCTGAACAGCGCCGGCGCAACCGAGGATCGGGCCGTAGAAGTTGGACGGATCCGGGAAGTCGGCGATCCAGGCCATGCCGCCAGACCAGATCATCGGCGCTTCGCCTTCCGTGCCGCCGGCCGAAATGACGTTGGCCTGTGCGAGAGCACGAACTTCAGCCTTCACACCGATCGCTGCGAGGTCCTGCTGGATCGCCTGGGCGATACGCGGCTGCGGATCGGTATTGGTCGAGTAGAGCACCGTTTCGAATCCGTCAGGGAAGCCCGCTTCGGCAAGCAGTGCCTTGGCCTTGGCAACGTCATAGGCGTAGCCCGTGAAGGATTTGTCATAGCCCGGCATCAGCGGCGGCAGCGGCTGGTTGGCGGGCGTTGCACGGCCGTTCAGGATACGGGTGATGCGTTCCTTATTGACGGCCATGTTGACGGCCTGGCGCACCTTGACATTGTCGAACGGCTTCACCTTGGTATTCAGTGTGATGTAGCCGGTGTGAAGCTGTTCGCCATCGACGATCATCTGGGCGCCATCGGCAGAGTTCTTGATTTCGAGGAATTTCGCCGGCGGGATACCGTCGCCGGCGATATCGACCTCACCCTTCTGCAGGCGCAGCAGCGCAACCAGCGGCTCCTGGCCAACTTCGACCTTGAAGCTGTCGATATAGGGCACGCCCTTGACGAAATAATCCTTGTTGCGCTCGAACACGAGCTGCTGACCGATCGTCCAGTCCTTCAGGATGAAGGTGCCGGAACCGACGGGCTTCTTGCCGAAGTCGCCGCCGGCTGCTTCGACCGCTTCCTTCGGTACGACTGATGCGAAGTTGATGGCGAGCACGTGCAGGAAGGTCGCGTCGGGGCGCGACAGGTGGAAGATGACTGTGCTGTCGTCAGGCGTCTCGATGCCCGAGAGCGTCTCGGTCTTGCCGCCGGTTTCATCCTCGAAACCCTGGATAGCACCGAAGAAGCCGGCGCCCGGGCCTTGCGTCTTCGGATTGACGGCGCGTTCGATCGAATATTTCACGTCGGAAGCGACGACTTCGCGGCCGTTGGAGAACTTTACGTCCTTGTGCAGCTTGAACGTATAGGTGAGGCCATCGGGCGAGACGGTGAAGCTCTCGGCCAGCGACGGCACCGGGTTAGGCGTGCCGGGCGCGTAGTCCATCAGGCGCGAATAGAGACTCTTGATCATCGACCAGTTGACCCAGTCGTAACCGATGGCCGGATCGAGCGTGGTAATGTCGTCCTTATAGGTGACGACGATATCGCCGCCCTGCTTGGGCGTTTCCTGCGCCTTGGCGGTGAGGGGGGCGAGCGCCACCATCGTTGCCATGGTCGTGTGTCGAAGCCAGCGTTTGAACATTCGGGTTCCCCTTCTTTGGTTGCTGTCAACGTGTACGGATGCGTGGATCGATGAGCGGCGCCACGAGATCGGCGAGCAGATTGCCGATGACGATGGCAAGTGCCGACGTCAGCGTGACGCCCATGATGATGGGTATGTCGACTTGCTGGATGGCTTGCCAGGCAAGCTGGCCGATGCCCGGCCAACCGTAGACGGCCTCGACGACGACGACGCCACCCATGAACTGGCCGATATCGATGCCGATCATGGCGATGATCGGCAGGATGGCGTTCGGCAGGGCGTGGCGGAAGATGATGCGACGCGAGGACAGGCCCTTGGCCCGGGCCGTGCGGACATAATCCTGATTGAGCACATCGATCATCGCCGATCGGACCATGCGTGCATACCAGCCGGCGCCAAGGACGCCGAGGGTGGAGGCCGGCAGCACGACATGGGAGAACGTGCCATAGCCGCTCATGGGTAGCCATCCGAGCGTTACAGCAAATACATAAAGAAGAAGAAGCGCGACGACGAATTGCGGCGCCGAAACGCCGACGAAGGAAGCCGTCATGACCAGGCGATCGATGAAACCGCCGCGGCGCACCGCAGCGATCGTGCCAAGCGTCAGGCCGAGAGCGACCTCTACCAGAATCCCGGCCAACATGAGCACGAGTGTTGCCGGCAGACGGGCGGCGATCAGTGTCCAGACCTCAGTCTTCTGCGCATAGGAGCGGCCGAGATTGCCGTGCAGCAGGTTGCTCAAATAGGTGCTGAACTGAACGAGCAGTGGCTGATCGAGGCCGAGTTCATGTCGGATATTGGCAACAGTCTGTGCCGTGGCACTGCGACCCGCAATCATGCGCGCCGGGTCGGCCGGAAGCGCATAGAGCAGCACGAAGGTGATGGCGGCAACGCCAAGAAGAATGAGGGCGGCCTGAACCAGGCGGCGAAGGATGAGGAAGACCATCAACCTCTCCCGCGCTGGGTCGGATCAAGAATGTCGCGCAGCGCATCGCCGACGAGATTGAAGGAGAGCGCCGTCAGCAGGATGATCGCGCCGGGGAAGAAGACGAGCCACGGAGCAGCCTGGAAGTAACTCTGGCTTTCGAAAATGATATTGCCCCAGGAAGGCTGCGGCGGCTGCACGCCGATGCCGAGGAAGGAAAGCGTCGCTTCCAGTAGAACGGTGGTGGCGATACCAAGTGTGCCCCACACGATCGCCGTCGGCACCAGATGCGGCAGGATATGCAGGAAAAGCACGCGCATATGGCCGGCCCCCAGCGAGCGCTCGGCCATGATGAAGTCGCGCTCCACCAGTCCGCGCGTCTCCGTATAGACGATGCGGGCGACCTGCACCCAATTGACGAGCGCAATCACCATGGCGACGATCCAGAGGCTCGGCCGCAGCAAGGCGGCAAGCACGATTGCGAGCAGCAGCGCCGGGAAAGCCATCATCAGATCGGTGAAGCGCATCAGGATATTGCCGACGATGCCGCGCAGGTAACCGGCGAGAATGCCGATGAAGAGGCCGATCGCGACCGCGATACCATTGGCGACGAGGCCGATGACGAGCGAAGTGCGTGCGCCGAAGAGCATGCGCGAAAAGAGATCGCGTCCGAGAGTATCGGTGCCGAGCAGGTAGGGGCCACCAGGCGGCAATGGCGCACCTTCGAGCGACAATCCGTCGAACATCTGCTCATCGGGGTTGAAGGGCGCGATCCAGGGAGCGGCCACGGCCAGGCCGATAACGACAAGCACGACGATAAGGCCGAAGAGGGCGGTCGGCTGATGCAAAATGGCTTTCATGACACGCATCAACCCGCCTCCGGCAGGGGTTCTATGCCGCCGATAATAAAGGCAGCGATCTGTTCCATCGGCAGGCGGCGGCGCATGGCGCAATTGCGCAGGATCGAATAGGCACGTTCCTCATCGACCCCATGCGCCTTCATCAGCTTTTCGACGGCGGCATGGACGAGCGGGCGCAGTCGTACGCGCTCTTCGAGATATTGCAGGCGCTCGGCCACACCCTTGCGCTCCTGATGAATGGCGACGGCCATGACGAGGGCCGGATATACGGCGGAGGCGGCAATCGGCTTGGCAATGATCGCGCCGGCACCCTGGCCGAGCGCCCAGGCGATACGGCCCGGCGCTTCCGAGCCGAGCAGGGCGACGACAGGGCATGTCGGAGCGGCACCACTCCAAGGCAGGAGATCATCAAAGCCCTGGTCGGCATCGACGATGACGAGGTCGGGCACGCCTGCGGCCGAAAGAGGTGCCCATTGCAGCGTTGCCGAAAGGCCGAGAAGTCGCAGCTGACGGATCAGCTTTTCCGTATTGCCGTCCTCACGGTGCAAGACCACGGCGCGCCAGCCGGTGAAATTGGGTGTTTCCTTCATGATACAATCCGCAATTTCGGCGAAGCCGGTTTGTTGCGGCCGGTCAGATAGGGATCGGCAGCAAGCGGCGGACGCGAGGCGATCACATCAAAGCCGTTCTGGAGATTAATGCGGCCGAGATGAAAGGGCAGGGCGGCGTGGTTCGTTTCCCTGTCGATGCTGAGCATGCCGAAGGGTGTTGCCCAGTTCTTGTTGTAGAGTTCCCGACGCACGGCAGAAGGCTCGTCGCCATCGGCAGCCACGATCGCATCAACGCAAAGACGCACGGCCGTATAGGCACTGGCAAAGACGCTGGAGATGCGGCGCGGCGCGCCGTAATGAGCGAGGATCCGCTGTTTGAAGTCGCCATTTTCGGAGGTGGCGACACTATCGAAATAGGAGGCTGCGCAGAGCTGGCCGATGGCCGCACCCGGCGCGATATCGTCAAGCTCGCATTCCATCAGGTCGCAGCTGACGACCGGGCAGTTCTCGGGCCGGAAGGCTGCGTCGCGATCGGCAAGCCGCCCGATCGCCTCATGGAAGGCGTAGCTCGACGGGCCGATAAGATTGTTGAGGATGAAGCTCGGGCGGCGCAGCTCGATATCGGCGACGATGCGCTCGACGGCAGTTTCCTCGAGCGGCAGGTAACGCTCGCCAAGAACCTCGCCACCGGCATTGGTGGTGAGTTCGCGGGCGAGCCGGTTCATCTCCCAGCCCCAGACATAGTTGGCGCCGACGAGATAGGGCCGGTTGCCGTAGCGCGGGATCAGATATTCGAAGAGCGGCAGCAGATGCTGGTTCGGGCAGCCACCGACATAGATGACGTTTTCGTTCGCCTCGAAACCCTCGTAGGGGCACATGTACCAGAGAAGCCCGTCATGCTTTTCGATGAGCGGGATGACTTCCTTGCGGGCGGCCGAGGTAATGGTGCCGATAATATGGCGGCAGCCGGCACGCAGCAGATGGCGCGCGCCTTCGAGATAAGCGGCAAGATCGGCCTGCGGGTCGAAAAAGATCGGTTCGACGGGCCGGCCGTTCGCTGCGGCGAATTCGGCGATCGCGAATTCCGCGCCGTCGCGCGCGTCGCGCCCCATCGAGCCGTAAGGGCCGGTGGTGGAGTAAAGAATGCCGATTTTCAACGCATCATTCATCTGCAAGCCAAAAACCAAAAACCCCATGAGGGCGTCCCATCTGCGACGGGGCCATCATGGGGCGAAATTGCCCAGCGACTATCGAAGTCATGTAAGAGTGCGGAGGCGCTCTCTGCCTAATCCGCAGGCTTGAATAAAATACAGGCAGTCCGGTTTTGTCAAGCGCGCGGCAGGCGAAATCCGGGACGATGCGGTAAGATCACAGCTGCGGGCGGAGGGCCTGAAGATGAAGCTCTCGCACCGTGCCGGATACCATTGGGGGTGCTTGCAAAAACATCAACTCAAACGATAGTGTCGATGAGGTGTTTTTGTTGGGGCGGCATTGAATGAAAGCGCAAATAAAGGTCAATGCCGAGGATATTCATAGGAAGCTCAACCGGCTGGGACCGGGTAGCGAGCTCTATCTGAAAAAGGGCCGTTATCCCGATCCGATAACGATAACGGGTAAACGAGGCTCCGAGGATCGCCCTATTTACATCACCGGTCCGGAAGCAATCCTCGGCTCTGACATGGACTTCGACGCCTATCAGCAAACTGCGAACAAACTGGCCGCCGCTCACCAGAAAGGGGGTTCGTTTCCCGGCGTCTATTTCATGGCTGATAATGCGGCTTTGACATTGCGTGATTGCCAATGGGTTATCATCGACGAACTGGTTTTCAGGAACTGCTGGCCGACAGCAATATACCTCGACAACTGCCAACACATTTTCATACGCCGCGTCGATTTCAGGGGAGGGTGCATTGCGATCGGTGCGGCCGGTCCCTACACGCGTCATCTGCTCATCGAAAAATGCAGCTGGGTGCAGGATACGAAAAGCCACGGTGAAGACGACGTCCTGTCGATCCGGGACGATGGCTATGTTCGTGCCGATTTATCCCTAGGAGATTGCAGGCTTTGGAGCGATATCCCCTGGAAGCGGGTGCACGGATCGGGCGACGAGGATGGTCCCGTTGACCCCGTCGGCGATGCACGTGCCTATGACGGCGACTTCTTCCGCGCCTGGACCATTGCCGGATATGTCATCATCCGCGACAACGTCATCACAGACGCATTCAATGGCGTCCATTTCTTCAATCAGGCATCGGAGTCCACCAAGGAAGCCTTCGCTCGGAACGTTCTCATCGAAGATAATTGGTTCGTGCGGATAAGGGATAACGCCGTCGAGCCCGAGAATTTCGCATGGAACTGGACGATCCGCCGGAACCAATTCGTCGATTGCTACATGCCGTTTTCCTTCGAAATGCAGCGCTCCGGCTACTTTTATGTCTATGGTAATCTTGGCTGGAACGTTCACATTCCCGGACCCGAAGACGACAAGCATGCCAAGGGCGTGCTTTTCAAGTTTCCCGATACGCATATTGCGGATGGACCGCACTACGTTTTCAACAATACCTGGCTCCTTCGCGCGCCGATTGCCAAGAAGAAGAGATTTGCGAAGCTGGAGCATCGCAACAACCTTATTGGCTATGCGACTGACGCCGATAAGTTCAAGTGGGAGGCTTGTTCTCCCTTCGGATCAGGCTGGAGCTTCAATTCCGATCCCTCGACCGATCTGGATGACCTGCTCCGCTTTGAGGAGAGCTGCTTTACACGTTCCTGGAGATCTCTTGGCATCGTCTTTGACGGCGATGTGATCTCGCACGGGGATTTTCCCGACCGATTGCGGCAGGCGCATTATGATATCGGCAAAAATGCCAGGTACGCGGACGTCCAATTCCAGGATCAGACCATCGGTCTGCCATCCGGATTGAAGATAACCAAGGCTCCGCCGGCGGTCGCCTTCTCGATCGAGTTGCCGGATAAATCGCGCAGTCTGTTTGCGCCATCCAACTATTGCGTCGGCGCTTGGCAAGAAACCGGCCGGATCGATGCCTTTGATCCATCATTCGCAGTCATATGGCCTACACCAGCACAATATTCAGAGGGAGATCAGTCTTAAGACGGGAAGAGCAAGGACAGCGGCAAAACGAACGCTTGCGATCAAGCGTCCGCGGCCGTCAAAAGTTCAACGCGCACTGGCTGAATATCGTGCGGGCAAATGATGCACTCGACCAGCCCGCTATCGTCTGATCGCCGATGTATGCCGTTAAAAGCTGAGGTCGCATAGAGGCCCGACCTCTATGTGAAGAGATCGTCCTTGCTCGCCATGAAAGTCTGTCCAGTGGCAAGGGCGACGCTGAACCTGCCGTCCGCAAAGCGGATGGCCGTGCGAATATCCCGTGCCGCCGAAATCGCAATCTTCACCGGCCTGCCATTCTCCCAGTCGAGGTCGAGAAGCATGCCGCCGCGCACCCGCAAACCGCGCAACGAGCCGCGCGGCCACGCTTTGGGCAAGGCCGGGAGTAGGTGAATTTCGCCTGGGCGAGACTGCACCAGCATTTCCAGGATGCCGGCGGCCCCACCGAAATTACCGTCGATCTGGAAGGGCGGATGGGCATCGAACAGATTGGTATAGGTCCGCTCAGGGCTGATAAGCAGCTTGACGACGTCGAGGGCATGATCGCCGTCGCGAAGCCGTGCCCAGAGATTGATGCGCCAGCCGATGCCCCAGCCCGTCGCGTCGTCACCGCGGATTTCCAGCGAGCGACGAGCTGCGGCGGCAAGTGCAGGCGTGTTGTCCATGTCGATCTGCCAGCTCGGATAGAGGCCGTAGAGGTGCGAGACATGCCGGTGGTGCATTTCCGGCGCTTGCAAGTCCCAGTCTTCAAGCCATTCCTGCAGCTGGCCCGCCGATCCGATCCTGTCCGGCGGAAGGCGCGGCAGGACACGATCGATCTCCGAGACGAACTCATCCTCGCCGCCGATGGAGGTGGCGATGGGGCGAAGCAGATTGAGGAAGTCTCGGATAATCTGGCTGTCCATGGCAGGCCCGGCGCAGATCGAAGCGCCGTGCGGGTGGACATTCTCGGGTGACAGCGAGGGATTTGTCACCAGATAGTTTGTGCCCGGAAGCGACGCCAGCGCATCGAAAACAAACTCTGCCGCAGCCTTGGCAACCGGGAAAAGCCGCCTGCGTAGACGATCGGCGTCGTCGAGGTAATCGCTGAGATCAAGCAATTGTGTCATGAGCCAGGCGCCACCGGTCGGCCAGAGGCCCCATTTGGCGCCGTCGATCGGCCCGGTCGCGCGCCAGAGATCGGTATTGTGGTGCATGACCCAGCCGCGGGCGCGATAATGCACTTGTGCCGTCTCACGTCCGGCTTCAGCAAGTTCCTCCGCCATCTCGACGAGCGGCTCGATGCATTGGGGCAGATTGGCCGGGGCCGGCAGCCAGTAATTCATCTGCAGATTGATGTTGGCCGTATATTTGCTGCCCCAGGGCGGATCGACCTCCTCGTTCCAGATGCCCTGCAGGTTTGCAGGCTGCGTGCCCGGGCGGGACGAGGCGATCATCAAGTAGCGGCCGAATTGCACATAGAGTGCCGCAAGCGCTGGATCCCCTCCGTCGGCAAAGCCCGCAATCCGGCGATCGGTCGGCTGCGAGGCTGCCTGCGTCGTGCCAAGATCAATCGCGAAGGCACGGAACAGCCTTTGATGCTCGATGATATGGTCACGATGCATGGCCTCGATGCTGCGGCCGCCGGCTTTCGAAAGGCGCCCGGTGATAGTGCCATCCGGATCGCCGGAGACATCGTCAAAACGCCGGAAACTCGTGGCGGCATCGAGCAGAATCACAAGCTCGTCGGCACTGTCTACGGAGATGATGCCGTCGGAGGAGCTCAAGCTCCCTCCTGTATTGAGCACCCGAATGCCGAAAGCAAAGCGAAGGGCGGCGGCAATACCCCATTCCGCCTTGCCGGTGCCGGAGAAGGTCAGTCCTGCAGCGTCCTGGTCGAAGAGTTGCCCTTGTTGCGGGCTGTCGAGCGATATCCGGCATCTGATGGCTCCGGGCCGATCCGCCGAAAGGCGCAGAACAAGCACGCCATCGACCGGGGAAACAAAGGCCTCGCGAAAGAAGGTGATGCCGTCGGCAACATAGGAGGTCGTGGCGATCGCCGTATCGAGATCAAGCGTGCGACGGTAGCTGCCGACAGTTTGAGAATGGAGGAAATCGATGCGGAGATCGCCGATCGGCTGATAGGACATCTGCTTGATCGGTCGCGCCATCAGATGTTCTTCGGCCATTGCTTCCGCTTCCGCATAGTGCCCGGCGAAGATCAGTTCCCGTATTTTCTCCAGGTGGCCATAGGCATCGGGATTGACCGGCCGGTAAGGGCCGCCGGCCCAGAAGGTGGACTCGTTGATCTGCAGCCTCTCGGAAACGGGATCGCCGAAGACCATGGCGCCGAGTCGACCATTGCCGAGCGGCAGAGCATCCGTCCAGAGCCGGGCAGGGGCATCGTACCAGAGAAGGTTGTTCGCCATCGTCATTCTGCCGGGATGCTGTTTGCCGGCCTGATATCGCGGATCCGCAGGCCGTCGACGCTGAAGAGCAGCGCCTTTCTCGCGGCAAAGCCGGCGCTGACCGTTTCGCCCGGGCGCAGGGTCCTTTCCGAGCGGTCCTCGATGATCACGGGTTGGCCCGAAGCGAGAGTTCCGTAGATGAAGCGGGTTCCGCCGAGGTTCTCCACAACGTCGACCTTGACGTCGATCGCGCCGCCGCCTTCGTCCTGTCCGGTGAAATGTTCCGGGCGGATGCCGACCTTGACCGGCATGTCCTTGCCCGGGCCGACGATGCCGGCTCTGAAAACCGTGCCGCAATCGAGCTTGATCACCCCATCCGCGCCGAGCTTGCCATCGAGGAAATTCATCCGCGGCGACCCGATGAAGCCGGCGACGAAGAAATTGTCGGGATCGGCATAGAGCGTGTCCGGCGTGCCGGCCTGCTCGATCTTGCCGGCGCGCATGACGACGATCTTGTCGGCAAGTGTCATCGCTTCGGTCTGGTCATGGGTGACATAGATCATCGTGGCGCCGATGCGCCGGTGTAGCTTGGCGATTTCGACGCGCATCGAGACCCGCAATTCCGCATCGAGGTTCGACAGCGGCTCGTCGAACAGGAAGACGGCCGGGTTGCGCACGATCGCCCGGCCGATTGCGACACGCTGGCGTTGGCCGCCCGAGAGTTGGGCGGGTTTGCGCTTCAGGAGCGACTCGATCTGCAAGGTTGCAGCGGCGGCGGAAACGCTCCTGTCGATATCGGCCTTGCCCATGCCGGCCATGCGCAGCGAGAAGCCGATATTCTGCTCCACCGTCATATGCGGATAAAGCGCGTAGTTCTGGAAGACCATGGCGACGCCGCGTTCGATCGGATCGGCCTCGTTCATGCGCCGCCCGCCGATCGTGAGGTCCCCGGCGGTGATCTTTTCGAGGCCGGCGATCATGCGCAACAGCGTCGATTTTCCACAGCCGGAGGGGCCGACGAAGACCGTGAAGGAGCCGTCATCGACGCTCAGATTGAGGCCCTCGATCGCTTGAAAGCTGCCATAGGATTTGTCGATATCGTGCAATTCTACGCTGGCCAAAGCTTCCTCCCTTTAACCGCTTGGCGGGCAGAGCGCGTCAGGTGATCCGTCGCGTCGAGCCTCGCAGGATGATGTCGCATTCAAGGACGACGCTGCGCGTCGCCCCGCCTGACGGTTCCGTCAGGCGTTCCACGAGAATGTCTGTGATGGTTTCTGCAATGCTTGCCACCGGTTGGGCGACGGCCGTAATGCCGGCTTCGTAGAGCCGGAAGATTGCCACGTCGTCGAAGCTGGCGAGCGAAATATCCTCGGGCACATGCCGGCCGTTCTCCTTCAGCCAGCTCAGCCCTCCGACTGCCATGCCGTAATTGGCGGAAAAGATCGCGGTGGGCGGATTTTCGAGCGACATCAATCGCTTGGTCGCCTCATAGCCGCCATCCATGCGCCAGTTTCCGCGCGCCGCGAGCGTCGGATCGATTGTTATGCCCCTGTCGCGCAGCGCCTGCTCATATCCCGCAAGCCGCTCGATGCCCGAGGAGTTGCGTGGGTCACCGGTCAGGATGCCGATGCGGCTATGGCCGAGATCGATTAAGTGGTTGACGATACGGTGGCTTGCACGATGGTTTTCCACCATCACCCGGTCGGCTGCCAGACCGCGGACGTCATTATTGTAGAAGATAATCGGAATGTCGTGATGGATCAGGTCATCGACGCGATCGTAGACCTCCGCCGTGCCATCCATGACCAGCGCATCGACGCGCTGTGCGGCGAAGAAATCTAGGGCTTCGGCGACGACGCGCGGATCGCCGCCATGGCAATAGGTTAGGAGCGCCCGGCCAGTTCGGCGCACCGAATGGGCGAGATGCTCCAGCATGCGCGCGTGGAATTCGTCGAAGGTGGGCACCAGGAAGCCGATCATATGCGTCAGATCGGTGCGGATCGACGCGGCCGCGGCATTGCGCCGATAGCCGAGATCCTGGATCGCCCGCTCGATCTGCTCGCGGTTCGACCGTCGGATCGTCTGGCCGTTGAGATAGCGGGACACGGTGCCGACTGCGACGTTTGCCACTCTGGCAACGTCGATGATCGTAGCTCCGCGCCTCCTTCCGGCCGTCTGGTCCGTGTGTCGCATTTCGAGCGGGCTCCTGCATTCATTCATGGGAAATGGCGCCTGATCCGGCGCCTTTCCGTCGTATAGCCCAGCGCCCCGCCGCCCACCAGTATTGCGGGCGGCAAGAGCAAAGTCCGACGGTTCCCTTACCTCAACCTGCATCAGGCGCCTTCGAACACTACTGCGCTGTGGATGTGCAGGCGTGGCACGGTAATGCTGATGGCGCCGTCGTCGCCGGCATTCCAGGCAAGATCTTCGCCGGTCATCGCGTCGAAAACGCGCTTCGGTTTTGCGGGCAGACGCACCGTAGCGTTGACAGGGCCGATCGCCGGAATGTCCTCGATCATCTCCATCACGCGCGTCGAGCCGTCATCGCCGCGCACGTCCTTGCCGCGGATCTGCGGCGGACCGTAGAGGAGATGCAGGATATGGCGATCGTGCTCGATCTGACGCGTCAATGTCGCCCGACCGGAGGAGGGCAGATCGGTCACCATGGCCGGATTGGGAATGAGGCGGTCGAGTAGTCCGCGGACAACATATTTGTAGAGCGGCTGGCCCATCGCCCGGTAAAGGCGGAAAATCGGGTAGGCGATATAGGCAACACCATTATGTTCGGTGACGGCGGCGCCCAGCATATCGGCATCAGGATCGTCTGGTGCGTGCTGATGCGAGCAGAAATGCTTGTAGGAGCGGTTGAAATAAGAGGGAAAGACACCCGCCAGCACCGTTGCACCGATCGAGCGGACGGTTTCGGCCTCGTCATAAAGCACGAAAGCCGTTTCCGGCATGGAGGGGTCGAGATCCTTGCCTGCCTTGATATAGCTCGGCTTGGACGCGATCGGGGTCGCTTCCCGTTCAAGGCCGAAATCGACTGCGAATTTACCGTCCTCGCCAAGACCGGAATGCCAGGATGCCAACAGCTTGCCGCCGCCGGCCAGATAGGATTTCAGCCGTGCGGCAAGCGCCGAATCGACTGGAATTTCATCCGGCAGGATCAGCAGCCGATACTGTTCGAAACGGCCAGAAAGATCCACCACGTCGAAGGGCCGTTTCAGCTCCTGCAGCACCTGGGCCGCGCCATCATCGCTCGGATGGTTTCGCGCCCCCTTCGGGTTCATGTGCTCGGCCGACAGAATGGCGATTTCGGAAATCTGCTTTGCGCCTTCCAGGAAGGGTTCGAGCTTTTCGACCCGATGATAGGCCGGCGCGATCGAGGCATAGGTATCCGGGTTGATTGCGCCATTCGGATGCAGCTGGTCGCCGACCAGGCATTTGGAGCCGAGCGCGATCATCTGAGCGCATTCATATTCCAACGCATCCGGATGCTTGAAGCCGCCGAATTCGCCCCAGGATGTGTGGAACTTGCCGGTATGAGCGAGGAAATCCATGCCGAGTGTGGCCGCGTAACGGGCGCTCGACGGGAAATGGTCGTAGCCCCAGCCGCCGGTCGGCAGGCTTTCGAGCTCGAGATGCGAATAGGTCGAAAAGCGTTCCGGCCCCTGCTTGTGGATATGACCGCAATTGTAGAACACGCGCAGGCCCGGAAACTCTGCGAACAGCGCCTCGCTGGTCTCGCGACGGAACTGCTCGTTGACCGCCTCGTCATTCTTCAGGCGGTCGGCCGGATCTTCCGGGTCAAGGCCCTCGCATTGCATGCGCTCGATACAATCAGGGCAGACGCAATCCGGTGTCAGGATGATATCGAAGAAAAGCCCCTGTGTCGGATAGTTCTGGGCAACTTCGCGCGCCTGTTCCAGGATGTAGTGGCGGAGCCCCGCGTGGTTGAGGCAGAGCGTGTGCCAGGCCGGGCTCAGTTGCTTGCCGGCTGAAGGGTCTGCCGGCCTGTCGTGATGATAGCGGTTCGAGGCGCTCATGGCCCGCCATTCGGGATGTTCGCGCGCCGTCAGCTCGTCCCACTGCACGGAGATGTAGATTGGGCTTTCGATATCGGCGGCAGACAGCGCCTTTACCATGTCGCCGAGCAGATCCGGGCGGGCAAGCTGCGGATGCGGCTTGCCGACCTTGGTCGGATAGTAGGACCAGCCATGATGGCACTTGGCGAAGATGGTGATGGAATCGACATGCGCTGCCTTCAGCGTCGAGACGAAGGCATCCGGATCGAAATCGGCGCCGATGCCGGGAATATGTTCCGACGTATGGAAATCGAGATGGATCTGGCGGTAGCGCAGCGGCTTGTTCGTGGTCTTGGGCATGGTCCTATTCCTTTGCGCCGGTGCGGGTTTGCGAGCCGGCGGCGAACTGACGTTGGAAGACAAGGAAGACGAGCAGGGGAACGAGGGTGGTGATGATGGCCGCCACCGATCTCAGGTCCCAATTAATTTCGTAGCTGCCAGAAATGCGGGCAAGCAGCACGGGAAGGGGCACATCGCTGCGCAGGAAGAGCATGGGCAGCAGCAGGGCGTTCCATGTCCAGAGGAACTGCAGGATGCCGACGGCAAAGATCGGCGAAAGGCTGTTCGGCAACACCACATGGCGGAAGGTCGCCAGCGGCCCGCAGCCGTCGATCTTGGCGGCCTCCACCAATTCCCTAGGGAAGTCCTCGAAGAAGTTCTTGACGAGGAAGATCGACCAGGCGAAGGACAGCCCGACATAGGGGATGAGCACCGAAAGGATGTTGTCGATCAGCCCCATGTCGCGCCAGAGCGTGAAGAGCGGAATGATCACGACCTGCTGCGGCAGCACAAATGCGTTGATGATGATGATCAGCAGCACCCGGCGGAATGGGAATGTCAGGAAGTGGAAGGCATAGGCTGCCGCTGGTGTCAGCAGCATGGTGAGCGCTGTCGCAATGCCCGCCGTCTTCATCGTCACCCACATGGAGTCGGCGAGCGGATATTTGTCCCAGACGCGGCGCCAGGCATCGAAGGTCAGATCGAAATGATCGAAGCGCCACCAGCCGAGCGAGACGCCTTCGGGCGGGCGCAGCGACGTTACGACGATGCCGATGATCGGTATCACCCAGATGAAGGCGACGATGCCGACGACGACAATAATCCAGCGAGGAGCCTTGCCGATCATTTCGCACCTGCCGTTCGCTGGATGATGGCGGGGATCGAGACGATGAGGACCGCGAGCAGCAGTATTACGGTGGCTGCCGCGCCATAGCCCAGTTTGAACTGGGTCATGGATTCCCGGTACATGAAGTAACCGACGGTCTCCGTCGAGCGCACCGGCCCGCCGCCGGTCAGGATATAGATGATGTCGAAGGCGCGCAGAGCCGTCAGCAGGTTGATGAAGACGGCGACGCGCACGCCCGGCATCGATAGCGGCATCATGATATGCCGCATGGTCGAGACCGGCTTGGCGCCATCCATATAGGCTGCTTCGAGCACAGATTTCGGGATTGCCTGTATGGCTGCAAAGATCAGCATTAGGGGCAGACCGACGCCGCTCCAGGAAGCCGCGATGATCAGCGCCCAGAGGGCCGTGTTGGCATCCCCTAACCAGGCATGCGCAAAGCCCGGAAAGCCCAGGAGCTGGATCAGCGAATTGAGCAAGCCGCCGGCATCCGCCCTGTAAATGCCGATCCACATATAGCCGGAAACCGCTTCCGAAATGCCGAAGGCCGCGAAGATCATCACGCGGAAGGGCAGGGTCTGCTGCGGCGCAAAAGCGCACAGCATTGCCAGAATCCAGCCGATCGCCACTGAGATGACAGTCGTGCCGATGGTGAAGATCAAGGTCGTCAGCAACGTGTTGCGGAAAGCCGCGTCGGCAAAGAGCCGCGCATAATTTCCGAAGCCGATGAAAACAGGCTTTCTCAGCCCCTGGATGTCCCAGAAGCTCAGCCGGATCGTCTCCACCAGCGGGTAGATCACGGCAATCGCAAACAACACGAGAACCGGCGCAATCAGGATCAGTGCGGCGGGCGTGTTCCTGAGCAGACGCCGACGGCCCTTGATGCCAGCCGCCAGCGGAGAACCCTGCATCACGCCCGCCGCTTCCCGCACCGGGGAAGCGGAGGTGCTAGCCATCAGTAGGAACCCTTGGCCTTGGTCTCGATAGCCGCAAGAACCGTATCGATATTGGCATCGGACGGATCTTGCAGGAATTTCTGCAGCTGCACGCGATACTCGTCGACGAGATCGCCGGGCAAAAGGTCGCCGAGTACGAATTGCAGTTTCGAGCTCGCGACGGCCTGCGTCGCCACCTTCTGCGCTTCGCCGTACAGAGAGGCATCGACATTGCTGCTCGGTGAGGCATAACCCGCCTTGGCGAGAATATTGGCGGCATCCGCGCTCGTCCAGAAATCGAGAAAAGCGTCAGCCGCCTTGGGATTGGGGCCGTTCGTCGTCACCAGCAGTTCCTTGGCATCGACGCTCGACGTATCGTCATGGCCCATGCCGAGCGAGGGGAACTGGAAGAGGCCGTAGTCCTTGCCCTCCCTCAACTTGTAGTCGTTCTTGGCGCGGTTGTTCATCCACATGCCGATCAAGAGATAATTCTTGGTATTGGCCTGGAAGATCTGGTCTGCTTCGCCGTCCCAGTCATTGGCAAGCATGGTATTCGGCGCGCCGCAGCAGCCGGATGTCAGCATTTGGGCGTATTTGGTCAGCGCCGTCTTCACCGCGGGATCGGTCCAGGGGATCTCATGGGCGGCGAGCTTCGTCGCCGTCTCGACGCCTGCGGTCCTCAGCAACAGGGTTTCGAACCATTCGGCATGCGCCCAGTATTTACCGGGAATGGCAACCGGGGCCGCATAACCGGCTTGGGTCAGCTTCGAAAAGGACGCGACAAATTCATCCCACGTCTTCGGCGGCTCGGTAATCCCGGCCTTGGCGAGATGTTCCTTCTTGTACCAGATGCCGGAGCGGTCACCGAACGTATAGGTCAGACCGTAGGTCTTGCCATCAATGGCGCCGAGGTCTTTCCAGGACTGGCTGATCAGCTTGTCCCAGCCGAAGGACTTCCATTGGTCATCGACCGGCCGCAGCATGCCGGCATCGGCGAGCTCCTTGCGGAAGGCTGGCCAGGTGTTGATCAGCACATCGACGACTTCTCCGCCCATCAGCGCGGTGCGGATGCCACCGCGCATGTCACCCTGGCCGGTGACCACGACTTCGCGGATCGTCACATTGGGATATTTCGCCAGAAAGGCCTTCTGGATCGAATGCATCATGTCGAGCTCGGAGCCGCCGAGCCAGTTCAAAATGACGAGCTCGCCGCTCACCGCATCCTGCGCCCGTGCCGCACCTGTTACGGCTAGCAAGGCGGTGCTTCCCGCCCCTGCAAGCAGAGTGCGACGACGGATTTCGGGCATAAATCTACTGCTGCTGGTCATGTCACGTCCTCCCAAACGTTGACTACTGCCATCCGGCATTCAATTTAATTGAAACGTTATCATCTATTTTGCATCGAACAAGTGTTTTTATCGATAAACAAACAGAATGCGCATAAGATGTTGATATATATAAATTATATAACGGGAGCTGGGTGGCCTCTTCCCGAACCTTCAACGCTTCGACGCCGTTGCAGGACGGTCAATTGATATGATCCGTAGAATTTCGTCTTGGTGCAGTCGCACAAAAAGACGACGGCGGGCCGAAGAGAGCCTGCCGTTCATGACAGATAGGGAGATGTCGATCCGATGCTAGCGCTTCGGTGTCTTCGATGGAGCTTTCAACCGGCGCCAGGGTGCGTGATCCGTCTTGATCGTGATCGAGGCGGAAGACGGCAACAGCGGTTCGCGCTTGCGCCGCCCGAAGCGGCGCTTGAAGCCTAGGATGTTTTCGATGAAGCTACGGGCATAGAGACCGGGGCCGCTGGAATAGATGCGCCAGCCGCCGTCGACGTCGATCTCGCCTTTCTTGACCTGGTCCCAGTCGCTCGTCGCCTGATAGCGATCAGGGAAGGCGGCATCGCTGCTGCTGAAATAGGTATTGCGCTGGCGCAGCGACGCATGGGGCAGGGCGTCCGTGACGGCGATCGGATTGACGAGGCCGATCGTCTTCCAGAGAGCCTTTGCATCCTCGGCGATTGCCAATGTCTCGCAGTAGCGTAGATGCGCATGCGCATACATGAGGCCGATCTCGCGGCCGAAGAAGGATGAGGATTCCGCGCGCCGGAACAGTGTTTCCGGACCGCCGGCATAGGTTGCGGGCTTTTCCATCAGGCGTACGCCATCGGGGAAGAGCAGGTGCTTTTCGATCAGTTTCATGTGCGCCTGTCGCTGCTCAGGCGTGAACAGTTTGCCGAGCATGGCCTGCGTCATCGAAATCAGCGAATAGTGCAGCCCGGTGCGCTGGTCGTCTGGATGCAGCAGCAGCTCGACGCTATCATGGGTGGGATCGAAGATGCCGTAGCCGGCGACGACACCATCGCGGATGAGGTGTTTGTTGAAGTCGCGCCGCATTGCGGTGGCGATTTTGCGCAGTTCCGTGGCGTCAGCACCCTTCCCGATCCGGCGAAGGATGGCGGAATAGCGCACGATCTGTTCGTAGAGCAGGGACACGGTCCAGCTGCTCACCATCCAGTCGCGCAGATGCGGATCGGCTGGCTGCAGGGAATCATTCCAGTCGCCCTCGCCATATCGGATCAGATGCGTGCCAGGAATGAAGCGTTCGCGCACGGTGTCGAGCAACTTGTCGACATGCACGGCGATCGTATCGGCCGGTGCCCTGCCCATGGTCTTGTCGTCGCGCCAGGCGACCTTCTCATCGAGGATGGCAAGGTCGCCGGTCGCTTCGATGTAGTCGCAGAGCGCCTTCAGCGGCCAGACGACAATATCGCCGTGGCTGTCACCGGAGCGGATATTGGAATAGGGCTCCAGCATGAACCATTGCGGCCAGTCGCCCTTTTCGAGGTACTGCTCGCTGAAGACTGTCTTCACCACTTCCTTGGCTTCGCGGTCATGCTCGTAGGCGAGCAGGAATTCCACCGGTCCCTGGCAGGCATCGCGCGTGCCCCAGGCCGCACCCGTATATTGCTCCAGCCCGTGCGGTATGCTCAGATGCACGATCGCATCGTGTGCGAGCCAGGGCAGGATCGCGGCATGCGCCACCGCCTCGGCTTTGGGCTTGTCGAGCCTCAGGCCGCGAATGGCGTGCTGCCAGAAACGCGAAGCCGGAGCCAGCATCGCCTCCTGCGTGACACCGCCTGCATAGCGATCGGCCAGACGCTCAGCCTCTGCCATGTCCGTCATCGAGCCGACGACGGCGAATGAGAGTGATTGTGTCTCGTGGGAGCGCAGGGCAATGTAGGCGCCGTTGCGGGCAACGCCGTCCTCATAAAGAAGCTCGTCGCCGCCGACCGCCTCGACGGCGCCAGGCGTGGAGCTCACCAGCCAGTAGCTGGCATCGGGAAAACGCTCGCCCCAGAGCCAGTGCGGGTCCGGGCGGAAGCGGATGCGCTTGGTTTCATCGTCGAATTCGGCATAGCCGCTTGTGTCATATTCCCGCTCACCGAGAACGAGATGGCCGAAGACCAGGAAGCGGCAGGGCTTGCCCTCGACGGAGACCGCCCATTGCATGGCGGGATCATCACCGGAGGCCGCAGCTGTCACAGTGATAGTGCGGTCGGCGAGACGATAGATCCAGCGGCAGTCGCTGAGGCCCATGTCGAAGGCTGAAGGCACGCCGAGAAGCTGCCAGCCCTGACCGACATCGGCAAGGATGCGCAATCCGCTGGTGCGCGTCAGATTGTAGGGATCGCGGGAGACCGAAAACAGCTTGTGGAAGGATGTGTTGCCGATCGTCAGTTGCGCGGCAAATATGCCCTGCATCCAGCAGGTCGATGCCAATGTGACATCGTCGAGCAGCATATTCTGGCCGCTGCGCACGATCGCGCCGTGACGGCGCGCCACCTGCAGCCCCTTCTCCCGCAAAACCACGTGACGGTTGAGAGCACCCTCGGGCACGAAAAAGGAGATGAGTTTTCCATCGACGCGCTCTTCGAGCATGCGTTCGGGATAGAGGCGGGCGAGAGTCTTGTCATCCAGCGCCTCCACACCCAGCAACCCGGCATCCTGCAGGATGCTGCGCGGCGGCACTTGCCCGGCCGGATCCGATACCTTCTTTTCGATGACGCTCAGATGATCGAGGCGGGAAAGATCGGCATTGTCGGATGCCGCCTGATGATCGTTGAGGAACAGGCCGAAGAAGGTCGCGGTCACGCCTTCGGCAGAAATGGAGAGCGGTTTGGACTGAAGGGCCGGGCAGGCCATTTCATGTTGCCGGCGTTGGCTTGGCAGATCCGTGCCGAAGGGGCCGACGAGAAGATCGTCGTTAGCCGCCGCCGATTTTACCAGTTGGATCGCATCGGTAGCGTAAGCGGCAACACCTTCCAGGCAACCCTGCGCGAGCCACGGATTGCGCCCGCCGCCCTGCTTGAGGTTCTGCCGGTTCATCACGACAGGCCCGAAGGCCGTATGCTCGGCGATATGATGGTCGACATATTGCGATGCATAGGCTTCGCTGTTCATCAGGAAACCGCGGTCGCCGAGGCCGATATCCTGAACCAGCACGAGATCGGCCGGCAGCTTTTCCGCGCCGGAATGGGTCAGGGTCACATGCCAGAACCATGTCGTTTCGGAGGGGGCAAGCACGAGGCTCACATGATAGCGGATGTCTCCGACTTCGCCGCTCCAGGAGAAGCCTGCCTCACTATGGCCGAAGCGACCCTGCGCCCGAGGTCCGACGATCTCTGCAATGGCAGGCTTCTTGCTGCCGATCCGCAGATAGAGGCGTCCGACACTGCCGGAAAGCGGCGATCCCTGGATTTGATTGATCTGCACGGATCCGAGGCTATCGCCATAATCGATGGAAAACAGCGTGCCGTTCAGTAGCGCCGATATGGAGAGGCCGGAGCCGTTGGCGATCGTCAGAAGACCAAGATCGTCGCGGCGGGGCATCTGCAATTTGCGGTTCAGTTTCGAGGGCATGTGAGATCTCGCGTCGCCTGAAAGGGAATCGAAGAATGACGGAGAACATGTTTGAGCGAAATTCTGCCTCTTGTCATTGATTAGATCATGGTCTGCGGTCGGATCGTTGACCTGTCGATCTCCCGTCAATCCACGAGTTCTATGATATCGGTCCCGGAGAGGCCTGGCGTCTCATTAAGCCTGGGCCGCAACAGGCAGATAGTCTTCCTTCGCTTGATCACAAGCAGCAAAAACCTCTCCGACGCCGATCAGCACGGGCCGGTCGAGGCCGATTCCGGCCATGGCTGAAGAAAGATCATTGAGACTGCCGCTCCAGCGTCGCTCGTCGGCATTGGCAACAGAGCTGACGATCACGACGGGCGTTTTTGCATCGAGGCCAGCCTCGATCAGGTTGTTCTGGATCGCTCCGGCAGTGCGTCCGCCCATGTAGAAGATCGTCGTTTTTCTTGTGTCTGCGATCGCCGGCCAGTCGATAGTGTCAGGCAGGCTGCCATGGCGCGAATGTCCGGTGACGAATTGGACGCTCTGCGCATGATCGCGATGGGTCAAGGACACGCCGAGCCGCGACGCCATCGCGCTGGCCGCCGTGATGCCGGGGATGACCTCGACCGGGATATTATGCTGCTTCAGATAGGCGATCTCCTCGCCGGCGCGGCCGAAGATCATCGGGTCGCCGGATTTCAATCGGGCGACGTTCTTGCCGGCCTTGGCGAAGGTCAGCATCATCTCGTTGATATCTTCCTGGCGGCAGCTCGTGCGGCCGCCGCGTTTGCCGACGAGCAGGCGCTTTGCCTCGCGTCGCGCCAGTTCCAGAACTTCGTCCGACACCAGATCATCGAACAGGATGACATCGGCGGCCTGCAATGCCCGCACAGCCTTCAGCGTCAGATATTCCGCATCGCCCGGACCGGCGCCGACAAGCGTCACCCGCCCGACGGGGCGGGCCTGAGCTGGCCCTTTCATATCGGCAAGCAGATCGCGAGCGCTTGCTTCTGTCGGTTCAGCTCCGAAAGCGCGATCGACAAAACGCTCCCAGAAGGCGCGGCGCTCTGCGCCGGGCTTCAGACGAAGGGCAATTTCTTCGCGCAGTGACTGGGCAAGGGCTGCCCAGGATTTCAGCGATGTCGGCAGCAGCGTCTCGATGCGGCGGCGAATGGCCTGGGCGAGAATGGGGGCGGCGCCATCCGTCGAGATCGACACCACGACGGGCGAGCGGTTGACGATGGAACCGAACTGGAACTGGCAGAAAGCAGGCTTGTCGATGATGTTGACGGGAACGCCGGCTCGCTGCGCCGCTTCGAAAAATGTTCGAGCCTCGGCCTCATCCTCGCAATCCGCTATGGCAAGCGCCGCACCTGCAAAAATATCTTCGCGCCATGCCGTCGGATGGTAGATAAGCGCACCATCCGGATGCGATGAACCGCGCTCAATGAGGGTGGCACAGGCTTCGCCGAGATGCTCGGCAAAGATCTCGACTTTCGCACCGCAGGCGGCCAGCAGTTCCGCCTTCCAGGCACAGGCATCCGAGCCGCCGGCGACGATCACCCGTTGTCCGGCAAGCGACCAGAAGACCGGTAGCTTGGCGAGCGGCGCCATTCGGGCCGGCACCCGGTCGGCAACATCATTCAGCAGCGTCTGCAACACAGGCATTGATGATCCCCCTGATTTCGGCGCGGCAAGAACCGCAATTGGTGCCTGCCTTGAGTTCGTTGCCGATCGCTTCGACGCTGCGGCAGCCGGAGCGGACAGCGGCGATGATCTGGTTGACGCCGACACTGAAGCAGGAACAGACCGTCGCACCCGGATCCGGCCTGTCGGCGCCAGGTCGGCCGGCGATGATGGCAAAGCGGCGACGCAGATCGCTGTGATCGGCAGTCAGTTGCGACACCGCCCAGTTGCGCGCGACGGCAACGGGCTCCCTTGCAAGAAAGAGCGCGGCAAGCAGTCTCTCTCCGTCGAAGAAGGCGATCCGTCGGTCGCCGGACTGCTTGTCGGCATAACCCAAGGGCTCGATATGGTCGGCAATGCCGAAGCTTTTTCGGCACCAGGCCCTCCAGTCTTCGATACCGTCATGGAACGCAAGCTCCAGCCGCCATCCGCCATCGGCCTTAGCGAGTGCCCAATAGTCCGCGTCCGCCACATCAGGCTTTGCCATGCTGACGGCGAAGCCATAAGTGGCAGCACGATAGCGGCTGACGGCAACCGCGACATTCTTCGAGGCAGGCTGACCCGAAACCGGGTCCGTTGTGGGTTTGACGACGGCGCCGATCCGCGCCTCAGCCGAATTCTGGTCGCTCCAGTGCATCGGCACGAAAACGCTGCCGCGCGCCTGCCGGTCGGTCACCAGCGCGCGGATGATCGCCTTGCCGTAGCTGCTTTCGATCTGCACGAGGGCGGCATCGGCCAAGCCGAGTTCCATCGCGTCGCGCGGATGGATTTCCGCAAAGGGTTCGGCGATATGGGATGATAGCCGCGCGCTCTTTCCCGTCCGTGTCATGGTGTGCCACTGGTCGCGGATACGGCCCGTATTCAGCGTGAAGGGATAGGTTGAATCTGTTCTGTCGGTTGCCGGTGCTTCGACGGCAACGAAACGCGCCTTGCGATCGGGATGGAAGAAACCGCCCTCGGCGAAGAACCGCGTTTCCTTTTTCTCTTTTCCAAAAGGCTGCGGCCACTGGAATGGTTTCAGCGCGTCATAGGCTAACGCTTCCGTCTCGGCGTATGCGCCGATATCGAAGTCGCGGCTGCCGTCATTCTCGAAGGCTGAGAGTGCTGCGTGCTCGGCGAAAATATCGGCCGGAGACGTGTAGTCGAAGGCGGCAAAGCCCATCCGGCGGCCGACTTCCGCCATCTGCCACCAGTCGGCGCGCGCCTCTCCCGGCGAAACGAGAAAGGGGCGTTGCCTCGATATGCGGCGTTCCGAATTGGTGACCGTTCCGTCCTTCTCGCCCCAGCCGAGAGAGGGAAGCAGCACATGCGCGTGCCGCGTCGTATCGGTCTCGCGCAACATGTCGGACACGACCACGAAGGGGCAGGCGGCAATCGCCGCCTCGACGCGACGGGCATCGGGCATTGAAACGACCGGATTTGTCGCCATGATCCAGAGCGCCTTGACGCGACCCTCCTCGACGGCCCGAAACAGATCGACGGCCTTCAAGCCAGGCTTGCAGGCAATGTCAGGCGCATTCCAGAAGCGCTGCACCCGATCGCGATCCCCTGCGTTTTCGATCGCCATATGGGCGGCCAGCATGTTTGCAAGCCCGCCGACCTCGCGGCCGCCCATGGCGTTCGGTTGGCCGGTCAGCGAAAACGGTCCCATGCCAGGTCGGCCGATGCGCCCCGTCGCCAGATGGCAATTGATGATGGCGTTGACCTTGTCGGTGCCGGAAGCGGACTGATTGACGCCTTGGCTGTAGCAGGTGACGACCTTATCGTTCGTCTCGAACAGGCGGAAGAATTCCCTCACCTGCATGGCTGGCAGGCCGGTACGCTCAAGCAGGTCGTCTACCGTTAGTGCGGCGGCAGCGGCGAAGGCCGCTCCAAAACCTTCCGTGTGGGCACCGATATAGTTCTGGTCGATGACGGGGCTTGCCGCGAGATGGGCGAGCAGTCCCATGAAGAGTGCCACATCGCCATCCGGGCGAATGGCAAGATGCAGATCGGCAATATCACAGGTCATCGTCCGGCGCGGATCGATGACGATGATCTTCAGGCCTGGCCGGGCCACCTTGGCGGCTGCGAGCCGCTGGTAGATGACCGGATGGCACCAGGCGAGGTTCGAGCCCGTCAACACGATGAGGTCGGCAAGCTCCAGATCCTCATAGAGGCCGGGTACCGTATCCGAGCCGAAAGCGCGGCGATGGCCGGCGACCGAGGAAGACATGCAGAGGCGGGAATTGGTGTCGATATTGGCTGAGCCGATGAAGCCCTTCATCAGCTTGTTGGCGACATAATAATCCTCGGTCAGAAGCTGACCCGAGACATAAAAGGCGACGGCATCAGGGCCATGTTGGGCAATGGTCTCGGAAAATCTGTTGGCGACGAGATCGAGAGCTTCATCCCAGCCTGCTTGTCTGCCATCGATTTCG
Source organism: Hyphomicrobiales bacterium (assembly GCA_900473185.1). Lineage (GTDB taxonomy): Bacteria > Pseudomonadota > Alphaproteobacteria > Rhizobiales > Rhizobiaceae > Rhizobium. The sequence continues at coordinate 96,909 of UCKU01000012.1, read as the reverse complement.
GGATAGAGCAGACGACCGTCGAGATCGATGGTTTCGGCAAGCGCCGAACCTTTGGAACAGAGCCGCCCGAAATTCGCCGGGTGCTCCGGGTCGCCCTTCACGGTCACGGTGCCGGCCTCGTCCGCCCGGGCGATCACGCCGCAGCCGACACCGCAATAGGGGCAGGTGGTCCTGACCTCCGCTCCCATCATTCGGCCGCCATAACGAGGCTTTCGAGCGCGATATAGAGCCTGCCGCCCTCGTTCCTGAGCGGGATGGTACGCACCGCGCCGTCATCGGCGCCGAGTGCCCTGCCAGTCTCCAGCGAGATGACCCAGTTGTGCAGCGGGCAGGTAACCGCGTTGCCGTGCACAATGCCTTCGGAAAGCGGCCCGCCCTTGTGCGGGCAGCGGTTTTCGATCGCATAGACCTCGTCCTCGCCCGTGCGGAAGACGGCGATATTCATATGCGGGGTCTTCACGCAGCGGGAGCCACGCAAAGGAATATCGGAGATCTCGCCGATTGGGTGCCAGTTCATGGTTGATCTCCTCACTCTGCCGCCTGATTGAAGCCGATCGTCGCCATCGGCCGGAATTCGTGCTTGTCCTTGCCGGAGACGCGCTCCGACCAGGGGTCGACCTGGGCGAATTTCTGGGAAAAGACAAAGCGCTCGTAGTAGGCTTTGCGCTTGTCGTGATCCTCCATGATCTGCCGGCGGATCTCGTCGAGGCCGATGCGCTTGGCCCATTTGTAGATGCGCTCAAGATAGCGGCCCTGCTCGCGATACATCTGGGTCAGCGCCACGATATGTTCGAGCGCTTCGTCCTCCGTCTTCACCAGGCCGAGCACTTCCGTGCCTTTGATGTCGAGACCTGCAGCGCCGGCGAAATGGATCTCGAAGCCGGAATCCACGCAGATCACGCCGATATCCTTGCAGGTGGCCTCCGCACAGTTTCGCGGACATCCGGAGACTGCCATCTTCAATTTGGCTGGTGTCCAGGAGCCCCACATGAACTTTTCGATGCGGATGCCGAGGCCAGTCGAATCCTGCGTACCGAAGCGGCACCAGTCGGAGCCGACGCAGGTCTTCACAGTGCGCAGGCCCTTGGCATAGGCCTGGCCAGAAATGAAGCCGGCCTTGCCGAGATCAGCCCAGACGGCCGGCAGGTCTTCCTTTTCGATGCCGAGCAGGTCGATGCGCTGGCCGCCGGTCACTTTGACCATCGGGATCGCGAACTTGTCGACCACATCGGCAATAGCGCGCAGTTCGCCGGAATTGGTCACTCCGCCCCACATGCGTGGCACAACGGAATAGGTGCCATCCTTCTGGATATTGGCATGGACGCGTTCGTTGATGAAGCGCGACTGGTAATCGTCGGCATATTCATCCGGCCAGTCACAGACGAGATAATAGTTGAGTGCCGGGCGACATTTGGCGCAGCCGCCGGATGTCTTCCATTCCAGTTCCTGCATGATTGCGGGTATGGTCTTCAGCTTTTTTGCCTTGATCAGGCGGCGCACATCATCATGGCCGAGTTCCGTGCACGTGCACATAGGCTGCACGGCTTTCGGATTATAGGCATCACCCAGCGTCAAGGACATGAGCTGCTCGACAAGGCCGGTACAGGAGCCACAGGAGGCCGAAGCCTTGGTGTGTGCGCGCACATCATCGAGCGATGTCAGGCCCTTGGCCGTAATCGTTGAAGTGATTTTGCCCTTGCAGACGCCGTTGCAGCCGCAGATTTCCGCATCATCCGGCAAGGCTGCAACGGCCGCCATAGGGTCCAGCGGGGACCCTCCCTGATAGGCTTGGCCGAAGATCAGAGTGTCGCGCATCTCAGAGATGTCGACCGCCTTTTTCTTGAGATCGTTGAACCAGGCGCCGTCGGAGGTTTCGCCGTAAAGCACCGTGCCGATAATACGGTTGTCCTTCAACACCAAGCGCTTGTAGACGCCCGCGGTTGCATCGCGCAGCACGATTTCCTGCCGGTCATCACCGTCGGCGAAATCACCCAGTGAATAGAGCTCGATGCCGGTAACTTTGAGTTTGGTCGGTGTATCGGAATGCACGAAGCCCGGCTTCGTATCGCCCGCCAGATGGGAGGCTGCCACGCGGGCCATCTCGTAGAGCGGTGCGACAAGACCATAGACCATGCCGCCGACCTCGGCGCATTCGCCGAGCGAGTAGATGTCGCCATCGGAGGTCTGCATGCCGGCATCGACGACAATGCCACGATTGACGGCAAGCCCGGCTTCCTTGGCAAGATTGACGTTCGGACGAATACCGACCGCCATGACGACGAGCGTGGCCGGAATGATCGTGCCGTTGTCGAGTTCGACGCCTTCTACCTTGCCGTTGCCGATGATCTGCTTGGTGTTGGCCTTACAGATGACCTTGATGCCGCGTTCCTCGACAGCCTTCTGCAAGAGGTAGCCGGCGGCGGGATCGAGTTGGCGCTCCATCAGCGTCGGCATGACGTGCAATACGGTGACATCCATGCCGCGCTGGGCAAGTCCGGCGGCCGCCTCAAGCCCGAGCAGGCCGCCGCCGATGACGATCGCCTTTTGCCGCGACTGGGCGGCAAGCAGCATGGCCTGCACGTCATCGAGGTCGCGATAGGTGATGACGCCAGGCAGATCCTTGCCGGGAACGGGAATGATGAAGGGCACAGAGCCCGTGGCGATGACGAGCTTGTCATAGCTCTCGGTCACACCATGATCCGACGTGACCGTCTTCCTGTCGCGGTCGATCGAGACGATCTTGTGGCCCTTGTAGAGGGTGATGCCGTGGTCGATGTACCAGCCATCGCCATGGATGACGATCTGCTCGTAGGTCTTTTCGCCCGAGAGGACCGGCGAGAGCATGATGCGATCGTAATTGACGCGCGGCTCGGCGTTGAAGATCGTGACCTGATAGCGGCCTGGCGCCTGTTCGAACAGGTGTTCCAGCATGCGCCCAGGCGCCATGCCGTTACCGATGATGACGAGTTTTTCGGTCATGGTTTACTCCGCGGCTTCGACGAAGCGGTGACGTTCGTAGAGGAACTTCAGCACGGCTTCGCGGCATTTGAGGTAGGTTCGGTCGGAGGCGAGCTCGATACGGTTGCGCGGTCGGGCGATCGGCACGTCGAGCACTTCGCCGATGCGGGCGGCGGGGCCGTTGGTCATCATCACGATGCGGTCGGAAAGCAGTACGGCCTCGTCGACGTCATGGGTGATCATGACCATCGTATTGCCGAGCCGAGCGTGGATTTCCATCACGGCGTCCTGCAGATGCGCACGGGTCAGTGCGTCGAGCGCGCCGAAGGGCTCATCGAGCAGAAGGATCTTCGGCTCCATCGAGAGTGCCCGGGCGATGCCGACGCGCTGCTTCATGCCGCCCGATATTTCTGAGGGGCGTCTGTCTTTCGCATGAGCCATCTGCACGAGGTCGAGATTGGCCATGACCCAGTCGTGGCGCTCCGCCTTGCTCTTCTTATTGCTGAAGACCTTCGAGACGGCGAGATTGACGTTTTCATAGACTGTCAGCCAGGGCAGCAGCGAATGGTTCTGGAAGACGACGGCGCGTTCGGGGCCGGGCTCATTGACCTCGCGGTTTTCGAGCAGCACGGCTCCCTTCGAGACAGGCGTCAAGCCGGCGATCAGGTTGAGCAGCGTGGACTTGCCGCAGCCGGAATGACCGATGATCGAGACGAATTCGCCCTTGTCGATGATGAGGTTGATGTCCTTCAGCACCTCGGTGCGGGCGCCCGCCCGGTCGAAATGCTTGTCGATATGGTCGAGTTTCAGGTAGGCGTTCATGGTCGATCCCCTTAATTGGCCTAGGCGCCGCGCGTGACGAGTTTGCCGATGGCGGACACGAGCTTGTCGAGGGCGAAGCCGACGACGCCGATATAGGCAAGCGCCACGATGATGTCGGGCAGGCGGGACGAGTTCCACGCATCCCAGATGAAAAAGCCGATGCCGACGCCGCCGGTCAGCATTTCGGCTGCGACGATCGCCAGCCATGACAGGCCGATGCCGATGCGCAGACCGGTGAAGATGTAGGGGGCTGCCGAGGGCAGCATGATCTTGAAGAAGAACTCGAACTGGTTGAGCCGCAGCACTTCGGCGACGTTGCGATAATCCTGAGGGATATTGCGCACGCCGACGGCGGTGTTGATGATGACAGGCCAGATCGAGGTGATGAAAATCACGAAGATCGCCGAAGGATTGCTGTCCTGGAAGGCCGCGAGCGACAGCGGCAGCCAGGCAAGCGGCGGCACGGTGCGCAGCACTTGAAAGATCGGATCGAGGCCGCGCATCGCCCAGACCGACTGGCCGATAACGGCACCGATGACGATGCCGGCTATGGCTGCAAGGCCGAAGCCATAGGCAACCCGCTGCAGCGAAACCAGCACGCGCCAGCCGAGACCGATATCCTGAGATCCGTAGTTGAAGAAAGGATAGGCGATCAGATCATAGCTTTCCTGCCAAACCTGGTGCGGCGATGGCAGCGAGGCGTTCGGCGAGGAACAGAGAATCTGCCAGAGGCCGAGAATGATCGCGAGAACGATCAGCGGTGGCACGATATTGCGGGCGGCAGCGACCGAAAGGAGCTGCAGATCGATCTTGCGCGCCGGCTTCTTTGCGAGATGGACGACATTGGCCGTCTTCGGTGCAACAGCCGCCTTGATAGTTTCATTCTTTGCAAGCGCTGACATGCGTTCGCTCCTTCATGGAATAAAAGGCCGGCGCGCGCCACGCGCCGGAGGCGGGGATTACGAAGCGGCCTTGATGGAGAGGCTGTCGAGATAGGCAGAGGGGTTTTCCGGATCGAAGACCTTGCCGTCAAAGAAGGTCTCCTTGCCGCGCGACGTCGAGGCCGGAATGTCGGCCGCGGCGACGCCGAGGTCCTTTGCAGCCTCGCGCCAGATGTCCTCGCGGTTGACCTTGTCGACCAGCGCCTTGATATCCGTATTCGGCGCGAGTTTGCCCCAGCGGATGTTCTCCGCCATGAACCAGGTATCGTGGCTCTTGAAGGGGTAGGAGACGCCGCCGGCCCAGAATTTCATGTAGAGATCAGTGCCATGCGCGACCCGGCCATTGCCGTAGTTGATATCGCCCTTCAGGCGGCCGAGCACATCCTTCGGCGGCACGTTGAACCATTGCCGCTTGCCGAGGATGGTCGCCATCTCCTCCTTGTTGTCCATGCTGTCGCACCATTGCTGGGCTTCCATGATGGCCATCAGCAGGGCCTTGGCGGCATTCGGATTTTTCTCCACCCAGTCGGCGCGCATGCCGAGGGCCTTTTCCGGATGGCCTTTCCAGAGCTCACCGGTTGTCGCCGCGGTGAAGCCGATACCCTGGTTGACGAGCTGCTCGTTCCAGGGTTCGCCGACACAGAAGACGTCCATATTGCCGACCTTCATGTTCGCCACCATCTGCGGGGGCGGCACGACGATGGTCGAGACGTCCTTGTCCGGATCGATGCCGCCGGCGGCGAGCCAGTAGCGGATCCACAGGTCATGCGTACCGCCCGGGAAGGTCATGGCGGCTTTCACTTCCTTGCCTTCGGCCTTCTTCTTTTCGAAAGCGGCTTTCAGCTTGGAGGAGTCGAGCTGGACGCCGGTATCGGCATATTCCTTGGCGACCGAGATGCCCTGGCTGTCGTAGTTCAGACGTGCCAGCAGTGCCATCGGCACCGGCTGGTTGTTCTGGGTCACCTTGCCGGTGTGCATGAGATATGGGAGTGGCGAGAGGATATGCGCGCCATCGATGCCATTGGCCGCACCGCCGAGCACCAGATTGTCACGCGTTGCACCCCAGGAGGCCTGCTTCGCCACGTCGACTTCAGGAAGGCCGTGCTTTTCGAACAGACCCTTTTCCTTGGCGACGATGAGAGGCGCTGCATCCGTCAGGGCGATGAAGCCAAGCTTGACGCCGGTCACCTCAGGTGTGGCCGCAGCAGCGAAAGCGCCTGAAGGAAATGCCGCCCGAACGGTGCTTACGAGGGCTGCGGCGGCGGTGGTCTTCAGCATGCTGCGACGGCTGATCGCGGTCGTGAAAATCTTGGTCATGCGCGGGCTCCTCTGGGTGGCTGCCGGATTTTTCGGAATAAAAAAACGCCGCTCGGAGATTGCGTCCTCGGGAAGGGAGAAGTCCCGGACAGCAAAAACCTTGCGACGTCGATGTCTGTTGTAAGCGCTTATTACGCGCTCATCCTGCACCTGGTCGCCGTTGACCGGTGCGATTTTAGTCCTGCAAGCGGCGTGCCAGTTTGTTCATGTTGCTGCAGGCTATTGAAATAAAAGGAAATTTCTTCGGCCTGCACCTGCTGCTGCTTTTCGAAGCACGAAATCGATCTGCAAAACTTTTGTGCGATTGCTCAGTCGCAGGTCGAAAATGCTGCAAGCGATTTATGCAATGCAGCAACCTTCTTCAGGTTTCATCAGGATGCGGAATGAAGGGCAGGGCACTCTTCACCGCAAAACCCGCAATATAGTCGGGCAGTTTCGATGGATCGAAAACATGGCCGTCCATAAAGCGGTCAGTTTCGTCGGCGCCTTCGATACGCACGTCGGCATCGACAGGTGCGCTGCCCTCGCCTAGGGCTGTGCGATAAAGGTCCGGGCGATAGGCGGAAGCGGCTGCGCGTGCGGGGTTGAGCCCGAGTTCGGCCTGACCCCAGCGGATCATCTGGCTGTAGATCCAGAGCGCCTGGCTCGTGCGCGGATAATTGGCAAAGCCCGAATGGAACGTGAAGTAATTGTCGATGATGCGCCGGTTCCCCTTTGCGTCGAGACTGAACTCGCCAGCCAGCACGTGACGGATGATGTGGACCGGCGCTGCTATGTAGCGGGCATCCGCCAGGGCCTCGGCAAGCGCATCGTGGTTTTCCGGCCGGTCGCACCAGCGTGCCGCAGCGTCGAGAGCGACAATCAGCCGTGAGACCGTTTCCGGATGGCTGTCCGCCCATTCCGGGCGCATGCCGACCACCTTTTCCGGTGCGGATGGCCAGATATCCTGTTTGGTAGCGACGATACGCCCGACACCGCGCTCTGACGCCACCATGTTCCAGGGTGCGCCGACGCAAAATCCGTCAATCGCCCCGGCGGCCAGCGCATCCGAGGTCAGCGGCGGCGGTACGACGACGAGTTTGACGTCCTTGTCCGGATCGATACCGCCGGCGGCGAGCCAGTAGCGGAATTCGTAATTATGCGAGGAAAAGGGATAGGTGACGCCGAAGGTTGGCAGCGGCTCGCTGCTTGCCTTCATTTCCGCCAGCACCGTTGAGAGCGCCTTGGCGTTTTCAAGTGCGCTGGCAGTTTCGGAAAGCCCGGTCGCATTCCGCATCCTGTCGAACAGGCGGGTCGAGAGCGTGATCGCATTGCCGCCGCGCCCGAGAGAGAAGGGCGTAATCGTCGGCGAGGGATTGGAGCCGAGGCCGAGCATGGAGGCAACGGGCATCGGCGAGAGCATGTGGGCGATATCGAACTGTCGGAAAGCGAGGCGGTCGCGAACGTTCGCCCAAGAGACGTCCTTGACGAGATCGAGCGTCAGGCCTTCCCGCTCAGCAAAGCCGAATTCCGCTGCGGCGATGAGCACGGAAGCATCGACGAGCGGAATGAAGCCAGCCCTCAACGTTCTGGAGCCTTCGCCGTTGGCGCGGACGGGCGCGGGCAGGCCGGCATCGGGATCGAGGCTTTTCGTCATCATGTTCACTCCGGCTTCCTCCGGACAGTCGCAACCAGACCGGTCATCACATCAAAAGTCCTGCCGCGGTCACGACGCTCTGGGCGATGTCGGACATTTTCTTCTTCTCGTTCATTGCCGTCTGACGAAGCAATGCAAACGCTTCCTCCTCCGACAGGCCGCGCATCTTCATCAATATGCCCTTGGCGCGTTCCACGACCTTGCGTTCCTCCAGGGCCGACTTGGCATCGGCAAGTTCGCGCTGCAGCCGGCTAAAGGCATTGAAACGGCTGACCGCCATATCAAGGATGGGTTTGACGCGCTCCTTCTTCAACCCGTCAACGATGTAAGCCGACACGCCGGCGTCCACTGCGGCCTCGATAGAGGCTGTGTCGGAGCGGTCGACGAACATGGCAATCGGCCTGCCGACCGTACGGGTCAACTGGAACAGATGTTCCATCATGTCGCGATTGGGGTTCTCGATATCGATGATGATGACGTCCGGCCGCAGCGTATCGATGATGCGCGCCACGCCTTGGACTTCATGGATGACCGTCACGCGCGCATGCCCTGCCTCTCGCAGCCCCTCTTCGATGATGGAGGCGCGAATGGTGTTTTCATCGATCACAAGGATGGTCAGATCGAGCCGGCTCATGCATCATTTATGACGCAATGCAGCAAGGCGAACAAGCTGAAAAGGCAATTTATTAGGCAATTTTTAAAATCGATGAAATAATGAGCGGTCTGCTTTATATATGTGCAACGCCTGTGCTGTGTTGGGAGTTTCGAAAAAGACTGCGACATCCATGCCTTTGTCGGCGGCTGCGCTACCTATGCCTCAGTATAATGCACCGCCCGGACGCTCGCTGTTATCGTCGGGCCATCTTGAAGACGGAGAGCGAAGATGAGCGACAAGCGTCCGGAAGGCGTTGAGGCATACATTCACCCCGCAGGCGGATGGGATGCGCTGAAAGCGGTGGCGAAAACGCTGAAGCATCAGCAGATCGTCGCGCAGGGAAGTACGACCCTGCTCAAGGCAAACCAGCCCGAAGGCTTCGACTGTCCCGGCTGTGCCTGGCCCGATCCGAAGCACACCTCCTCCTTCGAGTTCTGCGAAAACGGCGCAAAGGCCATCACCTGGGAATCGACCGCCCGCCGCGTCGCACCGGAATTCTTTGCCGAACACACGGTCTCGGAGCTTTGGGAATGGATCGATCACAAGCTCGAAGATCAGGGCCGGCTGACGCACCCGCTGAAATACAACAGCGCCACGGATAAATACGAAGCCATCGAATGGGACATTGCTTTCGGCCTGATCGGTGCGGAACTCAACAAGCTCGCAAGCCCCGATGAGGCTGAATTCTACACGTCCGGGCGCGCGTCAAACGAGGCAGCGTTCCTCTATCAGCTCTTCGTGCGCGCCTATGGCACGAACAATTTCCCCGATTGCTCGAACATGTGCCATGAGGCGACGAGCGTCGGCCTGCCGCTCTCGCTCGGTGTTGGCAAGGGTACGGTAACGCTCGAGGATTTCGATCATGCCGATGCCATTTTCAGCTTCGGTCACAATCCCGGAACCAACCATCCCCGCATGATGACGACCTTGCATGAGGCGTCCCGTCGTGGTGTTCCCATCATTGTCTTCAACCCGCTGAAGGAGCGGGCACTCGAGCGTTTCGCCGCGCCGCAAAACCCGGTGGAAATGGTGACGTTGTCCTCAACACGCATCGCATCGGCCTATCATCAGCTTCGCACTGGCGGCGACCTCGCTGCCCTCAAAGGATTGATGAAGCTGATCTTCGAGCGCGATGAGGCCGATCTCGCAGCCGGCGGCGAGGGCGTTCTCGACCGGGCCTTCATTGCCGAACACACCGCCGGCATCGATGCCCTGAAGGAGGATCTCGCCAATGCCAGTTGGGCCAATATCCTCAGCGTTTCCGGCCTTACCATGGAGGCGCTGAACAGCGCAGTCGACGTCTATCTCAATGCTCGCAATGTTATCCTCTGCTACGGCATGGGGATCACGCAGCACGCCAACGGAACGGCGAATGTCCAGCAGCTTGCCAATTTCCTTATGCTGCGCGGCAATATCGGTCGCCAGGGCGCGGGGCTCTGCCCGCTGCGTGGTCACTCCAATGTACAGGGCGACAGAACTGTCGGCATAACCGAGATTCCAAACAAGGCGCTGCTCGACGGTATGGAACGTGCCTTTGGTTTCCGTCCCTCTGCAGAGAAGGGCCATAATGCGGTCGAGTCCATCGAAGCGATTGCGGCTGGCAAGTCCAAGGCGCTGATCTGCCTCGGCGGCAATCTGGCTGTCGCCATGTCCGATCCTGACGTCACCTTCAAGGCGATGCGCAAGCTCGATCTTGCCGTCCATATCGCCACCAAGCTCAACCGCTCGCATCTCCTGACGGCAAAGACCTCGATCATCCTTCCCTGCCTCGGGCGGACTGACCTCGACACCCAGGCATCAGGCCCGCAGTCCGTGACGGTGGAAGATTCCATGTCGATGGTGCATGCCTCGCGCGGCTTCCTCAAGCCGCCGAGCGAGCTGCTGAAGTCCGAGCCCGCCATCATAGCAGGGATTGCGATGGCGACGCTGGGTGCGAAATACGGCATCGACTGGAACGGGCTCATGGCCAATTACGACCGCATCCGTGACAAGATCGAAGTAGTCTTCCCGGATTTTCATGAGTTCAACAGTCGCGTCCGGGTCCGCGGCGGCTTCCGGCTCGACGTTCCGGCCTCCTACCGCGTCTGGAAGACGGCGAGCGGAAAGGCGAATTTCCTTGTCGCCCCCGGTCTCGACGAAGATCCCCGCCTGAAGGACCCGACGACATTGGTGCTGACAACGCTGCGCAGCCATGATCAGTACAACACGACCGTCTACGGTCTCGATGATCGCTACCGTGGTATCTTCGGACGCCGCGACGTGATCTTCATGAGCAGCCAGGATCTCGCCGAACGGGGCCTACGTGACGGCGACCGGATCGATATCCGCTCTGCCATAGGCAATGGCGGTGGGAAATCCGTCATCGGTTTCACGGCGGTAGAATACAATATCCCCGTCGGTTCGGTGGCCGGCTATTATCCGGAAATGAATGCGGTGATCGCCCTCGATCACTATGATCGCAAGTCGGGAACGCCGAGCTACAAGGGTGTTCCGGTCACGATCGCTAAGAGCGAGGCTCAGGCTGCTGCCTGATGGTAACGCCCGTGCTTTCGCGGGCTATGACTTCAAAGCCGAGGTCGATCTGGTTCGGCGGCTGGCGGTTCGTCGAATCGAGGGCCGTCAGCACCTTTTCGGCAGCAAGCTTGCCCGTCTCGAAACGTCTCGTCATGATCGACGAGAGGGACGGTGATGCACAGGCAGAAAATTCGAGATCGTGAAAACCGATGATGGCGATATCGTCTGGCACGCGGATGCCTCGCTTGCGGCACTCCTGCATGGCGCCGAGCGCGAGGTTGTCGTCGGTGCAGAAAATCGCCTCCGGTCGGTCGCCGCGTTCGTGCATGATGGCGAAAAGGTCTGAACCGAGCGCAACCGAGCTGTGCCGCGGCCGCTGCGCAATGGTTTCGAGGTTCTGCAGGCCGGCTTCCTGCATCGCCAGACGATAGCCGTCGAAGCGAGACTGGGCGCGATGATCAAGATTGCCCGCCAGGAAAGCGATACGATGGAAGCCGCGATCGATAAGATGTTGTGTCGCCGCTTGTCCGGCGCGATCTTGCAGCATGCCGATGTTGAGATCGATCGGATCGGGCGAAAGTTCGAATGTCTCGATGACAGGCAGATGCGCTCGCGTCAGAAGTTGCCGGGCCAGCGGTGTATGGTGAATGCCGGCGATGATGATCGCCTCGACCCTTTGGCCGAGCAACACCTTTATGGCGTTCTCCTCCTCTTGTTCGGAATACCGGCTGTTGACGACGATGACCTGAAAGCCCGCGCCAACGAGCACGTCGTGAAGCGCAAAAAGGTATTCAGCGAAGATGACGTTATAGAGGGTCGGTACGATGACGCCGATCGCGTGTGTGCGTGACGAGGCAAGCCGGCTGGCCGCTATGTTCGGCACATAGCCGAGTTCCTGGACCGCGGCATTGACGCGTCGCCGCAGCGCCTCCGAAACCGCGTCGGGTTTGCGAAGTACTCTTGAAACTGTGATCGGGCTGACGCCGGCCAGATTTGCCACGTCATCCAAAGTTATTCTTCGCATTTCTGTCTCGCTTTGCACAATAAATTCAAATCGATCCGCAATTTATCTCGCATCTGCGAAATATTGTTTCCTGAATTGTATAGTTGACAGCGCTAGCAAATCTGATTTGACAGCGCTGTCAACTATGTTACGTTGAAATTGTGCCGGAAAGGATGGGATGGAGCCTTCCGGGATCAGCATAAAAATCAGAATTTATGGAGGCGGCGGCCTAGCCCGCCTGAGGAGGAGACATTCAATGCTTAAGGTGAAGAAAGCGAAGATGGCCCGTATCGCCGCGTTTTCCGCGTCGGCGTTTGCTCTGCTCTGCAGCACGGCCATGGCGGCGCCAAAGGTCGTGTCCGGCCCCGCCGCCGATCCGAATTGCATGGTTCCGTGGTCGGCCGAAACCCAGTTCCTGCAATATCCGAAGAAGGATGGTCCTTACCGCATCGCGCTTGCCAACGGCTATATCGCCAATACCTGGCGCATCCAGATGGTGCAGACGGCAAAGGCCTACGCCGCCCAGCCGGATGTCGCTGCCAAGCTCAAGGAGTTCAAGGTCGTGTCGACCGGCGAGGACGTTCCGGCCCAGATTTCGGCGATCAACAACTTCATTGATGCCGGCTATGATGCCGTCGTCGTCAACGCCCAGAACCCGACAGCCTTCGGTCCGGTCATTAAGCGCGCCAAGGAAGCCGGCGTCGTTCTCGTCGCCTTCGACAATATCCTCGACACCAAGGATGCGATCAACGTCAACGTTGACCAGAAGGGCCTTGGCGTCATCTGGGCCGACTGGCTGGTGAAGCACCTGCCGCAGGGTGGCAAGATCCTGGAAGTGCGCGGCGTTGCCGGCACCTCCGTCGATACGGATCGCCATAGCGGCATTCATGAGACGCTGGACGCTTCCGGCAAGAAGTTCACCGTCACTGAAGTTGTCGGCAAGTGGGATGATGGCGTAGCGCAGAAGGCAACGGCCGATGCGATCGCCACTAATGGCCCGTTCGATGGCATCACCGCGCAGGGCGGTGACACCGGCGTCGTGCAGGCGATGATCGATGCGAAGCATCCCTTCGTGCCCTTCGGCGGTGAGACGGAAAATGGCTTCCGTAAATTCTGTGCGGCCCATGCGGGGGATGGCCTGAAGTGCTCGTCGGCAGGCACCGGCCCGGCACAGGTTGCTGTTGCCATCAAGACGGCCATCGCGGCTCTTGAAGGCGAGGTTGTTCCGCAGGCCGTCAAGCTGCCGACGGCACTCGTTTCCGATCCCGATTTCAAGGAAGGTGAGGATTATTACCCCAAGGAATCCGACAACTTTTTCGTCGGCAACTCCTTCCCGACCTGCGGCATCAACTTCTCCGCACAGGAAATCATGGGGCAGACCAAGGAAAACCAGTAAGCACCACCATCCGGACCTGGCTGCGGGCGCCAGCGCCCGCAGCCTCGATCTCGACACGACCGAATGGAGGCTGGATGCATGACCCTTTCTGAACCGCTTCTGCGCCTGGAAGGTATATCGAAGCGTTATGGCGGCGCGATTGCGCTGAAGGAAGCTAACATTGCTGTTCGACCGGGCGCGATCCACGCCGTGCTCGGCGAAAACGGGGCCGGAAAATCGACCCTCATCAAGATCATGGCCGGTGTGGTGGCGCCAGATGAAGGGCACATGCTGCTGGACGGAAATGAAGTCTCTTTCGTCTCGCCGGCCGCCGCCAATGCTGCCGGTATCGTCTGTGTGTTCCAGGAATTGTCACTCATTCCCGATCTTTCGGTGGCCGACAACATCGTCATCAGCAATCCGCCGCTGCGTTTCGGCATGATCGACCGCAAGAGGCAGCGCCAGATTGCCGAGGAAGCACTTGCCCGTGCCGGCGCTGCCGATATCCATCCATCATCCCTGGTGAAGGATTTGCCGCTTTCTCGCCGGCAGATGGTAGAGATCGCCAAGGCGCTTGCCCGCAAGCCGCGTCTGATGATCCTCGACGAGGCGACCTCGGCGCTGACCCAGTCTGATGTCGAGAAGGTCTTTGATGTGCTGAAGCAGCTCAGGGCCGAGGGCATGGCGCTGATCTATATTTCGCATCGCATGCATGAAATTACAGAGCTCGCCGATGACTGCACGGTCTTTAGAAACGGCCGCAGTATCGAATCCTATCCCGCCGGTACCAAGACCGACCAGCAGGTAGTGGAGCTGATGATCGGACGCGAATACACCAACGTCTTTCCGCCCAAGCCGCTGCAATCGAAGGTGGAGGCGCCGGTTTTGTCCTGCCGCGACCTCTCCTGGGGAGATCGGCTCTCCGGCATCAATTTCGACGTGCGCCCTGGCGAGATTATCGGTTTCGGCGGCCTGGACGGGCAGGGGCAGCGCGAATTGCTGCTGGCGCTGTTCGGCGTGCTGCGCGACCTCAAGGGCGAGGTGGCAGTCGATGGCAGACCGGTCAGGTTGAAGAGCCCGGGTGCGGCGAAATCGGGCGAGATCTCCATGGCGCTGATCCCGGAGGACCGCAAGACCGAGGGGTTGATGCTGCCGATGACGGTGCGTGAAAACCTGTCGATCGCAGCCCTTGATCGTGTTTCGCGCAACGGCGTGATCGACCGCGCAGCAGAGCTTCGGGAGATCGACGAACTTCTGAAGCTGCTGGCGATCAAGGCCGCGACGATCGACATGCCCGTCGCCTCGCTGTCCGGCGGCAACCAACAGAAAGTCGTGATCGCCAAATGGCTGATGAACCGGCCGCGCATCATTCTGCTCAACGATCCGACACGCGGCATCGATGTCGGCACCAAGCAGGAAATCTATGCCCTGCTGCGCAAGCTTGCCGATGCGGGTGCGGCCATCATCTTCTATTCGACTGACTATGACGAACTGGTCGGTTGCTGCGACCGTGTGCTCGTCATGTATGATGGCAGCATCATCCGCATTCTCGAGGGAGACGAGATCAACGAGCGCGAGCTGGTGAGTGCCGCCCTCAACATCGGCGCCGCTGAGGCGCAGCAAAGGATGGCCCAATGAGCAGGCCGGCGACTGGTGAATGGCGCTACCGGTACGTTCAGCAGAAGGGCACGCTCTTTGCAGCGCTCCTCTTCATCCTGATGTTCATCATCTATGTTTCGAACCATCCCGCCGGCTTCACGCCCAATGTGGTGCAGACGGCTGCCAACAAGGCGACATTGCTCGCTTTCGTGGCCATGGCGCAGTGTTTCGTGGTCATAACGGCGGGCATCGACCTTTCGGTCGGCATGATCCTGATCCTGTGTAACTGTCTAGCCTCGTGGCTTGTCGTCGGCACGCCGCTGCAGACGGGGTTGGGTGTCGTGGTCGTGCTTTTGACCGGTCTCGCCTGCGGCCTGCTCAATGGGCTGGTCATCATCTTCGGGCGGTTGCAGCCGATCGTCACCACGATAGCGACCAGTGCGGTCTTTTACGGACTGGCGCTGCTGTTGCGGCCCACACCCGGCGGCTCGGTTAATGAAGATCTCGCCGATGCTTTTACCTCGAAACTTTTCGGCGTCATCCCGGCAAGCCTTGTCATACTTGCGCTTGTCGTCCTGGTGATCTGGGTGCCCTTCAGCCGTTCGGTGTTCGGCCGCACCGCCTATGCGGTCGGCTCGGCCGAAAATGCCGCCTATATGTCCGCCATGCCGGTGAAGCGGACAAAGCTTGCTGCCTATGCACTGGCTGGTCTGCTGTCAGCGATTGGCGGGCTTTATCTGACCTTCTTTTCCTATACGGGCGAGGCGGCCCTTGCGAGCGGCAACGCCTATACGCTCTATTCGATCGCAGCAGTGGTGCTCGGCGGTGTTTCGCTTGCGGGTGGTAAGGGAAGCGCTGTCGGCGCCGTCTTCGGTGCGCTGGCCTTCCGCACCATCGGCGACCTGCTGTTCGTCTTCGATCTCGATCCACTCTGGCAGCCGCTCTTCCAGGGCGTGGTGCTGATGCTGGCAGTCAGCATCGGCTGCATCGGCCTGTCGCGTGTTCGCAATCGTCTGGAGTGGTTCCAATGAGCGAGGATGCTTCCACCATGCGGCGAATTCCTGTGCCTGCCCGGCTGCGCGGCGTCGATCCGGCTGTGACGATCGCCTTCGGCTGCATCATCCTCCTGCTTCTCGGCGGTTCGCTCTACTCCTCCAACTTCCTGTCGCCGGATTACCTGCTGCAGCAGTTGAAGGTGGCTTCCTTCCTCGGGGTCATCGCAACCGGCATGATGGCAGTCATCCTGCTTGGACAAATCGACCTGTCTGTGCCCTGGGTGGTGACGACAGGGGCGATGATGGCCTGCGCCGCCACTGCTTACGGAACGATGGGTGGGGTCCTCGCAATCCCCTTCGGTATTCTCTGCGGCGCCGCGATCGGCTTCGTCAACGGCGTCGCAGTCGCCTATCTGCGCATTCCCTCGATGATCATCACGCTTGCGACCAATGCCGTCGCGCAAGGGTTGATGGTCGTTTATACAGGTGGCTTCTCACCGCAGGATTCGGCCTCAGCATCAATGCGCTTTCTGGCAACCGGTTATGCCATACCCGGGCTTCCGAATGGCGTTCTGGTTTGGTTGGCCGTCGGCCTGCTCGCCGTCTTCC
Source organism: Hyphomicrobiales bacterium (assembly GCA_900473185.1). Lineage (GTDB taxonomy): Bacteria > Pseudomonadota > Alphaproteobacteria > Rhizobiales > Rhizobiaceae > Rhizobium. The sequence continues at coordinate 80,485 of UCKU01000012.1, read as the reverse complement.
TGCTGACGCGAACGACTTTCGGCCGGGCGCTCTATGCGATCGGCAATCGCGAGCGCGCCGCGTACATGTCCGGCATCAATACCCGTAGGATCACCCTGCTGGCTTTCATCATGTCAGGCGGGCTTAGCGCTCTCGGCGGCGTGCTTCTCGCCGGCTACGCCTCGAAGGCGTCTCAGTCCATGGGCGACGCTTATCTCTTGCCGTCGATTGCCGCCGTGGTGCTTGGCGGCACGCATGTACTCGGCGGCAAGGGTTCCTATCTCGGAACCGTTGCCGGCGTCATCCTGATCACGCTTCTCCAGTCGATCCTCTCGGTCATGCAGATCGAGGAGGCCGGGCGTCAGCTCATCTATGGCGCGGTCATCATCGGCATGCTGCTGCTTTACGGGCGGCAGAAGGTCTCGTGACGAAACTCAGTGTTTTGCCTGGTTCAGGCTGTCGATTGCCCTGACGTTTTCGACCGATAGACCAATCGGGCCGAAGCTGGGGCGAGATAATCGACGATCGCTTTGGCGAGTTTGGTGCCGACCACGCCTGCACCCATGGTGGTGATGACTTGACGGCGCGCTCGGCAGAATAGGTATCGTGGGTCAGCGCCGCCCGGATGCTTGTTGGCAGAAATCGACACGCCGGTGCCCGTCCTCGGAAGAGCGGGGCGCGATCATGCTCGCCGTCGATAATCTCTTTGCGCCACGTCGGCACGATGTTCCGCAGGCCCTCATTTCCGCCGCGCTGTCGCTCTTCGCCCTGCAATTGCTGGTTTTTCGGCGCCGTTTCCGGCTCTCGGATACCCTGAAATTTACGTGATTGTGCATCACTTGACATTTGTCGAATAGCAATCGAATATTGTCAGTATCGACATTTGGGCGGAGGTTTCTGGATGTCGAATGGCGCGCTGGAACATGCTCGCCAGACGCATACGTGGAGGAGACGGACGTGGAATTTCTGCTGGAAGTGGAGGGGCTCAAGAAGTCCTTTGGCGGCGTCGCAGCCCTGCGCGACGGCCGCTTCCAACTTCGCGCTGGCTCGGTCCACGCGCTGTGTGGCGGCAATGGCGCCGGCAAATCGACCTTCCTCAAGATCCTCATGGGCATTCACAAGCGCGATGCCGGCTCGATCCGCCGGCGGGGCCAAGAGGTGGATTTCTCCAGTCCTGCTGATGCGCTCGCATCCGGTATTGCCATCATCGAGCAGGAATTGAGCCCGGTTCCGCACATGACGGTCGCCGAGAATATCTATCTTGGCCGCGAGCCGTCAGCCCGTTTCGGCGGCATCGATTTCCGCACCATGAACCGTGCGGCGCAGAAGCTGCTCGATGAACTGGAATTCGATATCCGCGCAAACCAGTACATGATGAACCTCTCGGTCGCGCAGATGCAGCTGGTGGAGATCGCCAAGGCGCTGAGCCACGATGCCGAAGTCATCTTCATGGACGAGCCGACATCGGCGATCGGCGAGCGTGAAGCCCAGCAGCTCTTTGCTGCGATCCGCCGCCTGCAGGCCCAGGGGCGCGGCATCGTCTACGTCTCGCACCGCCTGTCGGAAATCTTTCAGATCGCTGATTCCTACACGGTCTTCCGCGACGGTTCCTTCGTTGGTGCTGGCGCCTTGTCGGAGATCGATCGGCCGAGCCTGATCCGCATGATCGTCGGGCGGGAACTTTCGGAAGAATACGTCAAGACCAATACGCCTACACCGCAGATCGGTCTGGAGGTCAGTGCGCTCTCCTGCCCGAACAAGATCGAGGACATTTCCTTTGCTGCCCATAAGGGCGAGATCTTCGGCATATACGGGCTTATGGGCTCCGGCCGCACGGAAATCTTCAACTGCCTCTTTGGCCTCGATAAGCCATCGACCGGGCGCATTGCAGTGGACGGTGCGCCGATCTCGGTCGCGAAGCCCTCGGACGCGATGGCTCATGGACTGGCGCTGGTAACCGAAGATCGAAAGCAGACGGGGCTCAACCTCTCCGATTCCGTTCGCGCCAATATCTGCATGGCAAGCCTGCCGGAATTGAGTCCCGCCTTTGCCATGGACCATGCGAAGGAAGTGGATGCCAGCAGGCGGATGCGCGAGCAGTTTCAGATCAAGGCAGCGCGCGACACCATGCCGGTATCAGGCCTTTCCGGCGGTAACCAGCAGAAGGTCGTTCTCGGCAAATGGTTCCTGCGCAATCCCAAGGTTCTGCTGCTGGATGAACCGACGCGCGGCGTCGATGTCGGCGCCAAGCGCGAAATCTACCGCATCATCTGCGACTTCGCTGAAAACGGCGGCACCGTGGTGATGATCTCATCGGAAATCGACGAAGTTCTCGGCATGTCGGACCGCATCATGGTGATGCGCGGCGGCAAGAGCGCCGGAATATACAGCCGGGAGGAGACGAATGCCCAATCACTCGTCCACTTATCAACCTGACCAGGGTCAGGGCGTTCGTCCGGCAGCAGAGGAGCAGGCAGTGTCAGTGAGTGAGAACAAGAGTGCGGGCGGCTGGTTCAAGACCGAGCAGCGGCGTTTGATCGTGCAGGAATACGGCATCTTCCTCGCCTTCCTGCTTCTGGTCATTATCCTGTCGTTCTCGAACGAGTTCTTCCTGACCGGCGGTAATATTTCCAACGTGCTGCTGCAGACGTCCATCAACGGCGTGCTGGCGATCGGCATGACCTTCGTGATCCTGACGCGCGGCATCGACCTGTCGGTCGGCTCCGTCGTGGCGCTCGCCGGCATCGTCAGCGCCAGTTTTGCCACCACTTCGGAAACGGCCGGGGTCATCGGTTCGCCCTATCCGGTCGCTATCGGCCTGCTGGTCGGCGTCCTGGTCGGTGTTGTCTGCGGCTCGATCTCCGGCATGATCATCTCGCGTTTCTCGGTGCCTGCCTTCGTCGCCACACTCGGCATGCTCTCGGCTGCCCGTGGCATGACGTTGATCTACGGTGGCGGTCGCCCGGTTCCGGCGCTGACACCCGCCTTTCGCTGGATCGGCACCGGTGATGTGTTCGGTCTTCCTGCTCCCGTCATCGTGCTTGCGGTCGTCTTCGTGGCTTCCTGGTGGGTGCTCAACCGTACGCGGTTCGGCCGCTATATCTATGCCGTCGGCGGCAACCCGCATGCGGCCAAGACTTCGGGCATCAACACCGATCGCATCCGTTTCACCGTCTATGTCATCTCCGGCGGCCTGGCAGGGCTTGCAGGCATCCTGCTCAGCGCCCGCACCGGTTCGGGCCTGCCGCAGGCTGGCGTCGCGTATGAACTGGACGCGATCGCGGCAGTCGTCATCGGCGGTACGAGCCTTTCCGGTGGCGTCGGCCGGGTGACGGGGACATTGATCGGCGCTCTCATCATCGGCGTGATGAACAATGGTCTCGATCTGATGGGTATCCAGTCCTACTACCAGCAGGTCCTGAAGGGCGCCCTCATCGTCGGCGCCGTCATGCTCGACCAGAAACGAAATTTCGGAGCCTGAGCTCAACAACAGAAATTCGGGGCAGGCGCTTCGGTCGCCCCGTCCGACAGGCAAGCCATGCTGGCAGCCTAAACCCAAGGTGGAGGAGAATGAAATGAAAAAGCTTCTGATTGCACTTGCTTCGGCAACGGCGCTGCTGGCTACGTCGGCCGCAGCCCAGGAGAAAATCAAGATTGGCGCAGCACCCTACGGCCTGAATGCGGAATTCATGCAGATCTGGACTGCGGCCCTGCAGGATCACCCGGCCGTCAAGAGCGGCGAGGTGGAACTGACGGTTTTCGATGGACGCTATGACGCGCTGGTTCAGCAGGACCAGTTCAAGACGATGATCACGCAGAAGTACAACGCCATCATCTTCGCTCCGATCGACGTTGATGCCGGTGCATCTGCCGTTCAGTCTGCGGTCGATGCCGGCATTCCGGTCATCGGCTCCAACACCCGCGTCAATTCCGATCAACTGACCTCCTATGTCGGTTCCGATGACACGGTTTCCGGTTATCTCGAAGCCAAGAGTGTGCTGGACAAGATCGGCTGCAAGGGCAATGTCGTGATCATCGAGGGCCCGGTCGGCCAGTCGGCGCAGATCCAACGCTTGCAGGGTAACAAGAAGGCGTTGGCCGAGTGCCCTAACGTCAAGGTTCTCGAAGACCAGACTGCAAACTGGTCGCGCGCTGAAGCCCAGACGCTGATGGAGAACTGGCTGACGTCGCACCCGAACCAGATCAACGGCATTATCGGCCAGAACGATGAAATGGCGCTCGGCGCCATCGAGGCGATCAAGGCTGCCGGGCTCGACGTCAAGAGCTTCGCCATCGCCGGTATCGACGGCGTCACCGATGCGCTGCGGGCTGCCAAGGCCGGTGAGATGACCTCGATCCTTCAGGATGCCCGTGCCCAGGCGCAGGGCGCTCTGGATCTTGCGATCTTCAATGCCAAGAAGGGTAACTATAAGCCGGAATCCGATATCTGGACCACCTACAAGGATATGCCGTGGAACGACGGCAAGGATAAGACCTATAATGTCCCGTGGACCCCGGTGACGGCTGAAAACGTCGATAAGCTGCTTTCCACCCGCAAGTGATCCTCCCTGGGGCGGGATGAAGATCCCGCCCCATATCCCGACAGGTTGAGAAGAAAGCCATGACTGATTCAAAACAGGTTGATTTGAACTTTTCCTTGAGCGGTAAGGTCGCTCTGATCACGGGTGGGGCTTCCGGCATCGGCAGCGCCATCGCATCCGCCATGGTCGCCAAGGGCGCGATCGTCGGTGTGGTGGACATCAATGAATCGGTCGCGAAGGCCAAAGCCGACGAACTCGGTAACGGCGCGAAATCATTCGTCTGCGACGTATCGGACCCGCAATCGGTCGAAAAGGTGGTTGCCGATGTGGTGGCCGCGTTCGGTCACATCGATATTGCCGTCAACAGCGCCGGTGTCGTCATGCTCGCGCCAGTCGAAGAACTCAGCCTCGATGCGTGGGACAAGACCATCGCCATCAATCTCAAAGGCACTTTCCTGGTATCCCAGGCCGCTGGTCGCGCCATGATCAAGGCGGGCAACGGCGGCAAGATCATCAACATGGCCTCACAGGCAGGCACGGTCGCCATCGACCAGCATGTTGCCTATTGTGCATCGAAGTTCGGGGTCATCGGTCTTTCCAAGACGCTGGCTGCCGAATGGGGAAAGCACGGCATCAACGTCAACACGATCTCTCCGACCGTCGTCCTGACCGATCTCGGCAGGAAGGCATGGGATGGCCCACGCGGTGAGGCGCTGAAACAGCGCATTCCATCCGGCCGTTTTGCATTTCCAGAGGAGATTGCGGCGGCGGCAGTGTTCCTGGCTTCCAACGGCGCCGATATGATCAATGGCGCGGACCTTCTGGTCGACGGCGGCTACACCATTATCTGACGCGCGGTAGATAGGAGTTATAATGCAGAGATTTATCAACAATCCGGACGAGGTCGTCGAGGATACCGTCAAGGGCTTCGTCAAGGCCCATGCCGACATCGTCAGGCTATCGGCACAAAATCCCCGTGTCATTGCTGCTCGTCACACACCGGTCGCCGGCAAGGTGGGCGTCATCACTGGTGGCGGTTCGGGTCATGAGCCGGCCTTCATCGGCTATACCGGCCGCAACATGCTGGATGCCGTGGCCGTCGGCGAACTTTTCTCTTCGCCAACCGCGAAGAGCTTCCTCGATGCCGCGCGCGAAGCCAATGGCGGCAAGGGCGTCGTCTGCCTCTATGGCAACTATGCCGGCGACAATATGAACGTGAAGATGGCAATCAAGCTGGCAGCCAAGGAAGGCATCGAGATCGTCACCGTCGTTGCCAATGACGATGTATGTTCAGCAGGCCCCGAGGAGCGCGAAAAGCGTCGCGGCGTCGCCGGCGAGATATTCATGTGGAAGTGCGGCGCGGCGAAGGCTGCCGAGGGCGCGAGCCTCGAAGAGGTTCGTGCGACCGCCCAGAAGGCTATCGACAATTGCCGTTCGATCGGCGTCGGCCTCGGCCCCTGCACGCTGCCCTCCGTCGGCCATCCGAACTTCACCATCGAGCCCGGCACGATGGAAGTCGGCATCGGCCATCATGGCGAACCCGGCGTGCGTGTCGAGCCGCTGAAGTCCGCCAAGGAAGTTGCCGAGGAGATGGCGAAGATCGTTCTCGACGATCACCAGCTTCCTGCTGGAGCCGAAGTCGCAGTTATCGTGTCAGGGCTTGGCGCAACGCCGCTCAACGAGCTCTATATTCTCCACGATACGATTGAATCCGAGATTACCGGACGCGGACTGAAGATCTACAAGGTCTATATCGGCAATTATTTCACATCGCTGGAAATGGTCGGCGCAACACTGACCGTGATGGCACTGGACGACGAGCTGAAGCGGCTGCTGGATGTTGATGTTCAGTGCCCTGCGATGCTTTGAGGGGAGGCAGGCGAATGCAGCAATTTCGGAATGCCAAATCAGGCGATATCGTTCTCTCGCTTGCCGATCGGATCATCGAAAACCGCGCCTATCTGAGCGAAATTGACGGCAAGATCGGCGACGGTGACCATGGCGTCAACATGGCCAAGGGTTTCGGCATGGCGGCCGAACGCGTCAAGGGGGCAGATATGTCCTTGGCAGAAGCGCTCGACACGCTCGGCACCGTGCTGATGACGGAGATCGGCGGCTCCATGGGACCGCTCTATGGCGTCATGTTCACGCAGTTTGCCGAAACGATCGAGAAGTCTGATGCGATCGACGCCGCGACGTTCAGCACCATGCTCCACAATGGCCTCGATGGCATCCAGGCGATTGGTTCGGCCAAGGTCGGCGACAAGACGCTGCTCGACACACTCGTGCCGGCGATTAGTGCGTTCGATACGGCGGTTGGCAGCGGAAAGTCCTTTGGCGAGGCGCTTCAGGCTCTCGTCGCAGCTGCGGAGGCCGGACGGGACAGTACACGCGATCTCGTCGCCAAGATCGGTCGCGCTAGCCGCCTCGGCGAACGTTCGCTCGGCGTGCTCGACGCGGGCGCGACATCCTGTGCGTTGATCCTGAAGTCGCTGGCTGATGGCGTGGAAACGAGGCTCCAGCCCGCCTGACAAATCGGGCTTTGGTGAGAGCCCGTGATCCTCCCTTGCATCACCTCCCGGCCGCTTCGGCGGCCGGGAACAATCGGCCGGAGGTACGTTGAAAACTGCAGCTTTTGCGCTCATCTTCGCCGTCGATTGCAGACGAGGGGAAACCAGGCAGGATGACGGCTAAGACATCATCGGCACGAAAGAATACTACGGCTGATATCGCGGCTGAACCAATCCCGCTGCGCTACGGCGACGATCCCTATGTGTGGGCATGCTGGCTCTACTACGAAGATGGCATGACACAAGGCGACATTGCCGAGACCATGGGCATTTCACGCGCCACGGTGAACAGTTACCTCGCCGATGCGCGCGCCCGCGGCATCGTCAATATTTCCATCGAACCCTCGCGCCTGAGTTCTCTCACCATCGCCCAGGAACTGAAGCGGCATTTCGGTCTGCATGACTGTCTTGTCGTGCCGAGCGACGACAATGCCCGGCCGCTGATCGAACGGCTTGGCGCAGCCGGCGCGCAGGCACTGCAGAAACTGTTGAAATCCGGGGATACAATGGCGGTCGTCTGGGGCCGCACCATCATGGCGGTTGGCGAGCAGGCCGCCATTTCGGGACTGCAGGATATGACCATCGTGCAGGCGACAGGTGGGACGAGCGCAACCTTCGCCTACACGCCGGAACTTTGTGCTGCGGCCTTTGCCGACGCGGTCGATGGCCGGCTCATCAACATTTCGGCGCCTGCCATCGTTTCCAGCGCCGAATTGCGTAACATGCTGATGCGCGAACCTTTGATCGATCAGCAGTTTGAGGCGCTTTCGCGGGCAAACAGGGTGATTTTCGGCATCGCCTCCATGCGGCCGAATTCCACCATCCACACCAGCGGCTTTTTCGAGTCCGTATCGCTGCAGGATTATCTGGCGAAGGACACGACCGGTGTCGTTGCCGGACGCTTCATCGACGGCCACGGACGGCCCGTCGCCGGTCCGCTGGACGACCGGACCGTCGGCATTTCGCTCGACCTCCTGAAGAAGATCAACATGCGAATCGCTGTTGCCGGTGGGTTCGACAAGGTGCCGGCGATCCTCGCCGCGCTTCGCGGCGGCTATGTCAATGTCCTGATCACCGATGCAGCCACCGGCCGCGGCATCCTGAATGCCGATGGAGTCACCGAGATCACTCAAAAGCTCTCCCAGCGTCCGCGCGTGGAAAGCGATATGTCGGCGCCACTGAGCGCCCGCACCCACATCAAGAAGTTCCTGAACAATCCAGATGATGTCGTCGAGGAAATGCTCGAGGGTGTCGTCAAAGCGCATGCGAATTACCTCCGCCCGGTCGACGGCTCCAACCGCGCGCTCGTTGCCCACGCAGGCCCGCGGGCCGGCAAGGTCGGACTGGTCGTCGGCGGCGGCACCGGCCATGAGCCGGCTTTCCTCGGTTATGTGGGCAAAGGGCTCGCCGATGCTGTCGCGGTCGGGAATATCTTTTCCTCGCCGCCTCCGGGGCCGATCCTGCAATGTGCCAAGGCGGCATCAGGAGGGGAGGGCGTGCTCTTCGTCTATGGCAATTACGCCGGCGACGTCATGAATTTCGAGATGGCTGCCGAAATGGCGGCAGAGGACAATATCGAAGTCCGCACCGTGGTGACGACCGACGATATCTCCTCATCGCCTTTGGAGGATCGAGATGGACGCCGCGGTGTTGCCGGCAATTTCTTCATCTTCAAGATTGCCGGTGCGGCCTGCGATCGCGGCCTGTCGCTAAATGCTTGCGAGGCAGCAACGCGAAAAGCCAATGACCGTACGTTCACGATGGGTGTTGCGCTGGAGCCCTGTTCACTGCCGCAGACGCGTCGCCACAATTTCGAGATCGGTCCCGACGATATGGAAATCGGCATGGGCATCCACGGCGAACCGGGCGTGATGCGCGAAAAGATGATGAGCGCCGATGCTGTGGTCGATGTCGTCATGGATCGCATATTCTCGGAGATGAAACCGGTGGCGGGGGACCGCGTTGCCGTTCTCGTCAACTCGTTCGGCGGCACGCCGCTGATGGAGCTCTATATTCTCTACAGACGGGTGGAACAGCGCCTGAGCGCGAAGGGGATCAAGATCGAAGCGAACTGGGTGGGGCATTATTGCACATCGCTCGATATGGTCGGCGCATCCATATCGATCCTGCATCTCGACCAGGAACTGACGGATCTGCTGCATCACCCCTGCGATACGGCGTTTCTGAGGGTCGTAAACTGAAAAGCATAAAGCATCCCAGGGGGCTGGGCTGCATGAATTGGGAGGATACGCATGTCGGCAAACGCGGCCCGCCGCCTCAGCAGGATGTTTCACCGGATATCCGTGGCGATTTCGGCTGAGAAGGATCATCTCTCCGATCTGGATGGCGCGATCGGCGATGCCGACCACGGCATTACCATGTCGCTCGGCTTCCAGGCGGTGAATGGCGAACTGGCGAAACACGATCTCGATAAAATATTGCCATCAGAGGTCTTTTCGCTTGCCGCATCCGCCTTTCTCGATGCCGTTGGCGCATCGACCGGCCCGCTCTATGCCACGGCCTTCCGCAAGGCGGCGCAGGCTCTGAAGCGGGACGAGACCCTTTCGGTCGCCGCTCAGGCCGCAATTGTCGAGGCTATGACATCAGGTATCCGGGACCGCGGCAAGGGGCAGCGCGGTGACAAGACGATGCTGGATGCCTGGATCCCGGCAACAGAAGCGGCGGCTGCTGCCCGCGACAGACAGGCGAGCGTCTCGGACATGTGGAATGGCATTCTTGAAGCCGCCGACGCCGGCGCACGCTCGACCCGTTCGATGGTTGCCACGCGCGGTCGTGCCGCCCGCCTCGGCGAACGATCCCTTGGTCACATCGATCCGGGCGCGGCATCGGCCGTCGTCATCATCAAAGCGATGAAGGAAACGTTCACGGAAAATGAGCCGGCGGAATGATCCGCCGGCTCCGGTTACCGCTTTTGATCTGATTACTTGCCGGCTGCCTCGGCAGCCTTCGCGATCACATCGGCGACCTTTTCCGGCTGAGACGCGAAGACGGCGTGGCTTGCCTTGATCTCCGTCACCGTGCTGCCGGCCCGCTTTGCCATATCGAGTTCGAGGTCGGGATTGATCGAACGGTCTTCGGTGGCGACGATCGTCCAGCTCTTCTTAGCCTTCCAGGCGGGATCCCCGACCTTGGCCGAGAAGGCCTCCTTGGAGGCGAAGACTTGCGACTTTGCGAGGAACGCGGCCTCATCCTTCGGCAGGTCGGCGGCGAAGTCGTTCGCGAAGGCGGCCGGGTCGAGATAGAGGTATTTTCCGTCCTTCGTCTCACGAATATTCATGCCGCCAGCCGGCTTGGAACTCGCCAGGCTGATGAGGCTTTCACCCTTGTCCGGCTGGAAGGCCGCGACATAGACCAGGCCCGCGACATTGGGGCTGTTGCCGGCTTCGGTGACCACCATGCCGCCATAGCTGTGGCCGACGAGCAGGGTCGGGCCATCCTGCAGGTCCAGCACCCGGTTGGTTGCGGCGACATCATCGGCAAGCGAGGTGATCGGCTCCTGCACGATGGTGACGTTGAAGCCGCGGCGTTCGAGGATTTCGGTCGCCTGGCGCCAGCCGGAGCCATCGGCGAGTGCGCCGTGGACGATGACGATGTTTTTCACCTCGGCCGCCTGGGCAGCAAAAGCGATGACGCTGGTGGCGAAGGCAAGGGCGAGGGTAGAAAAATACTTGTGTTTCATGGTGATTGCTCCTGTTGTTCAAGTTAAACGAGAGAAAGAATGTTCAGCCGAATGTGAAGGCGTAGGCCTGCACGCCGGGATCGAGGAAACGGATCTCGAAGTTGCGTGCTTCCACCGCGCCGGCCTGGCGCACGAGCTGGTAGAGTTTGGTCGAGGTCACCGTGCCATTTCCATCGGCATCGATATCGCTGCCATGGTCAGCACCCGGCGCTCTGCCGTCGACCGTCACCTGGAAGCGGATCGGTTTGCCGTCAGCACTTGGGCCAAGAACGAGATGTAGGTCGCGGGCGCTGAAGCGGTAGGCGATGCCGCCGCCTGCCTGATCGAGGGTCGCCTCTTCGGCGCCGACAGTCCATTTGCCCGAAAGACCCCACTGGTTGAGACCCGGCTGATCGACCGAATAGTCCCTGGTGGCATCGGCGCGCATGCTCTCATTGGAGGCAAAGCTGGTGGCCTGCTTATAGCCGATATAGGTTTCGCCTGAGCCGATGTCCTTCAGGTCCGGGCTCATCTCGGCACCTTTCGCATCCGGCACGACTGGTGCGCTTGTTGCCATCTCGCTGCCGGCTTCGCGCAACAGGTCCTGGATCGCCTGCTCAGTCTGCCGATAGTTGCCTTCGCCGAAGTGATGTTCGCGGATCTGGCCCTTGGCATCGATCAGATAATGAGCCGGCCAGTAGCTGTTATCGAAGGCGCGCCAGATCTTGTAGTCGTTGTCGATTGCGACCGGATAGCCGATGTTGAAGTCGCCAATGGCCTTTTTGACATTGTCGATCTTCTTTTCGAAGGCAAATTCCGGGGCATGCACGCCGATCACGACCAAGCCCTGGTCTTTGTATTTTTCAGCCCAGGCGCGGACATAGGGGATAGTGCGGATGCAGTTGATGCAGGAATAGGTCCAGAAATCGACGAGCACGACCTTGCCACGAAGCTGTTCAGTCGTCAGCGGCGGCGAGTTCAGCCATTCGACGGCGCCGTCCAGCGATGGCACACGGCCTTCGACCGGCAGATCGCTGTGGAAAGGTTTCTTCGCATCGGCAAGGCCGATCGTCTTGTCGTTGCTCGCGACTTCGGACGATCCTCTATCGGTTGGCTGCACATTCACCCTGTCGAGAACGGCCTGCTCGAAGGATGCGGTGCTGGCGTAGGAAAGCCGCGAAAGCAGGCCAGTGTCGAGACCGAGTGCGATAACAGCGACACCTGCAAGCACGGCAGCGCCGAGGCCCTGACGAATTCTCTCGCTGACGCCGAGCGACTTCTTCATGCCGGCAAAGATCTTTCCGCCGACGGAGAGTGCGATAGCCAGCGAAGTGGCGGCACCGGCGGCATAGGCGAGCAGCAGGAATGTTGTCTGCAGGTTGGCGCCTTGAAGTGCCGCACCCGTCAGCACGAGACCGAGGATCGGCCCGGCGCATGGCGCCCAGAGCAGACCGGTCGCAACGCCGAGAACGAGCGCGCTCGCCACAGTCGGCGCAGCACCGGTCTTGCCGGAAGCGTTCAGCAGGCGGTTGCCGAAATCGACGATCGGCTGGGTGATGAAGCTTGCGACACGCGGCGAAAGAAGACCGACGCCGAAGACGGCAAGCAAGGTCAGCGCGGCAAGGCGGCCATATTCATTGGCGTTGATCGCCCAGCTGCCGCCAACGGCAGCAAGTGTGGCTACAAACGCGAACGTGGCGGCCATGCCGATCAGCATGGGCAGCGTGCTGCGCACGAATGGCTGTCCGGCGCGGGCGAAGACGAAGGGCAGGATGGGGAGGATGCAGGGGCTGAATATGGTCAGCGCCCCTCCGAGATAGGCAATGATAAGAAGCGTCATCGTCGTTTCCTTTGAAACCGGGTGATCGGGCTCTGGACGGCGATGCAGCCCGACCAGCAACGCGGCTATCTGGTCGAGGCGATGTATCTCGGATGTGTCTGGTTTCCCGGCAATATGTACCGAAGTGTAGGAAGCGCTCCGATGAGGGCTGCTCTATCTTCCATGCATCAGCGCTTCGCCCGGCCGGGATCCCGCAAGAAGAGGGATGATCGGTGAATGAGGAGGATCAAATGACAGCCAGAGCTGAGACGATAAAGCTCAAGCGGGTCTATGCGGCCAAGTTGGATGCGGATGGTGCTCGACTGCTGGTCGATCGCATCTGGCCGCGCGGTCTCAGTAAGGAGCGTGCTGCACTTACTGCCTGGCTAAAGGATGTCGCGCCAAGCACCGAGCTGCGCCATTGGTTCAATCATGAGCCTGATCGCTGGGAGGAGTTCCGCCGGCGTTACACCGCAGAGCTTGAGCACAAAGAGGAAGAGCTGGAGTTCGTGACCGATTTCGTAAGGAAGGGCACGGTCACGCTGCTTTATGCCACCAGCGACGACGAGCACAACAATGCCGCGGTGCTTCGTGATTTCCTCATCCAACGGATTTTCGATTGAGAAGGCAGCCAATTGTATCAGAACGTATCCGGAAGGCCGGATGCTACATCCGCATGCAATTGAAGCGGATACCCGAAACATCGGGGATACATGCGAGCTGTTTTCTCCTTGCCATCAACTTGAAACGGAGAGAGACAATGTCCAGCGAAATCAATCTTCAGCGTCGTCGTTTTTTTGGTGTTGCGGCCATGACTATGGCGGCGGTCGAATTCGGCCTGACCAGCGCGGCTGGTGCTCAGTCACAGGTTACCGCGCCCGCCGTCAAGGCAGGCTCGCATACGTCCTTTGCACCGCTAAAGCAGATCAAGGCTGGCGTACTTAATGTCGGCTACGCTGAAGCCGGTCCCGCAAATGGCCCGGTTGTGCTCCTTCTCCATGGCTGGCCCTACGACATCTACAGTTTCGTCGATGTAGCGCCTGCGCTCGCCGATGCCGGCTACCGGGTACTGATCCCCTATCTGCGCGGCTATGGCTCAACCGAATTCCTCTCCGCAAAGACACCACGCAACGGTCAGCAGGCTGCCATCGCCACTGATATCATCGCCTTCATGGATGCGCTTGACATCGAGCGTGCCGTGATCGGCGGTTATGATTGGGGCGGTCGCACCGCGGACATCCTGGCCGCTGTCTGGCCGGAACGCTGCAAGGGCTTGGTCTCCGTCAGCGGCTATCTGATCGGCAGTCAGGAGGCGAACAAGAAGCCGCTTCCGCCGCAGGCCGAGCTGTCCTGGTGGTATCAGTTCTACTTCGCCACTGAACGCGGCCGCGAGGGGTATGAGGCCAACCGGCATGATTTCGCAAAGCTGATTTGGAAGCTTGCTTCGCCGCAGTGGAAATTTGATGACGCAACTTTCGACCGCACCGCCAAAGCCTTCGAAAACCCCGACCATGTCGCAATCACCATCCACAACTACCGCTGGCGGCTTGGACTTGCCAATGGCGAAAAGAAATATGACGCGTTGGAAAAGAAGCTCGCTGCCTTTCCTGTTATCACTGTACCGACCATCACCATGGAAGGCGACGCCAATGGCGCACCGCATCCGGAGCCTTCGGCCTATGCCAAGAAGTTCACCGGCAGGTATGAGCATCGCAACATCACTGGCGGCATCGGCCATAACCTGCCGCAAGAAGCACCGCAGGCCTTTGCTCAGGCCATTCTGGATGTCGATCACTTCTAAAGCCTGCTTCGGCTGCCGCGAACGGAATTCCCTGTTTCGCGGCAGCCAATTCAGAGTCAAAACAGTAAGCAGCGAGTCTGCAGATAGCAGTTCTGTTGCGCGCCAATAGATAGAGGATCCGAAAGTCCCGACATGGAGCACGTCGACCATATCCTGATCGTCGATGACGATCGTGAAATCCGCGAACTGGTTTCGAGCTATCTGAAGAAGAACGGGCTTCGGACGTCAGTCGCCGCCGATGGCCGCCAGATGCGCAGCTTTCTCGAAGGCAATACGGTCGATCTCATCGTGCTCGATGTCATGATGCCGGGCGATGACGGGCTCGTGCTCTGCCGTGAGCTGCGTGCGGGTAAGCACAAGGCAACGCCTATCCTGATGCTGACAGCCCGCAGCGATGAGATGGATCGCATCATCGGGTTGGAGATGGGCGCCGACGACTATCTGCCGAAACCCTTTGCCGCGCGCGAACTGCTTGCACGCATCAAGGCTGTCTTGCGCCGCACCCGCGCCCTGCCGCCAAACCTGCAGATTTCGGAGGCGGGACAGTGGCTTCGCTTCGGCGACTGGCGCCTGGATACGGTCGGTCGGCATCTTCTCGACAGGCAGGGAACCGAGATTGCGTTGAGCGGCGCCGAATATCGGCTGCTGCGGGTCTTCATCGACCATCCGCAGCGGGTGCTCAACCGCGACCAACTGCTGAACCTCACGCAGGGCCGTGATGCCGAACTCTTCGACCGCTCCATTGACCTGCTCGTCAGCCGCGTTCGCCAGCGACTGGGGGATGATGCCCGCGAGCCGACCTATATCAAGACGGTGCGCAGCGAAGGTTACGTCTTTTCCGTTCCGGTGGAGATTGAAGAGGCAAGGTCATGAGCGTGGGGACTGCTCTTCGCTCCGGGTTTTGGCCGAGCACGCTGCGGGCTCGGCTTTTCTTCATTCTGCTGGCGGGCCTTGCGATTGCCTATGGCCTGTCCTTCACAGTCCTCTTCGTCGAGCGTTCCATGTCGGCCAAGGCCGTCATGCTCGGCACTTTGGAAAGTGATGTCGCGACTTCGATTGCCGTTCTCGACCGCCTGCCTGCGGATCAGCGCAGCGACCTGCTCGATCGTCTCAGCCGAGGCAATTATCGTTTCGAACTTGGGCCGGGTCTGCCCGGTGTGCCCGACAATTCCAGCAAGGGCAGGGAAATCGGCGGCAGGATCGAAGAGGCGATCGGCGGCACCTATCCGATCCGCATGGAATCCATTCCGGGCGACATCAGCCGGTTGCAGGTGCATCTGACGCTGAGTGACGGAAGTCCGCTGACGATCGATATCACGCCGCGGCCTCCGATGCCGATTGCGGCATGGTTGCCCTATGTGCTTGCTATCCAGATGGCGCTGCTGGTGCTCTGCACATGGTTTGCCGTGCGCCAGGCGATCCGCCCGCTTGGCGCTCTTGCCGCGGCAGCTGATGCACTTGACCCGAATAAGAAAGGGCCGCCGCTCAGCGAGCGTGGCCCGAGCGAGGTTGCGCATGCGGCGCGCGCCTTTAATGCCATGCGCGAGAGGATCGCGCACTATCTCGAAGAGCGAGTGCAGATTCTGGCTGCGATCTCGCACGACCTGCAGACGCCGATCACCCGCATGCGGCTGCGCGCCGATATGGCTGATGATTCCCCCGAGAAAGACAAGCTGGTGCGCGATCTCGGTGAGATCGAACGTCTCGTGCAGGATGGTATCGCTTATGCCCGCAGCGCCCATGGCAACGGCGAGAAGTTTTCCCGTATCGACCTCTCGTCCTTCATCGACAGCATCGCCTATGACTATCAGGACATGGACAAGGCCGTCAGCGTCGTCGGCCTCGTGCAGGGCATTGCATCGACGAAACCGCATGCGCTTCGCCGCATTCTCACGAACTTCGTCGACAATGCACTGAAATTTGCAGGCGCAGCCGAAATCAGCGTCGAGCGGAAAGGCGAGGAAGCGATCTCCATCACCGTGATGGACCGTGGCCCCGGCATTCCGGACGCCATGCTCGAAGCCGCGATGCAACCCTTCTTCCGGCTGGAACAGTCGCGCAACCGCGAGACTGGCGGCACAGGCCTTGGCCTTGCCATTGCCCAGCAATTGGCAGCCGCGATAGGCGGTTCGGTGCAGCTGTATAACCGCGAGGGCGGTGGCCTTGCGGCGGAAGTGACGATCCGCGCCAACTGAATTTTTCGCTGCATTTGTATGCGAAAATGTCCAGATAGACCGACGCTACGCTTTGATACAGTTCTGCCGATTTTGGAAACATACGGGATACGTCAGACCGTCAAAACCACTCCGTCACCAGATGTCGCAGATCGCGACACGAAGCCAAGGAGTGCTCTCATGACGACGATTGAAAAGGTTCTCTACACCGGCAAGACCCACACCACCGGCGGCCGCGACGGCTCCGCCCGCAGCAGCGATGCGCAGCTCGAGGTGAAGCTTTCGCCTCCCGGCGGCGCCCATGCCGGTACCAATCCTGAACAGCTGTTTGCCGCCGGCTGGTCGGCCTGCTTCATCGGGGCGATGAGCCTTGCTGCCGGCAAGCGCAAGCTGAGGCTTCCCGCCGATACCGCGGTTGACGCTGAAGTCGATCTCGGCATGACCGGCGATGCCTATTTCCTGCAGGCCCGGCTGAACATCAGCCTGCCGGGTCTGGAGCCTGAAGTCGCCCGCACGCTGATCGAGGAAGCCCACCAGACCTGCCCTTATTCGAAGGCGACGCGCGGCAACATCAATGTCGAGCTCAATCTCGTCTAAACATCCCGGCACAATTTGGGTGCAGCTGGCTACGTCCACGGAGGCTTCGATGAAAAGGATCATTATCTTCATTCTGGGAGCAGCGGTCTTTGCAGCACCCTGTGTCTATGACGTGTTCTCTGACGAGCCGTCGCCACTGCTTGGTCTGCTTGCTGCGGCCTCGGGGCCACCCGGGTCCCTGTAAGGTGATTGCAGTCTGATCCCGCCAGGGAGCGATGAGTAGGGTACCCGCCGGTTGGCGGGTGCCTTTGTTTTTTAAAGTCTTTCTACCTGTCTGGCTCCGATTGCGTCGCAAAACAATCTCAGCTTGACATTAATACGGTCGTACGTATTGTAATGCGCATGGCAAAACATTCACATCGAAACTCAATTCTCGAAGCCGGCCGAAAGGTCATGTTCCGCAAGGGTTACATTGGCGCGGGCGTCCGCGACATCGTTGCCGAAGCAGGCGTGCCACAGGGCTCGTTCACCAACCACTTCCGTTCCAAAGAGGAATTCACGAAGGAGGTGCTGGATCTCTACTTTCAGGATCTTCAGTGCGCCATCGAGACGGCGCTGGGGGATGCGGGGCTGAGGCCACGCCAGCGTATCGAGAAATACCTCGATATCATCACCGGCCGTCTGGCTGCCGATGGTTTCAGCCGCGGCTGCCTCATCGGCGATCTCAGCCTGGAGGCGGCCCCGCAGAGCGAGATGCTGCGCACGCGGCTCGCGGAAATTTTTGGCGAATGGAGCGCGCCATTTACGGCTTGCATTGCCGAAGGACAGGCCTCCGGAGAGATCGATGATGCGATCAGTCCGGAAGATCTGGCCGAATTCCTCCTTGCTTCGTGGGAGGGTGCCATCCTGCGCATGAAAGTATCGCGGGATGCCCAGCCCCTGGAGCGGTTCAAGAAGATCGTTTTTGCCACCGTGTTCAAGGATCACACCCATGAAACATGATATCAGTCTTCCGCGCGTGCCGGTGCTCGATTCCGAAATGGCATATCGCGAGGCCGGCAGAACGGACGGCCCTGTCGCCCTCCTTCTGCATGGCAATCCCACCTCGTCCTATATCTGGCGCAACATCATTCCGCATGTTGCAGATGTCACTCATTGCATTGCCCCTGATCTGATCGGCTTCGGTCAATCCGGCAAGCCAGACATCGCATACCGCTTTGAAGACCATGTTCGCTACCTCGACGCCTTCATAGCGAAGATGGGCATCAAGTCGGCCTATCTCGTCGCCCAGGATTGGGGGAGCGGGCTGGCGCTCCATCTCGCCGCCCGCCGTCCTGACTTCGTTCGGGGCCTGGCCTTCATGGAGTTCATCAGGCCGATCCCAACCTGGGACGAATTTCTGCAGAACAGCGCCGAGCGTGAGATTTTTCGCAAATTCCGCACGCCGGGAGAGGGTGAGGCCCTCATCCTCCAGGACAATATCTTCGTTGAAGGCGTGCTGCCGGGGGCGACGCTCCGTCAATTCAGCGAGGAGGAGATGGCCGTCTATCGAGCGCCGTTCCCGACACCGGCCTCGCGCTTGCCGACCTGGCGATTTCCAAATGAGCTGCCGATCGCCGGCGAACCGGCAGATGTCTATGCGACCATGGTAAAGGCGCATGAGGCTCTGGCGGTATCGAATTATCCGAAGCTTCTCTTCGCTGGCGATCCCGGTGCCCTCCTTCCGCTGGCGCTTGCCGAGGATTTCGCAAAACGTCTGCGTAATTGCCGGCTGATAAAGCTGGGCAAAGGCCTGCACTACCTGCAGGAAGATCATCCTGAAATCATCGGCGAGATGGTTGCCGAATTCATCGCCGAGATCGAGGCGCAGAGCCTGGTCGCATAGGCAGCGGAGCGATTGCTGCCACTGGAGAACGAAGGCGAGCCTCGACTTCGTTCTCTTCTCTATCCGGCTACCGCAGATGCTAATGTATTCTTTTTGCGGGGCGAACGGTGCGTTGTTCGATCCGCCCTGCGATGGAGAATATCAGCACATCGACATCGGCATCGATCGTCGAGCCATCCAATAGCCGGACGACGTCGTCTATCCCCGACACCGGATGGCCGGCGATTGCGAGCAGATAATCACCTTCGCGAAGGCCGGCCTTGGCGGCAGGACCATCGTCTTCGACGCGGCGCAGGCGGACCGTTGTCCGTTGCGAAAGGCCGGCTTCAAGCGCAATGCGCCGATGCAGATCGACGGTATCGGCGGCGATACCGATATATCCGCGGCGGACCTCGCCGAAACGCAGGATTTCGGACACGACATGCTTGGCGGTGTTCGAGGCGACTGCAAAAGCGATGCTCTGTGCGCCCTGTATCACGGCCGTATTGACGCCGATGACCTCACCAGACGAAGAGACCAGCGGACCGCCGGAATTGCCGGGGTTAAGCGCCGCATCCGTCTGGATGATATCTTCCATCAGGCGACCGCTCGCGGCGCGCATCGAGCGTCCGAGGGCGGAAACGACGCCGGCCGTGACGGTCCATTCGAAGCCAAGCGGATTGCCGATGGCGACAGCGATATGCCCGCGCTTCAGCTTCTTCGAGTCGGCAAGCTGGGCCCAGGCGCCGGACCAGTCGTTGGCTCGGATCAGGGCAAGGTCGGTGTCCTCATCCCGGCCGAGTACCCGGCCTTCTACGACTGCACCATCAGGCGTCTTGATGGTGACGGCCTTTGCATCGCCGACGACGTGATTGTTGGTGACGATGAGACCGTCGGGCGAGATGGCAAAGCCCGAACCATGTCCCGCCCGTCCGCCGATGCGCTCGATGCGGCTGACCGCCGGACCGACCATGTCGACGGTATTCGACACCGTTTCGGAATAGGCATCCAGCAGCCCGGCGTCTGACGACGGCTGAATGTCACGATCAATGAATCCCATGAAATCTCCTCCGACGCGTGAGGCGTCGACGTTGAGGACCGGCAGCGACTGCTGATGGCAAAGGGCTGTCGTTCGACAGGTGAACAATGGAGATATCAGGTGAGACTTGCAGGGCTGTCTTTCAAGAGCCGTGATTTCCGGAGGCGGCGAGGTACGAAGCCGCCACCTTGCAGGCAGCCAGCGCTGCGGCGCCGGCATCAAGACCTTTGAGGATGGCATCGATGTAACCACCAGCGAAATAATCCCCGGCTCCCGTCGTGTCGCGCACCGGGGCTGCTGGCGGTAACTCGACGACGATCGAATCCTGCCGGCTGACGATCTCGATGGGTTGCATGCCGCTCGTCAGGACGAGGGTTTCAAGCCGTGGCGCTGCGATTTCAGCGGCTGCCTGCCAGGCGGTTTGCGCCGCTCCTTTCACGTCCGAGCGCGAAGCGATCAGAACATTGGCCGGCCGGCGTTCACCCGATAGCGGATATTGCGATACCACCCGGTCGAAGTCATCCAACTGCCGCAGGGCGGCCGGGCTCATCGCCCGCGCGTTGAGGTAAACGAGCGAAGCATCAATCGGCGGCAAGGTATCTATCTCTGGTCGCCGGCGGCCAGCGGGCGCGATGATGGTGCGTTCGCCGCTGGGGTCGACAAGGATGTCGACGGCTGCCGTCTTTCCGGGCACGAGGCCAACGAAATCGGTGTTGAAGCCACGCTTGCCGAGATCCTTCAGATAGGTGCGCCCTCGATCATCGTCGTAAAGGCTGGTGACGAGTATCACCTCATGGCCGCAATCGAGCAGGACCAGGCCGGTATTGAAGCCGCCGCCGCCATAGCGTTCCTCAATCGACTGGCAGGCGAGCCTTCCGCCCGGCACCAGCGGTCGGTCGAGCCACCAGATCCGGTCGACATTGGCATTGCCGACCACCATCATCCTTGCCATTGCATCTCCCTTGCCGCGCTCTTCCGCCGCTTAGCGTGCGCTGTCATTCTTGTCGATGATCTTACCGCGCAGCCAGGCGGAGGAAAGATCGATAGCATAAACGACGGCGACGATCAGGAAGATGATCGTCCAGGCTTCTGGCCAGCGATAGGCGGCAATGCGGTCCGCCAGCAGAAACCCGATTCCGCCGGCGCCGACGCATCTGCTGAAACCAGTTGCCATCCGAAGCTTTGACGCCTTCCAGTGGCCGTATGTCTATATTCTCGTTGAGGACAGAATTAATTGTTGAATATTTTCCGGTAGTTAAACTATTTATATCAAGTAATACATCCGGAAATTCCGGATGTATTTTTCTCAATGGCAACTTTTGGTGCTTTTCCGCTAGAGGCTTCTTATGCAGCCTTTTGGAATCGCGGGACAATTCCATCCGAATAGACCTGCCTGCCCCGGCAGAAAGTGGCCCGCACCCGCGGAAGGCGGCCATGCTCGGCGATGACGAGATCGGCACGCAGTCCAACTTCGATCGCGCCGCGATCTGTCAGCCCGAGCGCCTTGGCGGGATTGGCGCTGACCAGCGCCACAGAAGCCGACAGTCCGCCCGATCCGGCTTCCGCAAGCGCGATGGCAGCCGGCAGCATGGCGGAGGGATGATAATCGCTCGCCAGGATGTCGAGAACGCCGCGTTCATAGGCCTCACGGGCAGAAAGGTTGCCCGAATAGGAAAGGCCGCGAAGTGCATTCGGTGCACCCATGGCGGTTGCCAGTCCAAACTTGCGGGCCTCCTCTGCGGCCGCCATCGTCACCGGAAACTCGCTGATACGTGCGCCCAGTCCCTCGACGATCGCGACCTTCTCCACGCTGTCGTCATCATGGGAGGCGATGATGACGCCATGGTCGCGGGCAGTCGCGGCGATGCCCTGCAGATTGTCGACCGCGTCATTGTTCTGGGCACGATTTTCCATACGCTGCTGAACACGCTGGGCTGCCTGTTCGAGACTGATCTTGTTGTTGCGCGCAATGGTCTCGATATGACGCTCGACATCGCGGTACTGGCCCTGGCCCGGCGTATGATCCATCAGCGAGACGAGATCGAGAGCGCCGGCCCGCAGCAGGTCTTCGATGACAGCGCGGGCATGGGTGAAGGTGATTTCGAAACGTGCGTGAACCCTGTGGTCGATCAGGAGATCGTCCTTCCGGAGCTCGACCAGCGTCTGGATGATCGAGCGCGAATGTTCTTCCGAGCGGATGTGGCCGTAGCTGCTGTTGGCATGGAAGGAGAGCGCCGCATAGGCCGTGGTGATGCCATTGCAAGCGAGCTTCTTGTCGAGTTCGAAAATGCCGAGCTCCAGGGGAAATCGCACATTCGGCCGCGGTTCGATCTCACGCTCGATCATGTCTCCATGCATGTCGATAAAGCCCGGAAGCAGCAGCCTGCCGTCGCCGGAAATATCGGCCGCGGCCACCGGCTCTTCCCTGATCTCGGCGATCATGCCGTCTTCGATCCTCACTGCGCCGCGCGGTATGACCCTATCGCGCAGCACGATTTCGAAATCACTCAGCCACATTCTCTGCTCCATCCTGGATCTGTCGGGTTTGAAGGCTGATCTCGCGGTCGATCAGATCCGCGACATCGTCGGGGTGGTGAAAGACGCCGATCATTGCGACGCCTGCAGCTTTCAGCTCGGCGAGACGGGCAACGAGTGCACGGCGTGCATTCTTGTCAAGCGAGGCGGTCGGCTCGTCGAGGAAGAGAAGCCGCTGCGGCAGGATGAGCGCACGCGCCAGATTGACCTTCTGCTGTTCGCCGCCGGAGAAGGTGGAGGGGTAGGCTGCCCAGAGCCCCGGCTTGACGCCGAAGGCGGAAAGCCAGCGGCGGGCCTCTTCGATCGCTTCGCTGTAAGGCCGGCCAGCAAGGCGCAGCGGCTCGGCGACCAATTCTTCGGCCGCCACGCGCGGACGGGCCTGCAGGAACTGCGTCACGAAGCCGATCTCCCGCTTGCGCAGGAGGGCGATATCGACGTCGGCTGCGACTGTCAGATCGATGACACCTTCGCGCGTATGATAATAGGCGTGGCCGGCGCGCGGTACGTAGGAACGGTAGAGCGTACGCAAGAGCGTCGATTTGCCGGCGCCGTTTTCGCCCGTCAGCAGGATGAATTCACCTTCGCGGAGTTCGAAATCGACCTTGTCGAAGGCGTGCAGCGTGCGTTTGAGATGATGCATCTCGAAATGCTTGGCGAGGCCTTGGACGGAGAGAATGGTCTGCGCCGAAGCGGCAGGATGTGTGTGCATGTTCACCGGGTCGGTCTCCTCTCAAAGCTTCGCATGCACGAGCTGCTGGGTATATTCATGCTGCGGATCCTGGAAGATCTGGTCGGCGAGACCCTCTTCGACAGCTTCGCCGTTGCGCATCACCATCACACGATCTGCCATCGTGCGGATAACACCGAGATCATGCGAAACGATGACGATGGTGATCCGGCGTTCGCGCTGCAGCCGCTTCAGCGTGTCGAGCACCAGCGCCTGGACGCTGACATCGAGCCCCGTGGTAGGTTCGTCGAGCAGCAGAAGTGCCGGTTCGAGCGCAATCGCCTTGGCAAGCTGCACGCGTTGCTGCATGCCACCGGAAAGTTCCGCGGGACGGGCGTCCATGCGCGCGACCGGAAATTCCGAGGCATCGAGTGCGCCCTTGGCGCGGGCACGAAGCGTTGCGAAATTCCGCTCGCCGGCAATCAGCAGCCGTTCCGCGACATTTCCGCTGCTCGTGTGGTTCATCCTCAAACCAAGATGCGGGTTCTGATAGACTATGCCGATATGGCGCGCCCGCAGCATACGCCGCTCGAAACGGTCGAGCGTGAAGAGATTGATATCCTCGCGACCGGGAAGCGCCAGCCTGTATTCACCGTCATCCGGCCGGTCTTCGAGGTTCATCATCCGAAGCAGCGTCGATTTGCCGGAGCCGGATTCGCCGACGATACCGAGCACTTCGCCGGGATAGACGGTGACATCGACGCCGCGCAGCGCCTGAACCTCACCAAAGCTCTTGCGGATGCCGCTCATCGTCAGGATGGGGGAAGACAGCATCAGCCGCGGCGGCTGGCGCCCGGATGCCGAAAGATTTGCGGCAGAAAGATCGGAGGCGGAAAGGGGTGCGGCGCTCATTGCTCGATCCTGCCTTGCTTGTAATAGGTTTCGCCGATGGCAACAGCCTCGCCGTCCTGCTTGCGGATATGCTTGACGCCATACTGGCTATCGGAAACCTCGAAGGTGGAGGAGCCATCATCCTGCGGTAGTTCGTTCATGAAGTAGCCTGTTACACCGCTACGGTGACAAATCTTGTCAGCATGATCTTCGACCCGGTAGGGCACGTCATCGAAGACGAGTGGCTCGACGCGCGTATAGGGCGGCACGGCATGGATGCGCTTTTCGCGGCCGGCCGAGAGGATGGTCAGGTTCGCCGCCTGGTTCATCTTCGGCACATCCCAGCGCGGGATCGGTGACGGCGTCATCACATGCCGGCCGTTGACCATACTCGGATAGCTCGATCCCTGCATGATACGGCCTGAGCGCACGAGCTGCTCGTAGAGCGTCAGCCACAGCTGGCCGTAATCGGCATCGCCATGCATGATGCGGGCCTCCGACATATCCGACTGGACGGGCCGCAGCGGCTCGGGGTTGGGAACCTGCAGCACAAGGATCTGGTCCTCGCGCAGCTTCTCCTCGGGAATGCGGTGGCGCGACTGGATGATATCGGCCTCAAGCGTATCCAGGGTCTCCCGGGCCGAGCTGACCCGGCGCAGGAACTTGCGGATGCTGCTGGCATTGACGGAATCGTCGGCACCCTGGTCGATGACCTTGACGACGGAGGTTGGCTTCAGAAGCGTCAGCGTCACCTGCAGGCCACCGGTTCCCCAGCCACGGGCAATCGGCACTTCGCGGCTGGCATAGGGAACCTGATAGCCGGGAATGGCGATGGCTTTGAGAATGCGGCGGCGCATCTCGCGCTTGGCGGATTCATCCAGGAAGCCATAGCTGAAGGCCGCCCAGGGTTTGGTCAGTTGATCGAGTTTCACGGCATTGCCTCTTCGAGTTCGGCTTGCTTTGCCGCGCCGTCCTGGCGCGTGCCGGTTTCATCGGCTGCCTTGTCGGCTTTGACGCGCCTGATAGCATCGAGGCTCGACTGGAAGGTTACGTAGTGCGGCAGCTTGAAATGGATGCAGAAGCCCGAGCTTTCGACCGGCTCCGTGTGATAGAGGATGAACTCCTCATTCGAGGCCGGATGCGGATTGGGCTGGTTGGAAGCAAGATCGAGCGAGGCGGCGGCGATGACCTTTACCTCGTTCCAGCCGAATGTGGCAGAAAAGCCGAGCTCCAGCCCCTTGCTCTTGGAGATGACCTCGCTTTGGCTGACACGCACGCGTCCCGCGCTGAAGAGCGTGCCACGGGGATGGCGGATACGGACCTCGGCCTCGCCGAGCCTCAGCTCGTTGACGGTCGGATGCACACTGCCATAACCGCGCATGGTCGAGTAGCCGAGCGCCAGTGTCCCGCCGGTATCGGCACGCGCCAGACTCTGCAGCTTGTGGGCGCGGCTTGACGGAAAGAGCAGCGGCTCGCGCGTCACATCGGGGATCTCGTCAAGCGGCACATCCTCGGCCGGCTTCTCGGCGATCAGGCCCTGCGCCTTCTGCCAGTCGGCCAGCGACGGTTGGGTGGCGGGTGCCGGCTTGTCTGCCGATACTACCGGATCGGGAACGAAGGTCGCGCCGTTCAGAACATCGACGTTCAGCAGGCGGTGCGAATAGTCGAGCGTCGGCCCGAGGATCTGGCCGCCCGGAATATCCTTGAAGGCGGCCGAAATGCGCCGGACGGTGAAGAGATCCTGCTGACGCACCGGCTCGGCAATCGTCAGGCGCGGCTGGGTCGTGCGATAAGCGCGCAGGAGCAGTACCGCCTCGTAGAGATCGCCGCCGGACTGGGCCAGCGCCAATGCGGCAAGCTCCGGCGCGTAGAGCGACGCTTCGCCCATGACACGGTCGACCAGATAGGGCAGGCTCTCGCCGATAGCTTCCACGCGGGCCTTGTTGATCTGTCCAAGTTCTTCGCGATAGAGGCGTTCAGACTGTTCAATGGCGTGTTCGCCGCCACGTGTTGCAACATAGGCCATCAGAGCACCTCTATCTTCGTGGAGCGGGGAATGGCGATGAGACTTGCACCATCGGCAAGGTAAATGTCCCAGCCGAGCGGATAGCGGATCGCCTCGGCGCGTAGTGCCCAAAAATCCAGATGCACGCCACCAACGGCGATATCGATAGAACCATTGACGCCGGGGCCTGTGAGGCGAAGCCTCGTTCCAGAGCCGATCTGCGCTTCCCCAAAAATCGTCGCCGAGGCATCGGGATAGAGCAGGTTGCCGCTCAGCATCGCTGAAAGCGCGGAGATATCAGAGCGCTCGCCGATCGAGGCAAAGACATATTCGGCCTGTGGCAAGGCGACGGCATTGGCGCCGGTCCTGGCAATGTCTGCCTTCAGCCGCTCATCGGAGCAGAAGAAGCTACATTCGCGATCAAGCAGGCTTTCGGCCAGCGCGAGCAGACCTGGAAAGGGCAGGGGCTGGGAGCGTCCCGGCCGGGCTAGCGCCCACATCAGCGCATCGAACGTGGCATTGGTGCGCATGTCATCATCGGTCGGAAGGAGCAAGGTCTGGCTCATCAGAAGGTCTCCATCCGTACGCGTGTCGCCTCGACCTTGCGCAGCCTGATGTCGTCGTCCTGCGTCTGACGGCGATGTTCACCCGCCAGGAAGGTCTCGATGTCGGTCTTGCGGATATCGCTTGCGAAGCTCGCATCGACGACGGCCATTGCCATGGCATGTTGGAGATCGCGTCCGACGACGGCGCCGTAGCCTTCCGTGCCATGATCGGCCAAGCGGATATGGGCTTCTGCCATCAGCACCTCGCCGAGATGGAATGCCGTGTTCTGCACGGTATCCGTATAGGGCAGCATTGCGAGACCGGTCCGGTTGACCAGAACCTCCACCGGTCCGAGCTCATCGAGCAGATCCTCCGCAACGGCCTTGATTCCCTCAGCATCGGCCCTGGCAAGTATGTCGAGCATGCTTGCATGGCTGAAGCTGGCAGGGCGCGCGCCGGCTTCCATGGTGTCATTCATCGTCCTGTCCTTTCGCCGTGGTCGCAGCGCGATCCTCCGGCTCGTTATCAATGCTGAATTGCACGCGTTCTCCGGCCCAGACGGTCTCGGAATAGGCGATTGGCCGGCCTTCCATGTCGACGTCGGTCTTCTGGACGACGAGCACCGGCTGCTGGGGCGACTGGGCAAGAAGCTGCGCTTCGTCACCAATCGCGCGGCGGGTAAGGATCATGGTGCTCTGCCTGACATAATCAGGGATGCCGAAGGCAGCGTAGATGGTGGTGACCGATTCGCCCGCGCGGCGGCGCAGGTGCATGTTCGGGAAGCGCTCGACCGGATGGTAGGAATGACTGAGGCTGATCGGCACATCGTCGGCAAAGCCACGGCGGGCGATCATGTAGACCTTTGCGCCTTCCGGGAGCTTCAGTGCTGCGGCGATCCCCGGCGGCGCCACGATCTCCGACTCAGAGACCGGCTGGCCGGAGGGAACGCGCCCTTGTTCCAGCAGGTTTTTGCGGAAGCGCGTTCGCCGGGCGATATTGTAGGTGATGACGGAGTGCTCTTCCACGAAGGTACCGCGCCCCTGCTCGACCCGCACCTTTCCGGCAGCAGCAAGCTCGGCGATCGCCCGCCGTACGCTGTGGCGGCCGACCTGGAACTGCTCCATGATCTCGGTTTCCGTCGGCAGGCGGCTTCCCGGTTGGAGCGCGCCTGACGCGATATCCCTGTTGATCTGCTTCTCAACGATCTGCCACTGGCCCGACCGGGATCTTGCTTCGATCGAATGTTGTTCGTTTGCCATTCGGATGAATCCAAAATTCATTCGGATGACTTAAACATAGCGGCTATCGGTGACGCTTTTGTGTAAGCGGGGACGATTTCTTCGTTGATCGACTGCTGCTGAAGTGAAACGGCTGTGCGGACCTGATCCGGAAGATCTGGATGTACGAATAGGCTGACGACGGGTCATCATCCGATATCGGCTTCGCGTTCATGTCCGACACCAGGAGAACCGGTGGGGCCAGATGACCTGGCGTGGGAGCGAAATGAAACTCAGACCGCGTAAGGATTTTCCGCGGGCGTCGTGAACCAGTGCGGGCCGTCTTCGCTCATGTAGATATGGTCTTCGAGGCGAACGCCGAATGTCCCGGGGAAGACGACCATCGGCTCGTTCGAGAAGCATATGCCCGGTGCCAGCGGCGTTTCGTTGCCGCGGACGATATAGGGTGCCTCGTGGATTTCGAGGCCGAGGCCATGGCCGGCGCGATGCGGCAGGCCGGGCAGGCGGTAATCCGGGCCGAGCCCATGCCGAGCAAACACGTTGCGGGCGGCCGCATCCAGACTTTCGCAGGGCGTGCCGAGTTTTGCCGCATCGAAAACGGCCTGCTGGCCCTCACGCTCGATTGCCCATGCGCGCGCGAATTCGGGATTGCCCTCGTCCAGCATATAGGTGCGTGTCAGATCGGAATGATAACCGTCGATCCGGCAGCCCGTATCGACGAGGATGACGTCACCCGCCTGCAGGATCTGTTCGCCATCCGCCCCATGCGGCAGCGCGGTCGCCGCACCGAAGGAGACGATGCAGAAGGTCGAGCCGCCATCGGCGCCGGCAGCGCGATGTTGCTGGTCGATGAAGCGCGTAACGTCCGAGGCGGCTATGCCGGGCGCGAGCGTGTCGTGGACCTTGCGATGAATATCGAGCGTAATACCCATCGCATACCGGATGAGGGCGATTTCAGCCGGCGATTTGATGGCGCGTAGCGCGCGGATGACAGGCCCTGCATCGACAAGGCGGGTCGCCGCCATCTCTCTGGTAAAGGCGTGATAGAAGGCAAGCGGCAATGCATCGTCGAGCGCGAGCGTGCCGGACGGGCCAACAAGTCGCGATACCAATGCGGCAGGGCTTTCTTCTTCTTCCCAGACGGCAATCTCACCGGGCAGATGCGCCAGCGTCTCGACGCGGCTGCGCTCAAAACCAGGTACGATGTAAGTGAGCTTATCCTCAGTCACGACCGCGCCGAGTAGCCGCTCGCTCAGGTGCCAGACGAGGCCGGTGAAATAGCGTAAGCTCTCTGTCGGGCCGAGCAGCGTGGCGGCGATGCCGTGCGCCTGCATACGCTCGCGCAAGCGCGACAGGCGGCTGCGCCGTTCTTCGTCAGTGATGGCTGCGACGGGATGGGACCAGGCGGGGAGAGACACGCTATATATCCGTTATCTTTGTCAAAATCGAATGCTTGATTCCAACATAGGGCAATTGTAGGCAGTGTGTCGACAAACATTCCACAGGATTTGATCATGCTTGTCAGCGAATATACAATCCCCGGCGTTCATGTCTGCGACCATCTCGTCGACGTGCCGCTCGACTGGAAGAATCCGGATGGCGCTTCAATCAAGGTCTTCGCGCGCGAAGTCTGCGATCCCGCACGCAAGCAGGAAAAGCTGCCTGTCATGCTTTTCCTGCAGGGTGGCCCGGGCGGCAAGTCGCCGCGGCCGGTTGGCGGCGGCCCGTCCTGGCTCGGCGAGGCGCTCAAGAACTACCGCGTCGTGCTGCTCGATCAGCGCGGTACGGGCAGAAGCACGCGCATCGAGAGCGACACCATGGCTGCCTTTGCGGATGGGAAGGCCGGAGCTGATTATCTCAGCCATTTCCGGGCCGACAGCATCATTGCCGATTGCGAGCATCTCCGGAAGAGCGTGTTCGGCGGCGCGCGCTGGGAGACGCTTGGCCAGAGCTATGGCGGCTTCTTGACACTGACCTATCTGTCGCAGGCGCCGGAGGGGCTGGCTGCCTGCTATGTCACGGGCGGGCTGGCCGGGCTCTCGGCAACGGCAGATGACGTCTATCGCCGCACCTATCCGCGTGTTGCTTCCAAGAACCGGGAATACTACCAGCGCTATCCCGCCGATCGCGACCGGATCGCTCGGATCGCCGAGCGCATTGCCGCCAATGATGTGCGCCTGCCTGACGGGGATCGGCTGACGGTGCGCAGGCTGCAGACCATTGGCATCGATTTCGGCATGGCCCCCGGCTATGAAAACGTGCACTGGCTGGTGGACGAAGCCTTCTCCGATCCAGAGGAAACGCGGTTCTCCGATGCCTTCCTGGCTTCGGTCATGTCGCTGACCTCCTATGACGGAAACCCGATGTTCGCCGTGCTGCAGGAAAGCATCTACGGACAGGGTAACGGCGCGACCGGCTGGGCGGCTGAGCGCATAAGGTCGGAATTTGCCGAATTCGGTGAAGGGAGCCGGCCGCTCTATCTCACCGGTGAGATGATGTATCCCTGGATGTTCGAGGAAATCCGCTCGCTGCGGCCGTTCCGAGACGCGGTGGAGGTGTTGGCGCGCTACGATGGATTTGAGCCGCTCTACGACCCGGCGCGGCTGATATCGAACGAGATCCCTGTGGCCGCCGCGGTCTATTTTGACGACATGTATGTCGATGCCGAGCTGTCGCTTGCGACTGCGCGTGATGTCGGCAATGTCCAGACCTGGGTCACGAACGAATTCGAGCATGACGGCGTGCGCCAATCGCCTGCCGTCTTCACGCGTCTCAGGCAGATGGTGCGCGATCGGGGCGGTCCCCTCGACTAAGCCGAGGGTTTCCGTCGCTACACTCGCCGGACGTCAGGCCGAAAGCGACCTGCCGCCGACGGGATCGAAGAGATGCATGCGGTTCATGTTAAAGGAGAGCGGCATTTTCGTGCGTGGGCGTGGGTCGCTCTCAGGATCGACATTGGCGCACATGCTGACCGAGCCGATGTCGAAATAGATCATCGTTTCCGGCCCCAGCGGCTCCACCAGGTCGACATTCGCCTCGATGGTTTCAAAGCCGGGTTTCGGCGTCAGGCTTGATATCGATTCCGGCCGGATTCCGAAGATGACCGGCTTGCCGGCATGCGCCTGATATTCCTGAAACCGGGTCGCGGGAACCGCAAGCCGGCTGCCGTCTTCCAGGATGACGACCAGCCCATCTCCCTCGGCCTCAAGCATCGCAGTGAGGAAATTCATCGACGGCGAGCCGATGAAGCCGGCCACGAACTGGCTGACAGGATGATGGTAGAGTTCCTGCGGCGGCCCGGCCTGTTCGATGATGCCGCCATTCATCACGACGACGCGATCGGCCATAGTCATGGCCTCGACCTGGTCGTGGGTGACATAGACTGTCGTCGTCGGCAGCAATTGGTGCAGGCGCTTGATCTCGGTGCGCATCTGCACACGCAGCTTGGCATCGAGATTGGAAAGCGGCTCGTCGAACAGGAAGACCTTGGGATTGCGCACGATGGCGCGACCCATGGCAACACGCTGACGCTGGCCGCCCGAGAGCTGGCCGGGGCGCCGAGACAGGAGTTCGGTAATATGCAGCGTCTCGGCCGCACGGATGATGCGCTCGTCGATTTCCGCCTTCGGCAGCTTCTGTTGCTCAAGGCAGAAGGAGATGTTTTCCCTGACACTCATATGCGGATAGAGCGCGTAGTTCTGGAACACCATGGCAATGTCGCGCTTGCCGGGGCCAAGCCGGTTGACGACCTGATCGCCGATGACGATATCGCCGCCGGTGATGTGCTCCAGGCCGGCAATCATGCGTAGCGTCGTCGATTTACCACAGCCGGATGGACCGACAAAGACGACGAATTCGTTGTCCTCGATATTGAGGTTGATGCCGCGCACGGCTTCGTAAATGCCGTAGGATTTGACCACGTTGCGCAGTTCAAGGCGTGCCATTGTGATCTCCCTACTTTTCGTGCAGCCAGACGGCCATGGCGCCCGGCTCTCGGTTTGCCCAAAGATGGTAGGGGATCGCCCTGAACCGCCTCGGCTTCAGCGCCGGCGGCTCTGTGCGATAGAGCGAATCCTGCCAGTCGGATGCATCGGCTTCCAGCGCATCGCCTTCGAGAACCGTGGCGCCGCCGAGAAGCGTTTCGTCGAAGCTGGCGGCAATCTCGCCCTGCGAAGGCAGCCTCAGCCGCTGCGGTTCCGTACCGAGATCGGCTTCCTCGACGCAGAAAATGACAGGTCCGCGCCGCAGCGCAAAGCGGCCATTGTCCTCCGTCGCCGCCGGATGGGCATAGAGGCGGTCGACTGGCATGTCAAAGGCGAGCCGAACCTCGTCGCCGTCCTTCCATTCGCGTTCGATTGCTGCATATCCCCTGCTGACATTGAGCTTGATCGCCTCGCCATTGACGTAGGCCTTTGCATCGCGGCACCAGCCGGGAATGCGCAGGCGCAGCGTGAAACGCTTCGGCTGTTCGAGGCCAAGCGAGATCCTGACATCGCCATTCCAGGGATATTCGGTCTTTTGCTTCAGACGCAGGAAGGCATTGCCGACCGTAAGCTCTGCGGCATTTTCGCCGTAGAGGTGGATCGCGACTTCATCCGCCTTGGTCGAATAGAAATATTGACCGAGCGAGGTGATGAAACGGGCGATATTGGTTGGGCAGCAGGGGCAGTAGTGCCATTTCCAGCGGCGGTTCTGACCGTGGCTTTCGAGCACGTTCTCATAGAAATAATGTTCGCCGTCGCGGGAGATGCCGGAAAGCGCGCCATTGTAGAGCACGGTTTCGAGCTTGTCCGTGAACTTGCTGTCGAGCTCGATCTGCGCCATGCGGTGGCTGAAGAAGCCAAGCGCCACGGCAGCACAGGTCTCGGCATAGGCTGTCTCGTTCGGCAGGTCGTACTCCCTGGTGAAGCCTTCGTTCGATGCCGAAGGGCCGAGGCCGCCGGTGACATAGAGCTGGCGTCCCACCAGATTGTCGAAGAGCCGATCGCAGGCGCTTTTCAGGCTCTCGTCGTCATTCTCGAAGGCAAGATCGGCCATCGCCGAGAAGAGATACATGGCACGCACGGCGTGCCCCACGACCTGCGTCTGTTCCCGCACCGGCATGTGTGCCTGGCTGTAGGCATAGGTCTGGAAGACATAGCTGGCCGGGTCCTCGCCGCGCTTGCGAGCCTCTTCATCATAGTAAGAGGGCATCTGGCCGCGTTCGTCGACGAAATAGGTGGCAAGATCAAGGTGGCGGGGATACTTGGTGACGCGGTAGAGCTTGACGAGCGCCAACTCGATTTCCTCATGCGCGTCGTAGCCGCGCAGCTTGCCCGGCTCACGGCCGAATGTGTCGATGATATGATCGACGGCACGGATCATCACGTCGAGGAAGCGGCGCTTGCCGGTCGCCTCGAAATAGGCGACGGCACCTTCCAGCAAATGGCCCATCGAATACATTTCATGCAGGTCGCGCAGATTGGTCCAGCGCTTCTCCGGCTCGCGGCGGATAAACCAGCTGTTGAGGTAGCCGTCGGCCATCTGGCCATGTTCGAGCTTCTCGACAATCGCGTCGATCTTGGCCTCGATGTCCGGATTCGGATTGTTCTTCAGCGTGTAGCTCGCGGCCTCGATCCACTTGCCGAAATCGGAATCGAAGAAATGCTGCATCGACAGGCCACTCGGCTGGATCGGCCGCGCCAGCGGGCCGGCCGGCTTGTCGAAATCGAGCACTTCGAGAAAGCCTTCCTCATCCAGCCGCATATGCTGGGTGGGGATGGTCACGTCGCGGACGGTTTCCGTCCAGCTCTTCCAAAAGCCGCCATTGAAAGCGACGCGGGTATGGTCGGCGGGCACGTAGCGGTCGATCGGGGAGCGTGATTGGGATTTCTGGGCGATGGGCATGGGAACTCCTTGAGCGGACGGGCCGCGTCTCATTTCACGGCGCCGGCCGTCAGGCCGCGCACATAATAGCGTTGCAGAAGAAGGAAGAGGATGATGCAGGGGATCATGGTGACCGCGATGCCTGCCTGTAGAGCGCCCCAGTCGATGATGCCGTAAAGGCCCGAGGACACGTTCACCAGCATGATCGGCAGCGTGAACTTGTTCTGGTCCGACAGGAAGATGAGCGCGGCCAGGAACTCGTTCCACGAATTGAGGAAGGCGAACATCCCCACCGTCGCCACGCCAGGCAGCGCAATCGGCAGCATGATGCGGCGCAGGATTGTCGCCTGCGAGGCGCCGTCGATGCGCGCCGCCTCGATCAGCGCCTTCGGCACTGCATCAAAGGCATTGCGCATCATGAAGACGGAAAACGGCAGCTGGAAGGTGACGTAGATCAGCACTAGGCCGAACAGGTTGTTCTGCAGGCCGAGCAGCTTCAGGATCAGGAACAGCGGCGTCAGGATCGATTGAAACGGGATCATCATCGTCGCCATGATTGCGACGAAGAGGATCGACTGACCGGGAAACCTGAATTTGGAGAAGCCATAGCCGGCCGGTACAGAGACGACGACCGTCAGCACGACCGTGCCGATGGCGATCATCACCGAATTGGCGGCGTAAACATACCAGCCGGCACCGACATTCTCGAGCCGCCGGTAATTCTCCAGCGAGAAGGTCTTGGAAAACAGCGCAGCCGGGTTGGCGAGCGCCTCGGCAGCCGGCTTGAAGGAGTTGGCGAGTGACCAGACGATCGGCATGATGAAGAAGATCGCCAACAGGATCGATGCCAGCAGGAAGAGCAGGTAGCCCGTCTGGCCGCCCCGCGGATTGGTGTTCGTCTTGGATGGGGTCACGGTCATTAGCCTTCCTCCGGCCGCTCGCGCAGCAGCACGAATTGAATGGCGCTGATGGCGACCAGCACGATCAGCAGCGCGAAGGAGAGCGCCGAACCGTAGCCGAGCCGATAGGATGAGAAGGACGCCAGGTAGATGGAGAACACCGCCGAGATCGTGCTGTTTTCCGGGCCGCCCTGGGTGATGATGAAGAACTGGTCGAAGGCGAGCATCGAGGAGGTGACATTGAGGACCAGAGCCAGCACCAGCGAATTGCGCATCAGCGGCAGGGTAATGCGGCGGAACCGGCTGAAGACGCTGGCGCCGTCGATCTTGGCGGCCTCGATGACATCGTTGGAGATGCCCTGCAGACCGGTCAGCAGGATGACCATGGTGAAGCCTGCGGTTTTCCAGACGACCATCAGGATGATCACGGCCATCGCCGGCCAGAAGCTCTCGAGCGGGCGCGGTGCCGAGCTGATGAGACCTATGCCACGCAGGACCTGAGCGAAGACGCCGCTGTCAGGATTGAGCAGCCACATCCAGAGTGTGGAGGCCGCGCCGAAACCGATCACGACAGGCATGAAGAAAATGGTGCGGAAAAAGCCTGCCGAGCGCAGCGGGCGATCGACGAGCAGCGCCAAGGGAAAGGCGACTGCGAAGATCGCCGCCGTCACCAGCACGGTATAGAGCATCGTGAAGCCGAGGGAATGCCAGAGCTGCATGTCGCCCAGCAGTTCGCCGTAGTTGGCAAGACCGATGAATTTTTTCCGGCCGAGCAGCGGCCAGTTGTAGAAGCTCATCCATATCGTCATGGCGAGCGGGACGAGAAACAGCACAAGGATGAACAGGAAGCCGGGCAGGATGAAGGCCAGTCCCAGCCAGCCCTTCGGCTCCGGCTCACCGGAGATCGGCTGTTTTATGTGTGTTGTCGGCGTGTCGACCACTGTCATTCCTCGAAGATTTCAAAACCGCGCGTCGGCAATCCGCGGAAGGAGCGGGGCGGAAGGCCGCCCCGCTTGAGACGCGATTACGGATTGGTGCGGTCGAGGATCTTGGTGAAGTCGTCCTGCGCCTTCTTGATCGAGCCGTCGACATCATCGCCGAAGATCGTGCCCTGGATCAGGTTGAGGAACGGGCCGGTGCGGCTGACGAACAACTCATCGGAGGAGAAGGTGTACGGCGTGCGCGCCTTTGCCAGGATGTCGTAGGCGATCAGGTTGCGCGGGTCGAACTTGGCATAGGCTTCCTTGGCGAGGTCCGTGCGCGACGGCATGCCGGATTCCTGGGTAATGTAGACCTGCTGCTCGGGCTCCATGTAGAATTTCACGAAGTCGAGCGCGACCTTCTTCTTCTCCTCGCTGATGCCCTTGATGAGGGCCACCGTATCGCCGCCGGCAAAGCTCGATGCGCCGCCCTTCGGGCCGGGGATCGGAGCGACGGCGAACTTGACGTCAGGATATTTGCTGGTCAGCAGGTTGACGATGTAGGAACCGGTCATGAGGATGCCGACCTTGCCGGAGGCGAAGGCTTCGACGGCGTTGTTGCCGTTGCCTGAACGGGAGGTCGGATGAATGGCACCTTCCTTCCACATGTCGCGATAGGCGGCAATGGTGTCGCGCAGTGCCGGCGTGTCGACGGCCGCCGTGCGGCCATCATCGGAGAGCACGTCGGCATTGGCTGCCCACAGATGCGGCAGGAAGTCGTAAATCAGCCAGCTGCCGGAATTGGCGACGAAGTAGAAGCCGTAGGTTTCCTTGTCGAGCGCATGGATCTTCTTGGCGTCGGCGGCAATCTCCTCGAGCGAGGCCGGAGCCTTGTTCGGGTCGAGGCCGGCCTTCTTGAAGAGGTCGGTGTTGTAAGCGATGATCGAGGCATCCGGCAGCGCCGGCACGCCGTAGACCTTTCCGTCATAGGTGGCAAGGCGGATGTGCGACGGGCTGAGTGCTGCCGAATAGGGCAGGCCCTTGACGAAATCGCTGATGTCCTCAAGGCTGTCATTGGCCGCAAAGGTTGGCAGGTAGATCAGATCGAGGACCGCGCCATCAGGCGCTGCACCGCCGGCAATTGCGGCGCCGAGCTTCGGCACCATCTGCTCGGCGGTGATCTGGGTCACGTTAACCTTGTCGGAATGCGAAGCATTGTATTTTTCGGCCAGGCCCTGAAGCACGGCACCCGAAGATGTGCGCACCCATAGCGTGATTTCTTCGGCGCTGGCGAGAGAAGAGCTCGCCAGCAACGCAACAGCGGCAATCGTGGTTTTCAAATGTAACATGTGGGTTCCCCTTCTCTTATGCGAGGCTCCTCTGCCTCGAGACGAAGGTGACGTTAAAGGAGAAAATTTTTCATGTCGACAGGCTGTATGCATCAAAAGGCCATCTTTTTGTTAAAACCTTTTAGCAACTAAATTATTTCTGCTAAAAGGTTTTAACAAGCCAGTTGGATGGGTGCGAATTTGAAGGAATCGGGCGGCGGCCGGCATACGATCCGTGACGTGGCGAAGGCTGCGGGGGTGAGTATTTCAACGGCCTCGAACGCGTTGAACGGCACTGGGAGAACCAATGCCGAAACGCGCGAAAAGGTGAGACGGATCGCCGAGGAGATCGGATTTAGACCGAATGCGCTCGCGCGTGGGTTGTTGACCAAGCGTAGCCATGCGATCGGCATGCTGACCAATGATACATACGGGCGCTTGACCCTGCCTATGGCGTCGGGCGTGTCGGAAGTGCTGGTCGATCATGGCGTCTCTCTCTTCCTTTGTGCCACCAACAATGATCCGAGGTTGGCAAGACTGCATCTCGAAGCGCTGCGCGACCGTCAGGTCGATGGCATCATCTTCACCGCGACGCGCATTGATCTGGAACCACCGCCGGAACTGACCCAATTAGGCATTCCGGTCGTCTACGTCTTCGCGCAGGGACCGGCAGACAGCGTCAGCTTTCATCCCGATGACGCCCAAGGCGCTCGGCTTGCGGTTGAACATCTCCAGCGCCTCGGCCGCTCCCGCATCCTGCACATTACCGGCGAGCAGAACTATCGCGCTGCCTGTATTCGCGCCGAGGCCTATCGGGAGCTCGTCGGGCCGACGGCCGAGGTCATGTTCGGTGATTGGTCGGAAGAATGGGGGCATGCGGCGATTGAAACCGTCTTCTCCCGCTCCGATGCCAAACCGGATGCGATCTTCTGCGGCAGCGACGAGATCGCCCGCGGTGTCATCGATGCTTTGCGCGACAGAAACATTTCCATCCCCGGCGATGTTGCGGTCGTAGGGTTCGACAACTGGGAAGTCGTCTCACGGCAGACACGCCCGCCGCTGACGACCGTTGACATGGAACTCAAGGAACTCGGTCACCGGGCCGGGCTCGCGATCCTCGGTCTCTCGAAACGTGAGCCGGTCCAACCTGGCGTCGAGAGATTGCCCTGTACGCTCGTCGTTCGCCGGTCTGCCGGCCAGGGCGATCAAGCCTGAGATCGGCCAGCCATTGCCGATCATTTATACGCGCGCTGCCTGATTGGTTTCGCTCTCGATCCCCGCTCTGTTGTCAGTTCCGCGCGACTTCAGCGCTTTCGTCAGGCACAAGGCCGCAATGATGACTGGCAGGCAGACGAGGTACGAGACCCTGATGCCGGCATGTTCGGCCACGAAGCCAAGCAATGGCGGCGCCAGGAAGAACACGACGAAGGACATTTGTCCGAGGGCTGCAACATTAAGATGGGCTGGGCGGTCGGTCCTCTGTGCCGCTGCGGAAACGGCAAGGGGATAGACAGCGCTGCAACCGGCGCCCATCAGGGCAAAACCGAAGAGTGCGATATAGGGGTGCGGCGCAAGCCAGACGGCGCAGAGGCCTCCTACCGAGAGAACCAGGAGAAAGGTCGCAACGGCGCGTGCGCCAAACCGGTCGACAAGCGGGTCGACGAACAGCCGGGCTATAGCCATAAAGAAGGTGAACAGCGTGAGCCCGAGGCCACCAATAAAGGGCTCGACTGCGAAGGCGTCGCGCATATAGATGGCCGACCAGTCGATGCCGGCGCCTTCCACCAGGAAGGCGGCAATGCCGATGATACAAAGGGGCATGAGCCCCCATGTCGGCAGCGCGATACTTGGGCCTTCCACATGCTCGGCTCCGGCTCGGGCCGGCGCATTCTCTATGCCCGAGATGACGACAATGCCGACGATCAAGACAAAAGTGAATGTCAGCGCAAGATGCAGATGCATTGGCACGCCCGCCTGACGAACGGCAGAGCCGACGAGCGCGGTCAGGAAGAATCCAAGGCTCCAGAAGCCATGTGCCCTGTTCATCACGCCGCGGCCGAGTTGGGCTTCGATGCGATCGATCTCGACATTGAGATTGATCTCCAGGGCGCCGGCCAGCAAGCCTTCACAGAACAGGATGAAGAAAACCAGCCAGGCGGCATTGGCCCAGGGAATGGTCGCCAGCAGCGCGGACGTTCCGAGCACCGTCAGGAACGCCGTCTTGCGCGCGCCGAAGTGCGCGATGAGCGGCGACGCGAATGTCAGGGAAATCAGCGCACCGATCGCCGCGCCGATCAGCGTGAGGCCGAGTTCGGACTTGTTGACGCCCAAGGCGTCCTGTAGGTCGGGCAGCCGCGAAAGCAGTGCTCCCATCGAAATGGCGAAGAGAAAGAAGCAGATGTAAATCCGGTGTTGCGGCTGGATATGCATTCGATCGCTCCGGGAGTTTGATCTCAATCGCAACGATGGCGAAAAAAGACAATTTCGAGTGGCATTTCCGAGATATATCTTGTTGACGGCAACCGCAACAACAACCTTAACTGGTTGTCGACAGACTCTCGGACTGTGTCCTGACGGCCGCAGAGCAGGGCGTTAAACCATCGTATATCTGACCTTTCCTTCTGCGTGGACTTAGCCTGCCCAGGTCGTAGCGAGCCTCAAAGGAGAAAGATACGATGCTCAAGTCCATGACCACTGCCGCGCTGGCGCTGTCCCTTGCCGCAACCCCGACTCTCGCGGCTCAGAAGGCCCACAATGCCAAGATCACGGTCGTCTTCGACCATGAATTGCCAAACGTCCCGGGCAAAAGTATGCGCGGCGTCCTCGTTGAATACGGGCCGGGCGGGTATAATCCCGCGCATACCCATGCGGAGAGCGCTTTCATCTACGCGACGGTTATCGAGGGTGAAATCAGAAGCAAGGTGAATGATGGCAAGGAAAAGGTCTTCAAGACCGGTGAGAACTGGATCGAAGTACCCGGCGATCATCACTTGGTAAGCGCAAATGCCAGCAAGACGAAGCCCGCAAAAATTCTGGCCGTATTCGTCGTCGATACCAAGGAGACGGAGCTGACGACGCCTGATCCCTGATCGAGAAGTCTATGTGTTGAGCTGGAAGGGGATGTTCTCTCATCACCTTCCCGTAATTTCGGCTTTACAACGCCCCTCGTTTTCACTCTGCGATGGAAACGGGATCAGGGCCGGTCGAGCCGCGCGGGAACGGACGCCATCAATCGCGCAAATGCCGCTTGAGATCGCACACCCGTCTTGGACAGGAGCCTTGCTGTATGCGTTTTGACAGTGTTGGGAGACAGGGCAAGCATCCTGGCGGTCTCTGGAACCGAAAATCCGCAGCCGACAAGCACAGCCACCTTCGTTTCCGCGGCAGTTAGGCTGAAGATGCTGCGAAGCTGTTCTGCCTGCCCGGTGGCGCGGCTTTCCGCATCGACGATCTGAAGAAGCACGCGGGCGCCGGAATCTGCCGAATCCCAGGCGACGAAGGAATTCGGCGGCAGCGGAGTGACCTGCGCGAGGTAGGGCGGCAGGCCCGACGGCCGGAGAATCTGGACTGCACCCTGCAATTGCGTGGCGGTTCCGCTTGCGATTTCGATGGCTTGCCGTATCGCGTGGGCCAGAGCCTTGGAGCTGCTGGAAATGCTCGGCAGCGCCGAGCGCTCATGCCTGTTGATGGAAAGGCCGTCGCCCCGTCTCAGGATATCTTCGGCGGCGGAATTCAGCAGGACGATTTCGCCTTGGCTGTCGAGCAGCATGGCCGCATCGGGCAGAGCCTCAAGCAGCCGCTGCAGAAGGCTGGCTTCCCGTCGTATGCTTCCGACATGAAGGGAGAGCTCTATCGAGCGGGAAAGATGCGGCGTCAATTGCAGGAGCTTCCGGGCTGCCTGGGCGTTTTCGGCGTCCTGGGCCTTGGAGAGAAAAAGCGCTACCCCGCCGATACCGCCGCGTTCATGCAGGCTGGCGTGAGGAACGAAGAGCTGATTGTAGATATTTTGAGGCGCGCAGATGTCAGCATAGTATGCGGTGCGCCGAACGGCGGCATCATCGATGAGCTCATTGCCGACCGCCACCTGATCCGGCTGAACTTTCTCGAACGCCTTTGCATAGGGATTGCCGGCGTAATGCTGCAAATAAAGGTCATTCAGGTCTTCACGCATCCGGCCAGGGATCAGAAAGCTGCTTTTTCCATCAGGGGCCTGATAGACAATATTGCCGGCCGTTGCCCCGACATAGTCTACAACCGCGCACAACGTGCTGGACCACAACTGTATGTTTACAGAAGCCCGATAGATGGCATCGACAATATCCGCATGCTCCATTTGACTGTCTTTCGATTGGTAAAGTCATATGAGCGGCCGAAGCCGAATATTAGTCTAGCCAAATCTTTTAGAGGAGCGACTGATGCTTGAGCATCACCCGATTGGGTGATGATAGAAAACTCGGTGGCTTATCAATGAATAAGGCCGCGTATCTGGAACCATCTCGTCGGTTCATGCCATGGGACGCCGATAGGTTTGGCATGGGAGGCGATACTGCATATCGCCTCGTCGATGTTCGTCCATCCCTTGGGTGTCGAGTTTCGAACTCGCCCAAACGACGGAAATAGACGCAATCTATGCGGGATAAGGCGCGGCTTGTTAGCGCCGCTGGCGATATGTGCCTGCTGGTCGTATCCATAATGTTGACCATTCAAAATTAAGTAAAAAACAAGTTTTCCTCTCAAGAATTAGGGTATTCGACGCATGAGAGGACGATATGAGCGAAGAACAGATTAAGCGGCCGATTTGGATCCGCATCACAGGCTACGGGTTCGCTGCCGTTTTGTTTGCGAGCGCAGCAATCGGTGGTCTTGCGTGGCATCGCCAGAGCGCGATGAGCGATCAATCGCTTCAGAAGGAGCTCTCGGCGGACCTGCACGTCATCCAGACCGATATGGATGCGCAGAAACGCGCTGCTGCCGGGCTTGCGGTAACCCTTGCCGGTGAGCCTGAAACGGCTGATCTGATCGCCAAGAATGATCGGGCATCCATTCTTGCAAAATACACGGCCAGCCTGCCGGCGATCAAAGCGCAAGGCCTTCAGCTCATCACCTTCAGCAATGGAGATGGCCTCGCGGTCGCACGTATCCATACGCCTGACACCTTCGGCGATGACCTCAAGGGACGTCGCAAGATGATCGTTGCGGCGCTGACGCAGGGCAAACTGAATGCGGG
The DNA here is from genome assembly GCA_900473185.1 of Hyphomicrobiales bacterium. GTDB lineage: Bacteria > Pseudomonadota > Alphaproteobacteria > Rhizobiales > Rhizobiaceae > Rhizobium. Next base: position 38,361 of record UCKU01000012.1, on the reverse strand, counting down.
CATCGAACCTGGGCGGACCGCCGTCAGCATGTTTGCCTCAGCCCCCGTTATCAAGGACGGCAAGACTGTCGGCGTCGTCGATGTCGGCACCTCGCTGACGAACGACTATTTTGCGCCGCTTGCAAAATCCGTCGATGCTGAAGTTGCGGTCCATATCCTGCAGGACGGGAAATTTGTGCCGCAGGCCTCGACCTTCGGGGACAAGACAATCCTCACCCAGGAGCAGTTGCAGGCGGGTTTCAACGGCGACCGCGTCCGTGTCCATGCCGTTCTCGGCAACAAGGACTATGAAGTTACCGCCATTCCCTTCGAAGATTTCTCCGGTCGCAAGATCGGTGTCTTCGAAATCGGCTCCGATGTGACGGAAATCGTCGAAGCATCACAGCAGGCGCTCTGGATGGCTGGGATCGGCACAGTTGTCGTTTCGCTTATTTCGCTGCTCGGTTTCCTCGTCTTTGCGCGTTCGATTGCGTCGGTCATGAAGAAGACCACAGGCACAATGGCGCGTCTGGCCGCAGGTGATATCAATGTTGAGGTCGAAGGTCAGGGCCGGCCTGACGAAATCGGCGCTATGGTCCGTGCCGTTCAGGTCTTCAAGCAGAACGCAATCGAGCGGGTTCGCCTCGAACAGGAGGCGGAAGCCAATCGCAGCTTGAGCGAAAAAGAGCAGATCGAGCGCGAGAAGGAAAAGGCGAAGGACGCTGCCGATGTGCAGTTTGCCGTCGACAATCTCGCTGCCGGCCTGTCAAAGCTTGCCGAAGGGGATGTGTCCTACCGTATCGAGCAGCCCTTCGTGACAAGGCTCGATGGCGTCCGCAGCGATTTCAATGACTCCGCCGAAAAGCTGCAATCCGCGTTGAACCGGGTCTCGCAAAATGCGCGCGGCATCGATTCGGGAGCAAANNAAGCGCACCGAGCAGCAGGCGGCGGCTCTCGAAGAGACGGCTGCGGCTCTCGAAGAAATCACCACGACCGTCAAAGGTTCCAGCAAGCGCGCCCAGGATGTAGGCCAGCTCGTGGCGCGTGCCAAAACTGGCGCCGAACATTCTGGCGAGGTGGTCCGCAAGGCCGTGCTCGCCATGGAGCAGATCTCCAAGTCTTCCGGTGAGATCGGCAATATCATCGGCGTGATCGACGACATCGCCTTCCAGACGAACCTGCTGGCGCTCAATGCCGGTGTTGAAGCAGCCCGCGCCGGCGAGGCCGGCAAGGGCTTTGCCGTCGTCGCGCAGGAGGTGCGTGAACTGGCGCAGCGCTCCGCAACGGCGGCCAGAGAAATCAAGGATCTGATCACGGCCTCGAATGCGCAGGTGCACGCAGGTGTGCAGCTGGTCGACGATACCGGCAAGGCGCTTCAGGCGATCGTTTCGGAGGTCCAGGAAATCAACCGTCATATTGCTGCGATCGTCGAAGCATCGCAGGAGCAGTCGTTGGGCCTCGACCAGATCAACACCGCCGTCAATCAGATGGACCAGGACACGCAGAAGAACGCTGCAATGGTCGAAGAGTCGACCGCTGCAAGCTACAATCTTGCGAAGGAGGTTGCGTCGCTCAACCAGCTTCTCGCTCAGTTCAAGTTGAACGAGGCAGGCTATGCTTCGCATTCGGCGCCTGTTCGAAGCGCCGGGCGAAACGATGCGCCGGCGCCGTCCCCCGTCCGGGCGCTCGGCCGCAAGATTGCCTCCGCATTCTCAGGAAATGCTGCACTTGATACGAAGGGCGGCAACTGGGAAGAGTTCTGAGGATTGACCCATCAAAGCAAGACAAGGTGCGGCGATCATCGCCGCACCGTTTTTATTTGTTGACACAAAGCAGCCGCTAGCCGATCGACAGGCGCTTTTCGGTTTTGGCGTCGAAGAGATGCAGTTTGGTGAGATCCGGCATCATTCTGACGGTATCGCCGGCTTGCAGGGAAATCCGGTCTCGCACCGTCGCCACCAGGGGATCCGATCCTAGCTTCGCGTTAATCTGGGTTTCAGCGCCTGTCGGTTCGATGACCGCCACCTCGGCGCTCACGCCATCCTGGCTGACGATAAGATGCTCCGGACGGATGCCATAGACCACCTCCGCGCCGCGTGCTGCCGCAGCAGCCTCTGGCAGCGGCAGGTGCGCCCCTCCGTCGGCGATGAATTCAAGCGGTCCGGATGCGCTGATCTTGCCTTTGACGACATTCATGCCCGGCGAGCCGATGAAGCCGGCGACGAAGAGATTGGCCGGCCTGTCGTAGAGATCGAGCGGTGAACCGATCTGCTCGACATAACCATCGCGCATGACGACGATCCGGTCGGCCATGGTCATGGCTTCGATCTGGTCGTGGGTCACATAGATGGTCGTCGTTTTCAGTCGCTGATGCAGTTGCTTGATCTCCGAGCGCATCTGCACGCGAAGCTTGGCATCGAGGTTGGAGAGAGGCTCGTCAAAGAGGAAAACTTGCGGCTGGCGCACGATTGCGCGGCCCATGGCGACACGCTGACGCTGACCGCCGGAGAGATTTCGCGGGTAGCGGTCGAGGAGATGTTCGAGGCCGAGGATCTGCGCCGCATCGCGGACACGCGCCTTGATCTGCTCCTTCGGCGCTTTCGCCAGTCGCAGCGAAAATCCCATATTCGCTTCGACCGTCATATGCGGATAAAGCGCATATGATTGAAAGACCATGGCAATGTCGCGCTCCTTTGGGGCGACATTGTTGACGACCTTGCTGCCGATAGAGACGTTGCCACCGGAGATTTCCTCAAGCCCCGCGATCATACGCAGCAGGGTCGACTTGCCGCAGCCGGAGGGACCGACGAGGATGACGAATTCTCCGTCACGGATATCGATGTCGACCCCGTGCAACACTTCGAAGTGACCATAGTTCTTGCGGACATTTGCCACGTTTACGGACGCCATAACTGTCTCCGGCTGAAAATCTGATTTCGGATCTGCGCTCGCTCGGGCAGAGCGATATGCAGCGCCTCGCTTATCGAGGCGCTGTCGCGGTGGCATAGGGAGCGAGCGCCGCATCAACAGCGGCAAGGCATAGATCGCGGGCTCTCGGTGCGACACGCTTTTCGACCACATCGGGGTAGAGGCGGGCGAGATGCTGGCTGATCAGCGTTTCCGGGATCTCGTCGGGCAACCGGGCGAGTAGTTCGTCGACTGCTGTTGCCGCACGCGCGTCGGGCCAGTAGTACCGGATGCGGTCGCTGTAGCTGAAATGCCGCTGCAACCGCTGCTCATCAGCCGTACCACCATAGTGGCCGGCCCAGTGGCTGGGCTCAGCGAGCATGATCTCTTCCATCGCCGCCGTCAGCCCGCTGCTTGGCCTACCATCGCCAAGAATACCGGCGATCGCATCGAGGCCGTAGAGCGCCTCCCGCAGTGCGAAGGTCAGCCCGGGGCCGACTTTCAGGATCGCAAACCCGGCGTCGACCAGAGCCGAGAGCGCGGTTGCCGGCTGGTAGTCAGTGGAATGGGCTTCGAAAAGCAGTCCCTTCATCTCATCGAGTGCAGAGATCAGCTTTTGCGCGCGATCGGGCTTGTAGAGCGCGACATTGGCGTTGCCGAACTCGACGCCCGGCTGGACGACGATGGCGATAACGCGCTCCAAAGCTGGACTGACGCCGGCTTCGGCAAATGCCTGACGGTGAACATCAAGCGTCCTCAAAGCTGCTTCCCGCCGGGTGATCTCCAACTCGTCCAGTGCGTGGGTCGCACCACCGGGCGGCGGCACTTCGGTGCCGATGACATAGACCGGTAGACGTCGACCGCTGCGACGAGCCGCCTCTTCAGCAGCTTTCGCCAGACGTGCCGCTCTTGCGGCGGTCAGTTCGTCGGCAAGCGCCACGGGCTCGCCAGCACAGCCCATCGACGTGTCGAGATGCAGTTTTTCGAAACCGGCCTCGACATAAGCCGTCACCATAGCCTCAGCACGCGCCATCGCATCCTCGGCGTCGAGCTTTCGCCATGGGTTCGGGCCGAGATGGTCGCCCCCGAGAATGATGCGGTTTGCGGGAAAGCCGACCTCTTTCGCGATGCGCTCGATGAAGGCCCGGAAATCCGCTGGCCTCATGCCCGTATAACCGCCTTCCTGATTGACCTGATTGCAGGTCGCCTCGATCAGGACGACATCACCCCGCCGGGCCGCGTGTCGCAATGTCGCCTCGATGACCAGCGGGTGGGCCGAGCATACGGATGTGATGCCGCGCGGCAGGGGCAGGCCCCTTTCGCCGAACAGTTTCGCCAGGGCGGTCTGGCGGTTTTGATCGATCACGGCGCTCATACGAGTGTGACGACCTTGGTAAGATGACGCGGCGAGACGGTATCAATCTGCCTTGCTTGAGCTGCGCGTTCGCCAAGGATCTGCAGCGCCGGCAGGACAACGAGACCGGCAAGCGACAGATCGACATCAACAGGAAGCTCCAGATCGCCGGGGCCGCCGATACCGATGACCACGGCGCCTTTCTCGCGCAACTCGCCGACGAGCTTGGCCTCGGCTTGTTTCTGGTCCGTGCTGTAGAGCATGATGGCGGCCGTCTTCTCGTCGACGAGGCTGATCGGCCCATGGCGGTATTCCAGCGGATGGAAAGCCTGAGTCATCAGCTGGCTCATTTCCATCAGCTTGAGCGCCCCTTCGAGCGCGATCCCGAAAAGCGGCCCGCCGCCGAGAAAAACGAAGTGCGAACGATCCTCGATGATGTCGGGCAGGGCGGTGTCGAGCGTATTCGCGAGCTGACGTGCCGATGCGACGGCCGAGGCAGGCACGGTCTGACCGATCAGCTGCAGGCTGAGCAATACCATGAGGCTTGCCGAGACCGTCATGACGATGCCTTCCTCGGGATGGGTCGGAGAGCAGATCAGCTGGTCACAGTTCTTGGCGAGTGCGCTTTCGGGCTCGACGGTCACGGCGGTCACGAAGGCGCCGGCAGCGCGGCTTGCCTTCGCCGCGGCAACCGTTTCCGTTGTTTCGCCGCTGCGCGAGAGCGCGACCACATGGGTCTTCTGCCATGCCGGCCAGAAGTAGGAAGGCCGGTTCAGCCATTCCGCGCCGGGAACGGCGATCGCCTTGCGCTTGAGGCTGTTGGCATAGGCGGCCAGAGACAGAGCGAGGTTGAAGGAGGTGCCACAGCCGACGAAGACGAGGAGGTCGTCCGCCTTGCCGCTTGCCGTATTCGAGCCGATGGCTTTTTCCCAATAGGCGAACTGCTCGAAGATTACCTTTTCGGTCGTGTTCATGATGTCTCCGATTATTTGACCGAACCAGCCAGCAGACCGCTGACGAGGTACCGGTTGAGGAAGATGACGACCAGGGCAGGGATGACGATCGCAATCGATCCGCTTGCCGTGATCAGCCCGTAGTCGATGAAGTTCTTGGTGACGAATTCGGGAATGAGAACCGTCAGTGGTTTCGTCGCCTGCGGTGAGAAGATGAGGGGAACGAGGTACTGGCCCCATGCCCCCAGGAAGGTGAGGATGGCGGCCGCCGTCAGACCGGGTCCGGCGAGTGGCAGCACGATGTGGAAGAAGATGAATAGGCGACCCGCGCCATCAAGCTGTGCCGCCTCTTCGAGCGCGATTGGAAGCTGCTCGAAGACGCTGCGCAACAGCCAGAGGGAGAGCGGCAGATAGGCTGAGACATAGATCAGCGAGACCCCGGTATAGGTGTCGACCAGATGCATTTTGATCATGATCTGATAGAGCGGGATCAGCACCGCATAGGCAGGGATGGCCAGCGTCGCGACGACAGCGCCAAACAGAAGCTGACGCCCGGGAAAGCGCATCCGGGTGAAGGCATAGGCGCCGAGTGCCGAGATCGCGACGCAGAGAGCCGTGGCAGCTGCAGACGTGATCACGCTGTTGACCAGCGCTGCGCGGAACTGCTTCCACACCTCCACCCCACCGATCCGCGCAATGTTGATGCCGAGCAGGCGCGAATAATGGTCGAGCGTGAAATGCTGCGGGAAGAAATGGATCGGCCGCGTGGAAAAATCTTCCGTTGGTGTCACGGAACTTGCGATCGTCCAGTAGATCGGGCCAAGCGACCAGATCAGCAGCACCGCAAGACCGGCCCAAATCAACAGGCGATAGACAATGGTTGGTTTCATCAGTCGAACCGTGTGTTGCGATAGACGCGGAGGACGTAGACGAGCGAGACGAGCAGGGACACCAGCGTAATGACGACCGACAGAGCCATCCCGTAGGAGAAGCGAAGGTTCTGGAACGTCTCGAGATATATCTGCACGAGGATCGGCCGCGTTTCGAGGCTCGATCCGGCCAGCACCCAGGCCTCGTCGAAAAGGTTGAAGGCATTGACCGTCGCGTTCGTCATGGCAACGGCGATGGCGCTGCGCACCAGCGGAAGCGTGACCAGGCTGAACATCTGCACGCGCGTCGCACCGTCGATGCGGGCAGCCTCATAGAGATGCGCCGGGATGCTCTGCATGGCGGCAAGCACGATGACGATCGTCAGCGGCATCATGCGCCAGACATGCACGACGGTGACCGCGATGATCGCGCTCGTCCGGTCGTTGAACCAGACATGATTTTCGAAAGGCAGGCCAAGTGCGACGAGGATGCCGTTCAACAGGCCGGCGCCGGGCTGATAGATCCATAGCCAGATGACGGAGTTGACGACACCGGGGAGCGCCCAGGGCAGGATGACAGCCGCAAGCACCCACTGGCGCCCGACCTTCATCTGATTGATGAGCGCTGCGGCAAGCACGCCGAAGATGGTTTCGGCAGCGACGGCGAGAACGACGTAGATGAGGGTATTCGTCCAGGTCGTCGCCAGCTGTCCGTCCGACAGCATGCGTGTGTAATTTTCCAGTCCGACGAAGGGCGTTCCGGCCTGCATCGGATTGACCCGATGCAGCGAGTCCCAGACCGTCCGTCCCATTGGATAGAAGACCAGAGCTGCCATCGTCACCAGGATCGGCAGCACCAGCAGCAGTCCGAGCATGGTGTCGGCGTTGAGGCCGACACTACGCCTGGCTGCGACACCTTCAGCGGTGGCTGTTGTCATTGCGCCATCGCCTGCTTGGCTGCATCGGCGATGCTCTGCATGGCCTGATCAACGGTGACCTGGTCCTTTGCCGCGCTATTGATCGCCGTGTTCACCGCGCTCGAAAACTGCGGATACCACGGCGGCGTTCCCTGCTGGAACAGAGGCTCGACGGTCTTGGACTGTGCGACAAGTGCGTCGCCGCTCGTCAGCTTGCCTTCCGTATTAAGTTCGGCGAGAGCCGAAGTGCGCGTCGGCAGGAAGCCGTTTGCCGCATTCTTCTTCTGGAACTCCTTGCTGGTGAACCATTTGACGAAGGCGACCGCAGCTTCCTTGTTCTGCGAGACATTCGGAATGGCGAGCGCTTCCGGAAGGCCGAAGCTGCGGGTCTGACCACTTTCGGTCGGCACGAGGATCGCTTCCACCTGGCCGGCGACCTTGGACTGCTTCGGATCGTTCATCTGGCCCAGGCGACCTGGTTCACCCGAGATCATGATGCTGGTCAGCCCCTGGGCGAACATGCTCTCATTGATCTGGCTGTCCTTGAGGCCTGTCGAGGCCGGATCGACCAGACCGTCCTTCAAGAGCTTCAGTTCGAAGGCGAGCGCCTTGTAGCCGGCTGAATCGGCGGTAAGGAAAAGCGGCTTGAAATCCTTGTCGAAGAGTTCGCCGCCGAACGCCTTGGTCAGCAGATACCAGCTGGTGGAGGCGCCTTCGGTCGCCGAGAGCGGCAGACCGATCGGATAGGTGGAGATGCCCTTCTCCTTGATCTTCTTTGCTGCCTCGACCAGCGCGTCGAGCGTCTTCGGCATTTCGGTAATGCCTGCATCCGTGAAATGCTTCTTGTTGACGAGCATGACGCGGAAATCGTTCGTGTAGGGCACGCCGAGCAACTGACCGTCGACGGTGAAGATCTTGGCAACGCCAATATCATCGACACTATCCCTATCGATCACGTCGTTCAGCGGCATGTACCAACCGGCGGCGCTGAACTGACCCGTCCATGACCAGTCGAATTCGGTGACATCGGCTGGTGCCGTGCCGGCGACGAGCGCCGTTACCAGCTTCGGGCGGATATCGTCCCAGGAGAGGGTCTGCAGATCGACATGAATGCCGGTCTCGGCTTCAAAATCGGCCGCAACCGTAGCGCCCTGCGGCGACGGCATGAGGACCGTGATAGACTGGCCGGCAAGCGGTTTGGCGTCGTCCGCCAAGGCAGGCAGGGCGATCGCAAGGGCGGCGGAGGCAAGCAAAGGCAATATGAATTTACGCATGTTCCCATCCTTCGTTATCGTTGACAGTCATTGTCTTGATCGCGCGATCACGGTTTCGGCCGCGACCGCGATTTGCCCGAACCAGCGCTCGTCGAGCGGCCAGTCGAGAAGTTGGGCGGCGGCCAGAAGCGCGCCGCCAATGGGGGGAAGTACGGGTGAAACCGCCCGCCGGCCGATCCGCCGTTCGACGGCCTCGAGCAGCAGACGGCTGGAAAAGGTGCCGCCCGCATAGGTCCAGTCGGTGCCGGTTTCACAATGGCCTGATATCGCCCAATGGTGTTTGGCAAGCTCCTCGGCTGCCTTCTCGATCAGGCCGATTGCGGTTTCGTCACCCTGGCTCGCTGTTTGGTCGACAAGGACGGAGAGCGCGGCAATACCGGCGCGCGGACGCGCGAGCCCGCTGATCCAACCTTCGAGCGCGTTGATCGGATCGGTGATATCGAGATCGAGGTGGTCATAAATAGCCTTTGCCAGCACGGTCGGTTTGGCACGTCCATCAAGGCTCTGGCTGATGAGATGCAGGGCTTCGCGGCCGATCCAATAGCTGCTGCCCTCGTCGCCGATCACATCGCCCCAGCCGCCTGCGCGTGCGGAGGCACCCGCGCCATTGCGCGCCCAGGACATGGAGCCGGTACCCGACAGAACGAGGATACCCGGGCGCCCGGCAAAGGCGCCGAGATGGGCGGCGTCGACGTCATTCAGCACGATCCCGCGGATATCCGGAAAGGCGTCATCAATGCATTGCTTCTGGAGCCCGGAGAGATGCGCTACTTCACCATAGGCCGGCAGGGCAGCGCCGACGGCGGCCAGTCCCGGCTCATTGCGGAACGGTTCGATATGCCGCTCCAGCTCCTGTCGCCAGTCCGGATTGTCCATCGGATTGACGCCGCCGCCGAGCGCTGTGCGCAGAATTCGGCCGTCTTTGTCGGCCAGTGTGACGAGCACCTTGCTGCCGCCGCCATCGATGCCGAGGATCAGCTCGTTACTCATTCTTTTGCTCCGAGCTCGGCATAGGTCGCGTCAATACCGAAGTTGTTCAGTTCGGCGCGCCATTGGGGCGTCAGGCCCTTGTCGGTGATGAGCTTTGCGGCGTTCAGGGGCGCGACCTTGTAAGTCGCCATCGTCCCGAATTTCGAGGAATCGGCGAGCACATAGCCGTTGGCAGAGCGGGTGAGCATGCGCCGATTCAGGCTGGCTTCGGCACTGTCCACGCTGTAGATCGCGCCGTCGGGGCTGATGGCGCTTGCTCCGAGAAACAGCTGATCGAACCAGATCGTTTCGAGCATTGCCTCGGCCTGCGGGCCGACGAGGGAGGCGTTTTCGCTGCGCAGCTGGCCACCGAGAAGCACAACCTCGAGGTTCGGAATGTTGAGAAATTCCTGAGCGACGATCAGGCCGTTGGTGAAGATGCGGAGCGGCATCGGATTGATGCGGATTAGGCGCGCAAGCTGAAGAACCGTCGTGCCGGCGTCGAGGAAGATCGCCGTGCGAGGCAGAAGCCGTTCGTAGGCCGCATTGGCGATCGCACGCTTGGCCGAAAGCTGGCGCTTTTCCCGTTCCTGGAAGGCCATTTCGACCGAGGAACCCTCGGCGATACGGGCACCGCCGTGCACACGGTCAATCGCGCCATCCTGTTCGAGAATTTGTAGGTCGCGCCGCACGGTTGCCAAGGAAGCGCCGACAGCATCGGCCAGGTCCTGAATGGTGGAAAAGCCATTCGCGTAGAGATGGCTGCGGATGGCATCGAGCCGATCAGTCTTCACGCCGCCAGTCTGGTTCACAGATTGTCCCCTGCTGCAATTGTGCTTATTTGCATCAAAGTTCCCACTCAATACGATCAATGTCAATCAAGATTCTGATCGTTTATGATCTTTTTCATGTTGGCCCATCAGGTGGTGCAGAATCAAAAAGAAAGGCACGCCGTCTCTGATGACGACGTGCCTCTTGGCTGTTGTTTGGTGAGCGAATAGCCCTGTGGCCGATCTCAGCTATATCTGGGCAGGAGGTCGCCGTGTGCCTCGATCAGGTCGTCGACCAGGCCCCAGATCTCGTCCGGCGACAGTTCTGCCGATGTATGCGGATCGAGCAGGGCTGCCTGATAGATGCGGTCGCGTTTTCCCGTCAATGCTGCCTCGACGGTCAGTTCCTGAACCGAGACGCTGAGTTTCATCACAGCGGCGAGCTGCGAGGGGATCCTGCCGATGCGGGTTGGCTGGATGCCGTTCCTGTCCACATGGCAGGGCACTTCCACGATGCATTCGGCCGGAAGATTCTCGATCAGGCCGTTGTTGGGAACATTGCCATAGATCAACGCCGGATTGCCGGTGACGGCGGCGTGAATGATGCCCGCGGCATATTCGTTGCTGCGGCAGACCTCAATCGGCTTGTCGCCTTCGAGATCCCGGCGCAGCGCATGCCATTCTGAAATCTGCCGCTCGCAGCGGCTGATATACTCGTCGAGCGGGATGTTGAGCTTGTCGATGAGCTCCGGACGGCGGTCCTTGATGTACCAGGACGTATATTCGGAAAAATGTTCGCTCGATTCCGTCACGAAATGGCCGAGCCGCTTCAGTACATCGAAGCGCACCCGGTCGTCGGGCGGCACGTGTCCCTCGCCGGCGAGAGCCTTCAGGCGGGGGTAAAGATCCTCGCGCCGGCCATCAGCGTGCAGCTTCTCGTATTTCAGGAAGAAGGCGACGTGGTTGATACCAGCCGAGATGTAGTTGATGTCGGCAATGTCTTCGTCGAGGCAGGAGGCGAGATGGGCGGCGGTATGCTGCACGCTATGGCAAAGGCCGACCGTGCGGATACTGGGCGCCAGCTCTTTGATCGCCCAGCAGTTGATCGCCATCGGGTTCACATATTGCATTAGCAGCGCGTCGGGGCAGACCTCTTCCATATCGCGGCAGATCGCTTCCAGCACCGGAATGGTGCGAAGTCCGCGGAAGATCCCGCCGATGCCGAGCGTATCGGCAATGGTCTGCCGCAGGCCGTATCGCTTCGGCACGTCGAAATCCGTCACAGTCGCCGGCTTGTAGCCGCCGACCTGCATCATCAGGATAACGAAATCCGATCCGCGCAGCGCCTCCCGACGATCGAGGGTGGCCTCTACCCTTACCCTCTGCAGCTTGAGCGCCTCGCAGATGCGCCGCGCAACGATCTCCGATGTCTTCAAGCGTTCGGGGTCGATATCAAACAGGCTGATCACATAATCGCTGCCCGAGGGTGTGGACAGCAAATCCCCCAGAATGTTCTGCGCAAAAACAGTGCTGCCCGCGCCCACGAGGCAAATCTTCGGCATTTCGGTCTCCCACAAATCAAGGTTGCCATAGTGGTGCCTCTTCCAAATCAGAATTTCTTCCTGCTATTGAAGGGAGTATTCCCGGATTGAAGCGTTGGACGCATGAAAGACGATCATTTCAACAGGAGCGGCGAGTGGGCGGGGTCGCCGCGGAACTTCCTGATCGAGCGCCACACGGCAGATGCCATGAGCGCTGCGCATTGGCACGACCATGTCGAGATCAACCTGCTTCTCGATGGTGCCATGACCTATCTCTTCAACGGTCGGCGGGAGCGGGTCGAGGCTGGGCGCCTTGTCCTCTTCTGGGCGGCCATTCCCCATCAGACAATCCTGGTGACGCCGGAGGCGCCGCTCATCTGCGTCTACCTTCCGCTCGTCGACTTTCTCGCGCTCTCCATCGACAAGAAAGCGAGGCAGGCAATCATGCAGGGTGCCTTTGTGGTGGAGCCGCGCCGCCGCGAGACGACGCCGCTCACCGTCTCTGCCTGGGTCGAGGAATGGGGCAGGGGCGATCCCGTCCGGTGCCAACTGATCGCGGACGAGGCCAAGCTCAGGGTGCGCCGGCTCATCCTTGATCACGCCGATGATCGAGGCTCGTCCGTCGCAGCCGCCGCGACGCCAGTAAGCCCCGCCATCCGCCATTCCGAGGTGCTGACCGACCTGATCAACCGGCATTTTTCCGAGCCGCTCAGCCTGGCGGATCTTGGAAAGCGCGCTAACGTGCATCCAACCACCGCCAACCGGGCGTTTCGTGATGTGCTCGGCATTTCCGTAATGGAATATCTGACACGTTATCGTCTCGCGAGAGCAATGCAGCGGCTGGCCGAGACCGAGGATTCGATCCTGGAGATTGCCCTCGACTGCGGCTTCGGCTCCAGCAGCCGGTTTTACGACATCTTCAAGCAGCGAACCGGCACGACACCCCGACAGTTCCGCCTGTCGCTCGGCAAGCCGTGACGTTTGCACAGGTCGGACAGGAGTTTGAAAGAAGTGCAGGTTCAGGCGCGATGCGGCTATCGAATCTTCTCGCCAGCGCGCTAGAGTTTGCAGACGATCCATCCGAACGGATTGAGGCCCATGACGACTGACAGCAAAAAAACCGCTGGCGCCCCGGCGTCCCTGGCAACGATCGAGGATTTCTGCCGAGAAGTCTTTATCGCTGTTGGCGCCGACCAACAGACTGCGGATGCAGCGACGCGGGGAATGCTGCATGGTACGCGCTATGGCATCGACAGCCACGGTGTGCGCCTGCTCCCTCATTATGTGAAAGGGTTGACCGAAGGACGCCTCAATCCGCGCCCGCATCTCGCGCTGGTAAACACTTTCGGCGCCGTCGCTTCGCTCGATGCGGATAATGGCCATGGTGCGCTCGCGACCTATACGGCCATGGAGCATGCGACGCGTCTTGCCGGGGAATTCGGGGTCGGTGCAGTTGCGATCCGCAATTCCTCGCATTTCGGACCGGCAGGTGCCTACGCGTTCGATGCCGCCCAACGCGGCTTCATCGGCTTTGCCTTCTGCAATTCCGATAGCTTCGTGCGTCTGCACGACGGCGCCATGCGCTTTCATGGCACCAATCCGATCGCCTGCGCTGTGCCGGTCACGGGAGGTAACCCGTGGCTCTTCGACATGGCGACGAGCGCCGTGCCCTATAACCGCGTGCTGCTCTATCGCAGCCTCGGCCGCCAACTGCCCGAAGGGGTAGCCTCCGATGAACGGGGGTATGACACGACCGATCCCGATGTGGCCGACATGCTGGCGCCGCTCGGCGGCGAATTCGGCTTCAAGGGCGCAGGGCTTGCAGGCATTCCCGAGATCTTGAGCGCCGTGCTCACAGGCATGAAGCTGAGTTTCGATATCGCTCCGATGCCCGGGCCGGATTTCTCGACCCCGCGTGGGCTCGGTGCCTTTGTCATCGCGCTGAACCCTGCAGCCTTCCTCGATATCGAAATCTTCGACGCTGCCATGAAACGCTACGTCGAAACCTTGAGGGCATCTCCGCCGCGTGAAGGTTTCAGGGTGATGGCGCCTGGCGACCGGGAATGGGCTGTCGCCGCCGAGCGGGAAAGATGTGGCGTGACGCTGGATCCGGCGACGGTCGAGGCGCTGAGGACCCTTGCGTCCACTTATCAACTGGTCAGCCCGGTCTGAGTGCATGCGTCGGATTGACGCACAACTTCCCCGATGATAGCTTCGGATTAATTGGTCAGGCCAGTTGACCAGTTGTGCGCTTGAGGAGAAGCGTGCCGGGGAGGCCATAATGTTTTCTGCAGTTGAATCACGCCGCCTTTACAGGCAGGTGGCGGACCAGATTCGTCTGATGATCATCCGGGGTGAACTCGCCGTCGGCCAAAGGCTGCCGGCTGAGCGCGAGCTTGCGGAGCAGCTTTCGGTTTCGCGCCCCACGCTTCGCGAGGCGCTCATCGTGCTGGAAGCCGAGGGTTACATTAATATCCGCATGGGCTCCGGCATCTATGTCACGCGCAGACATGCGGCCGAAGCGACCGGCAGCGAGCGCGAACCGGTGGAGGGGCCTTTCGAGCTGCTGCAGGCCCGCGCCATCATCGAATGCGCGATATCAGAGGAGGCCGCAAAAAGCGCCCGTCCTGAGGACATTGCCGTTCTCGATGAGGCGCTGAGAGCGATGAGCGGCGTGGTGGAAGATGCGCGCGCCGTGCTTGTCGCCGACCGTGCCTTTCATACCGGCATCGCCGCAATCGTCGGCAATGCGACCTTGATCCGCGTCACCGGCGAGATGTTCGACATGCGCATGACGCCGTATTTCGAAAAGCTCGCCAGTCATTTCGAAGGGCCGGTGTCGTGGCGCAGCGCGCTGGAAGAGCACCGGGCTATCCGCGACGCGATCGCCGCCGGCGATGCGGCAGGGGCGAAGGCCGCCATGCGCACGCATCTCACGAATTCGCAGAAGAGATTTTCCGAAAGCTTCGGGGAGGAGTTTTCGGGCGAGGAGGGGCGCTGCCACACGGCCGGGCCAAACAAGGGAAAAGCAGCCACTTAACGAGATCTCAGGAGGAGAGAGCAATGAAGTTGAAACTGACGACGATACTCTGCACTGCCGCCGCAATCATGGCGACGACGGCGATCGCACATGCCCAGACGGTACTGAAATGGGCCCATGTCTACGAGACATCAGAACCTTTCCACACGGATTCCCTCTGGGCCGCGGAAGAGATCAACAAGCGCACCAACGGCCGCTACAAGATCGAGGTCTATCCGGCTTCGCAGCTCGGCAAGGAAGCCGATATCAACCAGGGCCTCAAGCTCGGAACGGTCGATATCATCATTTCCGGATCGAGCTTTGCCGCCCGCGACTATAAGCCGATCGGCGTCACCTATTTCCCCTATATCTTCCGCGGCCCGGAACACCTGATCGCATACACCAAGAGCGACGTCTTCAAGCGCCTGGCCAAGGGTTATGAGGACAAGACCGGCAACCATATCGCCGCCGTCAGCTATTACGGGACGCGCCATACGACGGCCAACAAGCCGATCGCCAAATGCGCCGACATGCAGGGCCTGAAGATCCGCGTGCCTGACGTTCCTGCCTACCTCGCCATGCCGCGCGCCTGCGGCGCCAACACCACGCCGATCGCCTTCGCCGAGGTCTATCTCGCTTTGCAGAACGGGACGGTCGAAGCCCAGGAAAACCCGCTGACGACGATCGAGGCCAAGAAGTTCTACGAAGTCCAGAAGAACATCATTCTGACCGGCCACATCGTCGATCACTTGAATACGGTGATCTCGAAGACGCTCTGGTCGAACCTTTCGGACGAAGACAAGAAGATCTTCGGCGAGGTCATGCAGGAAGCTGCCGTGCGCACGACCAAGACCATTGAAGGCAGGGAAAACAGCCTCATCACCACCTTCAAGGAGAAGGGCTTGAGCGTGACCGAGGTCGACAAGGCCGATTTCGAGAAGACGGTCGCGGAAAAGGTCAAGTTCGAGGACTTCGGCTACGAAAAGGCCGATTGGGAGGCGATCCGCGCGATCCAGTAAGTGCCCGAGGGCGCGCTGCCTGAGCGCCGCGCGCCCTTCCTTCCCAAACGGAACAAGGCCGATCATGTCACAAGAAGTCCATACGCAAGTCACTGCCGAGGAGATCGGCCACGAATTCGAAGGGCATGCGCCCACCGCCAATATCTCGGACTACGCCATCGAAGACTGGATCACGCTGCTCGTCTTCTGGTTGATGGCCGGTTGCGTCTTCCTGCAGTTCTTCACCCGCTATGTGCTGAACAACAGCTATGCCTGGACCGAAGAGATCGCCGTCAACTGCCTGATCGGCGTCGTCTTTCTCGGCGCTGTCATGTGCGTGCGCACGTCGCGCCATATCCAGGTGGACGTTTTCTATCATTACATGCCGGCAGGCCTTGCGCGCGTTCTTGCAACCTTCGTGGATATCGTCCGCATCGGTTTCTTCGCCTATGGCTGCTATCTGATGTGGCGCTACGTGCAGATCGTCGCCGACGAGCAGATGGTCACCGTCGACCTGCCGCGCAACATCGTCTTCTACAGCGTGCTTGCAGCCTTCGTGCTGATGCTGATCCGTGCGGTGATCGTCTTCATCGCTAATATGCGCCGTGGCTACTCCGTTCTGGAGCGCCCCGAAGAATTCCACGCTGTCGAAGGATGACTTGATGCTGCTGTTGCTTGGCTCATTTCTCGTGCTGATGCTGATCGGCGTACCCGTCGCGATATCGATGGCCGTCGCATCTGTTCTCTACATCGTCCTCTATGGCGTTGCGCCAGATATCATCGTCGCCCAGCGCATGATCGCGGGTGTTGAAAGCTTCCCGCTTCTCGCTGTTCCCTTCTTCATCCTTGCTGGCAACCTGATGAATTCGGCTGGAGTTACCGGCCGCATCTATTCCTTCGCCGTCGCGCTTGTCGGCTGGATGAAGGGTGGCCTCGCGCAGGTCAACATCATTGGGTCTGTCATCTTCTCGGGCATGTCGGGCACCGCGCTTGCCGATGCGGCCGGCATCGGCACGATTGAGATCAAGGCGATGAAGGATCACGGCTATCCCGTCGAGGCCGCCGTCGGGGTGACGGCGGCGTCCGCGACGCTCGGTCCGATCTTCCCGCCGTCCTTGCCCTTCGTGATCTACGGCATGATGGCCAATGTCTCGATCGGCGCTCTTTTCATGGCCGGCATTCTGCCGGGCATCGTCATGACGCTGCTGATGATGATCACAGTCGCAGCCTTTGCCTATATGAAGCGCTGGGGTTCCGATGCGCCATTCGACGTCAAACAGCTCCTTTCCGCAGGTTTGGAGATCGTCGTCGTCCTGCTCGTACCGCTGTCGATCTATGTGATGATGCGATCAGGCGTATCGATGAACGCCGCAGCGGGCATTGCCCTTGTCGTGCTTCTGGCGCTCGACTGGTATTTCCGCTTTTCCGCCGTCATGGCGCTGATGACGCCAGTCATTCTGATCGGCGGCATGACCATGGGCTGGTTCACGCCGACGGAAGCAGCTGTCGCCGCTGTCCTCTGGTCGCTGTTCCTCGGCCTCGTGCGTTATCGCACGATGACGTTCTCGACACTTGCCAAGGCGAGCTTCGACACGATCGAGACAACTGCTTCCGTTCTCTTTATCGTCACTGCCGCTTCGGTCTTCGCCTGGCTGCTGACGGTGAGCCAGGCTGCCCAGCTTCTGTCTGACGCGATCCTGTCGATCACCGACAATAAGTGGGTGTTCCTGATCCTTGTGAACCTGCTGATGCTCTTCGTTGGCTGCTTCCTGGATACGATCGCGGCCATTACCATCCTCGTGCCGATCCTTCTGCCGATCGTCGCGAAATTCGGCATCGATCCGGTACAGTTCGGTCTTATCATGACCCTGAACCTGATGATCGGTCTGCTTCACCCTCCGCTGGGCATGGTACTTTTCGTGCTGTCGCGGGTGGCGAAACTATCCGTCGAACGCACGACGATGGCGATCCTGCCCTGGCTTGCGCCGCTCTTCATCGCCTTGATCCTGATCACCTTCGTTCCCTCGATATCCCTGTGGCTGCCACAGCAGCTTGGGCTTCTGAAATAGGAGAATGTGATGCACACTCGTCTGGCACGGCTTTATGCAAAGGGCGATCTCAGGATCGAGACTGATCCAGTCGCGGCCCCCGGTCCGGGCGAAGTGCTTTTGAAGATGGCAGCCGCAGGCATCTGCGGCTCCGACCTGCATTATTATCAGGACGGTGGCTTTGGGCCGGTCCGGGTTCGTGAGCCGATGATCCCCGGCCACGAGGCCGCTGGAACTGTGGAGCAGGCAGGTGAGGGCGTCACCCTGAGGGCCGGTACGCTGGTCGCGATCAACCCGAGCCAGCCCTGCGGTGCTTGCGAATATTGCAGCATCGGCTTGCCGATCCACTGCCTGGAAATGCGCTTCATGGGAAGTGCTATGCGCCTGCCGCATGAGCAGGGCATGTTTCGGGAATGGCTGGTGGTACCGGCCAAACAATGCGTCGAGGTTGGAGCCTCGATAACGCCTGCGGAAGCGGCCTGCAGCGAGCCGCTATCCGTCTGCCTGCATGCCGCATCGCGCGCGCCCGGCATTGCCGGCAAGAAAGTCCTAGTGACGGGTGCCGGACCGATCGGCTCCCTGATGGTTGCCGTTATCAGTCATTATGAGGCGGCAGAGATCGTCGTCACGGATCTTGCCGATGCGGCGCTCGCGCGGGCGAAGGCTATGGGCGCCAGCCGCACGATCAACGTGGCGCGGGATGCAGTGTCATTTGCCGAATTCCAGGCAGGAAAAGGCTATTTTGATCTCATCTTCGAATGTTCTGCTGCCGCCCCGGCCATCCATAGCGCGATTGCGGCGGTTCGGCCGCGCGGCACCATCGTCCAGGTCGGCGTCACTGGCGACGTTCCGGTGCCTCTCAACGCCATTGTCGGCAAAGAACTGCACATCCACGGAACGCAGCGTTTCCATGAGGAGTTCGCAACCGCCGTCGACCTGATTTCCCGCCGGAAGATCGACGTGCGGCCGATCATCAGCCACAGAATGCCGCTCGAAGAGGCCGTTTCAGCCTTCGAAATTGCCGGCGACCGTTCGCTGGCCTGCAAGGTGCAACTGACCTTCCAGTCAGTCTAAACGACGGTCTCGCCGCCATCGACGACGAGGATTTGCCCCGTCATGTACGACGAGCGATCCGAGACCAGGAACAGGATTGGTTCGGCAATCTCCGAAACATCCGCCCAGCGACCGAGAGGCACCTTTTCGGCGATGTAGCCTTCAATGGCGCCGCGCCCGCCCATCTGCGCGATAAACGGTTCGTTGAATGGCGTGTCGACCCATCCGGGGCAGAGTGCATTCACGCGGATGCCGAACTTCGCATAGTCGCCCGCCATTTGCCGGGTCATGGCGATGACAGCATGTTTGGTCGTTGTATAGGCGATCATTTCGCGGTCGTAGAGCACGCCCGACGACGAGGACGTATTGAGGATCACGCCTTTGCCCGCATTTTTCATGATCGGCATGACGAGACGCGCGGCCATGAAATGCGCCCGCACGTTCAGGCTCCAGGACTTGTCGAAACCTTCGATGGCAACCTGTTCCAGATCGCCGGCCACCTGCGCGCCTGCGTGATTGTGGAGGATGTCGATCCGGCCGTGACGCGCAGCAACAACGGCAATGCCGGTTTCGAGTGCCCTGTCGTCGGTCACATCCACCACGAGGCTTTCGGCGCTGCCGCCCGCCTCGGCAATCAGCCTGACGGTCTCTTCGGCATTTGCGAAATTGATGTCGGCAACGACGATATGGGCGCCTTCGCGGGCCATGATCTGTGCGCCGGCCCGACCGATGCCCGAGCCTGCGCCCGTGACGATTGCAACGCGATCTCTCAGTATCATGGCATTTCCCCGGTCAGTTTGTCGTTGTCTTTTCGCGCATCAGGAAGCGCGCGATGAAAATGAGGGCAAGCGAGGCGATCAGCACCATCGTGGCAACAGCATTGATTTCAGGCGTTACGCCGCGGCGGATGGAGGCGAAGACATAGATCGGCAGCGTCGTGTTGGAGCCCGCCACGAAGAAGGCGATGATGAAATCGTCGAAGGAAAAGGTGAAGGCGAGCAGAAAACCCGCCAGGATCGATGGCATGATCTGCGGCAGCACGATCTGCCGAAAGGTTGTGAACGGTGTGGCGTAGAGATCGCTGGAGGCCTCGACGATATCGCGCCCGAGGCTCGCAATGCGCGCCTTCACGATCATCGTCACCAGAGCCATGGTGAAGAGCCCGTGCGCAGCGATGATCGAGCCGTAGCCGAGTGCCAGCTTTGGCGGCTGGTCGCCTCGCCAGAGGGCGGCGATAACGGGATTGATGAAGCCGAAGACTTCGACGAGGGCAACCAGCGTTGCAATGCCGATGACGACACCCGGTACCACGATCGCGGCTGCGAAGAGCCCGTCGAAGATCGCTCGGGTCCGTGCCCCGAGCCGTTCCATGCCGATCGCGGCCATGGTGCCGAAGATCGCCGCCAATGCCGCACTGGTGACCGCGATGATCAGGCTGTTGCGCAGCGCCTCCATCAGGAATGTATTGGACAGAGCCCGGCCATACCATTGCGTCGAGAAACCGGTGAACTCGCTGGCATTGCGGCCTGCATTGAAGGAGAACAGCACGACGAGCGCGATCGGCGTGTAGAGGAACAGATAGACGAAGGTGACGAGCGCGCGCATCAGATGAGGTCCACCTGCCGGGTACCTGCGACGCGCCAGGCAATGCGCATGGCGACAAGCAGCACGATGACGACGACGGCGACGAGCGTGACGGCTATCGCCGAGCCGAAGGGCCAATTGCGCGATTGCAGGAAGAGATCGACAAGCGCATTGCCGATGAAGAAGACCTTGCCGCCGCCGAGAAGCTGCGGGATCAGATATTCACCGAGCAGCAGGATCGTGACCAGCGCGACACCGGTCATAACGCCCGGAAGCGATAGCGGTAATGTGATGCCGAAGAAGGTCGAGATAGGCTTCGCGCCAAGGTCGGCCGAGGCTTCGAGCAGCCGGCGATCCAGCTTTTCTAGGCTGACATAGATCGGCATGATCATCAGCGGCAGGTAACCGTAGACGATGCCGAGCAGCACGGCGCCGGGCGTATTGATCAGCCTGATATTTTCGATGCCGACGAATTCAAGCAGATGCGGAATGCCGCGCGCGCCGAGCAGATACATCCAGGCATAGGTGCGCACCAGCAGGCTGGTCCAGAAGGGAACGACGACAAGCGAGACGAGCAGCAGCCGGCGCTGCGGGCTTGCCTTGACCGCAAGATAGTAGGCGACCGGGTAGGCGACGATGAGGCAGGCAGCCGCCCCGATCGGCGCCAGGATCAGTGTATTGACGAAGGCTGCCGACCGCGCGCCGAGATTGGCGAACTGCTCGAATGTGAAAGCTGCCTGATAACCGCCTTCTGGCGCTCGCTCACCAAAGGCAAAGACGATGATGGCGATGAAGGGCAGCACGAGGAAGACGAACAGCCAGATGCTGGCCGGGCCGACAAGGGCGACGGTGATCAGGCGCCGTTTGGTGGCGTGGGGCAGGGGCATGGCTTTAGTCTTCATCCGCCGGATCAAGGAGCTGAACCGGCTCCCGCAGTAAGCCGCGGGAGACCGGCATTCAGAGGTGGTGTCAGGCCGACTTGAAGCGCGCCATTAGTTCAGCGCGACCCGGATCGGTGAGCGTGACGGCGGCGCCGAATTCCAGGGGTGTAAGGGCTGCTTCGTCCGGATAGACGATCTTGTTGGACGTGACCTCCTTCGGCAGCAGCGCAATGACGCGGCTGTCGGTGGTCGGCGCACCGTTGGCGATGTGCTCCTTCACCGCATTCTGCGGGTCCATCAGGTAGTTGAGCAGTGCGTAGCCGGCAGCCTTGTTCGGCGCATCCTTTGGGATCGCGTAATAGTCGGTCCAGATTTCACCGCCGTCGGTGCCGAGGATATAGGCAAGCTCCGGCATGTCGCGGTTGAGTTGCGCGCCGTCATTGGTCCAGCACATGGTCAGCCACGCATCGGTCGAGCGCATTGACGGCTGATAGTCGGAATTGATGGCGAAGAGATGCGGCTTGACCTTGATCAGCAGTTCTTCCGCCTTGGCAAGTTCGTCGGCCTTGATCGAATTGAAGTCGTAACCGAGCGAGACGAGCGCGCTGCCGATCGTCGTCAACTGGTAGTCATGCACCATGGCGCGGCCGTCGGCTTCCGTCTGGGCGATCTCGAAAAAGTCCTTCCAGCTCGAAAGCTTGGTCTTGATCTTGGACGTGTTGACGGAGAAACCGGTCGTGCCCCAGTTCTTCGGTACGGCATAGGTCTTACCGTCAATCTGGCCTTCCTTGGTGAAGCGCGGGCTTTCGCTTGCCTGGCTGAAGTTCGGGATCTTCGAAAGGTCGAGCTCGTCGATCAGGCCGAGCTTGTGATGGGTCGAGATCGTGTAGTTGGTCGGCACGAAGAGCGACCAGCCGGAGGCGCCGGCCTGAAGCTTGGCGAGCATTTCTTCGTTCGAACCGAAGACGTTGACCTCGACGGCTACGCCGGTTGCCGCCTTGAAATTCTCGAAGGTCGCCGGGTCATGATAGTTTGGCCATGTGGCAATCGACATCTGCGTGCCCAAGTCGTCGGCCGCATAAGCGGGCGTCGACAGTGCGCCCGGGAAGCGCGACAGCACGGCGGTCGCAAGACCGAGGCCGGTAATGCCGAGGAAGTGGCGGCGGCTGACGGAGCCGCGCTTCAGGCGCATGAACTCGTCCATGAAGCCTTCGGCGGAGATGGGCAGATTGTCCTTATAATCCTTGCTCATGATGCTGTTCCCTTGTTTTGGTTTATGCATTCGATGCTGGAAAGACATGGATGGCGGCAGGGTCGAAGCCGAGGAAAACCTCCTCGCCCGGCTCCACGAGATCGCTCTCGTTCATGCTGCGGCGATCGGCTGTAATCAGGAAGTCGCCAAGCCCCGGTACGCTGACGGCATATTCCGCCGACGAGCCGAGGAAGATGCGGTGCGTCACCGTACCCTTGAACGACGTGCCGGCCGCCACCCTGCGTGTCATATGGATCGCCTCGGGACGGAGTGCAGCGATGACGTCGCCTGACGCCAGCTGCTTGCCGGAGGCGATCGCCGAACCGTCGGCCAGCCGCAGCGTCGTACCATCAGCTTCCATCGCAGCGGTGATGCGGTTGGTCTTGCCGACGAAATCGGCGACGAAAAGATCGGCCGGGCGGTCATAGACTTCCTGCGGGCTGCCGAGCTGACGGATGCGTCCGGCACTCATGACGCAGACGACATCAGCCATCGAAAGCGCCTCTTCCTGGTCGTGGGTGACGAGGACGAAGGTGATGCCGAGTTCGCGCTGCAGGGTCTGCAGCTCGATCTGCATCGCCGAGCGCAGCTTCTTGTCGAGGGCTGCCAGCGGCTCGTCGAGCAGCAGGACGGAGGGGCGATTGACGATGGCGCGAGCGAGCGCCACACGCTGCTGCTGGCCGCCTGACATTTCATGGATCCGCCGCTTGGCAAAGCCGCCAAGCCGGACCATCTCAAGCGCCTCGGCGACACGGCGGTCGATCTCCGCTGACCCGATCCTCGGGCGCATCTGCTTCAGCCCGTAGGCAACGTTCTGCTCGACATTGAAATGCGGAAACAGCGCGTAGTGCTGGAAGACCATGTTGACAGGTCGGCGATAGGCCGGAACGCCGTTCATCTCACGCCCGTCGATCAGCACCGCGCCTTCGCTCGGCTGTTCGAAGCCGCCGATCATGCGCAGGCAGGTCGTCTTGCCGCAGCCCGAAGGCCCGAGCAGCGCCAGGAACGCGCCCTTGGGCACAGTAAGGTTGATGTCCGTTACGGCGGTCACGGCGCCATAGTTTTTTGTGACCGAACGGAATTCGATATCGTTCGTCGAAGCGGATGCCACGTCTGTTCCCTGCGGTTGGTTGGAATGGCAGTCTGTCGCTGCCTTATTGCCACCGTCGTTAAGGAAAGAGTAAGCCTGAGCTTCCTGCGCGGTATATACCCCGAGAGAGGTATTTAGGCGCACAACGTTTCGTGGAAGGTGTATATCCGGACTGTGTGAAATTGCGCGGTACGGCTAAAGGGAAGGGCTAGTGAGTATCGACCTGGAGACGCTGTTTGCCGCTTTCAATGCCACGGTTGGCAAGTCAGCCATGACGGATGCGGGCTTCGGCGATACGTTCCGCCAGATGACGGCCGCACTCGTGCGCTTCGACTATGTCGTCGTCTTCGCCTATCGCGGAAAAGAGCGGCCGATCGATCTATACAGCACCTTCGATCGCGAAGAGCACGTCGTTTTCGTGACGCTCTATCAGGCCGGTCCCTACCTGCTCGATCCCTTCTATCACACTGCTCGCGAGAGGCGCGAAGGCGTCTTCCGAATGCGTGAGCTGGCGCCGGACCGGTTCTTTTCCAGCGAATATTATCGCACCTATTATGTCCAGACCGGACTTGCCGAGGAAATCGGCTTCTTCGTACCTGTCGATGGCGATATCACGGTCGTGTTGTCGCTGATGCGGCGCGAAAAGACCGGCGCTTTCCCGCCCGCCGAATTCGCCACGCTGAAGAAGGTCGAGCCGCTCGTGGCCAGCATGGTGAAACAGTATTGGGCCGGGCTCGCGCCGCGCTTCGATACGCAGCTTGCCGCAAGAGGCAGGAGCCGCCGCAAAAGCGAGGGCATCCCGCGCGCCGATACCGTCTGGCACGACCTCAACCTGACGAGCCGTGAAACGGCCATCGTCGAGCTGGTGCTGCAGGGCCATTCGTCAGAATCGATCGGTCTCAAGCTTAACATCTCGACGGGGACGGTGAAGGTTCACCGCCGCAACGTCTACCGCAAGCTCGGCATCTCCTCGCAGACGCAGCTGCTCTCGCTCTATTTGAAGAATCTGAGCTGATCCGATTGCTGCGCGCCCCGGGCTGCTGTTAGGCGCGCGCCTCTGCCTCACGCAGCGAAATCAGCCGTCGTGCAGCCTCGTCCCAGAGGATGAGCTTCACGCAGCTGAGGCTGTCACGAATGTTGATGCGCCCGAGCTTCGCCAGTTCCGGATAGTCGCGCAGCACTTCCGGCAACCTGTAAAACGGCACTCGGCTCGACAGATGGTGGACATGGTGCATGCCGATATTGGCGGTGATCCATCGCAGAGGGCGCGGTAGATCATAATGCGAGGCGCCATGCATGGCGGAATAGGGGAACGTCCATTCCGGAGGTTTGGACCAGTGCGTGTCTTCGAATTGGTGTTGAACATAGAAAAGCCAGACACCGGCCGATCCGGCAAGCAGAACCGTTGGCAAATGGATCAGCAGAAAGGGAACGATCCCGACGGCCCAGATGAGGAGAATGGCCAGGGCAGCAATGCCGGCGTTGGTCGCCATCGTCGAAATCCAGGGCAATGCCCCAGAGCGCATCATGCCGAACGGCAGCCTTTGCTTGAAGAGAAAAAGATAGGCAGGGCCAATACCGAACATGACCAATGGATGCCGATAGAGGCGATAGGCGAGTTTTCCTCGACCCGTCAGGGCGCGATATTCCTCGACCGTCAGCGTGGTGATATCGCCGACGCCCCTCTCATCCAGATTGCCGGCTGAGGCATGATGTTCCGCGTGCGCGCGGCGCCAATAGTCGTAGGGTGTGAGCGTGAGGATGCCGATCACGCGCCCTGTCCAGTCATCCCACTGACGCCGTCCGAAGAACGAACCGTGCCCGCAATCATGTTGCAGCATGAAGAGCCGCAACAGGAATCCGGCTGCCGGGACGACGAGGATTATGCCGAGCCAATAGCCGAAGTGGATCGCGACCCACGCTGCCGCCCAAAAAAGGACAAACGGGATCAGGGTCACGGCCAGTTCATAGAGGCTTCGGCCTGTATTGGGTTTTCGGTAGTTCGAGAGAATCTTGAGCCAGGCTTTTTCGGCACCGGCGTCTTGGCCGGCCGTCATCGTTGCGTTCATAGTCGGTCGGCGTCTTTCTGTTGGGCAGCGCTGCGGAAGAAATGTTCGGCATGCTGGTAGTCATTTTCTGCGCCGATCCGGTCGCCGGCCAAAGACTTCAGCTCGGCAAACTGAAGGTACTGCTTGTATCGATCCAGCAGGCGCTGCCTCGATGGTGTAGCACTTCTATTGGGGTGGGCGAAATGGTGATTATTCATGATAGATCCGAACCGCGAGGGTTCGCTCCTGATTGTCTGAAAATGATTGCTTGAGCGCTCTGCTCGGCGATGATCCGCCGTCGCAGCTTGCAACTGACGCCTTGTCTTAGGAGACTGCGGCAAGGTACGTTAACGATCGGCGAGGCGCGTTTCCGCCAGCAGATGGGGTCGTTCTGATCTGGTCTGTGTGAGATCCACGCGCAGAAGCAATACTCCACTGCGGCTGCTACAAATCGCTGATGGGGAGGTCGCAAGCGCGCGTCGGCAATCGGGCAACGGAGCCTGCATCATCGAGGATACAATATCCTCGGATGTTTATGGTATTACCGTGGCATTGTGGCTGCATCACGTCCAGCATGCCTCCAAGCTATCCGTATCGAAAGAATTCTGCGGTCGCTTCCCGCACCCGCTGTTGAGCTGGCGATCGACGCAGGCTATCAGGACGGGCAACAAAGTCCCCGTTCCGAGAGACGCATCTGACAATGACCCCTTCATACCTGGTTACGCATTCCGGCGGCTTCCACGCCGATGAGCTGCTTTCGAGCGTCATCCTGACCCGGCTGTTCCCTGAGGCCAGGATCATTCGCAGCCGAAATGTCGAATGGACCACACCGGCCACCGATCGCATCATCTACGACGTCGGCGGTCAGTATGATCCCGCCGCAGGTATTTTCGACCACCATCAGCGTGGCGCGCCCGTGCGTCAGGACGGACGGCCCTACAGTTCCTTCGGCCTGGTCTGGAAACACTATGGGGCTGATTATCTTGCAGCTCTGGGAGTGCCCGAAGCGCATGTTTCATCGGTGCATGCTTCGTTCGACGCCAAGTTCGTCTTGCCGGTCGATCTGACCGACAATGGCGCGCTTGATCCTTCCATCGCAGGCGAGCTGGCCGGCCTTACGCTGCCGGCCTTGCTGGAAACCCTGAAGCCGGTTTTCGATGCCAAGGATCCAGAGGCCGACGACAGGGCGTTCCATGCCGCCCTTTCGATCGCGCGAAGCTTCGTCGAGGCCGGTATCGCGACGCAGGATGCCAAGCTGCGCGCCGAAGCCCTCGTTCTCAAGGCGATCAACGAAACAGGCGAGGCGCGCGTCCTCGAACTGCCGGTGGGCATGCCTTTTCGTGCGGCGATTGTAAGGGCGAAGGCCGATCATCTGCTTTTCGTCGTTCACCCCCGCGAAAACGACTGGTGCCTGACCGGTATCCGCCGCGCTGACGAAGGCTTCGAGCTGCGCGCCGATTTGCCTGCATCCTGGGCGGGATTGACCGGCCAGGAACTCGAGCGCGTCTGCGGCGTCGCAGGAGCAACCTTCTGCCACAAAGGCCTCTTCGTCGCGGCGGCAAAAACCCGCGAAGCAGCACTTGCGATGGCACAAATCGCCGTAGACGAGGCCCTTTCGTAGGACGATCAGCGTGCGTCGGCGACGTCGTTCGGCGCCTATAAGGAAAGCCGATCCTATGGCGGTTGACGAAGCGATTTGTCGGCCGGCTTGCGCACAGTTTCGCTGGCAATCATGGTCACCGGCATGATGATTGTTGAGCCTATGCAACGTCCTCGTCTACTGCCGCAGAGAAGCTTTCCGCGCTACGCCTATTTGCCCGGCCGAATGCCCCATCCCGTAAGGGATCCGGCAGGGCATAGTTACGGGGTCGAGCCTGCGCCGATTCTTCCGACACTCGATTCCGATGAATTCGCGTGGGGCTCTGACCTTTTCAACCACGGCTATTACTGGGAAGCCCATGAGGCCTGGGAAGGGATCTGGCAGGTCGCGGCGAGAGGCAGTGCGCTGCGCACCTTGCTTAAGGGCTTGATCCTGCTCTCTGCTGCCGGCGTGAAGATCCGCGAAGGCAAGCGCGCACCGGCCCTGCGTCATGCCGGCCGCGCCGCCGGGCTTTTTCGTCAACTATCGAAAATCCCGCATGACACCTTTTCGCAGGCACTCGGAATCTCGCCAGCGATGCTTGCTGACAGAGCAGAAGCATCAGCAAGCGTTCCGCCGGCTTTGCGGACGATTGGGCCGGGACAGCCTGAACCAGTCTACGATTTCATTCTTGGAAATCCACGAAGCTTTGCGCCATAAAGGATTTATTGGCAGCTCTGTTTGAGACAACAACATGGGCAATCGCTATGTGCTCGGTTTTCCGATGATGATGATGGCCATGGACCCAACGCTCAGTGCCCATCGTCAGCTCTCTCATCAAACTTCCATGACGTCTTCAAACGCTTCCGGGAAATTCTGACGTGCTACCTTTTCGTCGATGACGAGCATCGCCTCATAGGACATCGGATCGAAATCCTTGTCGACTGCCACCACTTCTCGTCCAAAGAGCAGGTTGAGTCGAGCCGCATCCAGATTGCCGCGCTCGAAGGGCTCTCCCCCGAAATAATGCCAGAGCGCATGCAGGAAGGCTGCGTCGACCCGGTGGTCTGCCGTGCCGGGTCGGGCGCGGCGGGGCAGGGCCTTGATCGGCGTCACGCCCCTGGGATTGGCCCGCCGGATGGTGAACTGAATGCCACTCCCCGGCATGCCCGATGGGAAGCCGCGGTGTTTCGTCATATCGGGAAGATTGGCCATAGCTTACTCCTTCGCAATGGGTTCGGTCCCAATATCGGGCTTGTCGATCGCAATATTCGCAGCCACACGAATAGCGGTATAGGCGCCGCTTTACGAGCGCTGCAAGGCTCTATCCATTGAATATTCCGCGATGGAACGTTGAGCGCTATGGCTGGTCCGACGTCTCCGCCATCAAGGAGATCGGTGGAGCGCTACCCGCAGGCGCCGATGACAGGCTGAATGGCGATACCCGGCGAATTTCACTCGCCGGGCATCAATCGTAAATTTACTCACTTCGGTGTGACGTCGAAGCCGAACCACTTTTCCGACAGCGTCTTGATCGTGCCATCCGCCTTTGCGGCGGCGATTGCGTCGTTGAACATGGCCTTCAACTCGGCGTCGCTCTTGCGCATACCAACGGAGCTACCGCGGCCGAGAAAGCCGCCCTGGAAGCGCGGGCCGGTGGTCGTCATGTCCTCATTGCCCGGCTTCTCAGAAGCCGTCGTCAGATAGGCCATGGACGCCATGACGATATCGACACGACCGGCCTTGAGATCGAGATCATGCTCTTCCGTCGTCTTGTATTCTCTGACATCGACGACACCCTTCAGATATTTGTCGACGAAAGTCGCTGCGGTCGAGGCCGTCTGGACGCCGATCGTCTTGCCCTGCAGCGCCGGCTTGATCTTCTCGATCTCGGCAGCAGCGCCCGCTTCATCGCTGGCGAGTGAGAAGACTTGGCCCTTTTCAGGCAGGTTTGCGAGATCGCCCGTCTTCGAGGTTGCGAAGGCCTGACCGGTGGAGCCGTAGGAATCGCTGAAGGCGATAACCTCTTCGCGCTTGGCCGTTGCCGACATGCCGGAGATGATGGCGTCGAACTTGCCGGCGTTCAGTGCCGGGATCATGCCATCGAAATTCTGGACGACGATCTTGCACTCGACCTTCATGTGGTCGCAGAGATATTTGGTCAGCTCGATCTCGTAACCATCAAGCGAACCATCCGGCTTGGTGAAGTTATAGGGTTTAAAGGCGCCTTCGGTGGCGATCGTCACCGTCGTCCACTTCTTGTCTTCGGCATGCGCGATGCCGGCCGTCGCGATGATGGCTGCGGCTGATGTCGCCATCAGAACCCGTGAAAAGAACGTCATGTTTTTGCTCCCCTTTTCTTTGTTTGGGCTGAGAAAACTATTTGCTGATAAACTGGCGGAAACGGTCCGACCGGGAATTGGCAAAAACCTCCTGCGGCTTGCCGTCCTCTTCGACGACGCCCTGATGCAGGAAGACGACCCGGCTGGAGACATCGCGGGCAAAGCCCATTTCGTGGGTGACGACCAGCATGGTGCGGCCTTCCTCGGCGAGCGCGCGCATGACGCGCAGGACTTCGCCGACGAGTTCGGGATCGAGTGCGGAGGTCGGCTCGTCGAAGAGCATCACCTTCGGCCGCATCGCAAGCGCGCGTGCGATTGCGGCACGCTGCTGCTGGCCGCCGGAAAGATGCGAGGGGTAGAAATTGCGCTTCTCGGCAATGCCGACCTTGGCAAGCAGGGCCTCGGCTTCCTCGATGCATTCCGCCTTCGAACGGCCGAGGACATGCACCGGCGCCTCGATGACGTTTTCGAGCACGGTCTTGTGGGACCAGAGATTGAAGCTCTGAAAGACCATGCCGAGCTGCGCGCGGATACGGTCGACCTGCCTGCGCTCTGCCGGCCGACTGCCGCCTTTGCCGTCGGCCACCATGCGGATCGTCTCGCCTGCGACGGTCACCTCGCCGGAATTCGGCATCTCCAGAAGGTTGATGCAGCGTAGAAAGGTGGACTTTCCCGAACCCGAGGAGCCAAGGATCGAGACGACATCGCCTTCATGCGCATCAAGCGAGATGCCTTTGAGGACCTCCATAGGCCCGAAGCTCTTGTGCAGACCCTTCACGCTGAGTGCGATCGGAGAAAGAGGGGTATTCGCCGCAATCATCGGGCGTCTCCTTCGAGTGCGGATGTGGGTGCGGCCGCCGGATAGTGGGGAACAGGCTGGCGCAGATGCGGGCTTAGCCAATATTCGACAAGGTGGACCAGGCGCGTCAGCAGGAAGTTGATCGCCAGGTAGACGGCGCCTGCGACGATGAACACTTCGATTGCCCGGTAAGTCTCGGAAATGATCCTGGCGGCGACGCCTGTCACCTCCATCAGGGTGATGATTGAGGCGAGGGACGTTGCCTTCACCATGGCGATCATCTCGTTGCTGTAAGCCGGTAGCGCCTGCCGGATTGCAAGCGGCAGAACGATGCGACGGAACTGCATAAGCCGGGGCATGCCGCAGGCGCGCGCCGCCTCGATCTGGCCGAAAGGCACAGACTGAAGTCCGCCGCGAATGATCTCGCTGGCGTAAGCGGCCGTATTCATGGTCAGCGCAAGCACGGCGCACCAATAGGGTTCACGCAGGAACGGCCAGAAGATGCTGTGCCTGACCTCGGGAAACTGGCCGAGCCCGTAATAGATCAGGAAGATCTGCACGAGCAGCGGCGTTCCGCGGAAGACGAAGACATAGGCGCGCGCAAACCATTCGAGCCCCATGATGCCGGAGAGCCGGCACAGTGCGATCGCGAGCGCCAGGATGGCGCCGAGTGCGATCGACGTCGCGGCAAGTTGAAGTGTCAGCGGGATGGCGGAAACGAGACTGACGAAGGTTTCTCCGAGAAATTGCCAATCCATCAGCCTCTCCTCACACCGCGAGAGAAGTGCCTTTCAGCCTGCCTTAGGAAAAGGCCGGAACAGGTTGAAATAATGAGATAGATCGCTCCCGCAACGACATAGAAATCGAAGGGCAGACCGGTCGAGCCTGCCGCCACCTGTGTCTGGCGAAGCAGTTCGGCGACGCCGGTGATGGAGACGAGTGCGGACTCTTTCAGAACGACCTGCCAGACATTGCCGAGGCCCGGAAGCGCGTGGCGAAGCGTCAGCGGCGCGACGATACGGCGGAACCGCAATATACGGCCCATGCCGCAGGCAATTGCCGCTTCGATCTCACCGGAATGGACCGCCTTGAACGCCCCACGGAAGACTTCGGTAAATTGTGCACCTGAGGTGACGCCGACAGCAAGAGATCCGGCGAGGAAACCCGGAAAACCGAGGAAACCTACAGCGCCGAAGAGGCGGCCGAGAGCGGTGACGGCGGCGCTGCCGCCGAAATAGAAGAGGTAAATGACCAGAAGATCCGGTATGCCGCGAAGGACCGTCGTATAGGTGTCGGCGGCGATCCGGAGGCTTCGCCCGCCCGATATTTTCGCCCAGGCGCCGAAAGTGCCGATGACAGCGCCGATGGCATAGCCGGAAATCGCAACCAGAATCGTCATCCACGCGCCGGTCAGCAGCGCCTTGCCCCAGCCATCGGGGCCGAAGCTTATGAGCTCGAGGATGCCGGGCTGGTTCATGGTGCCTGCTTCTCCGGCAGCGGCGGCTGAACGTCATCGGGGATCGGATTGACGAATGGCGTCCCATCGAGGCGGCCCTTCAGGTCCGCCTTGGCCGCCTCGATGAGAGCCGGATTGCGGATCAGGTCAATCGCGGTGCTGGCCATGACCTTTGCCGCATGTTCCGTGCCTTTGTGGGCGGCCGGAAGCTTGCCTTGAGCGACCAGCTGCCAGGAGTGACCGGGCGTGCCGATCGCATAGGTCGCGCCGCGCATCTGCACCGTTGGTACGACCCAGCTGACGCTACCGACATCGGTCGAGCCGACGATCGTGCTGTCGCCGGCATAGAGCGGGAAGATTTCCTCGCAAAGCGGCTGGCCCTTCTTCGGCTTAAGACCGAAGCGTGCGTAGGAGGAGGCGATGTCCTCAGCGCTCATGGTCGCCTGAAACTTCCGGGCGGTTGCGCGGTCGCTGTCGTCGAAGACGGGTGGGCCGAGGCGTTCGAGGTTGGCAAACATCAGTTCCTCAAGCGGAACATTGCCGATGAGATTGGCGTCACCACTGATCACTTCGCTGCGTACTGACGTCTCGGTCATGAGGGCCGCGCCGTCTGCCACCTTCTTGACGCGGGCGACAAGCGACAGGAGTTCGGGCAGGTTGCGTGCGCGGATGAGATAACGCACCGTCGCGCGGGCCTGGACCACATTTGGGGCCGAGCCGCCGGTATCGGTCACGGCATAGTGGATGCGTGCGGTCGAGGGCATATGCTCGCGCATATAGTTGACGCCGACATTCATCAGCTCGACGGCATCGAGTGCGCTTCGGCCGAGATGCGGTGTTGCCGAGGCATGCGAGGAGCGGCCGGTGAAGTGGAAGTTGAGTTCGTTGCAGGCAAGCGAAACCGGGTTATTGACGCCGGCAAAGGCAGCCGGATGCCAGCAAATGGCAATGTCGACGTCATCGAAGACACCCGCGCGAACCATGAAGCCCTTGGAGGACCCACCTTCTTCTGCCGGACAGCCGTAATAGCGCACGCGACCCTTGAGGCCGTTTGCAGCGAGGAAATCCTTCACCGCCGCCGCCGCCAGCATAGAACCGGCGCCGAGCAAGTTGTGGCCGCATCCATGGCCATTGCCATTTGCCGTCACCTCACGCTTTTCGGCGAGGCTGGCCTCCTGGCTAAGCCCCGGCAGTGCATCGAATTCTCCGAGGATCGCGATAACAGGGCCACCTTCGCCGGCTTCGCCCATGACAGCCGTCGGCAGTCCAGCAACGCCGCGCTCGACACGAAATCCCTCCGTTTCCAGCTGGCGGGCGTGCTCTTCAGCGGAGCGATACTCCTCGTAATTCGTTTCCGGCATATCCCAGATTCGGTCGCTGAGCGCAAAGAAGGCTTCGCGCTTGGCTTCGACGATGTCCCACACGGCGTCCGAGTTTTTCATGACTTCCAAAACAGTTTCATTTTGCATAGTATCCAAAATTGGCGCCAATTTAGGTTACAAAAAATTTATGCGCAATCCGTGTGCACGAATAAATTTTCATCACGGCAAACTGTTCGGGCTGCCTTACGAAAATGCTTCAGCCCGTGGTATCGATGCAGAAAGTCAGGGGAAGTTCGAATGGCGGATGTCATGATGGATTCGGGGCAGGGAGTGTCCAATGGGCGCGACGTGACGGATCTCGTGCTTCAGGATATTCTGGCCGGTGTCCTCCTGCCTGGAACATGGCTGAAGCAGATCGATCTCGAGCGACGTTACAATTGCACGCGGCCTGAAGTGCGCCGAGCTCTCGATCGCCTCGCCCAGAAGAGGCTTGTCGAACATGTGCCGAACCGAGGCTACCATGTCTATGAGCCGGATGGTCGGCGCGCGCGCGAAGTCAGCGAGATCCGCATCATCCTGGAAACGGCCATCGTCGGAACGATCATTCAGAACGCGTCGCCGGCAGACATCGCCAATCTGCGCGGACTGGCAGAGCAGTTCGACTTCATGGTGCTGAATGGCACGATGCTGGAACTCTACGAAGCAAACCTCGCCTTTCATCGCCAATTGCTGATCCTGGGCGGTAATCAGGAACTGGTCGACCTCATCACGGAAATTCGCCAGCGGACTTCATCGGCGCCGGTTTCTCAGTGGCGCACGCGCGCCCGTGTGGAACAGTCGGGCCGGGAGCACCACCTGATGGTCGATGCAATCGAAGCTGCCGATACGGAGCGTCTGAAGGAACTGGTGCGGCAACACATTCTTCAGGGCTAAACGCGTCTAACCTATCCCCGCCAATCACTTCGCTGTCGTTGTAACTTACGGCCGCGACCGCCCATAAGGCGAGAACGCACTATATATCCCGGGCTTCGAATTGTAGTCGATAAATTTCCGAACCCGTAACATAGTACCTGCTAGTTTCCGATCGTAACCGGTCGAACGGGTTTCGAGGCCATTCGAGCGAAAGGCAACATGACGAGGCCGGGCATGCGAGGACAGCTTCAGCAGGAAATCTTGGATATGCTGGCACGAGGGTCTTCCCTCGAAGACGCCTGCGATCGTATTTGCGAGCATGCTGAACGGCTTGCAGCCGGCGTCATTTGCTCAATCGTGACTGTTGACCGCGAAGGGCTCCTGCATCCCCTGGCGGGGCCAACGATCGCCAAAACCTATTCGGACGCGCTTGACGGAATACCAATCGGGCCTGATGTCGGTTCGTGCGGCACGGCTGCCCATTTCCGCAGGCCGATCGCCGTCACCGATATCTTTGCAGACCCGCTCTGGATCCCCTATCGGCCGCTTGCCGACATCCTTGCGAAAGAACATGGCGTCAAGGCGTGTTGGTCGAGCCCCATCCTGCGCAGCGACGGACGCGTGCTCGGCGCGTTCGGATTTTATTACAAAGACAATCGCGGCCCCACGTCCGAAGAACGCATGATCGTCGCCGAGTGCCTCGACCTTTGCTCGCTGGTACTCGAGCGCGAGGAGGTGAAAGCCGATAATCAAAGGCTCGCCTTTTTCGACAATCTTACCGGCTTCGGCAACCGCGCCAACTTTTTGAAAACGCTGGAGGCGGCCGTCGACGGCGCCACTGCCCCGCTTTCGGTTTTGCTCGTCGATATCGATCATCTCGGCCGGGTCAACGACGCCTTCGGGCATGCGACAGGCGACAGATTGATCCTGGAGGTCGGTCAAACGGTGGCACGGATCGCGGCGCCGGCGGCTATCTTCCGGGTGGATGCCGATGAGTTCGCAGTATTGATCGAAAATCGTTCAGCAACGGAATTGTCAGCAGTTTCGGCAGAAATTCTGCGTGCTATGGAGAACCGGACACCGCTGCGCGACGAACATCTCCTGCCGGTCTCGGTCACCTGCGGAGGTGCGACCTTCGAACCGTCCGGGCCACCTGATGTTCCGACCTTTCTGCAACATGCAAATCTCGCACTCCACCATGCCAAGCAGACAGCCAGAGGCGGTTTTGTGCTTTACAGCGACGATCTTGCCGGAGCGATCGCAAACCGGTTTCGGGCGCTGCAAACCATGACGAGTGCCTTGGCCGAAGATCGGATAGAGGCGCATTACCAACCGATTGTCAGCCTTCCAACGCAGGAAATCGTCGGCCTTGAGGCTCTGTGCCGCATTCGTACGGACGGCGGCCAGGTCCTCTCACCCGGTGCGTTTGCCGAGGCGCTCCAGGATCCGTCGATGGGGCATCTCCTGACGGACCGGATGCTGGAGCAGGTCGCGCGCGACATCCGATACTGGCTCGATCTCGGGCTCTTGTTTCAATATGTCAGCGTCAACGTATCGATGGCGGATTTCAATCAGGGAAATCTCTGCGAGCGTATCAAAAGCGTTTTTGCCCGCCACCGCACGCCCCTCAAGCATGTCGTGCTCGAGGTCACCGAAACGGTCTATATGGACGAAAAGGACGGGAAGGTCGCAAAAGCGATCGAGGAGCTTCGAAGGGAAGGGCTGCTTGTGGCGCTCGATGATTTCGGCACGGGGTATGCCTCGCTCACACATCTGCTGAATTTCCCCGTCGACATCATCAAGATTGACAAGACCTTCATCGATCGGATGTCAGACGGACCCGGCGCCGTCATCGTCAAAGCCCTTCTCGACATGTCGATCGGTCTCGGTACCAGCATCGTGGCCGAAGGTGTGGAAACGGAAGATCAGGCAGAACGGCTGCGGCGCCTCGGATGCCCCTATGTGCAGGGATATCTGTTCGGCCGTCCGGTTGACCGCGACAGGGCAACGGAAGCGCTGCGGCCCGTGACCTTGATGCGCTGACGATCAGGCGCGTCAGATAACGCGACTACTGTGACAACAGCAGAGCCGCGCTCACTCTGCAGCCTCGTTGTGGCGTTCGAGATAATTCCCCTTCAGGAAGGAGTGGTAGGCGTCTGCAATGCCCTCTTTCAGGCCTATCTTCGGTGACCAGCCGAGCGCGCGGAGTTTGTCGGCGCTCATGAGCTTGCGTGGCGTGCCATCAGGTTTGGTGAGGTCTCGCGTGATTTCGCCTTCGAATCCGACGACCTCTGCGACAAGCCCTGCCAACTCGAGGATGCTAATGTCTTCGCCTGAGCCGACATTCACGTGACTTTCGGCGGAATAGGTCTTCATGAGATGGACGCAGACGTCGGCGCAATCATCGACATGCAGGAACTCGCGCAATGGCGTTCCGGTGCCCCAGATGCTTATTTCCTTCTCGCCGTTGAGTTTGGCCTCATGCGCCTTGCGTATCAGCGCCGGCATGACATGGCTTGAATCGAGGTCGAAATTGTCGCCTGGCCCATAGAGATTGGTGGGCATGGCCGAGATGAAATCCTTGCCATGCTGTTTTCGGTAGGCAGCGCAAAGCTTCAGTCCGGCAATTTTGGCGATCGCGTACCATTCATTCGTGGGTTCGAGCGATCCGGTGAGAAGTGCCTCTTCGACGATCGGCTGATCGGCGAACTTCGGGTAGATGCAGGACGAACCCAGAAACATCAGCTTTTCGACGCGAATTTTATGAGCGGCGTGGATGATGTTCGCCTCGAGGATCAGGTTGTCGTAGAGGAAGTCGGCCGGATAGGTATCATTGGCGAGAATACCGCCGACCTTCGCAGCCGCCAGGAAGACCGCATCGGGACGGTTTTTTGCCATCCATGCCTCCACCTGATCCTGCCGTCTCAGATCGACTTCGGCGTGCAGGGCCGTCAAGATCTCGCAGCCCTCGGACGCGAGACGCCGCACGATCGCAGAGCCCACCATGCCGCGGTGCCCCGCGACATAGACTTTTTTTCCGGCAAGGCTGTAGATGACCTCAGGCATGGACTAGGCCCCTGTTCGCGCCGACCAAGGGAACATTGCGGGCCATGACTTTCAGGTCCTCGCGAACCATCTCCGAAACCAGCTGGTCGAGACTGATCTCGTGTTTCCAGCCGAGCTTCGTATGCGCTTTCGTCGGATCGCCAAGCAGAAGGTCGACTTCAGTGGGCCGAAAATAGGCCGGATCGACCTCCACCACGCAGCGGCCGGATATCTTGTCGTATCCCTTTTCCTCGGCACCCTCCCCACGCCAATCAATCGGCATGCCTACCCTGGCAAAGGCCTTCTCGACAAAGGAGCGAACCGAATGCGTTTCGCCGGTCGCAAGAACATAATCCTCCGGTTCGTCCTGCTGCAGCATCAGCCACATGCCGCGGACATATTCTCGTGCATGTCCCCAATCGCGCTTGGCATCCAGATTGCCGAGATAGAGCCGGTCCTGCAGGCCGAGATGGATGGCAGCCGCTGCCCGGGTGATCTTGCGCGTCACGAAGGTTTCGCCGCGGATCGGGCTTTCATGATTGAACAGGATACCGTTCGAGGCATGCATGCCATAGGCCTCGCGATAGTTCACGACGATCCAATAGGCATAGAGCTTGGCGGCAGCGTAGGGAGATCGCGGGTAGAAAGGCGTCGTTTCGTTCTGTGGGACCGCCTGAACTTTGCCGTAGAGCTCGGAGGTGGATGCCTGATAGAAACGGGTCTTCTTGGTCAGGCCCAGAAGGCGAATGGCTTCAAGCAGCCGTAGGGTGCCCGTCCCATCCGCGTTGGCGGTATATTCCGGCGTCTCGAAAGACACCTGGACGTGGCTTTGTGCGGCAAGATTGTAGATCTCGTCGGGCTGCGTTTCCTGGACGATCCGGATGAGGTTTGTTGCGTCGGTCATATCCCCGTAGTGCAGGATGAAGCGCGGATTCTCGACATGAGGATCCTCGTAGAGATGCTCGATGCGATTGGTGTTGAAGGACGACGAACGCCGCTTGATGCCGTGAACAATATAGCCCTTGTCCAAGAGCAACTCGGCCAGATATGCACCGTCCTGACCTGTTACGCCGGTAATCAGTGCAACTTTCCTGTCATGTCTCATTCCGGTATCCATGATCGCTCTCCAACTCGAATACTAACGATGTTTCTGGGAAGTCGATGCTGCAAGAGACGGGCGTTATGCCGCCCCATGCAGGTGCAATGCCTCGCCGAATGCGATCGACAGGCGGTGTTTCGCAGTTTGAACGGCGGTTTCCGCCTTGCCTGTGATGCGGGTGATCGAAACGTCTGGCCCTCATTTTTGCATCCCCAGATAGGGGTGCAGCCAACGCAGGGTGAACCATGCCGCGATCGGCGATGTTTCGAAATTCTGATAGGTCATCAACGACCTTGCGTAC
>UCKU01000016.1 GCA_900473185.1 Hyphomicrobiales bacterium | reverse complement strand
TTCCTCTGCAGCCTGCAGCCATGGTGCGCCGCTGTCTCGGACAGCGACACATCGCGGCGAAGCTGTTCGAGATCTGCAGGCATGTTGCGGCTCTTGCGATGGGTGTTGTCAATATCGCAACATGGCCGGCGCGGAACGGGCGGCGGCCATGGTCATTTCGTGTGTGGGCGGCAGAGCAATTCCAGCAAAAGNNGTTTTGCGTCCGGAATTGCGGGAAGGAAAATGCTTAACGGGAGGCAGTGCTCGGAAACTTGCCTTCCAGCACCAGCCGGTAGCCGCGGCGATAGCCGACATTGGCAATGCCGATGCCGGAGCCTTCGAGCCTCTGGCGCAGGTGGCAAAGGGCGACCTTGAAGGCGAGGTACATCTTGTCCGGCGAGGGGCCGCCATCGGGATCGTCGATATACATGGCGGTGAAGATGCGCTCGGTGATGACGGGCAGGCCCTTGCCCTTCCAGACCGCCTCGAAGATACGGCCTTGCATCGGCGTCAGGCCATAGTGATCGATGACGATTTCGGGCTGGGGTGCGGTGACCGGCTGCTTGCAGCAGGGGCAGAGCAGCGGCTTGGAGATGGCGAGCGGGGCGGGGGCAGGTGCCGGGCTCGAACGTGTCGTGATCGTGTGCATATCATCCTCACTGAATTTGGCCGCACTGAGCTTGGCCTCACTGGATCTGGAATTCCGGTGACATTGCGAATTGGTTGCCGGCGCTGATACTGCCTATGAAGAGGTCATCACCATCGCGCGGATGCGGTCTTCGAAGAGGGCAAGGCGGCGCAGCCGGTTGGCGAGGTGCACGAGGTCGTCGACATCATCGCCATCGATGAGCAGCAGAGCCTCGCCGGCGGCCGCCCCGCCATGCATGACGCAGCGCCCGATCAGCGCATCGATCAGCTCCGATTGCGCCAGCATTGACAGCGGCTCCCTACGCATCCTCCTCCTCCGGCATCAGGTCGGAGAGGGTGAGCGAAACGCCAAGGCGTTTCGCCGCCTGCAGAAGCATCAGCTGGTCGCGGCCGTTGATGAGGCCGCGCTCATCCCGCAATGCCCGCGAAATCTTGGAGCGATGGCGTTTGAGCTCGGCTGCGAGCTCGCTCGGCGTCAGCGCCAGTTTGGCGGCGACCTTCTGCCAGGGCGTCGGGGCCTTTGCCATGCTGATCTTCCCTCCTGCCATGCGGCTTTTGTTGTTGGAGCTGAGATTATGTTGTCAAAATCACAACGTCAATTGAAAATAGGAAAAAATACCTATCTTTCGCATTTTGGCATCGAAGATGGCGTCTCCGGCGGAAATGCGGGTCGCGTTGCAACTTGAGCAGATCAACCATGTCAAAGGTTGACGGTAAAAAGCCCGGTGCGGTTGCTTGCGCCTCGTTGCGTTTTTTGCAACAAATAAGCAACGCTGCATATGTGCATGGGGACACTGATGGCTGAGATCGATGGCAACTGGTTTCACAACCAGCTTGATGACAGGGGGCAATCGCTGCGCGCGCTCGCCCGCCATCTCGGCAAGGATGCCTCGGCCGTCTCCCGCACCTTCTCCGGCAAGCGCCGCATGACGATGGAGGAGGCGGCCGAGATCGCCGCCTTCCTCGGCGTCTCCGTCACCGAGGTCATGCACCATGCCGGAATTACGCGAGAGAGCGAGGGGCTGGGGCCGAAGATCCTGCTCTCGGCCGTGATCGGCGAGGATGGCGAAGTCCGTGCGCTCGCCGAGCCGCAGCCGCTGCCGCAGGCCGTGCTCGACAAGGCGCAGCTTTCGATCGGCGCCGGCCGCAACCGGCGGATCATCGCCGCCCAGGTGCGGGCCTCCTCCGGCGCGCTGTCGATCTGGGACGATGCCGTGCTGCTCTTTGCGCCAACCGATGGCATCGAGCCTGGCGCGATCGGCGCGCTTTCGATCTGCGGCCTTTCCGGCGGCAAGCAGATCCTCGCCAAGCTCGAACGCGCGCGCAAGACCGGCGAGGCGAGGGTGGTTTCGCCGGAGGGGAAGATCCAGGAGGCGGTGCTGGTGACGGCGGCGCCGGTGCTGGTGGTGATACCGTAGGGGAATGTGATGGCAGACGGCCCCTGGAGTGACGAAGAGAATGTGCTGATCGTTGCGGATTATTTCGCAATGCTTGCCGATGACCTTGCCGGCCGGTCCTATAACAAAGCCGAGCACAACAGGCAGCTGCAGGCGCGGATCGGCCGGACGCGGACATCGATCGAATTCAAGCACCAGAATATCAGCGCCGTGCTGAAGGGGCTCGGCGAGAACTGGATCAACGGTTACAAGCCGGCCTTCAATTTTCAGATGTCGCTCGTGGACGCCGTCGTGCGCTGGCTTTCCCAGAATGAGGGCTGGTTGAGGCCGGCTCCCGGCGCGCCGGCGCTATCCGGGCTGCGTGAGCAAACTGCCCTCTGGGTCGGGCCGCCGCCGACGCTTTCCAACGAGGCTCCGCCGCAGGAGCTGGAGCAGATGCAATTCATCGCCCGCAAGTTCGATGTCGCCGGCCGTGATGAGCGCAATCGCAGTCTCGGAAAGGCAGGTGAAGAGCGGGTGCTGGCGCATGAGCGTGCGACGCTGACAGGCGCCGGCCGCGCCGATCTCGCCCGCAGGATCCGCTGGGTATCAGCGGAGGAAGGTGATGGTGCCGGCTTCGACATTGCCAGCTTCGATCCGGACGGACGGCCCCGCCGTATCGAGGTGAAGACGACGAATGGCTGGGAGCGCACGCCCTTCCACATCAGCCGCAACGAGCTCTCGGCGGCTGAGGAATGGCGCAGCGAATGGTGCCTTTTCCGCCTCTGGAATTTCTCGCGCGATGCCAAGGCCTTCGAGCTGCGCCCGCCGCTGGAGGCGCATGTCTCGCTGACGGCAATGTCGTTCCAGGCAAGCTTCCTCTGATCTGCCGCCAACGCAATCCACCACCAGCCTCCCTTGGAAATAATCTGCCCAGCGCTAATTCATGGTGCAGGAATGGCCGTTCATCAGGCCCGGGCGATCAGCTGTCGATGCACTGCGTTCAGTCATGCGCTTGCGGCTGAAGGGGATAGGAGCGGCCTCGAAGGCGGGTTGGATGGACACCGAGTCAAAAGGCTCCGTTCGGGCGGGAATGGCGGAGAGCGATAGCGAACATCCCTATCGGGTTCTCTTCGATTCCATCGATGACGGCTTCTGCACCATAAAGGTGCTGTTCGATGACGAGGGCTGCGTGCGGGACTATCGTTTCCTGCTCACCAACCCGGCCTTCGAGCGGCAGACGGGGCTGAAAGAGGCCACCGGGCGGACGATGCGGGAGCTTGCGCCCGATCACGAGGAATACTGGTTCGAAATTTACGGCCAGGTTGCGCTGACGGGCGAGCCCGTTCGTTTTGCCCATCAGGCCGATGCGCTCGGCGGGCGCTGGTACGAGGTCCATGCTTTCCGCATCGGCGTGGTCGAAGAGCGGCAGGTCGCCATCATCTTCCGCGATATCAGGGACAAGAAGCAGGCGGAAGCGGCGCTGCGCGAAAGCGAGGTGCAATACCGGGCGCTGTTCGATTCCATCGATGAGGGCGCCTGCATCATCGAGCGGCTGCCTGTCGGCGCCGATGGGCTGCGCGACTATCGCTATATCGCCATGAACAAGGCGATGCAGGCAATGTTCGGCATCGCCGATCTCAGCGGCCGCACGATCCGCGAATTCTTCCCCGACGAGGTGGAGGACTGGTACGACGATTACGACCGGGTGCTGATGACGGGCGAGCCCGTCCGTTTCGTGCGGGAGTCCGAGCCGCAGGAGATGGTGCTGGAAATGTTCGTCTCGCGGATCAGCGAGAAACCGCCGCGTCTGCTTGCCGTCATGCAGGATATCACCAAGCGCAAGCGGGCGGAGGAGGCGCTGCGGCGCAGCGAGGAGCGTTCGCGCGCGCTCGTCAATGCCAGCTCCGATGTCGTCTACCGGATGAGCCCGGACTGGCAGGAGATGCGCCAGCTCGATGGCCGCGGCTCCCTCTCCGATGTCGAGGGGCCGACGGTGCGCTGGATGGACGATTATCTTTTTCCCGAGGACCTGCCTCATATCCGCATGGCGATTGCCCATGCCATCCGCGAGCGGCGGCCCTTCGAGCTCGAACATCGCGTGCGCCGGGCCGATGGCGAAGAGGGCTGGACCTTCTCGCGCGCCATCCCGATCCTTGATGCCAAAGGCGAGATTGCCGAATGGTTCGGCATGGCCGCCGACGTGACCGAGCGGGTGAACGCCCGCCAGCGCCAGCAGATGCTGAACCACGAGCTCGGCCACCGGCTGAAGAATGTGCTGAGCCTCGTGCAATCGATCGCCAACCAGACCTTTCGTCAGGCCGACAATCTCGTGGAGGCTGCCGAGACCTACAGCTCGCGCCTCGTCTCTCTCGGGCGCGCAACCGATATCCTGACGGAGACCGCCTGGGCGGATGCGAGCCTGCACAGCCTCGCCCAGGCCGGTCTGATCTCTGTCGGCGATTTCAGCGAGCGCATCCGCATCTCCGGTCCCGATCTCGACCTTGCGCCGCAACAGGCGCTGATGCTGACGCTGACGCTGCACGAGCTTGCGACGAACAGTTTGAAATATGGGGCGCTGAGCAATGAGACGGGATTGGTGGATCTTGGCTGGGGTGTGAGGAGGGATGCCGGCGGTGAAGGGCAGTTTACGCTGGAATGGCGGGAGAGTGGCGGGCCGGAGATCAGTGCGCCGGCGCGGGAAGGGTTTGGGACGCGGATGATCGGGCGGTTGCTGCCGGCTTCGTTTCAGGGGAAGGCGGAGCTGGGGTATGAGGCGGCGGGGTTTGAGTTTCGGCTGGAGGCGCCGTTGGGGGAAGTGATTAAGGTGCGGCGGTAAGGGCGCATAGGCGTCAGGCCGGCAGCAAACAGGGTTGACGGAGAGGGTCGCTCCCCCGTCAATTCATCAATCTGAACTTGATCCTATCAGTCCCAGAATACTGGATAGGCTGGGTGATCCTGCCGTAGCCAGAAGAGCTCGATTTCGGTGGCTGTCGCGGCAAGTTCCTCGATCGCGTGTTCGAGCGCCTTCATCGATGCCGCAAATGTCTCCGACGCAAGAGCGGTGGGAAGGTCCGGCGCTGAGGTCACCTGCATAGAGCAAGGTTTCCTGCACGTCTGGCCAGACTGATGTGCTTTGGACTTTTCGATGCCGCCGATAGTTGCGTCTCTCCGAGAGCCTTTTGAACAAGGGCTTCCGACGCCTGAGGGCGGTCAGTGGAATGTCGAACGATTTCAGGAAGGCGGTGTCGTTTAACACGCCGTCGTTCAAAATCGTGATGATTTCATTCAGGTGGATTTGGTCCATCGCTTTTGGCTGATGGTTTCGTAGCATTTTTTGCCATCTCTGCCCGGTGCGCGGTTTGCGCCCGACCCTGTCATTTTATGAGGTCGTGCAGGCCTTGGCCCAGCATTTCAGCGCTTCGGTACGGTACCCAGGCTGAGGACCCACATTTCGCGATAGCAGAAGCCAGGATCAGAAATCAGGCGCTCCGGGTCTTCGCCGATCGCCTTCCATTGTTGGTGATCGGCTTCCGGCAAATCGCAGGTTCGGGCGAGCCCGGACAGGAATTCGAGATTGTTTCTGACATAGTCGCGCTCCACGGGCCTCAGCGGCTGACGGCGCTCTGCGAGCGTCGTGATGGCGGAGACGTTCTCAAGGCCCGCCGCGCGAAACCAGGCCGACAGGCGGGTTCCCCGCATGGCGCCCGACATCTGGGTATCATCGGAGAGCGCCTCGAGCAGGCGCCATATCAGTTTCGGATCTTGTGGCTGATACTGCCAGACCGAGATATCGACTTCCTTGACGGCCAGAAGTCCGCCCGGTTTTACGACGCGGCAGAATTCCCCGACTGCCCGGGTGAGCTGTTCGTCATCGAGATACTGGACGACGTTCGCACTCCAGACCGCATCGAACGTATCCTTCTCGTAAGGCAGCGCCGTGATGTCACCGGTTCGGCCGTCGACCGGGCAGGCAAGCGGTCGGGCTGCAATCAGGGCTTCGATTGCCGCGATATTTTCCCGTGCCAGATCGAGGGCCTCGATATGCCCTTTGGCGCCCAGCAATTCGGCCATCAGGGGCAGGAACACCCCGTTGCCCGCGCCTGCGTCGAGCACCGACCAGCCGGGCCGGAGGCCGGCGGCGCGCAGGGTGGCGTCGTATTCGTCCTTGAGCGCGAGGTAATGAACGTCAAGGTGTCCGCCGGCGCTGAGCCTATGGCCGGCCGATGTCATCTGTTCGGAGCTCGAGGCATTGGTCATCTTGTCAACCCTGTGGAACTGAACGGCTGCGTTCACGGACATGGCGTGCGCAGTTCAGGTCCGCCTGCCTGCATCCGGTCATGTTATACGATCCGGCTCGCAGCACCATCTGAATGTGGAGAGACGCTGTTGCTACCAAGGATCGCCGGCGGCGGCGCGCATGTCCGCGGCATCGCGGCGGTCGGCCACCCTGCACTGCATGATTGGTTG
The DNA here is from genome assembly GCA_900473185.1 of Hyphomicrobiales bacterium. Taxonomy (GTDB): domain Bacteria; phylum Pseudomonadota; class Alphaproteobacteria; order Rhizobiales; family Rhizobiaceae; genus Rhizobium. The sequence continues at coordinate 16,702 of UCKU01000016.1, read as the reverse complement.
ATGAGGTTGCCGGGCGTGGATCTCGCCCGGCCGCACCCTTGTCTGATGTCTCAGGCCGCCGGCGTCGCCACCACTGGCTCCGTCGCCAGCGCCTTGCGCAGCTGCTCTTCCTGCTCCGGCGAGAGCGAGGAGCGCAGGATGGTGGCGTGTTCGCCCTTGAATTCGGCCAGCACTTTTTCCGGCTGCACCTTGCGCAGCAGCAGGAAGAGGGCGGAGCTGTTGATGGGGATGGTGTCGGCGAGTTTCTTGATGAGGTCGTCGTCGATGCCGTAATCGGTCATCGAGCCCGCAAGCGCGCCGGAGCCTGCGCCGAAGGCGCCGCCGAGGACCATGCCGGCCAGCGGATTGAGGAAGAGCAGGCCGACGAGCGAGCCCCAGAGCGCGCCTGAGAGGCCGCCGCTTGCAGCACCCGCGGCCGTGAGATTGACGCTCTGCTTGAGGCGCACCTTGCCGGCGGGGTCGCGCACGGCGATGACGGCATCTTCGAGATCGACGAGATATTCCTTCTCAAGCTGGACGAGCCGGTTGAGCACGGCATCCGCCTTGTCGGCGGTATCGAAACCAAGCACCACGAATTCTGACATGGCTTTCCCTCCTGTTGGACCACAGATGCGGCAGATAGGCGCCGGCGGCGCTCTGTCCATAAGGCGGCCGCCATTTGCTTTCGCTAGCACTCGCATGTGAGAGGGCGATGAAGGGGATCGCCGGCGGGCATCAGTTAAACGCGCGCACCTCGACCGGCGCGCGGCAGGCGATTGCCGCCTTGCGGCCCCAAGCGAGCGCCTCTTCCATATCGGCCGCTTCCAGCACCCAGAAACCACCGATGTGTTCCTTGGTTTCGAGATATGGTCCGTCGGTGACGAGCAGCTTGCCGTCGGGCTGTGCCCGCACCGATATCGCCTTGCTGACCGGGTTGAGGCCGCCGACGAAGAGCCTGACGCCGGCGGCCACCATCTCTTCGTTCAACACGTCGATATCGCGCATCGTCGCATCGTCTTCCTTGCAGGGCTCGTAATCGTCGGGGAGGTGGATGGCGACGAGATATTGGGGCATCGGCTTCTCCTCTGATGTCAGGCTGGCCTGGCTTCATTCTACAGACGAATGGGCGCAGCGGAATTCGACAGGCCGTTCGAGAGATTTTGGATACTGCGGGCGGATCGGCTATAGGGAATTCTGCTTCCGGATTCCGCCCGGCGGCGGCGCTCGCCGCCGCAAAACCCCGCGCAAAGGTCTTCTCATGCCGCTTCTCGATGTGAATTCAGCCTTTCCCATCACCTATCCCGATGGCAGGGTTTCGAAGACGACGATGTACCTGAAGAATGTCATCGATCACCCGCGTATGGAGATCGGCGATTACAGCTATTTCACGCATTACGGAAAGCTGGAGGAGACGGCCGAGATCCTCGCACCCTATCTGGGCCGGGGTTGCCGGGAGCGGCTGGTGATCGGCAAGTTCGTGCAGATTGCCCGTGGCAGCTATTTCATCACCAGTTCGGCCAATCACCCGATGGGCGGCATCACCACCTATCCGTTCCGCATCTTCAAGCCGGAAACCTTCGGCTACAAGGATCTGCCGGTGAAGGATACTGTTGTCGAGCATGACGTCTGGATCGGCCACGATGCCGTCATCATGCCGGGTGTCACGATCGGCGCGGGCGCGATTGTCGCTGCCGCCTCGGTCGTCACCCGCGATGTGCCGCCCTATGCGGTGGTCGGTGGCAATCCGGCACATATCATCCGCATGCGCTATCCCGTCGAGGTCATCAGCGAGATCCTCGACCTTGCCTGGTGGGACTGGCCGATCGACAAGATCGAAGCCAATCTGCCGGCGCTGGAGAGCGGCGATCTTGCGGCGCTGAAGCGGGCCTGAACGGACAGGCGATCACCTGTGGCCTTCCAATTGTCCTTGGCGGCGTTATCCTCGACACAGACGGAATGTTGCAATCTTCTGATAGGATGGGATCAGGTCGAACCATGCCTCCATGCGACCCGACGCCAGCGGCCGATAGCGGCCACGTCGCCAATCGTTTTCAGTCTGCTCCCGATGGTGGGATGAGCGCATGCTGATTCTGGATGCTTCCCGCCGCCGCCTGGCGCTTGCCGTCGTCGCCTGCCTCGTCGGCATAGTCGTGTCCTGGCTGACCATGACGCCGTTTGGCCTGCTCGGTCCCGTTGCCGCTGCTTTTCTTTATGCGCGCGGGGTTGCTGCGAGGCTCATTTATGCCGTCCTGGCGGTTGCCACCCTAGGCGCACTGCTGGCGGCTCTGCTCGATGCCGGAATGCGCGAACCTGCTCTGTCATGGGCGGCTTTCTTTGCGCTTTCGCTGGCTCTCGGCCCGATCGTTTCAGCCAACGCGCCTGAAAGAGCCGATGCCGACGCCGTGCGGGCGGCCAAATCGGTCGAGCGGCTCACCGGCGTTGCCTGGGCGACCGATGCCGCCGGGGCTTTCCTCTACGTGACCCCCAGCGTGCTCGCCTTTCTCGGGCTCGGCCTGGAAGACTTCAATGCACGTGACGACGATAAGGAATTCGGCTGGAAACGGGTTATCCACCCTGATGATTATGAGGTTGCCGCGGCCCTGTGGCGGCGCTGCCTGCAGACGGGCGAGCATTACAGCGTGGACAGCCGCATGCCGCGCCCCGCGGGCGGCTACGGCTGGACGCGCAGCACGGGACAGCCGCTGCGCGACGGCAACGGCACCATCACCGGATGGTATGGCACCGTCATCGATGCCGAGAGTGCGCCCCTTGCCGGCGGGATTGCGGCTGATGATCCCGGTGGTTCTCCGGCCGATATGGCGGCATCCGACGGGCTGCCGCCGATGGCTGACGTTCATCCACATGACAGGGCGACGGTGGAACAGGCGCGTGCGCGGGCTTTCTTCCATGGCATTCCCCAGGTCAGCAGCTACCGGAAGCTTCAGGCCGACGGCAGCTACCGGTGGGTGGAGTTTCGGGTGGAGCCGAAATACGGCACCAGCGTCGATATCGATCCGGCTGTCGCGCGGCAGGACGAGCGATGGACGACGGCGAGTTCTCTTGGTGAAACCGGCGAAGCGGTGCGCGCCGCACTTGCCATCGAGAACCTCTATGGCGGCGCCTGGGCAATGGATGCATCAGGGCAGTTTACCTATGCGACGCCGACGGCACAGACCTCGATTGCCATGGTGCTCGAAGACCTGAACCTTCTTCTCGACGGCAAGCCCTTCATCGAGGGTGGGCGGCAGGGCTGGCAGCGCGGCGTGCATCCCGATGACAGCGAAGAGGCAGGCGAGACGTTGCGCCATGCGCTGCGGACCGGCGAGCACTGGAATTTCGAATACCGGGTTCTGCGCGCCAATGGCGCCTATGTGTGGCACCGGGCGGCGGCGCGGCCGACGCGCGACGGGCAGGGGCGCATTACCGGATGGTATGGCGTGACTGTCGATATCGACGCCTACAAGCGCACGGAGGCAGCACTTCGCGAACGCGAGCGGCAGCTGCAACAGCTCATCGACACCGTGCCGGCGCTGATCTGGAGCGCGACGGCGGAGGGACGGCCGGTCTATGTCAACAAGCCCTTTACCGAGGTAACGGGCGCCAGTCTGGACGAGATGATCGGGCCTGACGGATTACCCTCGCTCAGCGTCATCCACGCAGATGACCGTGAGGCAGCGCGTCGGGCGATACTGCATTCCTTCGCGACCGGGGAATCCTATTTTGTGCGATACCGTCAGGCCCGCGCCGATGGCGGCTATCGCTGGACCGAGACGCGGGCGGAACCGCTGAGGGACGAGGCTGGGGTCATCCTGCGATGGTACGGCGTCAGCTCCGACATCCACGACCTCGTCACCACCCAGGATGCGTTGCGCGAGCAGGAGCGCTTCCTGCGGCAGCTGGTGGAGACCCTGCCGGCGATGATCGATTGCGCCACGCCCGATGGCGAGCCGATCTTCCGCAGCCAAAGGCTGCGTGACTTCCTCGGCTACGATCTCGATGAGCTCGACGGGACGGGCAAATCCCGGTTGGCCGGCACGCTTGACGCCGGTGTGCATCCCGACGAGCTGGCTGGGGTGAAGGAGAAATATGCCCATTCGCTGGCGACGGGCGAACCCTATGCCCGCAGGCATCGCCTCAGACGTTTCGATGGCGAATATCGCTGGGTGGAGACGCGCGCAGCACCCATGCGCGATGCCGAAGGCACCATCGTGCAGTGGAACGTCGTCTGCCTCGATATCGACGGCGAGGTGAGGGCACAGGAGAAGCTGCTCTCGGCGCAGGAGAGCCTGGCGCGGGCCAGTCAGGCGGCCAGCCTTGCGGAACTGTCTGCCTCCATCGCACATGAGGTCAATCAGCCGCTCTCTGCGGTCATGAGTTCTTCAGATGCCTGCCGGCGCTGGCTGATGGCGGAGCCGCCGAATATCGAGCGGGCGCAGAAAACGCTGGAGCGCATCATCGTCAGCGCGCATTCGGCCAGCGATGTCGTCACGCGCGTGCGCGCGCTGTTCAAGCGGGCCGAGGACAAGCGGGATTGCGTTACACTCGGCCGTGTCATCGTGGAGGCTGGCGATCTGCTCGCCGAGGAGGCCGCCCGCCGCGGCGTCCGCATCGATATCGACGGAGCGGATGCCGTGCTCGGTGCCGCCTTCGACCGGGTGCAGATCCAGCAGGTCGTCATCAACCTCATGCGCAATGGCATGGATGCGATGGAAGCCGTTGCCGGTGACAGGGTGCTCGAAGTGCGCCTGCGCCGGGCGGACGGCATGATGCACATCGAGGTCAGCGACCGGGGCGCGGGTATCGAATTTCCCGACAAGATATTCGAGCCGTTCTTTTCGACGAAAGAGCAGGGCATGGGCATGGGGCTTGCGATCTGCCGCTCGATCGTCGAGGCGCATGGCGGGCAGCTGTGGGCGGAACAGAACGAGCCGCGCGGGACGAGGTTCATCTTCACGCTGCCGGATGAGGTGGCGGTGGTGTGAGACGCGCCTGTCGCTCTTGCCATACCTTCGGTGGGCAAACCTTCGTTGGATAGCGGGGCGGCGTGCTCAGGCCTATTCCTCTGATTGCTTCCAGCATCAGAAGAAGGCTTTGGCATCATGAACAGCACAGAGACACGGATGCTTGCGGGCGTCGCGGTTCCCAGTACAGCTATTATCGATCGGGCGATGGATTATGCGCGCACGGACTGCGAACCCTATCTCTTCAATCACGTCATGCGGTCCTGGCTGTTTGCGGTCCGGATCGGGCAGTTGCAGGGGATCGAGCACGATGGCGAAGTCGTGGCACTCGGCACGCTGCTGCATGACATCACCCTCAACGAGCGCTTTGCGGGGCCACGCCGGTTCGAAGTGGAGGCCGCGGATCTGGCGCGCGGTTTTGCCGTGGATGCCGGGCTCGACCGGCGCCGTGCCCAGATGATCTGGGATGCCGTCGCGCTCAACTCGACGCCATCAATTGGTCTCTACAAGGAGGCAGAGATTGCGCTTTGTACGACCGGCATCTGCCTCGATGTCGTCGGCTTCCAGTACAGCCTCATTTCGGCGGTCGAGATGAAGGCGATCGTCGCGGAATTTCCCCGGCTCGGCATGAAGAAGATGATGACCAGCTGTTTCTGCCATATCGCCAGGACGCGGCCCGAAACGACCTACGACAATTTCGTGCGGGATTTCGGCGAACGTCTCGTGCCAGGTTATGCGGTGACGACGTCGTCGGTCGATCTCGTTGCGCAGGCGCCGTTTGACGAGTGAGGGGAGAAAGCCACATCAAACCGGCATCTCGTCCGTGATCACCTCGAAGCGCTTGAGGACCGCGGGGCCGAAGGCCGTCGACATGGCGACGTCGGTGGCGTCGCGGCCCGTCGCCATTAGGATGCGGCCGATGCGCGGCGTGTTGTGGCGGGCGTCGACCGTGTACCAGCGGCCGCTCAGATAGACCTCGAACCAGGCGCTGAAATCCATCGGGTTCGGGTCCTTGGGCACGCCGATATCGCCGAGATAGCCGGTGCAATAGCGCGCCGGGATGTTCATGCAGCGGCAGAGCGTGATGGCGAGATGGGCGAAGTCGCGGCACACGCCTGTGCGGTCGGTAAAGCCGCCGAAGGCGGTGCGTAGCGGATCGGCCTTCTGGTAATCGAAGGCGATGCGCTTGTGGGTGAAGTCGAGGATCGCCTGGACGCGCGGCCAGCCGAGCGGTGTTTTGAAAAAGGTCTTCCAGGCGAAATCGGCCAGACGGTCGGTATCGCAATAGCGGCTGCCGAGCAGGTAGACGAGCACATCGTCGGGCAGATCGTTGATGTTGTGCTGGATCGCACCTTCGGGAACAGGATCCGGCAGGCCGCTGTCATAGATCTCGAATTCGGTGGAAATGGTCGTCAGGCCCGAGGGTGCTACGATACGGCTGCAGGCATTGCCGAAGGCGTCGGTATAGGCCCAGGCTTCGATCGGCTGGTCGAAGCTCAGCACCTGTTCCGTCAGCAGATCCACCCGGCGGGACGGGTGGATGTTGAGGACCAGCAGCATGGGCGTTTCATGCTCGCATTCATAGCCGATATGGAAGCCTGCACGTATCTTCATGGGGCGTGGTCCTTTGAAACAGGGGTCGTCCTGCAGGCGAATGCATCAGCGGGCCAGGCGTTCCGTCACCTGGCCTTTACGGCATCGAATTCCTGTTCCGTCGTGACGTTGACCTGCACCTTCATGCTGTCGAAATCGCGCGCGCCGCCGTCATAGCTGCCCGATAGCGGCACGGCCTGGCGCGGGTCGCGGGCCACACCGACGCGGATCAGGTCGCGGTTTCCGACGATGCCGTTGGTGGGATCGAACTCCACCCAGCCTGCACCCGGCAGATAGATCTGGCACCAGGCATGTGTGGAGCCGCCGCCGAGCGTGACGCAGCCGTCGCGATCGGGCACATAGACATAGCCGGTGACGAAGCGGGCGGCGAAGCCGAGGGAGCGGGTGGCCTCCATCATCAGCAGCGCAAAATCGCGGCAGGTGCCGCTGCGCAGCCGCAATGTGTCGCGCGGCGCCTGCGTGCCGTGTTCGAAGCGTCTGTTGTAGTTGAAGCTCTCATGGATGGCGTAGCAGAGCGTCATCAGGATATGGCCGGTGCGCGCCCGATGGCTCAAGGGCACGAATTGGCGCGCCCATTTGCCGACTTCGTCATCGGGATCGGGATAGTGCCTGACGATGGTGCGTTCGAGATCGATCGCCTCGTCCTCATCATAGGCGAAGGGAAAGCTCAGCGCCTTGCTGTCGATCTCCAGATCGAGCGGAACCTGCGCCGTATGCTCGAGACGGATGACGGTCTCGAAGCGCAGTTCGGCGGAGGCGGCTGTGATATCGACGAGTGCGATGCAATTGCCGAAGACATCGTGGATCCAGCGCACGGATGCCGGCCCCGGAGAGACATCGAGGCTGCAGCTCAGAAGCGTCTGGTCGAAGCTATCGCGGGGGCGGAACATCAGCCGGTGCTGTCCGAAATGCACCGGCCTTTTGTAATGGTAGGACGTGATGTGGCGGACGGAGAAAATCGTCATCCTGCCTCCCTATTTTCATGACGCGGCACTGACCATGGGGAAACATGACCGCGGTGAAAATATCCGCGGGCGCCCGTCACTTCTCTCTGCGCGAAAGCGGATAGGCGGGCGCATCGTAAAGCATGCGGATCTGCTTTTCGTCGAAGCGGGCTTCATTCACTTCCATCACACAGCCGCGCAATTGCGGGCCGGGCAGGTCTTCCATGGCAAAACGCACCGCTTCCGCGGCTGTTTCGAAGCGCTTATAGCGGGGGCCTCGGGAGCTGCGCAATGTCTTGCCGGTGTAAAGCCCGGCTTCGATCATATAGTCGAATTCTGCCACTTCATGGTCCTTGCTCGTTCCTGATATGGCCGAGCCATCCGGGTATCAGAGTCTTCCTGGGTCGACGGTTTCAGGATGAAACAGCGGGGAGGGTCGACCGCGTTATCGCGCGCTGGCGGCGTTCATCCTGCCGTTGTTCGCGTTGTCTCTGCTGCAGTCGCTTGCGTACATCCTGGAGCTTTTCGGCATCGGAGGCTTTTTCAGGTTGCGGCGGGCGGAAGAGATTTTCCGCTGCGCGTTTGTCGGTGGTCATATTGCTATCCTTGACGATGGGCGGGACAGCCGAAAGGCCGTCACGCCGGAGCGGGCGTTATTTCTTCTTGTCGCTGCCCGTGTTGGTGCCTGCCATCTTGACCTGCGTGCCGGGTGCGGCAGCAGGTGTCGCTGAGGCAGTGCGGTCTTTCTTCGGCTTGCGGACTTCGCGGTTGCTGCGGACTTGGCCTTTCGCCATGGTTTCCTCCTGGTGTGGTGATGCGAGACAGATCATGTATTGCGGCCTGCCGCCGGCTAGCGGCGCGGTCGCTGCAGCATCAAAGGGGCAGGGGCCCGATGCCGGGACGCTCGTCCTGAGAGGCTGCCGATGTGGAAAGACGCGATTGCCCCTGGGGTTGCCTTGAGGAAGGCCGAGGGGAGTGAATGCGCAGCGCATTCACTCCCCGGCCGGCCTGCGGCCCACGGCTGAAATCGGGAAAAGCCACGAAACTGCTGGCGGATTCGAAACGATCACCCTGCTGCCCGCCGGCGGCATCTTCGGCACGATTGAGAATGCCGAGCGCCACATTCTCGCGGTAGGCGAATGCGCCGGTTCGGATGAGATTGCGCGACAGACTTGACGGATAAAAATCGGAAGACATCGCGTCCTCCTTTCGTTGGGGCCAGGGCTAACGCCCGAACCGGCAGCGCCCTTGAAGTGGCTGCCAGCAATTGGAATCCTGCGCTTATTCGCTGCGCGGCGCAAGGCGTTTTTCGCAGAAGCAGGACCCGACAGCTGTCGCGGCGTAAACTTTTCGAATATTGCGCCGACGGCCGAAGCCGTTAATTTGAAGGCGGATATTTCAAGCACGGAAATCGAAGATGAGCATCGCTGTTTTGACGACCTATGTTCTTGTTGTGCTCGGGCTGATGGTGATTCCCGGGCCTGCGACGCTTTTGGTTCTCGCCCGATCGGTGAGCGGCGGCAGGCGGGCCGGCGTTGCAACGGGGCTCGGCATTGGGGTCGGCGATCTCATCCATTCCACCATGGCGACCTTCGGCCTTTCGGCTTTGCTTGCGACTTCGGCACTCGCCTTTGAAGTGGTCAAATATATCGGCGTGGCCTATCTCATCTATCTCGGATACCGGGCCTTCATCGAAAAGTCAGGCAATCTCGATATGGCGGCGGCCCCGGAGATCAGCCCCGGCAAGGCTTTCCGGCAGGGGATCTTCACGGAAATCCTGAACCCGAAGACGGCGCTGTTCTTCCTCGCCTTCCTGCCGCAATTCATCCATCCCGAAAGCGGATCGGTGATCGGGCAATTCGCGCTGCTCGGCATCATCTTCGTGGCGCTCAGCATCTGCGTGACTTCGGCGCTCGCGATCGGCGCCGGCTCGGTGCGCGGCTGGCTCAACAGGAACCGGGCGATCGGCCGCTGGCAGGGCAAGGTGATCGGCTCGATCTACATGGCACTCGGCGTGCGGCTGGCGTTCCAACAGCAGTGAGCGGCGCCCGGCTACTGAGATGGCCGGGCTTTAAGTTGCTGCCGTTTATCGCGGCCAACTGCGTTCATTCACGTGTATCGGCGGAACGGGGAAGAGGTATTCTATTCTTCGATGAGATGTGGCATCCATTCACCTCTCCTGGTGGTGGGGAAATACTTTGATTTGAATATTGGTACTACCATCGCTGGAAATAGCTATCTACTCGCCGCTCTTGGGCTTTCGGACCATTCCTTGATTTCCTTCCTCATCGCTCCCTTCAGCATGCGCGAACATAAAGATGAACATGGAGGTATGCTTGCTATCTGCCTTGAGATGCGCGTGGGCGCTGCGTGGATTCATGATCGCCGTCTCAGTGGCGGCAATGGGTTTCACGCTCGCAGGATGCTCATATCTTTTTGTCCGTGGTGCCGAAGGAAGCTACCTCGCGACGGGTACTCCGGTGCTTGGAAAGGTGACCGCAAGCAACGAGAGTGAGCAGATGGGGGGAACGATTGAAATCGGCTCGGCTGAAAGCCAGCAATGCAGGGGTCGCTACAGCGTATCGGAGGTGAAGACAAATTTCTGGAAGTTGGAGACCGGCGAGCGAATCTATCGCGGGAAGATCTACTGTCTGGATGGTCGGGCAGGGGCGTTTGAACTCATATCGAAGGATAAGGGGAAAACCGGCTCGATCACCGGTGAGATCAATGGCGAGGCATTTCAACTCGATGTGTACGAATCGAAGAGCCGTGAGTGCAGGATGGACGAATGCTGGGGCTTGAAGTGGACTTACGAAAAAGAGCGCGACAACATGCGTACCTATTACAGGGTTGCGACTGAACACGAGCCCGCTTCAACGGCTCTAAGGCTGCTCTATTAAATCTGCCCCTATTCCGTGCCGGTGATCCGGATACCGGGATCCGCCCATTGAATGCGGGTGGGGCAGTATCAGGTGTGGGTGGCCGCCGCAGTTACCGTCTGATCGCAGCCAGCTGCCGTTCGAAACTCCCCAGATCGAAATAGTCGCGCCAGACGGTGATTTCGCCATTCTCCACCATGATCGTGCCCATGACTGGCAGGGTGATCCGGCCGCCGCTTTCGTGGGTGAAGATATCGATGCGCTCGTTCAGCACGACGTTGCCTGACGCGGCGATTTCCGTAAGCTGCCAGTCCACCTTGAAGGCGGTGCCGATGCCGAAATCGGCGTGGAATTTGCGGACGTTTTCGCGGCCCACGATATCGGGCAGGGGCACGTTGTCGTAGAGCACGTCGTCGGCGAGCATGGCGAGCGCCTCCTCGATGCGGTTGGCGCTCCATTGGGCGAAGAAGGTTTTTGCGGTTTCGAGCGGTGACATGACGCTTCTCCTTCAGCCGAACTTGACGAGGTTCAGGGCCGGTAGCGGGCCGCCGGGGAACTGCGTCAGGCTGCCGCCAACCTTGAGCGTGCCGAGGTCGATGCCGGCAAAGCCGAGGCGGGTGATCAGGGCGCCGACTTCCGCCTTCGCCTGCGCATCGTCTCCGGAATAGAAGAGCACGCGGTTGCCGCCTTCGGCTTTGGGATCGGCCGAGACGAGATTGGCAAGGAGGTGGTTGAAGGCCTTGACGAGGCGGGCACCGGGCACGAGACCGGCGACGATTTCACTCGACAGCCGGCCGCCGAGCTCGGCCGGCTTGAAGAGGGGTCCCTCGATCGGGTTGTTGGCATCGATGACGATGCGGCCGGCCCAATCCGGCAGGCCGGATAATGCTGCCGGCAACTTCGACCAGGGCACGGCGATGAGGACCATATCGGCCTTTGCCGCCTCTTCGATGGTGCCGGCGGTGATGTGGGGGGCGAGTTCGGCGGTAAGCTCGGCAAGGGTTTCCGGGCCGCGGCTGTTGGCGATGGTGGCGGCGATGCCGTTGCGGGCGAGAGCGCGGGCGAAGGCGGAGCCGATATTGCCGGCGCCGATGATACCGATGGACATGGCAAGTTTCCTTTCTGGATGTCGTGCTGGTTTCGATGGAGCCAATATTGCGATGCCATTCCCTTTTGATTAGACGGTAGTGGATGGTATCAGTTTCAAGTCTTTGTTGAAGGTGATGGGTGATGGAAAGCCTGGCTAACCTGGAATCCTTCGTACGAAGCGCCGAGCACGGCAGCTTTTCGGCGGCAGCACGGCGCCTCGGCCTGACACCGGCGGCGGTCAGCCGCAATGTCGCGGCGCTTGAAGCCAATCTGAAGCTCCGGCTCTTTCATCGCAGCACCCGCAGCCTGACGCTGACGGAGGCGGGTGAGCGCTTTCTTATCTCCATGCGCGAGCATCTCGAGGGGCTGCAGGGGGCGATTGCCGAGATCTCCAACGAGCAGGCGGAGCCGGCCGGCGTGCTGAAGGTCAGCCTGCCGCCCGGTTTAGGCACGGGCTATATCCTGCCGATGCTGCCTGATTTCATGAAACGATATCCGCTGGTACAGCCGGAATGGATGTTCGAGAACCGGCAGGTGGATCTGATTGGGGAGGGTTACGACGCGGCAATCGGCGGCGGCTTCGAGCTTGCCTCGGGCGTGGTGGCGCGGCCGCTTGCGCCGGCCCATCTCGTGGCGGTGGCATCACCCGCCTATATGCAAGGCCGCGTGCCGCCGGTCGATCCGGCCGGGCTTGCGGGGTTCGACGGCATCGTCATGAAATCGATCAATACCGGGCGCATTCCGCAACGGCAGATGCGTAACGCTGCGGGAGAGGAACAGCCTGTCGATCTCACGCCAAAGATCGTCGTCAACGACCCCGCCGCCATGCGCGCTGCGGCTCTTCTCGGGCTCGGCGTGACATTGCTTTCCAAACCCGATGCGCTTGCCCATCTCGACAGCGGCGAACTGATCCGGCTCGTGCCCTCCTGGTATGTCGATATCGGGCCGATCTCTATCTATTACGCCAACAGGAGGCTGCTGCCGCTCAAGACGCGGGTGTTCATCGATTTCATGATCGAGGGTTTTCAGCGTCAGCGGCTTCCCGAGCGTTTCGCCGGCAGCTTGGGTTGATCCTGCTTGTCGGGCCGGTAGCCGAGCACGAAGGCGATCACCTTCTCGGACGACATCTCGCAGGGTTTCAGCGTGCTGCCGCTGGCTTCAAGCAGGTAGAGGTTGAAGCTGACGATATCGCTGCCGGCGAGATCCTCGGCATAGAGCCAGACGCGCTTGCCATCCGGCGAGCGCTTGACGGTGACGCCCCAGCGGCCGGCTCCGAAGTCGCCTTCGCTGTAGCCTTCGGGGATGCGGGCTAGGGCGCGGGTGAAGCTGTCGTCTGCGGTGTTCACGGGGCGTTTCCGAAGCGGAGTTTTCTGCATAGGTGGTGGAGCGGCGGGGTTTTCACAAGGCTGAACGGCAGCTACGGTCCGGTGATGGTACGAATAGTGCTTGCAAGCGTTTGGTGGGTATTTCGGCTGGGGGAAATGCGATGAAGAAAGCGGGTGGCCTCGTTGGGCGGCTGGCGACAAGCATGCTTGGTCTGTTTGGAGCCGGGCCGGCCCGTACGGGCGGCGAGGACAAGATTCTTTCGCCCGACGACGCGATCATGGTGTCCGACATGGACTTCAAGAGTGCGGACCCCGAAGACATCGTCCAGTCCAACATCTACGTCGTCAATGCGCTTCTTGGCGAATATCTGCGGTCGAAGGAAATCAGCCAGGCGGCGTTAACGAGCTATTACGTCGATTATTATTTGACGCAGGTCAATAATGGCGGCTTTTCGCAGTTCGTCTTCAATTCCAACTGGCAGCGCGAAACGGTTGCGTTGATCCGGCAGGGGTTGCGCGACATGAGGGCGCCGCGGCATCTGGCGCTCTTCGAAGAAGGGGTGGCCTCGGTGGAGGCATTGGGTGATGCGGGACTCGCGGCCTATCTTTCCAGCGACTATTCCGGCGAAAACGCGGTGCGTGACAGTCTGGAGGCTACCGATGGACGCTTCTTTGCGCTCGAAGAGAGCGAAGACCTCGTGAAGCTCAATGCGCGATGGCTGAAGCGGCAGCCGAATCTTCGCGTTCTGTCCGAGGAAGCGTTGCGGAAAGAAGTCGAGCGCCGTGCCGCCGCGCTGCCGGATCGCGCTGCCCGAGCGCAGGCCGCCCTCGATGACGAGCCGCGCTATATGAAACTGATCCGCGCGCTCTGCGCCGAGGCTGGGCAGACATTGCAGCGGGTGACGGCGGGCGACCGGACGGAGATCTATGACGGTAAGACCATCCGTCGGCTGAGCGACGAGGAGTTGCAGGCAGGGAAGCCCGGCAGGGCTGAGATCATCTGGTATTTCGTCACCGACAAGGGCGTCCACCTGATAGCGGAAGCTGGCGGAAGGGCGGCAATGTTCGACAATGCGGCCAGGACCAAGATTGCCGAGATCGATGCGCCCTGAGAGGCCCTCGGTCGTAGATCGCCTCCCTCAATGCCCCGTCAGCACCAGCGTCTGCACCGGCAGCAGCAGGGCCTGTATGCGCAGGATCATCGCGTGGACCACGCCGACCGTATCGATGACATGCAGGCCTATCCATTTCAGTGTGCCGATATTGGGGTCGGCCAGCGCGTCGTGGTTGCTGGTATAGGCGTTGGCGATGCAGCTGCTGCCGGGCGGCAGGTCATCCAGGCCGCCGGGGAAGAGGGGCTGCAGGAAGACGGTCAGGGTGCCGGGCTTTGCCAGTTGTGTAACATCGACGAGCTGGTCGGTGGGGCGCAGCTGGCCGGCGGCGATCACATCCTGCACTTCGGTGACGACGAGCGGGATGATGGTGAAGGGTTTGCCGACGCAGGTGGCTTCTGCCACCATGCCCGGCCTCATGACCTGCGCCTCGATCTGGCCGAAGCCGGCAATCAGCGTGCCGCGGCCGGCTTCTTCAGGTACGAGGATGCCGGCCGGGCGTAACATGGTGTTCAGCACATCGCCCTTGCGTAGCGTGAACTGCTGGACGGTGCCGGCGACGCCAGCCTTGACGAGTGTCTTGTCGAGCTCCACCTGCGCCTGCGCGAGTGCTGCCTGCGCACTTGCCTTCTGCGCCGGCAGAAGAATGCTGAGCTTGGTTTGCAGCGTTTCCTTGTTGGCATAGGCGGCGCTGACCATGCCGCGCTGGCTTTCGACCGTATTGGTGAGCCGGTCCACCTCGCGGCGGGCAACCGCATCGTTCTTCAAAAGCTGGGTCTTCATTTGCAGTTCGTCGATCGAGACCTGGAGCGCGCCTTCGGCCTGCCGGATCACGCCGTCGGCGCTGGCAAGCTCGCTCTCGGCCACCTTGGTTTCGGCCTCGACTTCGGCGATCTGCTTGTGCGCCACGTCGACGGCTGCCTTCTGGGTGGAATCGTCGAGGCGGAAGAGTGGCGCGCCGGCCGCGACCTTCTGGTTGACGCCGACATAGACCTCGTCGACCCGGCCCATGGATTCAGGCAATATGGTGACGGTGCGGAAGACGGCGGTGACGCTCTGGGTCGAGGGGTGGAAATAGAAGATCATGGTGATCAGCGAGATGGTGAGCAGCAGGCAGGCTGATATGCCCCAGCGCAGCTCGTACCACATGCTGTAAAGGGTGATCTCGCGGCCGATGCGCTTGCCTTGGACATAGCGCCGGTAGAGATAATCGGGGAGGATGGTCAGCATCGAGCAGAGCGTCAGTTCGAGCATGGTCAGATACTCCCTTCGCGCGGGCCGGTCTTTGTCGCCCCCGGGGCGGGCTGTGCGTCCGTCTGGCCGGGCGGCTGCGGATGGGCGGCGGCAGGCATGGGGGCAATCGGCGCGCTTGCGGGTGGGGCTGCAGTCACTGGAGCTGTGGTGACTGGAGCAGCGGTAACTGCGCCCGCTGGCACATTGGCGACTGGGACAGTGGCGCCCGGAACACCGGAGGCCGGCACGCTGGCGACCGGCACCTCATCGTCGACCTTTGTGGGATCGCGGCCGGAGAGCCTGAGCAGTGACCGGGCCATCGAATAGAGCGGGGTCGAAAAGTCGGGAATGCGGATGAAGGCGAGCAGCAGGCCGAGAATCCAGTAGATGTGGTTGTGGGTAAAGAGCGAGATCAGCGCCAGAACCGCGACGATTTCCATCTGCACTTTATTCGTCTGATGCGCGATGCGCTCGGGCACGGCATGGAGCTGGAAGTAGAGATTGCCGATGACGAGAACCATCACCAGGATCAGCACGATGACGATGACGAAGAGGTAGTCGGTCTGCCCCGGCGCGGTAATGAAGCCGGGCACATGGTCGGTCAGCGCGGCGTGGTAGGGGTGCGTCGCGGCGTCATCGGCTGCTGACGCTGACTGCGCGGCCAGAAATGCTGCCGCAACGGCCGCGGGCAGGTGGCGCGGATGTTGCCTTGTCCTGTTTAATCGGTCTCTCATGCCTGACTTCCCCCCGCATGGCATTTTAGCGTGGGCTGAAGTTTAGGCGCTTTGCGTGCAACACGAAAGTACGCAACAGTAATATCGGCGTAAATACATGCCGTCGGCCTTTCGGATAAGGCTTTCGGTTGAGAGGGCTGAAAGCAGGAGAGACGGTGCCGCGGGCAGGGGCCGCGGCACGGATGCGTTAGTGGATCTTGACGGAAGGTTCTCGCGCCCAAACCCGTAATTTTCCAAGGTCAGCGACAAATGCCTTGATGTCCTTTGCCGAGCCGAGCTCGACCGTACCTTCATCGAGATCCTCGATGCCTGCCTTCTTCATGAGTGCCAGGACAGGTGTTGCGTAGCCGATGAACTTGCAATGAGCGAAGGCATCGGCAACGAAATCGCGCGCGGCGGATTCCTTCAGCAGGTCGGGCATTACTGCTTCCGCGGCGAGAATGGCGACCGCATCATAGAGAACGGATGGTCCGCCATCGATCATCTGCTGGGCTTCAAGGAACGAACCATCCGACAGGGTGACGCCACCGATCCTGGGGGCAATGATTTCGACCACGCCCTTTTCGCCGGTGATTGCGCCGGTGATAGCCCCAACGAGAGCGGCATCCGATCCATCCGTCACGAGCAATCCGAGTTTGCGGCCCTCGAACCGTTTGGGGCCGCGCTCGATGATGCTGAGGGCGGCCGAAGGCTCCAGATCCTGACGGGTTGGCATGGCTGCGTCAGCCGGTTTTGGCATGTCGGCAATACCGAGTGCAGCTGCCACCTTCGCCGCCAGCGTTTCGTCGATATTGAGCAGATGGGCGACCATCCGCTCACGGATGACGGGGTT
>UCKU01000077.1 GCA_900473185.1 Hyphomicrobiales bacterium | reverse complement strand
CATCGGCCGAAACGCTGGCTGCTGATACCGATGAACTGCTCGGCCTCATCAGAGGCTTCCGCGTCGGCAATGCCCCAGCGGCTCCCGCTATGCATCAGGGTCGCCGCGCCGCATAAGCGGGGCGGAGACATCAGGCCTTTTCATCACGAAAGTATTAGCGGCCGCCGGATGAAGATCCGGCGGTTTTGCTTTTGGCGCCCCCCAGATTTGTAGGGAAATTTTGTCCAAAATCTAATAAAATTAAAGCTTTATTATAGGATGAATGCCAATCGTAGCTAACCGGTCGCAGCATGTTCCTTTAGCAGCGGTAGATGCGTCGCCTTTATCTGGCGCGCTCGCACAGGCGGTAGAAAACCGCACCGGAATGCAGCCCCTCATTCCCGTTGCGAGGCATTATGAAAAATTTGAAAATATCGAAACAGCTTATCTTGCTGGTCATCGGCCTGATGGTAGCGTTTGCGATCGCGACTACCCTCCAGGTCCGCTCCTCGGTCAATGCGATCTACAAGGAACGCTATGACATGCTGCGTTCGGAGGTCCAGTCCGCGGTCTCCGTTCTCAAGCTCTATCAGGCGAAGGTGACTTCAGGCGAAATGAAGCTGGAAGACGCCCAGAAGCAGGCCTACACCACGCTCAACGCCATGAAATACGACCCCGATGGTTATTTCTTCGGCTATAGCTACGACATCCAGATGATGTTCCACTATGACGCCTCGAAAATCGGCCAGACCAACAAGGGGCAGCCGGACAGCAAGGGCAAGCTCTATCGCGAAGAGCTGGTCAAGGTCGGGCAGCAGGGCGGTGGCCTCGTCGAATATTATTCCACAGCCAAACCGGGCCAGCCCGTTGGCGATTATCGCAAGACGGCCTATGCGCTGGCCTTCGATCCCTGGAAGGTCGTGGTCGTCACCGGCGTCTACATGGACGATCTCGATGCTCAGGTGAACGACAAGATTCTGTCCGCGCTGTCCGGCAGCATCGTCCTGTTCTTCCTCGCCATTGTCGCCGCCTACCTCGTCATCCGCGGTATTTCGAACCCTCTGAAGGATGTTCACAA
>UCKU01000015.1 GCA_900473185.1 Hyphomicrobiales bacterium | reverse complement strand
CTCCCATCCCGGAAAACCGCCTGCCGGCATCAGCCCGAGCGTCGTGGAAAACAGGATGATGAGCAGCAGTGCCACCCAGAAGGCCGGCACGGCGATGCTGATCTGCGAGAAGACCGTGGCAATCGCATCCAAGATACCGCCGCGCCGCGCCGCTGCCAGCACCCCGAGCGGCAAGGCGATCAGCACCGAGAGCACGATGGCGATCAGCGCGAGCGGCAGCGTCACGGCCAGCCGCTCCACGATCAGCCCGGCGACCGGGACGCCATAGGTGTAGGACTGCCCGAGATTGCCGGAGAAGACGCCGGCAAGCCATTGGCCGTAACGCAGGATGAGCGGCTGGTCGAGTCCAAGCTCATGCCGCAACGCTGCCAGTGTCTCCGGGCTCGCCGAGGTGCCGAGCATGATCGAAGCAGGATCGCCGGGCAGCAGATCCATGACGGCGAAGATCACCAGCGATACGACGAGAAGGGTAATGACAAGGCCGGCAAGGCGGCGGGAAAGCAGTGCGATCATATCGTCTTCATCACCCTGTCAGCCGCCGCCCGCACTCGGTTGTTTAATCTTCCCAGGAAACGTTGCTGAGAACGTTGGAGGGGATCGGCTCGTTCTCCCACAGGCCCTTCAGCTTCTTGTCCCAGACGCCGAGCTTGGGCATGACGAAGAGGTAGAGCGCCGGCACGTCCTCGGCGAGGATCTTCTGCGCCTCGCCGTAGATCTTGGCCTGTGCAGCCGGATCGGTGGTCTCCTGCACCTTCTTCATCAGGTCGTTGAAGGCGGGGTTCTTGTAGTTGAAGTAATAGGGATCGCGCGAATAGATATCGATGTCCATCGGCTCGGCATGAGCGACGATGGTCATGTCGTAATCGCGGCTGGTCATGACATCCTTCACCCATTTCGCCGGAAATTCCGTGGGCTCGATGCTCATCGTCACACCGATCTCGGCAAACATCGCCTGCATCACCTGCGCGCTGCGTGGAGCATAGGCCATCTGCGGCGATTTGATCGTGAAGGTGAAACCGTTGGGATAACCGGCCTCCGCAAGCAGTGCCTTCGCCTTTTCGACATTGTAAGGCAGCACGCCTGTCATGTCCTGATAGCCCGGATCGTTCGGCGTATAGTGGCTGCCGATCGCCGTACCGAGGCCGGACCATGCGCCGTCGATCACGGTCTGCCGGTCGATCGCCATCATCAGGGCCTGGCGCACGCGCTTGTCGTCGAAGGGCTTGCGGGCATTGTTCATGCCGGCGACGACCTTGAGTTCGGTATTGCCGACCTTGGTCGTGAGGCGGGCGTCGCCATCGAAGGAGCTCATCAGCTCCGGTGCGGCGAATTCCGGAAAGGCGTCGAGATCGCCGGATTTCAGGGCCGCGGCCTGTGCCTGCGGATCGTTGATGAAGCGGAAGGTCACCTTGTCGAGCTTGGCGGCACCATCCTTGTTCCAGTAATCGGCATTCTTGGCGAGTTCCACATGGTCGCCCTTGGCCCAGGTGGAGAATTTGAACGGCCCGGTGCCGACCGGCGTCGTCTTGTCATCGGCGGCGGACTTCGGCCCGACCATGACGGAAGCCGGCCAGCCGAGCCAGTAGATCAGGCTGCCGGTCGGGTTGGAAAGATGCAGCACCAGCGTTTCGGTGTCAGGCGTATCGATGGAGGCGATCGACGCGAAGAAGCGCTTCTGCGGATTGACGGAATCCTTCCCGCGGGCGCGGTCGAGTGCAAACTTGGCGGCGGCCGAATCGAAGGCCTCGCCGTCGTGGAATTTGACACCGCTCTGCAGCTTGAACGTATAGGTCAGCCCATCAGGGGAAATTTCCCAGCTCTTGGCGAGCTGCGGCTGCACCTTACCGGTCTCGTCGATGCTAACAAGACCTTCGAAGATGTTCTGCCAGGTCACCTGGCCGATCGCGACAGGTGCGGCGATCGTCGGGTCGAGTCCAGCAGGCTCGACGCTCATGCCGAGATTGAGTGTGGTCTTGGCGGCTTCGGCGGGCGTCAGCGCCAGCATCATGATGCCGGCGGAAAGTGCAACGCCCATGGAAAGACGCCGCATGAGACGCGCGGACGGCGCGAGCGAAACCTTGATCATCCTGTTCCCCTGTTTGGCTCCGCTGCTTGGCGGATCCCTTTTGCAAGTAGAGTGGCATTACGGCAGTGCACACACAATGACGATTTTGTGTGCTCAGCGTAGCCGAAAAAGCTACACCGCAATTCTTGCCTTGATGCAAGTCCGCGAGTTCTACTCTTTGCTGTTGGTCTTATTCTTTGCTGGTAGTTTGGCGGTTCGCTCGCTCACGCATGAAGCGTTCGATGAAATCGAGAAGCTTCGTTGCGGCAAAGGAAAGCTGTCGATCAGGCGCCACGCAGAGATCAACATGGGTGCGGATGCTGGTCTTGCCGGCAAGGGGAATGGCGCAGAGCTGCCCGGCCTCGATCTCGCGGCGAACGGTCAGCGCCGGCAGCAACGTCACCGCCGCATTGCTCAACACCAGTTCTTTGAGCATCTCCAGCGAACTCGTCACGAAAATCGGATCGAGGCTTAGCCCTTCCTTCTCGAAGAGTGCGTCGAAGGCCTGGCGAAAGCCGAAGGATTGATCGGGCAGAGCCAGCGCATAATCGGCCAATTCCTTCAGGGGAATATCCGGACGCACCGCCGCCGGATGGCTCGGCGAGGTGATGAGGTCATAGGCGATTTCCGAACGCAGCCGCACCTTGGTGCCGGACATCGGCGGCGCAAACAGGGTCACCGCAATATCCGCTTCCGCGCTGTTGACCGCTTCGATGGCCGCCCGTGCGCTGGTGATCGTCACGGCAAAGCGCAGCTTGGGATATTTCAGGCTGAATTCGGCCAGCGCAGGCGCAAGCAGATTAGCAACGGTCGCGCCGTTTGCGTAAATGTTGACACGGCCGCGCTGCAGGCCCTTCAGGTCCTCGATTAGCTGTTGCACGTGGTCGAGCTCGCGCAGCGTGCGGCCTGCACGCGCCGCCAGCAGCTCGCCGGCAGCCGTCAGCTTCACGCCGCGGGCGCTGCGTTCCACCAGGGGCGCGCCGAAATGATATTCGAGGTTTTCGATCTGCCGGCTGATCGCCGTTGGGGCGACATTCAGGTTTTCGGCCGCCTGGCGCATGGAGTTGGTTCGCACCAGCTCGTCGAAATACATCAGCGCCCGAATCTGCATTCACCCGTTCTCCGCCATCAGGCTCTTTCATCTAATCTAGGCAATCAGCGCCCGGCCGCATAGCGGTCACGCCATGCCGGCAGCGCGTCCGGCACCGGAAGAGCCGTGGCCTCGTAGACGCCGCGGGCGATCGCCCGCGCCATGACGATCCCGGCGAGATGGCACAATTCCATCAGGCTTGCCATGTCATTGCGCTCGTGTTTGCCGGTGGAAGCCGCAAAAATCGTATCGCCATCGAGCGGTAGGTGGGCGGGCAGCACCGCACGCGCCAGCCCGTCATGGGCGGCGATGGAAAGCCGGTGTGCTTCCGCCTTGATGAGCGACGCGTCGGTGACGATGGCGCCGATCGTCGTGGCCGTCGTCTTCACGCCTTTCAGCCGCAGGCTGTGGTCCATCTGGTCGGGCATGCCTAGCCCGCCGAATTCTGCATTCTGTTCGAAAGGGGCGGCCCAGAAATGCGGGCCTTCGCCGATCGTCGCCGTACCGACGGCATTGACGGCGACGATGGCCGCGATGCGATGCCCGGCGCTGCTGACCGCACTTGCCGAGCCGAGTCCGCCCTTGAGGGTCGCGGTCGTTGCCCCCGTGCCGGCACCGACAGTACCGAGATCGAATGCGCCCTTACGGGCGGCTCTCATAGCGTCATAGCCCATGTCACGATAGGGCGAATGCAAACCCCAGTCCTTGTCGCCGCCATTCAGCAGATCCATCAGGATCGCCTGCGGCACGATCGGAATGCGAACCGAGCCGACCTGGAATCCACGTCCCATCTCCCGCAATCCTGCCTGCACGCCGCCTGCCGCGTCGAGACCGAAGGCCGATCCGCCCGACAGCACGAAGGCGTCGACGGCATCGACGACCATGGAAGGGTCGAGCAGCGCTGTATCGCGCCCTCCCGGCGCACCGCCGAGCACGCTGCCGGAAGCGACTGCCGGTTCATCGAAGACAATGGCCGTGACGCCGGAACCAAGCGAGAGGTCGGTTGCGTGGCCGACGGAGACGCCTTCGATATCGGTGAGGAGGTTGAGAAGATCGGACAAGCGCTGGCTCCTGTCTTGAAGGGAAGCGCGCCGATAGGAAGTCAAATGTCTTTAAAAGACAAGACCGGCAAAAGACAAGACCGGCCCGTTTGCCGGGCCGGTCGGAAATCCTCTGGTAGCATTAAAGCCGCGTTCTGCGTCAGGCATGAAGGGGCTTCGGGTGGCGGCGGGTCATCAGATCGTGAATGGCCAGTTTCACCTCGGCGGGCGAGCTGAAATGCTGCTCGTCGAGGTCATGGACATGGAATTTGACGGCGATGAATTTCAGCCGATCATCATCCGGAATGACGATCCCAACCGGGATGCCTGCATATTCGATAACTTCTTTTTTCATGCGTAGAACTCCTGCCGCGCGGATGCGCAGGCTATGGCGAATTGACTTGTCTGGTACCGTTGAAAGGGGGACGAACGTCACATTCGACAGTTCGGGCGGGAGAGGGCGCCCGGACGGTCATTGCCAAGCACAGATCGCCCAGGCAGTACGGCGAGAATTTCGAAATCAATCATGTCTCGTTCCTTGCGTTGGCGTTGTACTTGCGGGGTCCCGGAAGAGCCCGGGACCGGTGAAAGACCATCTCTATAATCTACAAGCTTAGTAGAGAATAGCCGATGACCTATAAGAAACATATTCCGAAACGTGTCAAAATATCGACGATCCGAAAAAATTCATTCCATCACACTTCGATTAGCAGGAAGAATTCTATCACGCCTTCGTGCAATCAATGTGACGGTCCGAGAGGCTCTCGTCATCGCCGAGCCAGACATAGGAAATCGATTTGATTCCGGCAATGGGATGTTCCGTTAAAAATCGGAAAGCCTCGAAAAGACCGAATTCGTTAATGGCCGAAATCCCCGCCTACCAGCCTTCCCGAAGCAGCTTTTCCAGCATGTCGACGAAGAAATCAGCACTTTGTTCGCTTAGGCAGAGCGGTGGTTTGATCTTCAACACGTTCAGGTGATCACCGGTCGGCTGCATGATGACGCCGAGTTCCAAGAGCCGGTCGCAGATCGCCGCCGTCTCCTCGGTCGCCGGCTCCAGCGTCACTCTGTCGCGCACGAATTCGAGGCCGAGATAGAGGCCAATGCCATGCACGGCGCCGACGATCGGATAGCTGTCGATGAGTGCCGCCAGCCGCGCCTTCAGATGGTCGCCCACCTCGCGGGCATTGTCCTGCAGCCGCTCCTCGGCCATGACGTCGAGAACCGTCATGCCGGCAACGCAACTGACCGGGCTGCCGCCGGCCGAGGAGAAGAAATAGCCTTCCTTCTCCAGCGAAGCGGCGATCTCTTTTGTCGTGATGACGGCACCGAGCGGATGGCCATCGCCCATGCCCTTGGCGATGGTGATGATATCGGGCACGACATTTTGCTGCTCGAAGCCCCAGAAATAATGGCCGAGCCGCCCATAGCCCACCTGCACCTCGTCGGCGATGCAGAGGCCGCCGCGTTCCCGCACCTGCCGATAGACCTCCGTCAGGTAGCCGTCGGGCAGCGGAATACCGCCAGCATTGCCATAGACCGATTCGGCGATGAAGCCGGCGAGCCCCTCGCCCTTGGCATCGATGGCCTCCAGCACCGGCATCACGGTGCCGAGATAATCCGCAGTCGATTCCGGCCCGCGGAACTGGCCGCGATAGGTGTTGGGCGAAACGACGGCGTGAACCCAGTCCGGCCGTGTCGTCAACGCCTGCGGATTGTCGGCGATGGAGGTGGAGACCGCATCGCTTGCCACCGACCAGCCGTGATAGCCTTCCAGCAGGCAGAGCATGTCGCGTCGGCCGCTATGCGCCCAGGCAAGCCGCAACGCCAGGTCGTTGGCTTCCGAGCCGCTGTTGACCAGGAACACGGTATCCATGCCGTCGGGCGCCAGCGACGCGATGCTCTCGGAGAATTCCGCTACGGCGGCATAGTGGAAGCGCGAATTGGTGTTCAGCATCAGCCATTGCTGGCTGATCGCTTCCGCCATGCGCGGATGGCCATGGCCGAGGATCGTGACATTGTTGACCATGTCGAGATAGGCACGACCTTCGATGTCGAAGAGATGCTCCTTCCAGCCGCGCTCGATCTGCGGCGGGTGCGCGTAATAGTTCTTCTGCGGACTGGCGAAATGCGCCTGCCGCAGCTCGAAAAGCGCTGCCGTTTCGGGTTTCGGCGCATCGGCGCCCGGCCCGAGGAGTGCCGAAGGCGAGGGGCAGAGCGCAGACCATGCGCCTGCTTGTTGCGATGTCGAAAAGAGTGGCGGCTCGAAGCCGGCGATGCTGCAAAGCTGCAGGCGCAATCCGCCGAGCGAGGACGTCTCGCCGGAGACCGTGCCGAGCCCCTGACCGGCGGCGACCTCGCTGCCATCATCGACTGAAAGTTCGATGCCGTCGATATGCAGCTTCATATCGGCGCCGGTGAGGACGAGATGCTGGTCGTACCAGGTGATCCGACCGGCAAAGGGCGCGGCAACGACGCTGCCCGCCGCAAGGCAGATATCCATATGCAGGGCATAGGTCGCCTGGGCTTTTGCACGATGCAGGCCGGCGCGGGACAGGCGATATTCGCCGTAACGCGTCGCCGCAGCGCCCGTTTCCGCTGCCGCGCGGGCAAGAAGCCGCCAGTCCATGTCGGCCGCCAGCCAGTTGCCATCGGAAAAATGCGGGCTCTGCACGCCGAGATCGACATAGGCGATGGATTCAGCATCGATCTCCGGCAAGAGCGGCTGCCAGTCTGTCGTATCGACACCGGCAACATCGAGACCGGCCGCTTTCAGGATCGCCGCTTCCATCAGTTCGAACGGTACGGACATCGCCGTATCGAAGATGCGCCGTTCGCCCTCCAGATTTCCTCTGACATAGTCATTATCAGGATCGATCGCGATCTGCTGCTCGCTGCTGGCGACGAGGATGACGGCGCGCGCCACGATGAGCGGCCAGAGTGCCTTCAGCTCGTCCTCGATCAACGGGTAAATCTCGTGATAGGCTTTCACCGCCGGCAGGATGTAAAAGGGATCGCCATCTGCCTGATGCAGCAGAGAGGCGCAGGTCACGGCAAGGTCGCCGACCAGCCAGCCGCGGATGATGTCGCCGAAGTCGATCACGCCGTCTGGAACAGGCCGCCCATGCACATCAGGGCGGCTGACGACATTATCACCCGTCACGTCGTGATGAACCGCCTGAAGCCGCAGCGACGGCGCAAGCGGCTGGATGCGACGCACAGCCATGACCATCGTCTTGGCGATCCTGTCGCGCGCGGCGCTGTCGGTGATGGAGGAAAGCAGTTGCACGGCCACGGGTCCGGCGCGGCGCAGGTCCCATTGCAGGCTGCGGTCGAGCCCGGGATGGGTAAAATCGGCAAGCGCCTCAGCCAGCCGCGCGCAGAGCGCGCCGAGTGCTGCGACCGAGGCCGGCGCCAGATAGACACGGTGTGTCAGGCCTTCGCCTTCGAGATATTCGAGCAGCCGGACCTGGTAATCCTGCTCCCGCACGCTGACGGAAATGATCTCCTGCCCCTCGGTGGAAGCCAGCACGTTGGGAACACGGGGCGCGTCTGCCTTGGCGCGCAAATGATGGATCGCCGCATTCTGCGCCTCGAGCTCTTCGGTCTCATAGGCGGCATGGCAGATCTTCAGCACATAGCTGCCGTCTTCCGTGTCGAGCCGGTAGTTGCGATCCTGCTGGCTGCCGAGTTCGGACAACGTGCCGGAAAGCCCGTAATGAGAAAGGAGGATATCCGCGGCTTCGGAACCGGTAACATCGGGGCGCGGCAGCGCCATGCGGTCAACAAGCGCTTCGTCGGTCATGGCACCCCTCCGCGGCATGATTCGATTACCTAATGAAACAGATAATCAAGCACTTGCCGACAAGCAACGGAAGATTGCGCCAGCCGCGGATTTGGGGGAAACGGGCTGTTTGCCTCAACCCATACGTTCGGAGGCGTAGCTTCCGGGGCTGGCGGGGAAGACGATCGTGCGGTTGCCATTTAGGAAGACGCGGCGGTGGATATGCGCGTGGATGGCGCGCGCCAGCACCTGGCTTTCGACATCGCGGCCGATCGAGACATAATCTTCGGCGCTCTGCGCATGGGTAATGCGCGCCGTATCCTGCTCGATGATCGGGCCTTCATCAAGGTCGGCTGTCACATAATGCGCCGTAGCGCCAATCAGTTTCACGCCGCGCTCATAGGCCTGCTTGTAGGGATTGGCACCCTTGAAGCTCGGCAGGAAGGAGTGGTGGATGTTGATGATGCGGCCGGACATCTTCCTGCACATGGCATCGGAGAGAACCTGCATATAGCGGGCAAGCACGATGAGTTCGGTGCCGGTCTGCTCGACGATGTCGAGGATCTGCGCTTCGGCCTGCGGCTTGTTCTCTTTCGTCACCTTGATGTGGTGGAAGGGAATGTCGTGGTTGACCACAACCTTCTGGTATTCGAAATGGTTGGAGACGACACCGACGATATCGATCGGCAGCGCGCCGATCTTCCAGCGGTAGAGCAGGTCGTTGAGACAGTGGCCGAAGCGGGAGACCATCAGAAGCACCTTCAGGCGCTCGCTCCCATCATGCACCTCCGCATCCATTCCGAACTTCTCATAGATCGGCTTGAAGCCTTCGCGGATCTCGGCAAGCGTCACACCCTCTTCGGAAATGAAGCTGACGCGCATGAAGAACTTGCCGGTATCGAGGTCGTCGAACTGCGAACTATCGATGATGTTGCAACCCTTTTCGGCGAGATAGGTCGAAATCGCCGCCACGACGCCGCGCGTCGACTTGCAGGTTACCGTCAATACATAGTCCGTCATGTCCTCTTCCCTCTTTTAAGCCGCCGGGCCGTGCTTAGATCAAACCCCGGGCTGCGAACAGGCCGGCAAGCTTTCATTTCTGCAATAAATTGCAAGCCGAACCTTCATGCCTGCGGCATTTGCTTTCATGGCCGCGAGCTTATGACAGGCCGCGCGGGATTCCGTTCTGCCTGCGCCGTTCGAAATCCCGTCCTCGCCCTCTGATAGTTTGAGGTCAGACGGCTGGCCGGCTGGCAACCCGGACTTTTCTGCGCGGCGTGATGATTTCGTGAATGACCGCTCCCACGATCGACGAGAGCACGAGGCAGAGGATCACGAAGATAACAGGCTGCTGAAGCGCGCCGATCGGAAAACGGTTGGCGATGATTCTGAGGAAAGCCAGTGTGAAGGCATGCGTGATGTAGATCTCGTATGAGGCGTCGCCGAGATAGTTGAGCCAGCGGACAAAGGGAAGTTTCGAAAAGTCGATGGAAATAGCGCTATAGACGATGAAGATTGCCGGTATGCCCCAGCCATAATAGCGGTCCTCGGGCCGCACCAGATCCTCGTTGATGAAGAGGAAGACGAAGCCGACAGCAAGCAGAACCCAGGCCCAGCGTTGCGGCAACAGCAGCTTCTGGCCATAGAGCCAGCCGAGCGCCACGCCGGCCAGGAATTCGAGAATGATGGGTTGGCCGTAGAATTTGGTGGCCGTCGTTTCCGGCAGCAGATGGCAAACGATCAGGATGGCTGCAAAGGCGCCGAACAGGGCCGGCAACCGATAGTCCTCGCGGATCGGTAACAGCAGCGCGAAGACGAAATAGAAGAACATCTCGTAATTCAGCGTCCAGCCGGGCACGATGACGGGCGCGATCATCGTCGGGTCGACCGGGTTGATCCACGGCAGGAACAGCATCGAGGCCATGAGATGCGGCAGATCGAAAGCGGTAGACTTGAGAAGCGACGGTGCGATAAGCGCGACAGTCGCCGAAAATAGCGTCGCCAGCCAGTAGAGCGGCACGATCCTCTTGGCGCGCTTGCGGGCGAAATCGACCGGCGTCATGTTTCGTCCGCTTGTCGTCAGCCACATCACGAAGCCGCTGAGCACGAAGAAAATATCGACACCCGTTTCCCCATAGATGAACGAGGTCGCGTCGATGGCGGGATTGACTTTGGCAAGCTGCAGGATCGCGTGGAAATAGACGACCATCAGCGCCGCGATGGCACGCAGATATTGCAGCTGGACAAGCATCTGGTGTCTTGCTCCCACAGGCTCTGCGGATCGCCCTTCAGGCAAGCCGCTTCGTCAACTCAGTACATTTGCCGGACGACCCTGCCGGATGCGTGGCGTGTCGCGGAAACGCATGAACCCGATGACAAGCCAGACGAGGCCGGCGATCTTCATCGAGAAGATTGCCGTTCCCCCGATCATCATATTCAGAAAAATGAAAAGAGAAAGTGAATGGGCGCAGCGCCTTTGTGCCGGGCTCGTGCCCGCGGGAAACAGGCAGACGAAGAGCCAGAAGGCGATGACGCCGAAGATCGTTGCGCCATAGACGAGATAGACATAGCCGCTATCGGCGAATTCGGCGACTTTATCGACCGAAAGCCCGAGGATCGCCAGCGGATCGAGATCCATCAGTTTCTTCATCGTCAGATTGATGCGCCCGGTGAAATTATCGCCGATCGCATTGGGGTCCTTCGTGTAGACAAGGAAGCCAGCGCAAACGATGAGCGGCATCAGCGCCAGATTGAAAGTCTTCGGTATTTTCGGGAAGACGAAATAGCCGCCGATGCAGCAGAAGCAGAAGATCAGCATCGTGCGGGTATCGTTCGTCGTCAGAATTAGCACAGCGGTTGCGATCGCCAGCGCCCGGTCAATGCGTGTCAGCCGGTCCCACATGGAAATCAGATAGATCGCGATCACGCCGCAGAAATTGGCAAGCGAGACCTGTTCCAGAAAGATCGACGACGAGCGGTGGTCTATGAGGCCGAAAGAGAAACGGCCCTGGAAACCGAGCGCGTTCTGGAACAGGCCGGTCGTGTTGAAGCTGAGCGGCTTCAGGCCGCGCGTGTTGGCGAAATAGTCCGAGGGATGCACGATGCTGACATAGAAGGGCACGCTGATGATCTCGAAGATCAGGAACAGCAGCACCATGAAGCAGGCCACACGGAAGATCAGCTTCAGCGTCCGCTCGTTGCACCAGCCTCCAAGCCCCGTGAAGCAGAAGATGATGAGCACGTTGCGGAAATGGTCGATAAAGGCCATCCGGTTGAGCACGCTGACATAGATCGTCACGATCAGCGTGAAGAGCATGAACAGGAAGGCCGGAAGGTCTTCCTCATAGATCCCCTTGTGCAGGATGTAGATGATTGCGCTCGCCATGATCAGGCCTTCGCTGGCCGCCACGTGCGTCATCGAAAGTGGCATGACGTTGTGGTTTATGAAGGCCAGGATGCCATTGTAGAGAACCGAGAGCAGCCCAAGGATCAGAACAGGGTAATCGAGGCGCGCAGCCGGGCTGGCCGCACCAGCAACCGTTTCGAATCTCATGCTTGTCTCTCCGATTGCTGCCATGTCACTTCCCCGCCGGCTTTACCGCTGCGCAGACGGGCGCATGTTTGGGAACCATTTGCTCGAGCAGACGCATTTGCGGGCGCTCCGGCGTATCGCGCGGCTGCACGTTGAAAGGTTCGTTGGCCGGCCACCATTCGCCAGCCGCCCAGTAGGAGAAACCGATCCACGCGTCGCTATTGTCGGACATGGTGGTGAGCATGGTCTTCAGGCCATCAAGGCAGTCCGCATTTGCAGATGCGCCAAATTCACCGAGGAAGCCGCGTTTGCCGTTCTTCTTCAGCCAGGCGGTCACGTTGATGACGGCATCGGTCGCGGCCTTTGCGCCCTCGCAGGTCTCGTGCGTGCCGGAAGAATCCGCGTCGAGATACTGATGGAATTCATAGGCGTAGAAATCGAGCGGATCACGCACGCCGAGCATGACAATTCCGTTCGCACCGCCGATCACATCGGTTTCCCAGCTTGCAGCTCCGCTCCAGGCCGTACCGGGAACGAGGATGAGATTGCGTGCGCCGACCGCTCGAATGCCGCGGATCGCGGCGTTGGCGGCTTTCAGCCAGTCGGTCGCGGGAATATCATGCGGCTCGTTCATCAGCCCGAAGAGCACGCCGTCCTGATTGGCAAATTCGACGGAAAGCCGAGCCCAGAAATCGGCAAAAACCGCATTCGTCGCCGGAGGCTTACCGACCTGATCCTTGTCGTAATAGCCGAAATTATGCGGGTCGAGCAGCACGCTCATCTTGTGCTTGCGAACCAGCGCGACCGTATCCTTCAAGCGCTGCAGTTCATCATCGTCGAGCCGCGTGCCGAGCGTCGGCTGCAGCCGCTCCCAGCGGAAGGGCACGCGGATGATCCTCATGCCCTTCTTGGCGAAATAGCTGATCGTTTCTTCGGTCGGGTAGGTGTAGTTCGTGCCGTAGACGCCGCCGCGCTCGCCATATTCGCCGCCGGAGAGATTGACGCCATAATAGCAGAGCGGCGCGTCAGCGGCATGGGCGGTGGACGAAATGGTCATGACGGCGGCAAGCAGCAGCCTGTGCAGCAGTCTTTTCCGTTTCATGGCTATCCTCGCGGGTCGCGGCAGGTCGCCACGTCGGCTTCAATGCCGGCATCTTAACGGTCCGTTAGCTAAGAATTTCTAAAGTCGCTCTGTCTCGGCCATCCTTTCCTGCCGGGCGGATGCGGTGTCTATGAATCAGTATGACGGGAACAGGGTGAGCCGCCTGCCTGCCTGGCGCAGTTATGAGTCGTCTCAGCCTGCGCCTGAAGGCACCCGTGCGCGCAGCCCGATCATCCGGCCGACCGATTTCGTTCCGCCTCCACCGGCTCCCGAGCCCGGTCCTCTTCCGGTTCGCCCGGCAGTGTCGGAAAGCCGCCCGGCTGAGCCGCCACGCCGCGATATTCCTGCCGCCCCCGAATCCCCGTCAGCGCCGGAACCCGTGGTCGAGCAGGCACCTGTTGTCGTCGGACCATTGCTGGATATCGGATCCGCGGTTGCTGCCATCTGGAGCAGGCGCCTGATTATTGCCGGTCTCTGCCTCGTCGGTGCTGCCGCCGGCGCGGTGATCGCGCCTCGCATTCAGCAGAAATTCACCGCTGTTGCCGCCCTCTATTTCGATCCGCGTCAGATTGGTCTTGCCGACAGCGGCTCGCAGAATGCGGCCCCGTCGCCGGAGATGATTTCGACGCTGATCGATAGCCAGGTTCAGCTGCTGACCTCGGGCAACGTATTGCGTCGCGTAGCCGACGCCATGAAGCTCGATCAGGATCCGGAATTCACCGGCGGCAGGACGGATGGCGCCGCTATCATCGGCGCTCTTCAGAAGGCCCTGCTGATCACGCGTGAGAATAATACCTATGTGGTCTCGCTTGCCGCGACGACGCACGATCCGGAAAAATCCGCAAAGCTCGCAAACCAGGTCGTCACCTCCTTCATGCAGGAGGAAAGCAGCGCATCGACCGGCCTTTACGAGACCACCTCCTCAGCGCTCGGCGGTCGCCTCGATGATCTGCGCCAGAAAGTGCAGGAAGCAGAGCAGGCAGTCGAAACCTTCCGCGCCGACAACGACATGGCGGCGACCGAGGGCAATCTGATTTCCGACCAGCGCCTTTCGTCCCTGAATACGCTGCTCGTCACCGCCCAGGAAAAGACTATTCAGGCCAAGGCCCGCGCCGATGCCGCTGCAAATCTGCGCGTTGAAGATATCGTTGCCGGCAGCCAGACGGATGGCGCCACGGGCACATCGCCGCTCGTCAGCCTGCGGCAGCAATATTCCGCCCAGGCCGCTGTCGTCGGCAGCCTGCAGAGCCAGATGGGTTCGCGTCATCCGCGCCTTCAGGCCGCGCGCTCTTCGCTCGACAGCATCGGGTTAGAAATCAGGGGCGAGTTGCAGCGGGTCGCGACCTCGGCAAGAGCCGAATATGAACAGGCCAAGAAGGCCGAAGACGATATCGCCAAGGAACTTGCGGTGCAGAAAGCCCTGCAAGCCACGACATCGGACAAGCAGGTGCAGTTGAACGAACTGCAGCGCAAAGCGACTGCCGCCCGCGAACTCTACGAATCAGTCCTGAAGCGTTCCGGCGAAACCAGCGAAGAGCAGAATCTGAGCCAAAGCAATATCCGCGTCGTTTCGCCCGCTGAAGTTCCTGTCAAGGCGGATGGGCCGAGCAAGAAAGTCATCATGGTCGCAGGCATGATCGGTGGCTTGCTTGCCGGCTTTGCTGTCGGCGCCGGTTTTGCAATCCTCGCCGGCCTCTTCTCTCATCCCGTCATCAGAAGCTATTTCCGCAAGCCTGCTCGCGCTTCCGCTTGATGGCGACCGCCAATCTTCCTACATCCTGAACATGGGCACCGAACGAAAGACGCCCGTGAAAGAGGTTGTGATGCGGTTCGCTGCGGTTCTCCTGCTGTCGCTTGTTGCCGGCGCTTTTGCTGCGCCCGCCTTTGCCATCGATTGGCAGAATTCCGGCAAGCAGGCCGTGCAACCGCTCTATCCCTACAAGGATCTTCCGGGTGTGAAGGCGCAGCCGGACAAGAAGGTGGAAGAATCTTACGACTGCCACACCGAAACGGTGCAGATTCGCCGCCGCCACGATGAGATCTTCCGCTCCGGGGGCATGCCGACCCTGATGTATGTCTGCGAACGCGACGGTGTGATTTCTATGGACAGCCGTGTGCCGCTGCGCGGCCATTACCAGCCGGTACGGTGAAGGCCGGGGCAGGCTGACGCGATCATATTCGCGTCGCGTGAAGGCGGCAAACGCATGATCATCGCTCAATGACTTGACGGCAATTGCAGCCGATCTTTCTGCCGCCTACGATTGTTACCTGGCAGCCTGAAATGCCAGTTGCGGTACTTCGCCACCAAGGATGCGGTCGGCAAAGGACAGATTGGAAAGGCCGTAGCGCTGATACAGCTCGTTATCCTGGTTGGCCCGAAACTCCGCCTGATCAGACGGCGAAGAGAAATATTTCCCTATCAGGAGCGGCAGGCGAACGGTTTTCAGATTTTTTTGCTGGAATACATGCCAGAACAGCGCATCGCCGACCGATCTGATCAGGGATCCGTCGCCAAAGTAGCTCGGATAGTATTTGCCGACCATTTTCGGGCTCCAGAGTGTAGCCGGACCGAAAGTACCGCGCTCACCGGTACCTGATCCAAGTCTCAGGCGTTCGCGTGGTTTCGGAGGCCAGTCCGGCGCAAATTCGGATGCGGTCAGTATCGGCGCTTTGAAAGGCTCATCCAGGTGGGAATTGTCAAAGCAGACCAGCCATTCACCTCCAACCATTCCGGCGGAAGAAGCGCAGGCCGCTCCCACCAGGAGTTCGACGGCATTTGTGGCCAGGCGGTCGTCCATATTGAGGTTCATCACAAACAGTGAATTGCTCAACGCCACCGCGGCAGACCAGGCCTCATAGATCGAGAGCGGTTGAGAAAAGACGTAACAGTCCGCGTCCAGCCATTCGGGCGGCATATCGCCATTGTCGAAGATATAGACGATGCGCACGCCGACACTTTGCTGGCGCAGGTTGATGTAGTGCGACTTCAGCAGTTCCAGCTTGTTGTTCTGACGGTGCCACACCGCACAGAACACGGTGACCAGCGCCGTCTCATTATCACTCTGCGTCCTTGCTTTAATAAAGTGCATGTCGGGCAATTCCTTTCGCGCAAGGTTCGCGCATGGCAGAGGCGGCATTGGTGTTAACCACGAAGGAGATGGCATGAGCCGGGCATTCGCGTCAATTGCCGTGGTTAGAAATCCTGGGGGCCGCCATCCGGTCATCTGAAATCGGCACTTTAACGTGTTCGTTGTGTCGCGAAGAACGCGCGGCGACGGGAAATAAGGAAATTGGATGCAGCAGAAGCGCGATCTGACCTCTGCCAGCCGAAGGGTCTCGGCAGAGTGCTGCGCGGTCCATCGAGAGGGGCGTCCATGCGTGTCCTGATAACCGGGGCGGGCGGCATCCTGGGTAGGCATGTTATCAGGCATTTCGCTCAGTTTGCGCCAAGCGCAGATGTGATCGCCAACAAGGCGGACCTGACGAATCTGGATGCGACCCGAGCGGCAATCGCTGCCCTGCAGCCGATCGATAAGGTCGTTCATCTGGCGGCCCTGGTGCCGGTGGCATCAGTTAAGGCAGACCCGGCCCGCGCCTATGCCGTGAATGTCGGCGGCACGATCAATCTTCTCTCGGCGCTCGAGGGACACCCGGCCACGTTCCTCTACTGCTCATCGAGCCATATCTACGCGCCGTCCCATCTGCCGATAACCGAGGACGCCGAAAAGGCGCCACCCTCTTTCTACGGACGGACAAAATGGATGGCCGAGAGCGTTGCGTCCGACATTTGCGAGGCATCCGACCGCACCTTTTGTGCGGCGCGTGTTTTCTCGATTCATGACCCAGCGCAAACCGGTTCGTTCCTTCGACCATCCATCGAGCGCCGGCTGGCAGAAGAGGACCTGAGCCAACCCTTCACGCTTCCGGGCGGTGACAGTGTCAGGGATTTTCTGCCGGCGGAAGATGCGGCAGAACTTGTCGTACGCCTTGCCCTTTCTTCCGCAACGGGGCCGGTCAATGTCGGCTCCGGGCGTGGCACAACCATTCGCGATTTCGTGCAGAGTTTCAGCCCCCGACCCCTCGATATCAGGGCGACCGGCGGCTCCGACACCCTCGTCGCCGATATCTCAAGGCTTAGACAATTACTAGGAGACTCTGATGTCTGAGACTGTTTCCATTGTCATTCCGACCTTTAACAGAGCCGGAATGTTGCCTGTCGCTATCGACAGCGCCTTGAACCAAACGAAAGCGTGCGAGGTTATCGTCGTCGACCACGGCTCCACCGACGATACGCCGAAAGTTGCCGAGGTTTATGGTGACCGCATCCTCTACATCCGCCGCGAGCGCGATTTCGGGCCGCATTTCTGCTGGCTGGAAGGCGCGCTGCACGCCAGCGGTGAATTCGTTCACCTGCAATATGACGACGACTGGATCGCGCCAACCTTCATCGAGGCGTGCCTTGCGGTCATCACGCCGGAAACTGGCTTCGCCTTCAGCGGCGCTGACGTGACGGATGGTCCTGGCCTGCCCACCAAGCTTCGCCAGTTCATGGACTGGCTGCCCGCAACCGGCACCTATCCGGTCGATGCCATCGAAAGACAGATTCTCGGCTCGCTGATCTCGCCCGGCGCGGCGCTCTACCGCAGACAGATCCTCATCGATGCACTTTATCCGGGTCGGTTGCCGCTTCAGATAAACGAATATCGCGGCGTCGGCCCGGATGCCTTCGTCTCGCTGCTTTCAATGCTGCGCTATCCAGCGGTCGGCTACGTCCGTGAACCGCTTGCCTTCTTCCGCTTTCATGAGGGGTCGATCACCATCGACGCCTTCGCATCCGGCGAGAAGACCGCGCGGCTGCGCGCCGCTTATGCAGAAGTAACCCGCCACTATCTCGAAATGAAAGTGATGCGCGCTGTGCGTATCAGGGAGGCATCGTAATGACTGTAGGGCGTCCAATCCGTTTAGTTACTCAAGATCGTCCAATCCGTCTTGCGGAGGAGACCATCGAGCAGAGCGAACTCGAGGCGCTCTCCGAGTGGATGCTCGCAGGCAACCGCCTGACCAAGGCCGAGCAGACGCTCGCCTTCGAGCAGGAATTCGCTCTCTGGATGAACTGCCGCCACGCGGTTTATGTTAACTCCGGGTCGTCGGCGAACCTGTTGATGATCGCCGCGCTCAAGGAAGCAGGCCGCCTGCGCAATAATAAGGCGATCGCTGCCGGCGTCAGCTGGGTCACCACGGTTTCACCGCTGCTTCAGCTCGGCTTCGATGTGCGCCTCTGCGATTGCGATTCGAAGTCGCTGGGCATCGACCTCAACCATCTGGAAGACCTTTGCCGCACTGATCCGCCGGCACTGCTGATCATCGTCCACGTTCTCGGCCACGCCGGCGACATGGACGCCATCAGGGACATCTGCCAGCGTTACGACGTCATCCTGCTGGAGGATTCCTGCGAGGCGCTCGGCTCGACCTACAAGGGTCGCAAGCTCGGCACGATCGGCGCAGCCGGCAGTTTCTCGTTCTACTACGGCCACCATATCTCGACGATCGAAGGCGGCATGGTCGTCACCGACGATGCCGACCTGCATCAGCTGATGCTGTCGCTGCGTTCGCACGGCTGGAGCCGCGATCTCAAGCCGGAACTGCGCCAGTCGCTGGCTGAAGAGAACGGTGTCGACGAGTTCAAGAACCTCTACACCTTCTACCATGCCGGCTATAACCTGCGTTCGACGGACCTTCAGGCATTCCTCGGCCGGTCGCAGCTCAAGAAGCTCGATCAGATCGTCGAACGCCGCCGTATCAATTTCGACCTCTACCGCAAGGCATTGCCGGACTTCTTCTCGCAGTCGGGTGATACGGAGGTTCTGTCATCCTTCGCCTACGGCACCTTCATCGAAAACCGGCTGGAAACCTACAAGCACATCAATGCGCTCGACATCGAATGCCGGCCCTTGATCTGCGGCAACATCGCGCGCCATCCCTTCTGGCTTCGCGACCATCCGCGGCTTGCCCTTCCGAACGCCGACAAGGTGCATGACTACGGCATCTATCTGCCGAACCACCACAATCTGAATGAAGCCGACATTGCGCGCGTGGCCGACGCCTTCGCCTCTGTTGCCCGCCCCTGCTAAGAGCGAAGACATATGACGAATACGGCTCCAAAGCGCGCTCTGATTACAGGCGTAACCGGACAGGACGGCTCCTATCTCGTGGAACTCCTGCTGTCCAAGGGTTACCAGGTCCACGGCATCAAGCGCAGGTCGTCGAGTTTCAACTCGGCGCGCATCGACCACCTCTACGAAGACGTGCATGAGGTCAATCGCCGCTTCACGCTACACTATGGCGACATGACCGATTCCACCAACCTGATTCGCCTGATTCAGGAGGTGCAGCCGGACGAAATCTATAACCTGGCCGCCCAGTCTCACGTCCACGTGAGTTTCGAGACGCCGGAATATACGGCTAACGCCGATGGCATGGGCACGCTGCGCATCCTCGAAGCGCTGCGCATCCTGCGCATGGACAAGACGCGTTTCTATCAGGCCTCGACCTCCGAGCTCTACGGCAAGGTGGTGGAGACGCCCCAGAAGGAAACGACCCCCTTCTATCCGCGTTCACCCTATGGCGTCGCCAAGCTCTATGCGTACTGGATCACGGTCAACTACCGCGAATCCTATGGCATGCACGCCTCGAACGGCATTCTCTTCAACCATGAAAGCCCGCGTCGCGGCGAAACCTTCGTCACGCGCAAGATCACCCGCGCCGCAGCGGCTATTGCCGCCGGCGACCAGGATCGCCTCTATCTCGGCAACCTTGATTCGATGCGCGACTGGGGCCATGCCCGTGACTATGTCGAAGGCATGTGGCGCATGCTGCAGCAGGATAAGCCGGGCGATTACGTGCTGGCGACGGGCCGTACCGTCAGCGTGCGCGAGTTCGTGGACACGGCTTTCCGGGTCGCTGGCATCGATATAGAATGGCGTGGCCAGGGCGTGGACGAGCGTGGCTACGTTCGTGGCACCGATCGCTGCCTGATCGAAGTCGATCCGCGCTATTTCCGTCCGACGGAGGTCGATCTTCTGCTGGGCGATCCGACCAAGGCCGAGAAGGAGCTTGGGTGGCGCGCCACGACGACGCTTGAGGAAATGATCGTCGAAATGGTCAACTCCGATATCAAGGAACATGCTGCAAACTCGGTTCATCAGCGAGACAAGGACTGACGGATGAACCCTGTTTTTCAGATTGAGGGAAAACGGATCTGGGTCGCCGGCCATCGCGGCATGGTCGGCTCGGCCCTGGTCCGGGTGCTCTCGCAGCTGAATTGCGAGGTGCTGACCACACCGCGCAGCGAGGTCGATCTCACCGATCAGGCCGCGACGCGTCGCTGGGTGATGGACAACAAGCCGGATGCCGTCATCGTCGCCGCAGCACGGGTGGGCGGCATTGCCGCCAACAGCGCCTCGCCGGTCGCCTTTCTCTATGACAACCTCATGATCGAGGCGAATATCATCGAAGCTGCCGCTCGCGCAGACGTGAGCAAGCTTCTTCTCCTCGGTTCCACCTGCATCTATCCGCGCGACGCCGAACAGCCGATCCGCGAGGAATCTCTGCTCACCGGTCCGCTTGAAAAGACCAATGAGTGGTACGCCATCGCCAAGATTGCCGGCATCAAGCTTTGCCAGGCCTATCGCCAGGAGCAGGGACGCGATTTCATATCGGCCCAGCCGACCAATCTTTACGGTCCCGGCGATAACTACGACCTGGAAACGAGCCACGTCCTGCCGGCCCTGATCCGCAAGGCCCATGAGGCCAAGGTGAACGGTGCGGAATCACTGACGATTTGGGGCAGCGGTGTCCCATTGCGGGAATTCCTGCATGTGGATGACCTTGCCGACGCCGTCATCTTCCTGCTGCGCAATTATTCCGGTCCGGTGCCGATCAATATCGGTTCTGGTGAGGAATTGTCCATTGCCGAGCTTGCCCGTCTCGTGAGCAAGACGATCGGTTTCGATGGTTCGCTCACCTTCGACACCACGCGGCCGGATGGGACGCCGCGCAAGCTTGCCGATCTTCGCCGTCTGCGTGAGCTCGGCTGGAACAACGCCCGTCCACTGACGACCGGTCTCAAGCAAACCTATCAAAGTTTCCTGAATACGCGCGACAATTGAGTGGTGCGGAAACAGCGAACTGACGCAGGCCTGGACCAAAAGAACCAGTCGAGTTGACTAGGACAACACCCGGGAAAGCTTAACACCATGAAAATATGCCTCCTGATAACAACGTATAGGCGCGATATCCAGCTGGTGCGTCTGCTTTCCCAAATCATGGATCTGCGGAGCAAATATACCGGCCCCGTCATCTTCGAGACAGCGGTGACGGACTCCGAACTCGATAACGCCGCCAGATACATTCTCGAGCCGCTTTGTGATCTCTATGTAACCAACAAGGGGTCCGGCTTCGACGACAACCTGTTTCACTTTTACGCCGACCATGCTAGGAACTACGACTTCATCTTCAGCATAGGCGATGGCGACGTTTTCAGCTGCGGTCAAGTGAATCCGCTCGATCTGCTGGAACTCGCTGCCAGGCAGGAGCACGATGCCGTCCTGTTCAATCATTGCGAATACAGATCGGCGGACATACTCGCGACCGAGCTGACATATACGCTGTCGCCGCCATTCTATACCAATCCCAAGCTGATGGACGAGCCGGAAGTGTTTCGCCGGCACTTCCTCGGCCACGTTCCCCGGCATGTCGGCCTTCTGTACCGGAGCAGCGTCATCATCGAAAATCTCGGGAAGCTTGCTGCTTTCCGAAACACGCTGCATCTTTATGCCGTGCCTTTCCTGCTGGCGCTCGAGAAGAACAGGGCGATGTTCTTCGACTATCCCTTGAATTACTTCGCCGCGGATACGACCCCCGACGGCGCCTCCAAGGATTGGACGAACGTATTCATGGGCCTGTATCGCTTCCTTCTTGCCGCGAAAGCCATGCTGTCGCCGGCAAGTTTCGCAATCACGAAGCAGGGCTTCATGGCCAACTATCTCAATGACCGTTCCTGGCTGCGCGGATCTCTGTCCCGCGGTGTTCCGAGCGAGGCGCAAATATTGCGAGAGCTGGATGGGGCGCTCGAAAGCTTCCCACAAGTTTAAATCTCTAGAAACATTTTGCTGTCCTACGCCTCAAAGCTCAAGACTTTGGCGTGGTTTAGCAAAGCCAATGATCAAGGATTCCCAATGTTGAAATGTTGTTCTCTGTGTGATGGGCAGATTTTGAACAAATTTCTGGATTTGGGGCGCCAGCCCCTCGCGAATAAATATCCAAAGCCGAGTGGTTTTCAGGAGGAGAAATTCTTCCCGCTCGAAGTGTTCTTTTGCGAGACCTGCAAAAATGTCCAGCTTGGCGAGATGGTTCCCCGATCCCTCATGTTCGAAGACTACTATTACCTGAGTTCGGTCAACGGGGGCCTGGTTCGACATTTCGAAGCCCTGGCCGAGGAGCTGAAGGGGGCGAAATTCGTCGTCGACGTGGGCTCCAACGATGGCGTGTTGCTGCGTCCGCTCAAAAGTCTCGGAGTTCGGGCATTGGGGGTCGAACCTTCGATCAATGTCTCCAAGCTCGCTAATGACGAGGGGCTGGAAACGCTCTGCGCCTTCTTCGAGGAAACCTCGGCACGGCAGGTGCTGGACAGCCACGGTCCGGCGGATGTGATCGTTGCCAGCAGCGTCTTCACGCATCTCGACGCACCGGATGAATTCATCCGCGCGGCAGACATCCTGCTGGCCAAGGACGGCAAGCTGGTGATCGAAGTCGAGTATATCCTCAACATGATCAGCCAGGTGCAGTTCGAGCGCTTCTACCTCGACCGGATCTTCTACTACTCGATCTCGTCGATGAAGCAGCTCTTCGCCAAGCACGGCATGGTGATAACAGGGGTTCAGCCTGTGGCCCAGCACGGCGGCTCTCTTCGGTTCACATTGATGCGCGACGCGGCCGGCACCGAGGCCCCGGAGTTGGCGGAATTGATTGCGACCGAGCTGAAGGTGCTGAACACCGCGGCACTGACAGATTTTGGCCAGCGCTGCCGCGATCTGACCGACAAGCTGGTCGCTGGCCTGAAGCGCTGGCGGGAAGAGGGCATCAAGGTGGCAGGCTACGGCGCACCCGCCCGGCTTTCGACCATCACCAACTTTGGCGGCATCGACAGCGAACTGTTGCCGTTCACGATTGACGACAGCCCGCTGAAACAGGGGCGCACCTCGCCCGGCGCGCATATTCCGGTTGTGACTGCTTCTGAACTTGAGACCTATCAGCCCGAAGTGCTGGTGGTCTTCGCCTACGAATACATCGACGACATTCGGAAAAAGACCGGCAATTCGTACAACTACTACATGCCAATTCCGCTTGTTGAACTCAAAGCTTCCTGATCACTGGAATGGGGAAAGAAGTGTCGAAAGA
The DNA here is from genome assembly GCA_900473185.1 of Hyphomicrobiales bacterium. GTDB lineage: Bacteria > Pseudomonadota > Alphaproteobacteria > Rhizobiales > Rhizobiaceae > Rhizobium. The sequence continues at coordinate 394,320 of UCKU01000015.1, read as the reverse complement.
AATTCAACGTATTGTCGAGCGCCTTGGTACCAATGCCCATCGGTTTTCCGGAAAGACTGTCCTGCTGGCAGGGGGTGCGGGTTTCCTTGGGAAGCACTTCCTCAAGGTGTTTCAGAAGCTGAATAGCGATGTGCTGGAGAAGCCGTGCTCGGTTATCTCGGTGGACAATTACATCACCGGCTCCAAGAACCTCGATGAAAGCATCGTGCGCGATCCCAACATCATGCAGGTCTGGGCCGATGTGACCCATCCGCTGCCCGTGCGCGAAGATATCGACTTCATCATCCAGGCTGCGGGCATCGCCTCACCTGTTTACTACATGCGTTATCCGCTCGAGACGATCGAGAGCGCGGTGCATGGCACCCGTAACCTCCTGGATCTGGCTTCACGCAACAAGGGCCTCGAGGGCTTCCTGTTCTTCAGCTCTTCCGAGATCTATGGCGATCCCGACCCGCGTGCGGTGCCGATCAAGGAAGACTATCACGGCAACGTTTCGACCGTTGGGCCGCGCGCCTGCTACGACGAATCCAAACGCCTGGGCGAGACGCTCTGCGCGATCTTTAACGAGCACCACGGCGTGCCGACAAAGATCGTGCGCCCGTTCAACGTCTTTGGTCCCGGCATGGGCCACAACGACCGCCGCGTGATCCCGATGTTCACCTATCAGGCGCTTAATGGCCGTACGATCCCGGTCCATGGCACCGGCCTGCAAACGCGCACCTTCTGCTACATCACCGACGCCATCTACGGCTTCCTGATGACGCTGCTCGCGGGCAAGCCCGGCGAGGCCTACAACATCGGCAACCCGGACAACGAAATCTCGATGATCAAGCTGGCGGAGATGTATCCCAAGCTGCTGCCGGGCGCCTCCTTCACCCGCATCGACTATCCGGACACCTATCCGGCGGGAGAACCCAACCGTCGTTGCCCGGATATCACAAAGGCGCGGGAAACCTTTGGTTATACCTCCGAGGTGGATGTCGAAGACGGTCTGGCGCGCTTCATCGAATGGGCTCGCCATCAGCAGAGCTATATCGACTTCGAGCCCGAAGCGGTGCTCAAAAAGGTCGGATAACGATAAGTGGTGACACTGGGTCTCATCGGGCGGGGTGCCTGGGCGCGTATCATTGGCGCTACCCTGGACAGCCTGCCCGAAGTGCGCTGGGTGCCGCTGACCGGCCCCGGCTCTTCCGTTGATGGTGTCATCATCGCCAACAGGAGCAAGGATCACGTGTCCTCGGCCATCCCCTTCGTAGAGGCGGGGGTGCCGTGCTTTATTGAAAAACCTCTGGCCACATGCCTCAAGGACTTCTTGCGCCTCAAGGCGGCGGCTGGTGCAGCGGGTGGCCACGTCTTTGCGGGCCACCTGCACCGGTTCAATCCGGCCGCGGAGGCCTTTTGTGCGGCCTTGCCAGAGATCGGTCCGATCCAATCGGCAACTGCGCTCTGCGCCAATGGCAAACCGCGCGACGATACGTCCGTGATCTGGGATTGGTTGCCACATCCGCTCTCGCTGGCAGCACGGATCTTCGGCACTCCGGCAGAGCGCGCGACGGCCCGGTCGCTTGAAGGCGGAGCGCGCTCGCTTCACGTGGCTGCTCAGCTGTCTTACCAAGGGCGACCTTTCGACCTTGAAGCCAGCTGGCTATCGCCTGATCCAGCTTTTCGGATCACGGCCACGGGCACCAAGGGACGCCTCACCTTCGATGACAAAGCCGCGCAGAAAGTCACGTTCATCCGTGACGGAAACAGTGTCGCCCTTACCTATGATCCAGAGCTGCCTCTAACCCGCGAACTGCGCGCCTTTGTCAAGTTGATCCGTGGCGTGCGCGACAACCCATCCCCGCTTGACGGGGCAGAGGAAGTGCTGCGCAGCCTGGATGCCATCGAACGCTCCGCAGCAGCAGAGGGCGCCCCGGTCGCGATCAATTGGCCGGATTGAGGTGTCCGTAGATCTGCGCGAGGATTTCCTGAACGCGCGCGTCCAAATGGCCGGTTACCATGGCCGCCTCGTGACGCGCGAGCACACCGGCTTCGCCCTGCATGCGGAAATGTGCATTCGCTGCCTCTACAATGGCCTGCGGGGCTTCCACATCCCTCGGCTCGAAGTAGAACAGATGCTCCTGCAAAGGGGCCAGGGCTGGAAGGTCTCTCAGGCTGGCCGGCAGGATCGGCACCCCCCCGGTGATCAGCGCATCAAAAACGCGGATCGGCAGATCGTCGCGGGTCGGGATGATCCAATGGCTCATGTGGGCCGCCCATTCGTCCAACCGGTCTAACTCTGTACGGTCATGATACGTCCGCCCCACCGGACCGACGTGCTTGAAATGCAAGTTCAGCGTCTGCAGCAGCGCATTGCGCTCGGGGAATTGCGGATAGAGGATATGCCGTCCAAGGGGCTCCGGATCGCGTGTCGCGGCCAGGAGGCGATCGCGATGTTCGCTCAGATAGGCGCGCGACCACTGGATAACCGCTGCACTGACGGGGCGTCCCATTGCCTTGGTCACCTGCGCGTAAGTTTCATTGTGGTGTGGATGGCACGGCACGTAAAAGTCGGACAGAGCCGCAAAATTCAGGGACGCCGCGACGTCATGATGATTGTCGAAATCCCAGATACAGACATGGGCACGCGGCTCGTTGACAAACATGCCCACATATTTCTGCCCAGCCTGAGCGATATCATTGTTGTTCAATATGTAGATTGTGTCGGGCTCGAACTGTTCGATGGCCTTCAGGTTCACCAACGAGATCTGGTCGGTCTTCGCGGCCTTGCTGAAGATCCCCTCGCTCAACCGAACCCGCGTTTGCGGGCGCAGTTTCATGCCCTCAGAAAAGGCCTTTCGGCGGACTTCCTTCTGCACGTTCAACTGTTCAATCTGCTCGCTTACGGATGTCATGTCAGGTCGGTTTCGCTCTAGCTTATCTGGAAATTTTTTAACACTTTATGGTTAAATGTTCCTAAATTGTCGGTGAATTAGGCTGGCCAGCGGGACGCTTTTCTCTCCAAGGGGGTGGGCTTTGACCCGCTCCCCTGAAAAGTCCGCGGTTGACGCTAGCCTGTTCCTCGAACGAGGAGACAGACAATGCGGAAGAGCCGATTCAGCGAAGAGCAAATCATAGTTATCCAGAAAGAACACCAGGCCGGGATGGGAGCCAAGGAGCTGTGTCGCAAGCATGGCATCAGCGACCGTACGTTCATCATGTCATTGGTCAAGGGGAGACTATGGACCCCTACACGGATGGTCCGGTTCTTCCCGGCTGGTCGCCCAAGGTGACTTTGGAATAAGGCGTTCGCGATCTGCTTCAGCGCTCTGGTCGGTGAGTTGGAAGCAAATGATGACGATTCCGAGCGACAGTGACGTTCACCAGGATTGAAGCGCTCAAAGAATCCGGTCGATCTTATGCTGGATATGCAGATTCGGCATCAAACCAGCCGTATGCGCGGCGCGATAAGCATTGCGCGCAGCATCGAACGTCACGCCCCACATGATGGCGCTGAGAAGAAACGCGATGATGTAAACTTGAATGCGCATGAGCCTATCAGAGTGCGGCATATCGGCATTTATGTGGCAGTGCCAAGCATAATTATTGTCGGTGATAAAGATGCAGAAAACGAACACCACAACGGTGGGCACAGATAACAGGAAGAACCTGTATCTGCTTGATCTCATTAAGGATCAATGGGAATGGTGCCCAGAAGAGGACTCGAACCTCCACACCCTTTCGGGTACCAGCACCTGAAGCTGGCGCGTCTACCAATTCCGCCATCTGGGCGACGGAGAGCCATGTACGGGGGTCGCTCTTTGCTGTCAACAGGGTTTTTGAAGTTTTCCTGACAGTCTGTGAAAAAGCTTCACGAAGTCGTGGTCGCACCCCACGGCCCTGTGGATGGCACGGCCTGTTTCTCCACCCTATATAGGGGGATATTGGAAAGGAACGCGCCATGTTCGACCTTCGCCCCGCTCTTCTTGCCGGTTTGCTTGCCGCAGTGCCGTTGGCCGGGGCCAATGCCGCCTCGCCGTCGCTTGGGCCTATCAACACGCAGTCGACGATCTGCGATTATCGTGGCTGCTTCGGTTTTGGTCTGCAACAATGGCATCGTCCGGCCTATGTCCAGCCGAACTATCGCCCGCCGAATGCTGCCGGTCCGAAATATTACCAGCCGCCCGGACAATTGCCGCCGCGGCTGACCTACGATCCGCCGCAGCCACCACGCGTGCAGCCTTCGGCAGATAATCAGGCCCGCCATCAGCAATGGTGCCGGAACGAATACCGGTCTTACAATCCGCGCACCGATCGCTTCCTGACCTATGAAGGCATCTACAAGACCTGCAACTCGCCCTATAATTGAGCCTCAGCTCTCCAGCGAAGCGCGGTCGGTATGGCCGAGGTCGCGGTCAGGCTCTATGATATCGCGCACGCGCTGCTTGAGTTCCTTTGGCCCCGGAAAACCGCCGTCGCGTTTGCGCTCCCAGATCAGATCGCCATTGACGCGGATTTCGAAATTGCCGCCGGTGCCGGGAATGAGAGCCACCTCGCCAAGGCTGTCCGTAAACGTCTGTAGCAGTTCCTGGGCCATCCAGGCGGCGCGCAGCAGCCAGTTGCACTGGGTGCAGTAGAGGATGGTGACGCGGGCTTTCTCGGTCATAGGAGGCTCCTTTTTTCAAGGGATCTAGAGACTCGCGAGAGGCCTCGCAATCCGCTGACGCCGAATCAACGAAGAGAAAGCTCGGATTCAGTCTTTTTTGATAATTTTCCGTTAGCTATTCCGGATTGGTGTCTTCGCAGAATGGCTGAAGCGCCCTGGTTCTTGTTTTGCGTAACGGTGCTCATGCGTTCCACGGCTATCCCAGCGATCCTTCTTGCCTGCCTCGCTCTGGCGGGCTGCTCGTCGGCTTCCGGTCCGGAAAGTCTTTCAGCCGGCGTCACCTCGAAGCCTTCGAAGGAAATCACGGCTTCCGTTACCCCGCCGCCGGCATCTGTGCCGCAGGCCACAGTCGCCGCAGCTGAAACGGACGATGCAATGCCGCAGGCAAGCCTCGCCTGGGAGGCGCCTGTGCCGGAGTCTCGTGCCTTCTCGGCAGTGACGCCTTCAGCCACATCGCAGCCCGGAATGCCGGTTCCGAGCGAACGCCCTGTCGAATTCGCCATGGCGGCGGCACCTGCCATCGAACCGCCGACGCGTGGCCGCTCGCGCGTCTATGGCTATGGTTTCCGCGATGCCAAGCCGATCAATTTCGGCAAGATCTCTCCGCGCAAGCTCGCCGTTCACGGCGTCGACGTCTCGCGCTGGCAGGGAGACATCGATTGGGAGACGCTGCGGACCCGCGGCGCGAACTTCGCCTTCATCAAGGCGACGGATGGTGGGGACCATCTCGATCCGATGTTCAAGACCAACTGGCGGCGCGCCAAGGAAGCCGGCATCAAGCGCGGCGCCTATCACTTCTTCTACTGGTGCCGCACGGCCGGCGAGCAGGCCGACTGGTTCATCCGCAATGTGCCGCGTGATCCCGATGCACTGCCGCCGGTCATCGATGTGGAATGGAACGGCGAATCGAGCTGCAAGGTGAAGCTCTCCCGCGCCCGTGTGCTGGAAAAAATGCAGGTCTTCATGGAGAAGATCGAGCGGCACTACGGCAAGCGCCCAATCATCTATACGGCCCCGGATTTCTACGCCGACAATCTCGAAGGCGCTTTCCAGAACTATCACTTCTGGCTGCGCGCGGTCGCGGAACATCCTTCGAAGGTCTATCCGGACCGCAAGTGGCTCTTCTGGCAATATTCCGGCTCCGGCCTCTCACACGGTGTCGAAGGCCGCATCGACCTCAATGTCTTCCGCGGCAGCGAGGAAGAATGGCACCGCTGGGTGGCGGGGCTTTAAAACGCGAAAGGCTGGCTCAATGGCCAGCCTTTCGTTCACGTTTTGGGCTGAATCCGGATAGTTTAACCTACTCGTCGCCCATCTTCAGCGCAGCAATAAATGCTTCCTGCGGGATTTCCACCTTGCCGAACTGGCGCATCCGCTTCTTGCCGGCCTTCTGCTTGTCGAGCAGCTTGCGTTTGCGGGTGGCGTCGCCGCCGTAACATTTCGCGGTCACGTCCTTGCGCAGCGCCGAGATCGTCTCGCGGGCGATGACGTTGCCACCGATCGCGGCTTGAATCGGGATCTTGAACATGTGCTTCGGGATCAGCTCCTTGAGCTTCTCGCACATGTCGCGGCCGCGCTTTTCGGCGGCCGTCCGGTGCACCATCATCGACAGCGCGTCCACCGGCTCGCCGTTGACGAGGATCGACATCTTCACGAGGTTGCCCTCGCGATGGTCAGTCAGCGTATAGTCGAAGGAGGCATAACCCTTCGAGATCGACTTCAGCCGGTCGTAGAAATCGAAAACGACTTCGTTGAGCGGCAGGTCATAGGTCAGCATCGCGCGCGTGCCGACATAGGTGAGCTCGATCTGGATGCCGCGCCGGTCCTGGCAGAGCTTCAAGATGCCGCCGAGATAATCGTCCGGCGTCAGGATCGTCGCGCGAATCCACGGCTCGTGGATTTCCGAGATTTTGACGACATCGGGCATGTCGGCCGGGTTGTGCAGCTCGCGCTCCGTGCCGTCGGTCATGTACATCTTGTAGACGACCGACGGTGCGGTCGCGATGAGGTCGAGATCGAACTCGCGCTCCAGCCGCTCCTGAATGATTTCGAGATGCAGAAGGCCAAGGAAGCCGCAGCGGAAACCGAAGCCGAGAGCAGCCGACGATTCCATTTCGAAGGAGAAGGATGCGTCGTTGAGGCGAAGCTTGCCCATGGCGGCGCGCAGATCTTCGAAATCGGCCGCATCGACCGGGAAGAGGCCGCAGAACACCACCGGCTGCGCGGGCTTGAAGCCCGGCAGCGCTTCAGCCGTCGGCCGCCTGTCCTCGGTGATCGTATCGCCGACGCGGGTATCGGCCACTTCCTTGATCGAGGCGGTAATGAAGCCGATCTCGCCGGGGCCGAGGCTGTCGACATTGACCATCTTCGGTGTCAGCACGCCGACGCGCTCCACCTGGTATTTCGCATCCGTGCCCATCATTCGCACGGTCTGCCCCTTGGTCAGCACACCGTCGATGACGCGCACCAGAACCATGACGCCGAGATAGGTGTCGTACCAGCTGTCGACGAGCAGTGCTTTCAGCGGCGCTTTCTCGCCGCCAGGACTCTTCGGCGCCGGCAGCTTGTGGACGATCGCTTCGAGCACGTCGGGGATGCCGAGGCCGGTCTTGGCCGAAATCAGCACGGCCTCGGAAGCATCGATGCCGATCACTTCCTCGATCTGTTCCTTGATGCGGTCGGGTTCGGCCGCAGGCAGGTCGATCTTGTTGAGAACGGTGACGATCTCGTGGTTGTTGTCGATCGCCTGATAGACATTGGCGAGCGTCTGGGCTTCGACGCCCTGTGACGCGTCGACGACGAGCAGCGAACCTTCGCAGGCAGACAGTGACCGCGAGACTTCGTAGGCGAAGTCGACATGGCCGGGCGTGTCGATCAGGTTGAGGACATATTTCTCGCCGTTATTCGCCTGGTAGTGCAGGCGCACGGTCTGTGCCTTGATGGTGATGCCGCGCTCGCGCTCGATATCCATGTTGTCGAGCACCTGCTCGGACATTTCGCGCTCGGCAAGGCCGCCGGTCGTCTGGATGAGGCGGTCAGCAAGCGTCGATTTGCCGTGGTCGATGTGGGCCACGATCGAGAAGTTGCGGATATGGGATAGCGGAGTCGTCGAATTGGTGCTCATGCGCGCCATATAGCAGTGCGCACATCGCCCGCAAAGCGGTAATTATACCGGCGTTTACGCTATTTGCAGGCTGTGAAACCTACTTCAGACCGGCCAGGTCTCGAGCCGCCAGGCCGAATCCCAGAACATCCATTCATATTGCGAGGCACGCACGAAAACCTCCATCATCTGCTGGCGCTCCGCCGGCGCGGCGGCGCGGGCGGCAATATCCGTCAGCGCGATCACTTCGCGGGCGCCAGCGGCGAACTGCGGGTCGCCATAGGTATTGATCCAGGCCTGGAACACATTGCCCTCGATCGCCGGCCTGCTCTTGATGCCTTCGCCGACATGCCAGTAGATCCAGAAGCAGGGCAGGATGGCGGAGAGAGCGACGGCATAGGAGCTGTGATAGGCTGTCGCCAGCAGGAAATTCGTATAGGCAAAGCACGAGGGTGAGGGCTCAGCGGCGGTCACGTCAGCGCTCGAAATCCCGAACTGCGTCAGGAAACCGGCATGCAGACCCTGTTCGACGGTGATCGCTTTCTGAGCCGACCCCAGAAAGCGCAGCACCTGCGCATTATCGGGCGCCTTGGCGGCGACGATGGCAAGGCAGCGGGCATAATGTTTCAGGTAGATCGCATCCTGCAGGATGTAGTGGCGGAAAACCTCCGGCGGCAGCGTTCCATCAGAGAGACGTTCCAAAAGTGGCAATCGCTCGACCTCGGCCATGATGGGCTTGATCCGGTCCCAGGCAGCCGTCGTAAAGCTTGCCGTCGTCTCAGTGCCTTGCGTGGTTCCGTCCATGCCGCTCTCCGCTCGTGAATGCCGCTGCCATATATCGACGCCGTCATGGTGAAAGCAAGGCTGCTCGCAAGGACTTGATTCCATCATCGGATCATGTATTTCTCTTATAGTGGAATCGTGGATTGAAAGATGGAACAGGAACTCGAGCAGGCAATCGGTATCCGTATTCGCATGCTGCGGACGGAAAAGGGGCTGACACTGGATGATCTCGCCACCGCTTCCGGCGTGAGCCGCGCGATGATCTCCCGCATCGAACGCGCCGAAGCGAGCCCAACTGCTTCGCTGTTGGCGAGGGTCTGCGCCGCGCTCGGCCTGTCGCTTTCAGAGTTTTTTGCCGATGAAGGGCAGGAAGCGTCACCGCTCTCGCGTCGTCAGGACCAGCAGATCTGGCGCGATCCAGAAACCGGCTATATGCGCCGCGCCGTCTCGCCGCCGGGCACGGCCTCGGATGTCGATATCGTTGATGTCGAATTTCCGGCTGGCGCGCGGGTCGCCTTCCCGCCGCACGCCGCCAGCCGCGGCATGACGCAGCATGTCTGGCTCTTCGATGGCGAGCTGGAAATGACCGTCGGCGAGACCGTCCATCGCCTCAAACCCGGCGACTGTCTCTTCATGCCGGTCGGCGACGGCCATGTCTTTCACAATCCGGGTCACGCGCCGGCACGCTATTGCGTCGTGCTGGACCGCGCCGACCACTAAATCACGTGCTCATTTATCAGGGGACCATCATGCCGACCATCCGCCTTCTCTCCGCCGCCGAGGCCCACGCGGCCATTCCCGACCTCTGCGAGGTGCTTGCCGATTGCGTCAATGGCGGTGCCTCGGTTGGCTTCATGCAGCCCTATACACCTGCGGATGCCGAACCCTACTGGCGTAGTGTCGCCGAAGCCGTGGCCGATGGCGCCACCCTGCTCTTTGGCGCTGAAGTGGATGGCAAAATTGTCGGCACCGTGCAGGTCGGCGCTGCGCAGATGCCGAACCAGCGGCACCGCGGCGATCTGAAGAAGCTGCTTGTTCACCGCTCCGCTCGCGGCCATGGCCTGGCGCGTCTGCTGATGGACATGGCCGAACGCGAAGCGGCCCGTCGCGGCAAGACGATTCTCGTCCTCGATACGGCAACCGGCAGCGATGCTGAAGCCATCTACCCGCGTCTCGGCTGGGAGCGCGTCGGCGTCATTCCTGATTATGCTCTCTGGCCTGAAGGCGGCCTGTGCGCCACCACCTTCTTTTACAAGCGCGTGGCCTGATCGCGGTGCGTAAAGGCGTCTATCGCGTCGGCCAGTCTTGAAGCCGGCGTCCAATGCAGGGCCTTCCAGCCGAAATCCTTGGCCGCCAGGATATTCTCCTCGACATCATCGATGAAGCCGATGTCATCAGGGGCTGCGCCGACTTCTTGCGTCGCAAGCCGGAAGAAATCGCTGAAAGGCTTTCGTGCGCCAAGTGCGGCCGAGTAGAACATGCCATCGAAAAGCGCGCCGAGCCCCAGCACGTCACGCAGGTAAGCAGCACGCTGGTGCTCCTGGTTGGTGGCGAGGTAAAGAAGCGTGCCTTTGTCCTTCAGGCGGGCGAGATCATCGAGCAGCTGCCGGTCGAGGCGGGAGTCGTTTTCGAACCAGTAGTCGAGCAGGGTCTGCGCGTTAAGATGCGGTGCGATCTGGCCGAGAACCTCGGAAAGGCGGGGTTCGATCGGCTCCTGGCCGGTAACGATACCGACCCAGTAAGGCTTGAAGAATTCCTGTTGAAGCAACGGCGCAGACAGGCCGAGGTCGCGCTCGAGATAAGTGAAGAGCGGCAGACCGTCCGCTGGCCGTCCGTGAACCAGCACGCCATCGACATCGACCATCAGGATTTTCATGGGGCTTAATCTCTTGAGGAAAAGGAACGCATTCTGAAATCGGCTTGAACGTGGCGTCATCTGCAGCGGTGATCAAGGCGTGTTCAGCGCTTTTTTCTTTAGACGGGCCTGTGTAAGGCTTCAGTCTGACAGACTGATTTGCGGAGGACACTCGTGCGCGTCATCTATTCCGAAGACCACAAGCTGCGTGATGCGAAGACGGAGCTGCACGACGGCCAACTCGTGACGCCCTTCGAGGCACCGTTCCGGGCGGAATGGATTCTTGCCGCGGTGAAGGAGGCGGGCTTTTCGGATGTTGTTGCGCCGGAAGCTTACGGTCTCGAAACTGCGCGCAAGGTGCATGATCCGGCCTATCTGGAGTTCCTGGCGACGGTGTGGGATCGCTGGGTGGCGGCAGGTTACAAGGGCGAGGCGATCGCCAATTCCTTCCCTATCCGCCGCACCAGCCAGCGTATACCGGAGAACATCGTCGGAGCGATCGGCCATTATGCCAATGCCGCCGACACGTCCATCACCAAGGGCTCTTATGAGGCAGCTGTTGCCTCCATGCGCTGCGCGATGACTGGCGCGGACTGGCTGAATGCCGGCAACCGTTTCGCCTTCGCGCTCTGCCGCCCGCCGGGCCACCATGCCGGCATCGATCTCTTCGGCGGCTATTGCTTCATCAATAATTCCGGCGTCGCGGCCCAGCGTCTGCTGGATCATGGCGCCAAGAAGGTCGCCGTACTTGATGTCGATTTCCATCACGGCAATGGCACGCAGGATCTGTTCTATCGCCGCGGCGATGTCTTCACCGCCTCGCTGCATGGCGATCCCACCCACGCCTTTCCCTATTTCCTCGGTCATGCCGATGAAGAGGGCGAAGGGCAGGGCGAGGGTGCCAACCGCAATTACCCGCTGGCCTATGGCACGACATTCGATGTCTGGTCGGCAACCCTTGCCGATGCGCTTTCCCGCATCAAGGCCTTTGGTGCGGAAACCATCGTCGTGGCGCTTGGCGTCGATACGTTCGAGCGCGATCCGATCTCTTTCTTCAGGCTGAAATCGGAGGACTTCATTCGCATGGGCGAAATGATCTCAGCCGCCGGCCTGCCGGTCGTCACCTGCATGGAGGGCGGCTACGGAGTGCCGGAGATTGGCCTCAATGTCGCCAATGTGCTCAAGGGTCTGGAAGCCTGATCTCCTCCTGATGATTGACGAGACCGTTCCATCCGATATTCCGACGCCCCGCATGCTGAGTTGGGCACGCAACTCGACCATCTATCGCCTCGAGCGGCGCATGATGACGGAAAAGCAGCTCTTTGACGCCATCACCCGCAAGGCGAAGGAAAAATTCGAGGACATCAGCGCAGCACAGCTCAAGGCCGTCGCCGATTTCGCCGTCAAATTTGCCTATGACAACAAGGCGATCGACGATAGCGCCTATGCTAAAATCAGCGCGCGTTCCGCCGTGCGTAGCGGCAAATCCAAGCGCGCCATTGCTCAGAAGCTTGCGGTCAAGGGTGTGTCGAGCGACAAGGTGGAGGTTGCACTCGAAGAGGCTGACGATCTCTATGCCGCGGCGATATTCGCCCGCAAACGCGCCTTCGGCCCGTTCCGCCGCGTCGAGCTTGATGAAAAACGAAAGGCAAAGGAGCTCTCCGCCTTCGCCCGCAACGGCTTCAGCTTCGAAATCGGCAAGAAGGTTTTCGGCATGAGTTTCGAAGACGCCGAAGAGGTGATCCTCTCTGGTCGCCTCTGATATCGCATCAAGCCTTTTGCTGCCTCGATCAGAAGTTTGAATTTGTCGCTCATGCGCTGCTCTCATATGAAGGGCGCGCAATCGGAGAAGCGCATGGAAGAAAGAATGACTGCCGAAATGGGCACGCTGACCACGGATACGCCTGCAGCATTTGGTGGTGTGGCTGCCGGCGGTTTGATGTGTCTGATGTCCATGTCCTCGATCCAGTTCGGTGCGGCGCTATCCTCCTCCGCCATCGCCACCTATGGGCCGGTCGGCGCCACCTGGCTGCGCCTCGCCTTCGCTGCCATCTTTCTGGCAATCGCGGTGCGCCCGCGCATCCTCAGCTACAGCCGCGCCCAATGGACAAGTGCCCTGGTCCTCGGCACGACCACGGCGCTGATGACGATGAGTTTTTTCTCGTCGATCGAGCGCATTCCGCTCGGTCTTGCCGTCGCGATCGATTTTCTTGGGCCGCTTTCGGTCGCGACCATTGGCTACGGATTGAGCCGACGCCTGATCTGGCCGCTCATTGCCGCGTTCGGGGTTCTGGCTCTCGCTCATGACGGTGAAGGCTGGGTTGGAGATCCCCTCGGTGTTCTCTTTGCATTTGGTGCGGGAACCGGCTGGGCGATCTATATCGTGCTCACGAAGAAGATCGGCGCGAGCTTCAAGGGTCTTGAAGGACTTTCCATGTCGCTCATAGTTGCCGCCGTGGTCGCAACGCCCTTCGGCTTTGCCGGCGCCGTGCCGAAGCTTGATGGCTACGGCCTGATCGAAATGGCGGGCCTTGCCATTCTGGTGCCGCTGCTGCCCTACACGTTGGAGCTGATGGCGCTGCGGCGGATGCCAACGGCCTCCTTCGGCATCCTCATGAGCCTGGAACCTGCCATTGCAGCCCTCGCAGGCTTCGTCATTCTGGCACAGCCCATGACGCTTCTGCAGATGGCCGGAACGGCTTTGGTCGTCGCCGCAAGCGCCGGCGCGACCTTTTCGGCAAAGCAGTAAAGCGTCAGCCCGTCTTCTTCGCGGGATCGTCAAGCGCCGGATTGTAGAAGAGCGACAGCGTCAGGCTCTTTGCGATCCGCTCCGCAGTCGCCATGAACCACACCCTGGCTTCCGACGTCGGCGCCACATCGTCGAGCGTTTGCGAAAACAGCGAAAGCCATTTCGGGAAAAGCTCCGGCGTCATGTTTGCGACGCCGAGATGCGCCTGCACCGGCTTGCCGCCATAGGCGCCGCTGCGGAAGGCGACGGACGACCAGAAGCTCTTCATCTTGTCCATATGTTCGGGCCAGCGGCCTGAAAGCCGCGCATCAAAGACTGGTCCGAGCTCGGGATGCGCGAGCACCCGCCCGTAGAAGGTCTCTACCAGCTTCGAAATGAAGACCTCGTCTACACCGATCGCCTTCATCTCGGCCTCGGCCTTTTCACGGATCGCGGCGACATGCGCGGCCCGTCCCTGTATCTCACTATTCATCTTTAACCCCGGTGCCGCTTGCAGCTAGCAGCCCCCATATAGGTTGACGCGCTGCCTCAGCAAAGCGCGATTGGCTAATCGCGGCATTCTATCAATCCTGCCGGGCTTTGATCTTGACCCACGCGGCTTGCCTCTTTAAATTTAGAATAATTCTAAATTATTGGAGACTACCTATGTTGGCCCGTTTTTTCAGATCACCGAAACGTTCCTTCCGCTCTCTCTCCGAGCAGGAAATCCTGGCGCTCGCTATCGCCTCGGAAGAAGATGATGCACGCATCTATCTCGCTTACGCCGAGCATTTGCGACAGGAGTTCCCGGCCTCTGCCAAGGTGTTCGAAGACATGGCTGAAGTGGAGGACACGCACCGCAAGTCGCTGATCGAGATTCACCGTCAGCGCTTTGGTGAACGCATCCCGCTGATCCGCCGCGAGCATGTCGAGGGCTTTTACGAGCGCAAACCGGACTGGTTGCGTGCCAACCTGTCTCTCGATGCCATCAGGCAGGAAGCCGAGGCGATGGAGGAGCAGGCCTACCGCTTCTATGTCGAGGCGATCAAGCAGACCTCCGATGCCTCGACCCGCCAATTGCTCGGCGATCTCGCTCTTGCCGAACAGGGCCATGAAGACATCGCCCGCATGTTGGGCGACAAGCACACGCCTGACGATGTGAAGAAAGAAGAGGATGAGACGGCGCGCCGCCAGTTCGTCCTGACCTATGTGCAGCCGGGCCTTGCCGGTCTCATGGATGGTTCGGTCTCGACGCTGGCGCCGATCTTCGCTGCCGCCTTTGCCACGCAGGATACCTGGCAGACCTTCCTCGTTGGCCTGTCGGCCTCGGTCGGCGCCGGCATTTCGATGGGCTTCACGGAAGCCGCCCATGACGACGGCAAGATCTCCGGCCGCGGCTCGCCGATCAAGCGCGGACTTGCCTGCGGTATCATGACGGCGCTCGGCGGTCTCGGCCACGCACTGCCCTATCTCATTCCGCAGTTCTGGACTGCGACCATTACCGCTGCCGTCATCGTCTTCTTCGAGCTCTGGGCGATCGCCTTCATCCAGAACAAATATATGGAAACGCCGTTCCTGCGCGCAGCCTTCCAGGTCGTTGTCGGCGGCAGCCTCGTCCTCGCAGTCGGCATTCTGATTGGGAATGGGTGAGGAGCGGTCGGCGCAGCCGAGCAATCGATCCGGCGAATCGATTGCAGCGACGAACGCCCTGAGCCCAAAGCGAAGGGCCGGGCGCCGGCAGCGTCACACTCGGCATAAAAAAATCAGTCGGCAAAGCCCGAGCTATCGATCCGGTGGATCGATTGCAGCAGCGAACGCCCGAAGCCATGCGAAGGGCAGGGGCACCGGTGCAGCAAATTCTGAATACTGAAAATGAAAAAGCCGGCTTTCGCCGGCTCTTTCACAGTCCCCCCTTGAAACTTTTTACTTGAGAGCGCCGACCAGAACGTCGCGGCCATTCTCAATGGTAACCCAGCGGCCGGCATTGAAGCTCGACTGGCGCTTGATGAAGCTATAGGGCGTCGCAAACCAGGGCTTGACGTCAGAAGCCAGGTTGTCGAGCACGAAATCGCCTTCAGCAGTGCGCAGCGTCAGCACGGCATGACCTTCACCATCAGGCTTGCGTACGACTGTCATCAGCAGATCGGCAGGCGAGAAGCCGCGCTGGATGAGGATACGGCGCTTAAGAAGCGCGAAGTCCTCGCAGTCGCCAGCCGTGGTCGGATAGGCCCAGACCTCGTCCTTGCCGTAGATTTCCTTGTCGGTCATCGGCGTGATGGTTCGGTTGACGGTTGCGTTGACCGAACGGACCGTGGCCCACTTGGAGCCGGTCATGGCGACCGGGCCGGTATTGCGGTTGGCACCGCATTCGCTGCGGTGCGTCTGACAGAAGTCGTAATGACCGACCGGCTGCGATGTCGCATTGCCGGTCACCATGGAGGCATTTTTGCTAGGAGCCGGAATAGCGGCCGGCGCCATTGCAAACACGGCCATCATGGCCACGAGGAAACCCTTGATCCGCACGCCCTACTTCCCTGCATCGCCCTTTATTTATTAACAAACAGTTAACGGAGAGGGCCGAAAGGAGTCAATCGTTACTTCTTGGGAGGGCCGCGCAACTCGTAGACATGGTTAAAATGCGACATAACCTTAGGGATAGCTGAGCATGACTTACTCAACCAAAGCCCTCTATTCGGGCAGTTGCATATTCTTTGATGAACGACCGGCTTCAGTCTATCGGATGAGGCCCTTGACGGCGCCGCGTAGCCTTTCGATGTCTTGGGCGCGCGACAGCCTGTGGTCGCCGTCGCGGATAAAGGTCAGTACCACGTCGTCGGCAGGAAGATGTTCCACGAGCTTCATTGCATGCAGATAAGGAACATCGGCATCCTTCATGCCCTGCAGGATATGGATCGGGCAGCCTGTTTCGATAATGCCTGTCAGCACCCGGTTCCGGCGGCCGTCCTCGATGAGGGCGCGCGTATAGATGTTGGGCTCCGGGCTATACTGCGAGCGTTCCTCGAAATAGCCGCGCTCCTCCAGCGAGGCGCGTTCCTTCTTCTTGAGGTTCGGCTCGATCAGATCAGAGGTGAAGTCCGGCGCCGGCGCTATCAGCACCATGCCTTCGAGCTTCGGCCCGCCGCCCTTCGCTAGCTCCTGCGCCACTCTGAGTGCGATCCAGCCGCCCATCGAAGAGCCGATGAGGATCATCCGTTTGGGGGCGGTATCGCCGATCACCGCGAGCGCCTCCTCCAGCCAGCGCGAGATCGTGCCGTCGGTAAATGCGCCCCCGGAAAGCCCGTGACCGGAATAGTCGAGGCGAATGCTGGCGGCACCCAACTCCTCCGCCAGCCGGTCGATTTCGACGGCCTTGCTGCCGCTCATGTCGGATCGGTAGCCGGATAGCCAGACGAGGGCGGGAAGGTCAGCGCCTGTCCGCGCGGGCCGCAGCAGCACGGCGATCTGCCGTGCGTCCTCGCCTTCACCGACTGTCAGGAACTTCGGCTGAAGAATGGGCATCTCATCGGACATCGGGCAGAACTCCTATTATTTTGGCCTATAAAACAGATTCTTGACAGGCTGACAGCAGGTGATTTTTCCGCTATAGGGTGTTATTGAATCCGTTGCAGTGATGGCGTGACCCGTTTGTGCCCCCTTTCGAACTGGGACACGAAGCTGCAACGTTCCGAACAACGCGAGGAGAATACGACCATTCGCAGACCCTTTAAAACCGACGCGCCCGTAAAGGATGGACCGCGTTCGAACCGTGAAATCCGCATTCCCAAAGTTCAGCTGATTGGGGCGAACGGTGAGAATCTGGGCGTCGTGCCTACCGACCAGGCCTTGAGAATGGCGGAAGAAGCCGGCCTCGACCTTGTCGAAATTTCCCCCAATGTTGAACCGCCGGTGTGCAAGATCCTCGATCTGGGCAAGCTGAAATATGCCAACCAGAAGAAGGCCGCCGAGGCGCGCAAGAAGCAGAAGATTGTCGAAGTCAAAGAAATCAAGATGCGTCCGAATATCGACACCCATGACTATGAGGTGAAGATGAAGGCGATGGGTCGCTTCTTTGACGAAGGCGACAAGGTGAAGGTAACGCTGAAGTTCCGCGGCCGTGAAATGGCCCACCAGGAACTCGGCATGAAGCTTCTCCAGCAGGTCAAGGCCGACACGCTTGAGATTGCCAAGGTGGAAGCCGAGCCGAAGCTCGAAGGCCGCCAGATGATGATGGTGCTGGCGCCGAAGTGACCGGTGCCGCATCCTTGCGCTCAAAGCCGTCCGACAGGGCGGCTTTTGTGTTTCTTGCGGGTGCAAGAATCATCATCCGCCCCGTTGCACTTTCATGACGCTGCGGTTATAAGCGCGCGTCCGAACTGACCGGCAGGGCATGCCGTGGCAGTTTCGAATGCTTGCGGGCAGGTTTCGTCACTGGCCCCGCAGATCAACAACAAACGCTCCCGCGCCTTGGGCGAAATCCGGTAAACCGGGCTTTCGCAGAAGGGCTTCTTTAACGAAGCGGGTGAGGAGTTCTCAGAACGGAGTAGCAAAATGCCCAAGATGAAGACGAAGTCCTCTGCCAAGAAGCGGTTCAAGATCACCGCCACCGGCAAGGTCAAGGCGGCTGCCGCTGGCAAGCGCCATGGCATGATCAAGCGCACGAACAAGTTCATTCGCGATGCACGCGGCACGATGGTTCTGGCTGAACCCGATGGCCGCAAGGTCGTGAAGAACTATCTGCCGAACGGTCTCTGAGACTATTCCGGTAACGCGTTAGATTAAGGAGATCATGAAATGGCACGTGTAAAAAGAGGCGTCACCGCCCACGCCAAGCACAAGAAGGTTCTGAAGCAGGCCAAGGGTTTCTACGGCCGCCGCAAGAACACCATCCGTACCGCCAAGGCTGCCGTCGATCGCGCCAAGCAGTACGCATATCGCGACCGCAAGGTTAACAAGCGCAACTTCCGCGCCCTCTGGATCCAGCGTATCAACGCTGCCGTCCGCGAATTCGGCCTGACCTATGGCCGCTTCATCGACGGCCTGAACAAGGCTGGCATCGAAGTCGACCGCAAGGTTCTCTCCGACATGGCAATCCATGAGCCGGAAGCATTCGGTGCCCTGGTTGCTGCCGCCAAGAAGGCCCTTGAGTACCTCAAGGAAACCGGCACGGCTAACGAGTTTGAAGGCGCGGTTCGGTAACCAGCGCTTCCCAAGCTTGACGCTTTTTTGAATTTTGGGAAACCCGCGCTGGTTTGGGCTAGCGCGGGTTTTTCTTTCTCTGTACTGCTGGCGCCGCTTTGCCGCGCCCGCCTTTCGAACGCCGCCTGATCCGGACGGAAAAAAGACAATGTCAGATATCGACCAGCTGAAATCCTCTTTGCTTGCCGAAATTGCAGCCGCCAATGATGAGACTGCGCTCGAAGCCGTTCGTGTTTCCGCGCTCGGCAAGAAGGGCTCGATTTCTGAGCTCTTGAAGACGCTCGGTGCCATGACGCCGGAAGAGCGGCAGACCCGCGGCGCAGCAATCAACGCGCTGAAGAACGAAGTAACCGACGCCCTGGCCGACCGCAAATCGGTGCTGAAGGAAGCTGCGATCAATGCCCGCCTGAAGGCTGAAACGGTCGATGTCAGCTTGCCGGTCCGTTCTTCACCCGCCGAACGCGGCCGCATCCATCCGATCAGCCAGATCGTCGATGAGATTACCGCAATTTTCGGCGACATGGGTTTCTCGATCGCCGAGGGGCCGGATATCGAGACCGACTATTACAATTTCACGGCTCTGAATTTCCCCGAGGGACACCCGGCCCGCGAGATGCACGACACCTTCTTCTTCAATCCGGATGAGAAGGGTGAGCGCAAGGTTCTGCGCACGCATACCTCGCCGGTGCAGATCCGCACCATGGAAGCCCAGAAGCCGCCGATCCGCATCATCATCCCCGGCAAGACCTACCGCCAGGATTCCGATGCCACCCATTCGCCGATGTTCCATCAGGTCGAGGGCCTCGTCATCGACAAGAAGGCCAATGTTGCCAATATCCGCTGGGTGCTGGAAGAATTCTGCAAGACCTTCTTCGAGGTCGACAGCGTGACGATGCGTTTCCGCCCGTCCTTCTTCCCCTTCACCGAGCCCTCGTTCGAAGTCGATATCCAGTGCGACCGCTCCGGCCCGATCGTCAAGTTCGGCGAAGGCACGGACTGGATGGAGATTCTCGGCTGCGGCATGGTCCATCCCAACGTGCTGCGTTACGGCGGTCTCGATCCCGATGAATATCAGGGCTTTGCCTGGGGCATGGGCCTCGACCGCATCGCCATGCTGAAATACGGCATGCCCGACCTGCGCGACTTCTTCAACGCCGACGTCCGCTGGATGAACCATTACGGCTTCCGCCCGCTCGACATGCCGACGCTGTTCGGCGGCCTGAGCGTCTAAGGGAGGATTGGACCTATGAAATTCACGCTTTCCTGGCTCAAGGATCATCTGGAAACGGATGCCACGCTCGATGAAATCTGCACCCGTCTGACGCAGATCGGGCTGGAAGTAGAAGATGTCGATGACAAGGCGGCCTTCAAGCCCTTCGTCATCGCCAAGGTTCTCTCGGCCGAGAAACATCCGCAGGCCGACCGCCTGAAGGTGCTGATGGTCGATATCGGCCAGGGCGCTCCGGTGCAGGTCGTCTGCGGCGCGCCGAATGCGCGTGCAGGCCTCGTCGGCGCCTTTGCCGCTCCCGGCACCTATGTTCCCGGCATCGACGTGACACTGTCGGTCGGCAATATCCGCGGTGTCGAAAGCCGCGGCATGATGTGCTCGGAAAAGGAACTGCAGATATCCGACAACCACGATGGCATCATTGACCTGCCTGATGATGCGCCCGTCGGCACGAGCTACGCCGCGTATTCCCATCTCGACGACCCTGTCATCGAGATCAACCTGACGCCGAACCGTCCGGACTGCACCTCGATCTATGGCATCGCCCGCGATCTCGCAGCCTCCGGCCTCGGCACGCTGAAGACGCGCCCTGTACCGTTCTTCGCTGTTGAAGGCGAAACGCCGGTCAAGCTGACGCTCGATCTCGATGATGCGAAGCTCTGCCCGGGCTTCAGCCTCAGGCTCGTGCGCGGCGTGAAGAATGGCCCGAGCCCGCGCTGGATGCAGCAGCGGCTGCTCGCCATCGGCCTGCGCCCGATCAATGCGCTCGTCGATATCACCAACTACATGACCTTCGATCAGGGCCGCCCGATGCACGTCTTCGACGCCGCCAAGGTCACGGGCAACCTGACTGTGCGCCGCGCCAGGGAAGGCGAAACCGTGCTGGCGCTCGACCAGCGCGAATACAAGCTCGGCCCGAACAATGTGGTCATCGCTGACGAGGACGGTATTGAATCGATCGGCGGCATCATGGGCGGCGAACATTCGGGCTGTGACGAAAACACTGTCGACGTGCTGATCGAATCCGCTCTCTGGGATCCGATGAACATCGCCAAGTCCGGCCGTGCGCTCGGCATCATCACCGATGCCCGCTATCGCTTCGAACGCGGCGTCGATCCGGAATATATGGTTCCGGGCCTCGAGCGCACGACGGAACTGGTTCTGGAACTGTGCGGCGGCACCCCCGCTAAGGCGGAGATAGTCGGCTACAAGGGTTACGAGCCGAAGATCGTTGACTTCCCCTATTCCGAGGTCAAGCGCTTGACTGGCCTCGAAGTCTCGACGGACGAAAGCAACGCGATCCTGACCCGTCTCGGCTTCAAGGTTTCCGGCTCCGGCGAACGTGTCTCCGTGGCCGTTCCCTCCTGGCGTCCTGACGTGGACGGCAAGGCCGATCTCGTTGAAGAGGTCATGCGCATCCACGGCGTCGACAACATCAAGCCGGCGCCACTCGAAAGCCATGCTGCTGTCAACGGCCGCATCCTGACGACCCTGCAGATCCGCACCCGCTCCGCCAAGCGCGCGCTTGCCTCGCGCGGCATGCTGGAAGCCGTCACCTGGTCCTTCATTCCCGAAGATCAGGCAAAGCTCTTCGGCGGCGGTTCTGCGGCCCTCAAGCTCGCCAACCCGATTGCCGCCGAAATGTCGGATATGCGCCCCTCGCTGCTGCCGGGCCTGCTGACGGCTGCCCAGCGCAATGCCGATAAAGGCTATGGCGACGTGGCAATCTTCGAAGTCTCGGGCACCTACGAAAACGACACGCCGGAAGGCCAACGGCGCGTCGCCGGCGGCATCCGCCGCGGCACGGCCTCGCTTTCCGGCGCCGGCCGCATGTGGTCGAATGCGTCAAAGGGCGGCGGCAAGCCGGTCGATGTCTTCGATGCCAAGGCCGATGCGCTTGCCGTTATCGAGGCCTGCGGCCTGCCGATGGGCAATATCCAGATCGAGCAGGGTGGTCCGGAATGGTATCACCCCGGCCGTTCCGGCACGATCAAGATGGGTCCGAAGGTGATCCTCGGCTATTTCGGCGAGTTCCATCCGACCACGCTTGAAAAGCTTGACGTTTCCGGTGCTCTCTGCGGCTTCGAAGTCTATCTCGATGCCATGGCTGAGCCGAAGAAGAAGGCGACCCGCACCAAGCCGGCGCTCGAACTTTCGCCCTTCCAGGCCGTCAAGCGCGACTTCGCTTTCGTCGTCGACAAGACGGTGGAAGCCGGCGCCATCATCAAGGCTGCCACCGGCGTCGATCGCAAGCTGATCACCGGTGTCAATGTCTTCGATATTTTCGAAGGTACATCGGTCGGCGAGGGCAAGAAGTCCGTGGCGATCGAGGTCCAGATCCAGCCGGCTGAGCGCACGCTGACGGATGAGGATTTCGAAGCGCTGACGCAGAAGATCGTAGCCAGCGTCGCCAAGTTCACCGGCGGCGTCCTGAGAAGCTGATCCGGCTAATAGAAAATTTGAGAAGACCGACGGCGCAAGCTGCCGGTCTTTTTATATGTGAAGATGGTAGAGCTTGCTGACGATCGTCCAGCGTCCGTCGATCTTCAACAGTGACAGATAATCGGTGAAACGCATGCCGGCAAAATCGTCGGTCACCTTCACGGTCGCCGCATCGCCGGAAATATCGATGCTGCCGATATCCATATAAGGCTGAGTGCCGGGCGGCGCGGCCCCTTCCTCGAGGATTGCCGCGATGAATTCGTCGCGCGAGAGCCATTCCACCGCATTCTGATAGTGCCCGATGATCGAGCTTTTCGGGTGAAAGGCTTTCTTCAGGGCTGCTTCATTGGCGAAGGCCATGCCCTCAACATAGAGATGAACCGTCGCTTCGATTGCCTGCCTGTCGGCCATATCGACACCTCGCCTCACATTCTGAAGGAAATGATAGCGGGGTCGTCGGCGAAGGCAAGGCTGGGAGAAGGAGAGCAGCCGGTACCGGCCGCTCTCCTTGCCGATATGAGGACAAGTATCAGGCTGCGCGAGACGCCTTCTGGTTTGCGGCAGTCGTTGCAAGCTTCGTCAGAAGCTGGTCGGTCTTGCCTTCTTCCTGCAGCGTCTGGTCGAGAAGCGTGACGGCTTCCTTGAAGCCCAGCGTCTGCGCCCAGGTCTTCAGCGTCCCGTAGCGGGCGATTTCATAGTGTTCGACGGCCTGGGCCGAGGAGATCAGGCCTGCATCGATCGCGGCAGTGCCCTTGAACTCTTCGATGATTTCCTCGCCTTCGGCAATGATGCCCTGGATCGCCTCACACGTTTTGCCCTGGGCGCGCTTGCCGATGATTTCGAAGACCTGCTGCAGCCGCTCGACATGGCCTTCGGTTTCTTGGCGATGCTTCTCGAAACCCGCCTTCAGTTCCTGGGACTGGGCAGCACGCGCCATCTTCGGCAGGGCGCGCAATATCTGCCGTTCGGCGAAATAGATGTCCTTGAGCGTATCGTAAAACAGATCGTCCAGCGTCTTTTCCTTGGCCATTGTTCCGTTCCTTCGTTGGGGGATTCACGCCCTTTCGGCGACATCAATAGAAGCGAATACCGCGCTAATTGTTCCCGGCGCATTTCGGGTGGAACGGCCGCATTTTCCGGGCAATGATGTCGGGAGCAACCGGGAGGACCGCGCATGAAGAAACCGGGATCGATGAAGGGGCTCGAGGATCTCGGCCGGGTGCGCCTGTCGAAGAACTTCTTCTTCCGCGATTTCCTCCGCTCCGAGATCGCCGATTTCTATCGTATCCCGAACATCCCCGACGATCCCGATCTTGCCGTGGAGACGGGCAGGCGTCTCTGCGAGGAGTTGCTGGAGCCGTTGGAAGCGACGTTCGGGCGCCTTCACATCCGCTCCGGCTACCGCTCGCCCTCGGTCAACCGCTTCGGCAATGAGAACAAGCTGAACTGCTCGGCCAATGCCGCCACCGCGGCCCATCACATCTGGGACATGCGCGACTTCGACGGCTGCATGGGAGCGGCTGTCTGCATCGCCGTTCCCTGGGTGGTCGATCACTATAGTG
This sequence comes from Hyphomicrobiales bacterium, assembly GCA_900473185.1. Classification (GTDB taxonomy): domain Bacteria; phylum Pseudomonadota; class Alphaproteobacteria; order Rhizobiales; family Rhizobiaceae; genus Rhizobium. The sequence continues at coordinate 370,775 of UCKU01000015.1, read as the reverse complement.
ACGAAAGCGACTGGCAGAGGCTCGCCTGGTGGATCCATGACCACCTGCTCTATGCCTCGCTCTGCTTCTTTCCGAAACTATGGGCCTTCAATATCCAGTGGCATGAGCGGCCGAAGCGGGTGATCCAGAGCTATGTGCGCCCGCGCGGCATCCTGACCAAGCCGGGCATGGCCAATTGGGAGGGCGATCATTCCGAATGGTATGAGGGCTTTCCGCAACTCAGAAATTGATGCGGTAGCGGATGTGGCCGTCGCTTTTGACGTAAGTGTCGTAGAGCGCGCGGGCCGTCTTGTTCTGCTCGCTCGTGTGCCAGTAGAGCCGCGACCAGCCGTTCTTCTTGCAGAGCTCAACCAAGTCGTCCATCAGCGCCCGGCCGACGCCCTTGCCGCGCACGCTCTCCGAGACGAACAGGTCTTCAAGATAGCAGTCCTTGCCGCGGATCCATGTGCCTTCATGCGTCAGGCAGAGTGTAAAACCCACGACTTCGCCGTCGAGTTCCGCCACCCGCATGAAGATTGCCGACGCCGGATCGAAGACCCGGCGCCAGGTAGAATCGGTGATGTCGGCATCGACGGTGACCTCGTAGAAAGCGAGATAGTCCGCCCAGAGCGCACGCCAGCGTGCTTCGTCCTCAGGCCTCGCATCGCGGATTGTCACGGTCATGCCATCACCTCGTTTCAGGCGCCGGCTTCGTCGAGCAACGCCATTGTCTCGTCGGAGAGCTTGAGCGTTGCGGACTTCACCAGGCTTTCAAGCTGCGAAAGGCTCGTAGCACTGGCGATGGGCGCCGTCACGCCCTTCTTGCGCAAGAGCCAGGCGAGCGAGATTTCCGCGGGCTTGGCGCCCGTCTCGGCCGAAACCTTGTCGAGTGCCGCAAGGATGCGCGTGCCCTTGTCGTTGAGATACTGGGCAACGCGGCCTTCACGGGCACGGCCCTCCGTATCCGCCTTGCTGCGGTATTTGCCGGAGAGAAAGCCGGCTGCAAGACTGAAATAGGTGATGACGCCGATATCTTCCTTGACGCAGAGATCGGCAAGCGGGCCTTCGAAGCTCGAACGCTCATAGAGGTTATATTCCGGCTGCAGCGCCTGATAGCGCGGCAGGCCGGCCTTGTCGGCCGCGTCGAAGGAGGCCTGCAGCAGGCTGGCATCATAGTTCGAGCAGCCGACGGAGCGGATCTTGCCCTGTTCGAGAAGCTTGGAATAGGCGCCAAGCGATTCCTCATGTGGCGTGTCGGCATCCGGCCAGTGCGATAGATAAAGATCGATATAGTCCGTCTGTAGCCGGCGCAGCGAGTCCTCAACCGCCTTCAGGATATAGCCGGCCTTCAGCGTCTTGCCCTGGCCCATGTCGGAGCCGACCTTGGTGATGATCACGGCCTTGTCGCGGGAAACCTTCCCCTTCTTCAGCCACTTGCCGATGATCTCTTCGGAATCGCCGCCCTTATTGCCCGGCACCCACGCCGAATAGACGTCGGCCGTATCGATCGTGTTGAGACCGGCGTCAAAAAAGCCATCCAGAATGTCGAAGGACGTATTCTCGTCGGCCGTCCAGCCGAATACGTTGCCGCCGAAGACGATCGGCGAGATCGAAAGACCTGTTTTTCCAAGCCGGCGCATTTCCATGGCGCTCTCCCAAAATATTGAAGTGATTGAAATCGGAGGAAACAGCAGAACGCCGTTCGCAACTAACCTAGCGCGGAGTGCCCTCGAAGGAAACCAAACTTCTGTGATCGGCCGTCCCGCCATTGCGCCGCGTGGGAGGGCTGAATAAGGTGCGCCCGATCGATTTCAGGAGGACCACCCATGCTGCGTTTCGGTATACTTTCAACGGCCAAGATTGGCCGCGACAATGTCGTTCCCGCTATTCAGGACGCCGAAAACTGCGTCATCACCGCCGTCGCCAGCCGTGATCTTGCCCGCGCCCGCGACATGGCAGACCGCTTCTCCGTGCCACATGCCTTCGGCTCCTATGAGGAAATGCTGGCGTCCGATACCATCGATGCCGTCTATATTCCGCTGCCGACTTCCCAGCATATCGAATGGTCGATCAAGGCCGCCGATGCCGGCAAGCATGTACTCTGCGAAAAGCCGATTGCGCTGAAGGCCTCCGAGATCGACGATCTCATCGCCGCACGCAACCGCAACAAGGTCATCATCAGCGAAGCCTTCATGGTGACCTATTCGCCGGTCTGGCGGAAGGTTCGCTCGCTTCTCCAGGATGGTGCGATCGGCGAACTTCGGCATGTGCAGGGCGCCTTCACCTACTACAACCGTGACCCCGGCAACATGCGCAACATCCCGGCGCTTGGTGGCGGCGGCCTGCCTGACATCGGCGTCTATCCGGTCATCAGCACCCGCTTCTCCACCGGCAAAGAGCCGTCCTGGGTCCAGGCGATCACTGAGCGCGATGCCGAGTTCGGCACCGATATCTATTCCAGCGTGAAGGCCGATTTCGGCGATTTCGAGCTGAGCTTCTATATTTCCACCCAGATGGCCGGCCGCCAGATCATGGTCTTCCACGGCACCGACGGCTATATCGAGGTGAAGTCGCCCTTCAACGCCAATCGCTGGGGGCCAGAGGAGATCGAAGTGACCAATCGTGGTCATAACGAATCCCTGATCATCCGCTTCCAGGACAGCCGCCAGTACAGGTGCCAGGCGGAAGCTTTTGCCCGCGCTGCTGCAGGCGAAAAGGAAGAGATCGTCACGCTGGAAGATTCCAAGCTCAATCAGAAGGTCATCGACGCCATCTACCGCGCCAGTGAGCAGGACGGTTGGGAAGCTGTTTAATCCTACTCGGCTTTGCCGCGGAAGACGAAGCGGGAATAGCCGAAGAAGCTTAAGAACATCGACGCTGCGGTCGCGAGCACCATCGCGACAAGCGGCTGCAGCGCCGGTAACGACAGAAGCAGCGCCGAATAGAGCCCGTAGTTGACGAGGGCGGCCGTCACGCCGACCGAGCCGTAGCGGAAGCCTTCTGCCGCCAGCGACCGGCCAGACCGATCGAAAGTGAAAGTCCGGTTGAAGGCCCATGTCGTCGCCATCGCGAGCGCAATGGCAAACAGCCGGGCAATGAAGGGACCGAGTGGCGTCAGGTGCAGGAGGGCAGCAAGCACGCCCGCATCGACGACAAAACCCAGTCCACCGGCGATCGCGAAACGAACGAGCTTCTTCATGCGGCATCCGCTTTCTTGCCATCAAGCGTTATGGTTGAGGTTTTATCCTTTACCGAAACCGGTGCTGCAAGGCTCATATAATGGATGCGCAACTGCTCAGCCCGCGATCGCGCAACGGAATCGAGGATCACACCGGCAGTAAACAGCATGATGGAGATCATCGCCAGTGCCGTCGAAAGCACCCAGGTCGGCATGCGGCTGACGAGGCCGGTCGCAAAATATTCCGCCAGCACCGGCCCCATGAAGCCGAGACTTGCCAGCATGAAGAGAGCGCTGATCGTGCCGAAGAAAGCGAAGGGCCGCGTTTCCTTCATCAGCATGGCAAACATCCAGAGGATCTTGCCGCCGTCGCGGAAGGTCGAGAGTTTCGAATGCGAGCCTTCCGGGCGCCTGCCGTAATGCAGTTCCAGTTCACTGACAGGCAATTTCAGCCGCGAAGCATGCACCGACATTTCCGTCTCGATCTCGAAGCCGCCGGAAACCGCGGGGAAACTCTTGACGAAACGGCGTGAGAAGGCTCGGTAGCCGGAGAAGATATCGGTGAAGTCAGGCCCGAAGATCGCGCGATAGAGGATGTTGAACACCCGGTTGCCGAGGGCATGTCCCTGCCGGCCGGCATCGTCATGCACGCCGCGCCGCGTGCCGACCACCATATCGGCCCGTTCCGTCAGCAGCGTCCGCACCAGCTCTTCGGCATCCTCAGGCGCATAGGTCCCGTCACCGTCGGCGATGATGTAGATGTCGGCATCGATATCGGCGAACATCCGCCGCACCACATGGCCCTTGCCCTGGCGCCGCTCGCGCACGACATGCGCGCCGGCGAGCATGGCATGCAGCGCCGTGCCATCGGTGGAATTATTGTCGTAGACATGAATATGCGCATCGGGCAGTGCCGCCCGGAAACCCCTGACGACAGCCCCGATCGTCGCCGCTTCGTTGTAGCAGGGAAGCAGAACGGCAATATCAGGACTTTCGCTGAGCGATCGCGCCATGGGGTTACACTCGTTACAAAGAAACCGCGGCGAATTTACGCCATGCAGCGTTAACAAGCCGCTATAAGAAACGAAAGCTGTCACGTCCTGTGGTTTACACTTTCTTGACAAGCCAGGGCTAAGGTTTGCCCATCACGCAACGACCTGGCTATCATGATGAACGCAGTGCAGCCGATCGCCAAGGCGCAATCCGCATCAGCCAGGACTGGATTCATCGGCAGTATCCGGCAGATGCTGACGCGTCTCCTGCCATCCGCCCTCATCTACACTCTTATCCTGATCGGCATTATCACCGTCATCAAATATGCCGGGGGCCCGGTCGATTATGTCGGCCCCGACAATGACGACGGCATGCGCCTCGTGGAGGTCAGAGATTTCCTGAACGGGCAGGGCTGGTTCGATCTGATGCAGTATCGGCTTGGCCTCGGCGAGGGCACGCTCATGCACTGGTCGCGGCTGATCGACCTGCCGATCGCTGCGCTCATCCGCTTCTTCGGCCTCTTCCTCGGCCATGATGCTGCGGAAGCTGCTGCACTCGTGGTCTGGCCGCTGTCGCTCGTTTTTCCTGCCATGCTTGCCATGGGCCTTGCCGGCCGTCGTGTCGGCGGCATTGCCGGCATGCACCTGTCTTTCTGCTTTGCCGGCATGGCGGTCTATACCGGCAATCGCTTTGCGCCAGGCGCCATCGATCACCACAATGCCCAGCTCGCGCTCGTCGCAACCATGGTGGCGATGCTCTTCGATGAAAAGCAGCGCGCCTGGAACTATGTCGTTGCTGGCGCGTCAGCCGCCCTGGCGATCGCGATCGGCGCGGAAACCACGCCCTTCGTTGCCATCTATTGCCTGGTCGTGGCGCTGCTCTGGGTCTGGGAAGGCGAGCCGTTCGCTGCTGCCACCAAGGCTTTCGGCCTCAGCCTCGCTGTTGCGATCAGCATCCTCTTTTTTGCGACGGTGCCGCCACAGCACTATTCGGCGGTGTCTTGCGACAATCTCTCGCTCGGCTTCTACAGCCTGGCGACGATCGGCGGCGGCCTGCTGCTCGCCTCCGCGGTCTTTGCCGGCCGTCTCGGCCGGGGCTTGCGTTTTGCCGTGCTTGCGGCGGTTGGCGCTGCCGTCTTCAGTTCGGCTATGGTCATTGCGCCTGAATGCCTGCGCAATCCGCTTGCCGATCTCGATCCCATGCTGGTCGAGCTCTGGCTGCGCAATGTCTCGGAAGCGCAATCCATTCTCGCGCTCAGCCGGACAGATCCCTTTTCCATCGGCGCATTCTATGCGCCTGGCCTGCTCGCGATCGCCGTCTGCATTTTCCGCTCGGTGCAGGGCGATCGAGTGCAGATCCATCTCGTCCTTCTGGCGCTCTTGAGCGTCAGCTGGGCCGTTGCACTGGTCCAGGTCCGGGGAGCCGTCTTCTCAAACCTCTTGTCCATCCTGCCGCTTGCCTTGCTGATCATCGACGTGCGCCGCATGTCGAACGGCGACAGCGAAAATGCCGCAGCTGCCCTCGTCTATATCGTGACGGTTCTGGCAAGCGTGCCAGCGGTATGGGCTGTTGGCGGCGCGCTTGTCGAAATGCAGGTCAACAAGACGAAGAATACGGACGAGGCAGAGAGCCCTTCATGTTCCTCCAGACAAGCGCTCGCGCCGCTTGGCGGCCTGGCTGCCGGTCTCGTCTCGGCGCCGTCGGAAATGGGTGTGCCGATCCTGCGCTACACCGCCAACCGTGTTTTATCGGCGCCCTATCATCGCAACCAGGGCGGCATGCTGACCGAGATGCATATCGGTCTGGCCGAGCCGAAGGAGGCGGAGGCATTTCTGAAGGGAGCGGGCGTCACTGTGCTTGCCTTCTGCCCGAATGATCTGCAGACAAGTGAAATCGCCAGATTGAAGCCAGACGGGCTTTATGCGCAGCTTGGGAAGGGCAATATTCCTGCTTATCTCGACCCGCTGCCGAAAGCTGCGGGCAGCGGCGTCCAGTTCTTCCGTTACCGGCCGGCGTCGGACTGACGTCCTATCTTTCAGGAGTGGACGAGCACAGCCCGCAGGCGATCGGTGGTAAAGAGGCCGCCGAGATAAAGCAGCAGGCCGGCATTGTAACCGATGATCGTGTAGAAAAGTGCCAGGAATGAAACCGCACCGCCCGAGACAATCGCGGCGATGGCAAAGGTTGCGGCGATCAGCATGGCGACGATTGCAATGACGCCGGCTGAGCGCATAAGGCCAGCGGTGAGGCCCAGGGTGGTTGCTGTCAGGATGATCATGTCGTCACCTCTTCTTCAGGTCGTTTGCGAGGAGCCTAGGGGCCCTCCGCTAACAAAAGTTTATTGGCCACCCTTAATGAAAGCTGCAATTGCAGCCATGGTTACGGATGCGTTCACCTGACGGCATTTCCTCCGGCTTGCGCCGGGTATGCGTTTCGATATAAGTCAACTCTGTTACAGGCTGAAAAGTTCCGTTACTTTCTCATTTACGTAAACGGAACTCCCCCGCAACAGCAACGACGTAGAACGAAGCAGCATCACGCTGACAATTCGATCGGCGCCTGATCGACTGGTTGTTCGGAAAGAGGGCGAGCCGATACCTATAACGGTTGAGCATAGCGACGATGATAGAAGCGAACGCTCCCGCGCCTTCCATCGGCGGGGAATACTCACTGTCACCAGCATGCTCATTTTTCGGGTCGGTGTTCGCCACTCCCTACGAACGTGAATGATACTAAGATTTTTTTTGGAGTAGCGATATCCCTATTTCTTGGGTCTCCCACCGATTTTTGAATAAAAATTCGCCCTTCTCCTACCCCGACCTTTCCGTTTAGGGGCGATCAAAATAGAAAGGGGGGATGAGCAATGTCTTTGACGGCGATTCGCCTACCAACCTTGCGGAATATTCGGTCTCGGAGCTCTCCGGTTCCATCAAGCGGACCGTCGAGACAGCCTTCGATCAGGTGCGCGTGCGCGGCGAGATTTCGGGCTACCGCGGCCCGCATTCCTCGGGCCACGCTTACTTCTCGCTGAAGGACGACCGCGCGCGTATCGATGCCGTCATCTGGAAGGGTACTTTTTCTCGCCTGAAGTTCCGCCCGGAAGAGGGCATGGAAGTGATTGCGACCGGCAAGGTCACGACCTTCCCCGGCTCCTCCAAATACCAGATCGTCATCGAGACGCTGGAGCCTGCCGGCGCCGGCGCATTGATGGCGTTGATCGAGGAGCGTAAGCGTAGGTTGGGCGCCGAGGGCCTTTTCGATCCCTCACGCAAGAAGCGCCTGCCTTTCATGCCCAAGGTGATCGGCGTCGTGACCTCGCCGACGGGCGCCGTCATTCGCGATATCCTGCATCGCATCTCCGATCGTTTCCCCGTCCATGTCATCGTCTGGCCGGTCAAGGTGCAGGGCGAAGGCTCCGGCGAGGAGGTGGCGAACGCTATCAACGGCTTCAACGCCCTGGAACCTGGCGGCGATATTCCGCGCCCAGATGTGCTAATCGTCGCCCGCGGCGGCGGCAGCCTCGAAGATCTCTGGAGCTTCAACGACGAAAACGTCGTGCGGGCCGCAGCCGATAGCCGGATTCCGCTGATCTCCGCCGTCGGCCACGAGACCGACTGGACGCTGATCGACTACGTCGCCGATGTCCGCGCCCCGACACCGACCGGTGCTGCCGAAATGGCCGTGCCAGTCAAGGCCGAGCTTGAGGCCCAGGGTGCAGGTCTCACTGCCCGCCTGCAGGGCTGCATGAGCCGCCAGATGGATCAGCGCCGCCAGTCGGTCCGTGCTCTGATGCGCGCCCTGCCGTCGCTCGATCAGCTTCTGGCACTGCCCCGCCGCCGCTTCGATGAGGCGGCCACTGGCCTTGGCCGCGGGCTAGAGCTCAACACCATCAACAAGCGCCGGGGTTTCGAGCGTGTCGCCTCGCATCTGCGGCCCGACGTGCTGTCCAACCGCATTACAGAGCGTCGGCAGCTTCTGAACGAACGCATGGCCCGGGCCGAACGCACCGTCGAGCGCCTGCTCGACCGCTCGAAGTCCCGCATCGAACGCGCAGAGGCCATCCTCGCCTCGCTGCCCGCTCGGCTGAAAACCCAGACAGACCGCGGTCGTGAACGTCTCGGCAATCTGTCGCGCCATGCCGATACGGCAATCCGTCACCAGCTGACGCGTGCCCGCGCCGAGCTTTCCGCGCAGGACCGTGTTCTTCAGTCTCTCTCCTACAAGAACGTGCTGAAGCGCGGCTATGCCGTCATCCGCGATGAGGACAACAGGCCGGTCTCGCAGGCATCAGCACTCTCCGCCGGCATGGGCATCGCCATTGAGTTCGCCGACGGTCGCGTCGGCGCCATGACGACGGAAGGCGGCTCTGCGCCATCAGGCGCCAAGAAGCGCATGGTCAGGGCCGGCGAGCCACCAAAACAGGGAAGCCTGTTCTAGCAATGCGCATTCTGCTGGTGCTCGCCCATCCGCTGCCGGAAAGCTTTGCCGCCTCTGCGGCGCGGACCGCCCGCGAGGCCCTCGAAGCCTCCGGCCATACTGTCGATCTTCTGGATCTCTATGCAGAGGATTTTGACCCGCGGCTGTCCAAGGCAGAGCGGGGCGGCTATTTCGATGTGCCTTATGATACGTCCGCCGTCGCCGGTATCGTTGCACGGCTGGAAGCGGCTGACGGTCTCATTCTGGTCTTTCCGCAGTGGTGGTTCAACTTCCCGGCCATATTGAAGGGTTTCATCGATCGCGTCTTTGCGCCGGGCGTCGCCTTCACCCATGATGCAGCCGGCGGCCGTATCGTGCCGCGGCTCACCAATATCAAGCTGCTCTACGCGCTGACGACAACTGGTTCGCCCTGGTGGCTGGTGCATGTCTACATGGGCAATCCCGTCCGACGCCTGCTGAAGCGCGGCATCGCCAATTTCTGCGCCAAGCGGGTGAAGTTCCGGATGCTCAGCCTGCACGACATGGACCGCGCGACGGATGCCAAGCGCAAGGCGTATCTGGAGCGCGTCCGCAAGGCGCTCGCCGCCGTCTGACTATTCGAAATCCGACAGGAATTTTTTGAGCAGCCGGTCGAGCTCGGCTTTGTCGTCGGCCGTCAGGTTGCGCGTCAGCCGTTGCTGGTTGGCCACATGCGCGCCGACCGCTTCTTCCACTGTCGCCAGACCCTTCTCGGTCAGCGCAATCAGCACGCTGCGACGGTCTTCGGGGTTAAACAGGCGCTCCACGAAGCCGGCCTTTTCCAGCTGATCGATCCGGTTCGTCATCGTGCCGGAACTCACCATCGTCATGCCGAGCAGCTCCCCGGGCGACAGCCGGTAGGGCGCACCGGAGCGGCGAAGCGTGGCCAGCACATCGAAGGCGGAGGAGGAGAGGCCGTGCTTGAGCAGAACCGCTTCCACTTCACGGCCGATATGCGTCGTTAGCCGCTTCAGCCGGCCGAAGATGCCCATGGGTTCGACATCCAGCTCCGGCCGCTCGCGCCGCCACTGAGCTAGGATTCTGTCGACGTGATCTGATTTCTCCTTGTCCATACAGCATCGATATCAGCAGGTATCTTGACGTCAAGATAAAACACGCTATCCTGAATTTATCTTGAAGTAGAGATTCTTGAAATGAAGACAAATACCCGATACAGCGCCGATGTCGTGATGACTGCGATCGCGCCCGCCATCTGGGGCAGCACCTATTTCGTCACCACATCCTTCCTGCCGCAGGGCTACCCGCTGACATCAGCGATGCTACGGGCGCTGCCGGCAGGGCTGCTTCTGCTGCTGATTGTCCGGAAACTGCCGACGGGCATCTGGTGGGGCCGCGCCTTCATTCTCGGCGCACTGAACTTCTCGTTCTTTTGGGCGATGCTCTTCGTTTCGGCCTATCGCCTGCCGGGCGGCGTGGCCGCAACGGTCGGCGCCGTGCAGCCGCTGATCGTCATTGCGCTCTCGCGCCTCTTCCTCGGCAAACCGATCCGCTTCATTGCCGTTATTGCCGGCCTGATCGGCATGGCGGGTGTGGCACTTCTGGTGCTGACACCGAAAGCGGCTCTCGATCCCGTTGGTGTTACCGCAGGTCTCGCCGGCGCGATCTCAATGGCCTTCGGCACGGTGCTGACCCGCCATTGGCTGCCACCCGTCTCCAGCCTCACCTTCACATCATGGCAATTGACCGCAGGTGGCATTCTGCTCGTGCCCGTGGCCTTCTTCCTGGAACCAGCGCTTCCTGTGCCGACGACAGCCAATATCCTCGGCATTGCTTATCTTGGCCTTGTCGGTGCTGCCTTCACCTATCTGCTGTGGTTCCGCGGCCTCTCGCGCATAGAGCCCCCGGCCGCGGCGTCGCTCGGCTTCCTGAGCCCCGTTGTCGCGACCCTGCTCGGTTGGCTGGCGCTCGGCCAGAGCCTGACACCAACCCAGCTTTCAGGCTTTGCCATGGTGCTGGTCAGCGTCTGGCTCAGCCAGCGCAGCCTGATGCCGAAGGCGGGCGTTGTTACGCCCACTCGCCCTGTCGCATCACCGGCACCCGCGAGCCATCAGGCTTGATGCCGTCAATATCGACCTTGTCGGAGCCGATCATCCAGTCGATATGGATCAGGCTGGAATTGCCACCCTGCGCCTTGATCTGCTCCTGGCTCAGCGAAGCGCCGTCGAGGAAGCATTTCGAATAGCACTGGCCGAGTGCGATATGGCAGGAGGCATTCTCGTCGAACAGCGTATTGTAGAAGAGGATGCCGCTTGCCGAGATCGGCGAGGAATGCGGCACCAGCGCAACTTCACCCAGCCGGCGCGCGCCTTCATCCGTATCGAGCACCTTGTTCAGCACTTCCTCCCCGCGTGAGGCCTTGGCCTCGACAATGCGGCCGCCTTCGAAGCGAACCCGGATATTGTCGATCAATGTGCCCTGATGCGAGAGCGGCTTGGTGCTGGATACATGGCCTTCCACGCGCAGCGCATGCGGCGTGGTGAAGACTTCCTCGGTTGGAATATTCGGATTGCAGGTAATGCCGTTCTTCGCCGTCGAGGCACCGCCGTGCCATTCATGGCCGTCCGCGAGGCCGACGGTCAGGTCCGTGCCCGGTCCGGTGAAATGCAGTGAAGCGAAACGCTCGCCGTTCAGCCAGGAAGAACGCTTGCGCAGATTGGCATTGTGCTCGGCCCAAGCGGCGACCGGATCAAGCACGTCGACGCGCGACGCCGCAAAGATCGCCTTGGCGAGTTTGGCAACGGCGATCGCTTCCGGATCGTCAGGGAAAACGACCTTCGCCCAGGAAGGGTTGGGGTAAGAAACGATGTTCCAGTTGATGTCGAAGTTGGAGATCTTCTCCAGCGCCGGCTTATAGGCCGTGGAATTGGCACGATTGGCGCGGCCAACCTTGCTGGGATCCTGCTCCGAAAGCAACATCGGGTTGTCGCCGGCAATCGCGAGGCGGGCGGCACCCTTTTCGTAGGCTTTCGCCATGCCGTCATAGAGCCAGCCGGAAGCCCGGTCGAAACTTTCGTCGCTGCCATACTGGTAGCGGGCAAGCGTCGTCTCCTCGTCGGAATAGAAGGTCGAGACCAAGCCAGCGCCTGAGAGATAGGCGTGTTTGGTGATCAGTCGTACCAGCGGCAGCGCCACGACGGGTGCGGTAATGACGAGATCCTGCCCTTGCTGAAGCTGCAGGCCAACCTTGATGGCGACTTCCGCAAGTTTCTCGAGTTTGCCGGGATCGACGGAGCTGTGGCTCTGGGGCATAAACGTCATGGGTCAACCTGCCTTCTGCTATCTGCGACGGGAGGTGAAAGACTTAGACCCCTTTACGGCGAAAATGAAGCGCGCCGCATCCGATTTGAAGGCGGTCGGATGCATGTCCGGCCGCTTGTGCGTACGCGTCAAGCGGCGGCGGGCAGCCTGAGCAGGATCGAGTTATGCTTCTCGAGGAATTCCATCAGGCGCTGCTGATAGTCTTCGCCAACGGCGCCCCGCACACTTGCCCGCTCGGATAGCGCCTTGCGCCAGCGCTTGACCCGTTCGAGCCCGTCGAAGATGGGGCTGTCGCCGAGCGTATCAAACAGATCGAAATACCGAAAGATTGGCCCAAAGACCGCGTCGACGAGGCTGAAGTTGGCCCCGGCGAAATAGGGGCCGTCCGATAGCGCGCCCTCGATAGTCGCGAATTTGGCGACAAGCGCCTTGTGCTTGGCCTCCAGTTGCGCAGCATCTTGCGCCGTCTCATAGCCCCAGAGATCGGAAAGCACAGAAGAGCCGAACTCCATCCATCCGCGATGGCGGGCGCGGGTCAGCGCGTCGGTGGGATGCAGGGCAGCACCCGCCTGCGTTTCCTCCAGATATTCGCAGATGACGCTGCTTTCGAATAACACCTCTTCGCGGCCATCGTCCTCTTGTATCCGGAGCAGTGGCACCTTGCCGAGCGGTGAGATTTTCAGGAACCAATCCGGCTTGTTGGCAAGATCGATGTTGATACGCTCGAATGGCACGCCCTTTTCGAGGAGCGTGATCGCGGCGCGCTGCACGTAGGGGCAGAGGTGATGACTGATGAGGGTGAGCCTGCTCATGAAAGTCTCCTAGTGGTTTGCAAGGATCGGCCGGTTTAATATGCATGTAGATGCATCTAATAACGCTTGCGATGAGATTCAAGATAGATGTAGTTGCATTTATGTCTGAGAATATGAAGAAGCCGAGCGAAGCCGTCGTCTCAGCCTGGACGCGCCTCATGCGCGCCCGCGAGCGGCTGCTTGGCATGATCGAAACCGATCTGAAGGCGGCCGGCATGCCGCCGCTTGCCTGGTACGACGTGCTTTGGGAATTGGCGCGCTCGCCATCAGGCAGGCTGCGCCCCTATGAGATCGAGGAGCGGACATTGTTGGCGCAGTATAATCTTTCCCGCCTGATCGACCGGCTGGAAAGAGAGGGCCTGGTCGGCCGCGAGGTCTTCGCACAGGATGGGCGCGGCCGCTGGGTGGTGATCACTGATGCCGGCCGGCAGCTTCGGGAGCGCATGTGGGCCGTCTATGGCAAAGCGATCGAAACTCATATCGGCTGCAAGCTTGCCGAAGGCGAGGCGAAGACGATTGCCGGCCTGCTGGACCGCTTCCTCTGATCAGGCGATAAGCGGCGCTGCGGCGGCCTTCAGTGCCTTCAACGCTTCCTTCGGATCGAGCCGCACCTGCAGCCCGCGTTGCCCGCCATTGATATAGACGAGCGGTTCGGCAAGGGCGGCTTCCTCGATCGCTGTCGGCACGATCTTTTTCTGTCCGAACGGGCTGATGCCGCCGACATGGTACCCCGTCAGCCGCTCGGCGTCGGCCGGCTTCATCATATTGGCCGATTTGCCATGAAAGGCGCTCGCGAGCTTCTTCATGCTGACCTCGCGGTCGGAGGGCACGACCACACAGACCGGCTTGCCGTCGACTTCCGCCATCAGCGTCTTCAACACGCGATGCGGTTCCTCGCTCAGCGCTTCGGCCGCCTGCAGCCCGACGCGCTCGGCATTCGGATCATAGTCATAGGTATGAACCGTGAAGGCGACGCCGGCCTGCGTGAGAACCTGGGTCGCGCGGGTAGTCTTGGACATGGCTCAGCCCTCGAATGTCCGCGCGTAAATCTCCGGCTTGAAGCCGATCAGCAGCTTACCGCCGCTTTCCAGTACCGGCCGCTTGATCATCGATGGTTGGTCGAGCATCAGGGCGATCGCCTTTTCGCGGTCGAGATTTTCGCGCGCGGCGTCAGGCAGGTTGCGGAAGGTCGTGCCGGCGCGGTTCAGCACCGTCTCCCAGCCTGCCTCGTCGATCCATCGTTCCAGGTGCGCCCGGTCGATGCCGACGGCCTTGTAATCGTGAAAGTCGTAGGCGACGCCGCGTTCGTCCAGCCAGCTACGGGCCTTCTTCATCGTGTCGCAGTTCTTGATACCGTGGATGGTGATGGCCATGCCGGTTCGATCTCCCTGTTTCCCAGGGGAGATATCACGCTGGATGAAAGCTGCAAACGCCGTCTGGCCTTTATCCCTCGAGCTCTTCGATGAGTGCCGGCAGGTCGGCCACGGTCTCGATGACGTAGTCGGCGCCGGCAGCAATCAGCTTCTCGCCGATCCGCTTGTGCAACTCAGCTCGCGCCTCCGGCGAAAGTGCATCCACCTCTTCAGGCGTCAGACCCGCCTCGTTGCCGGAGAGCGTTACACCAACGGTAACGCAGCCTGCGGCGGCACCCTCGGCAATGCCGGGTTCGGTATCGTCGACCTTCAGGACGGCAGAGGCCGGATAGACCATCAGGTCGAGGAAGCATTTATACATGCCGATCGGCGTCGGTCGGCCAAGCGGTAGATCGTCGGCACAGATCAGATTGTCGGGTGCATAACCCTGTTCATCGGCAAGCGGCAGCACGCGCTCCATGATCGAGCGCGTATAACCGGTCGTCGAGCCGATCTTCATCTGCCGCTCGCGCAGGTATTCGATCGTCTTGATCGCGCCAGGCACCAGCGCACAGTAATCGATCACGACAGCTTCGTTCAGCGGCACGAAGAGTTCGTAAACGCGGTCGATGGCCGCCTCGTCCGGAAGCGCGCCTTGTGCCGCCTGCCAGCGGGCGGCGATATGCGGCTCGGCCAGCATTGCGGCGATATGCGCACGCTTCGGAAGCCCCATCGGCTTGCGTGCGTCGGCGATCGTCACCTCGACACCGAACTTGCCGAAGGTGTCTACAAAGGCGCCCATCGGTGCGAAGGAGCCGAAATCGATGACTGTGCCGGCCCAGTCGAAGACCACTGCCTTGAATTGCGTCATGCTGCGCTCCCGTAAAGATCCTCAATGGTTTCCTCGCCGATGCCGAAGGCGGTCGAGGCACCACAGCCTGCCGTCACCACGACGATGCGCAGCGCGTCGAAAGGCTTGTCGGTGAACCGCCAGCGGTCTGGGGCGGAGGCATAGGTGCCGATCCAGCGCTCGGTAATGAAGCGACCCGGCAGGTTGAGCACGGCATCCATCTCGTCGAGGGTCAGCCGGTCGACCCGCTCCAGCCCAAAGGGATCGGGCGTTTCAGAGTAATGGTGGCTGTCGCCGACGATCAGCGATCCGTCTTCCGATTGCGTAACGATCAGGTGGATGCCGTTCTCGCGCTCCGGCTTGAATTCCCGGTCGAGCCGGGCCTTCAGGGCGGTCGCCTCAGGCAATTCGGCATAACCGAGATAACGCCCGAGCCCGAGGTCAGACATGACGGCGGTGCTGAGCGAGACCCGTTGCGCCGGCACGACACGCATCATCTGCAGTTTGCAGCGTGTGACGTTATATGCGGCGATCCGTTCCGCAAACAGGCTCTTGAAATCGTCGCCGGGGCAGACAACCACCGTCTCCGCCTCTATCAAGCCGGTTGATGTCTCGATCCGCGGCGGTTCGACCTCGCTCACGGCTGTGGAGCGGCGGAACTCGATGCCATATTTGACTTCGAGATAGCGGGCGAGCAGCGGAATGGCCGTGCGGGATTCGACCCGCAGCTCATGCGGGCTATAGAGCGTGAAGCGCCCCGCTTCCGGTCGCAGTGCCGGTACAAGCCGCCGCGCCTCCTCGATTGTCAGTCTTTCGCAGCCTTCGCCCATCTCCGTGCGCAGGAAGGCGTCGATCACGGCTTCAGATTCGTCGAGCCTTGCGGCAAGGAGCAGCCCGCGTTGCAGGACGTCGATGCCGGCGTCGTCGACGATCTCGGCCCAGATATCGCGTGCCTGGCGTGCCTTATTCCAGCAGTCGCCGGCCTGCTGGCCGGTCACCGTCACAAAGCCGAAATTGCGCACCGAGGCGCCATTTGCCTGTGCATCGCGGTCGATAACGACGACCCGTTTGCCGCGCTTTGCCGCCGCCAGCGCATGCGCCAGCCCGACAATTCCCGCGCCGACGATCGCAATGTCGTAATGCGGCATGAAAGCTCCTTCGCAACATGTCTGCAACGGCTTGGCGGATTTTCTTGAAGCCTGTGTGACAGTTGCGCGGAGCCTTACATCCGCGTGTGGAAAAGAACGCCGGTTCAGTCTTCCAGCGTGCCGGCCTTTCGCGTTGCCTTGCTCGGCTTGTCGGCGGCAATCTTCATCAGGTCGCCGCGCCGGCGCACCAGCCGGTCGGAAGTGCGGGTCAGCAGCAGTCCGTCCTGCGGCGCCCGGATGTCGATATCGCCCTCGGCAAAACCGGGCCGGGTGACGATCGTCGCCAAAAGCTCTCCTTCCGAAACACGCTCGCCGATATTGCGGTGGAACAGCACGGTGCCACCCTGCGGCGCACGCAGGATCTCGACATTGTCGAGCGGCACGGCTGGTCCGGAGAAGGTCTTGTCTCCGGCTGCCCCGCCGTTGACGACACCGCGCCCGATCAGGAATTGCAGCAGGCCTTCGGCGTCTTTCTCGGCCATATCGGGATAGACGTCGCGGCGGCCGCGCAGTTCCACCGTCACCGAAAGCTTGCCCGGAAGCTTGGCCTTGCGCTCGCCCGGCACCTCATATTTCCAGGCAAAACCGACCGCTTCTTCGAAGGCTGAGCTTTCGCCATCCGAAAGCAGCACCGCCTGCATGTCGAGCGCATTGGCAAGATCTGATGCCTCCGGCCAGAAGGCTTCGTCGATATAGGCATATTGCAGCGATTCATCATCGCAATGCAGATCGAGCACCAGATCGGCGTCGAGCGCCATATGAATCAGCTCTCGCTTCAGTCGATCTGTAGCCGGATAATCATCAAGGCCGTCAAGCAACTCCTCCCGGTCGCGAACCGAGATCAGCGGAAAATCCCGATTGAAATTGGTCCGCGATCCCAAATCGAACCGGCCTTGCAGCTCGCCGAAATGCGATTGCGCCGCACCGATCGGATTTGCCTGCGGCACGAGCGCGATATCGCCGGCGATCCGTCCTTCGCTTTCGGCTTGCCGCAGCTTACCGCAGAGAAAATGCGCGAGCGCCGTGCCCGGCAGTTCGTTGGCGTGCAAGGCAGCCTGGATATAAACCTTGGGCGCCGCAGGATCGCTTCCCTTGAAACGCATGACCGGCAACCGCCATTCGATGCCAGGCGTATCGCCGGGGATGATGATCTCTGAAACGTCCACTGTCTTGCTCCGCATCTATGCATTGGGGTGGGGAGTTTTATGCGAATCCGCCACTACCGCGCAAGCGCAGCTCAGTCGAGCAGAGGCCAGCGGCCGACGACGTTATGCTCGCTGTTTCCATAGACACTGTGGATCAGAAGGAACTCCCGGACATTCCACCGCACCGGTCGAGCGAGCTTTTCGGGTAGAACGGTCTTGCGATCGTAAAGGAGCGTCATATGCGGCGTCAGATGTCCTCCGAGGTTATAAGGCAATCCAGCCTCGTATAAGCCCTCTTGGATTTGGCGACGAAGATCCTGCAGCGCCTCGTTTTCCTGCCTGTTGCAGATAACGAAGGCCTGTGGTTCGCCTGGGTGTCTGAAGCTCATGACCTCATCGAGCACGAGATCGAATGGCCGGGTGCGCACAGTTGCAGCCATCTGTGCTGCAGCGAAGGCGATATCCTGTGGCAGCCTCCGGTAAGCTCCAACGCCGTTCAGCGTGACATGAAGCAGTTCGCGGGGCCGCGACGGCCCCGTCAGCGAATGCGAGTTGCGATAGACTTGAGCGATCTCCAGCGCTTCGGATGCGGCTTCGATGTCTGGGCGAAGTACGAAGAACAGCCTGTGGTGACGTTCCCCGCCGGGACCGGATTTCTTCTCGGGATCGGAGTCGTTCGGATCTAGTGGAAAATGAGGCATTTGAACTACGGACTACATCGCCCGCCTCCTTGTTGTACAAGGAGGAGCGTACCAGCGTTGACTTTTATGTCAAGAACAAAAAGGGAACATTTATGGTGAGAGCCATGCTCAAAATACAAGCGGCTGCCGGAAGACAAGCCGCTTGCTGGTATCGGATAGCGCGGTGAATGCGCGTTTAAGCGGCGTCCTTCACCACCTCCGCCGCCTTCTTGGAAGACTTGGCGCGGGCTGCCTTCGGGGGCACGAGACGGAGAACGTCATCTGCCAGCATGCGGGCATTGTCCTGCGCCTTGTCGAGATTGCTGACACGAGCAGGATCCATCGTATAGAGGCTGCCGCCGGAAATGAACATGTCGCGATAGGCGGCGCGCTCGATCAGCGCCGTATCGATGACATTGACCTGCTGCTTGGCGAGCAGACCCTTGACGGCGAGTAGCGCGCGGGTGGTGATGATCGAACTGATGCGCGTCAGCACGACCGAATGCGGGATGCGGATTTCATGCTGGGCAGCAAGCTGCTTCATGATCTCAAGCACCTGCGCGCCGCCGACGGCATCCATGGCGCAGCCCTGCACCGGAACCATCACATGATCGGAAAAGCCGATGGCCTTCGCCATCAGCGGGCTCAGACCGGCCGGCAAGTCGATAATGATATAGCCGCCGCGCTTCTTGAGGTCCTTGATCTGCTGTTCGATCGTATCTTCGCTGACACCGGAGATGACGGCGAATTCGGCCGCATCACCGGACAGACGGTGCCAGCGGCAGGCCCACTGCTGGGGATCGGCATCCAGAACGGAAACGCGATGGCCACGGCGAGCCAGTTCTGTGGCAAGAACGAGAGCGACCGTCGTCTTGCCGGCCCCTCCTTTCGTATTCGCAAATGTAATGATTGGCATCGATTACCTCGGGTTGATGAGTTGGCGGCAGTCATCCCTGGGAGAGACGCGTCTCGGGCTTTAAGGAACAGCGGCTTTCACAGTGATGAGATGAAAAGGTCAAACAGCAACCTTGCGTGGCGCTGTTTAGCCATGCTGTCCGAGGTTGATTTTTCTGGGTACAAGAAGTCGGCAGCGGCCAAATTGGCCGATGAACTGAATAATCACCGTCAGCGATGGTGAAGTCCGTCGCTGTCAGTAGTGTGGCCCTCGCACCGGTTGCGATACGGCGCAACATTCGCAGATTGAACGACGCCGCTTCAAGCGATCGCAGCTCGGCTTCCGAACGGATTACGGCAAGCGTCGCCGGCGACCTGCCGGGCGTCAGTCGCGCGATATGGACAGCCCCGCGAGAAGCGGAGCGTAGGCGGCGAGCCTGCGGGATACGAACTCCGTGAAGAGCTGCACGCGCTTCGTCTTGCGTGTCTCCCCCTGTGTGAGAAGCCAGAGCGTTCCATGCATGTGCAGGTCGGTGCCCGGCACCCTCACCAGTAGAGGGTCGGCATCTCCGACGAAGCACGGCAGCGTCGTCATCCCGAGCCCTTGCCGTACTGCAACGATCTGCGCCTCGCCGTCCGTGGTCCTGAACGGAACCCCCGTGGTACGAACCTCACCCTCGCTGGCCCAATCCGGGATGCCATGATTGCTTATGACGATCCACCGGATGGGATCAGGCGCACTCGCACGCCACGCGGCAAGTCGATCGCGAGACATGTAGACGCCGCTGAACAGCTCCGGTCCCTTCAGACCGTGAAGATTGAGCGGCAGGGTTTTGCGGTCGTAAACGACACGGATCGCGACATCGGCCTCTCGGTTGGTCAGATTTGCCAGCTCGCCGGACGACACGATCTCCATCTCGATGTCCGGATGCAGAAGCGCGAAATCGGCGAGGTCCGGCATGAGCAGATGTGTCGCAAGGGTCGGAGCCAACGTCACCCGCAGAAGCCCGCGCACGCTCTGGTCGCGACCGAGGACACGCGTCTCCAGCTGGTGCGACGACGCTTCCATCTGGTTCGCGAGCTCGAGGACCTCCTCGCCCGCAGCCGTCAGGCGGTAGCCCGAAGGCAGCTTTTCGAACATCTGCGCCCCGAGGCGTTCCTCGAGCTGTGCGATGCGTCGCAGCACGGTTGAGTGGTACACCCCGAGGCCTTCGGCGGCAGCCCGCACTGAGCCTCCGCGCGCCACGGCAAGAAAGTAGCGAATGTCATCCCAGTCGATCATGGTGCAATCCAGCACCGCCGGGGTGCGCCTTCCAAAGCCCCTATCCAACGCATCGTACAGCAGTACGGGCGGTCATCATAGCTTATGTCGACGAGTACGGCCCAATTCCGAACGGCGGACACCGATCGTCGCAGCCGGCGTCAGTCGTCCAGCCGGATCGATTTTGCACCACCGATGTGCGCGCATCCACACTCAACGCCTGACTCCGGCGGACCTATGTTGAGGTCCTCGGGGGCGTCCCCGAACGACTAAAGGCGGAGCCTGTAAGGAGAAATAATGGGAAAGCTAGACGGTAAAGTTGCAGTCATCACGGGTGGATCGAGCGGTATGGCGCTGGCGAGCGCCAAGCGGTTCGTTGAAGAAGGCGCCTATGTTTTCATCACGGGCCGGAGGCAGGAGGCGCTCGACGACGCCGTCAAGCTGATCGGCCGGAACGTGACCGGCGTGCGCGGCGACGCGGCCAATCTCGACGACCTCGACCGCCTGTTCGATACAGTCAAGCGGGAAAAGGGCAGGATCGACGTCCTGTATGCTAGCGCCGGCACGGGCGAAGCCGTCCCACTGGGCGAGATTACCGAGCAGCATTTCGATGCGACCTTCGGCCTGAATACGCGCGGCACGCTGTTCACGGTGCAAAAGGCGTTGCCGCTGTTCAACGATGGCGGATCGATCTTCATGACCGGATCAGTTGCTTCGGTGAAAGGCTTTCCTGGTTACAGCGTGTATGCGGCGAGCAAGGCGGCGTTGCACGCATTCGCACGCGGGTGGCTCAACGAGCTGAAGGGCAGGAATATCCGGGTGAACGTGCTGCACCCGGGGCCGATCGCCACACCGATGCAGGACCAAGTCCTCACCGAGGAGGCGAAGCAGATGTTCGAATCCCTGATCCCGCGGGGAAAAATGGGTCGTCCTGAGGAAATTGCGGCGGTCGCGCTGTTTCTTGCTTCAGACGATTCGAGCTTCGTGAATGGGTTGGAGTTGTCTGTCGACGGCGGCTTCTCGGCCATCTGAATTCGCGCCGGATCGCCGGAAGTGGCTGATCCACTGGAACTAGCGTGTCCATGGTGGAACGACTTCCGCGCTGAACGGTCGGCCCGGCTGCGCGGAAGTCGTTCACGACGGAACGTCTACGCAAAGGTAGCCACACAGCGGAACGGATAACCCAGCGCCGTTGAAGGCGGGGAACCAATACCAACACGGATCGGAGAAGTATTATGAGCTACGCGATTATAGGATTCGGCAAGATAGGCCAGGCCCTCGCCCACGCCTTCGCCCGTAAAAACATCGAGGTGACCGTCGCGAGCCGCCGGCCGCCCGAGGCGTTGGCGTCGCAGGCACGGGCGATTGGACCCACGGTCGTCGCCAAGTCGCTGGGGGATGCCCTCGAGGCCGACACAATCATACTGGCGGTCCCGTTCGGGGAACATCGCGAGGTTGCCAAGGCCCTGCCGAGCTGGAAAGGCAAGACAGTCATCGACGCGACGAACGCGTTCCCAGTCCCTGAAGAGCTGGACGGCCTCCCGTCCTCCGCCTTCGTTGCGAAGTCGTTCACCGGCGCCAAGCTTGTGAAAGGTTTCAATCATCTGATTGCGGCCACCCTGGATGCCGATCCGATTGTCGAGGGCGGCCACCGGGTGGTCTTTCTGTCGAGCGACGACGAGGACGCGATCGCTCCCGTGGCGGCCTTGGCCAAACAACTCGGGTTCGCACCCATCACGCTGGGAAAGCTCAACGAGGGTGGCGCGCTGGTGCACGCACGCGGTCGCACTTGGGGCCAGCTCATCTTCCAGGATTTGTTCAAGAAGGAACAGTAATCGATCTACGACCGTGTGATCGACGCCGAGAACTGGTCGCGCGCGCTAACTTCTTCGAGCGGCGCGCGACTGAATATTTGAAAGCCACAAACTCGCGAAGGTTGGGGTGGGCCTAACGGGGTATAGACGCCGTTCGAAGAGCGGGGAGACGCCCGATAGAGCTGCAGGTCGCCTGGAATCTATCGACCGCGCTATCCGATACTACTCCACGGTACTCCCCGTCACTCCCACTCGATCGTGCCGGGCGGCTTGCTGGTCACATCATATACCACGCGGTTGATACCGCGCACTTCGTTGATGATACGGGTGGCGGCGCGGCCGAGGAATTCCATGTCGTAGTGGTAGAAATCCGCGGTCATGCCGTCGACCGAGGTGACGGCACGCAGTGCACAGACGAATTCATAGGTGCGGCCGTCGCCCATGACGCCGACGGTCTGGACGGGCAGCAGCACGGCAAAAGCCTGCCAGATCGCATCATAGAGGCCAGCCTTGCGGATCTCGTCGAGATAGATCGCATCGGCTTCGCGCAAAATCTCGAGCTTCTCGCGCGTGATACCGCCGGGGCAGCGGATGGCAAGGCCCGGACCCGGGAACGGGTGGCGGCCGATGAAGCTGTCGGGCAGGCCGAGTTCCTTGCCGAGCGCGCGGACTTCATCCTTGAAGAGTTCGCGTAGCGGCTCGACGAGCTGCATCTTCATGCGCTCCGGCAGGCCGCCGACATTGTGGTGAGACTTGATGGTGACCGAGGGGCCGCCAGTGAAGGAAACGGACTCGATGACGTCAGGATAGAGCGTGCCCTGGCCGAGGAAGTCGGCGCCGCCGAGCTTCTTCGCTTCGTCCTCGAATGTCTCGATGAACAGGCGTCCGATGATCTTGCGCTTGGTTTCCGGATCGGAAACCCCTTCGAGCTCGCCGATGAAGCGGTCGGAGGCATCGACGTGGATCAGGTGCAGGTTGTAATGCTCGCGGAACATGGCGACGACGCCTGCGGCCTCGTCCTTGCGCATCAGGCCATGGTCGACGAGGATGCAGGTCAGCTGGTCGCCAACAGCCTCGTGGATAAGCAGAGCCGCGACTGAGGAGTCGACACCGCCCGAAAGGGCGCAGATGACCCGCTTGTCACCGACTTGGCGCCGAATGTCCTCGACCGCCTTCTGACGGTACGCCGACATGGTCCAGTCGCCCTGGATACCGGCGATGTTGTGGATGAAGTTCGCGATCAGCTTGGCGCCATCGGGCGTATGCACGACCTCAGGATGGAACTGCACGCCGTAATACTTGCGCTTCTCGTCGGCGATGAAGGCGTAAGGCGCGTTGGATGAGGTCGCCACGACTTTGAAACCGTCGGGCAGCTTCGTCACGCGGTCGCCATGGCTCATCCAGACCTGATGGCGCGAGCCCTTGGACCAGAGGTCTTCGAAGAGGACGCAGTCCTCGTCGACCTCCAGGAAGGCGCGGCCGAATTCGCGGTGATGACCGCTTTCCACCAAGCCTCCGAGCTGCATGCACATCGTCTGCTGGCCGTAGCAGATGCCGAACACCGGAAGGCCGCTGTCGAAGATGATCTGAGGTGCCCTCGGCGATCCTTCATCGACCGTCGAAGCCGGGCTGCCGGAAAGGATCACGGCTTTCGGCTGGAGGCGCTTGAAGCCTTCTTCGGCGGACTGGAAGGGAACGATCTCGCAATAGACGCCGGCTTCACGCACGCGTCGTGCGATGAGCTGGGTCACCTGGCTGCCGAAATCGACGATGAGAACGCTGTCGGGATGTGCTGTCTGGGTCATGGCGAGCCTTTAATGAAAAGCGCCTCTTCTTGCAATGCGGGAATTCGGCCGCAGCCGGGTTTTATTGTCCCGATTGTCCCTGTTTTCAGCTCCTGAAGCGTGTTGCGATCTTTCAGATTCGCTATCATGCTTCAGGCTTTTGTTTTCGCATGTCGTTGTCGCAAAACCGCTACACACTTTTGCGCGACCTGCTTCAGAACCAGAAAACGCCGTCCTCCAGGGCGGTGAAAAGGCTGTCCACGGCATAGGAAAGCTTGCGGTCGACGATATGCAGGTATTCGGTCCAGCCGGAAATATGCTGCAGCTCGACCGCACCGTCGGAAATGCCGCGAAGGCCGATCAGCGGCAGTTTGTAGCCCTGGCAGGCGCGCAGCACCGCATAGGTTTCCATGTCGACCATGTCGGCTGCGATATTGGCATAGGCGGCACCGGAAACGACATTGCCGCCGGTCGAAAGGGTGGCTTCGGGAATGCCGGGAATGCGCAGCGGCAGGTCGAGGTCCGCCGGCAGGTCGAGAAAGGGGGTCTTGCCCTTTTCGAAGCCGAGCGGCGAGGCATCCATGTCGCGGTAGGAAACGGAGGTGACCTGATAGACTTCGGTCTGCTGCAGGCGTGCCGAACCGGCCGAGCCGAGCGAAACCACGAGATCGGGCAGGTCGTCGGATGCATCGAGACGGGAGAGCGACTTGGTGATCGCGATTGCTGCCTCGACCGGGCCGACGCCGGTCATCAGCGGTTCGATGCGCGAGCGCAGGAACGGGCCGTATTC
This sequence comes from Hyphomicrobiales bacterium, assembly GCA_900473185.1. Lineage (GTDB taxonomy): Bacteria > Pseudomonadota > Alphaproteobacteria > Rhizobiales > Rhizobiaceae > Rhizobium. The sequence continues at coordinate 346,361 of UCKU01000015.1, read as the reverse complement.
GGCCTCCGCGGCCATGACGAACAGGATGGATTTGCCTGCGACCGACTTCAGTTCGAATTTCATCCCGTAATTCCCTCTCTTCCGCGAATGACCATCATCGTACCGGTCATGGACGCGATGAGCTTGGCAGGCCCGTCGCTGATCGCATAACCTCGCCCATCGGCGACGATGATGTTGGAGCCGGGCTTGGTGATCTCGCCCCTGAAGAGGAAGCGTTCGCCACGCCCCGGCGACATGAGGTTGACCTTGAACTCGATCGTGAGGATCGAGGCTTCGGCATCGATAACACTATAGGCCGCAAAACCGCAGGCCGAATCGAGCGCTGCGGAAATGATGCCCGCGTGCAAAATGCCGTGCTGCTGTGTCAGTTTGACGTCGAAGGGAAGCTCGATCTCCACCATGCCGTGCTCGACACGCGTCAACTCCGCGCCAATGGTGTTCATGGCCGCCTGGCGGGAAAAACTCTGGCGGATCCGCTCACGGAAATCGCCCCTGTCGGTGTCGTTCATCATGGTTCCTCTTGCGATCGCGAAAGTGGCATGGCCGGCCGGATTCGACAAGGTTTCAATCCGGCTCACGACGGTTTTGTCTTTCGATATAAGTTTTCAATCACGCGGCGCTGAGCTGTGTTGCTTGCGGGAAGAAGGATTTATTCGCCCCGCAAAGCAACCAGCTACTTCGCGTCCGGGGCTTCTTTGACGATGTCGCTGATCAGTGTCCGCAGCCAGCGATGCGCGGGATCGTTGCGGTAGCGGACATGCCAGGCCATCTCGATCGGGAATGTGCCGAGATCAACAGGCGCCGGCAGGACTTTCAGACGAGGGTCGCCGGCGAGGCGCTGGCAGATCCTGTTCGGCAGCGTCGCGCAATAATCCGTCACTGCAATCATTTCCGGCACCGCCAGAAAATGGGTTACGGAGACTGCGACCTCGCGCTTGATCCCCCGTTGTTCCAGTGCTGTAAACAGGCCGACGCGCAGCCGTCCGGGTGGAAGTACGTTGACGTGCCGCATATGCTCATACTGCTCTCGGGAAATGCTGTCCCCGATTTCAGGGTGATCGGCACGCACCACGCAGGCAAGGCTTTCGTCCATCAGATGCTGCACGACCAGATTGTCAGGCGGATCGATGATGCGGCCGAATACCATTGCCGTGGTGCCGGACATCACACCTGTCTCGCCGAGATCGGTGCCGAAGGGCGTAAGGCGAAGCCGGATGCCCGGCGCCACCTCGCGAAGCCGCGCGACGATCGCCGGCACCAGCACGAACTCAACGTAGCTGTTCGGCGCAATCGTCATCAGCCGCTCGGCCTGCCTTGGATCAAAATCCTGCTGGCCGAGGATGGCCTCATCGATCTTTGCCAATGCCGCAGCAATGACCGGCGCCAGCTCTAGCGCCATCGGCGTCGGCTGGATGCCGTAGCGCTCACGGATGAAGAGCTGGTCCTGCATCATCTCGCGCAGACGGGCCAATGCATTGGAGAGCGCCGGCTGCGTAATGCCCAGCCGATCGGCGGCGCGGGTGACGCTGTGCTCCTCCATCAGCGTGATGAAGACCGGTAGCAGATTGAGGTCATATCGCATGGCTTATAATGTCACATGAATATCTGAAATCATAGAAATAAACTTCTGGAATATGTTGTCCCGGAGCATGATTAAGCCATCCAAAAGGACGCCAACCACGGCAAACGGAGATGACAATGAGCAAGGCAAAAGTACTTCTGATCGGCTCCAACGCTACCCGCATCGAAATCCAGGGCGGCCGCACGGGAGCCACCGGCCAGTATCTCAACGAGACTGTCGTGCCGGCACTGGCAATCGTCGAGGCCGGCTACGAAATCGTTCTGGCAACGCCTGATGGCACCAAGCCGCATATCGACGAGGCCTCGGACACGCCGGATCATTTCGGCGGCGACAAAGCTGCCTACGAACGCGCCAAGACCTTCTATGCGAATGACCCTGCAATGAATGAAGTTCGCACGCTGCGTTCCATCGTTGAGGAGGGTCTCGACAATTACGCCGGTGTCTTCGTGCCGGGCGGTCAGGCGCCGGTAGTCGATCTGATGCAGGATCCGGATATGGGGGAAATCCTGCGCCATTTCCACGAGCGCTCCAAGCCGACCGCACTTCTCTGCCACGGCCCGATAGCTGTCGCAGCCGCGATGCCGCATGCCCGCGAGTTCCGTGCCGCCCTGATTGCCGGAGTGCCTGCCAAGGCCGCGGAATGGGCCAAAGACTGGCAATACGCCGGATACAAGATGACCATCTTTTCCAACAGCGAAGAAAAGGTCGTTGAGGACTATATCCTGCACGCCAAGCTTTATTTCAACGTGGTCGACGCGCTGCAGACCGCCGGCGGCCAGGTCATCACGACAGCGACCGACTTCGAGCCGCATGTGGTTGAAGACCGTGAACTCATAACCGGCCAGAATCCGCGCTCGGACCGTGCGCTCGCAGGAAAATTCGTGGCAGCGCTCGATCGTTTGCTGAACATCGCATGATCTGAAGAGATCCGCGGGGTGCGATCATTCCGTATTCCGCGGGAACCCGATCTGAAGAAGGAAAAGCAATCATGTCCAATCCCATAAAGATAGTGGCGATCCTGACCGCCCGACCGGGCAAGACCGATGAATTGAAGGCGCTTCTCGCCGGCATGATCGGCCCCAGCAGGGCAGAACCCGGTAATATGCGCTGGGATATCTGGCAAGATCAGGCCAATGCTGACATCTTCATCTTGGATGAGCTCTACGCGGACAACGCCGCCGTGGCCGCCCATCGCGAGACGCCGCATTTCCGGGATTATTTCGCTGTCATCAACGACCTCGCCGAACGCAGGGCCCTGGTGCTCGATCCCGTACAGGTTGCCTGACAGGTCGACGAACGTTCACAACTATCTCGAGGACTAAACAATGGCACTCAAAGACATTCTCCCGGGCAAGCTCGGCTTCGGCGCCGCTCCGCTCGGCAACATGTTCCGGGATATTCCGGAGCAGGAAGCATTGGCAACCGTGGAAGCCGCCTGGAACGATGGTATCCGCTATTTCGACAACGCGCCCTTCTATGGCGCAGGACTTGCCGAGCTCCGCATGGGCGAGGCGCTCGCCGGTCAACCCAGGGATCAATATGCGATCAGCACCAAGGTTGGGCGTGTGATCCTTGATGAGATCGAAGACGTCAGCACCCGCGATCTCGGCGAGAAGGGCGAAGTCTTCAAATACGGCCGCCCCAACAAGATCGTCAACGATTACTCGGAAGATGCGACCCTGCGCTCGATTGAGGACAGCCTGAAACGCCTGAAGACCGACAGTATCGAAATCGCCTGGGTCCACGATGTGGCGCAGGATTTCTACGGTGACGAGTGGCTGGCTATCTTCGAAAGCGCGCGCAAGGGCGCCTTCAAGGCACTGGATCGTCTGCGCGACGAAGGGGTCATCAAGGCCTGGGGTCTTGGCGTCAATCGTGTGGAACCGATCGAACTGCTGCTGGCTCTGCAAGAGCCGCGGCCGGATGGTTTTCTGCTGGCCGGCCGCTACACGCTGCTCGATCATGATCGGGCACTGCAGCGCGTGATGCCAATGGTTGCCGAACGTGGTCTCGGCATCGTCGTCGGCGGCCCTTACAGTTCCGGCGCTTTGGTCGGCGGTCCGAACTTCGAATATGCGCCCGCCACGCCCGCGATCCTCGATAAGGTCGCGCGCATCAAGTCGATCGCCGATCGTTACGGCATCAGCATGAAGGCGGCGGGGCTGCAATTCTCGCTCGCTAATCCCGCTGTCGCCGCTGTCATCCCCGGCGCAAGCAAACCGGACCGCATAGCGGAAGATCGGGCTGCACTCCACGAGGTGGTCCCCGGCGATTTCTGGCGGGAACTGCGCAAGGCGGATCTCGTAAACGCCGAAGCTCCGCTTCCCGTATGATCACATTGGTCGGCGCGGCTCATCTCAGCATGGTGAGCCGCGTCGCGTCCGTCTTGGGATCATCTCAAAACCTCTTCTGAATAAGGCCCCGTAGGATTATGATCTATCAAACCTGAGGGCGAGCCGATGAAGAGATTTTCTCAATCTATGAGCGATTACGAGGCGTGGCTGGCACAAGAGCTGCAGGGCGAGATCGTACAGGAGGGTATCGACGAGAAACACCGTAAGATGGGCGAGGAAGCATTCTCCTTCTTGCGCGCTACCTACTGGCGCTGGGCGGAGATCATCTACGCCGTCAGGCCGGAGCTTGCTGACATGCCGCAAGTGCTGTCGATCGGCGATACGCATCTGGAGAATTTCGGGACCTGGCGGGATATCGAGGGGCGGCTCGTCTGGGGCGCAAATGATTTCGACGACACGGCGATCATGCCCTACGGGCTGGATCTCGTGCGGCTGGTGGCAAGCGCCATTCTGGCTCAACCGGACGCCGGGGTTTCCGGCAGGGCGATCGCCGAGCTCATTCTCGCCGGATATGTGCGCGGCCTTGAGCACGCGAATCCCATTATCCTGGAGCGTGATCATCCCTGGCTGCGCGACAAGCTGCTGCTTTCGGAGGATGAGCGGAAGGAGTTCTGGAAGAAATGGGACAAGCGTGAACCCGATGAAAAGCCGGCTCCCGGCCGCTTCGTTGATGCACTGAGGAATGCCCTGCCAAGGGGCGCAGGAAGTTTTATGCCTCTACCAGTCAAGAAGAAGGGAACGGGCAGCCTCGGGCGGCCACGTTTCGTCGCCTATGTGAAGGAGTGGCGCGGTGGGCCTGTGCTGCGTGAAGCCAAGGCGCTTGTGCCCTCGGCCTGGTCGCTAGCAAGATCAGGAGATCACGTTATCAGAACCGGTGTCATCGCCGCCGGGCGGATGCGCAGCCCAGATCCTCATTTCGCAGTGTCGGGCCGCATTCTTGTTCGCCGGCTTTCGCCGAACAGCCGCAAGATCGAGATCGAGAACGATGCGAAGACGCTTCTGGACGGCGCCATGCTGGAACTGATGGGCTTCGAGATTGCCAACTGCCATTCAGATGACGCGGCAAGTGCTGCGGCAATTCGCAATGACCTGCGCTCGCGCGGTGACGACTGGCTCTACGAGGCGGCGCGGGCAACCGCCGAAGTCACTGAAAAGGAATGGAAGGACTACCGCACCAACGCCGGCTGAGCGATCCGCACGATATGCTGATCCCAGGCGACATCGCTATGAGCCGACAGGAAATCGCCATCATAGGAGGAAACGGCAAAGCCGCCGGGAGCAGGCGCAATGCCCGCGGCATCGCGAACGCTGTCCTCACGCAGCACCTTGCCCGTTTTCGCATCGATGGTGACGGACGCGCCGCCGATCGGTGAGGTGACACCGACCAGACCTTCCTTTCGGTTGACTGCGATCGCCCCGACATAATTGGCAAGTCGTCGGGTCGTCTCCTCGGGCAAGTCGATGAAAACAAGATCCTCGCCCTTGGCGAAATGGCCGACGAGCGGCGGCAGGTCCTTCCGATGGCCTTCATATTGGCAGGCGAACCAGATGCGGCCGCTGGCATCGACATCGACATGGCGCGTGGAGACCGATGACCATTGCGGCGGCAGGATATGTTTTTCGATCAGCGCTCCGGTTGCCGCATCGATGAGCGCCAGCGACGGCTGCATATTGCCGAGATTGAGCTTGGTTCGGCCGAAGTCCGGATGTGTCTCGATGCCGCCATTGGCGACGATGAGCATGCGACCGTCATCGGAAACCGTCATGTCATGCGGGCCGACACCATAGGTCTCATATTCGCCGATACGGACAAAGCGGTTCGTCGCATCATAGAGGCCGATCATGCCCCTACCATTGTCGAAGTCGTTCTCGCTGGCATAGAGCAGCCGGCCATCCGGGGAAAAAGCGCCGTGGCCGTAGAAATGCCGGCCCTCCGGCGAGGTGATGACGATGGGTTCGCCCTTGTTCCAGGGATCGAAGATCATCGCGAACATGCCCGGCCGGCGGGCGAAGGCGACGGTGCGCCCGGTTGCGCTGCTATGGGCCATGCCATGGGCGCGGGCGGGCAGCGCCACCTGATCGACAATCTCCCCGCGCTCGGTGACCGTCGCCACGGCAAAGGAGCCGTTGGCGGCGCGGATACCGGATGCATAGATAGCATCGGCACGAGTGAGAGCCAGCAGCGCTTCAGGTTTCAGCGCAGCCAGAAAGCCGATACCGGCGGCCTTGATGAAGCCACGACGGTCGATGGCGGCGCTGCGCCACATCGGCTCAGTCTCCGTCCGAGAAGGAGAAGCCGGCCGAAAGGCCGATTGCTGCGCCATACTGATCGCTGATCGTGGTGATGAGGTCGCGGCTTTCGGTCAGCAGCGTATCGAGCTTGGCCTTCTCCGCATCGCTGACCGCGACTTCGATATCCGGGTTCAGCTTCGAGACACTGTCGATGATCGTCTTCAGCTTGGCGTCGATTGAATCGGCAACCGCCTTCTTCTCTGGCGGCAGCAGTTCGGCCATGCCGGCCTTCTGCCAGAGCGTACGGATACCCTCGAGATTGGCGGCCATCGATTTCCAGGTGTTCTTCGAACGCCAGTAGATCGCCATGCGCGGGCGGGCGGGCGTATCCTTGCCCTTGTAGAACTGCTCCAGCCGCTGGTCGCGGACATTCTCAGCGCCGTGGACGAGAATGCCGAGAAGGGCAGCGACGGCTTCCTTGTTGTCCATGAAATCGTCGCTCTGCGGGCCGGGATGTTTCCAGCTCGCCTGCACACCGTCAGGCTTCTCCCAGGCGGCGACCACCTCGCCGGCTTCACGCTGGATATTGCCGGCGACCGCCTGACCGTAGAGGCAGCGGAAGCCGCCCTTCTGATTGATCAGGTCGTCGGAGCCGGTGCCGTAGAGTACGTATTCGAGTGCTGTCAGGCCCTGCAGCGCGACACTCTTGCCGGCAATGGCATCGACAGTCGCGTCCTTCGGATCGGCCTTGGCGATCAGCGCCTGCACCTGCTTGAGGCCGACACCCTTTCGGTCCGGGTAGAAGAGGATGTGTTCGAAGAGATTGTCCTGGATGACCGGGCCGGTCTGCACGATTTCGATCGTCGACCAGTAGCGGATCGCATCGTCGAATGCTGATTTGGCGCGGTCGAGCGTCTGCTGCGTACCGGAGGCACAGAGATCGTTCATGGCTGTCGTCAGGCGCGCGGATGATTGCTGCATATTGCGATAGCCGGGGCGGATGACCTCGTCGACAGCGCGCTGCATGACTGAAGGCACAGCATCCTCGTTGAGGCCCGAAGCGGGCGGTGCGGCGCTCTGGGCGGCAGCCGATGTGGCAAGGCCGGTCAAAGCGAGGCAGAGCAGGGTGTGCCAGGGGCGCATCAGAGTGACTCCAGGAATGTAATCAGGGCCTCTCTATCGTCTTTTGACAGCGAGGAGAATGCGTTACGGGCTTTTTCAGCTTCGCCGCCATGCCAGAGAATTGCCTCGGTGAGATTTCTGGCGCGGCCGTCATGCAGGAAGAAGCTGTGTCCGCTCACAGTCCGGGTCAGTCCTATACCCCATAGCGGCGGCGTACGCCATTCACGTCCGCTGGCCAGTCCTACTTGCTGTCCGTCGGCAAGGCCGTCGCCCATGTCGTGCAGCAGGAAATCTGAATATGGCCAGATAAGCTGAAAGGATTGGGCCTTTTCGGTGCTATCCCGGCGGGTGACGAACTTCGGAACATGGCAGGAAATGCAGCCCGATTCATAGAAAAGCTGCTTCCCGCGCAGCGTTCCCGCAAAGCTTGCCTTGCGGCGCGCCGGCACCGCGAGGTTTTCGGAATAGAAGGTGACGAGGTCTAGCACCGGGCCAGGCGCCTCCTCGTTGCCAAGCCGCTTTTGTACCCCGGTTGGCATGGCGAGGCACTTTGTCTCAGCCTTGGTGCAGTCGCCATGGGCATCAGGCGCGTCGGGCGTCGAAATGCCGATATCGGTGGAGAAGGCATCCGCACTCTGATCGCGCACTGTGGCATTCTGCGCTTTCCAGCCGAAACGGCCGAGTGCGGTCTGGCCGGTGCGATGATCGCGCACAATCGCCGCCTTGCCGGAGATGCCGTCATGGTCGAGATCATCAGGATCGGCATGGGCCAGAATATCAGCCTCGGGAATCGCCTGGATCAGCCCAAGCCCGATCATCGCAGGTGCAATGCGCGCCGAGATGGTCGTGCTCGGATCGAGCGGGCCATAGGCGAGGTCTTTGGCGGAGTAGCTAGGCCTGCGCAGGCTTACCGCTTCACCGCCGGCTAGCGTGACAGTTTCTTCGCTATAGGTGACGGCAACTTTGCCCTCGGCTGCAAGTCCGGGCACTGCGAGATCCTGAAGCTGATGGCCGTAAACCGGATCGGGGAAATTGACGATATCGGCGGCGGCGATCGCTTTTTCCTCCTCCGGCGTCTTCGCCGCGCGAGCGACCCGCAGAACCATCGAAGTCGCACTCGGGCCGCCCTCCGGCGGCTTGCCGCGCCCGTCATTGGCGTGGCAGCTCATGCAGGAACGCGCGTTGAAGAGCGGTCCAAGGCCATCGGAGGCCTGCGTCGAGGATGGCACGGAAACCCAGAGCTTGCGGAAGAGCGCGTTTCCGAGCCGGAAATTCTGCTCTTCCTCGAAGGGGATATTGGCCGAGATATGCGAGAAACTGTCTTCGGTAACCGGATCGATAGAGGTCGCAGCACCGGCCTGCATGGCCTCGTAAGCCTCGGCCTTGCTGAAGTCGCTGGTCGGCCTGGAAATATCGGCGACGCGCTTCAGGTCCGCATCGGAAAGATCGGATCGTCTGGTCGGAAGATCGAAAGCGCCGGCAATAGCGACGGGAAGTCCGGCGAGCAGAGCGCAGAAAGCTGCGCTGACAAAAAGACGTCTGGCCGGGTTATGCGACATTTCAAGGGTCCGGGCCGCTTCGGGTTCTGAGCGGCCCGCCTTTTTGCTTATTTGAAGACAGCGTTAGGATTATCCAGGCTGTCAGAACCTTCAAGCTCGACGGTGCCGAGGTCAAGTGCGGCAATAACGCGCTGGACCGACTTCGTCTGGTCGATGAGACCGTCGATGGCGGCCTGAACGACGGCGTTGCCTTCCTTGTTGCCCTCGCCGATCATCTGGTCGTACTTCTCGACCGTCTCGCCGCGCTTGGCCATGGCGTGCATGGCATCCAGCGTCTTGTTGAGCTTGCCGGTCATCTCGGCATCCAGAGCCTTGTCCTTGGCGGCAACGAGATCGTGCAGCGACGGGCCTGTCATCTTGGTGCCGTCGACGCGGGTATATTCGCCCGAATAGGCAGCCGCGATGCCGATCGCGTCGTTCAGATGCGAGTTGTAGGTGTTGTCGGAGAAGCAATCATGCTCTTCTTCCGGATCGTGCAGCAGCAGGCCGAGCTTCATGCGCTCGCCGGCGAGCTCGCCGTAGGAGAGTGAACCCATGCCCGTCAGGATGGCGACGAGGCCGGCCTTCGGATCGGCTTCGACATGCTTCGTGGCTTCTCCCTCAGGCGCCCAGTCGTCAGTCATTTCCTGCAGGTCGGAAACGAGCAGCGTGGAGGCCGACTTCAGATATTCGGCGCGGCGGTCGCAATTGCCATGCGTGCAATTCTTGAGGTCATAGTCGGTAGCAGGGCGCTCGCCTGCGCCCGGTCCCGTGCCATGCAGATCCTGGCCCCAGAGCAGGAATTCGATGGCGTGGTAGCCAGTCGCGACATTGGCTTCGATACCGCCGGCTTCGGCAAGCGTACCGGAGAGGAATTCCGGCGTCAGCTTAGAAGCATCGACATCCTTGCCGTCGATCTTGATCGTCTTGTTGGCAATGACGTTTGCGACATAGAGAGAGTTCTCGTCGCTTTCCGTACCATAGGAGGGATCGACATAGTCGATCAGGCCTTCGTCGAGCGGCCAAGCGTTGACCTTGCCTTCCCAGTCGTCGACAACAGGGTTGCCGAAACGGTAGACCTCGGTCTGCTGATAGGGAACGCGCGCCTTGATCCAGGCATCCCTGGCGGCCTTCAGCGTCGCATCATCAGGCGACTTCAGAAACGCGTCGATGGCTGCGTCGAGCGCCTTGGCTGTTGTCAGCGAGTCTTCATACTTGGCATGCGCGACCTCGGCGTAATGCTTCACGACAGCGGCTGCGTCGGTTGCCGCATGCGCGGGAAGGGCGAGCAGGGCGGCGGGGGCAATCGCCAGCGCAGCTGCTCGGAATGTGCGGTTGAGCTTCATAATCCTCTCCTGTGACGGATTTCCGTCTGAATCCGGCATTCGTCTCTTCGCCCAAAAGCAAACTGGTGTCAAACACTCTAGTTTGGAATGGTTTTAAGGATGGATTTCCGTAAGCGACCTGTCTATTTGAAAAGCATTTGCTTGAAAATTCAGCACGACGCGCGCTATTAATCGCGCACTCTGCTTAATCCTTCATCTGACCCACCTCAACACCTCATCCGACCGGCCTTCATGCGTCATCACATCAGGCATTTCATTCATCGCCACGAGCCGAAGGGCGCGTTCCATGCACATCTGAAGTCCGGAATTGGTGCCGTCATCGGCATGGTTTCGGTCGGCACACTTGCTGTTACAACGGGCATTCCGCTGCTGATTGCGCCCTTTGGCGCAACTGCGGTGCTGATCTTTGGGCAGCCGAAGAGCCCGCTTGCCCAGCCGGCAAATGTCATTGGCGGTTACGTTCTTGCTGCGGCGGTCGGCGCCGCAGCCGCTTTCTTCTTTCCGGGTCTCTGGTGGGTCGCGGCAATCGCCGTCGGTATCGCAATCGCCGGCATGCTGGCGCTGAGGGTCACGCATCCGCCGGCAGGCGCCGTGCCGCTCGTTGCTCTCGGCTCGCATCTCGGCGGATTGACGCTCTTTGCAGTCGTCCTGTTCGGCGGCGTCCTGCTGGTCGCGATCGCCGTCGTGCACCACTTCATCCCACCGCGGCATCAATACCCGCTGCGGGCGCCGTCGCCGTAAGGCTCAGCCTTTTCTTTTGAGGCGGCAGAAGAAGAAGCCGTCCGTATCCGTCGAGGCCGGCGTCAGCGTGATTGTCTTGCCGTCGGAAGAGCGTGGGCGCGTCCCATCCTTGCCGAACAGGGTGTCCCAGGCGGGCAGGGCGCTGACGACTTCGAAGTCGCTGTTGTCGGTGGCAAAGCGCCGCACCTGTTCCTCGTTCTCCTGCGGCAGCACCGAGCAGGTAACATAGATCAGTTCACCGCCGGGGCGCACGAAGCTGCTCGCCTGCGTCAGTGCGTCCTGCTGCTGGGTGGTGCGCTCGTCGAGGTTCTTGGCCGTCAGCCGCCATTTCGTATCCGGGCGCCGGCGCCACGTGCCGGTGCCGGTACAGGGCGCGTCGACCAGCACCTTGTCGCAGCGGTCGCGCAGGCTGGACAGGCCTCTGACATCGTCATGGACCTGAACGTTACGTGTGCCGGCGCGCTTCAGCCGCTCGATAATCGGCGCAAGCCGCTTGCGGTCGGCATCATAGGCGTGGACCTGGCCCTTGTTGTGCATGGCGGCCGCCATGGCGAGCGTCTTGCCGCCGCCGCCGGCGCAATAATCCAGCACCTGCTCGCCGTCCTTCGGTAACACGAGGTCGGCAACGATCTGCGATCCCTCGTCCTGAACTTCGAACCAGCCTTTCTGGAACGAAAGCTCGGCCGTCACATTGGGCAAACGTGAGGCACCTTCGCCGGCGTGAATCCGGATGCCGTAGCGTGCGATCTTCGCCTCATTCGCGCCGGCGCGTTCCAGCGCCTTGACGGCCTTTTCGCGGGTGGCCTTCAGGATATTGGCGCGCAGATCAAGCGTCGGGCGTCCGGCAAGCGCCTGCGCCTCGGAAAGCCAGTCGCCACCGAAAGCCTGTTCGAAGGAGGATTGCACCCATTCTGGAATATCGCCCTGAACATGCGGGGCAGCGTCGGAAAGAGAGCGGCTCGTAAAGGCCACGAGTGCGTCGGCCGAAAGCGGCGTCGGCGCGAACTTGTCGTCGGCAAGTTCGGCGGCCAGCGTTTCCGGCGTAAAACCCCATTGGCGGAACATGACGGCATGGGCAATGGCAACGGCACTGTCGTCGTCCATTAGATAGGCATGGGACAGTCGCATGCGCAACGCATCGTAGACGATGTTGCCGATCGCCGCCCTGTCGCCGGAACCGGCGAAACGGTGGGCGAGGCCCCAGTCCTTCAGCGCATCGGCGACAGGCCTTTTACGGGCATCGATATCAGCCAGAACCGAAATCGCCCCTTCGAGGCGGCCGCCCAAACGCATTCAAACTTCTCCTGTTGCCTTGGCTAGTGAACGATCCGCGCGGAAATAGCCTCAGCAAGCCTGACGGCGGGGCAGATTGTTTACAAGTCTCAACCGCGTGGTTACCCGCGATTGACGGCAAGAGCAAGCGCCGCATCCGGCGCAGGGATTTTGCGGAGGACGTAGCCTCAGCTCATGACTTCGTAGCAAACCTTCGCAGTACCTGTAGAGACCATGCCGATATTCTGGGCAGCAGCGCGTGACAGGTCGAGTACGCGGCCGCGGATGAACGGACCACGATCATTGATGCGAACGACGACGCTGCGGCCGTTGTTGCGGTTGGTGACCTTCACCTTGGTGCCGAATGCCAGAGAGCGGTGTGCGGCAGTATAGATGGCCGGGTTCATGCGTTCCCCGGAAGCAGTTTTGGAGCGAAGTGCGTACCACGAAGCACCGCCACATCCGTTAGCAGCAAATCCTTCGGCCGGGAGGATGAAAGAGCAGGCTGCAATGGCTGCGGTAGTGATTAGAGAACGGCAGATTTTCTTCAAAACGGATTGTCCCTCAACTATTGAACTTGCGCCTTCACAGGCGGTGGGGCTTCAATCCGGGGAAAAGTGGCGAAAAAGTGCCGATCGTGATCACGGAACGTTACAGCTTGTAACATTTGTGATTCCGGTAACATTGCGGTAGCAGGACACCGCTTTGACGAATTGTGGAAAAAACCTAATGAAATCAGCTAAAATCCGAACGATTTTTTCGGGAAAACGGTAAACATTTGATGGCCGTTAGAAATCACAAAAAATTTTTGCTCACATCGCCATATTTGCTGCCACATTTGCGCAAATTTAGAGGCCGTTAACCATAATACGGAGCGAAATTCAGTTCGATAAAATAAGAAAGTAGGAAATTTCTACTCTTTACGGGTTATAGCCCTCTCACCCGAATGGGAGGGGTGCCGTCAGCCCCGCCATCCGTCACTTTGCCAGAGCTGGGCAAGCGACATCGGATAGTTCGGGAAGGCAAAACGGAAGCCCGTAGCCTTCAGTTTGGCATTGGAAACCCGCTTGTTCTCTCCATAAAAGGAGCGGGCCATGGGTGTCATCTCGGCCGTCTCGAAAGGTTGCTCTGGCGGCGGTGCGACGCCCATTAGGCGGGCGGCTTCGACGATGACATCCTGCGGCGGGCCGGGCTGGTCATCGGTAACATTATAGATGCCACCGAGAGCATGCTCCGACAAAAAGCGGGTGGAAGCGCCGATGTCCTCCACGCGGATGCGGTTGAAGACCTGGTCCTTCTTGATGATCCGGCGCGCCGTGCCACGATCCAGATTGACGAAGGCGTTGCGTCCCGGTCCGTAAATGCCGGAAAGACGCAATATCGCGGCCGGTACGTCGCGGGCGCGGCCGAGTGCAAGCCAGGCGTCCTCAGCGTCCAGCCGTTCCTTGGAGCGGCCGGAGACCGGCACACAAGTGGTCTCCTCGGTCACCCAGGAGCCTTTGTGATCGCCATAGACGCCGACCGTGGAGAGATAGCCGATCCATTGCAGGTCAGGCAGAAGCACCGTGCTGTCTTTGCCGAGCAATGCAAGCAGCGGATCGGCATCGCGCGGAGCGATCGACTGCACGAGATGCGTGACGCCGGCCATTGCCGCACGCAGATCGTCGCTCAAGCTCTCGCCGTCGAAGATGAAGGCTTCGATCCCGGTTCTCCGTAGCTCTTCCGCTTTTTCCACCGAACGGGTCGTGCCCGAGATGCGCATGCCGCTGTCACCAAAGGCTTTGGCGATCGCCGTACCGGAATAACCGCAGCCAAAGATCATCACATGCATTAGCTTACCCCCGCCAGTCGCCATTCGTTGAGGACCTTTTCGTCCGACTCATTTTCCCTTTGTGCGGCAAAGGCTTCGAATTCGCCAGCCTCCATGAGCCGCGAGAGTGCCCAAACTGCCATGCCGCGCACGACAGGAGAGGCATCGGCGGCGAGCGTACGACATTGCTCGATCAGGCCACGCTCGCCGGAATTGCCGGCAGCGATCAGCACATTACGAATGAAGCGGTCACGCCCGATACGCTTGACCGGCGAACCGCTGAAGAACGTGCGGAAGGTCGGGTCGTCGAGCGTCAAAAGGAAGACGATCGAAGGTTCCTTCAGATCCTCACGCGCCTTCAGCTTCATTTCCGACGCTTCGTTTGCGAACTTGTTCCAGGGGCATACAGCGAGGCAATCGTCGCAGCCGTAAATGCGGTTGCCGATCAGCGGCCTGAACTCGGGATCGATCGGCCCCTTGTGCTCGATCGTCAGATACGAAATGCAGCGGCGCGCATCAATCTGGTAGGGGGCAGGAAAGGCAGCCGTCGGGCAGACATCAAGGCAGGCGCGGCAGGAGCCGCAATGATCGGTCTCCGAGGCATCTATATTGAGATCGGCAGTCGTGAACATAGAGCCGAGGAAAAGCCAGGAGCCGTGCTCGCGGCTGACGAGATTGGTGTGTTTGCCCTGCCAGCCGAGACCGGCCGCTGCGGCCAGCGGCTTTTCCATGACGGGTGCGGTATCGACAAAGACCTTTACGTCCGCACCAGCCTTGGCCGAGAAGCGCGTGGCTATCTCCTTCAGTCGACCCTTCATGACGTCATGATAGTCGCGGTTGCGGGCGTAGACGGAGATTGCCGCCCTATCCTTCTTGTCGAGAATGCCACGCGGATCCTCGTCCGGTCCGTAGTTGAGGCCAAAGACGGCAACAGAGCGCACATCGCTCCAGAGCGTGCGCGGATCGCCGCGGCGCTCGCGCGTTTCCGCCATCCATTCCATCGTTCCATGCCGGCCGGCATCGATGAACTGGCCGAGCCGTTCCTTTGCCTCGGGAATGGCGTCAGGACGGGTGATACGGCAGAGATCGAAGCCGAGAGCGGCCGATTCCGCCTTCAGGAAGGCGGTCAAATTGTCGCGGCGCTTCCGCTCCTTGATATCTTCTGCTCTCGGTTCGGGCATCGACAGCCCTCGTCAGAAATCCAGATCGGCGTAATGGGAAACCGGCGTCAGTCCGCGCACACGCTCGGTGAGCATCGGGCGGAAGGAGGGGCGCGATTTCAGCCGCTGGTACCAGTCCTTGGCGAGCGGCGATTCCGACCAGTCGATTTCGCCGAGATAATCGAGGATGGAAATGGAGGCTGCGGCGGCAAGGTCGGCATAGCTCATCCGGTCGCCGGCAAGCCATTGGCGCGAGCCGGCGAGCCAGGTGAGATAACGCATGTGCTGGCGGATATTGGCGCGTGCCGTACGCAACATCTTGGAATCCGGGGCGCCCCCGCCCTGGTCGGCCGTCATTTGCAGCTTGTAGACGCGCTCGCGCGCCAGCGGCTTGGTGACGTCGTTTTCCATCTTTTGCATGAACCATTCCGTCAGACGGCGGATTTCCGCGCGCTGGAACGGATCTTCGGCGAGCAGCCGGCGGTCGCGCTTCAGCACGCCATGCGTTTCGTCGAGATATTCTGAAATGACGGTCGCGCCGCAGAGCGCGCGCATGCTGTCGTCCACATAGACGGGCAGGGTACCGGCCGGGTTGAGCGCCAGGAAGTCGCGGCGTTTCTCCCAGGTCTGTTCTTCGATCAGCTCCGCCTGATAGCCATATTCCGCCAGAATGAGCCTGACGAAGCGAGATGCGGACGACATGGGATGATGATAAAGCGTGGGCATCGATACTCGGACTTTTGATTGTGGTGCATGGGCTCAGGGGCGCGCCGACTATACCGCCCTAGTCATGACTCATTAGTTGAAGCTATAGGAGCTTGGCCCCGCCAATACAAGCGAATCGGGCTCACCCGCCTGACAAGGGACAAAACATGGCTGCCTGAACGATCGCAACTCCCCTCTCGCCTTTTCTTGCCTCCCGCTCTGGCGAATGATGATTGTGCAGTGCAATATAGCCTGACCGCCATTCCAGTCCGACCGAACCCCAAACCGGAGACACTTTATGGACTACATAAACTCTATAATTCTGGGCATTATAGAAGGGATCACAGAGTTCCTGCCGATTTCGAGCACCGGCCATCTGATCATTGCGGAGCAGTGGCTCGGCGCCCGTAGCGACACCTTCAACATCGTCATTCAGGCAGGAGCGATCCTCGCCGTTACGATTATCTACTGGCGTCGTCTGCTCGATCTGCTGCTTGGCTGGCGCGATCCGCAAAACCGCGATTATGCCTTTAAGCTGATTGTCGCCTTTCTGATAACGGCGGTTCTCGGACTGTTGGTCAAGAAGCTCGGTTTCGAACTGCCTGAGAACGCGACGCCGGTTGCCTGGGCGCTGATCATCGGCGGTATCTGGATGATCTTTGCCGAATGGGCTGCCGCCCGCCGCCCGCCGAGTTCCCATATCACCTGGCTCGTCGCCATTCTCGTGGGCATTGCCCAGGTCGTTGCCGGCGTCTTCCCCGGAACGTCCCGCTCTGGTGCCACGATCTTCGTCGCCATGCTCGCCGGCACGGCTAACCGCGCCGCGGCAACCGAATTTGCCTTCCTCGTCGGCATTCCGACCATGTATGCGGCAAGCGCCTTTTCGTTGCTGAAAACCTTCAAGGATGGCGGTGCGGCAAACGAGGACTGGACCGCGCTCGGTATTGCCTTCGTCGTTTCCACGATTGTCGCCTTCGTCGCCGTCAAGTGGCTGCTGGCCTATATCAGGAGCAACCGTTTCACGGTATTTGCGATCTATCGCATCATTCTGGGTGTCGTGCTGCTCGGCATGGCGATGGCCGGCATGATCAGCTGAGTCACCGGACACGCGAGTGAGCGATATGTATCGCTCGCGCCGGGAGAAAAAATGAAGCCGGTTCGAAAGGACCGGCTTTTTTGTTAGTGGGTGATGGAGGCCGTTGAGCAGGGATCGACGCCGTAAGCCGGCGAGCAACTGCCCTTCACCGCTGCGACGGAGCCCGGCGCAATGAAGGAGCCTGCGAGGATTACCAGTGCCGCACACGCAAAAAGAAGCGCGATTGACTTACCCATCAGAAATAGCCTTTCACAGTGATTGCCGCACGCCTGCGAGGCGCCTTGAGTCTGTCTGGAGACGCGCGGGGGTGTTTAGTCAGTGGAGTGGCAAATAGCAATAAATGTTCCTGCTAAATTTGGTGTTAATTCCACTAAATTTCCTATGCGTCTTTTATGCAACGTCACACAATATGAGATGCGGTGTAACACGCCAGGCTTGCGCCGGATTGGCGCCCCGCGAAAATGGAAAACGCCGCCCGCGAAAGCTCGCGAACGGCGTTTGAATTGTGTCCTATCGATTGATCAGGCAGCCTTGCCGGAGCCGGTATACTGGCCGTGCGGACGATACTGCACGAGGTAGGAGTCGAGCACCGAAGTCGCCATCGTCGGCGTGATGCCGAGGCCCTTCAGTGTGCGGCCCTCGGCTTCGGCTGCCTTCGAAACGACGTTGTCGTGCTTCAAAAGCTTGACTTGGTCCGGCGTGATCGGCGGCGCGATGAACGGCACGAGCGAGGCGATGCTGCCGATCAGCGATGCGATGCTGAAGGGAAGGGAAATGAGCCGATTCTTGCGGACCGTAACCTTGAGTATGGTTTCGAGACATTCGCGGAAGGTCAGGACCTCAGGACCGCCGAGTTCATAGGTCTTGCCGCCTTCGACCTTGCCGTCGACGGCGCGGGCAACGGCCTCCGCGACATCCTCGACATACACGGGCTGGAACTTCGTCTTGCCGCCGCCGACGAGCGGAAGGACCGGGAACGTGCGCGCCATATCGGCGAACTTGTTGAAGAAGCTGTCCTCCGGGCCGAAGACGACCGACGGGCGGAAGATGATCGCATCCGGCTTGATCGACAGGATGGCGGCTTCCGCACGGCCCTTGGTGCGGCCGTAGTTGGAGTTCGAACCGGCGTTCGCGCCGATGGCGGAAATGTGTGTCAGCGTAGCACCGACGTTGCGGGCGGCCTCGGCTACTGCGCGGCCGCCAAATTCCTGCACAGCGTCGAAGGTGTTGCGGCCGCTCTCGAAGAGGATGCCGACACAATTGATGACGTGATCGGCGCCTTCGACAGCGCGGTCGATCGAGTTGCGGTAGCGCAGGTTGGCCTGTACCAAAGAGATCTGGCCGACATTGCCGAGCGGCTGCAGGAAGCCGGCAAGGTCGGGGCGGCGCACGGCAACGCGGATGCGATAGCCGCGCTTGGCCAGTACACGCACGACATGTCTGCCGATGAAGCCGGACCCTCCGAACACGGTAACGAGCGGCGGCAGGTTGGCAAGGGTCATGGCAGGCTCCTCGAAAGGCTTTGAAATGCTGTGATTGTTTTCGTCTTAGCCGAATACCGACGCGACGAGAAGGGCCATCGCGCCGCAGTTCTTACCCGTTCGAAACTGGCTCAGACGCCTTCGACCACGACCATTTCCGCATCAGCCACCTCATGGCGGATTTTTGCGGCGGCCTGGTATTCAGGCGAATTATAGCAGTCGACGGCATGCTGCATCGAGGGAAACTCGATGACGACGTTGCGGGCGCGTGCTTTGCCTTCGAGTTCGGTGATCGCGCCGCCGCGGGCGAGGAAGTTCGCACCATACTTCTCGAAGGCAGGCTTTGCGGTTGCGACGTAATCTTTGTAGCGCTCGAGGTCTCGCACATCGACGCGAGCAATCCAGTATCCCTTGGGCATTTTTATCTCCCCTTCAGCGGATGTGTCAGCGGTTCGCCGGCCAGAGCGCGGCAACCATTTCATTGAGGATTGCGCGGGCCGCTTCCCGCGGCTCCGGCGCCTTGACGATCGGCCGGGCGACGACGAGATGGGTGGAGCCGGCCTTCAGTGCATCCGAAGGCGTCATCACCCGCTTCTGATCGCCCTTCTCGGAGCCTGTCGGGCGGATGCCCGGGGTGACGATCGCCATATCAGGTCCGACAATCTCGCGGACGCTGGCTGATTCTTCGGCAGAGCAGACGATACCACCCATGCCGGCAATGCGCGCCTGTTCAGCACGCCGCGCGACCAGCGTTTTCGGATCGTATTGATAGCCGGCCTCGACGAGGTCCTCGGCATCCATGGAGGTCAGCACGGTCACGCCGAGCAGGCAGAGGCCGGAGCCCTTGGCCGCCTCGACAGCGGCCTTCATTGCTTTCGGATAGGCGTGCAGCGTCAGCATCGACATGCCCATCTTGGCGATGTTCTCGACACCGGATGCGACCGTGTTGTCGATGTCGAGCAGTTTCATGTCGAGGAAGATCTTCTTGCCACTGGCAGCGAGATCGCGAGCAAATTCCAGCCCGCCGGCAAAGACGAGCTGGTAGCCGATCTTGTAGAAGAGAATGTCGTCGCCGAGCGTGGAAACAATGTTTTCCGCTTCGCCAATCGTTGGAACATCAAGCCCGACGATCAACCGCTCGCGTGCGTCCATCTCAAATCATCCCCGCCAGTCTTCAATGGGTGTCCAGTCGCATGATAAGCGCCGATCCGCAAGGCCGAAAGCATAGAGATTGCCACCACCGCCTGGCTGGTCGCGATCGCGCGCAATCGGTGCGCCCATCAGATGGCATTTGAGCAGCGTTCCAACGCCCCCATGCCCGACAAAGGCGATCGGCGCATTCGCCTCATGTGAGGATAGGATGGTCTCGACGGCAGAGACGATGCGGGTCTGCGCATCGGCGGCTCGCTCCCAGCCCCTGAAGCTCTCCAGCGGGTGGGCGAAGAACCAGTTGGCCGCCTCCTCGAACTTGTCGGGCGGCAGGAAGCCGGTGGCGGAGCGGTCGTTTTCGTGCATGCCATGCACGATCTCGATTTTCACGCCCGAGGCCGCAGCAAGGATTTCCGCCGTCTCGATCGCCTTCGTCTCATCGCTGGAGACGATGCGGGTCAGCCGCTTCGCCCAGTCGCTCGAAGCAGCCTTATGGGCGCGCTCGGCGCCGATCTCGGAAAGACCCCACTTGGGAACGGGAACCTGCGGGTCGATCTTGACCTGAGGGTGGGTGATATAAAGTCCAAACATTTATCCGCGCCGATAGATCCAGAGTTGAGCTGGAGGAATATTGCGCACGATGAAATCAAAATGATGAATGTTGTACCGATCGGCATTGGCGACGATCGGCGAAACCGCGCCATAAGAGATCTGCACCATCGGCCGACCAGCCGGCATGCGGTCAAGCAGGCTTTCCAAGAGCGCAATGCGCGCCTGCATGGGGAAGTTCAGGAGCGGTATGCCCGAAATAACAGAATCGAATTTCTGGTCCTTGAGCGAGCCGAGCGTTTTGTCGAGATCAAAGGCATCGCCGTTGATGAAGCTAACGCCGGGGTAAAGCCGCATAAGGTGTTCGTAGAAATCCGTCGAATATTCGATGGCGACGAGCTTTTCCGGCTTCACGCCATGGGCAAGGATCGCCTTGGTGATGGCGCCGGTGCCGGGACCGAGTTCGAGCACGGGCAGGTGCGAATGCGGATTTGCGACGCTTGCCATCTTGCGGGCAGTGATCGAGGAAGTCGGAACGATGGAGCCGACGGTCTTCGGCCCCTGCATCATGCCCTTGAAGAAGCGGATCTCCTCGTCAAACTTCCTGCCGAGCCGTTCCTTGAGCCGCAATGCCATGCCGTCCTCCCATGCCTGCCGGTCAACTTTCCCTTAATTGCAGGAGGGGGAAGCAAAAACAAGAGGCGATGTCGCGATCAGGAAAGTTTCAACCGCAAAAGCGACGCGCGTTTAAACGCGCATCGGCATCAGCACGTAGAGCGCGTCATCGCCAGCGGTGTCACGCACGAGTGTCGGCGAACCCGCATCGGCCAGAAGGAAGATCGCCTCGTCGCCGGAAAGCTGCGCGGTGATGTCAAGCAGGTACTTGGCATTGAAGCCGATTTCCATCGGATCCGTATCATAGCCGACGGCGACTTCTTCCGTTGCGCTGCCGGAATCCGGATTGTTGACGGTGAGCAGAAGCTGACCATCGGAGAGCGCGAGCTTCACGGCGCGGCCACGTTCGGAAGAAATGGTGGAGACGCGGTCGACGGCCTGCGCGAAGCTCGTGCAGTCGACACGCATTTCCTTGTCGTTATTGGTCGGGATGACGCGCTGGTAGTCGGGGAAGGTGCCATCGATCAGCTTCGAGGTCATGACGATGGAGCTGAGGGTGACCCGGATCTTGGCATCAGAAACTTCAACGGTAACGATCGCGTCAGGCGTATCGACCAGCTTCTGCAGCTCGCCTACCGTCTTGCGCGGAATGATGATGCCGGGCATGCCTTCTGAGCCGGAGGGGGCATCGACATCTGCGCGGGCCAGACGGTGGCCGTCGGTCGCAACGGCGCGCAGCTTCAGGTCTCCGCCGCTTTCGATCGTGTGGAAGAAGATACCGTTCAGATAGTAGCGGGTTTCCTCGGTCGAGATCGCAAACTGCGTACGGTCGATCAGCATCTTCAGATCGCTCGCCTTGAGCTTGAAGGAATGCGTGAAGGTTCCGGCGGTCAGATCCGGGAAGTCGGATTCCGGCAGGCACTGCAGCGAGAACTTCGAACGGCCGGACTGAACGGTCATCGAGCCGCCATCCTGGGAGGTGGCAAGCAGCACTTCCGCGCCATCCGGAAGCTTGCGCACGATGTCGTAAAGAAGATGGGCGGGAACGGTGGTGGCGCCGGCCTGCTCGACATTGGCAGGCGTCGCTTCGGTGATTTCCAGATCGAGGTCGGTCGCCTTCATGTCGAGGCTCTGCCCATCGGCCTTCAACAGCACGTTGGACAGGATCGGGATCGTGTTGCGGCGTTCGACCACGCGGTGCACGTGGTTCAGCGACTTCAAAAGGTTTGACCGCTCAATAGTAATACGCATGGGATGCTACCGCTTTCGACCTTTATTGTCCGGGCGCCCGGAAGCGCCGCGTCACTGCTTTCCCCTTTGGGAGAGGGGAGTGGACGGGCAAAATGGCAGAACTTTGCCGGCGATTGCAAGAGGCATGGCTGCCCGCAGGCCCGCAAATGCCGTTTTGCGATGCAATGCTCACAGAAATTGCGGCCCTTGTCGAAGCCACACCGCTCGCCCATAAAGGGAAGAGGCCGGCGGAATGAAAGCGAATGACATGACGGAAGAGACGACAGCGGAAACCGGCGCCCGGCGCGGCTTTCGCCTGCATAATATCGCGGTGCCGGCGCGCCCGCTCGAACCGGCTCTTTATCTCGTCGCAACACCGATCGGCAATCTCGGCGATATCACGCTGCGGGCGCTGGAAACGCTTGCCGGTGCAGATGTCCTGGCCTGCGAGGATACCCGCGTTACCCGCGTCCTGCTCGATCGTTACGGCATCCAGAACCGCCCCTTCGCCTATCATGAACACAATGCCGATGAGGCCGGGCCGAGGCTCCTGCAGGCGCTCGAAGCCGGCAAGTCGGTGGCGCTCGTTTCCGATGCCGGCACGCCGCTCGTCTCCGATCCTGGCTATCGCCTGGCGCAGCAGGCAATCGAGGCAGGTCACCGCGTTATCCCCATTCCCGGCGCTTCCGCGCCGCTTGCGGCCCTCGTCGGCTCAGGACTCCCGAACGACGCCTTTCTCTTTGCCGGTTTCCTGCCTACCAAGGACAAGGCCCGCCGCGACCGTCTCGCAGAAGTCGCAAACGCACCGGCTACACTGATCTTCTTCGAATCGCCCCATCGCATCGGCGCAACGCTGTTGGCTGCTGCCGATGTACTCGGCGCCGAACGCGAGGCGTCGGTTTGCCGCGAACTGACGAAGACCTACGAGGAATTCCGCCGCGGCACGCTTGCAGAACTCGCGGCCCACTATGAAGAGCATGACAATGTGAAGGGCGAGATCGTGCTGGTGATCGGCCCGCCGAAAGAGCAGCCCGCCACCGAAGCCGATGTCGACGCGGTTCTCATCGATCTCGCAAAATCCCTGCCGACAGCCAAGGCCGCGACCGAGGCTGCCCGCTTGACTGGCCTGCCACGCAAGGTGCTCTATCAGAAGCTTCTCGACATGAAGGCGGCGAATGGCTGACGGCGAAGCCACACTCCGCAGAAGAAAGGCGCTGCGTCGCGGCGCGACGGCAGAATATATCGCCGCCATTTTCCTGATGCTGAAAGGCTATCGCATTCTCGTCATGCGCTACAAAACGAAGCTCGGCGAGATCGATATCATCGCTCGTAAGGGAGATCTGGCCGTCTTTGTCGAGGTCAAGGCGCGCGCTGACGAAACGGGCGCGGTGGATGCTGTGTCCTACGCCTCGCAAAAACGCATCCGGGCTGCGAGCGATCTCTGGCTCGCCCGCCAGCGGGACTATGCCCGGCTTTCACAGCGCTATGATATCGTTGCGATATTGCCGGGAAAACTGCCTCGTCATTTCCCGGATGCCTTCTAGGGTTCGCTAAATTCCGCAGGCGCCTAAAAACTGACGAACAAGCTTTCGTTAAAATTTTAGCGTATGCTTGAACGGCCTTTTACGACTCTTTTGTTATCCACGGCTGAGCTAGGGGTAGCAAACTGGGGGTAATTCATGGCCTTGAAGATGATGCTTGCAACCGCCGTCGCCATGGCAGCGCGGTCCGTGCCTTACGCCGCGTTGAAGCCATCAGGCAAATCGTTCGTTGCACAGGCAAGCGACGGCATGGTGCTGAAGTCGACGCCGATCAATCCGGACTGGATCATCAGCGGCAATCCGCAGGCGCGCACGGCAGAACATTCCCGTGGCCATGACGAAGCATCGCTGACGGCGATCTGGGATTGCACATCGGGCGAATTCCGCTGGCGTTTCGGCTGGGACGAGACGGTCATGATCCTCGAAGGCGAGGTGCACGTCACCACCGAAGATGGCCTGGAACGCACGCTGCAGGTGGGCGATGTCGCTTTCTTTGCCGGCGGCACCTGGGCGAACTGGCGGGTCGACAACTACGTCCGCAAGGTCGCCTTCCTGCGCAAGCCTTTCCCGAAGCCGCTCGCCATTGCCTATCGTCTGCGCAACCTCTTGCGCAACGGCGGCGGCACCGGCATCGCGGCCTGAAAATTGCGCCAGCGGAGGCGCGCGAAGCCATTGATTACCGTTGCGTTTGACGCCTGACCGACCTACATCTGGGCGGCATCAGCTCAAGGGACGGAAATGGCCAAGATCAAGAACGTAGCGGTCCAGATGGACCATGTCTCCGGCATCAATATTGCGGGCGATTCCACCTTTGCCATGAGCCTTGAGGCTCAGGCGCGTGGCTACAAGCTCTTCCATTACACGCCCGATCGCCTGAGCTTCCGCGATGACAAGCTCTATGCCGCCGTCGAGCCGATGGTTCTGCGCGACGTCAAGGGCGATCACTATGAACTCGGCGCGCCCGAGCGCATCGACCTGTCGACTATGGATGTCGTCCTGCTGCGCCAGGACCCGCCTTTCGACATGTCCTACATCACCTCGACGCATCTTCTGGAGCGCATCCATCCGAAGACGCTCGTCGTCAACGATCCGGCCTGGGTGCGCAACTCACCGGAAAAGATCTTCGTCACCGAATTTTCCGACCTGATGCCGAAGACACTGATCACCAAGGATCCGGGCGAGATCCGCCGCTTCCGCGAGGAGATGGGCGATATCATCCTGAAGCCGCTCTACGGCAATGGCGGCGCCGGCGTTTTCCATTCCACCAAGGACGATCGCAACCTGTCCTCGCTGCTCGAAATGTTCGGCCAGCTCTTCCGCGAGCCTTTCATCGCTCAGCAGTACCTGCCTGACGTGCGCAAGGGCGACAAGCGCATCATCCTCGTCGACGGCGAATTTGCCGGCGCCATCAATCGCGTCCCGGCCGAGCATGACAGTCGCTCCAACATGCATGTCGGCGGCCGCGCCGAGGCGACCGAACTGACGGCGCGCGAAAAGGAAATCTGCGAGCGCATCGGCCCGGCTCTGCGCGAACGCGGCTTCCTGCTCGTCGGTATCGATGTGATCGGCGATTATATGACCGAGATCAACGTGACCTCGCCGACCGGCATCCGCGAAGTGAAGAAGTTCGGTGGCGCCGATATCGCAAGCCTGTTGTGGGATGCGATCGAGCGCAAGCGTGGCTAAAGCGGTTCCGGCAAAAGCGCGCAGCGATCTTGCGTCCGGAATTATGTGAAAACAAAGAGATAGAGCCTCTTCGGGTTTCGAAGAAAAACGGAAATACTCCAAGTGTTCCGCCTTTGATCGCCTTCGTTCCGGCTTTGCAACCCGCTGCAATTTGATTGCAGCGGATGGCTGAATTCGTTCGCTTATCGTTCTTGTTTTATTCCAGATTCCATGCCAGATTGTGACCGCCTTCATAGGTTGGGGTTCAGGGTTACGGGGCAGGGGCATGGTCGCGCGCGTCAGCACGGTTGCATTTCAGGGCATTGAAGGTGTGCCGGTCGAGGTCCAGGTCATGGTCGCTCCCGGTAAAATGGGAATCCAGATCGTCGGGCTTCCTGACAAGGCGGTGGCGGAAAGTCGCGAGCGGGTGCAGGCGGCCTTGCACGCTTCCGGCCTGGCGCTACCATCCAAGCGCGTGACGGTCAACCTTGCGCCCGCCGATCTTCCGAAGGAAGGCAGTCATTTCGATCTCCCCATCGCACTTGGTCTGATGGCTGCACTTGGCGCCATCCCGGCGGATGCCTTGTCCGACTATGTCGTCGTCGGCGAACTCAATCTCGACGGCACAATTGCCGCAATCGCCGGCGCTCTGCCGGCGGCAATCGGTGCCAACGCAAGCGGAAAAGGCCTGATCTGCCCGGCTGAAAGCGGCTCGGAAGCTGCATGGGCAGGTTCTGGGGTCGACATTCTGGCGCCCCGCAGCCTAATCGCGCTCGCCAATCATTTCCGCGGCACGCAGATCCTCTCGCGTCCGGAACCGTCCATTCGCCCGAACGCCGCCAATCTGCCTGATCTCGCCGAGATCAAGGGACAGGAAAGCGCCAAGCGGGCGCTGGAAGTGGCCGCTGCCGGCGGCCACAATCTTTTGATGGTCGGGCCGCCCGGCTCCGGCAAGTCGATGCTGGCCTCGAGATTGCCCTCCATCCTGCCGCCGCTCTCGGCCGCCGAATTGCTGGAGGTCTCGATGATCCATTCCATCGCCGGGCAGTTGTCCGGCGGCAAGCTCTCCGACCGCCGGCCCTACCGCACGCCGCACCATTCGGCGACGATGGCCGCCCTCATCGGCGGAGGCCTGCGTGCCAGGCCGGGCGAGGCTTCGCTTGCCCATCACGGCGTGCTGTTCCTCGACGAGTTTCCGGAATTCACGCCGCAGGTGCTCGATGCTCTGCGCCAACCGCTGGAAAGCGGCGAATGTGTCATCGCGCGCGCCAATCACCGCGTCTCTTATCCGGCGCGGATCCAGCTCATTGCGGCCATGAACCCCTGCCGCTGCGGCATGGCGGGCGAGCCCGGCCACACCTGTGCCCGAGGACCGCGCTGCATGACCGATTATCAGGCTCGGATTTCCGGCCCGCTGATGGACCGTATCGATATCCGCATCGACGTGCCGGCCGTTTCCGCCGCCGATCTTATCCGGCCGACGGTAGCCGAAGCGAGTGCTGATGTTGCCCGGCGCGTTGCGCGTGCCCGCGACATCCAGCGCGAACGCTATGCTGCTGCAGGCGCTGTGGGTATTTCCACCAATGCCGGATGCTCGACGGCAATGATCGAGAAATTCGCAGAGCCGGATGCCGCAGGATTGCAGCTGTTGCGGGATGCCGCGGACAAGATGAAGTTTTCGGCGCGCGGTTACCACCGCGTCCTCAAGGTCGCCCGCACGCTTGCCGATCTCGACGGCAAGGAAATGGTCGGCCGCATTCATCTCGCCGAGGCGATTTCCTACCGTGTTGCCGGCGCGCGGCTGACGGCGGCGGCATGAGGTCGGATGATTAGTGAGCAGTGATTAGTGAGTAGCGGCTCACAATGATTGGCAAGCCAAAGCGATTTGCAGCAGGCACCGAAAGCGGCCTCATTCACTATTCACTACTCACTACTCACTACTCACTACTCACGAATTCCCGTCTCAGCTTCCCAACCCTTCAAACAACGCCGTCGAGAGGTAGCGCTCGGCAAAGGACGGAATGATGACGACAATGTTCTTGCCGGCGTTTTCCGGACGGCGGCCGACTTCGATCGCGGCCGTCAATGCTGCACCCGAGGAGATGCCGACCGGCACGCCTTCGAGCTTGGCGACGAGGCGCGCCTGCTGAAATGCGTCGTCATTGCTGACGGTGACGACTTCGTCATAGATGCTGGTATCGAGAATCTTCGGTGCGAAGCCGGCGCCGATGCCCTGGATCTTGTGTGGGCCGGGCGTGCCGCCTGACAGTATCGGCGAGTCCGCCGGCTCGACGGCCACGACCCGGATATCCGGTTTGCGGCTCTTCAGCACCTGGCCGACGCCGGTAATCGTGCCGCCGGTGCCGATGCCGGCAACGAAGATATCGACCGCACCATCGGTGTCGTTCCAGATTTCCTCGGCGGTCGTCTTGCGGTGGATCTCCGGGTTTGCCGGGTTTTCGAACTGTTGCGGGATGACAGCGTCGGGCAGCGAGGCGGCGAGTTCTTCCGCCTTGGCGATCGCCCCCTTCATACCCTTCGGTCCTTCGGTCAGCACCAGCTCGGCGCCGAGCAGCGCCAGCATCTTGCGGCGCTCGACGGACATGGTTTCCGGCATGGTGAGTATCAGCCGGTAACCTTTGGCAGCGGCGGCAAAAGCGAGTGCGATACCCGTATTACCCGAGGTCGGCTCGATCAGCACGGTCTTGCCGGGTGAGATCTTGCCCTGCGTTTCCAGGTTCTCGATCATGGCAACGCCGATACGGTCCTTCACCGAGGCGATCGGGTTGAAGAATTCCAGCTTCGCAAGGATGTTGGCCACCACGCCCTTTTCCTTGGCGAGTTTGTCGAGGCGAACGAGCGGCGTGTCGCCGATTGTGTCCGTTATCGAGGAATAGATGCGGCCGCGGCCCGGTTTGTGCGACATGGTGCTCTCCCTTTGAAATCCATTCTGAAATCTGCAGAGAGAATAGGGTCAAAGTGGCGATGAGACCAGAGTGGCTTGATCCCCCGACCGTTCTAGCCAGAGAAAAAATCCTTTGAAAACCGTCCGTTGCCGAATGTTTATTTCAGGCGGCGCGCGTGGCGATGAAGGCTGCCGTACCCGCCAGGATGCTGGCGGCGACGCGGTTCAGTGCCTGCAATGCACGCGGCTGCTTCAGCATCGTGCGGGCGCGCGACGCCAGCATCATGTAGGGGATGAGCACGATCATCAGCACCACGAAAGTGACGGCGAGCAGGATGAGATACTCGCGCATGCCAATGCTGCCGAGATCGATCAGGGTCGGCACCAGCGCCACGTAGAACAGCATGGTCTTCGGATTGCCGAGTGTCACAAGCAGGCCGGAGAGGAAGGACAGGCCGGCACTGCTGGATCTCTTCGCGGCGATATCCTGCGGCAGCAGGCCGGCAGTCCAGAGCTTCCAGGCGATGTAGCCGAGATAGAGGGCACCGGCGATCTTGATGACGAGGAAGATCTCGGTGAAGGTCTGCGCCACGAAGGCAAGACCGAGGATGACAGCAGTGAGATAGGTCATGTCGCCGAGCACGAGGCCGAGACCCATGAAGAAGGTCTCGCGGAAGTTCGAGCCGAGTGCACGCGCCACGATCGCCGTGATCCCCGGTCCGGGAATGGCGGCGGCGATGAACAGGGCTCCGGCATAGGTGATCAGGACGGTAAGGCTCATCTTCGTATCCACTGGCTTGCGCAGCATCTCTATAGGCGCGCAAGGCAGGCCTCATCAATCGCCTGGCGCTGATCTGTCCATAACCATAAAGAATAGGTCGGCTGAACCATGGTCTACTTGGAAACCGATCCGGCCTTGCTATTTTCCCCTTGCAAGCGGCCGCAGACACGGCCCGCCGCGGCTTCCCCAGGCCGTCGGCGCAGAAGGTTTTCATCACCAAGGAGAGAATGCATGTCGACTACCTCAGCCGAAGCCCGCAGACGTTCACCGCTCAAGACCCCTTCCGACCTGCCGACCAACGCGATCACCGATATTTCGGCCGCGTTGACCGCGCTGCTCGCCGATGTGTTTGCGCTTTATGTGAAGACCAAGAACTTCCATTGGCATATGTCCGGCCCGCATTTCCGCGATTACCATCTGCTGCTTGATGAGCAGGCGGAACAGATCTTCGATATGACGGACGAGGTTGCCGAACGCGCCCGCAAGATCGGCGGCACGACGCTGCGCTCGATCGGCCAGATCGCCCGCCAGCAGCGCATTCCGGACAATGATGCTGACTATGTCACTCCCGAGGACATGCTCTCCGAGCTGCGTGAAGACAATCTTCACCTCGTCTCTATCCTGCGCCAAGTGCACGAAGTCTGCGACGAGCATAACGATGTCGCGACTGCCAGCCTGATCGAGAACTGGATCGACCAGAGCGAGCGCCGTACCTGGTTCCTGTTCGAAACGACGCGCCAAGCAAAGTAACAGGTAAGCCGAAGTAATGGCTCAGCGTCCGGCCGCCGGCAGGCGAATAAGTCTCGCCGGCGACCAGCCCAGATTCATGCCGGCGGCGGCAAGCAGAATAACTGCCGCCCCGGCAATCTGCATCGGCTGCAGTGAGTGGCCGAAAGCGAAGCGGTCGACAAGGATCGCGGCGACCGGATAGATGAAAGACAGAGCGCCGGTCAGATGCGTCGGCAGCTTCTGGATCGCGCCATAAAGCAGCACATACATGAGACCGGTATGGACGACGCCGACGGCGATCAGGATCATCCAGGAACTGCTATCGGCGGGAAGGTTCGAAAAATCTGTTATCGGCGCCAGCATGACGATGCCGGTAGAAACCTGAATGAGCGCGATCAGATGCGGCGGCGTGCCTTTCAACCATTTGGCGGCAAGCGCTGCCAGCGCATAAAAGAGGGCGGCACCCAGCGCCATCAGGATGCCGAGACCGTAGCTGCCGGAGACGGCATCGGTATTTGGTTTCGCTTCGACGATAACAGCCATGCCGGCAAAGGAAAGCCCGAGCCAGAAGAGCTTGGTACCTGTGATCTTCTCCCCAAGAAAGAGTGCGCCGAGCGCAAGCAGCATGAAGGGCTGGGTGTTGTAGACCGTCGTCGCGATCGAGATCGAGGCGTGCGAATAGGAGGCGAACAGCAGCAGCCAGTTGGAGACGATTGCTATGCCGCCGAAGACCGCAATAGCGAGCGACCGCAGGCTGATGATACCTGGCCTCAGCAGGCCGAGCGCAGTGCAGATGACGAGCAGGGTCAGCGCGCCGAAGAAGCAGCGCCAGAAGACCACGCCGCTGACCGGCTGACCCGACATGACGACGAACCAGCCGATCGTTCCCGAGATCAGCATCGCTGCCGTCATCTCTGCTGTGCCTCTTCTGATGTCACTCTGCATCGCCATCTCCATTCGTTAGCGGGAAATTGTATTGCGGCATCGCAGCATTTTCTATAAGCTGAAAAAGGGAAAGGCTGGATAAACCTAATCTTGTTAGGAGTTTTTGCCATGTTGGCTAACGAGATGCAGGCAGTCGACGATATTGACCGCGCAATGATAGAGGCGCTGGCAGGAAATTCGCGTATTTCCCTAAAAGAGCTCGCCCAGGCTGTAGGACTTTCTTCGCCGAGCGCGGCAGAGCGTCTGCGTCGGCTCGAGGATCGCGGCGTCGTGACGCTCTTCACCATCGATCTCGATCCGGCGGCGATCGGTTATCCCTTGCAGGCGATCGTGCGGGTGCGTCCACTGCCCGGTCAACTCCACATCGTCGAGCGTATTATCCAGGACACGCCCGAATTCATCGAATGCGATAAGGTGACTGGAGACGATTGTTTCATCGCCCGTCTCGTCGTCCGCTCCATGGGAGAGCTCGACAGCATTCTCGACAAGGTCGCCGAGCGCGCGGAGACCAATACGTCGATGATCAAATCCTCGCCGGTCAAGCGGCGCCTGCCGCCCCTGATACGGAAAAAATAGCCTCAGAAATCCGCCATTGGCGACAGCATGGCGGGATGATCGAGGCTCATCTCCTCCAGTCCACGCAGCATGAGCCGTATTCCGCCTCCGTAAGGCGTCGCCTCGCCGGACCATCCGAGCCTGTCCGGCCGGAACAGCGTTGCGACTGTCGTTGCCTGGATGCCGAGAGCGGAAAGGATTGCGGCGAGCGATGGGATTTCACGCGCGACCACATCGAGAAGAACGACGTGGCCGGGTGCCGGCATCTTCCATGCGATGACGGCCTCGCCCCCTTCCAGATAGCTCAAGCGGACGTCGGGATCGAGCTGCGTGTTGATGAGGAACATCGCAGAACTGCTGGCGACGGCGAGCGTCTCCGAAACTGGCTCGCGGTTCCTCAGCAGGCCCTGAAGCAGAGCGAGATCATCGGCATCGCGCGGCTGAAGAGGCCGTGAGGTGGTGGCACCTTCAGACATTGGTGCAGCACCGACATACTTGTGAAGCGGAAGCGAGCGGAAACCGTAGGGCTCATAAAGCGCCGGCTTGTCCGTGTAGAGGATGATGGCCTCGAAATCCCGCGCCTCACACCAGGCAAGCGCCTTGCCCGTCACATCTCGGTAAAGGCCGCGACCGCGCCATGGCGGGCGGACCGCGCCGGACTGAAAGGCGGCGGCATTGATGAGCCTGCCGTTGAGGACAAAAGGCATGGCGAAGGCGGAGAGATTGGCGGCGAGCACGCCTTCATCCGTAAACCAGCCGAACGGCATACTGGTCGGGTCTGGGCCGCCAAGTTCGCGCAGCGGATCGATATTGATGCCGAACGTATCGTCGAGAAGCGAGACGAGAGCGGCCCAGGCCGCCGGGGCGCTGAAATAGTCCTGCCGGAAATAGAGGCCGGTCGTATCAGCGGCGCTCATACGCCTGTCGAGCCGAACCCGCCGGCGCCGCGTACGGTTTCGGTCGTCTCCGAGACTTCGGCGATGCGGGTCTGAACGAATGGCGCAATCACCATCTGCGCGATGCGCATGCCGCGTGTCACCGTAAAATCCTCCTCGCCGTGATTGACGAGAATGACCTTCACTTCGCCGCGATAGTCGCAATCGACGGTGCCGGGCGCATTGAGGCAGGTGACGCCATTCTTGGCGGCAAGGCCCGAACGGGGACGAATCTGCCCCTCGAAACCCTCTGGGATTTCAAAGATGAAACCGGTCGGAACAAGAGCGCGCTTGCCGGGCGCCAGCACCAGCGGCTTGTCCTCTTCGATTGCCGCGCGCAGGTCCATGCCGGCTGCTCCGCGCGTTTCATAGGCGGGCAGATCGAGGCCTTGGCCGTTGGGCAGGCGGATGAGATTGAGGGTCGGGCGGGTGTCGGTGTGAATGGTCATGCGGCATTACTTCGCGCCACACGCCGCAAGGTCAATTGCAATGACGCTCTTTAGTCGCTAGATACGCGGCAATTCCACAGGATTTACATTATGGCCGAAAGTCTCGCCGAGGCGGTCTCCCGCCGCCGCACATTCGCTATTATCGCGCACCCGGACGCGGGTAAGACGACGCTCACCGAAAAGCTGCTGCTGTTCGGCGGCGCCATTCAGCTCGCCGGTGAAGTGAAGGCGAAGAAGGACCGCATTCAGACCCGCTCGGACTGGATGAAGATCGAGCGCGAACGCGGCATCTCGGTCGTGACCTCGGTCATGACCTTCGAATATGAAGGCAATGTCTTCAACATTCTCGACACGCCCGGTCACGAAGACTTCGCCGACGATACCTACCGTACGCTCACGGCAGTCGATGCCGCCGTCATGGTCATCGACGCCGCCAAGGGTATCGAGCCGCGCACGCTGAAGCTTTTCGAAGTCTGCCGCATGCGCGACATTCCGATCATCACTTTCATCAACAAGATGGACCGCGAAAGCCGCGACCCCTTCGAGATCCTGGATGAAGTTGAAGAGAAGCTGGCGCTTGATACGGCCCCGGTCACCTGGCCGATCGGTCGCGCCAAGACCTTCTGCGGCTCCTATCACCTGAAGGAAAACACCGTTCGCGGCTCCGATACGGAAATCGAAGTCACCGCCATCAACGGTCCGCGGAGCGTCGCCGACCGCCTGCCGGAAAACGAGCGCGATGCCTTCATCGAAGAAGTCGAGTTGGCAATCGAGGCCTGCCGTCCCTTCGATCGGGAATCTTTCCTCGAGGGTCATATGACGCCGGTTTTCTTCGGTTCGGCCCTGCGCAATTTCGGTGTGCGCGATCTCATTAACGCGCTCGGTGATTTTGCTCCGCCGCCGCGTGACCAGGTGGCCGATATCCGCACCGTGCATGCCGCCGAAGACAGGATGACGGCCTTCGTCTTCAAGATTCAGGCGAACATGGACCCGAACCATCGCGACCGTATCGCCTTCGCTCGCATCTGCTCCGGCAAACTGGAGCGCGGCATGAAGGCGCGGCTGGCACGCACCGGCAAGCAGCTTGGCCTCACCGCGCCGCAGTTCTTCTTCGCCTCGCAGCGCCAGCTCGCCGATACGGCCTTCGCCGGTGATGTGGTCGGCATTCCGAACCACGGCACGCTGCGCATCGGCGATACGCTGACGGAAGGCGAAAGCCTGGTTTTCCAGGGCGTGCCGAATTTCTCACCGGAAATCCTGCGCCGCGTGCGCCTTGAAGACGCCATGAAGGCCAAGAAGCTGAAGGAAGCCCTGCAGCAGATGGCTGAAGAAGGTGTCGTCCAGCTTTTCCAGCCGGAGGATGGTTCGCCTGCCATCGTCGGTGTCGTCGGCGCGCTGCAGCTCGATGTCCTGAAGGAGCGCCTGATGGCCGAATATGGCCTGCCGGTCTCCTTCGAAATGTCGCGTTTTTCCGTCTGCCGGTGGATTTCGTCTGACCAGGTTGCTGAACTCGACAAGTTCCTCACTGTCAAGCGCGGCGATATCGCCCGAGATCTCGACGGCGACCCGGTCTTCCTGGCGCAGGATGGTTTCTCGCTGCGCTACGAGGCGGAGCGCTATCCGGCGATCAAGATGGTGGCGATCAAGGAATATCACGCGGCCAAGGCCGCCTGATCACCCCGCCAGCCGTTCGGCAAGGAACTCGACGACCGCGCGCACGGAGGGTAATTGCCCTCGTCGGTGCGGCATCAGGATCGTTGTCGTGATGCTGCCTGCCGTCCAGCCGGGAAGCAGACGCACGAGTTGGCCGTCCTTCAAAGCGTCGTTGCAGACCGAGGTCGGTAGAATGGTAATGCCCATGCCGGCCGCAGCCGCTTTCAGCAGTACCATCGGCTCGTCTGCCGCCATGATAGGCTGAGGCGTTACCACAGTCTCCGCGCCGCTATCCGAGACGAGACGCCACTGCTCCTCGGAAAGACTGGGCATGATTGCCCTGTGGCCGGCGATGTCCTCGGCCCGTTCGGGCCTCCCATATTGCGCTATGTAATCGGGCGAAGCGACGAGCAGGAACGGGTGAGCCGCGATCCTGCGCTGCACGAGCGTCGAATCCCCGAGTGGAAAGCGGTGGCTGCGCAGCGCAATGTCGAAGCCTTCCTGAACGATATCGACGAAGCGATCCGTCACATGCAGTGATATCTTCAGCTTTGGATAGCGTGCTGTCAGTTCGGCCAGATGGTCGGCGAGCGTGAATTGTGCCGTCGGCACCGCTGCGGTCAGCCTGACGATACCGCTCGGTTCTCCCAGGCGGTTGCGCACGATACTCTCGGCCATTTCCGCTTCGATGATTGACGCCTGCGCATGGTCGAAGAAATCCCTGCCGATATCCGTCAGCGCAAAGCTGCGCGACGTGCGCTGGATCAGCCGCACGCCGAGCCTCTCCTCCAGTTCCGCCACGCGCTTGCTGATGGTCGATTTCGGAATGCCGAGATGGTGTCCTGCCGCCGTGAAGCTGCCGCTTTCCACCGCTTGCACGAAAAGATGGAGGTCGTTGAGGTTGAAGGCGGTCACGTTCATCTTCCATGTTTGTGGACTTTAAGATGCATTATCGCCATCTACTGCCTTATCGTCCACGAATTCATATTGGCCGGGTCAACAATTCCTATGGAAAGGACCCGATAATGTCCCTCATATTGTTTTACGGCGTGCCGGAAGGTTGTTCCTTCGGTTCGATCGTTGCACTCGAATGGTCCGGCTTGCCATACCGTCTCTGCCGCGTTCAGATGCCGGAAGTCGTCTCCGGTGACGAATACAGGCGCATCAACACCGTCGGCGAAACGCCGTCACTGCTGCTGCCCGATGGCCGGCTGATCAGCGAAAGCATGGCGATCCTGAATTACATAGGCGCGCAGTCGATCGACAAAGGATTGGGCTTTGCGCAGGGTACCGCGGATTTCGACCGCCTGAACCAGATGCTCGCCTATTTGAACACCAGCTTCTTCAATGCTTTCAGCCCGCTTTGGCACGCTGTCGAGCATGAACTGGAACCGGCCGAGAAAGACGTTCTCGTCGCCTACGGCACGGCCAAGGTGGAAAAGGCGCACCGCACGCTGGAGGGTCTGCTTGCCGGCCGGAAATGGCTGCTCGGCAACAGGCCCGGCATTGCGGATGCCTATTTCACCGGCATCGCCCGCTGGAACGACTTCCACAAGGTCGTCGATATCAGCCAGTTTCCTGCGCTGAACGATCTCTATCAGCGCATGCTGCAGGAGCCAGCCGTTCGCTTCGCGCATGCGATCGAGCACCAGGAAAATGCGGAAAGCACCGGTCGCTTTCTGGGAGAAATCGATCTGGAAGAAGCGCTCGGCCTGCTGCTCCAGGCTGCTTGAATATCCTATGGTGCCGCCTTGTTCAGACAGGGCGGCATTTCACGCGGCAGCGATGATTTCGATTTCCACCAGCCAGTCTTTCTGAAGCGTTTGAACGACGATGGCGGTGGTCGGTACGATATGATCGCCGAGTGCGGCCAGCCGCGCATTCTGGTTTGCTTCGGCATAGTCAGCGTCCCGTAGATAGCTGGTTAGCCGCACGATATTGCTGACGTCCATATCGGCATCCGCAAGGATTTCCCGCAGGTTCGACCAGATGAGGTCGAGCTGGACCGACAGATCTCTGCCCGGCGCACCCTCCGCGTCGAGGCCCATCGTGCCGCTCACGAACAGAAAGCGGGCGGGATTCCTGACCTCCATCGCGTGGATATAATCGGATGTTGCCGCATAGACGCCGCCGCTCGGACTGTGCTTCACCAGTTCCATTTGAAAGTCTCTCCCTCGAATATTTGAAAGCTTGGCGCTATTATCGCCGAATGCTTTTCGGCGATAAGGCGGATTTTCCGAATGACCAAAGAAACGAATGGCATTCGAGCCAGCAGACGAGGACCCGAGCAGCTGGACCTTTTCGACCGAAAGATATTAGGCGCGCTGGCAGAGGATGCCCTGCTGAGCTATGCGACGCTTGGCAAGGCCGTCAATCTGTCGCCGCCTGCCGTGCATGAGCGCGTCAAGCGGCTGCGCCGGTCCGGCGTCATGAAAGGCGCGCACGCCGCGCTCGATGGCACGGCACTCGGCAAGCCGCTGCTGGCCTTCGTGCATGTCGAGGCTGCGGGCTGGGGCAAAAGCGAAAGGCTGATGCAGCTCTGCCGCTTTCCCGAGGTGGAGGAGATGCATTCGGTTGCCGGCGACGCCAGCGTGATCTTCAAGGTGCGTACGGGGAGCCCTCGCGCACTGGAAGCCTTTCTCTCGCAAGTTCATGCCGTTCCCGGTGTGACAGGTACAAAGAGCTATGTGGCCCTTTCCACCTATCTTGAGCGGCCGATCCAAGCGGACATGACGGCGGACTGGCCGGAAAACCCGTTATCGGCTTGAAGAGCCGAAGCGCTGCATTCCAACCGCTATATCGTCATGCAATAGTGCCGTCTTTGCAGGGAGAGTAGCCGATGGTGCGAGAAAATGAGATCCGCGAAAACGAGCTGGCGCTCGACAACCAGCCTGCAGCGACGGATGCCGGTCTCGTCTTCATCGGCCGTATTGTTACGCCCTGGACTTCACGCATGGAAACCCCGCGCCAGGGTCGTCATGACGGGCCGCTCTGCCGGATCGAGATATTCGATCCCTGGGTACCGGCCCTGCAGGGCATCACGGCCCATGAGCGGCTGGAAGTGCTCTACTGGCTCCATCAGTCGCGCCGCGATCTGCTGCTGCAGAGCCCGGCTCGCAACGGCAAGACGCATGGCACCTTTTCGCTGCGCTCGCCCGTACGCCCCAATCCGATCGGCACATCTATCGTCAAATTGGAAGCGGTTGAGGGCAATACGGTGCTGGTCCGCGGCTTGGATTGCCTCGACGGCACGCCGCTCCTCGACTTGAAGCCGGACCGGACCCTTTTCAAGCCCATCGCTCCGCCGCAGCCGGGCGATTTCCAGACGGGCGATGCGTCGTAGCGAAAGGCGAAAACGTCAGTCGACACCCACCATCACATCGGAAGCCTTGATGACGGCATAGGCATCTGAACCGACCTTGAGGCGAAGTTCGTCAACCGCCTCGTTGGTGATGGAGGCGGTGACGATAACGCCATTGCCGATATCGATGCGGATATGAGCGGTCGTCGCACCCTTCACCACATCCACGACCTTGCCCTTCAGGCGGTTGCGCGCACTGATCTTCATGAAATCCTCTCCTGTTGTGCTTGCGAGGCTATCTGCCGACACGCGTCCGCGTCAAACTGTTCAGGCGGCGAGATCGCCGAGGAAGTCATCGCACCAGCGCGAGACGTCGTGCTCCAGCAGATGGCTCATCATCCGCCGCCAGCGGTCGCGGCGCTCCTCGAGCGGCATGTTGAGGCCGCGCGCTAGCGCATTGGATGTGCCGACGATGTCGTAGGGATTGACAAGCAGCGCGCCGTTCAGTTCGCGCGCCGCGCCGGCAAAACGGGAGAGGACCAGCACGCCCGGATCATCAGGGTCCTGCGCGGCAACATATTCCTTGGCGACGAGGTTCATGCCGTCGCGCAAGGGCGTCACGAGGCCGACCTTGGCAAGCCGATAGAGGCCGGCAAGCACCGGCCGGCTGACAGAGCGGTTGACATAGCGGATCGGCACCCAGTCGACCGTGCCGAGTGCACCGTTCACGCGGCCGGCCTGTTCTGCGACCGTGCGCTGCATTGCCTCGTATTCCGGCACTTCAGAGCGCGATTTTGGTGTGATTTGCAGATAGGTGACCTGGCGCTGATGTGCCGGATTATTGGTGACGAAATGCTCGAAAGCGTCGATGCGCTGGGTAATGCCCTTGGAATAGTCCAGCCTGTCCACGCCGATGATAAGGCTGCGGTCTTCGATACTATGGCGCGCCTTCAGCACCATGCTGTGCGTGCCGGCCTTCCTGGCGAATCCGGCAAAGGCGGCCGTCTCTATGGCGATCGGATAGGCGCCGCCGCGGAACATGCGCTCGCCGGCGACGAAACGCCCTTCGCCGATCATGTCTCCCATCTCCTCGCGGCGCAGGCAGCCCGCGAAGTTTTCCAGATCGTGATCAGTCTGAAAGCCGACGAGATCGTAGGCTGCAAGCCCCCGCATGATTTCCTCATGGACGGGCATGGCGAAGAGTACGTCGGCCGGCGGCCAGGGAATATGCAGGAAGAAGCCGATCTTGTTCTTAAGGCCCATCTGCCGAAGTTCGGCGGCGAGCGGGATCAGGTGATAATCGTGGACCCAGATGATGTCATCAGGCTTGATCAGCGGCGCCAGCCGATGGGCAAAGAAGCGGTTGACACGGAAATAGCCGGCCATCTC
Source organism: Hyphomicrobiales bacterium (assembly GCA_900473185.1). Classification (GTDB taxonomy): domain Bacteria; phylum Pseudomonadota; class Alphaproteobacteria; order Rhizobiales; family Rhizobiaceae; genus Rhizobium. The sequence continues at coordinate 307,531 of UCKU01000015.1, read as the reverse complement.
CGTGCGCCCATATTCTGCGAGATCCAGCCGGTAATGACAGATAGGCCAGAGCATGCGGTTGGCAAAGCCGAAGTAATATTCTTCGACATCCTTGGATGTCAGTTCGGTTAGCGCATAGGTGATGTTGCCGCGTTCCTCGAATGAAAGCGGACCAGGCTCGCCCTCCTCGCTGATCTTTCCCGACCAGCCCATCCAGATGCCGCCGCGTTTCTCAAGGGCGGCTTCCAGCGCCACGGCAAGTCCGCCGGCGGACGCAGCCCCGTTTTTCTCCGGAACAGGGACACGGTTGGAGACGACGACAAGGCGGCTCATGACAAATTCCTTTCATTAGAAATAACTGCAAATTCAATCAGCTGGCAAAATGTGCGATGATTTCGCGGACCGTTTTCGCAGAAGGCAGGATGCCGCGCGCGGCGGTCTCGGTAGACGGCGGGCCGACGCGGACGGAATATCCGCCGAGCTGGTTCGCCATGCCGAACATCGCCTCGTCTGTCAGGTCATCGCCGATGGCGATAGGACGGCGGCCACGGAAAATTGGAGTTGCGAGAAAGCTTTCCAATGCATCGCCCTTATTGGCTTTGTCGGGCCGGATTTCGAGAACCATCTTGCCGTGCTGCAAGGTCCAGTCCGGCCCTGCACGGTTCAGGAAACGCTGCATCAGTTCCGTCAGTTCCGCCCGCCGCGCCGGTGCAAGACGGAAATGGGCGGCGACGGCCGCGCCCTTATCCTCGATGAGGATGCCAGCCCAGCCCGCCGTTTCTGCCCGAAGCTCGATCTTCAGTCTCTCGAACTCGGCTGTCGGCTCCACTTTGAAGATGCTGCCGTCGGGGTTGCGGCGTTCGGCTCCGTGTAGTCCGGCGATGGGAAACTGGTAGGGGGTGAAGAGACGGTCTGCATAGGTAAGCCCGCGCCCGGTCACCAGAGCCAGTGCCCCGCCGAGCTTCTGCGACAGCGCGTCGAGCTGTGCAGGAAGCGACGGCGGCACGAATATCTCATCCGGCGTCGGCGCAAGATCGAGCAGTGTGCCGTCGATATCGAGGAAGAGTGCGCCGTTCTGAAGATAGGAAGAGAGTGTGGAGAGGGTTTCGTCCTGCCGGGAAGCGCTGCCGGATGGCGGAGCTTCTGGTAGCTGATTGCTGTTTGCCATGCCGGAGAAACTAGGTCAGAACGCCCCTCCGGCAACCCTCGATCGTCTTCAATCTGCCGGCGCGCCGGCGGGATGCTCGGCATAAAAGGCCTTTGCATCCGCCGTGAATGCGGCGCGCTGGCCGGCGGTTGTGTAGAACATATGCCCGCCGCGATAGAGCTTCAGCGACACACGATTTCCCGCCAGGGACGGCGGCAAGTGATCGACCACATAGCGGCTGACGCCGTAGGGCGTCACGAGATCGCTGTAGCCATGGGCGATCAGCAGGTGGAAGGACGGGTTGGAGGCGAGCATCTGCCTGATATCGTCGGTGGCGCTTGCCTGGAAACGTGACCCGCCGCCGCGGCCGCTGCCCCACTCCCAGCGCTGGCTGACATCATTTTCGAGCAGCGTATAGGTCATCTCGGTTTTGAAGCCCAGCTCGTTGCGGGCGTAGTCGGCGAAGGCGCCGCCATAGGCGCGGGTAAAGCCGTCAAGGATCGCATCGTCGCCTCGGTCGTAATCGGATTCCGGATAGGGGTCGGGCGTGGCGAAGGCAGCGTCGTATGGGCTCATCACCTCGCCCGCCTGCTTGCCGGAATGCTTGGCGTAAGCATCGCCGAGGAAACCGCGATTGCGGGTAACGACATCCTGCGGAATGCCCGTAAGACTGGTGATCTTGTTGTAAAAGGCTGTTGCCGCATCGCCCGTTGGTGCGGGGCCGGCAAGCGTCGTGAGATATTCGCCAAGCGCGAAACTCTCGGCATCGCGCTGGCCGGATTCGCTGAAGCTTTTGCGCCGGTCGGCCGCGGCGGCTGCCAATGAGGGGAATTCCAGCGCAGCACCCAGCGCGAACTGGTCGGCATTGAACATCAGCTGACCTTCTAGCAGCGGTGAAAGCATAACAGTGCCGGCGATGATGATGCCCTGGCTCTGCTGCAGGGCCGAGGCGACCTTAGCGGCGCGGAAGCCGCCATAGCTTTCGCCGAGCAGATATTTCGGTGAATTGCCGCGGTTATTATGCGCGACGTAGAGGGCGATCGTCTTCGCCATCGTCTGCGCATCGGCGCCGACATTGTAGTAGTTCGAGGCATCGTCAGCTTTTACTGTGCGGCTCCAGCCGGTGCCGATTGGATCGATCAGCACGAGATCGGTGAAATCGAGCCAGCTATGCGCGTTATCGACGAGCTTCGCATTGGCGCCGTCGCGGCCATCGGGCCCGAAGTCGAGTATCTTCGGCCCCACAAGGCCGAGATGCAGGAAGGCGGAAGCCGCGCCAGGCCCGCCATTGAAGGCGAAGGTGATCGGCCGGTCCGGCCCGGCATCCTTGGCAACATAGGCGGTGTAGAAGATCGCAGCGTTCTGCCCGCCATCCTGACCGAAGAGATCAAGGGTGCCTGCCGTGGCCGTATAGGCGATCTTGCGTCCATCGGCCGTCGTCAGCTCGTGCTCGGTAACGGAATCGCCCGGCAACAGCTTGAGGACGCCCTCTCGGGACGAACCCTGTGCTGCAGGGGCAGGGCGTTCGCCAGCCTCCTGCGCAAAGGAGAGGACGGGTGCGAGCGTAGCGGTCAGCGCGGCGAACAGAAGCAGGGATCGGAAGCGCAAGGGTTTTCCTCCGGTGGGCCAGAATGCGGCTGAGATAGGGTAGCAGCCGCATTCCTTCGATGGAGATCAAGAGATGGTGATACGCAAGTGAGCCCGGCTCATTCGCCCTTCTCGATCGTCCGCGCATTCACATGCAGCGCCCGGCCGGCCCGCCACCCATTGAAGGCGGCACCAAGGCCGAGCGCGACGAAAAGCACTGCGCACCAGGCGAAACTTCCCGTCCAGCCGCGGATCAGACCGACGATGAACGGGCCGATGGCGGCAAGCAGATAGCCCACGCATTGCGCCATGCCGGAAAGATGAGCGGCGACATGCGGATCGCGCGAACGCAGCACGATGGCCGTCATCGCCGCGGCGATCAGCCCGCCCTGACCGATACCCTGCAGCACGGCCCAGACCCAGACGGTGGAAAGCGGCGCAAAGAGCAGGCCGAGAAGAGCGACGACGGCGAAGGTGCAGAGCGTCACGTTGATGAGGCGCTGATCCTTGCCGCGTACTGCGATATGCGGCACGACGAGACAGGCGGCGGCCTGTACCATGACGGAGACCGAGACGATGCCGCCGGCCACGACGCCGTCAAGACCGCGTTCACGCAGGATCGGCACCAGCCAGCCGAAGACACAATAGGCAAGCGCCGATTGCAGGCCCATGAAAAGCGTGACCTGCCAGGCGAGCTTGTCCCGCCACAGACCTTCGACACGGAAACCGCTGCGCCGCGCCTGTCGACTGCTCGTAAAGACCTGCGGCAGCCAGATCAGCCCGACGACGAGGGCAGGCAGTGCCCAGATGGTGAGCGCGCCTTCCAGCGAGTCGCCGAGCGCATGTTCGATCGGTAGTGTCAGGCCGGCGGCACTGGCAGCGCCCGCGCAGAGCGCCATCGTATAGAAGCCGGTCATCAGAGCCGCATTCGCGGCGAAGTCGCGTTTCACCAGCCCGGGCAGCAGCACGTTGCCGACTGCGATCGCAGCACCGGCAAGCGCAGTGCCGAAAAAGAGCAGAGGGACGGAGGAAAGACCGCGTAGCGCCGTACCGAGCGTCAACAGCATGAGCACACCGAACAGTGTCCGCTCCGAGCCGATGCGCTGGGCAAGCCGCGGCGCCAGCGGAGAGAAGGCGCCAAGGCAAACGACGGGCAGGGTCGTCAGCAGACTGGCACCGAGCGGCGACAGGCCGAGTTCGGTACGAATTTCCGGCAGCAGGGCGGAAGCACTGGAAAACACGGGCCGCAGATTGAAGGCGATCAGCACGAGGCTGGCACCGAGCAGGAAGCGGGCCGTCGGGCTCTGCTTCTGCGGCGGCAGTGGTACGGGCACGCTGTCGACTTCGGCATCGATCATCGTCTCGTCGACGGTATCGAACGAGGATGTGGCATTCTTTATGGGCATCGTCATGAAAGAAGCATCCGGTCGAGCGCGAAAAGGATGGGTGCCATGAAGTCGCGCACGGCTGCATCGGCCTTGTCGGGGCTGCCGGTTTCGATGGCGTCGACGATCGACTGGTGCGCCTGCATGTCAGGCTCGGGAATCGCCTTGTCGAGCGTGGCGGCAATCGTCTCCGCGATCGAGGTGGAGAAGAAATCGTAGATCTCGATCATCGCCCGGTTGTTGGAGGCGGCGATGACGGCCTTGTGGAAGGCAAGGTCGCGTTCGATGAAGCCTGCCGGATCGCCGCCTTCATAATTGCCACGTTCGGCAAGCAATGCGCGAAGCCCGGCGATGATGCCGGGTGTCTTGCGGAGGGCGACGAGCCGCGCGCCTTCGACATCGAGCGCGCAGCGCGCCTCGAACTGGTCGCGCAGGCTGGCGCGCCGCGCCATGGTGAGCGGTCGGCTGCTATCGGTGGTCGAAAGCACATAGGTGCCGGAGCCCTGCCGCGTTTCCAAAAGGCCCTGCGAGACGAGAACGCGCACGGCCTCACGCACTGTGCCGCGACTGACCGAAAGCATGGCCGAAAGCGAGGCCTCATTCGGCAGTTTCTCGCCGACAGCCCAGCGCTTGGCGAGTATCTCGCTGCGGATCGCTTCGGTGGCCGTGTCGGCAAGATTGGTCTTGTTGAGAGGTTGCATGAGCATTATTCATAAAGTCATNNATGACTTTATGAATAATGCTATTCCGCTCGAGCGTCAACGGGGCAAAGAAAGCAATAAAAAAGGGCCGCTTTCGCGACCCTTTCCATGAGGTTTGGCCTGTAACTGGCCCGGACCGTCTTATGCGATCCTAGGAAGGTGGGGTTTTAGTGCGAGGGCTGCCTCGCCTTCATCACCACTTCCATGCCCATTACGAGGTCCGAAAACTCATTAGACATTGGATCACCTTCCTTTCGTTACGTTGATAATGATCTAAAGTTAGGCCGATTCCCCGTAGATGCAAGAAAAAATCGCACGCCTTAAATTTAGCCGGTGTCCGGTTATGTCTTTCAATTATCGGACTTTCCGCCATTGCGATCACGCAAATCCATATTGCTTTTGCTGAAAGTGATCCTGGGCGGCGTCAAGAATTCGTCATCTTCGCCTTGCAAATCGGGTAGCTGTTAAGCCGTTATTAGCCATAGCGTCAGACAATCCAAGACGTTTTCAGCATTCCTGCCGCAGCAGGCGGCGGGCCGGAGCAAGAGCATGTGTCGCTGGGCAGCCTATCGCGGAGAACCCCTCTATCTGGAGGAGCTGGTATCTTCGCCCGCCCATTCCCTGATCGAGCAATCACATTGCGCCACCCGTGCGAAGACGGCGACGAATGGCGATGGTTTCGGCATCGCCTGGTATGGTGACCGGCCTGAGCCGGGCCGCTACCGCGATATCCTGCCGGCATGGTCCGACTGTAATCTGAAGAGCCTGGCGCGGCAGATCCGTTCGCCGCTGTTCCTCGCCCATGTTAGGGCAGCGACCGGCGGCGGCACGCGGCGCGACAATTGCCATCCCTTCACGCACGAAACCTGGTCCTTCATGCATAACGGCCAGATCTCCGGCTTCGAGCGTCTTCGTCGGCCGATGGAGACCATGCTGGATGACGAACTCTTCAATGCCCGCAGTGGCACGACGGATTCCGAGCTTCTGTTCCTGCTCGCGCTGCAGTTCGGCCTCCGGGATGCGCCGATCGCTGCAGTGGCCCAGACCATCGCCTTCGTCGAAGGCCTGGCGGAAAATATTCTGGGCTCCGTGCTGCTGCGCTTCACCGCGGCCTTTTCGGACGGCAAGTCTCTTTACGCGGTCCGCTATGCCACCGACCACAAGGCGCCGACACTCTATGCCTCGCCGCTTGCCAAGGGCTACTGCCTCGTGTCCGAGCCGCTGAACGATGATGGTGATGCCTGGCGGGAAATACCCGATGGGAGCGCTGTGATCGTCAGCGCCGATGGTCTTGAGATCACGTCTTTCCAGCCTGAAAAGCGCGCGTCCGCAAGGCCAGAGCCTGTCTCTATTCCTGCTTAAGTCGTTCGGCGATGAGCGCCGCCAGCCAATCCGCCACCTCGTCCTTGGAAAGATCGGGCCACTGCTCGATGCCGTCGCGGCTGATGAGTTTTACGCTGTTGCGCGTGCCCCCCATGATGCCGGTTGAAGGCGATACGTCATTGGCGACGATCACGTCAGCACCCTTGCGCTCCAGCTTCAGCTTGGCATTGGCCTCGACATCCTGTGTCTCTGCCGCAAAGCCGATCACCAGTTTAGGACGCGTCGTGTGATGGCCGACGGTCTTGAGAATATCCGGGTTCTCCGTTAGCGCCAGCGTCGGAATGGATTCGCCCGGATGTTTCTTGAGCTTCTGGTCGGCGGCCGAAGCCACCCGCCAGTCGGCGACCGCAGCCACCATGACCGCGACATCGGCGGGAAGGGCAGCGAGCACGGCATCGCGCATCTCTTCGGCTCGCTCGACATGCACCATCCTGACGCCGGTAGGATCAGGAATGGTTACCGGGCCGGACACCAGCGTCACATCCGCGCCGAGCCGCGCCAGCGCTGCGGCAATGGCATGGCCCTGGCGGCCGGAAGAGCGGTTGGCGATATAGCGCACCGGATCGATCGGCTCATGCGTCGGACCTGAGGTGACGATCGCCTTTTTGCCGGCAAGCGGTTTCGGACCATCATCGAGCAGGGCGTCGGCTGCCGCGACGATTTCCAGCGGTTCAGCCATACGGCCCGTACCGGTCTCCCGGCTTTCCGCCATCTCGCCGGCGACAGGACCGATGAAGCGGATGCCGTCGCGCCGCAATGTCTCGATATTGCGTTTCGTCGCCGGATGCGCCCACATTTTCGGGTTCATGGCAGGGGCGGCAAGCACCGGCCGGTCGGTGGCGAGCAGCACCGTGGAAGCGAGGTCATCGGCAAGCCCATGCGCCATCTTCGCCATGAGATCGGCGGTTGCAGGCGCGATCAGCACCAGATCGCAGTCGCGCGCGAGCCGGATATGGCCGACATCCTGCTCGTCCTGCCGCGAAAAGAGATCGGTGAAGACATGGTCGGCCGCGAGCGCGCCGACGGCAAGCGAGGTCACGAATTCCTGCGAACCCTTCGTCATGATCGGCCGCACGGAAGCGCCGCGTTCCCGCAGGCGTCGGATAAGATCGAGGCTCTTGTAGGCGGCGATGCCGCCCGAGATGATGAGGAGGATGCGTTTGCCGCTGAGAGCCATGGTTTTTTCCCGCCGCTTCTTTGACTGGGCAAAACCCTAAGCCTTTGGCAGAAAACATGCAATCGCGGCACTCAGGCTTGTTTGACCCGCTTCGGCGTGAAGATCGCAATCGCCATGCCGACGCCGATCAGCTGGAGGATCGCACCACCGGCTTCGGGCACGGTCGGCATGCGCTGTTCGAACAAAAAGCCGTAGAAAAGGCCAAAGACGGTTTCTGCGACGATCAGCTGGGCGGCAAGCGCAAGCGGCAGAAGGCGCGAGGCAATCATCCAGCACAGCGTGGCAAGCCACGAGCCGGCAATGCCCATGATTGTCGCCCAAAGCACGAAGTGAAAGGTCTGCGTGCCGGTGAAGCTGACAGTCTCCCCGAGCGAGGTGAAGGGCAGGAGAACGAGTGCGCCGATGCCGGCGCCGATCCCCTGCAGGGCAGTCCAGTGTATGGCGCTTGGCGCATCCTGCGACTGCATGACCGCAGCGCTCATCATGCCATAGGCGACCCAGAGCGCCAGTCCGATCAGCGCAGCGACGATGCCGAGCAGGATTTCCGGTTGATCGCTGGCGGATGTCGTGGCGAAGATCGAGACATTCACCCAGCCGATGCCGGCAGCTATCAGGATCAGCGGTAGTGCCAGTGTTCTCCAGTCGATGGACCGGTCCTTGAGATTGGCGATGATGGCAAGCAGTACAGGCATCGTGCCGATGACGAGCGGTGGAATGGCGGTGCCTGCGTAGCGCACGGCATAGGAAATACTCATGAAATAACCGACATACCCGATGCTGCCGAGCGCAATGCCGGTCAGAACAAGCGACCGCCGCAAACCCACCGGGCGAAAGCGCGGATTGATCATCAGGATCAGACTGACGACGGCAAAAAGCCCGTAGCGTGCCACTGTCAGGTCGATCGCCGTATAGGGTGCCACGACGCGCGGGGCGACAAAGCTTAGCCCCCATAGCGCACAGGTGGCCAGACCGCAGAGGATGCCGATCAGCATGTGAAACTCCGAAGAGATGAGACTGGGCTCCGGCAGGAAAGGGATGCGGAGCGGTCGCGAAGAGATATCGCCTAGCCGATATGCCCTATCGCGGGCGGAAACAAGAGTCTGCCTGCGACATGGCGGAGACGGGCTTGGCAAAACGAGTCCAAATTGCTGCCTTCGTGTCATCAATCATATGACGTAAGCGCACTTCAGTCAAAGATAGTGGGGCAGCATAGTGGGCCAACCCAAATAAAGGAGTTGCCCCATGTTTGCTGTAACCGGAATGACAGGCCAGGTCGGTGCCGCCGTTGCCTATCACTTGTTGAAGGATGGCGCCGAGGTCCGCGCTATCGTCCGAAATCCCGAAAAGGCCGCCGGCTGGAAGGAGCGGGGCTGCGAGATCGCCGTCGCCGACATGAACGACGCTGTATCGCTGACATCAGCGTTCAGAGGCGCGGAAGGTGTCTTCCTCGTCATTCCGCCGCTTTTCGATCCCGCTCCGGGCTTCCCGGAGGTGAAAGGAATGCTGGCAACGCTGAAGACCGCGCTTGAGGCTGCAAGGCCCGGAAAGCTCGTCTGCCTGTCGACGGTCGGCGCACAGGCCACGCAGCCGAACCTGTTGAGCCAGCTCGGCATCGTCGAGAAGGAGCTTTCGACACTCTCCATCCCGGTCGCTTTCCTGCGCGCCGCCTGGTTCATGGAAAACGCCGCCTGGGATGTAGCGCCCGCACGCGAAACCGGCGTCATCCCGAGCTTCCTTCAGCCGCTAGACCGTGCCGTGCCGATGATTGCCGTGGATGATATCGGCGTGCTCGGTGCGAAGATGCTGCGCGAGAACTGGCAGGGTGCGCGCGTGGCGGAATTGGAAGCGCAGGAGCGTGTCAGCCCGGCCATGATTGCCGCCGCCTTCGCCAAGGCGCTCGGCAAGCCGGTGACGGCGGAAGTCGTGCCGCAGGAAAACTGGGAAGAGCTGTTCCGTGCCCAAGGCATGAAGAACCCCGAGCCTCGCATGCGCATGCTCGACGGCTTCAACGAAGGCTGGATCGACTTTGAGGCCGGGCGTGAGAAATCGCTGGAGGGCACGACCAGCATCGAAACGGTGATCCGCCGCCTCGTCGCCGGCGTGTAAGCGAAAAGGCCGCGGTCAAAAGAAACCGCGGCCATTGCTTGAGACCCTGATATCAAGGGGGCTTAGAGGTTGCTCATGCCGCCGTCGATGATCAGTTCGCTGCCGACGATATAGGCAGCCTCATCCGAGGCGAAGAAGACGATGGTCTTGGCGACTTCGCTAGCATCGCCGAAGCGGCCGACCGGGATCTGCGACTGGATCTGGGAAGCCATCGCCTTGGAATCGGCTTCCGACATGCCAAGCTTGCCATAGAGCGGAGTGGCGATCGGGCCGGGGCTGACGGCGTTGACACGGATGCCGCGACCGATCAGCTCGCCGGAAAGCGTTTTGGCAAGCGTCAGCAGCGCCCCCTTCGTCAGCGAGTAGACGCTCGAATTCGGCATGCCGATATGCGCATTGATCGAGGTATTAAGCACGATCGAAGCCTTCTTGGAGAAGATCGGCAGCAACGCCTGGATCAGGAAGTAGGGGCCTTTGACATTGATCGCGAAAGACTTGTCGAAAGCGGCTTCGCTCCAGCCCTCGACAGGGCCGAATTCGGCGATGCCGGCATTGACGAAGAGGATGTCGAGCGTGCCGAAGGCGTTCTTCACCGTTTCGGCGACGGCGGCCTGACCGGCGACATTGCCGGCATCGGCCTGGATGACGAGAACCTTGTCGCCGAGTTCGGCGCGAGCGGCTTCCACGCTCTTTGCACTGCTGCCGGTAATAGCCACACGTGCGCCTTCGGCGATGAACTGGCGGGCGGTTTCAAGGCCGATGCCGCTGGTGCCGCCGGTAATCAGGGCTGTCTTGTTTGCGAGGCGAGTCATTGTCGTATTCCTTCGGAGGGTCGTTTTGGCGTTTGACGCTTTTGATGCTGAGAGAATGCAGGAGGAAGGCCGGCGCGATAATCTGTTCGTTTCAGGAAGCATCATCAACCTGTAACGGACAATAGCGCCGTAGCCATCAGGTGCGGGTGATCGAGGCGCCGCCGTCGACCAATGTCGCCGTGCCGGTGACGAAGCTTGCATCGTCGGAGGCTAGATAGAGCACGGAACGAGCCAGCTCTTCCGGTGCTGCAACACGCTTCAGCGCATGAAGGTTGGTGATGAAGGCCTGCTTGTCCGATGTATCGTTCATTTCGCGGTACATGTCCGTATCGACCGCACCCGGCAGGATGGCGTTGACGCGAACATTCTGCGGACCGTATTCGGCAGCCAGCGCCTGCGTCAGGCCGATGAGGCCGGACTTGCTGGTAGCATAGGCGGCAACACCGGGGAAGGCGAAGCTATAGCCGACAAAAGTCGAGGTGAAGACGACCGAGCCGCCGCCATGCTTGATCATTTCGGCAATCTGGTGCTTGGCGGCAAGGAAGGAAGCCGTCAGGTTGATCGCAAGCGTATCGCTGAAGCCCGCTTCGGAGACTTCAGTGCTCGGGCCGGCTTCGCCAAGCGTACCGGCATTGTTGAAGGCGATGTCGAGCTTGCCGTAGTTTTCAATGGCGGCTGCGACCAGCGCCTTGTGATAGGCTTCCGAGCGGACGTCACCGGCACCGGCAACGGCATCACCGCCGGCAGCCTTGATTTCGGCAACGAGGCTTTCAAGCTCGACCTGGCGGCGGGCGCCAACGACGACCTTGGCGCCTTCGGCAGCAAAAAGCTTGGCGGTGACGCGGCCGATACCAGAGCTTGCGCCGGTGACGATTGCGACTTTGTTGGTCAGACGGTTCATTGTTTTATCTCCTCAATTTGGGTTGGAGCGGCCTTGCCGCCCCGTTTCGATGACTGGAAGATGGCATTGTTTTCTCGTTCGGATTAGTGTCCTGATCACGGAGTTCGAATTCGGAAAAACCGAACGATGATGAAGCCAGACAATGATGAAGATTGAGGGGATCGCGGCTTTTGTCGCCGTGGTGGAGGCAGGATCGGTCAGCGAGGCCGCGCGGCGGCTGCGGCTTTCGAAGTCCGTCGTCAGCGAAAGGCTCGCGGAACTCGAAAAAACGCTGGGCGCCATGCTCGTCCACCGCACTACACGTAAGCTAACAGTGACGGAAGATGGGGCCGCGTTTCTGGAGCGCGCCGGGCGCATCGTCCGTGAAATGGAAGAGGCCGCCGCCGATATGGCCGAACGGCGTGGTACGCTGTCCGGGCCTCTGCGCATCGCCGCCCCCGTCACCTTCGGCCGCCTGCATCTCGGCCCCGCCCTCTATCCTTTTTTGAAGGAGCATCCGCAGATCGCGCTGACGCTGGATATGGATGACAGGCGCGTCGATCCGGCCTCGGATGGTTATGATGCGATCATCCGCCACGGTGCCATCGCCGATTCACGACTGGTCGCCTGGAAGCTTGCCCGCAGCCGCCGGCTGCTGGTTGCCTCGCCCGACTATGTCGAACGTCACGGCAAACCTGCCTCATTATCCGATCTCAACGATCATCGCGGCGTCTTCTATACCAACCGCGGCGCCGCCGACTGGCGCTTCCAAACGGAGGAGGGCACCGTCGTCATCCGCGCGATGCTTGGCCTCGGCATCAACAATGGCGACATGCTGCACGATGCGGCAATCGAAGGTCTCGGCATTGCGCTCCTGCCGGCCTTCATTGCCGCTCCCTCCGTTCGCGAGGGCCGCCTGATAGAGATCGATGTCGGCGCAAAGCCGGAGCCCGAATTCATCTACATGGCCCATCCCGAAGGCCGAAACCCCTCCGCCAAGCTTCGCGCCATCGCCGATCATCTGAAAAAGACTTTCGGCGATCCGCCCTATTGGGACCCGGACTGCTAGTTCAGCAGCCCCATCAGGTTTTCGGTCACCGGAGAACGCTGGCTACGCAGCACCGCAAGCGCCAGCCGCGCCACGGCCGGTGGCCCTTCGATTGGCCGATAGGCAACGCCGGCAAGTTTGATCTGTGAAATCGAGGCGGGCACGATCGAGACGCCGAGATCGGCCGCAACGAGATTGACCACAGAAGAGATTTGCGGCGCTTCCTGCGCCACTGTCAGCTCGAAACCGGCATCGCGGCAGGCGCGCACCACGTCGTCGTAGAGGCTGAGGCCGACAAGCCGCGGAAAAAGGATGAAAGGCTCCTTTGCCAGCAAGGCGAGGGGCAGCGTTTTCCGTTTAGCCAGCGCGTGGCTGGCCGGCAGGGCGACGACCATCGGTTCATCCGGCAGGCGCTTCAGCCTGACGCCCTCGGGATCGTCGAGGCCGGGCCGGAAGAAGGTCGCATCCAGTTCGCCGCGCTCCAGCTTCTGCATCAGGCCGAGCGTATTCATCTCCGTCAGCGAGAGCTGCACATCCGGCCATCGAGCTTGAAAGCGGCGGATCGTCGTGCTGACGATGGGGTTGAAAGCGGAAGAGGCGGTAAAGCCGAGCGAGAGCCGGCCGGTTTCGCCGCGATTGGCGCTCTGTGCTGCAAGCCGCGCCTTTTCAGCTGCCGCAAGCGACGCTTTCGCTTCCGGCAGAAAGGCCGTGCCGGCCGCCGTCAACTCCGCCCCGTGCGGCACGCGATGGAAGAGCATGGCGCCGATTTCGGTCTCGAGATCGCGGATCTGCTGGCTGAGCGGTGGCTGGCCGATGCCGAGGCGCGCGGCCGCCCGCGTGAAATTGCCCTCTTCGGCCACTGCCAGAAAATACCTCAGATGCCGCAACTCCATCGCTATCTCCAAAACCTATCAAGATTGCCAGTTTCATATATTGGACAAATGGAGGCGTTCTGACTAGATCGGAGGGCAGGAAGGAACTGAGAATGTCCGACACTGCAATCCAAGACGTTGCCGACCTGAAAACGGTCGACAGGAAACAGCCCAAGGAATATCTGACACGCGGCACCGGCGCCTATCGCCGCGCCAGCCTGGCGCTCTTCCTCTCAGGCTTTGCAACCTTCTCGCTGCTCTATTGCGTGCAGCCGCTATTGCCGATCTTCGCGCAGGAATTTGCCGTCAGCCCGGCCGAAAGTTCGCTGGCTCTGTCGCTCTCCACTGGCTTCTTGGCGATTGCCATCGTCTGCGCCGCCGCCGTATCTGAAGGGCTTGGCCGACGCAGCCTCATGTCGATCTCTTTGGTCGGCGCTGCCCTACTGACGATCGCCACTGCCTTTGCGCCGAACTGGCATCTGATGCTGGTCATCCGCGCGCTGCAGGGCTTCGTGCTCGGCGGTGTTCCAGCCGTTGCCATGGCCTATCTTGCGGAGGAAATCGACCCGCGCGGCCTTGGCGCTACCATGGGCCTCTATGTCGGCGGCACAGCCTTCGGCGGCATGTCGGGGCGGGTGCTGACGGGCATTTTCGCCGAATATCTCTCCTGGCGGCCGGCTCTGTTCCTGATCGGCGCCATCGGCCTTGCCGCCGCGATCGGCTTTATCGCGCTGCTGCCGCCCTCACGCAATTTCGTGCGCCGCGCCGGCTTTGACCCTCAGTTCCACTTGAAGGCATGGATGAGGCATCTCAGTAATCCGGCGCTACCCTTCATCTTCGCCATTGCCTTCTTCGCGATGGGATCCTTCGTGACAATCTACAATTACGCCGGCTTCCGCCTCGTCGCGCCGCCCTATGAGCTGAACCAGACCGAACTCGGCCTGATCTTCACCGTGTACTTGTTCGGTATCGGCGCCTCCTCCGTCGGTGGCATTCTGGGCGATCGGCTCGGCCATTTTACCGTGCTCCTGGCCGGTATCGTCATCACTGCCGCAGGCTGCGCTCTGACGCTGTCGGCCTCCCTGCCGCTCATCATCCTCGGCATCGTCGTGCTGACCAGCGGTTTCTTCATGAGCCATTCGGTAGCAAGTGGTCTGGTCGGTAAACTCGCCGCCGGCACCAAGGGCCACGCCTCCTCGCTTTACATGCTTGCCTATTACGTCGGCTCCAGCGTTATGGGCTCGGCTGGCGGCTGGTTCTGGGCGATGGAGGGATGGGCGGCGATCGTGATCTTCACGCTGGTCATGATGGCATTCGCTCTCCTGTCAGCACTCGCCGCGCGCCGGCTCGCTCGACGCCCGTCTTGACTTCCGGCCTGTGACGATTAATTTAACTTATGGGTTAAATAAGAGTCGGAGGAGCATTGTGAAGAAGATCTATCATGGAAGCTGCCATTGCGGCGCCGTCGCCTATGAGGCCGGGCTCGACCTTTCGGCTGGCACTTTCAAGTGCAATTGCTCTGTTTGCCGCAAGAAACGCAGCTGGCTGGCAATCGTTCAGCCCGCTGACTTCCGGCTGGTCTCGGGCAGGGATGGGTTGCGTGAATATCTTTTCGGCTCCGGCTCGATCCATCACCTTTTCTGCGAGAATTGCGGCGTGGCTTCCTTTGCCCGCAACGACAATGAGACGATCGGCCCCTTCATCGCCATCGCCGTCAGTTGCCTCGACGATGCCAGCGCCGAAGAGCTTGCCGCGGCCCCAATCGCCTATTTTGATGGCATGCACGATCGCTATGACGCCGCGCCGGCCGAAACGCGGCATCTGTGACGACGGCCTTCAGCCAAGCCGGATATAGGGCACGTCCTTCTTCGCCACTTCGTCCAACGCTTCATCGTAACCAGCATCGGCATAACGCATGACGCCGAGCGCCGTATCGTTGGTCAGCGCATGGTCGAGGCGCTCGTCGGCAGCGTCGGAGCCGTCGGCAACGACAGTCACGCCGCAGCTCGTCATGTAGCCGGCATAACCGCCGCCGCCCGAATGGACGACGACGAGATCGGCCATCGAGGAGCAGAGCATCATCGCGTCGATGAGCGGCCAGTCGGCAATGGCATCCGAGCCATCCTTCATCCGCTCGGTCATGATATTCGGATGCGCCATCGCGCCGGCGTCGAGATGGTCGCGGGAGAAGGCGATGGGACCCTTGAGCTCGCCATTGGCGACTAGCTCATTAACGCGGCGCGCCAGCGCCGTGCGCTCGCCATGACCCAGCCAAGCGATGCGCGCCGGCAGCCCCTCGAAGGGAATATGCTCGCGCGCCAGCCGGATCCAGTTGGTGATGATCTTGTTGTCGGGGAACATCTCCAGGAGCAGATCGTCGATGCGGGCGATATCGCTTTCCTCGCCGGAGAGCGCCATCCACCGGAACGGGCCAATAGCGCGGGCAAAGAGGGGACGCAGATAGGCTTCGGTGAAGATCGGAATGTCGAAAGCATTGGCTACGCCGCCTTCGCGGGCCTGGGTGCGGATGAGATTGCCGTTGTCGAAGACCTCCGAGCCGCGCTTCTGGAATTCCAGCATGGCGGTGACATGCTCGACGATCGAGGCGCGGCTCGCAGCCATCAGCTGGCCCTGGCCATCATCGCGTAAGCCCTTCACCTGATCGATACTCATGCCCTTCGGCACATAGCCATAGACGAGATCATGTGCCGACGTCTGGTCGGTGACGACATCGGGCACGATGCCGCGCCGGGCAATTTCCGGATAGATTTCTGCTGCATTGCCGACGAGACCGACGGAGAGCGCCCGCTTATCCCTGACCGCGGCATTGATCATCGCAAGCGCGCTGTCGAGATCGGGCGCAATCTCCTGCAGGTAACCGATCTGCTGGCGCTTGCGGGCGCGTTCCGGATCGATATCGACGCAGAGGATCGCGGCCCCCGCCATGCGCCCGGCAAGCGGCTGCGCGCCACCC
This sequence comes from Hyphomicrobiales bacterium, assembly GCA_900473185.1. GTDB lineage: Bacteria > Pseudomonadota > Alphaproteobacteria > Rhizobiales > Rhizobiaceae > Rhizobium. Next base: position 291,480 of record UCKU01000015.1, on the reverse strand, counting down.
ATGCCACCAAGCCCGGCTGTCAGCACGAAACGGCCATGAAGGTCGCCGCCGAAACGGCGCTCGGCGATGCGCATGAAGATCTCATAGGTGCCCTGGATGACGCCTTGGCTGCCGATATATTGCCAAGCGCCTGCCGTCAGTCCGCCCCAGCAGATCAGGTCCTTGCGCTGCAGCTCGTAGAAGATCTCCGCCTTCGCCCATTGGCCGACAATGTTGCAATTCGCCATGATGACGAGCGGTGCCCTGGCATGGGTCTTCACGAGGCCGATCGGCTTGCCGGACTGGATGAGCAGCGTCTGGTCCTCGTCCATCTCGGTCAGCGCCTTGACGATGCCGCGATGCGCCGGCCAGTTACGCGCTGCCTTGCCGAGGGCGGCATAGACGACGAGATTGTCAGGATCTTCGCCGACGGAGAGCACGTTTTCCAGAAGCCGCAGCAGCGCTTCCTGCCGCCAGCCCTTGGCGCGCAGCTCCGGCCCGCCAGGGATCGGAAATTTCGGATGGCGTGGATTGGCCTTCGGCATCTTGGGTTCCTCGTCGGTTTTCTACTTCCCTTCTCCCAGCGGGGAGAGGTGGCCCGAAGGGTCGGATGAGGGGGCTTCAAGCCCACCTCGACCTCACCTTCGTTCGGCCGTTCGCTTCTACGTCGCTCACCCCCTCATCTGTCCTTCGGACATCTTCTCCCCGCTGGGGAGAAGAGGGAATGGCACCGGTTCATTCACTTGGCGGGCATCGGTTCCACATAGGCAAGCGCCGCATCGATGAGACGCCGCCTGATGACATCGTCGCCGTAGACATCGGCATTGGCCCGCACCCATCCATGCATGATCCGCTCGCCTGATAGCATCTGGATCACGCCCGGCAGAGCCAGTGCCCAGCCGTCATTGCCCTTGCCGAGACGCAGCAACATGCCATCCTGGCGCGCGCAGCAGAGCAGGTTGCCGTTGAGCATGAAGGCCCAGCCGCCGAACATGGATTTTTCGCTCAGCCCCGGTCGGTCGCCGAGTTCCTCGCGCATCAGTTCTTCCAGGCCGGGATCGCGCGCCATGGTTCAGGCCCTCGTCTCCAGTGCATAGCGTGCTATCTCGATGCCCATCGCCTTTTCGACAGGCGGATAGACGGTCGGATCGAGCACGCTGGCCGACAGCGGAATGATATCCTTCGGCACGTGCAGGATAAATACGTGCATGCCACCCTTGAGTTGGCCGACGGAAAGCGGCTCGCCCTCCTCGGAAAGCGTGGTGATGACGGCCGGGAAGGTTGCGACGCGCCTGCCGTCGGCATCGTCGACAGCCATATATTCGTTCATCACATGCAGGGTCACGGCCTTGTCGCCGGCGCCGATCGTGATCGTGCCGATATCGAAGGCTTCCTTGGTGTAGACGACATCCTTCTTGGTGATTGTACCCTCGGCCAGGATATGGCCGCCCGTCGTCTTGCAGATCGCATCGATGACCGCCGATCCGCTTTTCTTTTCCGCATCGATGATCGCCTCACCAAGCTTCAGCGCCATCGAGATGCCGCCGAGTGCAGCATTCTTGCGCACATAGGAGGCACGCAGCGGATTGCGGCAGCTGGCAATGAAGCCGCCGGACTGGTCGGCCGCCGCCCGCAGCACCGGCGAAATCTTCGCCGTCGCGCCCCTGACAACCAACTCGATATAGCGGTTTTCAGCCCGATTGCCGCCGACGGCCGTCTGGATCATCTGTTCCGGCGAACCTGCCATGCCGATCGATCCCATGTCGCCGGTCGGATGGGCGCGAATATCGCCGACCGCATCCACGACCTTGGTGCCGAGGATGGCTGAAGGCAACCAGCCGTTCAGCGTCGAGGATTTGCCGTTTTGGCCGATGATGAGACCGGAGAGCTTTTCGCCGAGCGCCTCCTGCAGTAGCTGCACGGCTTTCACATAGTCGATGCCCTGCATTTCCCAGGGTGTGGTCGAGGCCGGTGCGCCGATAGCCGCGGCCGTTGCGATCCAGTCGTTGTCGCCGAGTTCCTCAATGGAGACGAGTTCAGGCTTGCCGACATTGACGGCGGCATAACCGAGCATGCGGCCATGATCGGCCCAGCCACCGCCGCCGGCGGCATAGACGGAACCGCCCTTGACGGCAGCTTCCACGTCCTTCTCAACCAGTATGCGTCCCATTATCCTTCTCCGTCGTAAGTGTCCTGTCCATCTCGCGCACCGCCTCGAAAAGCACGGCGGCCCCGAGCGTTATGTCGTCATTTTCAGCCCATTCATCCGGGGAGTGGCTGCGGCCTTCCCGGCAAGGCACGAAGATCATCGCAGCCGGCGCCACGCGGGCGATCCAGGCCGTATCGTGGCCCGCACCCGAGGCCATGAAGCGGTGTTTGGCGCCGACAGTCTCGCAGGCCTGTTCCAAAATCGAGAGCAGGCCCTTGTCGCTCGGTGTCGGGAAATTGTCGGAGATGCGGTTCGGGGGCGCGATCGTCACGCCAAAGGCCAGAGCGAGCTTTTCCGTATGGCCGTCCAGCCAGCGGCAAAAGGCTTCCATGTCGGCGCGGATTTCGGCCCGCCCATCGATCAGCAGCACGACACGCGACGGCACGACATTGGCGGCATTCGGCTCGATGCGGAATTCGCCGACGGTCGCTGCAAAATGGCCGGGCGTCTTGGCAAGCTCGCTTGCGGCATTGCGGATATCGAGCACGATCTGCGAAGCGGCAACCAGCGCATCGGCGCGCGTATCCATCGGCGTCGTGCCGGCATGATCGGCGCGACCCTCGACGGTGATTTCGATACGGGTGATGCCTGATATCGCCGTGACGATGCCGATATCCTTGCGCTCATTTTCAAGGACGGGGCCTTGTTCGATGTGCAACTCCAGGAAGCCGACAATGTCGGGTTTGTTCTCATGCGTGAGCACACCCGGTGACCCGCCGACCTCGGCAATCGCTTCGGCAAGATCGCGACCTTCGACCGTGCGAGAGAGCCATGCCTGCGGCAATTGCCCGGTCATGCCGCGGCTGCCGATGCAGGAAACGCCGAAAATGCTGACCTCTTCGGCCAGGAAATCGACGATCTCTAGATCATGGTCGAGATGGATCTCCTGTTCGCGCAGCGCCCGCGCAACTTCGAGTGCCGCGGCAACACCGGCAATACCATCGAAGCGACCACCGTCGGGTACAGTATCGGAATGCGAGCCGAGCATGATGATGCCCGAGCCCGGCTTTGCGCCTTCACGCCGGCCGATCAGATTACCTGACGCGTCGATGCGGGTATCGAGACCGATCGCCCGCATGCGTGCCTCAAGATAGGCGCGGCCTTCGAGGAAAAGCGGCGAAAAAGCCCGTCGTGTCCAGGGATGCCCCGGCTCGGTGATGGCGGAAAGGGCTTCGATATCGGCGGAGATTCGGCCGGGATTGACAGGCAGGTTGCGGCTCATGCCAGCACCTGTCGTGGAAGCGGGCGCACGAAGCGGCCGGCGCCGGGCTCGGCCAGAACCTTGGACCCCTCGGTGATCTTTTCGCCGCGCAGCCAGGCGGCAGAAACCGTCCACGGCAGGCGGATGCCGTTATAAGGGCTCCAGCCGACGACATTGTTGCCGCTGGCCGACGCGTCATAGACCATCTCCTTCGGCTCCAGCACGGCGATGTCGGCATCCTTGCCCGGCGTCAGCGCGCCCTTGATATGGTCGAGACGGAAGTGCTTCGCCGGATTTTCGGCCATAAGCTTCGCTGCCCAGGTCAGGGGGACGCCACGTTCCAGCGCGCCCTTGACGAAAAGCGGCACCATGACTTCCAGACCCGGAACACCTGATGCATTCGCCAGCATGTCGGGATTGGTCTTGCGGTTTTCCGACCAGCTCACGTGATCGGTCGAAACCAGCCAGACATTGCCTTCGGTGATCTTGCGCCAGAGCGTCTCGACTTCGGCGCGCGGGCGCACCGGCGGGTTGATCTTCGCCTTGCCGCCGAGCCGCTTCACATCGTTTTCTTCATCGAGCGTCAGGTAGTGAATGCAGCATTCCACCGTCGCCGCAAAGCCGTCGCGGCGATAGGCCCGCGCGATGTCGTAACCGCGTCCGAGCGAGCAATGCACGACATGGGACGGGCAGCCGGTATTGGCGCCGGTCTCGAAGATCGTGTGCATGGCAAGCAGCTCGGTGATCGGCGGGCGCGACAGGCCATGGGCGCGCCAGTCGGTAATGCCGCTTGCCTTCACCTGCTCCATATAGGTGCGGACCGCCTCGTCATCCTCGTTGTGCACGCCGGCCGTCAGCCCGGTCGGGGCGATGGCCGCAAAGCAGACGTCGAGCAGGGCGGGCGGAATGCGCGGGAAACGTTTGGGATCGGTACCGAAGGTCGAGAATTTGAAGGCGGCAACACCTGCCTCCACCATCTCGGCGATGCGGGTAGCACCTTCCTCGGGATCGACGGTACCGTAAAGCGCGAAATCAACCCGCGCCTGCGGGCCGGCATGATCGACCTTCTTCTTCACCGCAGCGGCTGAGCAGACGAGATTGCCCTCATCATAAGGCATATCAACGATGGTGGTGACGCCACCGGCAGCGGCCGAGCGCGTCGACCAGATGAAATCCTCCTGGTCTTTCTGGGAGAGCGAGTGGACCTGCGCATCGATAGCGCCTGGCAGGATCAGTGCCTTGCCGAGCAGGTGCCGTTCTTTAGCCGCAGGCGGCACGCCGATACCGACTTCCGCGATCTTTCCGTCGTAAACGGCGACATAGCCGCCTTCGACAATGCGCTCCGGCAGCACCACCGTGCCCTGCAGAACGAGATCGAAATCCATGCCGCGTCTCCCTCGATAGGTCGAAATTCAGATGATGGCCGGTTCCCGCGTCAGCCGTTCCTCAATGCGCTCGAGCGACCCAAGTGCAAAGAAATCGTCGAAGGAGGCAATCGGTACCTGCTCGATCAGCTTGGAGAGGAATGCATCCGAGCCGAGTTCCTCTTCGATTGCCTCGACCTCGGCCGAAAGCGGCCGGTCGACCGTATAGAAGGCCGCATGTTTGCGCACGACCTCATAGAGCATGCCGGCAACGCCCTTCGGCGTATCGCCGATAATATCGATCGCTTGCGCCGAAAGCAGGGCCTCCAATGCGGCGAGACGCTTCAGCGCCCGCATCTGCCGGTCGAAACGTTCGATGACGAGCGGCAGGAAGGCTGCCTCGTCCTCAAGGCCGGCCGCAACGACGAGCGATTGCGCCGAAACCGGGTTCGACATGGAGAGTACGCGCGAGAAGATTTCGCCTGCAAGCTTGATGATTGGTCCGAAGCCGGTAGCGATACGGCCGGGAGGCACGAGATTGACCGGCAGGCCGCGCCGCTGGCCATTGCCGAGCAGGACACAGCGGTTGAAAGCGTTGCGCGCTGCATGCGCCATGCAGAGTGCCGCCGATTCCAGCAGGATGGTCACGTCGAGCGGCAGCGAGCCGCCGGATGTCATCACTCGTCCCTCAACGACGACGGGATTGTCGTCGGAGCGGCCGGTGGCGGCGAGAATCTTATGGCCCGTCGAAAGCAGGTTCTCGATAACGGCACCGAAGACTTGGGCGATCATCCGCAGGCTGAGCGCGTCTTGCACATGGGTCGCGACCGGCCATTCCCATTCGTCCGAGGCATTGCACAGCCAGGCGCCGATCAGCGCCTCCCGCGCTGTGCCGACATGGCGCACGGCCCTCCAGGGATCGCGCGATGCGCCAAGCGCACCTGAGGCCATCATGCCGGTTGCCAACAGCACACGGATCGAGGCGGCGGCATTACGCGTCGTTTCGGCGGCGGCGGCAAAGCTGACGGCGTTGACGCTGAGCGAGGCGAGGCTGTCGCGCGGCGCCATCCTGACGGGCTCCATGCCAGCGGCCTGGAAGGCTTCTGCGGCCTGCATGCGGTTGCCGCGATAGATCGCCTCGCCGACGCCCGTCAGCACCGCGCCGATCTGACCCATCAGGCCGATATCGGCGCAGCCGATCGAGCCGGTGCGGCGCACGACCGGAATGAGGTCTGCCTTCAGCATGCGCATATAGGCGTCGATGAGATCAGGCGTGCAGCCGACTTGGCCGGTCAGCGCGGTGTTCACGCGCATCGCCATAGCATTGCGCACGACATTGCAGGAAAAAGGCGTGCCGGTGCCGAAGTGGTGGGCGCGTACCAGGCCGAGATTGAAGACCTCGAGATCCTCGGGCGACCACTCGACATCTTTCATGGCACCCACACCCGTGGTCGCGCCATAAACCGGCATGCCGGATTCGATGGCATCCTCGACGATCGAACGCGCGATCTTCACGCGCTGCATACCGATCTCCGAGGCCGAAAGCGCAACCTTGCCGGAGCCGATCCTCATCATCTCGGCAAAGCTGAAGGGCTGGCCGCTCAGTTCGATTCCGGGGCGTTCATGCTTCATGTGCTCATCTCCATGGAGGCGAGACTAAGCGAGCCTCACGTCTGGCGGGATATCCCAAATGCCGAACACATCATGCTTTTGTTGCTTCCCGATCAGCTCAGTATCCAGGCAATATAGAGAAGCGTGAGCGCAATGATCCAGAGGGCCGCTTTGGCCGAGCGGTTGTGACGTGCTTCCGCCTTGCCGATGGCCTCGGCCGTCTGCTCGTCGAAGCGCAATCCGTGTTCGCTCATATGCAGAAGCTGATGGTGGAATTTCTCTGTCTGGGCGGCGATTTCGGGCGCGGCTTCGGCGAGCTTCACGGCCGCCTTCAGCCCATCCTTGAGATCGGTGACGATGCGCTTGGGCCCGAGATTGTTCTTGATCCAGTCGCCGACGACCGGCTCAGATGCCTTCCACATGTTGAAGCGCGGATTGAGCATGCGCGAAACGCCTTCGACGACGACCATCGTCTTCTGCAGCATAACGAGCTCGGGCCGCGTCTGCATGTCGAAGAGTTCGGTGACCTCGAAAAGCAGCGTCAGCAGCTTGCCCATCGAGATCGTCTCGGCCGGCTGGCCGTGGATCGGCTCGCCGATCGCCCGGATCGCCTGCGCAAAACTCTCGACATTGTGGTGACCGGGCACATAGCCCGCCTCAAAATGCACTTCCGCCACCCGGATATAGTCGCGGGTGATGAAGCCGTAGAGGATTTCGGCAAGGAAGCGACGCTCCTTCTTCCCGAGACGCCCGACAATGCCCATGTCGACGGCAACAATCATGCCGTCGGAATCGACGAAGAGGTTGCCCGGATGCATGTCGGCATGGAAGAAGCCGTCGCGCAGCGTATGGCGCAGGAATGACTGGATCAGCGTGTCCGCAAGCTCATTGAGATCGTGGCCGGCAGCCCGCAGCCCTTCGACATCGGACATTTTGACGCCGTCGATCCACTCCATGGTGATGACGTCGCGGCCGGTGCGTTCCCAGTCCACCTTCGGCACGCGGAAGCCTGGATCTTTTTCGGTATTCTCGGCAATCTCAGAAAGGGCAGCCGCCTCAAGGCGCAGATCCATCTCCACCTTGGTGGTCTGTTCCAGCGTTTTCGTCACCTCGACCGGCCGCAGGCGTCGGCTGGCCGGCATGAAGCGTTCCTGCATATGGGCGACGAGATACATCGCCTCGATATCATGGGCAAACCGCGCCCGGACACCGGGCCGCACGACCTTTACGGCGACCTTCTTGGGCCCTGTCGGCGTATCGACCTCGGCGGGATGCACCTGCGCAATGGAGGCCGCTGCAATCGGATCGCCGAAGCTCGCGTAGAGATCAGTGATCGATCGCCCGAGCGAGCCTTCGATATTGGCCTTGGCGGCTGCTGCCGGGAAAAAGGCCATCCGGTCCTGAAGCTGTGACAGATCGTCGGCGAACTCGACGCCGACGACGTCAGGGCGCGTCGCAAGGAACTGGCCGATCTTCACATAGGATGGCCCGAGCCGCTCGACGGCCTGCGCCAGCCGGTCGCTGCGCTTCTGAAGTTTACTGCGATTACGCGCAAACATGCCGACAAAGGATTTTGCCAGGCTGACGGATGGCGGCAGGCCTTCCGAAGGCAGCGCCGAAATGACGCCTTCACGCACCAGAATCCAGCCGACCCTTACGAGCCTGAAATATGCCCCGAAAGCACTCATGCGGATCAGAGCTTCCAGCCGGAATGCAGCGCTGCGATGCCGCCGGTATAATTGGTATAGGTCACGCGCGAGAAGCCGGCCGTGCGGATCATCGCCGCGAAATTTTCCTGGTTCGGAAACTTGCGGATCGATTCCACGAGATACTGGTAAGGTTCGGCATCACCGGTGATCGCCTTGCCGAACTTCGGAATGGCATTGAACGACCAGGCATCATAGACCTTGTCGAGAAGTGGCAGTTCCACTTCCGAAAATTCGAGCACCAACAGACGGCCGCCGCGTTTTAAGACGCGATAGGCTTCCGAGAGCGCCACCTCGATCCGCGGTACGTTGCGGATGCCGAAGGCGATCGTATAAGCATCGAAGCTGTTTGCCTCGAAAGGAAGGTCCTCGGCATTGGCCTCAACGAAAGTCAGATTGTCCGAAAGCTTCTTCTTTTCCGCCCGCTCGGCGCCGACGCCAAGCATCGAGCCGTTGATGTCGAGCACGGTCGCATGTGCCTGGCGGTTCGAGGCTTCGATGATGCGGAAGGCGATGTCGCCAGTGCCGCCGGCCACGTCGAGCACCTTGTAGCCCGGCTCCTTACGCGGGTTGAGCGCCGCGATCATCGCATCCTTCCAGGCGCGATGCATGCCCATGGACATGACGTCGTTCATGATGTCGTAGCGCTTGGCGACCTTGTGGAAGACTTCGTTGACGAGGCCCTGCTTCTCACCGGTCGGCACCTCGCGGAAGCCGTAGGATGTTTCCATGCCGCCATCGGCGGAGGTCCGGCTGTCTGACATCAAGTTACTCCGTTCACATCAAGAATTCGCGCGGCGACCATAGCGAAAGCGTGGCTGCGGCGCTATCTGTGGGCCACGGTCCGCCCGCGGCACGTTGGCGCTATAGCGCACATCGCGGGCGGTTGAAACACGTTAGATATAGATGGGTTAAGATGCCGGAATTGCCAGAAGTCGAAACGGTGAAGCGAGGCCTGACGCCAGCAATGGAGGGCGCGCGGATCGAAAGGCTGGAGTTGCGCCGCGGCGACCTGCGGTTTCCCTTTCCGCAGGATTTCGAGCAGCAGGTGTCCGGCCGCAAAATCATCGGCCTTGGACGGCGCGCCAAGTACCTGCTCATTGATCTCGACAGCGGCAAGACGATCATTTCCCATCTCGGCATGTCCGGCTCCTTCCGGATCGAGCAGGGACCGCTGAGTGCCACGCCAGGCGATTTTCACCACGAGCGCTCCAAGGACGAGAAGCACGATCACGCCATCTTCCATCTGGATGGCGAGGGCGGCCCGCGCCGCGTCATCTACAATGACCCGCGCCGCTTCGGCTTCATGGATATTGCCGAACGGTCCGAGCTCGATGCGAACCCATTCCTGTTCGGCCTGGGACCGGAGCCGACCGGCAACGAACTGTCAGCCGCCTATCTATCCGAGCGTTTCACCGGCAAGGCCCAGCCACTAAAGAGCGCGCTCCTGGACCAGAAGACCATCGCCGGGCTCGGCAATATATATGTCTGCGAGGCATTGTGGCGGGCGCATCTGTCGCCCATGCGCGCAGCCGGCACGCTGGCGACGAAGACGGGCAAGCCGAAGCAGGCACTGAACCAGCTTGTGACCTCCATCCGCGATGTCATTGCCGATGCGATCGCCGCCGGCGGATCGTCGCTGCGCGACCATATTCAGACGGATGGCTCGCTCGGCTACTTCCAGCATTCCTTTTCCGTCTATGATTGCGAAGGTCTTGCTTGCCGCACGCCGGGCTGTGGCGGTACGGTCTCGCGCATCGTGCAGGCTGGCCGTTCCACCTTCTATTGCGCCACCTGCCAGAAATAGGAGAGCGTCATGGCCTATGAAACTCTTGTTGTCGAAACCCGCGGAAATGTCGGCCTGATCACACTGAACCGGCCGCAGGCACTGAACGCCTTGAATTCGACCGTGCTCAAGGAATTGAAATTGGCCTATGCTGCCTTTCATGCGGATGATGCAATCGGCGCGATCGTACTGACCGGTTCCGAGCGCGCCTTTGCCGCCGGCGCCGATATCAAGGAAATGCAGCCGCTCGATTTCGCCGAAGTCTATAAGAGCGATTTCATCAGCGGCTGGGACGAGATCGCCAAGGCCCGCAAGCCGATCATCGCTGCCGTCAGCGGCTTTGCCCTCGGCGGTGGGTGTGAGCTTGCCATGCTCTGCGACTTCATCATTGCTTCCGAGACTGCAAAGTTCGGCCAGCCAGAGATCACACTCGGCGTCATTCCTGGCATCGGCGGCTCGCAGCGCCTGACGCGGGCAGTCGGCAAGGCCAAGGCGATGGACCTGATCCTGACCGGCCGGATGATGGATGCGGCGGAAGCCGAGCGCGCGGGACTCGTTTCACGTGTGGTGGCGCCTGAGCGGCTGCTGGACGAAGCGATGGAGGCCGCTACCAAGATCGCATCGCTGTCGCACCCTTCCGTGCTGATGGCCAAGGAGGCGGTCAGCCGCGCCTTCGAGACGACGCTGGAAGAGGGCCTGCGTTTCGAGCGCCGTCTGTTCCAGAGCCTCTTTGCGACCGAGGACCAGAAAGAAGGCATGGCCGCCTTCATCGAGAAGCGCAAACCGGCCTTCAAGAACAGGTGAGCGGGCGGCGGCGGGAAAGGGGCTTTTCCTTGAAAATGCGCGTTGACGTGGCGCGGCTTTAGCGTTATATGCCCGCCCACGGTTCGGAAAGCCGCTCAGGTTTTCCGCTAATGCTCCCGCATTGCTGAATTGAGTGGCCGCAGGGCCAGCGCGGCAATGGCGGAGTTTTGTTCGAATTCTTGAGAGAGGCATCCATGGCCAATACAACTTCGGCGAAAAAGGCGACCCGCAAGATCGCACGCCGCACCGCAGTCAACAAGGCTCGCCGTTCGCGCGTTCGTACCTACGTTCGCCAGGTCGAAGAGGCACTCGCCGCTGGTGATGCCGCCAAGGCAAAGGAAGCCTTCATCGCCGCTGAACCCGAGCTGGCGCGCGCCGCAAGCAAGGGCGTCCTGCATGCCAATACGGCATCCCGCAAGGTCTCGCGCCTCGCTGCTCGTGTGAAGGCTCTTTCGGCTTCTGCGAACGCCTAAATATCTCATTAACGAATTGCTCGTTATGATTAGCCCGGTAATTTTACCGGGCTTTTTCGATTCCGCCGCCCGCGGTGGGTATGGTTAATCCTGCGACGATTTCGTGTCAGGGGCATGACAGGAAAAATTGTTTTAAAACAATGGCTTACGCAAGGATCTTTTTAAGGCTTGCGACTCTGGTCACGCAACCCGTAGCCTCAAATGAGTCAAGAAGATTTTTTCTTTTTTCTTTTTATGCGTGTCCAAAATAACCCGGTCGGGGAATCTCCTTGATTCAAAAGCGATTCTTTTTTGACGTTGGTGTGACGCCCTAAAGGCCCCGCCGGAGTCAATGGCCGCGTCTTAATTTTGCGTAAAATTCATCGTTGATCTTGCCTTTTGATCCTGCCTAAATGGCGTCCAGCAAAGGGCGCGGACATCACCTGCAGAAGTCAGTCCAAACTGCCAAGTCGGCAGGATGATGGCGCTGTGTCACTTGCAACGGAGCGGACAGCTTCCGTTTTCTCACGCACCTGACGGCATTGTACCGTGACGTGGCTGTCACGGGACGGAGACGTTTTGTGCGCTCCGCGGCCACACGTTCTGCGTGAGGCCAGGAGAAGGGCAGGGGAAAGTGTAACATTGCGTTCGGGCTTGCGGGCGAAAAACGAGGATCGGCCGCCAGCCTGACATAGAGGCCTTGAGACGGTTGTCGCATGACCGCGACCACCGCAGGGTTTCTTTGTCAGTCCCAAAAGGGACAGTGTTTGAGTGAACCGGCATGCGAGAGCGGCTCATGAAGATGCCGCCGGCTTTGTCAAAGCGGGGAATGATCGGGCGGCTGTCAACGAATGACCGCCCGAGGAAATGAAAGGCGGCATTATGCAGATGAATTCGATGACGACGGGTGCACTGGATAACGGGGAAGCTGCACCGCAGTCTTTCGGTTCCATTCACCTGAGCGCAACGGAAGAAAAGGGCGAGATGAAGCATGGTGTTCTCTTCGAACGCGTCAGTGCGCGTCTGAAGGCACAAGTCGGTCCTGACGTCTATGCAAGTTGGTTTGCACGGCTGAAGCTTCATTCGGTTTCCAAGAGTGTCGTCCGTCTTACCGTTCCCACGACCTTTCTGAAGTCGTGGATCAACAACCGGTATCTCGATCTCATTGTCGGCCTGTTCCAGGCTGAGGACCCCGAAATCCTGAAAGTCGAGATCCTTGTGCGCACGGCAACGCGCGCCGGCACGAAGGCGCTGGACGATGCAGTCTCCGTCGAGCCAGTCACCCAGCCCACCCAGCTTCGCCGCCCGGCATCTGCCCAGCCGGCGGGGCATGTCGTCCAGCAGGCTGTTTCGGCCGCCGCTGCGGCGCGCCCGGCAAGTGTCGGTTCGCCGCTCTTTGGCTCGCCGCTGGATTCCCGCTTCACCTTCGACACTTTCGTTGAGGGCAGCTCCAACCGCGTGGCGCTCGCCGCCGCAAAGACCATTGCGGAAGCAGGTCAGGGCGCTGTGCGCTTCAACCCGCTCTTCGTCCATGCGACCGTCGGACTCGGCAAGACCCATCTGCTGCAGGCGATCGCCAATGCCGCGGTGCAGAACCCACGTGGCCTGCGCGTCGTCTATCTGACGGCCGAATACTTCATGTGGCGTTTCGCGACAGCGATCCGCGACAATGACGCGCTGACGCTGAAGGACTCGCTGCGCAACATCGACCTTCTGATCATCGATGACATGCAGTTCCTGCAGGGCAAGATGATCCAGCACGAGTTCTGCCACCTGCTGAACATGCTGCTCGACAGCGCCAAGCAGGTCGTCGTCGCAGCCGACCGAGCGCCGTGGGAGTTGGAATCGCTCGATCCGCGCGTCCGTTCGCGTCTGCAGGGCGGCGTTGCCATCGAACTCGATGGTCCCGACTACGAGATGCGTCTCGAAATCCTGAATCGCCGCCTGTCGGCTGCCCGTCTGGAGGATCCGTCACTGGAAATCCCGACCGATCTGCTGCAGCACGTCGCCCGCAACATCACGGCAAGCGGTCGCGAGCTGGAAGGCGCTTTCAACCAGCTGATCTTCCGTCGTTCCTTCGAGCCGAACCTGTCGATTGAGCGCGTGGATGAACTGCTGGCCCATCTGGTCGGTTCCGGCGAGCCGCGTCGTGTGCGTATCGAGGATATCCAGCGTATCGTTGCGCGTCACTACAACGTCTCGCGCCAGGAACTGGTCTCGAACCGCCGCACGCGCGTCATCGTCAAGCCGCGCCAGATCGCCATGTATCTGTCGAAGACGCTGACACCGCGCTCCTTTCCGGAGATCGGCCGTCGTTTCGGCGGACGCGATCACACAACGGTTCTGCACGCCGTGCGCAAGATCGAGGAACTGATCTCGGGAGACACGAAGCTGTCGCATGAGATCGAACTTTTGAAGCGCCTCATCAACGAATAAGCGGTGCACAGCCACCGCGTTTCAGCAGCCGGGAGCAATCCCGGCTGTTTTCTTTTATAAGCTTTTTATTCTATACAGCCCCCACGTAAGAAAAATGCGCCGGTGAAGAACGTCGGCGTTCGGGAGGACATCAATGAGTTTTGAACGGATTGCCGTGATCGGCCTCGGCAAGGTCGGACGGCTGGCGGCGACGCTTTTGCATGAGGGCGGCTTCGAGGTCATCGGCGTCGATGCACAATTGCCCGTGGGCGACCTGCCCTTCAAATGCCGGGCCGGCGATATTACAGATACCTCTGTCATCGGCGAGCTTCTGTCGAGCGTCGAGGCGGTGCTCTCCTGCCTGCCCTATCATTTGAATATCGAGTTGGCGCGGGCCGCCCATCTCGCCGGCATCCATTATTTCGATCTGACCGAGGATGTGCCGACCACCAATTTCATCATCGAGCTTTCCAAGACAGCCCGCGGGCTGATGGCGCCGCAATGTGGTCTGGCGCCTGGCTTCGTCGGCATCGTCGGCGCAAGCCTTGCCGATGGCTTTGACCGCTGCCGCTCGATCCGCATGCGCGTCGGCGCTCTGCCGCAGCATCCGACCGGGCTTTTGGGCTATGCCTTCAACTGGTCGCCGGAAGGTGTGGTCAATGAATATCTGAACGATTGTGAGGTCATTGAGGGCGGGGTTCGTAAACTCGTCTCGCCGATGGAATGGCACGAGACGATCTATGTCGGCGGCGTCAAGCTGGAGGCTTTCACGACCTCGGGCGGCCTCGGCACCATGTGCGACACCATGCTCGGCAAGGTCGATAATCTCGATTACAAGACGATGCGTTATCCCGGACACATGGAGCTGATGAATTTCTTCTTCCATGAGCTTCTGATGCGTGACAAACGCCAGCTCGCCGGCGAAATCCTGACCAACGCCAAGCCGCCGGTCGATGATGATGTCGTCTACGTGCATGTCGCGGCCGAAGGCACGATCAACGGCTCCTTGCGCCGGAAGGAATTTGTCCGCGCCTATTATCCGATCGAGATTGCCGGCGCCCGGCGTACGGCAATAGCCTGGACGACGTCGGCCTCGGTGGTTGCCGTCATTGAAATGGTCCGCGACGGTCTGCTGCCGGCCAATGGCTTCCTGCATCAGGAGCACATTCCGCTGGACATGTTCCTGAAGACACCGACAGGCAGCTTGTTCAAGGCGGGTGCCACGAGCAGGGATTAGCGCAATTCCAGCAAAACTGTGTAGCGGTTTTGCGTCCGGAATTGCGTGAAATACTCTAGGTTTTCGCCTCCGAAAGCAGCCAGCGCCGGAAGGCCGCGACCGCCGGCCGTTCCAGCGCTGTGCCCGGATAGACCAGATGATAGGCAAGCTTGCTTGTCAGCCCCAGCGGAAACGGCGCGACGAGCCGGCCCTCGGCAAGTTCCTTCTCAATGAAGGAACGGCGCATCAGCGCCACGCCGAAACCTGATTTCATCGCCTCGAAGGCGCCGTTGCCATCACTGAAGATCGGGCCACGGGAGGCATCCACCTTGGTGGCGCCCGCTGCGGCCAGCCAGAGCTGCCAGTCGCGGCGGTAGACGTCGTGGATGAGCTGATATCCTGCGAGCAGATCGGGCGAAGGATCGGCGCCAAGGGTCGCCGCAAGCGCCGGCGTGCAGATCGGCACCAGTTCGTCATCCACCAGCCGCTCGCTGATCAATCCCTCATAACCGCCAAGCCCGTGGCGGATGGCGAGATCGATCCCGTCGCGCTCGAAATCGAACATGCGATGGGAGGCGCCGATGCGCACATCGATATCAGGATGCATGTCCTCGAACCGCTGAAGCCGTGGCAGTAGCCAGTGTGTTGCAAAACCTGCCGTACAGGTGAGCGCCAGCGCATTGCCGCGCCGCCGTGCGGTCAGCGATGCCGTCGCCTCGCGTACGAGTTGGAAGGCGGTGCGCAGTGTCGCGAAATAGTCCCGGCCTTCCGCCGTCAGCAGAATCTGCCGGGTTCGACGTTCGAACAGCGACACGCCAAGCGAGGCTTCGAGATCGCGGATCTGCAGGCTGACGGCGCCTGGGGTGACGTGCAACTCGTGCGCCGCCTGTGTCATACTCAGATGACGCGCCGTCGCCTCAAAGGCGCGCAGGGCCGATAGTGAGGGCAGAGGATCGATCATGCTTTAGTTCAGCTCAATCATGCAAGCAGAAATGCTCGTTTGTCAGGTACGAGGAATACTAATAAAAACCGATATATCTGGCAAATCCACACAGGTGAGCTGGAAAGAACATTTTAGCAGAACTCGACAGAGGAGATCGGCATGTCCATTCAGAAGTCCATGGGAGCTGCAGAATGGACCATGCTGATCGTGCTGTCGCTTCTCTGGGGCGGCTCCTTCTTCTTCAACGGCATTCTCGTAAAGGCGCTGCCGCCTTTCACCATCGTGACCGGGCGCGTGCTGCTTGCCGCTATCGCACTCAATCTGATCGTGCGCGCCATGGGCCACACCATGCCGCGCGACAGGCAGAGCTGGATCGCTTTCTTCGGCATGGGGCTTCTGAACAATATGATTCCCTTCTGCCTGATCGTCTGGGGCCAGACACATATTGCGAGCGGCCTCGCCTCGATCCTCAACGCCACGACGCCGCTCTTTGCCGTGGTCGTTGCCCATGTGCTGACGGCGGATGAAAAGCTGACGGCAAATCGTCTCTTCGGCGTGATCGTCGGCTTTGCCGGTGTCGCCTACATGATCGGTTTTGACGCCTTGAAGGATCTCGGTTCGAACGTGCTTGCCCAGCTCGCGGTCCTCGGTGCGGCCTTCTCCTATTCGCTGGCCGGCATCTGGGGACGGCGGTTCCGCCGGATGGGTCTTGCGCCACTCATTCCGGCAGCCGGACAGGTGACTGCTTCCACCGTGCTGATGCTGCCGATCGCGCTGATTGTTGACCAGCCCTGGACGCTCGCCATGCCCTCTGCCGAAACTTGGCTGGCGCTATCAGGCCTTGCTATCCTCTCGACTGCCGTGGCCTATGTGCTCTTCTTCCGTATCCTGGCGACGGCGGGCGCTACGAATCTGATGCTTGTGACCTTTCTGATCCCCGTCAGTGCGATCCTGCTTGGCGCCGCAGCACTCGGCGAGCAGCTGCAGTTCAAGCATCTGATCGGCATGGCATTGATCGCGGTCGGCCTTGCGGCGATCGATGGAAGGCTCGTCAATTTCAGAAAGAAGCGCGCTGCTTGACGCGGCTTAGAGCAATTCCAGCAAAAGCGTGCTGCGGGTTTGCGTCCGGAATTGCGTAAAAACAAAGAGATAGAGCATTCCCTGTTTCGCAGAATAACGGGAATGCTCTAGCAGGCGAGGTCCGCAACGACGGAATCGAGGATCAGCATGCCTGACGGAGTGCAGCGCAGCCGCGAATTGCCGATCCGTTCGATGAAGCGGTGTTCCAGTAAAAACTCTTCGCGTTTCGGATCGAGATCGCGGCCAGAAAGCTGCTGCCAGCGGGCAAGATCGACGCCTTCCTTCAGCCGCAGTCCCATCAGCAGCAATTCATCGGCCTGCTCATCGAAGCCGAGGCGCTCTTGCTCGACGATACCGTGCCCGTCGCGTTCGACGAGGTCCAGCCAGGCTTCCGGCTTGCGCTCCGTAGCGGTCGCGATCTTTTCTGGCCCGCGCGTCAGGCGCCCATGTGCGCCGGGGCCAATGCCGGCATAATCGCCGTAGCGCCAGTAGGTGAGGTTGTGGCGGCTCTCGGCGCCGGGCCGGGCATGGTTGGATACCTCATAGGCCGGCAATCCTTCACGCTCGGTGATCTCCTGGGTGGCCTCATAGAGTACGGCGGACTGGTCCCCATCGGGCACGATCAGCTTTCCGGCCTTGTGGAGGCCGTAGAAGGGCGTGCCTTCCTCGATGGTAAGCTGGTAGAGCGAAAGGTGATCGACTGCATAGGAGATCGCTTCTTTCAGCTCGCGCTGCCATTCCTCCACCGTCTGGTTCGGCCTGGCATAGATCAGATCGAAGGACATGCGCGGGAAGATGTCACGCGCCAGCCTGATCGCCCTCAGCGCATCGGCAACGTCATGCAGTCGTCCGAGGAATTTGAGATCGCGATCGTTCAGCGCCTGCACACCGAGCGAGACACGGTTGACACCAGCGGCGCGATAGCCGCGGAAGCGTTCGGCTTCAACGCTCGAGGGGTTGGCCTCCATCGTGATCTCGATACCGTCGGGCACATGCCAGTGTCGAGAAATGCCGTTCGTGATCGCGTCGACCGTTTCCGGCTTCATCAACGATGGCGTGCCGCCGCCGAGGAAGATGCTGGTCACCGTCTTCGATCCGCTCATCTGTCGGGCCGTGGCGATCTCCTTCAGGAAAGCCGCGACATAACGCTCCTGATCGACCGGCTGATGGCGGACATGGCTGTTGAAATCGCAATAGGGACACTTCGCAGCACAAAAAGGCCAATGCACATAAATCCCGAAACCGGGTTCGCCGGTATCGGGCAGAAGCTTTGTGTCGGACATCAGCGCAGGCGACTCGATCATGTTCTAAGCTTGGCCTTATGCTTCCAGGCAGGTTTCGACAAAGAGCTTGAAGGCGCGGGCGCGATGCGACAGAGCCTGTGGCTTGCCGATATTCCAGCCGTGCTTTTCCTCGGCGCTCATCTCGCCGAAGGTCACGTCATAACCCTCAGGTTGGAAGACCGGATCATAGCCGAAACCCTGCATTCCGCGCGGCGGCCAGGCGACCGTGCCTTCCACTTCGCCGCGGAAAAGCTCGGTGTGGCCATCCGGCCAGGCAAGGCAGAGCACGCTGACGAAACGCGCGGTGCGCTGCTCGGGTTTCGTGGCGCCGGCCTTTTCCAGTGCCTTCTCGACCTTTTCCATGGCCATGTTGAAATCGCGGGTGCCGTTGCCAGTCTCCGCCCAGTCGGCCGTGTAGACACCGGGATCACCACCGAGCGCATCGACGACGAGGCCGGAATCATCAGAAAGTGCGGGCATGCCAGAGGCTTCGGCCGAGGCGAGCGCCTTGATCGTCGCATTTTCCTCGAACGTCGTCCCGGTTTCCTTGGGCTCGATGAAATTGAGCTCGGCAGCCGATTTGGCGGTAAAGCCGAGCGGTCCGATCAGATCCTGGATTTCGCGGATCTTGCCCTGATTATGGCTGGCGACGACAATAGTCTTGGTTTCGAGCTTACGCATAAAATATCCTTATTCCATGCCCCAGATTTTCGCCTCCGCGCATTCCAGGCTGTTGCCTTGGGGATCGCGGAAATAAATCGATCGGCCGCCCTGCGGCCAGTGAACCTCGGATTCGATGCCGATGCCGGCAGCTTTCAGCTTCTCCGCCATCGCATCGAGATTATCTCCCGAAACCCTGAAGCAGGCATGGCCTTTTCCGATGGTGCCATGTGGCGGAACCTGCAAGCTGTCAGGCGCTGGCGGCTTCACCGTTTCCTCCGGGTTGAAGATCAGGAGCACGCCTGGTCCGCAGCGGAAGAATACATGGCGGTTGCCCGAACGTGCGATCTTCTCAAGGCCAAGCACGGTCCCGTAAAAGCCTTCGGCCGCATCGAGATCGGTTGCGTAGAGCGCAGTTTCAAGAATGCCTTCGATGGGTTGCGCCATTGCCCGCCCCTTGTCCGGCCTTGCCCCCGGAAGCAGGGACGAGGAAATTCACTAGCGAGGCTTGAATGGAAGCCTCAGGCGATCGCCTGCTTCTGCAGGTCCACCAGGTCGGCAATCCCTGCCTTGGCAAGGCCCATCAGCGACGAGAATTCTTCCTCGCTGAAAGGCGTGCCTTCTGCAGTGCCCTGAATCTCTACGATCCCGCCGGCGCCCGTCATCACGAAATTGGCATCGGTCTCGGCCGAGGAATCCTCGAGATAGTCGAGGTCAATCACAGGCTGGTTGGCGAAGATGCCGCAGGAGATCGCCGCGACATGATCCTTCAGCACGCGGTCGGCCTTGATCATGTTGCGGGTTTCCATCCAGCGCAGGCAGTCGTAAAGCGCAATCCAGCCACCGGTAATCGAGGCCGTGCGCGTGCCGCCATCTGCCTGGATGACATCGCAGTCGAGCGTGATCTGGCGTTCGCCAAGCGCGGTCAGATCAACCACGGCTCGCAGCGAGCGGCCGATGAGGCGCTGGATTTCCTGCGTGCGGCCGCCCTGCTTGCCGGCAGCAGCTTCGCGCTTCATGCGTTCGCCGGTGGCGCGCGGCAGCATGCCATATTCGGCGGTGACCCAGCCCTTGCCGGTGTTGCGCAGCCACGGCGGGGTCTTGTCTTCGAGGCTAGCCGTGCAGAGCACGTGTGTGTCGCCGAACTTCACCAGGCAGGAACCTTCCGCATGCTTGGAAAAATTGCGCTCGAAGGAGACCTTGCGCATCTGGTCTGTTTTTCTGCCTGAAGGCCGCATTCTCTTCTCCTGAAACATGATGCCGAAAAGCGTAAGCGCTGCTCGGGCAATGTCATGCATGCATTGTATCGTCGCCCGCTTCTACGATTGGCTGCGTGCATTTGCAAATTCCCTTTTGCCACGGGGGTCAGATTGGCTATATTTCCCTGACATCATTCAGTGCGGGTGCGAAAAGTTCATGAGCTACAGGTCGACATCAATTTCGGATGCCGTGGCTGCGCTGGATGAACGATCGAAGGAAATTTTCCGGCGCATCGTCGAAGGCTATCTGGAGCATGGCGAGCCCTTGGGCTCCCGCAATCTTTCGCGTCTTCTGCCTATGTCTCTGTCGCCTGCCTCCGTTCGCAATGTCATGAGCGATCTGGAAGAGCTCGGGCTTATCTATTCTCCGCATGTCAGCGCCGGCCGCCTGCCGACCCAGATCGGGCTGCGCTTCTTCGTCGATGCCTTCATGCAGGTCGGCGATCTCTCCGTCGAGGAGCGTGCCAGCATCGACCGCCAGGTCCGGGCCGGAAGCCGCGACAATCCGGTGGAATCGATGATGAACGAGGCAAGCCGCATGCTCTCGGGCATTTCGCGCGGCGCCGGCCTCGTCATCACGTCCAAGAGCGACCCGGTTCTGAAACATGTCGAGTTCATCCGCCTGGAGCCTACCAAGGCGCTGGCCGTGCTCGTCGGCGATCATGATCAGATAGAAAACCGCATCATCGAACTGCCTGCGGGCGTTACTTCTTCGCAGCTCACCGAAGCCGCCAATTTTCTCAACGCGCACATGACCGGCCAGACGCTGCCGGAACTGCGCCTGCAATTGAGCCGGCTGAAAGATGAAGTTCGCCACGAGCTCGACGCGCTGTCGCGGGATCTCGTGGAGCGCGGCATTGCCGTATGGGCCGGCAGCTCGGACGAGACCAAGCCTGCACAGCTCATCATCCGCGGCCGCGCAAACCTGCTGGAAGGCGTGGGCGGGGCGGAAGACCTCGACCGGCTGCGCCTGCTTTTCGATGACCTCGAGAAGAAGGACAGCTTGATCGAGCTCCTGAACCTTGCCGAAAGCGGGCCGGGCGTGCGCATCTTCATCGGTTCGGAAAACAAGCTCTTCTCACTTTCCGGCTCCTCGCTCATTGTGGCGCCCTATCGTGATGACGACGACCGCATCGTTGGCGCAGTGGGCGTGATCGGTCCCACGCGGCTCAATTATTCCCGCATCGTGCCGATGGTGGACTATACGGCCCAGCTCGTATCGCGCCTTTCGCGCGGATCTCTCTGATCCCTTGCGCGAAACCGGCGGAATTTTAGCTTCTTCGTCACGCAGACTTGATTTTTTCCGGCCAAACATCGATATCGGGCGCATCTGAGAATACACGAACCGGAGACCGTCATGACTGATGAAACGACGAAGAACGGACCTGACGCGGCTGCGGCGGAAGCCACAGCCGATGCCGCCGCAAACGTCGAGAATGAAGCCGTGAAGGAAGCAGCTGCAGGCGAACCGGATGCGCTTGAGCTTCTGAAGGCCGAGAATACTGAATTGCGCGACCGCTATCTGCGGCTTGCCGCTGAAATGGATAATCTGCGACGCCGTACAGAGCGCGAAGTCAAGGACGCCAAGTCCTATTCCGTCGCGGGCTTCGCCCGCGACATGCTGGCCGTCTCGGACAATCTGCGCCGCGCGCTCGACGCCATTCCTGCCGAAGTGAAGGAAACGGCTGATGCCGGCCTGACCACGCTGATTGAAGGCGTGGATATGACCGAGCGTTCCATGCTCTCGGCTCTCGAACGCCACGGCGTTCGCAAGCTGGAGCCGGTCGGCCAGAAGTTCGACCCGAACTTCCATCAGGCGATGTTCGAAGTGCCGAATACCGAAGTACCGAACAATACGGTCGTGCAGGTC
Source organism: Hyphomicrobiales bacterium (assembly GCA_900473185.1). Taxonomy (GTDB): domain Bacteria; phylum Pseudomonadota; class Alphaproteobacteria; order Rhizobiales; family Rhizobiaceae; genus Rhizobium. The sequence goes on along the minus strand of UCKU01000015.1, from coordinate 269,642 downwards.
GTACAGGCCGGTTTCTCCATCGGTGAGCGCGTGCTGCGTCCGGCCATGGTCGGCGTCGCCAAGGGTGGTCCGAAACTCGTGGAAGCCGAGGCCAACTCGGTGCTGGACGAGAAGGACGCTTAAATCAACCGGACGAGATAATTGAAAAAGGCCGCGTCAGCGGCCTTTTTCATATCAATCTCACTTGGCGATCATATGCGCGCAAAGCGCTCGATCAGCAGATCGAAAAAGCCGTCGGCATCCACATCGCGCATGACCTTCGCATTGCGCTTGCGGTCGGTCACGTGCCACCAGTCGACGACCGTCATGCCAACGGTCAGTTCCGACGTCACTTCGATCTCGACATTGCAGTCCCGGCCCTTGAAGAGCTCAGGCTTCAGCAGGTAGGCGACCGTCGTCGGGTCGTGAAGCGGGCCGCCATCCGAGCCATACTTTTCTATGTCGAAGCGCTCGAAGAATTCCAGCATCTCCACCATCGCCTTGGCGGGCGCCGTGCCGATTTCGGCCATGCGCTTGACGCGGTCCTTGCGGGTCAGAAGCTGATGCGTCACATCAAGCGGCATCATGACGACAGGCACGCCCGAGCGGAACACGATATCGGCGGCTTCCGGATCGACATAGATGTTGAATTCAGCAGCCGGCGTGATGTTGCCGCCTTCAAAGAAGCCGCCGCCCATCATGACAAGTTCGCGGATACGCGGCACGATGTCGGGCGCTTTCTGGAAGGCGAGGGCGATATTGGTCAGCGGCCCGAGCGTACAGAGCGTGACGGTGCCTTCCGGCTCGCTTCGCAGTGTTTCGATGATGAAGTCGACGGAATGCTGCGCCTGCAGCGGCATCGTCGGCTCAGGAAGGGTAGGGCCGTCGAGACCTGTCTTGCCATGCACGTGCTCGGCGGTAACGAGCTTGCGGGCGATCGGCCGGTCGGCGCCGGCAAAGACCTTGATATCGGTCCGCTCGCAAAGCTCGCAGATGACGCGCGCATTGCGGCTTGTCAGAGACAGCGGCACGTTACCGGCGACAGTGGTGATGCCCAGGACATCGAGCTCTCCCGGGCTGCCGAAGGCCAGCATGATCGCGGCAGCATCGTCCTGGCCGGGGTCGGTGTCGATAATGATCTTTCTCGGTTCTGCCATCCGGGTAGTTCCATCCTCTGGTGCGCGTCGCTGTAGCATGCACCTTTTCATTGTCTTCACGCTTCCGTCACAAATCAACACAGTGCGCCGGGGCATGTTTTGATGCGGGGCGCTGCGTCCTTTGTCAAGGAAGCGGTCTTACGAAGCTTTACCTTAAAATATGGGAGGCCTGGCCGGCGGCCATCACGCCTTGCAGCGGGCAACTGTCGTTCCCATATTAGCGGTACTCGGATGCTACATGTTGAGGTCCGGAGAGGTCGCTTGCATCAAGGACTTTGGAAGATGAGCCGTATCACCCCTTTCGCCAGCCCGCTGCTTCTGGGCTTCGATGCCATGGAAAAGACGCTCGAGCGGATTTCCAAGGCGAGCGATGGTTATCCACCCTATAATATCGAACGCATCGCCGCAGGCCACGACGCGCCTGAGCGGCTTCGCATCACGCTTGCAGTCGCCGGTTTCAGCGAAGAAGAGCTCGATGTGTCGACCGAGGAAAACCAGCTTCTGATCCGTGGCCGGCAGATCGATCAGGGCGAGCGCGATTATCTCTATCGTGGCATTGCGGCGAGACAGTTCCAGCGGACCTTCGTTCTCGCGGATGGCATGCAGGTCTTAGGCGCAAGCCTCAAGAACGGTCTGCTCTCGGTGGATCTAATTCGCCCGGAACCGGCGCGCATGGTCAAGAAAATTAACATTTCGGTTTCACAGTAGCACAACGGTTTGTTGAACCGTTGGTCCCTTCTCTCGGAGGAACAGGAATGTTGATGAAAGAAGCTACGTCGCGTCTGACTAAGTCCGAACTTGCCGGCATCGGCAATGGCGAGGTCGCCTATATCCGCAAAATACGCAATGAAGAGGTTGCCAAGTGCTTCCCCGAGGCGCCGGATATCGATCCAAGCGTCGATCTCTGGGCATTGTTCGGCGCTGATGGCACACCGATCCTGCTGACGGATAACCGCTCCAGCACCTTCTTCAAGGCTGCCGAAGACGAGCTGAAGACGGTCAGCCTGCATTGATCATGACCGGGCTGCCGCAAGGCCGGCCGTCAGAATGCATGTGTGAAGAATGATAATGGGCGATGCGAGGGACTCAGGCTAGTCCCTTGCCCATGCGTATAGCCGCCTTCCAGCGTTTTCCCATTTTCGACGACGCGGAGGCCACGGCCGATGCGATATTGAGCGATTTGCTCTGGGCCGATGCGCATGGCGTCGATCTTGCCCTCTTTTCCGAATCCTATCTCCAGGGACATAGCTACCGGCAGAGCCTGGTTGAGGGCCGTGCGCTATCGCTCGACAGTCCGGCATTCCTTTCGATCCTCGAAAAGCTCGCGCCGACAAGGGCAACCGCCGTCATCGGCTGTTTCGAACGCCGTGGCGAAGCGGTCTTCAACAGTGCCGTAGTGATCGAAGCCGGCGTGCTGCGTGACACCTATGCCAAGGCCTATCCCATCGAGAGCGGCTGTGCTCCGGGAACCGACTTCCCTGTCTGGAGCCGCGCTGGCCGCACCTTCGGCATCAATATCTGCAACGATACCAACTATCCCGATGCCGCCGACAGGCTCGTCGCGCAGGGCGCGGATCTGATCTGCTGCCCGATCAATATGGTGCTGCGGCCCATCAAGGCCGAGATCTGGCGCGAGGAATCGATGGAGCACATGCGCTCCTGCGCGCGGCGGACGAAGCGCTGGTACATGTGCTGCGATGCTGTCGGTGAAAACCCGGACGGCTGGTTCGGCTATGGCTGCACAGCCATCATCGCGCCCGACGGCTCCGTGATAGGCAAGGCCGTCGAAGGCGTCGAGGATGTCGTGATGGCTGATCTGCCCTGAAAGCTCACATCTAAGTAGGTCAGACACGCCTGAAGGTGAGATAGGCCGAGGAGCGGCCTTCGCGGCGGGCCTTGGCTTCGTAGCGGGTGCTCGGCCAGCCCTCATAGGGCGTCAGCCAGTCGGCGGCATTCTGCGCCATCCATTCGAAGCCGCCATGATCGCGGCATTTCAAGAGCGTCCAGTTCACATAGGTGTCGATGTCTGAGGCGAAGCAGAAAAGCCCGCCCGGCTTCAACACGCGGTGAAAACGGTCGAGATTGGTCTTGGAGACGAAGCGACGCTTCCAGTGCTTCCGCTTCGGCCAAGGATCCGGATAGAGCAGGTCGATCTGATCGAGGCAATGATCGGGAAGCCAGTCGAGAAGCTGCGTCGCGTCATCATTATAGACACGCACGTTGCGCGCACCCGTTTCGTCGACGCGTGCAAGCAGCTTCTGCATGGAGTTTACAAAAGGCTCGACGCCGATAAAGCCCGTCGAGGGCGTTTCCAGCGCGCGGTGGATGAGATGTTCTCCACCGCCGAAGCCGATCTCCAGCCGCATTTTCTCGACCGGATCAGGGAAAATGTTCTTCGGCGGCTCCGGGGGAGCCGCCGAGAGATCGATGATGAATGCCGGAAGCAGGGTAGCGAGCCGATCGGCCTGCTGTTCACGCAGGGCTTTTCCCTTGCGGCGACCGAAAAAGGCTTCGGTCGCCCGACCCCGGCGTTCCATATCCGTCATGCAGCAGCCTTGGTCTTGACGGAGTCCTTGAGCGCCTTCACGAGATCCGTGCGCTCCCAGGAGAACGAGCCGTCGCGGCCAGCCTTGCGGCCGAAATGGCCGTAGGCCGAAGTCTTGGCATAGATCGGCTTGTTGAGATCGAGATGACGGCGGATGCCTGACGGCGACAGGTCCATGTTCTGGCGGATCGCGGCTTCGACCTGATCCTCGGAGACACCCTTGCCGGTGCCATGCAGGTCGACATAGATCGACAGCGGCTGGGCAACGCCGATGGCGTAGGAGAGCTGGATCGTGCAACGGTCGGCAAGGCCGGCAGCGACGACGTTCTTGGCGAGGTAGCGGGCAGCATAGGCAGCCGAACGGTCGACCTTGGTCGTGTCCTTGCCGGAGAAAGCACCGCCGCCATGCGGAGCAGCGCCGCCGTAGGTGTCGACGATGATCTTGCGGCCGGTGAGGCCGGCATCACCATCCGGGCCGCCGATGACGAACTTGCCGGTGGGGTTGATGTACCACTTGCAATCGTCGGCGATCTTCAGGTCGCCGAGAGCTTCGCGGATATAGGGCTCGACGACGCTGCGAACCTTCTTCGAATCCCAGCTGTCGTCCAGATGCTGGGTGGAAAGAACGATCGAGGTGGCTTCCGCCGGCTTGCCGTCGACATAGCGTACGGTCACCTGGCTCTTGGCGTCGGGGCCGAGCTTGGCGACTTCGCCTTCACCCTTCTTGCGGGCGGCAGCGAGCAGCTGAAGGATCTTGTGGGAATAGTAGATCGGCGCCGGCATGAGATCAGGCGTTTCCTTGCAGGCGTAACCGAACATGATGCCCTGGTCGCCAGCGCCTTCGTCGCCCTGCTGGTCAGCGGCGCTGTCCACGCCCTGGGCGATGTCGGCCGACTGCGAGTGCAGCAGCACGTCGATCTTGGCCTTCTTCCAATGGAAGCCGTCCTGCTCGTAACCGATGTCCTTGATAGCGCGACGAGCCGCAGCCTTGAACTTCGACGGGTTGATGACGTCGTTGCCGTCCTTGTCCTTCTTCATCAGGCTGGGCGGCAGGCGAACTTCACCGGCGATGACGACGCGGTTGGTCGTCGCGAGAGTTTCGCAGGCAATGCGCACGCCCCACGGATTGATGCCGGTCTTTGCCGCTTCGCGGTAGACCAGATCGACGATCTCGTCGGAGATGCGGTCACACACCTTGTCCGGGTGACCTTCGGCAACAGATTCGCTGGTAAAGAGATAATTCGCGCGCATTCCGGGATTCCCCTCAAAGAACAAAAGCGGTCTAGTAGGTACTCACTTCGTGCCCCGATGACAAGCACAGAAGGACATAAATATATCTTTATATCTGCGGCGAAATGACAAATTTTGCCCCAAAAACGCAAAAAGGCGGCCTTTTGAGCCGCCTTAAGCTTTCCGAGCGTGGGGGACGCTCAGTCGGAGTCGGCTTCCGCCGCCAGTGCCTTCACCAATTCGACGACTTTGCGACGAACCTTGGGATCGGTGATCTTCACAAATGCGCGGTTGAGCTGGAGTCCTTCCGAAGAGGAGAGGAAATCGACGACATAGTTCGAACTCGAGGCTTCCGACATGCCGGTCAAGGCACCGGAATGTTCGCCGGGAGCGTCTTCGAAGAAGAAGGAAACGGGAACGTTGAGGATGCTTGAAATGTTCTGGAGGCGGCTGGCACCAACGCGGTTGGTACCCTTCTCGTATTTCTGGATTTGCTGAAAGGTGATGCCGAGGCTTTCGCCGAGCTTCTCCTGGCTCATGCCTAACATAGTACGGCGAAGCCGGATGCGGCTACCGACATGGATGTCGATAGGATTCGGCTTCTTCTTATTTTCAATCATGGTCGTGCCCTAGCAAAGAAAAATTCAACTCTGTTCTAACCGGCATGCCCTGACCTCATTCCGTAACGCCACGTTGCAAGTCGCGATAACCCACCTTGAAGCATACGTTACTAACGCCGATTGCGACCACTATGCAATTTTAGGGGTTTTCGGTCAATTCAACCTGAAAATAAAACCCCTGCGTGAAATTAGCGCAATGATCATCAGTAACGTTTCAGTCAACCAGAAGTACGTTTGTCGGGGGTATGGGCTTCCTGTGTTTTTTTTGAATCCATCGAGAGTTGCATCAATAAAGCCAATTTCGTCCAATTTTAGACCTGAAACGATTTCGCCGCGCGCGTCTACAACCGCCGAAATTCCACTATTCGCATCGCGAATCAGCGGCAAACCGGTCTCAACCGCTCGTACGCGTGCCTGCTGAAAATGCTGGTACGGACCCGGTGTTGAGCCGAACCAGCTGTCATTCGTGATGTTGAGAATGGCATTCGCTTGGCCGATATCGCCGGTCATTTCGTCCGGGAAGATGATTTCGTAGCAGACGAGCGGATAGAATTTCAGACCGCTCGGAAGCTCGAGCAGATGACGGCTGGCGGCCGCCGAAAAACCGCCCGGCATCTCCACGACATTCTGGATGCCGAGTTCGTTGAGCATGTCCTCGAAGGGAAGATATTCGCCGAAGGGAACGAGATGCACCTTGTCGGAGGCGGCGACGATCTGCCCCCGCCCGTCGATCACGTAGATCGAATTATAATAGCGGGTGGGATAGCCCGGGCCGAGTTCTTCAGCGCGCACCGCGCCTGCGATCAGGATCTGGTCGTCGTCGAGCGTATCGGCAATCTGCGTCAGCGCGTCCTTGTTGTCGGTGAGGATGAAGGGGATCGAGGTTTCCGGCCAGACGATGATGTCAGGCCTCCTGCCGCCGTTCTTGGGAGGCTCCGTCGAAAGCTTGAGATGTGTCTCGAAGATCGCCTCGCGATCCGCATCATTGTCCATCTTGACGGATTGATCGATCGCCGGCTGGACCAGGCGAACCACAGGCCGCTTGTCCTCGGGTAACGCCTCGGGCTTCGGCGTGAGATAGAGGATATAGGCGCCGTACCCGAGATGCGCCGCAAAGAGGATTGCCGCGAGGCTGACGCCGAGTTTCGCTCCCTGCCGGGTTCCGATGAGGGCAGGGGCAGCAAAGACGAAGACCGAGAGAGCCGTCACCCCCATGGTGCCGATCACATGCGCGGACTGCATCATGACAGGCATAGGCATCATGGCATAGCCGATGGCATTCCACGGAAAACCGGTGAAGATGAAGCTGCGTACCCACTCAAGCAGGCCGAAGCTGGCAGCAAGTGCTGCAATCCGCCCCATTCCATCGGACCAGAAGATACGGGCAAGCGCCGCAGCCAAGCCATAGAAGATAGCAAGGCAGGCTGGAAGGCCGAGGATTGCGAGCGGCAAAGCCCAGGCAAACTCCTCTGAATCGATCAGCAATGCCTGCCCAACCCACCAGAGCCCCGCAACGAAGTAACCGAAGCCGAACAGCCAGCCCGTGGCAAATGCCGGCCAGAGCCTGCCGGGAAGGCTGCTTTCCGGCGAGGCGGCCGCCCCGTCGATCAGCCAGACGAGCAGCGTGAAGGAAACGAACATCGCGGCGAAGAAGCCGATGGGAGGCAGCGCCAGGACGCCGAAGGCGCCTGCTGCGATCGCAAGCAATGACCGTTTGAAACCCCAGACGAGGATAATCCTGTCCGCAAGCCGCTCCATACGCACTCCCATCAAAGCCGCGAATCAATCCAATCGCAGTCTTTCAAAAAAGCGCGCGCTTGTCGTCTTGCGGAAAGATCAGTTTGCGGTCGATTCCGCCGACCGATCATCGTTTCCGTCGCCGATGGGCGGCCCGTCACCATCCGCCTTGACGCGACGGCGGATTGCCTGGCGCTTGCGGGTGATGCGCACCCGCTTGATCCGGCGCGGATCGGCATCGAGGATGTGGAATTCGAAATCCGACAGGGCCCGGACGACTTCTCCGCGCACCGGGATGCGCCCCAGTGCCGAGAAGATCAGACCTCCCAGCGTATCGACCTCATCAATCTGCTCGCTGATATCGAAATCCGGACCAATGGCTTCGGCAATCTCCTCGAGCTCGACGCGCGCGTCGGCAACGAAGACGTCCTCCGAAATGCGTTTGAACATGACTTCCTCATCGTCATGTTCGTCGTCGATATCGCCGATGACCATCTCCACGATGTCTTCATGCGAGGCGAGGCCGTCAGTGCCCCCATATTCGTCGATGACCAGCGCCATCTGCGTGCGGTTCACCTGCATGCGGCGCAGAAGATCGGAGGCCAGCATGGAAGGCGGCACGAAGAGGATCTGTCTGATAATGCCAGTTTCGGCGAGCGTCTTCTGCAGGTCGACGCGTCCGAGATCGAAGTTCGGTTTGGCCGAGCGCGGCGCCTTCTGGATATTTTCCGGAGAGACCTCGATTGCCGGCGCGCCCGCCGCAGGTTTCGTGCCGCTGCGGCGCTTGTTGCGCGCCTGCTTGGCGACGTAGGAAAGAAGATCGCGGATATGCACCATGCCGCGCGGATCGTCGAGCGTTTCGGCATAGACCGGCATGCGCGAACGGCCGCTTTCCTCGAAGAGGATCATCAGTTCGCCGATTGTGATGTTCTGGTCGACAGCCTCGATATCGGCGCGCGGCACCATCACGTCGGCAACGCGCACTTCGCGGAAGCGCAGGATATTGTGGAGCATCGCCCGCTCGTCGGGCGAAAAGGCATCGGCTGCAGCCGGATCAGTCATCAGCGCGTCGGCGATGTCTTCACGCAGGCGCGAGCCTTGTTGCGGTCTTAAGATACGCGCGGCGCGTGACCAGAAGGATTGCGGTCGGTGTCGACTACTGCCACCCTCATCGGAAGAGGAGGATTGCTCGGAGTCCTTGGCGTCTGACGCCGGCTTCGTAGAAAAGTCGCTCATGGTTCCATTTTAAGGTCTTGACCCTCGTAGGGGTCAGATAGGCCGAGTACTGCCAAAATGCGAGTCTCCAGCCCCTCCATAATTTCGGCTTCGTCATTATTCATATGGTCGTAGCCGAGCAGATGCAAGAAACCATGCACCATAAGATGGGTCAGATGATCGTCAAAGCTCTTTTCGAGCTCTTGCGCCTCACGCTCCACCGTTTCCAGGGCAATGATGATATCGCCGAGCATCGGACCGGGCATTTTGCCGGGTTTGACCGGAAAGGCCGGAAACGACAGCACGTTGGTGGGCTTGTCCTTGCCGCGCCATTCCGCATTGATGTCCTGGATGGATGCATCGTCGGTGAAGACAAGCGAAACTTCCGGCGGCATCTGCGGGAAGGGTTGCTGTTCCTCTTCCCGCAGGTAAGTGACAGCCGCACCCAACACGCGTTCGCCAAGAGCATGCAATACATCTTCGGCGGGCCAGCCCGTGTCCTCGATGCTGATCTGTATGTCGAGCTCGGCCATCAGTCCTGCCGGCTGGCCTCTTCGTTTGCTGCGGTATAGGTCGCGTCATAGGCCTTGACGATGCGGCCGACGAGCGGATGGCGAACGACGTCGACATCCTTGAAGCGCACGATCGAAATACCCTCGACCTCGTTCAGGAGGTGCAGCGCTTCCACAAGGCCGGATTTGACGCCACGCGGCAGGTCGATCTGGCTCGGGTCGCCGGTGATGATCATACGCGAATTCTCGCCAAGACGCGTCAGGAACATCTTCATTTGCATTGCCGTGGTGTTTTGCGCCTCGTCGAGGATAACAGCGGCGTTGGCAAGCGTACGGCCGCGCATGAAGGCGAGCGGCGCGATTTCGATGACGCCGGCAGTGATCGCCCGCTCGACCTTGTCGCCCGGGATCATGTCGTAGAGCGCGTCATAAAGCGGGCGGAGATAAGGATCGACTTTTTCCTTCATGTCGCCCGGCAGGAAGCCCAGGCGTTCGCCGGCTTCGACGGCCGGGCGCGAAAGGATGATCTTTTCGACCGCGCCGCGCTCCAGAAGCTGGGCGGCATGAGCGACGGCGAGATAGGTCTTGCCGGTACCGGCCGGACCAACACCGAACACCATCTCCGAGCGCTCAAGCGCCCGCATATAGGCATCCTGTGTCGGCGTGCGTGCGATGATCGTCTTCTTGCGCGTCGAAATCTGCGCCATCGTCAATTTGGCTTTTTTCTCCATCGTCGGCAGTGTGAGCTGGTCGTCGGCGGCAACCGCCATGCGAATTGCGCCTTCCACGTCTGAACGCTCCACACTGCCGCCTTTCTGGAGTTTTTCATAGAGGTAATCGAGTGTGCGCCGCGCCTGATTGGTGGCCAGCACATCGCCGGTGATGACAACGGAGTTGCCGCGCGCTCGCGCATCGATATGGAGCCGCTGTTCCAGCAGCTTGAGGTTTTGATCAAACTGTCCGAAAAGTTCGCTGGCGAACCGGTTGTTCTCGAACGTCAGGACGAAGTGATTGGCGTCGCTCGCAATGCGTGGGTGGCGCGGTGAAGTGGAAACCAATTCCTGTCCGTTCAAGCGGTCGAGCTCCTTGGGTTAGACCTCAGCCTCTGCGCGTTCGGCAAACAGGCTGTTGGTTCCGGTTCCTGTGATTCGCACTTTAATAATGTCACCGATTTGCGATGCTTTTGCATCAACATTCACGGATTGCAGCCACGGTGAGCGGCCAATAAGTTGGCCGGGCATACGGCCGGGCTTTTCCAGGAGAAGATCGATTTCCTTGCCGATGCAGGACTCGTTGAATTCCTGCGTCTGCTTGAGAAGCAGCGCCTGCAGGCGTTCCAGCCGTTCTGCCTTGATATCTTCCGGCACCTGGTCCTTCAATTCCGCTCCGGGCGTACCGGGCCGCGTCGAATATTTGAACGAGAAGGCCTGTGCATAACGAACCTCCTCAACGAGTTTTAGTGTATCCTCAAATTCCCGGTCTGTCTCCCCCGGAAAGCCGGTAATGAAGTCGCCCGAGAGCGCGATATCGGGACGGGCTTTGCGGATGCGCTCGATGAGGGAAAGATATTCGGCTGCCGTGTGGCGGCGGTTCATGGCCTTTAGAATGCGGTCCGAACCGGCCTGAACCGGAAGGTGCAGATAAGGCATCAGCGTGCGAAGGTCGCGATGGGCCTCGATCAGTCGGTCGTCCATGTCGCGCGGGTGGCTGGTCGTGTAGCGAAGCCGCGCAAGGCCGGGGATTTCGGCAAGCCGGTAGAGCAGGTCGCCAAGGCTCCACTCTTCGCCCTTCGGGCCTACGCCATGCCAGGCATTGACGTTCTGTCCAAGCAGGGTGATTTCGCGTACGCCGCCATCGACGAGCTTCATCGCCTCCTCGACGATCTGCGAAACCGGCCGCGACACTTCGGAGCCGCGCGTATAGGGCACGACGCAGAAGGTGCAGAACTTGTCGCAGCCTTCCTGAACCGTCAGGAAGGCGGTCACGCCGCGGGCGCGGATCTTCGGTGCCTCGGCGATCGGCAGGTGCTCGAACTTGTCTTCGATTGCATATTCCGTATCGATGACGCGGTGGCCTTCCTTGGCGCGGCGCAGCGCCTCCGGCAGGCGGTGATAGGTCTGCGGGCCGATGACCACATCGACCGCCGGCGCACGGCGCAGGATTTCCTCGCCTTCCGCCTGCGCTACGCAGCCGGCCACGCCGATCATCATCTCGCGACCGTCGGCGGCCTTGCGCTTCTTCATCTCGCGCAGGCGCCCGAGCGCGGAATAGACCTTCTCGGCCGCCTTCTCGCGGATATGGCAGGTGTTGAGCAGGACGAGGTCGGCCTCTTCCATATCCTCGGTCGGCTCATAGCCGTCGCGGGCAAGAGCATCGCTCATGCGCGTCGAGTCGTAGACGTTCATCTGGCAGCCATAGGTCTTGATGAAAACCTTGCGGCTGTTGGAGCCATCGCGGAGAGAAGCCTCCGGGGCCTGAAGAAGGGCGCTGTCCTGGGTCATGGCCCGTTATCTAGTGGTTTTTGACGCGGGAGAAAAGGGTATCTCGGATCAGCCGATCGCGCGGCCGCGCAGGCTGCGGTTCAGCAGGTTGCGGATACGGGCGGCGATCGTTGCGCTGACGTCCTTGCGATTGGTCTTTTCGCCATATTCTATCGCCTCGCCGAAGGAGACTTCGGCATCGATCGCGCCGCATTTCATGATGTCGATCAGATGCGGTAGAAGCTCGATATCGCCGGGCCATGCCGCAAGCGGGCGGTGATAGCGGCCCATGGCGATACCGTGCACCCGCGTATAGGCGATGGAAACCGGCTGGACCATGACGCCGCCGGTCGGGGAATGGGGCACGGCCATTGCGGCAGCGCCGAAGAGCGACGATTTGACCTCCAGCAGTCGATTGCCATCAGAGGTCGTTCCCTCGGGAAAAAGCACGACGATTTCGCCGTCTGCCATGCGGCCGGCGATCTCGCTCGCCTGATGGCCGGTGCGGCGCTTTTCCTCCCGCACCACGAAAACGCTTTTCTGCAGCTTGGCGAGCGTGCCGAAAATCGGCCAGTCGCGCACCTCGATCTTGGCGATGAAGGCGACGTCGGCCACGGCCGACATGACCATGATGTCCATCCACGAGGAATGGTTGGAACAGAGCATCAGCGGCCGGCGGCTCTCAAGCGTGCCGCGCACCTGAATGCGGATGCCGAGACAATAGCAGACGATACGATGCCAGCGCCGGGGCAGGGTGCGCCTGAGTTTCCAGTCGAAACGCAGCGCCAGCACCTGTATCGGCATGAGCAGGATGCTGACGATAATGATGCCGGTAATGGCGAAGGCGATGCGCAGCCAGACGATCAAATGCGGCGCTCCCGGACTGCCATGGTATCAGATTTCGTCTTTCTTCAGCGGGATACCATAGAGTTCCAGGCGGTGATCCACTAGCTTGAAGCCGTGTTCACGGGCGATTCGCTCCTGCAGCGCCTCGATTTCCGGCGAACGGAACTCGATGACGACACCCGTCTTCAGATCGATCAGATGGTCGTGATGCTCTTCCGGCACCGTCTCGTAGCGGGAGCGGCCGTCACGGAAATCGTGGCGGGCGATGATACCTGCATCTTCGAACAGCTTCACCGTACGATAGACCGTCGAAATCGAAATCTTGGCGTCGACCTTGACGGAGCGGCGATAGAGCTCCTCGACATCGGGGTGATCTTCGGAGTCCTCGAGAATGCGCGCGATCACCCGGCGCTGCTCGGTCATGCGCATGCCGCGTTCAGCGCAAAGCTCCTCAAGGGTTTTGGCTACCTCAGTCATGGCTGCCTTCTCGCTATTCTTGCCGAGAAGGGAACTACCGAAGAACGCGCTTCATGACAAGCGCCGTGGAGGTAGCCCCATTGGCATCCTTATAATAGCCTTTGCGCTCGCCAGCTACCTCGAAGCCAAGCTTGCGGTAAAGGCCGAGGGCGGCGGTATTGCCGTTATCGACTTCCAGGAACATGCTCTCGCCGCCACGAAGGCGTGCTTCGCGCATGGCGGCCTGCATCAGCCGCCAGCCGAGGCCCGAACGCGCGACCTTAGCTTGCACGGCGACCGTCAGGATTTCCGCCTCGCCCGCCACCTGGCGCGCCAGGATGAAGCCCGGCAGCGTCTTTTTCAGGATGGCATTGGTCTGGCGGGCGACAAAGCCAAAGACGGTGCTCTGCGAAAGCAGGCTGTGGAATTCGCCGTCACCCCAAGGGCGGGCAAAGCGCTCGCCATGCAGGACTGAAACGTCGAGGCAATCCTCCGGCTCCATGGCAACGATTTCGAATTCCGGTTTCAACGTCAGATAAGCTTCCAGCATCGTCATACTCTTGCAATCGCATACCCGGCCTGCGGTTTGGCATCGGGTCCGCGCAGATAAAGGGGCTTCGGCTTTCCGGCATTCGGCTTCGCGGCAGCACCGAGACGCGCCACGATGGAGATCGGGAAGGAGTTGGCGTATTCGCCCGTTGCATCCGGCTTCAGGATCGGGGTCGCCGAACCGGTGATCTCGCCGTCGAAACCGGCAGCGAAAGCCTGCGCTTCGGCAATGCCGACCGCCCGGGGCTCATCGAGCGGTGAGCCGTCGGCTGCAAAAGACTGGAGATAGATTTCGTCCCGCTTGGCGTCCATCGCCGTGAGCACTGCGCGGCCAGGCGTCTTTTCGCGCTGGGCGGCGGCCATCACTTCCAGCGTGGTTATGCCGACGGCGGGAATATTGAGGGAAAGCGCAAAGCCGCGGGCTGCGGCAACGCCGACACGGATACCGGTAAAGGAGCCGGGGCCGATGGTGACGGCAAGGCGGTTGACATCCGAAAGTGCGACGCCCGCCTGATCCAGCGTGCGGTCGACGATACCCATCAGATGTTCAGCATGCCCCTTGCCGATCATGTCCGATGCCTCCCCCAGCACCGTATTCCTGCCGCTGTCGTAAATAGCGGCAGCGCAATCCACACCTGCCGTGTCGAGCGCCAGAACGATCATGCCATCAATTTCCGAATAAACTATTGTCGCCTATCCATAAATCCGTCTGGCCGAACCCTAGATGAACGGCCGGACGTATCAGAGATTTTTAAGCGGCAATCACTTCCTGCACTTCCGGAACGAAATGGCGCAGCAGGTTCTGGACGCCGTGCTTCAGCGTTGCCGTCGAAGACGGGCAGCCGGAGCAGGAACCCTTCATATTGAGGTAAACCTTGCCGTCCTTGAAGCCGCGGAAGGTGATGTCGCCGCCATCCTGGGCAACAGCCGGACGCACACGCGTCTCCAGCAGTTCCTTGATGGTCAGCACGATCGATTCGTCACCTTCATCGAAGAATTCATCGCCGGCATCAATGTCTTCCGAGAGGATGGAGGCATCGCCCATGACCGGCTTGCCGGACATGAAATGCTCCATGATCGAGCCGAGAATAGCTGGCTTCAGATGCTGCCACTCGGCATCGTCCTTGGAGACTGAGATGAAATCATAGCCGAAATAGACGCCGGTCACGCCCGGAATCTCGAAAAGACGGGCGGCGAGCGGCGAAGCCTGGGCTTCATCGGCATTGCGGAATTCGGCCGTGCCGTTTTCCATTACGACCTTGCCGGGAAGGAACTTCTGCGTTGCTGGGTTCGGCGTGGCTTCGGTCTGAATGAACATCTCGCTCTCCATGCGGCGGGCCGTGGCCTCTGCCGTCTTTAGAATTCTTCAAAAGAAAATAAGCCTATTGTCCGGCCGATTCAAGAGACTGATACTCAAGAAATGGCTTAACAGAGGGCGTCGATTTCTTCATTCGTCAGCGTGTCGGGAAGCACGGTGACGGGAATGGGAAAGGCAGCTCCGCGTCCTGCGACGGAGGAAACCAGCGGTCCCGGTCCCTCCTTGGCGGAGCCTGCGGCAAGCACGAGGATGGCGACGTCCCTGTCTTCCTCGATCACAGCATTGATCTGCTCAGCCGAATTGCCCTCGCGGATGACGATCTCCGGTTCGATGCCGATCGTCTCGCGCACGATTTGTGCGATCTTGGCGACAGTGGCTTCCGCCTCCTCGCGGGCTTCCGCCCGCATGATCTCCTCGACGCCAAGCCATTGCTGAAAATCGCCTTCCGGGATCACATAGAGAAGAACGAGGCCGCCATTGGAATTCTTGGCGCGCCGCCCGGCATAATGGACGGCGCGTTGGCATTCGGGTGTCCCGTCTATCACCGCCATAAATTTGCGGCGATGACCTTCGAGCCGTGAGAGTCGCTTTGATACCATGATGCGAACTCTGACACCTGAGACCAAAAATTTGCAAGCCCCCGTTTTGCACGGGAGCTCTGCATGTCGATCGGACTAGTAGAGGAAGCCGATAATCTCGCGAAGTTCGCGCATCGTCACGTCGGCGCGTGCCCTTGCGCGTTCATTGCCGTTGCGCAGAATCGCATCGATATGGCTCGTATCGTTCATCAGGCGGCGCATTTCGCCCGTTATCGGCGACAGCACCTGGACAGCGAGATCGATCAGCGCCGGCTTGAAGACGGAGAACTGCTGGCCGCCAAATTCGGCGAGCACCTGTTCCCTCGTCTTGTCGGCGAGTGCGGCGTAAATCGAGACGAGGTTTTCAGCCTCCGGCCGGTTTTCGAGACCGGCGATTTCGCTCGGCAAGCCATCCGGATCGGTCTTGGCCTTGCGGATCTTCTTGGAGATCGCATCCTCATCGTCCATCAGGTTGATGCGCGAAAGATCCGACGGATCGGACTTTGACATCTTCTTCGTGCCGTCGCGCAGCGACATGACGCGTGGCGCCGGCCCGCCGATCAGCGGTTCGACCATCGGGAAATAGGCATGCACCGGCTCATTGCCGACAGTGATGTCGATCCCGTAATTCGTCTTGCCGATATGCGAGGCGTAATCGAGATTGAACTTCATCGCGATGTCACGCGTCAGCTCGAGGTGCTGCTTCTGGTCCTCGCCGACGGGCACATGTGTGGCGCGGTAGACGAGAATGTCTGCGGCCATCAGGCTCGGATAGGCGTAGAGACCGAGCGAGGCCTGCTCGCGGTCCTTGCCGGCCTTGTCCTTGAACTGCGTCATGCGGTTCATCCAGCCGAGGCGGGCGACACAATTGAAGATCCAGGCGAGTTCGGCGTGCTGCGGCACGGCGGACTGATTGAAGACGATATGCTTTTCAGCGTCGATGCCGGAAGCGATGAAGGCGGCTGCGATCGAGCGCGTCTGCGACAGCATGTCCTCATGGACGAGCTGCGCGGTCAGCGCGTGCAGGTCGACGACGCAGTAGATGCAGTCGTTGCCGTCCTGGAGCTGTACGAAACGGCGGATCGCGCCAAGATAATTGCCGAGATGCAGATTGCCCGTCGGCTGAACGCCGGAGAATACGAGCTTCTTGAATTCGCCCATGATGCTGTCCTCGATTAGGCTGGTGGAGGGCCCCAGGGCCAAAGGCCCATGTTGCTAACGCGGGCGCTTATGCACGCGCTCCCGGTCGCAATCAAGAGGCGGTGGGCGCAGCGTGTTCAATGAGGTCGAAGGTGTTGCCGTAAGGATCCGAAAAGACCGCAACGGTGCCGTAAACCTCATGTCTCGGTTCCTCCAGAAAGTGAACGCCGGCATCAAGCATCGCTGCGTGATCGCGCGCAAAATCGTCGGTCTTGAGGAAGAAGCCGACACGCCCGCCGGTCTGATTTCCGACGGCGGCTCGCTGCGCTTCATTCGTCGCCTGCGCCAGTAAAAAGGCCGCGCCATCCCCGCCCTTTGGCTTGACGACGACCCAGCGCTTGCCTTCCGGCTGTACTTCGTCCTGAAGGCATTCGAAGCCGAGGGCCTCACAATAGAAGGCTTTGGCGCGGTCATAATCATCGACAACGAGGGTGACGAGAAACAGAGATTGGGTCATGAGATCTCCAGATTCGGACGTTTATTCCATTTATATGCAGAAAAGTGCCCGGTTTTACGCCAAATTGATCAGTGTGTTTAGCTAAAACTGAGTATAAAATTTCACAGAAAAGCTTTCTTTGAACTGAAAATCCTCTCGCCGGGCTGGCGGCCCAAGGGGCCGTCGGGATAACCGATCGGAGGGACCATGCAGAACGCTAGTTTGCTCGCCATGGCAGGCCTTTTCGCCCTACAATCAGCAACGACGGCCGTCGGTCAAGATAATCGACGGCAGACCAGTCAACTTCCCAAATACGAGACGCGTATTGCTTACACGATGCAGACCGTCAGCGTTCGCGCCGGCTGCTTCCCGGAGCGATTGCGGGCGGTCCTGTCGCATATCGCGGCAAAGACCGGACGACGGCCGATGATAACTTCGGGCTTCCGGCCACATCCCCGCCGCCACGGTTCCATGCACGGGAAATGCCTTGCGGCTGATATCCGGATTCCCGGCGTGTCAGAGCGCACGATCGTCGCCGCTGCGAAAACCGCACCCGGCATCGGAGGGATCGGCACCTATTGCAATGGCATCGTCCACGTCGATGTCGGGCCGCAACGACGATGGGTGGATTGCTAAAGCAATTCCAGCAAAAGTGTGCAGCGGTTTCGCGTCCGGAATTGCGCGAAAAGGGCGTTAGGCATCTTTCACCGGCGCCGGCTTGCGGTTGAGGTTGCGGCGGATCATGCCGAGGTCCGCCCCGCCGATCAGGAAGGCTGTCGCGAAATAGACGACCATCGAAATCGTAATCAGCAGACCAAGCGTGCCGACCTTGGTCAGAAGCGGTGCGCCCGAGGCAAGCCAGGGCGCCCAGTGCTGCTTGAGGTAGAAGATGACGGCACCCATGACGGCAGAGGCGACGATCAGCAGGACGGCGCGTTTGGCAAGCGCCCATTCCCATGTCAGATGGCCGCGACGCAGAAGTGTCGTGAAAAGCAGCACGGTGCTGATCCAGCCGGCCGTGGCTTCGGCTACCGCGATGCCGGGCGCGCCCATATAGGGAAAGAGCGTCAGCGCCGTAGCACAGTTGACCGCGACGGCAACAGCCGAGAAACGCATGGGCGTCTTGGTGTCCTCGCGGGCATAAAAGCCCGGCTGCAGCGCCTTGATCAGCACGAAGGCCGGCAGGCCGATGCCGTAGATGGCGAGAATCGAGCCGACGATGAACGTGTTCTCCTGGTGGAAGGCGCCACGCTCATAGAGCACGCGGATGATCTCGTCGGAGAGGATCCAGAGCGCGAAGGCGGCAGGAATCGTCATGAACAGCACGAATTCGATCGAGCGGTTCTGCAGATAGCCCGCTTCGCGCAACGCCCCACTCTTCAGTGCGCGGGCGAGTTCGGGCAGCAGCACCACACCGACGGCGACGCCGACGACGCCGAGGGGAAGCTGGTAGATGCGGTCGGCATATTGCAGGGCGGCGATAGCGCCTTCGCGCGAAGAGGCGATTGCCTGGCCGATGAGCTGGTTGATCTGCGTAATACCGCCCGTGACGGCCGCTGGAACGGCAAGGATCAGCAGCCGCTTGACGTTCGGTGTCATCTTCGGGAAGCGGAAGCCGATGCTCATGCCGGCATGCAGGACACCGAGATAGACGACAGCGAGCTGCAGGACGCCGGCTGCCAGCACGCCCCAGGAAAGATACCACGCCGTCGCCAACGGTTCGGCGCCGGTATAGAGCGCGTAGAACAGCGCGCCGATCATCACCACATTGAGGAAGATAGGCGCGACGGCCGCGGCGAAGAAGTGATGCAGCGAATTCAGCATGCCGCTCATCATCGCCGTCAGCGACATGCACATGAGATAAGGGAACATCACTGCCGCCAGGCGGATGGTGATACCGAATTTCTCGGGATCATCAGCAAAGCCCGGCGCGATGACGAAGCGCACCAGCAGCGGCATGGAAAACTCCATCACGATGGTGATGAGCAGCAGGACGGAGAACAGAACACCGAAGACTTCTTCCGAAAAGCGCTTGGCACCATCAGTGCCGTTCGCCTCGATCTCCTTGGCGAAGAGCGGCACGAAGGCGGCGTTGAACGCGCCCTCGGCAAAGAGCCGGCGGAAGAGGTTCGGGAAGCGGAAGGCGGCATAGAAGACGTCGGCCATCGGCCCGGTGCCGAGCGCCGCTGCCATCAGCGTTTCGCGGGCAAAACCGAAGATGCGGCTTCCGAGCGTGGCGCCGCCGACCGTGGCAAATTTCTTGACGAGGCTCATACGGGGGAACCGGCTTTCTTTTCGGCGGCGGTAGCGGCAGGGGCGATGATGCCTGATGGCATGCGTTCACGCAGTTCGTCCTGCTCCTCGGCCATGACCGCTTTCATACGGGCAGTGATATTGGCGCGCTTGCTGTCACCGGAGATCTTCTGGCCGACAAGATCGGTGACGTAGAAAGTGTCGATGACTTTTTCACCGAAGGTGGTGATGCGGGCCGACTGGATGTCGAGCGACAGATCGGACAGGACAGCGGTCATTTCCGACAGCAGGCCCGGCCGGTCGAGGCATTCCACCTCGATGACGGTGAACTTGTTCGACAAGCTGTTGGTGATCGCCACCGACGGCGGAATGATGAAGGCCTTGCTCTTCTTGCGGTTCTTCGCGCGGGTGGCGATCACATCGGGCAGGCGCTTGCGGCCTGACAGCACGTCCTCGATCATCCGGCCGATCGTGCCGGCGCGGCGAAGCTCGTCCTCGTCGTTCGGAAACTCGCGGCTGACATGGATCGTATCGAGCGCCCGGCCATCCGAGGTCGTGAAGATCTGCGCATCGACGATATTGGCGCCGGCTGCCGCACAGGCTCCGGCAATGACGGCGAGCAGGCGCGGATGGTCGGGCGAGAGAACGGTGATTTCGGTGATCGCGTGGAAGCTGTCCGTGCGCACAGTGGTTGCCAGCGCCTGGCCGGCCTTGTCGGCCTGGCGGATGAAATGCGCATGACGGATCTGGTCTTCCAGCGGCACTGAGAGCAGGTAGGGCTGGTAATGCAGCTTGGCATAGGTGCGTCGGTCCTTCTGGCTCCAGTCGGCAAGCGCCGCATGAAGCGCCTCGGCGGCAGCCTGCGCGCGTTCCTTGCGCGATACCTCGGAGAAACCGCCGGCCAGCAGCAGTTCCGTTTCATAGTAGAGCGTGCGCAGCAGCTGGCCCTTCCAGCCGTTCCACACACCCGGTCCGACGGCACGGATGTCGCAGATCGTCAGGATCATCAGCATCTTCAGGCGGTCGAGAGACTGAACACGGTCGGCAAAGTCGGTGATCGTCTTGCGGTCCGTCAGGTCGCGCGTCTGGGCGACCATCGACATGGTCAGATGCTCCTCGATCAGCCAGACGACGATCTCGGTCTGCTTCTGAGACAGGCCAAAGCGGGCACTGAGCTTGCGGGCGACACGCGCGCCGGCGATCGAGTGGTCTTCCTGCCGGCCCTTGGCGATATCGTGCAGCAGCACGGCGACATAAAGCGCCTCGCGGTCCTCGATATGCGGCATCAGCTTGTTGGCGAGCGGATGCAGCTCCTCCGCCTTGCCCTTGTCGATCTCTGACAGCACGTCGATGGCGCGGATCAGATGCTCGTCGACCGTATAGTGATGATACATGTTGAACTGCATCATCGCGACGATCTTGCCGAATTCGGGAATGAAGCGGCCAAGCACACCGGCCTCGTTCATGCGCCGCAGGATGAGCGCGGGATCGCGTTTGGAGGTGAGGATCGACAGGAAAAGCCGGTTGGCTTCGTCATTCTCGCGCAGGTCGTTGTTGATGAGGCCGAGCGAACGCGTGACGCGCTTCAGCGCATCGGGATGGAATTCCAGCCCATTTATATCGGCCACATGGAACAGGCGGATGATGCTGACGGGATCGCGCTTGAAGACATCGGGATTGGCAAGCGTAATGCGGCCGCGATCTTCGACGAACTCGACGCTGCCGGGGATCTTGCGATTGCGGTGGGTAAAGCGGTTGATGACACCAGTCAGACCGGGGATCGACTTCGCCTGCTGGTCTTCGAGCGCAGCGCAGAGGATGCGCGTCAGGTCGCCGACATCTTTAGCGACCAGGAAGTAGTGCTTCATGAAACGCTCGACGGCCGAAAGGCCGGGGCGGGAATGATAACCGAGCGCCTCGGCGATCTCGCGCTGGATATCGAAGGAAAGACGTTCCTCCGCTTTCCCGGTCAGGAAATGCATGTGGCAACGCACGGCCCAGAGAAAGTCGTCGGCCTTCTCCAGAAGCCGATATTCCTGCTTCGACAGAACGCCGAGCGGCACCAGATCGGCCGGGTCGCGGACATGGTAATAATATTTCGAAATCCAGAAGAGCGTATGCAAGTCGCGAAGGCCACCCTTGCCCTCCTTGACGTTCGGCTCGACGAGATAGCGCGTGTCGCCGGCCTTGCGGTGGCGTTCGTCGCGTTCGGCAAGCTTGGCGGCAATGAATTCCGGCCCCGTGCCCGTGACGATTTCCTTGTCGAAGCGGGATTCCAGCTCCGTCTCCAGCGACTTGAGACCGCAGATGTAGCGCATCTCCAGGATGGCGGTGCGGATCGTCATGTCGGACTTGGAAAGCGCGATGCATTCCTCGACGGTACGGGTCGCGTGGCCGACCTTGAAGCCCATGTCCCACAGCATGTAGAGCATGAACTCGACGGCTTTATGCGTCTCTTCCGCTGGCTTCGGCAGGAAGAGGAAGAGCAAGTCGATATCGGAACCCGGCGCCAATGTGTCGCGCCCATAGCCGCCGACTGCCGTGACCGCGAACTTGTCCCTCTGCTTCGGAAAGACATGCGCCGTGGCGAAATTATAGAGAATGGTGATGATCTGGTCCTGCAGCCAGGAAATGCGGTGAGCGCAATCAAGCCCGCCGCCTTGGGCGTCAAGCAGTTCGCGCGCCTTCTTGCGTCCTTCTACGCTGGCTTTCTTCAGAGCGGCAAGAAGATCGTTCCGCAGCACGTCGGGACGGTTCCGGTTGGCTTCGGCAATGGCGTCACATTGCCTCTGCAGCAATTCCACATCGAGGATTTCGGAGAAATCGATGTCGTGCGTCGCCATCGGCCGGGCGCTAACCTCTTCGGTCCGGGTCGCTTGCTCATGGCGCGCCTCTTGTTTGATCTGCATGCGCTATAGCCTCTTTGCCCGCGGATTGACACAGGCCTCCATATTCCATGAACCTTTAAATTTGGCGAAATGGTGTTGGCAAGCCGTCGGCCGCGGACGCTTTGCCGCAAGTCCTTAGGCTGAAGCCTGCGTCAGCAGCGTATCGAGAACCTGCCGCGTTTCACTCATGATGCCATTGAGCGTCGCCTTGTCGCATTCGCGGTATCCAGCGTCAATGATTGCGCCGCTGAGCTCGCCGATCTTCAGGCAGGAGCCGGTAATCTTCGCCATGCCGATCGGCGTATTCCAGCCGCGCGCCTCCAGATTACCATCAGATTGTTTCATAATCTCCAGCATCGAGACGATGACGGAGAGGCGCTGGGTTTCCTGAAGCAGTTTTTCCATGAACATCGGGGAATTCCTACTTCATCTTTTTCTTGAGATCGTAGAGCGCATCGAGCGCCTCGCGCGGTGTCATATCGTCGAGGCTCATCGCCTTCAGGGCCTCTTCGACCTTGGACGGCCCGCGGGTCGCCTCCTCGCGGCGAACCGCGACCTGGAAGAGCGGCAGGTCGTCGATCAGCTGGCTTGCAGGGTTCTTGCGGTCGGCATCTTCAAGACGGGTCAGCACGTCTCGCGCCCGCGCCACGACCGAAGCCGGCAGGCCGGCGAGCCGCGCGACCTGAATGCCGTAGGACCGGTCGGCTGCACCGGGACCGACCTCATGCAGGAAGATGACGTCGCCGTCCCATTCCTTCACGCGCATCGTTGCGTTCGATAGCCGGGCAAGCTTTTCGGAAAGCACAGTCAGCTCATGGAAATGCGTCGCGAAAAGCCCGCGGCAGCGGTTGGCTTCATGCAGATGCTCGACAGCAGCCCAAGCGATGGAAAGACCGTCGAAGGTCGCGGTACCTCGGCCGATCTCGTCGAGAATGACCAGCGAGTGCTCGCTCGCCTGATTGAGGATCGCCGCAGTCTCGACCATCTCCACCATGAATGTGGAACGCCCGCGCGCCAGATCGTCGGATGCGCCGACGCGCGAGAACAGCCGGTCGACAATGCCGATATGCGCAGACGCCGCCGGCACGAAGGAGCCCATCTGCGCAAGAATGGCGATCAGCGCATTCTGGCGCAGGAACGTCGATTTACCGCCCATGTTCGGGCCGGTCAGAAGCCAGATCGCGCCATCCTTGCCATCGGAGACGGGCGACAGATCGCAATTATTGGCGACGAAAGGACCGATGGACTGGCGCCGCAGTGCCTGTTCGACGACGGGATGGCGCCCGCCCTCGATCGCAAACATCTTCGAGCCATCGACCAGCGGCCGGCAATAGGCCTGCTCCTCTGCAAGGAGCGCCAGACCTGCCGCGACATCGATGACGGCAAGCGCCCGCGCACCGGCCTTGATCGCTTCGGCCTCGGCAACAGTCGCTTCCGTCATCCGGTCGAAAGCTTCGAGCTCGATCTGCAGCGCGCGGTCGGCGGCGTTAGCGATGCGGCTTTCAAGATCTGCAAGCTCCGTCGTGGTGAACCGCATGGCATTTGCCATCGTCTGCCGGTGGATGAAGCGAGCCTTCGCCTCGGCCGTATCGGTCATCGGTCCGGCATTGCCGGCGGTGACCTCGATGAAGTAACCGAGGATATTGTTGTGTTTGATCTTCAGCGATTTGATGCCGGTCTCTTCGGCATATTGCAGCTGCAGGCCTGCAATGACCCGGCGCGACTGGTCGCGCAGCGCCCGAACCTCGTCGAGGTCGGCATTGGCGCCATCGCGCAGGAAGCCGCCGTCGCGTTTCAGAAGCGGCAGTTCTTCGGCGAGGTTGTCCGCAAGCAAGGCTTCGAGCTCGGACGGTAGAGCCTGCAGCCCCATGCGCGCCTGTTCCAGCTCCTCCGGCAGCATCGCGCTTCCCAGCAGATCGGCAATATGCGTGGCAGCGCCAAGCCCTTGGCGGATCGCCCAGAGATCACGCGGACCGCCGCGGTCGAGCGCCAGACGGGAGAGCGCCCGCGGCATGTCGGGTACGTGTTTCAATGCGTCGCGCAGATCGCCACAGAGCGACGGTTCCTGCATCAGGAAGCCGATCGAATCCAGGCGCTCGTTGACGCGGGCGGGATCGGTGAGCGGCGACATCAGCCGTTCGGCAAGCAGTCGTGCCCCACCGCCGGTGGTCGTGCGGTCGATCGCCTTCAGCAGTGAGCCATTGCGATCACCAGAGAGTGTGCGCACAAGTTCCAGATTGGCTCGGGTTGCCGGATCGATGAACAGCGTCGAGGCGCCGCTTTCCCGTTCAGGTCGCCCAAGCGGCGGCCGTTCGGCAATCTGCGTCTTTTCCACATAGGCGATGGCGGCTGCCGCGGCTGCAAGCTCGGCGCGCGAGAAACTTCCAAAACCGTCGAGCGTCGAAACGTCGAAGTAGCGCGCTATGCGGGTTTCTGCCATCGCGCTGTCGAAAAGCACAGCCGGCTGTGGAACGGCGGTGCGGCCGAGTACATCGAAGACCGACTTCAGTTCGCCGTCGTAAAACATCGTATCCGGTACGATGAGTTCGCGCGGATCGATGCGCAGGATATCGGCGAGCAGTCGCGATGCATCGGTTTCCGCCAACCGGAAGACGCCGGTGGAAATATCGATCCAGGCAAGCGCCAGCACCGGCTCGGAAGAACCGCGGATACGCGACAGCGTCATCAAATAGTTCGATTCAGAGGGTGAAAGCAGCTTCTCCTCGGTAATGGTGCCCGGCGTGACAAGGCGGACGACGTCGCGCTTGACGACGGATTTCGCCCCGCGCTTCTTGGCTTCCGCCGGGTCTTCCACCTGTTCGCAGACAGCGACGCGATAGCCGAGCGCAATCAGCTTCTGCAGATAATCGTCGGCCGCATGCACAGGCACACCGCACATCGCAATATCCTGCCCCATATGCTGGCCGCGTTTGGTGAGCGTAATGCCGAGCGCGCGGGAAGCCTCGATCGCATCCTCGAAGAACAGCTCGTAAAAATCGCCCATGCGATAGAAGAGCAGCGAATCCGGATTGTTCGCCTTGATCTCGATAAACTGTTCCATCATCGGCGTCGCCGAGGCGCGGCTTTCTTCAGTCGCGAGCTCGGCTGCCGAGAAGGCTTCGTTTCTGATGTCTATTCGTGCGTTCACGGAGGTGCAGTTTTTCCCAAAAAATGAGTGCCAACCCTATCCGCGCGCGTCTATAGATGACAACAGCAATTGGCGAATAGGAAAACGTCACCCACAAGACGTTTGGAGGAGGTATGTCCGATATGGCGAAGAAGGAACGGCCGGTGACGTCTGTCACCGACACGGAAGCGCTTGAGTTTCACGCGATGGGTCGGCCCGGCAAGCTGGAGATCAACCCAACCAAACCGATGGCGACGCAGCGCGATCTCTCGCTTGCCTATTCTCCTGGTGTCGCTGTGCCGGTGAAGGCCATCGCCGAAGATCCGGCGACTGCTTACGATTACACGACCCGCGGCAACATGGTTGCCGTCATCTCCAACGGCACCGCTATCCTCGGTCTCGGCAATCTCGGCGCGCTCGCCTCCAAGCCGGTCATGGAAGGCAAGTCCGTACTCTTCAAGCGTTTCGCCGATGTCGATTCCATCGACCTTGAAGTCGATACGGAAAATGTCGACGAATTCATCAACTGCGTGCGTTTCCTCGGTCCGTCCTTCGGCGGCATCAATCTGGAAGACATCAAGGCGCCGGACTGTTTCGTCATCGAAAGCCGTCTACGCGAGCTGATGGATATTCCTGTTTTCCATGACGATCAGCACGGCACCGCGATCATTGCCGCCGCCGGCCTCATCAACGCGCTGGAACTGACCGGCCGCGATCTCAAGACCACCAAGCTCGTCTGCAACGGTGCCGGTGCTGCCGCCATCGCCTGCGTCGAGCTCATCAAGTCGATGGGCTTTGCGCCCGAGAATATCATCCTCTGCGATACTAAGGGCGTCATTTACCAGGGCCGCACCGAAGGCATGAACCAGTGGAAGTCGGCGCATGCGGCAAAGACCGATACTCGCACGCTGGAAGAGGCGATGAAGGGTGCCGACGTCGTTTTCGGCCTGTCGCAGAAGGGCGCCTTCTCCGAAGAAATGATCCACTCCATGGCCGACCGGCCGATCATCTTCGCCATGGCCAACCCTGACCCGGAAATTACGCCCGAGGAAGTTGCTCGTGTCCGTGATGACGCCATCATGGCGACCGGCCGTTCGGACTATCCGAACCAGGTCAACAACGTGCTGGGCTTTCCCTATATCTTCCGCGGCGCCCTCGATGTCCGCGCCTCGACCATCAATGATGCGATGAAGATTGCCGCCGTGAAGGCACTCGCCAGCCTTGCCCGTGAAGACGTGCCCGATGATGTTGCGGCTGCCTACCAGGGCAATCGTCCGCGTTTCGGTGCGCAATACATCATCCCGGTTCCCTTCGATCCGCGCCTGATATCCGCCATTCCCGCCGCTGTTGCCGAAGCGGCGATCGAAAGCGGCGTCGCCCGCAAGGTCATCACCGACATGGCTGGCTACAAGCGAGAGCTGTCGGCCCGCCGCGACCCGATCGCCTCCACGCTCGCCAGCCTCTATGAGCGCGTGCGCCGCCATCCGAAGCGCGTGGTCTTTGCCGAGGCCGAAGAAGAGCAGGTGATGCGCGCCGCCATGTCCTACGCCAATCAGCAGCTTGGCGCCGCGATCCTGCTCGGCCGCGAGGATCTTATCCGTGCAACGGCCGAACGCGCCGGCATCGACCTCAATCGTCCGGGCCTCGAGATCGTCAATGCCCGTATCTCGACCCGCGTCGAGGCCTATATCGATTATCTCTATGCCCGCCTGCAGCGGAAGGGCTACTTGCACCGCGACGCGCAGCGCCTGATCCATAATGACCGCAACCATTTCGCTGCCACCATGGTGGCGCTTGGCGACGCTGATGGCATGGTGACGGGCATCACCCGCAACTATTCGACTGCACTCGAAGATGTGCGCCGCTGCATCGACCATAAGCCGGGCCATCGAGTGATCGGTGTGTCGATCGCGCTTTGCCGCGGCCGCACGGTCTTCGTTGCCGACACTGCGGTTCATGATATGCCGACGGCCGAGGAGCTTGCCGATATTGCCGAGGAGGCCGCAGGTCTCGCGCGCCGCATGGGCTACCAGCCGCGCGTCGCGTTGCTCGCCTATTCCACCTTCGGCCATCCCTCGGGTGAGCGTTCCGAGCGTGTGCGCGAAGCTGTGAAGATCCTCGACAAGCGTCGCGTCGATTTCGAGTATGACGGCGAAATGGCCGCCGACGTTGCCCTGAACCGTAAGGTGATGGAGCAATATCCCTTCTGCCGCCTCTCCGGTCCGGCCAACGTCCTCGTCATGCCGGCTTTCCACTCGGCATCGATCTCGACGAAGATGCTGCAGGAACTCGGCGGCTCGACGGTGATCGGCCCCATCCTCGTCGGCCTCGACAAGGCGGTGCAGATCACCTCGATGGGCGCCAAGGACAGCGATATCGTCAACATGGCTGCGATTGCGGCCTATGCCGCCGGCTCCTGATAAAGAGAGAGCGGACCGATCATGCGGTCCGCTCTCAGACGAGCTTAGCATGCAAATGCGATCAGATTTCCATCCGGATCACAAACAATGAATGTTCGCGCACCCCAGGGCTCCAACCTCAGCGGCTGATGAAACGGAACGCCGTTTGCGGTGTATTCGAGAAAAAGCGCCTTCACGTCATCAAGCGTAATCGTCGCCGAGAGGATATCCCTCTCGCGCTGGCGAAGCTCCGGATGGAAGGCCGGCATGTCAACGTGCCGGAGATTAAGCCTCGCCGCACCGCGAACGACCTGCGCATAAAAGGGCGGTTCGCCATAAATGAAGGCGAGGGCGAAGCCGAGCTTCTGCGTGTAGAAATCGCAGGCGGCCTGGATATCGCTCACGAAAAGCTGCGGCTGGGCATCGAGCAGCGTCGGTTGGGATGTGGATTTCTGTTCGGCTGTTGCACTCATGTCGGCGAGATCCTTTTTCAGCGCCGTCCAGCTTTCGAAGCCCTCCTGGGCCGCCACGAGTTCCTGCGCATCCGCAAGCTTGAACTCAAGCTCGAGGATTTGCTGGTCATTGAGATGGCGGTAGCGGGCAAGCCAATAGCGGATTTCCGCGGCGACAGGATAATAACGATCCTGATGCCACCGTTTGAACCGCTTGGCTTTCTTTCTGAGATTTTCGAAATTCGGCATGGCGCAAGGTTTTGATGTTGTAGGCGGGCATAGCCCAGCCGGCACCATTGCCGATGCGCCCTACTGAAAACGCCGGAAGAGAATGAATTGACGAGGCACCGCCGTCAAGCGGCAGCCGTCAGCTTGCAAAACGGCCTGCATCCGCACCGTAATAGTTGAGATACCGGTCGGAAATGCTTGATATTGGCAGCACGATCAGCACGTCGGTCGTGTTGAATGCCTGATCGACGACAGCATGGGAGCCAACCATCGCGCCGAGGCGCAGGTAACCCTTGATGAGCGGCGGCAGCGCCATCAGCGCCCTTTTCGGATTCACACCTTCAGCCGGCATCAGGTCCATGTCGCGTGCAAGATGCGGCAGCGCACCGATGGCCCATTCATCCTTGGCGAGTACGCTGTGATAGAGGAAGGAGAGAGCCAGCGCATGACTTTCCGGTTGAACGCCCGGGAAGGAGGCGCAGCCGAACATGGCGCTCATGCCGTGCTTCAGCGCATAGGCCCAATTACCCTGCCAGAGCAGCTCGACGATGCGCTTGGTGCGGTATTCCGGCAGCACGCAGGAGCGGCCGAGCTCCATGAAGCGCTTGTCGGGGTGACGGGCAATGAGCTCGTTGATTGCAAATTCCGAAGCCGAGTAAAAACCGCCATTGGCCATGGCGACGTCCTGCCTCAGCAGGCGGTAAGTGCCAACGATCTGGTCTTCGGCATCGCCCTCGATCGAGCGGTCGAGAACGAGAAGGTGGTCGCAGAAGGCGTCATAGGCATCGAAGTCCCGCTCGCGGCGCATGGCCTCCGCCGGCAGCTGAGCCTTCATTTCCTCGACGAAAACGCGGTAGCGCACGGCCTGTGCGGCATCGATTTCACGCGCGCTGCGGGCAAGGCGGGTCTCTAGATTGCCGATGCGGCCGAGAACATCGCCTTCCTTCGGGGCGGCAGCCGTCGACGGCCGAGCGGCCTCGGCAGTAGCGTCACAATTAAGGATGTCAACAGACATGGCGATTCTCCCGTCTCCGGCCTATCACACGCCATAAAACACTTATGTACGACAGGAAAGTGACATACCGAATTTGTGCACGCAAGAAACGTGCCGTTTTCCCCAGCTTTAGCGCGCCTCAGCCCGGCGGGCTGAAAGTGCAACAACCGCCTGTACTTCGGTGAGCAGCCTGACCGGATCCACCGGTTTCACCATGACGCGATTGGCGCCGTTGAGCAAGACCTGTCGCCGCGATTCGTCGCTCTTGTCTGCAGTCAAAACGATGACTGGAACCGGTTGAAGATCGAGCCGTCTTTCGTGTCCGCGCAGGCGTCCGAGCATGTCGATACCGTTGCCGCCGGGCATGGAGAGATCGCTGATGATGATGTCGGGCCTGTCGTCACCAAGCGCACAATCGAGCAGGGTTTCGAAATCATCCACATGCCTGACGGAGTGGCCGCCTTTTTCCAGCATGACGCGCACCAGCATGGCGTTGATCGGATCGTCCTCGCCGAGAAGGACGGAAAGGCCGCCGCCCACCGCCGTCCGTTCTGCAATGGACGGGCCGAGACCGGGCTGGTTGTCGTTCAGCGCATCGCGCTTTTCCATGCCACGCATGCGTCCGCGCAGCACGTCGATCAGCGACTGCTCGCGCAGCGGCCGGATCAGCCACGCATCAAAGAGGTCGAGCGAATAGGAGTTACGCTCTTCCGGATTGACGAGCAGCACTTTGCGCAGGCCGAGTGCCGCGATCTCCGTGCGATCGGCGATATGCAGCGAGAATTCCTCGGACATGCGGTGATCGACGATGATATCGGTCGGCCGGTCGCCGCTGCGGGCGAGCGACAGCAGGCTTTCGCGCGCCGCCTCGCCACCGGCAACGAGGTGGCAGCGCCCGCCGAGCGTCGTGATCGTCTCGGCAATCGCCGTGCGTGCTGCACCAGCCGGGGCAAGCAGCACGATGCTGTTTCCCGCGAGCAATGCATTCCGGGTGGTTTTATCCTCTTCCGAAAGTTCGACAGGGAAGCCGATGGTGAACCGGCTACCCTTACCCTTCTCGCTTGCAACTGTCAGCGAGCCGCCGAATTCGCGCATGATGCGGGCGGAGATTGCAAGGCCGAGGCCCGTGCCGTTGCTCTTCTGGGCAAGCGAGCCGCCCTGTTCGAATTCCCCGAATACGCGCGCCTGTTCCTCCGCCGTCATGCCAGGCCCGGTATCGGTGACGGTAATCGACAGCTCACCGGCCGCCCTGGAGACGCGGATGAAGACGCCGCCGGTCTGCGTGAATTTCACCGCATTGCCGATGACGTTGAAAAGTACCTGCCGCAGCCGCGCCGGGTCGAAGCTCATCAGCTCAGGCACGTCGGCGGAGACCGTAGCGCCGATCTCGATACCCTTTTCATGGGCACGGTGCGCCAGCATCTCGACGACGCTTTCGACGAGCTTACGCAGCGATTCCGATCGCGGGCGAAGCTGGAAACGGCCGACCTCGATGGTGGAGAAGTCGAGCAGATCCTCGACCAGCTGCGTCAGCGCATGGCCGGACTGGCGGATGCTGGTCAGATAGTTCTGCTGTTCCTGCGTCAGCTTCGTTTCGGAAATCAGATGTGCCATGCCGAGAATGCCGGATAGAGGCGTGCGGATTTCGTGGCTGACCGTGGCGAGCAGCCGAGATTTGGCGGCGCTGTTATACTCGGCCTTCTGCCGTGCCTCCTCGCGGCTTTCGGCGGCAAGCCGCTCTTCAGTCACGTCGCGCGCGATGCTCTGCAGAAGCAAGCGTCCGTTTGCCGGATCACGGGTGACGACATCGTGCCAGAGAAAGATGCGTTGTCCGGCCGGTGTCGAAATCTCCACATCATATCGATGCGGCTGCGGGCCGGGACGGAAGGCCAGGCCGATCTCCTCGCAGGTCTGGCCTTCGGGTTTTGCGCGTCCGGTGAGGCTGCGGAACGTCTCGTTGGCGCCGATGATGCGCCGGTCCATCATGCGGGTGACAACAATATCGCCGAGCACGTCATGGACCGTGCCGAGCAGGCCGGTCGCATCGATGCGTTCAGTCGTCTCCGGGCTACGGCCGCCGGACCGGTTTCCGTTCCTGAAAAGAACGGCAAGATAGCCTGCAATCGCGACGATCAGGATGAGACCGAGGCCCGCCATGAGCGGCCCGCCCCAATGAGAAAGCAATAGCAGCAGGATCGCCGAAATGAGACCTGCTCCGCCGAGCCAATGAAAGAGCAATGGATACAGGGAGCGAAGGGTAGCCGGCGACGTCAATGCACCCGCCGTCCGGCCTCGGTAGGCCCTAACGGCGGCTCCGCCGAATGCGGCGGACAATCGTTCCTGTAGCTGCGCCATACTCTGCATGCAGTTCAGCTAACATATTGCCCGTTCCGAATGTTTTCAGGAATCCGCTAAAAATTTAGTGATCCGCCTTTTTCGGCTTGTGCAGCATCTCGTCGAGAATGACGCAGCCGGCGCCGACAGTGATGAAACTGTCGGCGAGATTGAACACGGCGAAAGACCAAGTTTCCGTATGGAAGAGGATGTAGTCGATCACATGCCCATAGGCGAAACGGTCGATGAGATTGCCGATCGCCCCCGCAATGATGAGCGCATATCCGAGATGCGCCAGCCAGCGATCCTTGGCGGTGCGATGCCACAGATAAAGCACGAAAGCGACGATGATCAGACGCATGCCGACGATGAACCACCCATCCATGCCTGACAGCATCGAGAAGGCGACGCCGAGATTATAGGTGCGGTAGAGCGCCAGCATCGGAATGACGGGAATGGCTTCCTGCAGCGGCAGGTAGTGATCGACAGCGATCTTGACGATCTGGTCGAGGATAACGGCGATCACGATGAAGATCAGGATCGGCAGCGGTCGCGAGAAGAGCGCCGGGCGTGCGGTCGCAAGATCGGTCATTTGCCCTCGGACAGTGAGAGGAGATGGCGGCGTGCCTCAAAAAGCATGACGGCGGTGGCAACGGCGAGATTGAGGGAATCGGCACGGCCCTGCTGCGGAATGCGGGCAAGCGCATCCGCTTCCCGGGCAAGCTGCTCCGGCAGGCCGGATTGTTCGTTGCCCATCAACAGCACGACCGGCTTCTTCTTGTAGTCGATCGTGCGGTAATCGACCGAACCGGCAAGATGGGTTGCCACGACGGAAAAGCCGGCCTGCTTTTTCCAGGTGGTGAATTCCTCTGCCGTTGCGTGGGCGACCGGCACGGCAAAGACCGAGCCCATGGTGGCCCGCACCGTTTCCAACGAAAAAGGATCGGTCGTCTCGCCGACGAGGATAACGCCGGAGGCGCCGGCCGCATCGGCGGTGCGGATGATCGTTCCGAGATTTCCGGGATCGCGCACGCGGTCGAGCGCTACCCAGGTCTCGCCGTCCTTTGGCCGGATATCCTTCAACCTTATCCAGCGCGTTTCGAAAATGCCGACCACCATTTGCGGATTGTCGCGCCGGGTGATCGAGGAGATCACCTTCTCGCTGACTTCAAGCACGAGCCCGCCGGAAGCGACCGTCTTTGCCGCCATCTGTTCGACCAGCGGTTTGCCCTTGGCCGCCTTTGCATAGACGAGCGTGCGGATCGTCCAGCCGAGTTCGATCGCATCGATGACGAGCTTCAGGCCTTCGGCCATGAAGGTGCCGCTCTCTTCGCGCGACTTTTTGTTCGTCAGCGCCTTGATGTCCTTGATGATCGGGTTGGCAAGCGAGGTGACTTCCTTCACCTGCCCGACCCTGCGGGGGCCGCGATCGTGGAATTCGTTCATTTCGGCACCCAGCGGGAAAAGAGGGATGTGGAGAGCGCACGGCCCGGCGTCTTGCCGTCGAGACCGGCCTCGCGGATGACGAGTTCGCCTGACTCGACCACGCCGCCTGCGCCGCGCATCGTTTCGCGCATCAGCTCATGGATGGAATAGAAGCTCGCCCGGATCGAATAGGCCGTCAGCACGAGGCCAACCGCCTTTGGCGACAGGATCGCGCGGCAGATATCCAGCATCAACGGCAGGTGCTCAAAAAGGTGCCAGACCTCGCCATTCGGACCGCGGCCGAATTTCGGCGGGTCGGTGAGGATGATATCGTACTGGCTGCCGCGCCGTTCCTCACGCAGGATGAATTTCATCGCATCCTCGCAGATCCAGCGGATCGGCAGCTTTTCCATGCGCCCCAACGCCTGGTTTTCACGCGCCCAGCCGATCGCCTTCTTCGAGGCATCGACATGGGTGACTTCCGCACCGGCAGCAGCAGCGACCAGTGAGGCAACGCCCGTATAACCGAACAGGTTCAGCACTTTCAGCGGCCGTCCGGCGCTTTCCACCTGTTGCTTCATCCAGCTCCAGTGAACGATCTGCTCCGGGAACACCCCGACATGCCGGAAAGAGGTGAAGCGGCCGAAGAAATCGACGCCGAGCAGGTTGAGCGGCCAGGTTTCGCCAAGCGCTTCCTTCGGAAAACGCCAGCGGCCGGTGCCTTCTTCATCCGTATCGCCGGTGAAGGCGGCATCGACCTTCTCCCAGACATGGGCGGGCAGCGATGGCTGCCAAAGCGCCTGTCCCTCGGGCCGCACGACCCGATAGGGGCCGTATTGTTCAAGCTTCTGGCCATTGCCGCTGTCGATCAGATGGAAATCGCCCGCACCCGTCGATTCCAGGATGACAGGCACGCGCTCTGCCGGCCGCTCGCCGAGGCGCGCCGTCAGCGGGCGTTCGATTACCGCTGGAGCGGCCGCCGGTGGGCGCTGTTCGCGCCCTGGTGCCGTCTTAACGGCCGTCTTTTCCGGCTTTGCAGGCCGCACATCGGAGCGGCGTCCGCCGGAAGGGCCTGTCGCTACCTTCGCGCCAGGCCGGCGTTCTCTTTGTTTCAACGTGGTCTTCCGCGTCTTAAATTCAATTGAGCCAGTGCAAATAGCATCCCGTCCGACCTTGGCAAAGCGCTTTCCCGTCATGATATGGTTCGCTCATGGAAATGGGGAACTGCTGATGGATCTGATCGGGGAGGAACGCATCGCCGCGCCGCGGGATGTCGTATGGGCGGCCATGAACGATCCCGATATCATCAGGCAATGCATTCCCGGCTGCCAGAGCGTGGAAAAGCTGTCGCCCACGCAATTCCTGGCAACCGTCAAAGTCGGCTTCGGCCTGTTTTCTGTGACGTTCCACGGCGAGATCAAGCTTTCGAATGTCGATGCGCCGCGCAGTTACACCATCGCCGCGGAAGGGCGGGGCGGCATTGCTGGTTTTGCCAGGGGCGAAGCCGATGTCACCTTAGTGGATGAGGGTCTGCACACCCTGCTGCGTTATAGTGCTGATGGCGATACGGGTGGCCGGATTGCCGAACTCGGCGGCCGGCTGATCCGCACCACGCTGGAAAAGCTCGCGCGACGCTTCTGGGGGAGCTTCAATGCGGCCGTCGTCGAAAAGGCGGCAGGCTAGGCACATGGGCTTGGCATGTCAGATAATCCCTTTTACGCAAGATCGATGACGTGGAAAATCCGACCCAATTGCCCCGAAGACGTGACGCAGCTTGCCGACATCTACCTGTCTGTCCGGCGCCAGACCTTTACCTGGGTCGATCCCGGCAAATTTCATCGGGAGGATTTTGCCGCCCATACCAACGGCGAGGTCGTTTCCGTCTGCGAGGGAGCCGACGGGAAGATAGCCGGTTTTATCTCGATCTGGGCGGCGGATGATTTCATCCACATGCTCTATATCCTGCCCGAATTCCAGGGCAAAGGCGCGGGAACCGCCCTGCTGCAATCGCTCCCGGGCTGGCCAGAGCATAAATATCGGCTGAAATGCCTCGCCAACAACCGCGAGGCCAAGGCCTTCTATATGGCGCATGGCTTTCAGGTCACCGGCAGAGGCGCTTCACCCGAAGGCGATTATGAAGAGCTGAGTTTCATTCCGGCGTCAGTGGAATAGCGGCAATCACCGCGAGGGCAATTGCCCGACGATCTCTTCCGCGCGCGTCTTGTGACGATCTGCTTCGCCCTGCCAGCGGATTGCCTCTTTGGCTTCGACGCGCGCGCGCTTGCGGTGCTTGCCCTGGTTGAACCAGGTCGCAGCAGAGCCCACCAGCATGCCGATGATGAAAGCGGTCAGCAGGAAAACGAAGAACGGCGCGGCCAGGGAAAGGACCTGATCCTCCGGCCGAAACGGGTTGAAGGCAAGCGTCACACTCTGCCGGTTGGCGACGCAGAAGATGATCAGGATGACGCCAAGCGGCAGCAAAATCAAAAGGTTGATGATCTTCTTGGTCATGTCGGTCTCCACGCCGGTTTAGCGAAGGCAAGCTTCGTTGACGCCAGAATAGAAGTGCGGCGGAGAAGTTCAAGTGCGGCTGATGCCTGATACCGAGGATCAATCCTCTTCGTCGGCCTGTCCGGGGTTCAGGCGCTCGCGCAGTTCCTTGCCGGTTTTGAAGAAGGGGACCCACTTCTCCTCGACGAAGACCGTATCGCCGGTGCGCGGGTTACGGCCGGAGCGGGAAGGGCGGTTCTTTACGGAAAATGCACCGAAGCCGCGCAGTTCGACGCGGTTGCCGGCGGCAAGTGCATCAGTGATCTCGTCGAGGACCGCATTGACGATATTTTCGACATCGCGGTGGTAGAGATGCGGATTGCGTGCCGCAACAATCTGCACCAATTCGGACTTGATCACGGTCGCCCCCTTAAATTATTGATTTCTTGTTCAATCCTGGCCAACCTGCCAAACTGAAAGCAGCCCGTCAAGAAGCAACTTTGGGGGCAGGATGCCGTTGAGATCCTGACTTTTAACAAGATCACCATAACCAAGGATCGCAATCAACCGGGAAACAGCTCCAGCGAGCAAGAAGGGCGTATTGCTCTTCTTGTCCCAGTCGACGACCGGCAGTTTGTCGCTGACGTTTCGGGAGGTCAGATAGGCGCGGATTTCGGGCTGTCCACCGACCGCATCGATGAGTTTCACCTTCAGCGCCTGCCGGCCCGTATAGATCGTTCCGTCGGCAAGCTTCAGCACCTCGCCGCGCGGCAATTTGCGCCGGTCGGCAACGAGATTGACGAACCAGTCGTAACTGTCGAGAACCATGTTGCGGATCATGGCCTTGGCTTCTTCACTGGTGTCGTGGAACGGCGAGGGCTCGGCCTTGAGCGGAGAGGATTTGATCTCCTGCAGCGAGACGCCGAGCTTGTCGAGCAGTGGCTGGATCTGCGGGTACTGGAAGATGACGCCGATCGAGCCGGTGATCGAGCTTTCGCCTGCGATGATCGTATCGCCGGCCGTCGCAATCATATAGCCGGCGGAGGCTGCAAGCGTCCTGACGTCGGAGACGACGGGCTTCTTCTCCGCAATCGCCCGGATCGCCTTGAAGATCTTTTCGCCGCCATAGGTCGTGCCGCCGGGCGAGGAGATCGAGATCACGACTGCCTTGACCTGATCATTGTCCTTGATCTTTTCCAGCCGCTCGAGCAGCTCGTCATCATCGGTGATCAGGCCCGAGATCGTCACATGGGCGATATGGGGCCGCGCAGTGCTGCCTTCGCCGAAGGCAAAATTATAAAGCGCAAAGCCGAGCGCGACGAGCAGCACGACCGCGGCAAGGCGCCAGAAGCCAAGCCTGCGGCGCAGCAGCCGGCGGTCTGCGATGATCGAGCTGTCCATTCCAACCTCCAGAGACGAAACCCAACGGCGGTGCTCCGCCGCTGGGGAGATAAGGCGCGAGCTGCCGCGAGAAAATGCCCCGGGAACCTGCTATTTTCGGTTTAGTTGCTTGTTGCAGAAAAAAATCCATATTGGCAAGCCAATGTAATAATGCGAAACGAACTGTGATTGGCGCCCGGCATAGCTATATAAGCGGCACGATCATCACACACGGACCATGCATATGCTCGATACCCTCAGGAACAACGGGAAGCCCGCATACGCAGGGCCAAAGGACAGCGCCTATGGCGTTGCCCGGTTCCACTCCGCGCGTGTCCGCCGCCTGAAGTTCTTGCTGCCGGGCGCAGCCCTCATCATTTCCCTGATCTTTATCGCCGTCTCGGTGATCCGCACTTACCTGCCGGAAACCATCAAGATTGAGGGCGCCAAAATCGAAAACGGCAAGGTCGTAATGGAAAAGCCGGCCATTGCCGGCCGCAACTCCGACGGCATCAACTATTCGATGCTCGCCGAACGCGCGCTGCAGGATATCCGCAATCCCGACTTCATCACGCTGGAGACGATCAAGGCTGCCGTGCCGATGAATGACGGCTTGATGGCCCGCGTTACCGCGGCGACGGCGGATTTCAATCGCGCGACCGACAACCTGCATATGACGGCACCGTTCACGCTC
Organism: Hyphomicrobiales bacterium; assembly: GCA_900473185.1. Taxonomy (GTDB): domain Bacteria; phylum Pseudomonadota; class Alphaproteobacteria; order Rhizobiales; family Rhizobiaceae; genus Rhizobium. The sequence continues at coordinate 232,120 of UCKU01000015.1, read as the reverse complement.
GTTTTGAGCAGCGGTCTCGTTGCAAATTTTCAGTCCGCCCACCTTGATATCAAGGGCGGAAACATGTCGACGGACGATCCCGTCAGAATTACCAAGGACAATGCTTCGATTGTTGCGCAGACCCTCAATATAACAGATAAGGGGCGCGTGATCACATTCGAGGGGAATGTTCGCATGAATGTTGATTCATCCACCATCCATAAACAGGGCACCTAAAGAGCCGGGTCAAATGACAAAAGATCGTCGCATTTCAACTTGCAAGACTGGCGTAGCTTTCATCACCGGCGCGCTTGCCTTCGTCCTGTCGGTCGCGGGGGCGGCCGCCCAGTCGACGACGATGCCTGGCATGAAGCTTTCCAGCGATCAGCCGATCCAGATTGAAAGCAACAAGCTGGAAATCCACGATCAGGAGCACACGGCGCTCTTCACCGGCGACGTCAAGGTCGTTCAGGGTACGACGACCCTGCAGGCCGGCAAGATGACAGTCTATTACAAGGACAAGGCGAAGCAGGCGGCAACGGGTGCCGCTGCAGCGCCAGCTGCCCAGCCGGCGCCGGCCGCCGCAGAACAGTCGAATTCGCTTGCCTCGGGCAGTGCAGACATCGACAAGATCCTGGTGACCGATAAGGTCTACCTGACCTCGGGAACGCAGACGGCAACAGCCGATGATGGCAATTTCGACATGACCTCGCAGGTCTTTATCCTCACCGGCAAGAAGGTCGTGCTGACCGATGGCCCGAACGTTTTTACCGGCTGCCAGCTCACCGTTCACATGGCGACGGGTCAGGCAGAGCTTGAAAGCTGCGGCGGTCGTGTCCAGATTCAGCTCGACCCGAAATCGCAGCCGAGTCAGCAGCCAAAGCAGAACTGAGAAGTCGGCCTTTCACGTGAAGCTATTCTCCTTATCCACCAAGTCCGGCAGAGCCGCGACGGAAGCCGCGGCTCCTGTCGACAAGGCCCGTTATCAGGGAACGCTGATCGCACGCGGTCTGACCAAGACCTATGCGACGCGGCGTGTCGTCAATGGCGTTTCGCTAGTCGTGCGGCGTGGTGAGGCTGTAGGTCTCCTGGGACCGAACGGCGCCGGTAAGACCACCTGTTTCTACATGATCACCGGCCTCGTGCCTGTTGATGAGGGAACGATTGAAATCGACGGCAACGACGTGACGACGATGCCCATGTATCGTCGCTCCCGCCTTGGCGTCGGCTACCTGCCGCAGGAAGCTTCGATCTTTCGCGGCCTGACGGTGGAGGAGAATATCCGCGCCGTCCTCGAGGTCCATGAAAAGGACAAGGCGGCGCGTGAGCACAAGCTCGACGAACTGCTCGAGGAGTTTCACATCGCGAAGCTCCGCAAGAGTGCCGCCGTGGCTCTCTCGGGCGGTGAACGCCGGCGCCTGGAAATTGCCCGCGCACTTGCGACCGACCCGACCTTCATGCTGCTCGACGAGCCCTTTGCAGGTGTCGACCCGATCTCGGTTGCCGATATTCAGAACCTCGTGCATCATTTGACGGCACGCGGCATCGGCGTTCTCATCACCGACCACAATGTGCGTGAGACGCTGGGATTGATCGACCGGGCCTATATTATCCATGCCGGCGAAGTGCTGACCCACGGACGCGCGAATGATATCGTCAACAATCCGGAAGTGCGCCGGCTCTACTTGGGCGACAATTTCAGTCTTTGAATCAGTGCTGGACGACAGAAAATTGCGGCTGCGGCATAGGTTCCGCTTGACCAAATAGGATAAAAAAGCAATTTTTGGGCCAACTCGGATTTCCGTGGCCCGAAGCCTTAATCGGACGCGGTTTCCTGGAGGAGTCGAGGGAGTTTCGCGTCCGCCATGGCCCTGTCTGCCAATCTGTTTCTGCGACAGAACCAGTCCCTGGTGATGACACCGCAACTGATGCAATCCATCCAGTTGCTGCAGATGACGCATGTCGAACTCACTCAATTCATTGCCCAGGAAGTGGAGAAGAACCCGCTTCTGGAATTTCCGTCGGGCGAGGGCGAGGCCGGCGAACGCGGCGAGGTTGCGGACGAACCATACCCCCAGCAAACGGACGATGCGGGGGATGGCGAGTATGAGGATCGCGGCGAAACGCTGTCCGGCGACTGGTACGATAATGGCAGCTCAAGCCGGCTGAGTGACGAGCTGGATGCCAATTACACCAATGTCTTCCCCGATGACGGCGCGCCGCAGCGACTCGACGCACCGGAACTCATCAGCCAGTGGAAATCCATGCCGGGCAGCGCCGAAGGTGCTGACAGCAATTACGATCTTGATGATTTCGTCGCCGGTCAGGTCTCTTTGCGCGACCATCTTGCCCAGCAGATACCCTTCATATTGCCCGATATGGCCGATCGCCTGATTGCCCAGAACCTGGTCGATCAGCTAGACGATGCCGGCTATCTGCAGGCAGATGTCGCGGAAGCCGGCGAGCGTCTGGGTACCGATGCAGAAGACATCGAGCGTGTGCTCTCAGCGCTGCAGACGCTCGATCCACCCGGCGTCTTTGCCCGTAGCCTTGCCGAATGTCTGGCGATTCAGCTTCGCCAGAAGGATCGTTTCGATCCCGCCATGCAGGCGCTGGTCGAAAATCTCGAATTGCTGGCACGGCGTGACTTCGTTACCCTGAAACGCCTCTGCGGCGTCGATGAGGAAGACTTGCTCGACATGCTCGCCGAAATCCGCCAGCTCAATCCGAAGCCCGGCAGCGGTTTCGAGGCTGGCGTTTCAGAGGCGATCATGCCTGACGTCGTGGTCCGCCCCTCCTCGGACGGCGCCTGGCTGGTCGAACTCAACCCGGATACGCTGCCTCGGGTCCTCGTCAATCAGTCCTATTTTTCGCGCGTCGCGAAGAACGGCGAGGATCACGCCTTCCTCTCCGAATGTCTGCAGACCGCCAACTGGCTGACGCGCAGCCTGGATCAGCGCGCCAAGACCATCATGAAGGTCGCAAGCGAGATCGTGCGCCAGCAGGATGCCTTCCTCTTGCACGGCGTCGATCATCTGCGGCCGCTGAACCTGAAGACGGTGGCCGAGGCGATCAAGATGCATGAATCGACGGTCAGCCGTGTCACCTCGAATAAATATATGCTGACGCCGCGCGGCCTCTTCGAACTGAAATACTTTTTCACGGTTTCGATTAGCGCCGTCGAGGGCGGTGACAGTCATTCGGCTGAAGCAGTTCGCCACAAGATCCGCACGCTGATCCTGCAGGAAAGCCCCGATGCGGTGCTCTCCGATGATGATATCGTCGATATGCTCAAGAAAGGCGGCATCGATCTCGCGCGTCGTACGGTCGCCAAATACCGCGAGGCGATGAATATCGCCTCTTCCGTCCAGCGCCGCAGGGAAAAGCGCGCGCTGGCCAAGGTCGCCGGTTTCTGACTTGCAACGCCAGGGTGAGCCAAGGTTCGCTGCTCGGAACCATTGATGGCGGTGACCTCCCCATTTTATGGGATTTTCACTGCACGTTTTCCGCGTATACTGGACCTCGCTGTGCCGGGCTATTGACTTTCCGGGAGGCTGCCGCTAGAAGCCCGCCGCAATCGGAGCAGCGAAGGGCATCCGGGCTTTATCCCCATCATCCTCAAGGCACCAGGGACACGCAGACTTGAGCTCATCTTGCTTGAGATTGCGCGAAGTGCTTGGATGAGGTTGAGGCTTGGCGTAAACTGATACTCGCAAACTACCATAAGAAGGGAAACTCCATGAGTGTGCGTGTATCCGGTAAACATATGGAAATTGGTGACTCCTTCCGTCAAAAGATCGAGGACCAAATCGGTTTGGCCGTCACGAAATACTTCGACGGGGGATATTCCGGTCAGGTGATCGTGGAAAAGTCGAATTCTCGTTTTTCCGCCGATTGCAAGCTTCATCTCGATAGCGGCGTCGTGCTGCATGCGGCAGGCGAGGCCATGGATCCGCAGATTGCCTTTGACGCGGCATCCGAGCGTATCGAGAAGCGCCTGCGCCGCTATAAGCGGAAGCTGAAGGATCACCACGCCGGAAATCATCTGAACGGTAACGGCTTTGCGGAAGTCGCCTATACCGTCATGGATGCGGTTCCCGATCATGAAGACGAGGTCCCGGACGATTTCGCTCCGGCGATCGTCGCTGAAAGTACAAAGCAGCTCAAGACGATGTCTGTTGCAACTGCCGTCATGGCGCTCGACATGACCGATGAGCCGCTTCTCCTGTTCCGCAGCCCCGGCAAGGAACAGCTCAACATCGTTTACCGTCGTCACGACGGAAATATTGGCTGGATCGATTCAGCCAATATCAAGAGCTGAGATTAGGATGAGGGAGTGGCGCAGGGCGCCGCTCCCTCAGATGCCTGGTTTCGGCGACAGAAGGAAAAAGAAATGGCATTGGCAGATTTGCTGCACCAGGATGCGATCATTCCCGCCCTCAGGGTAAATTCCAAGAAACAGTTGCTTCAGGAATTGGCAGCAAAAGCCTCCAGGACTACGGGGCTTTCCGAACGGGAAATCTTCGATGTGATCCTGCAGCGCGAACGCCTGGGCTCGACCGGTGTCGGCAACGGCATCGCCATTCCCCACGGCAAGCTCGTCAATATCCACTCCATCGTCGGCATTTTCGCCCGGCTGGAACAGCCGGTCGATTTCGAAGCGCTGGACGACCAGCCGGTCGATCTGGTGTTTCTGCTTCTGGCGCCGGAAGGCGCCGGCGCCGATCACCTGAAGGCGCTCTCGCGCATCGCCCGCGTCCTGCGCGACCACGATCTGGTCGCCAAGCTGCGCGCGACCGATTCCGCTTCTGCGATTTATGCCTTCCTCAATGAAGAGCAAACGTCGAACGCTGCCTGACGGTTGACGATCTACCCGGAATGCAAGAAAGGCGCCTGATCGCTCAGGCGCCTTTTTCTTGTCATGCGATCAGCAATCAGAACTCTTCCCAACTATCCTGGGCAACGGCCGCTGAGCCGCGAGACTGGACAACGGCCCGGCGCGGTGTCGGAGCGGCCGCGCGTGGTGCCGGCGCAGTCGGTGCGCGCATCTGCTGTGCGGTGGAGCGCAGTGCTGTCGTGGCATTTCCCTGGCCGGAGACGCGGAAGCGGGTGACCAGTGTCTTCAGCGTCTGTGCCTCGTCGTTCAACGTCACGCTGGCTGCAGTGGTTTCTTCCACCATCGCGGCGTTCTGCTGCGTGACCTGGTCCATCTGGTTCACGGCCTGGTTGATCTCCTTCAGGCCGATGGCCTGTTCGCTGGCCGAGGCCGAGATCTGACGGATGAGGCTGTTGATGCCCATCACCTGCTCGGAAATCTTGTGCAGCGTCTCGCCGGCGCGGCCGACGAGACCGACGCCTTCCTTGACCTGGATGGCCGAGGTGTTGATGAGTGTCTTGATCTCCTTGGCGGCATTTGCCGAGCGCTGAGCGAGTTCCCGGACTTCCTGTGCGACGACGGCAAAGCCCTTGCCTGCCTCACCGGCACGGGCCGCTTCGACACCGGCGTTCAGAGCCAGAAGATTCGTCTGGAAGGCGATCTCGTCGATGACGCCGATGATGCGCGAAACTTCCGTTGAGGACTGTTCGATACCATGCATGGAGGCAATCGCCTTCTGCACCACTTCACCTGATTTCTCGGCGTCTTCGCAAGCGAGATTGACGTTGTCAGCTGCGGTGCGGGCGTTCTCGGCGCTGGAATTGACCTGGGCGGTCAGCTCGTTGAGCGCCGCTGCCGTCTCTTCCAGACTTGCCGCCTGCTGCTCGGTGCGCTTGGCGAGGTCGGAGGCGCTATTGCTGATCTCGCCCGTACCTGAGCCGATATTGACGACGCTGAGGCTCATCGTGTTGATGGTTTCCTCAAGGCTTGCCAGAGCGGCATTGAAGTCCTGCTTCAGCTTGCCGTATTCGCCGGGGAACTCCTCTGTTATGCGGTGGCCGAGATTGCCCTGGGACAGTTCGGAAAGGCCTGCACCGACGATCGAGACGATGTGACGCTGCAGGCTGACCGATTGCTGGCGTTCCGATTCCGAGCGACCGCGTTCGGTTTCGGCCGCAAGGCGCTGGTTGTCGGCCTCGGCTTCGAGACGCCGCGTATCGGCAAGCGCGAAGCGGAAGCCTTCGAGAGCCTTGGCGACCGAGCCGATTTCGTCGGCGCGGTTCTGGCCGGCGACCGTTTCGTCGTATTTTCCGTCGCTCAGCGCCTTGACGCTGGAAACGAGGCCAGCGAGCGGACGCTGAACAAGCGAGCGGACGGCGAAGTAGAGGGCGAGCAGCACGGCGCCGAGCACGATGATGCCGTTGATGACCATCATGAAGGTCTGGTCCTGAACCGGAGCATTCATCGCCGTGTGCGGGACATCGACCAGCACGACCCAGTTGGCGTTCAGGCCGGGAACTGCGAAGGGATAGACGACGCGGTCGAAGGGATCGAGGCCATCGAAGCTGAGGTTCTTGACGAGACCGACCTTCATGGACGAAAGCGCAGCCTTCACATCAGCCGAGCCGGGATTGTCGCCATAAGGCTTCGACATCAGGTCCGGGGTCGGCGCGACGATCCAGTTGCCGTTCTGGGCGATCAGCGTCACACGGCCGGAGCCGAAGGGGCGCAGCGCCTGCACCTTGTCGGTGAGCGACTTCAGCGAAATATCGACGCCTTCCACACCGATCATCTTGCCGCCGGACATGACCGGATAGGCAATCGAAGTCAGCAGCGTCGGGACGTCGGTGCCTTCGGCGAGGTAGGGCGCCGTGATCGCGCCCTTGCCGCTGTCGGCAGCGAGCTTCCACCACTCGGCGGTATAGTCATTGTCGAAAGTCGAGAACTGGATGTCACCGGTCCTGTTCTTCGACCAGTACGGCGTGAAGGCGCCGACCTTGTTGGTGCCCTCGTCATTATTGTTGGCGATTTCGGTGGTCCTGCCGTCGAAGGCGCCAAGCTGCTCGCAGAACCAGCTGCCGAAGGCGAAAGCGTTCTGTTCGAGATTGGCCTTCAGAACGCTGATGATACCCTTGCGATCGAGGATCTTGCCTTCGTGCCCGCGTCCGACGACGCCCGACATGGTGCGGGCAGCACTCGCAAGCTCGCCGACATTGGCTGCAATCTCGTTGGCGATCGACTTGGCTTCCGAGTTGGCCTGGTCCAGCGTCAGGGTCTGGACGCGGTTACGGGTCTGGTCGATGAGGAAGAGGTTCGAAACGACAAGCACCAGTGCGATGGCGGCACCGGTAATGACGATGAGCTTCGCCGCAAGCGATTTCATTCTGAAAATGAACATAAGTTCCTCGGGGCAAGGACGCACCGAAGGGCCATTCTCCGGCGCAGCGGGTAAGGCACGCTCTATCATGGAGCAGCCATGGGGGTGACCGCCTTGAAGACGAGCGAGGTGGCGATCGCCCGAAGGATCGTCAGAAACCTCTTAAATTTGAATGAAATTCGCCATGTTTCGGCAGCAAATCCGGAAAGCCACCCCAAAACTAGGGGTGGCTTTTCATCGGTTGTTCGCAGCTGGACTGGACTATATTCTGTCTGCGACTTCGGCTGCCAGCGGAATAGAGGGTTGTGCCCCCGGCTTCAGGCAGGCAAGCGAGCCGGCAACAGCTGCACGGCGCAGCGCCGAGTTGAAATCCAGTCCCTCATCGAGGCTTGCTGCGAAGTAACCGCAGAACGTATCGCCGGCGCCGACAGTATCGACGGGCTCGATGACGAGGCCCTGCGCGCGGGAAATCTGACCATCCCGGATCGCGATGACGCCATCGCCGCCGAGCGTAACGATCAGCGTCTGGCCGGTCTCGGCATGCAGGCGCTCTAACGCCGCCTCACGGTCGCCGGCACTCATGTTCTCCTGTCCCGCCAGCCGCTCGAACTCGGTCTCGTTGGCAATGACGATGTCGGCCAGCCGACCGAGTCGCGGCGCATCCGGAATGAGCGGGGCAAGATTGAGAATGCTGGTGATGCTCTCGGCGCGAGAGGCAGCAAGCGCGCGCTGGACCGCCTCGACTGGAATTTCGAGCTGCAGCATGAGTATATCGCCCTCGTTCATGGCGTTGACGGCAGCCTCGGCATTATCGCCGCTCACCTTGCCGTTCGCGCCGGGAATGACCGCGATCATGTTCTCGCCGTCGCCACCGACAAGAATGAGGGCTGTGCCGGTCGGCCCCTCGACACGGTTGACGAGGGATAGGTCGGTGCCTGCGCCGTCGAGCAGTTCAAGGGCGCCCTCGGCAAAGGCATCCTTGCCGACAGCGCCCGCCATATGGACATAGCGGCCTGCTCGCCGGGCGGCGAGCGCCTGATTGGCGCCTTTGCCGCCGGCAGCCGTTGCAAAGCTATTGCCGGCAACTGTTTCGCCGGGCTTTGGCAGGCGCTCGGTGGTGGCGATAAGGTCCATATTGATGGAGCCGAAAACTGTGATCATGGCATGTCCGTCCCTTGCTTCGGGCCGCGACACTGCCGAAGCGATCACTCCTCGTCAACCACCCTGAGCTTGAGCAATCCAGTTCGGCTTTCGACGGATTTCGCCACCGGCTCGTTCTCGCGGGCCGGCTTGCTGTCGCCGCCTGCTTCGAACTCCAGCGCCTCGATCTTCGCGCCGCGCTTGGTGAGCTTGTCCGCCGAGGTAATGATCTGGTCCACGTCGCGCTGCGTCTGGGAAAAATGTCCCTGCAGCTTGCGTACGCGCTCGTCGAGCCGGCCGAGATCGTCCATGAGAAGGGCGACTTCCCCTTGGATGACATGCGCCTGCGCCCGCATGCGCTGGTCTTTCAGCACGGCCTGAATGACCTGGATTGACAGCATCAAGAGCGAAGGCGAGACGATAACGATGCGCGCACGGTGCGCCTTCTGCACGATCCCTTCGAAATTTTCGTGAATTTCAGCGAAGATCGATTCCGAGGGAACGAAGAGAAAAGCCGTCTCCTGCGTCTCGCCTTGGATCAGATATTTCTCGGAAATATCCTTGATGTGAACTTCCATGTCACGGCGAAACTGCTGGCCGGCAAGCTTACCGGCATCCGCGCCTCCTGCATCGCGGATCGCGTTCCACGCCTCCAGCGGAAATTTGGCATCGATGACGAGCGGCGGTGCCCCATTCGGCATTCTGATCGTGCAGTCCGGTCGCGAGCCGTTGGAAAGAGTCTGCTGGAAGGCATAGGCGCCCATCGGCAGGCCATCGGCGACGATCGTTTCCATACGCGACTGGCCGAAAGCCCCACGCGTCTGCTTGTTGGAAAGAATGGCCTGCAGCCCGACGACATCCTTGGCGAGCGTCTGGATATTGTTCTGGGCGACATCGATCACGGCCAGGCGCTCCTGCAGCTTCTGCAGGTTGTCATGCGTTGATTTCGTCTGCTCGGTCAGCGTCGAGCTCATGCGCTGTGACATGCCGTCGAGCCGCTGGTTGATCGCATGATTGAGCTCGGCCTGCCGTGCACCGAAGACTTCCGTCATGGTCGAGATGCGTCCCTGCATCTCCGCCTGTATTTTCAGAAGTTCTGCCATACGCGCCTCGCTTTCCGCGGCGCGAAGATTGGCCTCTTCCGCCTCCTCGCGACGGATGCCGGCATTGCGCAAGGCAAACACGATTGTCACGAGAATGAGAACGGCGAGAGCGCCGCCAGCAAGTGCAAGCACGCCGGGGCTCAGTATCGGCAGGGAAATGGTGAGTGAGTCGGATGTCATGGTCATGCTGCACCATAACAAAATAAGCGGCAATATCCAGATCAAAACGTGAACAATCAACACCGTATCATCAATGCGAACGACGCTAATTTGCTGTAACGGAAGAAAAATCGGTCGCGCACTTAACGATTGCTAAACCATATTCGCCAAATCTGGCGCTGCAATTTCCCTCCGCATCCGCGCCAGATAGAGATCCCCCATGACTTCCCACCAGACCGACAATGCCCTCAGGCAGCGCCTTGACTTCATTGAGCTTGACGATGAGGCGCGCAAGAACCTGCGGGAGCTGCGACCGGCGATCTCGGAGCTTCTCGGCGGCGCACTCGACAAGTTCTACGGCAAGCTTGCCAAGACCCCGGCGGTCGCAGATTTCTTCTCCAACAAGGCCCATATGGGCCATGCCAAGAAGCGCCAGCAGGAACATTGGGGCAACCTTTCGGGCGGCAATTTCGACGAGAGCTATGTGAATGGTGTTACGGCCGTCGGCCGCACCCATGCCCGCATCGGCCTGGAGCCGCGCTGGTATATCGGCGGCTATGCGCTTGTCATGTCGGAGCTTGTCCGCGGCCTGATGGAAAAGCAGTGGCCATCGCTGTTTGCCCGCCAGCAGGGAAAGGCGCTTGCCGAAAAGCTGACCGCCGTCATCAAGGCAGCGATGCTCGACATGGATTATTCCATCTCCGTCTATCTGGAAGCGCTCGAGGAAAAGCGCCACGCGCTGGAAGAAGAACGCACCCGCTCAGAAGCCGATCAGGCGTTGGCACTGGAACATCTGCGCCGCGGCCTCGAAGCACTGTCGCGTGGCGATCTCGAAGCGACCCTTCCTGCCGATCTGCCCGGGAATTTTCGCCAAATGGCCGAAGACTATAACAGGGCCGTCAACGCTCTTCGCGAATCTTTCACGTCTGTCCGCACCACGTCCGGCCACATTCTCGAAGGTGCCGATGTGATGTCCAAGGCGACGGACGACCTCGCCTTGCGCACGGCGCAGCAGGCGGCCGGCGTCGAAGAAAGCTCGGCTGCGCTGCAGCAGCTCTCCGTCAGCGTCAGTCAAACCGCCGCCAACGCCGAAAAGGCGTCCGGTGCCGTGCGTGAAACGCAGGAGAAAGCCAAGAATTCCGGCGAACTCGTCACCAGCGCCGTTTCGGCCATGGCAGGTATCGAGAAGTCCTCCACCGAAATCGCCAAGATTATCGGCGTCATCGATGAGATCGCTTTCCAGACCAACCTGCTGGCACTGAATGCCGGCGTCGAAGCAGCGCGCGCCGGCGATGCCGGCAAGGGCTTTGCTGTCGTCGCCCAGGAAGTTCGTCAGCTTGCCCAGCGCACGGCCGATGCCGCCAAGGAGATCAAGAACCTGATCTCCGAAAGCTCGACACAGGTGAACGAGGGCGTCAACATTGTCAGCAGCACCGGCGAGGCGCTAAGCGACATGATCAGCCGTATCGACATCATCAACAGCTTCGTCGCCGATATTGCGGCTGCCGCCCGCGATCAGGCGACCGGCGTCAACGAGGTGAGCGTGGCGATCCGCAATATGGACACGATCACCCAGCAGAATTCCGGCATGGTCGAGCGTACGTCTGCCGAAACCCGCAGGCTGAAGGATGGGGTCGAGAACCTCATCGAACTGTTGCAGCGTTTCCGCGCTCGCGCCGAAGGTCAGCAGGTTGCCGGTACCGCCCGCCGCGCGGCTTGAATAATCCAGGCAAAATCCGGGCAGGTGCTGCAAAAAACCGCAATCCCTGCCCGGCGGATAATTCCCTAGTTTGAAAAGATGGGTTATGGGAACGCCATGACCATCAAGCCACTCATCATTCTTCCCGATCCCGTTCTCCGTCAGGTTTCCAAGCCGATCGAGCGGGTCGACGCCGATCTCCAGCGCCTTACGGACGATATGCTGGAAACAATGTATGACGCACCGGGCATCGGCCTTGCCGCAATCCAGGTCGGCGTTCCTCGCCGGATGCTCGTCATCGATCTTTCGAAGGAAGGTGAGGAGAAGCAGCCGCTCGTCTTCATCAATCCGGAGATCGTCGGCTCCTCGGATGACCGTTCCGTCTATGAGGAAGGCTGCCTTTCCATTCCCGACTACTATGCGGAAGTCGAACGTCCCGCAAAGGTCACCGTCAAATATCTGGACCGAGAAGGCAAGGAACAGAGCGTAGAGGCCGACGGTCTCCTAGCGACCTGCCTCCAGCACGAGATCGACCACCTGAATGGCGTGCTCTTCATCGATCATATCTCGCGGCTGAAGCGCGAAATGGTCATCAAGAAGTTCACCAAGGCTGCCAAGTCCAAGGTACTCTGAGCGACCCGCAGCGGCGCGTACGAAAGATTTCGAACGGGCTTGATTGTGAGCCCGTAAACCCGTTTGAAGACGGTTGATCCTCAATTGGCGAGATAGAATGTCTCTTCGTATCGTTTTCATGGGAACGCCCGACTTTTCCGTCCCGACGCTGCGCCTGCTCGTCGAAGCCGGCCATCAGATCGTGGCTGTCTATACTCAGCCGCCGCGACCCGGCGGACGGCGCGGGCTCGATCTCCAGAAATCGCCGGTGCACCAGGCGGCCGAGCTGCTCGGTCTCCAGGTCTTCACACCGGTCAATTTTAAGGATCCTGAAGAGCGTGAGCGCTTCCGTGCCTTGGGTGCCGATGTCGGCGTCGTCGTTGCTTATGGCCTGCTGCTGCCCGAGGCCATCCTGACCGGCACGCGTTACGGCTGCTATAACGGCCATGCCTCGTTGCTGCCGCGCTGGCGCGGTGCTGCGCCTATCCAGCGGGCGATCATGGCCGGCGACGAGAAGACCGGCATGATGGTCATGAAGATGGACAAGGGCCTCGATACCGGCGATGTCGCGCTGGCTCGTGAAGTCGAGATCGGCCCCAACATGACGGCTGGCGAACTGCACGACCGCCTGATGCAAACAGGCGCGAAGGCGATGGCCGAGGCCATGGTCAAGCTGGAGATGGACGATCTGCCGCTGACCCCGCAGCTGGCCGAAGGCGTGCTTTATGCCGCCAAGATCGACAAGGCGGAAACGCGTATCGATTTCAGCCGCAACGCCAAAGACGTTCACAACCATATTCGCGGCCTCGCACCTTTCCCGGGCGCCTGGTTCGAGCTCGAGAGCAATGGCAAGGCGGAGCGCATCAAGGTGCTCGGCTCCGAACTTGCGGCTGGTGAGGGCGCAGCCGGCGCACTTCTGACCGATGAACTCGTGGTTGCCTGCGGGGCAGGCGCTGTCCGCCTCACCAAGCTTCAGAAGGCCGGCGGCAAACCGCTCGCCGCTGCCGATTTCCTGCGCGGCACGCCGCTTGCTGCGGGCACGAGGCTCGTCTGATGCCGCGATACCGCATGATCGTCGAATATGACGGCGGCCCCTATGTCGGATGGCAGCGACAGGACAACGGACCTTCGGTGCAGGGCGCGATCGAGCAGGCAATCTTCTCTGCGTCAGGCGATACCGTTTCCGTTCGCGGCGCCGGGCGCACCGATTCCGGCGTCCATGGCTTGGGTCAGGTCATCCATGCCGACCTTTCTAAGGACTGGTCGCCCTTCAAGCTGCAGAATGCGCTGAACGCCCATCTGAAGCTTGCCGGCGAGAAAGTGGCGATCCTGCATGTCGAAGTGGCGAGCGAGTTCTTCGACGCCCGCTTTTCTGCACTCCGCCGGCACTATCTCTACCGCATCATCAGCCGCCGCGCGCCGTTGGCGCTGGAGGCGGGCAAGGCCTGGTGGGTGCCTAAGATATTGGATCACGAGGTCATGCATGCCGCAGCCCAGACGCTGGTCGGCAAGCATGATTTCTCGACTTTCCGTTCGGCTCACTGCCAGGCAAACAGCCCTGTGCGCACGCTCGACCGGCTGGATGTGACCCGCAATGGCGAACTGATCGAGATCCGTGCCACCGCCCAGAGCTTCCTGCACAACCAGATCCGCTCCTTTGCGGGAACGCTGAAGCTCGCAGGCGAGGGCAAGTGGACGTCTGAGGATGTGCGGGCAGCACTCGACGCGCGCGACCGCAAGGCCTGCGGCCCCGTGGCGCCGCCGGACGGGCTCTATTTCATGCGGGTGGATTATCCCGAGGTGATCACTGATCGCCGCAAACCGGTGGATGAAAACGATGATGGTGACGATCTATCATAATCCGGCCTGCGGCACGTCACGCAACACGCTGACTATGATCTGTTAGTCCGGCGAAGAACTCCGAAGTCATCGAATATCTGAAGACGCCGCCGACGTGATGGCTAAGTCGTCAATCTACACAGATCAAGCCGGATAGATGCCGAGGAAGTTCTGCAGATATTCCGACAGCACCATCGATGGCACCAGGAGCACCAGTGTCAGGGCGCCGACCATAAGGGCATGACCATGGCAGATCATCCTGAGGATGCGCGCCAGCACGAAGACCTGTGCCAGCATGAAGACGAGAAGCAGCATCGACACGAGGCCGACCGAGCCCGGGAGGAAGAAGACGAGGGCCAGCAGCAGGCCGTTGATATAGGCAAGCGGCACGCCGAGCCAGTTGACGCTGACGACAACAGGCGCGAAGCGCTCGCCCATACGGACGGCAAGCAGCAGCAGGCCGGCAAAGACCAGCGGCACAAACCAGTTCGCTAGCTCCACGAGCCCAAGCCGGAAGTAGAAGGGAAGTCCGACGTCCGTCTCCGGCGGCATGGAGCGCAGATAGGCATTGCGCCACCAGAGCCAGGAAATGCCTGTCGGCGGCAAGCACCAGATGATCGCCCAGAAGGATCGGTTGACGCCGCGATCCGATATGTCGAGGAAGCGGAAACCGCGCGGATCGAGCTTGATCAGCAACCAGATGCCGGCGAGATAATACTGAACCTCTCTAAAGCCCGGCATTCTCAAACCCCGGCATTTTCAAACCAACGCTCAATGAAGGTCTCGTAGATCGCCGTCAGCGTCTCCAGATCCGCAACGGCGACCCGTTCGTCGACCATGTGCATGGTCTGGCCGACAAGGCCGAATTCCACCACCGGGCAATAATCCTTGATGAAGCGCGCATCCGAGGTGCCGCCTGCGGTCGACAGCGCCGGCGATGCGCCGGTAACGCTCTCGACCGCCGAGGACAGCGAGGCGATCAGCGCATTGTTACGCGTCAGAAAAACATGGCTCGGGCGGTCGGCCCAGATGATCTCATATTTCACCGGCTCGCGACCCGGCCGCAACGCACCGTCCGCAGCTGCCGCATCGAGGCGCCGGATGATGTCAGCTTGCAGCGTATCGGCCGTCCAGGTGTCGTTGAAGCGGATGTTGAAGCTCGCGGAAGCTCTGGCCGGAATGACGTTGGTCGCCGGATTGCCAACATCGATGGTCGTCACTTCGAGGTTCGACGGCTGGAAATTGTCGGTGCCCGCGTCGAAGGGCGGGTCCATGAGCGCCTGGGTCAGCTGCAGCATGCCGCGCACCGGATTGTCGGCAAGATGCGGATAGGCCGCATGCCCCTGCACGCCATGCACGACGATCTTGCCGGACAGCGAACCGCGCCGGCCGATCTTGATCATGTCGCCGAGCTTGTTCGGATTGGTTGGCTCGCCGACGACGCAGGCATCCCACGTCTCGCCGTGCTCAGTCGCCCACTGCAACAGCTTGATCGTACCGTTGATCGACGGGCCTTCCTCGTCGCCGGTGATCAGGAAGGAAATCGAGCCCTTCGGTGCTCCATGCTTTTCGACATGCCGGGCAACGGCGGCGGCAAAGCAGGCAATGCCGCCCTTCATATCGACCGCGCCGCGGCCGAACAGCTCGCCATTGGCGATCTCGGCGGCAAAGGGGGGATGCGTCCAGGCACCTTCGTCACCGACGGGCACCACATCGGTATGGCCTGCAAACATCAGATGCGGCCCCTCGGTGCCGAGGCGGGCATAGAGATTTTCGACATCAGGCGTGCCAGCTTCCTTCGCAACCACTCGGTCGACCTTGAAACCGAGCGGAGACAGCATCGCTTCCAGCGCGGAAAGCGCACCGCCTTCTGCGGGCGTCACGGACGGGCAGCGGATCAGGGTCTGAAGATTGGCAACAGGATTCGTGGCGGTCATGGCGGTCGAATTATCCGGTGGGAATGGCAAAGGCGTGGCAAGGCGTGAGGCCGCCTCGCCTAAAAGACGCCGATTGTTTACCGAATCAATCTCGGGCTGTCATCAATCTCGGAGCAGTTCGTTGATGCCCGTCTTGGAACGGGTCTTCTCGTCAACGCGCTTGACGATCACGGCGCAATAGAGGTTAGGCGCCTGCTGGCCGTTTGCCATCGTCTTGTCTGATGGCAGCGAGCCCGCAACGACGACCGAATAGGGCGGCACTTCGCCATAGCTGATCTCGCCGGTAGCGCGGTCGACGATCTTGGTCGACTTGCCGATGAAGACGCCCATGCCGAGCACGGAGCCTTCACGCACGATGCAGCCTTCGACGACTTCCGAACGCGCACCGATGAAGCAATTGTCCTCGATGATCGTCGGGCCGGCCTGCATGGGCTCCAGAACTCCGCCGATGCCGACGCCGCCGGAGAGATGCACATGCTTGCCGATCTGTGCGCAGGAACCGACGGTGGCCCAGGTATCGACCATCGTGCCTTCGCCGACATAGGCGCCGAGGTTGACGAAGGACGGCATCAGGATGGCGTTCGGGGCGATATAGGCCGAGCGGCGCACGACCGCGTTCGGCACGGCGCGGAAGCCGGCCGCGCGGAACTGGTTCTCGCCCCAGCCTTCGAACTTCGAGGGCACCTTGTCCCACCAGGTCGCTTGACCGGGACCGCCCTTGACGACTTCCATGTCATTGAGGCGGAAAGACAGCAGCACCGCCTTCTTCAGCCACTGATTGACTTTCCAGGCGCCGTCGGCGGCGCGTTCGGCCACACGTGCCTTGCCCTCGTCGAGCAGGTTAAGAGCCGCCTCGACCGCATCGCGGACCTCGCCCTTCGTCGACGTGTTCACATTGTCGCGATTGTCGAAGGCAGTTTCGACGGTCTTTTCGAGGGATGCGAGGTCGATGGCGCTCATGGGAATTCCTTAAACTTCGATCTTTATCGTGGAGACAGCGGAGTCTCCGGAATTGCGGTTGGCGGGCTGTAACCCGATCTACAGCATGCGCCCGTAAAATGGAATGATTTTTCGGACAAGATCATATCTGGATTCAAGGCGTTATAGCGACATATCCGATCACTTGTGACCGGTGATACTGAAAGGCATTTCGATATGGCAAAGGCAAGAAACGGCGGTGGACGGCGCAAGGACGGCGTCTGGGATCCGTTGAAGAGCAGTTCGAGCGACAGGCAGCGCGCGGAAGCGGTTCCGAAGACGCCGCAGACGCTCTCGCCGGCCTATCGCCTTGCCTACGTGGATGAGGATTTCCTCTGCCGCGAGGAGCTGCGCCCCATCCGCCTGCAGCTCGAACTCCTGAAAGTCGAGATGATGATGGCCGAGCGCGGCATCAAATCGACCGTCGTCATGTTCGGCGGCGCCCGCATTCCGGCCCCCGGCCAGAGCGCCTGGGCAGCCCGCAACGAGACCCAGCGCGCAAATCTCGAAGCCGCGTCGGTCTATTATGACGAGGCTCGCAAATTCGCCCGTCTCTGCTCGCGTTATGCAGCCGGCTTCGATTTCCACGAATATGTCGTCGTCACCGGCGGTGGCCCGGGCGTCATGGAAGCGGGAAACCGCGGTGCGGCGGATGAGGGAGCCCCTTCGATCGGCCTTAACATCGTGCTGCCGCACGAGCAGGCGCCGAATGCCTACGTGACGCCCGAGCTCAGCTTCAACTTCCACTATTTCGCGATCCGCAAGATGCATTTCATGGTCCGCGCCAAGGCGGTCGCAGTCTTCCCCGGCGGCTTCGGCACGCTGGACGAATTCTTCGAATGCCTGACGCTGATCCAGACCGGCCGCATGGAGCGCATCCCGCTGCTGCTCTTCGGCTCGAAATTCTGGCACAGCATTATCAATTTCGATGCGCTCGCCGAATTCGGAACGATCGCGCCTGAGGACGTAAACCTGATCAGCTTCGTCGATACTGCCGATGAGGCCTGGAAGATCGTGCAGGACTTTTACGAACACCGCGAATAGAGCAGTTCAAGCCAAACTGGTCAGCGGCTTTACGCCCGGCACAAACGAAAAACCCCTCCTCCCGTGGGCGGGAAGAGGGTTTCGGGTGAGGGGCAAACCCCTCGCGATATCCAGGGAGCGCTTTGTTATTCCCTTCAAAGGAAGGGCTGGTCAGGCATGTCGTCGATCGAGATCACGCCGTCCTTGTTGCGGTCCATGCGATCGAAGAACTTGTTGAAGGCGGTTTCCGCTTCCTGCTTGCTGATCTGGCCGTTTTGGTCGGTGTCGATACGACCCATCATCATGGTGATTGCCATGAAGCGGGCATTGTCATGCATCCAGTGGTGACCGTCGTGGCCGTGACGACCATGGTCCTTGTCGTCACCTGCCTGCGGCATCGCATTCTGATCCGCATCGCCCTGCTTGGCCGAGACCGCTTCACGACGCGCCTTGAACTGAGCTTCGCGGTAGGTACGGATTTCGCCAGGCGTCAGCGAGCCGTCATGGTTGGTGTCGATGGCGGCGAAGATCTTCTCCATGCCATCGGTCGCCTCCTGCTTGGTAATCTGCCCGTCCTTGTTCGTGTCGAACTGTTTCAGCATGCGCACGAAGAGGATTTCGCGGAAGGCCGCGCCACGCGGACCACCCATCATGCCATGCTCCATTTTCCCATGGTGGCCTGGATGATCAGCCTGGTCGCCTGGTGCTGCGAAGCTGGCCCCGGCGGCTGCGCCGAGAAGAAGAACAGAGGAAAGCGCCGTCAGGATAAGCTTATTGCGGTACATGTCAGTGCGTCCTTTCGTAAGGTGTCCCTCGACCACGAAAGGTAAGTCCGAACCGCGCCCGGACCCAGTTAAACATCTGTAAGATGGATGAAACTTTGGTAAGTTAGGCCGTAATCTTCTTAAGGAAATCAGCAAGATCGTCGGTGACGAAGTCGATGTGGTCATCTTCGCCGCTGGTCTTCTCCCACCATTCGACGACGGTCTCTTCCAGATTGCGCGGCACCAACAGAACGGTCTGCATGCCGAGTGCCTTCGGTACGGTGAGATTGCGAGGCAGGTCTTCGAACATCGCAGCCTTGTTCGTCTCGATCTTCTTCAGCGCCGTGAACTTGTCATAGGTCGCCTGCGCCGGTTTCGGCAGGTAGTCGGCGGCCACGATGTCGAAGATATCGTCGAAATGATCGAGAATGCCGAGCGCGCCGGCGGCGGCCTGTGCATGCGGGACACTGCCATTGGTGAAGATGAACTTACGGCCTGGCAGGGCCTTGATCGCATCGGCAAGGTCCGGCTGCGGGGTCAGCGCCGAATAATCAATCGCATGCGCCTTTTCGAGGAAATCGTTGGGATCGACCCCGTGATGGATCATCAGCCCCTGCAGCGTCGTGCCGTGATCGTAGTAGTACTGCTTCTGCAGTTTGCGCGCCTCGTCATGCTCCATCTGCAGGAGCGCCGAGACATAGGCCGTCATGTTCTTGTCGATCTGCGCGAAGAGATTGACATGATGCGGATAGAGCGTGTTGTCGAGGTCGAAGACCCATTCGGTCACATGCTCGAAATCGTTTTTGGTAGGCGTGCGGTCGATCTTTGTCATAGCCGCCCTTATGGCATGGTCGCGGCGGGAAGCCAAAGGCTTTTGCTTGCAGGTCCGGTCTGCCAAAGCCCTCCCAAAAAAGCCGCCAGATTTTCACAACTTCAGAGAGATTTTGGCTGACTTTCGCCATTGATCGCTGGTGACCTCTGCCTGCGTCAGACAGGGGGACCCGCAAGGGTGAAGTCGCATGAAGATTGTTTTGATAAACCCGCCGCATACCGCGATCGGCAGCCGTATTCCCGATGATCATCTTCCACCGCTCGGCCTTCTTTCGGTTGGAGGTCCGCTGATCGACGATGGTCATGCCGTCAGCCTCATCGATGCAGAATTCGGGCCGATGACGGTTGCAGACATTGTCAGCCGAGTGGTGGCTGACAGTCCCGATCTGGTGCTGATCGGCCATTCCGGCTCGACGTCGGCCCATCCGACTGCCCGCATGATCGCAGAAGCCATCAAGCGCAGCGATCCCAAAATCTCCATCATCTACGGCGGCGTGTTCCCCACTTATCACTGGCGGGAGGTGCTGGCCGAGACTGAGGCATTCGACATCCTCGTGCGGGGCGAGGGCGAGGAAACGATGCGGCGCCTTGCCGATACGCTGGTGACGAATCGCCCGCTCGCGACCATCCCCGGAATCGCCTTTCGCGATGGCCATGGCGAAATCCTGGCAACGCAGCCGGCACAGGCGATCGCCGATCTCGATGCCTACCGCGTCGGCTGGGAACTTATCGACCATCGCAACTATAGCTACTGGGGCGGCAAGCGCGCCGTCGTCATGCAGTTTTCCCGCGGCTGCCCGCATCTCTGCAATTACTGCGGTCAGCGCGGCTTCTGGACCCGCTGGCGTCATCGCTCGCCGGAGCTTTTCGCCCGCGAGATCGCCAGGCTCTATCGCGAAGAGGGCGTCGAGCTCATCAACCTCGCCGACGAGAACCCGACATCCTCGCGAAAAGCCTGGCTGGCCTTCCTCGAAGCGATGATTGCCGAGAATGTGCCCGTGCAGATCGTCGGCTCGACGCGAGCGGACGATATCGTCCGCGATGCCGATATCCTGCACCTCTACCGAAAGGCGGGTGTGGTGCGCTGGCTGCTCGGCATGGAAAATACCGATGAGGCGACGCTTGCCCTGATCAAGAAGGGCGGCGCCAAGGCGACCGACCGGGAAGCGATCCGCCTTCTGCGCCAGCACGACATCCTTTCCATGGCGACCTGGGTCGTCGGTTTCGAGGAGGAGAGGCTGAGCGATCTCTGGCGCGGCTTCCGGCAGTTGCTCTCCTATGATCCCGACCAGATCCAGGCGCTCTATGTGACGCCGCATCGCTGGACGCCCTTCTTCCGTATCGCCCGAGAACGGCAGGTGATCGAGACCGATATTCGCAAATGGGACTACAAACATCAGGTCCTGAAGATGCGGCATCTCAACCCGATCGTATTGGTCGCTTGCGTAAAGCTGATCGAAGTCGCGGTCCAGGCGCGGCCGAAGGCGCTGCTGCGCATCCTTTTTCATCGCGATCCGGAACAGCGCCATTCCATGCGCTGGTATACGCAGATGGGCCGCCGCGTCTGGTTTCACGAGATCCTCGAATTCCTCTTTCGCCGCCGCCATCTCAAGGAAGGTCCGACGCTTGAGACATTCTGGGGCGCGCCCCAGGATGCGGAGGAGGAATCGATGCTGCGCCCGCAGCGGCATGTGAAAAGCCTCGACGCGGCGGAATAAAATAGACGCCTGATTTTCGGCGGACGGCGCAGGCGCGGGGTGCTAGAAAGCGGACATGCTTTTCGAACGCCCCGACGATGACACGCTCTACGATGCCCTGATCGCCCGCAGCGCCGATTATGAGGGCCAGGCCTATGTCTGCGTGAAGACGACAGGCATCTTCTGCCGTCTGACCTGCCCGGCGCGCAAGCCGAAGCGGGAAAACACCATCTTCTTCGACACGATCGCCGCCTGCATGCATTCGGGCTTCCGCCCATGCCAGCGCTGCAGGCCGCTGGAGCAGCCGGGCCGCGAGCCGATTGTCGACATGCTGTTGGCGCGGCTCGACAGCGAACCGGAGGTGCGCTGGACCGAAGATGAGCTCGTACGCCGGGGCTACGATCCTTCGACCGTGCGCCGCGCCTTCAAGCGGGCGCTCGGCATGACCTTCCACGATATCGTCCGCTATCGCCGGCTTGGCCAAGCAGCACGGCAGCTCGCCGATGGCGCCCGCGTCATCGACGTGCAATTCGAGGCGGGGTATGAATCGGGAAGTGGTTTCCGAGCGGCTTTCCAGCGGCTGGTCGGCAAGGCGCCGGCGCTTTCGCAAAACCGCGAACTGCTCTTTGCCGACTGGTTCGATACACCGCTCGGACCGATGATAGCAGTCGCCGACAAGACGCATCTGCATCTCCTCGAATTTCACGACCGCAAGGCTTTGCCGACCGAACTCGAAGCCCTGCAGAAGCGTGTCCGTTCCTCGGTCGCGATCGGCCGCACGCCTGTTATCGATCGGATCGAGGCGGAGATCAGGGACTATTTCGAAGGGCGGCTAACCATGTTCAAGACGCCGCTGGCGCTTGGCGGCACACCCTTCGAAAAGCATGTCTGGGCAAAGCTCATCGAAATTCCCGTCGGCCAGACGCGCGCCTATGGCGATCTCGCAAGAGAGATGGAAAGGCCGGAGGTGGTGCGTGCCGTCGGCCGCGCCAACGGTGCCAATCAGCTCGCCATCATCGTGCCCTGCCATCGCATCCTCGGTGCGGACGGCTCACTGACGGGTTACGGCGGCGGGCTCTGGCGCAAGCAATGGCTGCTGCGGCACGAGGAAAAGATCAATGCGCATAAGATGGAGAGGACAGCATGAACCAGATTGAGAAGGCCGAACTTTTCGGCACGCTGCATCGCAAGGGCAATCCCGTTATTCTCTACAACATCTGGGATGCCGGAACGGCCAAGGCCGTGACGGAGGCCGGTGCGAAGGCGCTCGCGACCGGAAGCTGGTCCGTCGCGGCCGCCAATGGGTATGGCGACGGCCAGAAGCTGCCGATGGATGTGCTTATCGAGACGGCGCGCTCGATCGCGGCCGTCAACGACCTGCCGCTCTCGGTCGATTTCGAAGGCGGCTATTCCATGGAGCCCGCCGGTGCCGCGGCCAATGTCGCAAAGCTCATCGAGGCCGGCGCCGTTGGGATCAACTTCGAGGACCAGCGCGTCGGCGAGACCGGCCTTCATCCCATCGAAGCGCAGGCAGCACGCATCCGAGCCATCAGGGAAATGGCCGAGGCACGAGGCATCAATTTCTTCATCAACGCTCGCACCGATCTCTTCCTTCAGGAAGGTGACGGCTCCAGGCATGCAGGGTTGGTCGATGCGGCGATCGAGCGCGGCAAGGCTTATGCGGCGGCAGGCGCCAGCGGCTTCTTCGTGCCGGGCCTGATCGAACCAGCCTTGATCGAAAAGGTCTGCGCTGCATCCACGCTGCCGGTCAATATCATGATGAAGGCAGGTGCGCCCGATCCGGCCGCCCTCGCAAGGCTCGGTGTTTCGCGTATCAGCTATGGCCCCGGACCGTATCGGGCCATGATGGAAAAGCTGAAGGAAGCCGCGACCGCGCTCTATTCGGCAATCTGATTGTTGTTGGCGACGCTTTTCTGCGTGGCGATGGCCTGAGCTATGAAATTTCGAATGATGGAAGAGCGCTCGTCGCGGCGGGTGGCGAGCGCCAACCGTGCTGCGGGTGCTTCGCCCGCAATTGCAATGTAGCGAACGCCGGGAACATTGATCTTCGCCATGTCCGCCGGCACGATCGAGACGCCGAGACCGACTGCGATAAGGCTGGCGATCGAGGTGATCTGCGGCGCCGACTGGCCGAGCTGTGGTTCAAATCCCGCTCGCCGGCATGCGGCAATGATGTCGTCGAAGAAACCGGCGCCCGCCTCGCGTGGAAAGAGAACGAAGCTTTCTCGGGCCAGTGCGTCGAGGCGCAATGTATGCGCCTCTGACAGCGGATGCCTTGCCGGAAGCACGATGACCATGGGGTCTTCGGCCAGCAGCTGACATCGGGCCTGCAGCTCATCACCACTGCCTGGGCGGATAAAGACGGCGTCGAGCTCTTCCCCATCGAGCCGCTCCAGCAGTTGCGTGGTAGGCGCTTCCCCCAGGCTGAATTCGACGGCTGGGTATTTCTCGCGAAAGGCGTTCACGATGGCGGGCACGATCGGATTGAACACCGCAGAGCTGGTGAAGCCGACTCGCAGCCCTCCGCTCTGGCCGCGCGCCGCCCGGATGGCGGATTGTTTGGCCTGCTCCGCCTGAAGCAAAATCGCTCGGGCTTCCGGCAGGAAAGCACGGCCTGCCTCTGTCAATTCCGCACCGTTCGACAGGCGGCGGAAAAGGGGCGCGCCAATCTCGTTTTCAAGATCGCGTATCTGATTGCTAAGCGGCGGCTGGCCAATTCCGACCTTCCGTGCGGCGCGCGTGAAATTGAGTTCTTCTGCGACGGCAATGAAATAGCGAAGATGACGAAGCTCCATACGATACTTTTAAGATATTGCATTCACCTGTGCAATATATTGGAACTACCGCTCTTGCGCCGCCACATGACGGAACGAGCCGCCTCTATTTGGCGGTTGCGTTAGGACAGGAGTTCACGATGAGTTCAATCGAAAAGCAGTTTCTCATTACCGGTGTCAGCTCGGGCTTTGGCCGTGCCTTTGCGCAGGCCGCATTGGAGAAGGGCCACCGCGTGGTGGGAACGGTGAGGAATGACGAAGCCGCAGCTCTGTTCGAGAACCTGGCGCCCGGTCGTGCAACGGCGATTCTGCTCGACGTTACCGATATGGAGGCAATCGGACCGGCCGTTGCTGGTATCGAGCGAACAATCGGCCCGGTAGACGTCCTCATCAACAATGCCGGCTATGGGCATGAGGGGACATTGGAGGAATCGCCGATCGAGGAAATGCGCCGGCAATTCGAGGTCAATGTCTTCGGCGCCGTCGGTATGATGAAGGCCGTTCTGCCGTTCATGCGCCGCCGGCGGGCGGGCCACATCATCAACATCACATCGATGGGCGGGTTCATCACCATGCCGGGCATCGCTTATTATTGCGGCAGCAAATTTGCGCTCGAAGGCATCAGCGAGGTTTTGGCGAAGGAAGTGAAGGCGTTCGGCATCGCGGTCACGGCGGTCGCTCCCGGCTCATTTCGCACCGACTGGGCCGGACGATCGATGATCCGCACCGACAGAAGCATCGCCGACTATGATTCGCTTTTCGATCCCATCCGCAGGGCACGTGAGGAAAAGAGCGGCAAACAGGCAGGCGATCCTCGCAAAGCGGCTGCCGCCCTGCTGGCGCTGGTCGAGGCTGAAAACCCGCCTGTGCATCTCTTGCTCGGCGCCGATGCGCTGGCGCTCGTCCGCGACAAGCTGAAGAGCCTGAGCGTCGAAATCGATGCCTGGGAAGATCTGACGCTCTCGACGAGCTTTGCCGAAGCATAAGAAAAGGCGCCCGGGAGGGCGCCTTTCTCAATCAGGGAACAATCAACGTGCCGACCCCGTGCTCGGTGAAGATTTCGAGCAGCACGGAATGGGCCGTCTTGCCGTTCAGGATGACGACGCCCTGCACACCCGCCTTGATGGCGTCGATGCAGGTCTCGACCTTCGGGATCATGCCGCCGGAAATCGTGCCGTCGGCTATCAGCGCATGCGCTTCGGCGACGGAAAGCTCCTTGATGAGCTTGCCCTGCTTGTCGAGCACACCGGGCACATCCGTCAGGAATAGCAGACGGGTGGCGTTCAGCGCGCCGGCGATCGCGCCCGCGAACGTATCGGCGTTGATGTTGTAGGTAGCACCATCGCGGCCGGGAGCAACCGGCGCGATGACCGGGATCATCTCGGAGCGGGCGAGAAGGTCGAGCAGCGTGCGGTCGACTTCGACAACTTCGCCGACGAAGCCGAGATCGAGCACGCGCTCGATGTTGGAATCGGGATCCTTGACGGTCTTGCGGGCCTTTTCGGCGAAGACCATGTTGCCGTCCTTGCCGCAGAGACCGATCGCCCATTCGCCAGTCTGGTTGATCAGCGCGACGATTTCCTTGTTGATCGAGCCGGCAAGCACCATTTCGACGATCTCGACCGTCTTCTGGTCGGTAACGCGCAGGCCGCCTTCGAATTTGGATTCGATACCCATCTTCGTCAGCATCGCGCCGATCTGTGGGCCGCCGCCATGCACGACGATCGGGTTGACGCCGGACTGCTTCAAAAGGGCGATATCGCTGGCGAAAGCCTTGCCGAGCTCGGGATTGCCCATGGCATGGCCGCCGTACTTCACGACGATCGTCTTGTTTTCGTAGCGCTGCATGAAGGGCAGCGCCTGGGCAAGAAGACGTGCCTGGATTTCACTTTCGGACTCGTTCATGGGGGACCCCGCGGAATTGATCGCGGCCTTTTATCTCAAGTTTTTGACAGAGGGAATAATCCGGCACGCAATAGTTTTTCGTATCTAAGGCCGACCTGGGAACGTGCCAGCGCATATTGAAACTATCGAACTGAAACTATCGTACCGGAAATCGTTCATTCGAGGGCGACATGACTGGGGATTTTGCAGATTTAATCGGCCGCGTAGCGCTCGGCGACCGCAAGGCCTTTGCCGCGCTCTATAACCAGACCAGTCCGAAACTTCTGGCGATCTGCCTTCGTATTCTTGGAAGCAGGAACGAGGCGGAAGAGGTGCTGCAGGAGGTGTACATCAAGATATGGCAGCGCGCCGGTGCCTTTACCACCGGCTCCTCGACATCGGTCGCCTGGCTTGCGGCAATTGCCCGCAATCAGTCGATCGATGCGTTGCGGGCGCGCAAGCCGGTCGCCGACGAAATCGACAAAGCGTTCGATCTTGCCGATGCCGGTCCCGATCCTGAAGCGCAAGTCGTGATTAAGGATGAAGGAAGGCGGATTGACACCTGCATGGAAGAGTTGGAAGCTGATCGTGCGGTCGCGGTGAAACGGGCTTATGTCGAAGGGCTGAGCTATCAGGAACTGGCCGATCAGTTTGGTGTCCCGCTGAACACGGTGAGGACATGGCTAAGACGCAGCCTGCTGAAACTGAGAGAGTGCATGGAACGATGACATCGCCCGACAAAAGTAAGGGAGACCGCTCCCGGGATGAGGTTCTCGCCGGCGAATATGTGCTAGGCGTCCTCTCCCTTCAGGATCGCAGGATCGTCGAGGAGCGCATGCGCCGCGACCGGCCGTTTGCCGCCATCGTCAGCCGCTGGGAGGTCAACCTCTCCAGCTTCAACGACGAATATGGCACGGCTGCTCCGAGCAGCGAGACCTTCAAGCAGATCGAGGCGCGCCTCTTCGCCAATGCAGAAAGCGAGCCGCGCTTTTCGCACGGCCTCTGGAATTCCGCTGGTTTCTGGCGTTCGCTGACGTTCGCCTCGCTTGCGGTCACCTTGGGCGTCATCGCCTTTGCCTCCGGTCTCGTGCCCCAGCCTCCGGCATCGCCGCCGTTGGTGGCGGACCTCTCGGGACAGAACAACCAGGTCAATCTGACGGCCTCCTACGATATCCAGAGCGGCCGGCTGAAGATCGTGCCGGTTGCGGCTGGCAAGCCGGAGGAGAAATCTCTGGAGCTATGGCTCGTACCGGGTAGCGGGACGCCTCACTCTCTCGGCGTTTTCCGACCGGGCATGAACGGCGAATTGCTGATCCCCACCGATATGCGCAGCCAGATTTCCGATGGCGCGACGCTGGCCGTCAGCCTGGAGCCATTCGGCGGTTCGCCCACACATCAGCCGTCGGGCCCCGTCATCGCCAGCGGTTCGATCCACAGGCCGTAAAATAAAATCATTGTCCTGAAACTCTTCTGCAGCGCCTTCCGTAGTTGCTGATATCCGGGCGGCGCAGGGCATAAAGCCGGCGGCTGCGACCGGGTGCAGAGGAGAAAATCATGATCAAGTCCGCATTGCGTGCTGCAGCGCTCGCCGCCGCCTTTTCCGCTATCGCATTCGCTGCTCAGGCAAAGAACCCGATAGTCGGCGGTGCTGCGATGTATGCGAACAAGAACATCGTCGAGAACGCCGTCAATTCCAAGGATCACACCACGCTTGTTGCCGCCGTAAAGGCAGCCGGCCTTGTCAGCACGCTGGAAGGCAAGGGGCCTTTCACCGTCTTCGCGCCGACAAATGAAGCCTTCGCGGCCCTGCCGGAAGGCACTGTCGATATGTTGCTGAAGCCGGAAAACAAGGGCAAGCTCGTCAAGATTCTGACCTGCCATGTCGTTGCCGCCGATGCCATGTCGAAGACCGTCGCCAAGATGATCAAGGACGACGGCGGCGAGCACGACATCAAAACGGTCGGCGGCTGCGTGCTGAAGGCAAAGGAAAGCATGGGCAAGATCACGCTGACGGATGAAAATGGCGGTGTCGCCCACGTCACCATCGCCGACGTCAAACAGTCGAACGGCGTCATCCACGTCGTCGACGAGGTGCTGCTGCCGAAGATGTAAATTCAAATACCGGCTGTCAGAGGCGCCCTTCTGGGCGCCTCTTTTTATTTCCAGTTGCCGACGCCGACCGTTTCAGCAATCGCCTGCCGCAGCTCGTCCAATCCTTCGTTCTTTTCCGAGGAGGTGGAAAGCACGGCCGGATAGGCGGCGGGACGCTTGCGGATCTTCTCCGATGTTTCGGCCAACAACTTTGGCACGGCAGGCGCTTTGATCTTGTCCGTCTTGGTCAACACGATCTGGTAGGAGACGGCCGCCTTGTCGAGCAGCGTCAGGACGTCATCGTCGTTCTTCTTGATGCCGTGGCGGCTGTCGATCAGCACATAGACGCGCTTCAGCGTCGAGCGGCCGCGCAAATAGTCGAAGACGAGCTTTGTCCAGTTATCCACCTGCTCCTTGGGCGCCTGTGCATAGCCATAGCCCGGCATATCGACCAGCGCCATCGGCGGCAGGTCGTTGCCTTCGCCGGAATAGCCGTCCGGAACGAAGTAGTTGAGCTCCTGCGTACGTCCAGGCGTATTGGAGGTGCGCGCCAGACCTTTCTGGCCGACCAGCGCGTTGATCAGCGACGATTTGCCGACATTCGACCGGCCGGCGAAAGCGACTTCCAAGGGGCCTTCCGGCGGAAGGAACTTCATGGAAGGCACGCCGCGGATGAATATCCAGGGGTGGCCGAAGAGCGGCTTTGCGATTTCAGTCATATGAATTCTGCAATCTCCGGGTTCGGTAATGAAACCGGCTTCATGTTTTTAAGACGTATTGTCAAGGTTCGCACGCTTGAGCGCTTCCGCGGCCCGAAACAAAAAGCCCCGCCGAAGCAGGGCTTTTCGACTATTTCGATGGCGCCGGTTTTCGCTTGAACAGGCCCTTCAGATTGTCGAAGAGCTCGATCTTCACGCCGTGGCGCTTCATGATCACCGACTGCTGGATGACCGAGAGCGTGTTGTTCCAGGCCCAGTAGATCACGAGGCCCGCCGGGAAGCTTGCAAGCATGAAGGTGAACACCAGCGGCATCCAGTTGAAGATCATCGCCTGCGTCGGATCCGGCGGGGTCGGGTTCATGCGCATCTGCACGAACATGGTGACACCCATGATCAGAGGCCAGACGCCGAGATGCAGCAAGGCCGGTGCTTCGAAGGGCAGCAGGCCGAAGAGGTTGACGATCGTCGTCGGATCGGGTGCCGAAAGGTCCTTGATCCAGCCGAAGAACGGTGCGTGCCGCATCTCGATGGTGATGTAGATCACCTTATAGAGTGAGAAGAAGATCGGAATCTGCAGCGCTACCGGCCAGCAGCCCGCGATCGGGTTGATCTTCTCTTCCTTGTAGAGCTGCATCGTCGCCTGCTGCAGGCCCATGCGGTCGTCGCCGAATTTTGCCTTCAGCTCTTCCATCTTGGGCTGCATGCGCTTCATGTTCGCCATCGAAGCGTACTGCTTGCTGGCGAGCGGGAAGAACAGCGCCTTGACGACGATGGTCGTGCAGAGGATCGCCACGCCGAAATTGCCGAAGTAGCGGAAGAAGAAGTCCATCAGCTTGAACATCGGCTGCGTCAGGAACCAGAACCAGCCCCAGTCGATCAGGCGATCGAAATTCGGGATGGAATATTTCGCTTCATATTCATCGACGACAGGCACTTCCTTGGCGCCGGCAAAGACGAGGTTTGTGACGTCGACCGTCGCTCCGGGAGCGATCGACAAACCCTCACCCTTGAAATCGGCCTGGTAGCGCGGCTGACCATCCGTGAAATGCGAGAAGCGAGAATCGAAGGGAACGGTCTGGCTCGGGATGAGAGCGGCAGCCCAATACTTGTCGGTAATGCCGATCCAGCCGCCGGTGACCGTCGGGTTGGACTGGTTTTCCTTTTCGATCGCCGTGTACTTGCTCTCGGAAATTCCGCTGCCGGCGCCGAGCACGCCGAGGAAGCCCTCATGCAGCACGTAGACCGAAGGCGTCGTCGGCTTGTTGTAGCGCGTCACGCGGCCATAATTGGATAGCGATACGGCGGCGTCGCCGCTATTGGTGATCTTGTCCACGACCGTGAACATGTACCGGTCATCGACGGAAATCGTCCGGGTAAAGGTCAGGCCCTTGTCATTGGTGTAGGTCAGCGTCACCGGCGTCTTTTCGGTGAGCTTCGCACCCTCCGGCGCGGTCCAGATGGTAGACGGGCCGGGAACGGCGCCTGTCGCTTCGGTACCGATATAGCCGAACTCGGTGAAATAGCCGTCCTTGGTTTCAGCCGGCGAGAACAGCGTAATGATCGGGCTCGAGTTGTCGACGGTCTCGTGATAGGCCTTCAGCCTCAGGTCGTCGAGGCGTGCACCGGCGAGATTGATGGAGCCGGAGAGGGCAGCCGTATCGATGGCAACACGCGGTGATTTTGCCAGAGCTTCCTCGCGGGTCGCCGTCGCTGTGGCCTGACCGGTGGGAGCTGCGCCGTTCGGCTGCGCGCTCTGGCCGCCGGCGGCAGGCTGTTGCGTCTGCTCGGTCTGCTGCTGTGCCTTCTGGGCTTCCTGAGCCTTGCGCTGAGCCTCGATGCGCGGGTTCATATAGAGGAACTGCCAGCCAAGGACGATCAGCACCGAGAGAGCGATCGCAATGAAGTAATTGCGGTTGTTTTGCATCATACGTTCCTGGGGCGCTCGTCTTTCGGGCGCCTGTGTTTCGGCCTGGTTTCCACGCGGGTTTTCAGTTCCGCGGCCAGTTCATCGAAGGACGCTGTCAAGACGTCCCTGCGGGCGACAACCACATAGTCGTGTCCGGGCTGCATTGCAAACCCTGCATGAAGCCGCACCGCCTCTTTAAGGCGCCGCCGCATGCGGTTTCTTTCGACCGCGTTGCCGTGTTTTTTGGTGACTGTGAAGCCGACGCGGGCTTCGCTTTCTTCTTCCTTGCGGTTCAGGACCTCGAGAAGGAAGAGAGGGCCGCGGCGCTTTTCGCCTTCGCGGACTGCAAGAAATTGCGGGCGGCTTAAGAGCCGCCCGACAATCTGTTTGTCTTCTTTGGTCTTCAAGTCGCCCGTCATTTTCTATCGGGCAATTCCGGCCTTAGGCCGAAAGACGCTTGCGGCCGCGGGCGCGGCGAGCAACGATGACCTTGCGGCCGCCCTTAGTGGCCATACGCGCACGGAAACCGTGGCGGCGCTTGCGAACAAGCTTCGAGGGCTGATAGGTACGCTTCATTTATTTAAACACCGCGGAGTGCGGCCCTTCTTGAATTTGCATAATGCAAGGAGCGTGGTTTTTCGAACGGGCGAGGTCATGAAAGACCTGAAATGACCGGACGTGCGGCGGCTTATACAAATGAAGCCTGCCAAAGTCAATTATGACTGGCAGATTCCCCGGAGCTGCGGGGCGCATGGTAAGATTTCGCACCCTGGTGTTAACGAATTTGGCTATTCACTATATAGTTGTATATTTCATCCATAAGCTTCCGAAAGCTTCCAGCCGCAACTTTTATTCCTCGAAGATGCTCGGTTCGAGGCGAAGCATAATGCGCGCAACAGTAAATATGGGTAATTTCTTGCAGTCGATATTGTTAATATTCGAAATACAACATTAACGAATTTACCCGATCTTTCAGTTCATCGGCTGGGAGCTTGCTTTCCAGCCATTGTGCGAAGCGAGGGAGCGTTCAGTGAAAATTCGCGGCAAAATCAATCTTCTTGTGTCCGTCATGGGTGGCGTTGCGCTTCTGATCGGTGCCACCGCGCTGTCGGCGATGAGCGAGTACAGCGCGAACCTCACTGCTTATGAGCATGCCGCGACCCGCGCCTACGCCGGCGAACGCCTCAACCGCTTCGTCACCGCCGTCGTCATGGAATCGCGCGGCATCTATGCTGCAAAGAGCCTGGAACAGACGCCGGCCTTCGCCAAGGGCCTGATGGCCGATCTGGATGAAATCGACAAGGTCATCGCCGGTTGGGCGCCGCTTGTGCCTGATAGCCAGAAGGCTTCCTTCGCAAACCTCGTCGACCGCGCCAAGGAATTCCGCACCTTCCGAAGCGAGACGGCTCGCCTCGGCACGCAGGTCAGCCCGCAGGCAGCCAACGAGCAGGGTAACAACGATGCCAACCGCGCCAATCGCAAGGCTTTCCAGGCCGAGATCGATGCGATCGTCAACACCGACAAGGCCGAACTGACGGCTGTAAACGATCAGATCGAGGATTTCCGC
This sequence comes from Hyphomicrobiales bacterium, assembly GCA_900473185.1. Lineage (GTDB taxonomy): Bacteria > Pseudomonadota > Alphaproteobacteria > Rhizobiales > Rhizobiaceae > Rhizobium. The sequence continues at coordinate 200,144 of UCKU01000015.1, read as the reverse complement.
AACTGGATCCTGACACTGGTGCTCAGCATCACCGGCATCGGCATCGCAGTTGGCGTCGGCATGGGCTTGTATATCGGCACCAGCCATCTGAGCCGGCCGATCAAGAAGGTGACACAGGCGATCAAGGATGTCGCAGACGGCAATTTCCAGGCCGAAGTGCCCTTCGCCGGTCGCAAGGACGAAATCGGCGAGATGGCCGCCGCCGTCGCTGTCTTCAAGGAAAACGGCCTCGTCATCCAGCGCATGAACGCCCAGGAAGCGGCAATGCGTGCAAAGAGCGACGACCTGCAGTCCAGCATGTCCGTTGTCGTTGCAGCAGCAGCTGCCGGCGATTTCAGCCACCGCATCAGCAAGGATTATGAGGACGAAAGCCTCAACCAGTTCGCCGGCAATATCAACACGCTGCTGTCGAGCGTAGATGCCGGCGTCAATGAAACCCGCCGCGTCATTGCAAGCCTTGCTGACGGTGACCTGACGCAGACCATGCGCGGTCAATTCCAGGGCGTCTTTGCCGAACTGCAGAAAAACGTCAATAACACGTTCGTGACGCTGCAGACGACCATGCGCGAGGTGCGCGAGACGACGGAAGCGATCAACGGCAATACCAACGAACTCAGGAACGCCAGCGACGATCTTTCCAAGCGCACGGAACAGCAGGCTGCAGCACTGGAGGAAACCTCCGCCGCTCTCGACGAGATCACCGCCGTGGTGCAGAACTCGACGGAACGCGCCCAGGAAGCGACCGTCATGGTCTCCGAGGCGAAGGACAATGCCGGTCGCTCCGGCGTCGTGGTCCGCAACGCCGTCGATGCCATGGGCCGCATCGAGCAGGCCTCCCGCGAAATCAGTCAAATCATCAACGTCATCGATGAGATCGCCTTCCAGACCAACCTGCTGGCGCTGAATGCCGGCGTCGAGGCCGCACGCGCTGGTGAAGCCGGCAAGGGCTTCGCTGTCGTCGCCCAGGAAGTACGCGAGCTGGCCCAGCGCTCGGCAACGGCCGCCAAGGATATCAAGGCGCTCATCACCAAGTCCGGCGACGAGGTGCAGGTCGGCGTCAAGCTGGTCCAGGCGACGGGCGAGGCGCTCTCGGAGATCGAGACGCGGGTCATCGCCATCAACGACCATATCCATTCGATCGCAACGGCGGCAAAGGAACAGTCGACCGGTCTCAAGGAGGTCAACACCGCCGTCAACCAGATGGATCAGGTGACCCAGCAGAATGCCGCTATGGTGGAAGAAACCTCGGCTGCGACCCACAAGCTGTCGGCCGAAGCCGATGGCCTCGTACGTCTCATCTCCCGCTTCAAGGTTTCCAACGAAGCGCCCGTTGCCGTTGCCCGCCAGCAGCATCACCAGCCGGTTGCCTCTCCGGCGCGCCGCGCTATCGGCCGTGTCGCGCGTGCCTTCAGCGGCAATGCCGCTGTTGCAGAGCAGAGCTGGGAAGAATTCTGATAGGCTTTAAGAACGCGATCGGACGCCGCCTTCGGGCGGCGTTTTCGTTTGTGACGACTTGCCGCTCCTCGCAAAGATTTGAAAGCGGAGCATTCTCGTCTAATATAAGAGCTCATTCTGATGGCGGCCTTTCGCCGCACGGACAAGACGAGATGCCGGTTCAAGACCAGGGCGAAACTTCCAAAGCGGAAAACATCGCGGCCGGTGAGGCTGCCAAGGCTTCGTATCCGCGTGCCGGCATGTTCAGCCGCCTTTCCGGCAAGCTGCTCTGGCTCACCGTCTTCTTCATTATGCTGGCTGAAATCCTGATCTTCTTTCCCTCGATCGCGAGCATGCGTGTGCGTTGGCTGGAGGATCGGCTGAATACGGCCGCCGCGGCCGCAATCGTCATCGACGGCTTGCAGCCGGTGGATCTGCCGCGTGCGCTGCAGAAGGAGACGCTGGAGGCGACCGGCACCAAGGCGATTGTGCTGCGCAAGGACGGCACCTCCCGCCTGCTTGCCATGAGCGAAATGCCGACCTCGGTCGACGAATCCTACGACCTCACCGATATCCCGCCATTGACCGCGATGCGCGATGCGCTGGACACTCTGATCTTCGGCGGCAACCGTATGATCCGCGTCTATGGTGCGGTGGGCGAGACCAATACCGGCGTCGAGGTGGTCATGAAAGATCGGCCTCTGCGCAAGGCGATGTTCGTCTATGCCCGTAACGTGCTGCTACTGTCGATCCTGATCTCGCTCTTCACCGCGACACTGATTTTCTTCTCCATCAACCGCATCCTCATCCGCCCGATCCGCAGACTGACGGGCAGCATGCAGCAATTCGCCTCCGATCCCGAAAATCCGCTGCATGTCTATGTCGGCGATGGCGGCCGTGACGAACTGGCTGTCGCCGGCCGCAATCTTACATCCATGCAGCTCGAATTGCAGAAGACGCTGAAGCAGCAGAAAAACCTTGCAGCACTCGGCCTCGCGGTCTCGAAGATCAACCACGACATGCGCAACATCCTGGCATCCGCCCAGCTCATGTCTGACCGCCTCGTCGATGTCGACGATCCCATGGTGAAAAGCTTCGCGCCGAAGCTGCTGCGCACCATTGATCGCGCCGTCGGCTACACGACCGAAGTCCTTTCCTACGGCAAAGCGACCGAATCGGCGCCGCGCCGCCGCCGCATCCACCTTTACGAGCTTGTGCAGGAGGTCAAAGACATCCTCGCCATCGAGCCACAAAGCGGCGTCGAGTTCATCGAGCAGATGGGGCCGGATCTGGAAGTGGACGCTGATAACGAGCAATTGTTCCGGATCATCCATAATCTCTGCCGCAACGCCCTGCAGGCGCTGACCTCGCCGGGCGAGCAGGGGGCTGGGATCGTCAGGCGCATCACGGTCGCCGCCCAGCGCGTCGGCAGTGTCGTCAGCATCACCGTCGACGATACAGGCCCCGGCATGCCGCTGAAAGCGCGCCAGAACCTGTTTGCGGCCTTCCGCGGCTCGGCCCGCTCCGGCGGCACTGGTCTTGGCCTCACTATCGCCCGCGAGCTGGTGCTGGCGCATGGCGGCACCATCGCCCTTGTGGAAAAGCCCTCGGTCGGCACGCAGTTCCGCATCGAAATTCCGGATCGCCCCGTTTCACTGGAAGATTACCGCAGCCGGTCGCATGCCGAAAAGTGATGCAATTTCCGCAAGGCAGCCTTGCCGAACCAAAGTCGCGATTTTTTTCGAATTGCTCTTGCATTGCCCGAAAAGACCCTTTAGAGAACCGCCCACGCAAGCGGCTCGGCCGCCACTGCAGACGCACCCGTAGCTCAGCTGGATAGAGCACCAGACTACGAATCTGGGGGTCAGGAGTTCGAATCTCTTCGGGTGCGCCACTTTTTTCCAATTACTTCTGAATAGGACTTGGCGGTAGCTTCTGCTTCTTATCGAAGCCGACATTAGGAGCGTCATCTGTCGCCGTCTTGGGAGGTAACACTGCCTTGTTGTCGCGAACTGCTGGTTTCCGATGCCAGTTGCGTTTGCCTAGCGCCTGTAACCCCGCATTGACGATGTAAGATAACCCAATGCGAGCGCCACGGCGGCAATTGCGATTCCGGTGCTGATCACGCCTGCCGGCGTTATTCTGAAACTGCCGTGCAAGATGATGTTCTCCCCTACGCGCAAATCGAAAACCGACTTGATTTCCTCAGGATGTGAAGAGATCGTGGCCGACGCGTCTTCTTGTTGAACAACTGCCATTTTGAAGCTCCGGTGCAGATGTGCCGCGGCCGGACATCTATTCTGGGACCGGCCTCAAACTTTTATGGACGCCACAATAACATAGCTCCGCACCCCCCATGCCTAGTTTCGCGCAACCTTCGGCGTCTATCTGCGGAAGCGATGGATTGTGTCGGGCGAGAAGCCGGAGGGTTGGATGATGACGAGAATTGTTGGTGTCGTTGGTCTCGTCGCGATGATGGCTGCTTTGGCAGGCTGTATCGATCGCGCCAATGCGCCGGTGCTCGTGCCGGTCGCGTCACCCGTCAATCCGCCTGGTGTCACCCAGAGCCTCTGCATGTCCGATGCCAACGCCATGTATGATGAGGCAAACAAGCAGTACGACCTGCGTGCGCAGATGACCGGGCACCGCGACGCGATTGAACGGGAAACCAATGCAAGCGGTGCGGCTCACAGGCAATATGTCTCATGCGTCGCAAGCCAGGGTTACCGTCCTTTGTACGCGAATTGAGAACGGTGAATTCACACAGTTGATGAATTGCCGCAGGCGCTGTTCTCGCGGCTTTTACAAAATCGCAAATTTTGATTTTTTGTGTCTTTCAGTCACGCCGGATCGCCTGCAATCACAAGTGTAGGAAGCTGCGTGTGATGATGGAACTTCGCGCGCATAGAACGCATTTTTCTTAGGTAAATCCAGTAAGGAGGGTTTATCATGAAAATGCTTAGTCTAGCCCCGTCCGCCTTTGTGCTCAGCGCGCTTCTCGCCCTCTCGTCTACCGTTCCCGCGCTGGCGGCGCCCGTTCAGCAGGCCCGGATTCCGGTCCCGTCGAATGTGGAAATGGTGCAATATAAAGCACATGCCGGCTATTGGCATGGCTATCATGGATTCCGCACGGAACGCCCCGGTACCCGCCGTCACTCCGACGGCTACTGGTATCCGCTTGCTGCGTTCGGCGTTGAAGCCGGCACCACCGGCTCGATTGTCCGCGAACCGGTCAACCGTCCCGAGCCCAAAACTATGTGCAACCCCTCGTTTAGTGGAACGATCGGTCCCGGAAGTATGCCGTGCGATAATGGCTACTGAGCCGGCAAAGAAAAAGGCGGCCAAAAGCCGCCTTTTTCTTGTCCGCAATCGGAACTCACGTGTTCGTGATCGCTGTTCCAGCGCAGTAGAATATGACAAATCCCCTTCCTAGCTCCTTGGCGTAAATTCCAACCATCCTCCCAAGGAGACAAGAAATGATCGATATCGTGAAGAATGGCCTCGTGGCCGTAGCCCTTGGCGCAATCGTCAGTGTTTCGGCTTTCGCATCTGCCAACGCAGCCCCGGCGCAGCAGCAACAGCAGGTCGTAAAGCAGCAGAAGAGCACGAACGCTCGCAATGAGCCCCACACCACGGGTTCGGTCAATGGTGCTTCCAGCAGCTCGATGCCTTACCAATACAGCCCGAAGAAGCCGCTCAACATGGCTTGCGGCCTGCGCTTCAACCCGACCAGCAGCTCGGGCTGCAACTACTGAAGGCGGATTGCAGGCATAGGCGAGAAGAGGGGACTGACATCCCTGTCGCGAAAAGAGGGCAGCCTTCATGGCTGCCTTTTTCGTTCCGACGCCGCTCTTCGCATCCGGCAAGCGCATGGCAGCCTCATGGCATCCGGCACCATCAACCGCAGCTCCGCCAGCGCTTTTCGCCTTTGGCAATGTCGCGGTCGGCAATCATCACGCGCGCCCTTTCCGGCCATCCTGCGCGCCACCTGGAAGCCGATTCCGGAAGGCCTGTCCGCGCTTTTCGTCCTGCCGGGCCATGTCCTCGCCGGCCAAATCGCCGTCAGTCACTCTCCGTAGTCGTCGAAATGCGATGGATTGCACTTGCTGCAAAAATGCAATAGATACAAAAATACACGAAATGTTGACAGCGAAAAGACGTGCGTAAAGACCATGGATTGACGGGCCTGCCTTGGAATTGCCATGCTGCAATAGATCGTCGCTTCGATAGTCAATCGCATTTCGAACGGGTGGGAAAATCATGATCGCAAAGACTGCATGCTCCGATTTCCTGCATTTTTTCCGCTCCTGGCTGAGTAACCCGCTGAGGGTTGCGGCCATTGCGCCCTCCGGCGATTCGCTCGCGCGGATCATGACCAGCGAGATCGCGGCACTCGATGGTCCGATCATCGAGCTCGGGCCAGGCACCGGCGTCTTTACCCGCGCACTGCTTGCCCGCGGCATCAGCGAATCCGATCTGACGCTCATCGAATATGGTCCTGAATTCATCGGATCGCTTCAGAAGCGTTTTCCAGAAGCACGCATTCTGCAGATGGATGCCGCCCATCTGGCGCAGGCCGATATTTTCGAGGGCGAACCTGTCGGCGCCGTCGTCAGTGGCCTGCCGCTGCTTTCCATGTCGCCGCGCAAGATTGCCTCGATCCTGGCAGGCGCCTTTGTCTATATGCGGGCCGGCGGCGCCTTCTATCAGTTCACTTATGGGCCGCGCTGCCCCGTGCCGCGCCCGATCCTCGATCGCCTGGGCCTGAAGGCGACGCGCATTGGCGGCACGGTCCGCAACCTGCCGCCGGCTTCCGTCTACCGGATTTCGCGCCGCAAGCCGCTGGAGCTCTCGCGCGAGCGCTTCAAATATCGCAGCAGCGGAGTGGATATGGAGATCGCCGCTTTCTCCGAAGCGGATGACTGAATGACATCTGATGGAAATGACAGAGAAGAAACAGCCTGAAGCCGTCGAGGGCAGGCGCGAGCGCAAGCGGCGCCAGACCCGCGAACGCATCGAACAGGCAGCGATGAGCCTCTTTATGGAGCGCGGCTTCGACGCGACCACCATTGAGGAGATCACCGAAGCAGCCGATGTCTCGAAGCGCAGTTTCTTCGATTATTTCCCATCGAAGGAAGAAGTCGTCTTCGCCTGGCAGGATTCCTTCGCCGATCGTCTGATGGCGGCGATTGCCGCCCGGCCATCAGGTGAATCCGCAGTCAAAACCGTTGAGGAAGCGCTAACGGCCACCGTGATGGCCTCGGCCGATGAACGCGCCCTGGCACTCAGTGATCTGATCCACTGTACGCCTGCTCTCAAGGCCCGCGATCAGCTCAAATATGCCAAGCTGGAGCAAAAGCTGACCGAGGCATTGATCACCCGCAAGGGCGGCGAGCCGGAAATACGGGCGCGCATGCGCCTGCTTTCGGCGGTCGTCATCGGTGCGCTGCGCGTGGGCGGTGAACTCTGGCAGGAGCGTGCCGCCGGCGTCTCGATGGAAACCTTCGCACGCGAGACGTTTGGCGAGCTCTGGAAGATGCTGGCCGAATTTGGTGACGAGGCGAAGGGGCGGCTCTAAAGCAATTCCAGCAAGTGTGCAGCGGTTCTTGCGTGCGGAATTGCGTGCAGACAAAACCGGCACACGCCGTCGATCCGGATAGCAGAGCGTGAAGCCAGAGGGCTCCAGTCGGCAAGGATCCGCATGAGGCGGCTGTCCACGACAAAGGTGAATGTTTCGGGCCCGTGGCTGTCATACAGGCGATGATGCCCTATATGCGCAAGCGCCGCAGCGGCCATATCCTCAATGTCACCTCGATGGGCGGGATCATCACCATGCCGGGCATCGCTTTCTATCATGGCAGCAAATTTGCCCTCGAGGGCATTTCCGAGAGCCTCGGCGAGGAGGCCAGGAGCTTCGGCATCCGCGTGACGGCCGTCGAGCCCGGCAGCTTCCGCATCGATCGGGCCGGCCGCTCGATGGTGCGTGCAGAGCGCTCGATCGCAGAACGCAACGGCAATCAGCCGGGCGACCCGAAAAAGGCAGCGACTGCAATGTTGAAGCTCATTGCATCCGACAATTCGCCGGCCCATCTCTTGCTTGGGAGTGATGCGATCAGCCTCGTTCGCGGGAAGCTGGGCGCTCTCAAAACTGAATTCGATACCTGGGAGCAGGTCTCCAGCTCCACTGATTTTGAGTGATTTATTGACCAAGAGAGGAAAAGACGATGACCGATTACAATGCAGCGAAATCCGGCACCTTCAAGATTGGTGGCGATATGGAGGTCAACCGCCTCGGCTTCGGCGCCATGCGCGTCACCGGCGATGGTATCTGGGGCGAGCCCAAGGATCACGCCGAATCGATCCGCACGCTGAAACGCCTGCCGGAACTCGGCATCAACTTCATCGATACGGCCGATTCCTATGGTCCTGACGTTTCCGAATGGCTGATCAAGGAAGCGCTTCACCCCTATAAGAAAGGCCTCGTCGTCGCCACCAAGGGCGGCCTCACGCGCCACGGTCCGAATATCTGGCTGCCGCTCGGCCGCCCGGAATATCTGATCCAGCAGGTGCATAAGAGCCTGCGCAACCTCGGCGTCGAACAGATCGATCTCTGGCAGCTTCACCGCATCGACCCGAAGGTTCCGGCCAAGGAACAGTTCGACACCATCAAGTCGCTGCTCGATTCCGGCCTGATCCGCCATGCAGGCCTCAGCGAAGTCTCGGTTGCCGATATCGAAGCCGCTTCCAAGGTCTTCAAGGTCGCGACGGTCCAGAACCGCTACAATCTGGTCGACCGCACCAGCGAGGACGTGCTCGACTATTGCGCAAAGCACAATATCGGCTTCATCCCCTGGTATCCGCTGGCCGCCGGCGATCTCGCAAAGCCGGGTTCGTTGCTCGATACGATCGCCAAGAAGCACAATGCCGCCCCGAGCCAGATCGCGCTCGACTGGGTGCTGAAGCGCAGCCCGGTCATGCTGCCGATCCCCGGCACCTCCAAGGTCAAGCATCTGGAAGAAAACGTTGCGGCGGTAAACATCACGCTGTCGGACGAGGAATTCAAAGCCCTCGATGCCGAGGGCAAGAAGCTCTTCAAGGCGGCCTGAGCAGCATAGGGTAAGACATGGAACGGTCGCGGTTTCAGCCGCGGCCGTTTTCGTTTCGCGCCCGCGTCATTTCCCGCGCCACGTCGAGAAAGGCGCGCAGCGTCGGCGGCACATGCCGGTGGCCGGAATAATAGAGGCAGAGCCCCGGAAAGGGCGGTGTCCAGTCTTCAAGCACGGTCACCAATCGGCCCGCGGCGACGTCGGCCTCGACATTCCGCTGTGTCATATAGGCAAGTCCTGCACCGCCAACCGCCGCTTCCAGCATCAGGTCCATGCTCTGCAGCGTCATCGGCCCTTTCACGTCGAGCCGGATTTCCTGGCCGTGCCGCTCGAACTCCCAGCGACAGACTGCACCGCTCGGCAGCCTCAGCCGCAGGCAGGCGTGATGGAGAAGATCGTTCGGCGCCTGCGGCTTTCCATGCTTTTCGAAATAGGCGGGGGCGCCGACCACGAAGAAGCGCTCCTCGGCCTTCAGCGGCACGGCGATCATGTCCTGCGGCACGGTCTCGATGAGCCGTATGCCGACATCGAAACTGTCGGCGACAATATCCACCATGCGCCCGTCGCTAACGATATCGACATGCACATCGGGAAAACGCCTTATATATTCCAGCACGATCGGTATCAGGATCTGCCGCGCGCCGCCCTCTGATGTATTGATGCGCAGCGTGCCGGCCGGCGTGGCGCGCGCCTGTGTCGCCGCTTCCATCGCAGCCGAGATGTCTTTCAGCGCAGGGCCGATCCTCCCCAGAAACTGCTCGCCCGCCTCGGTCAGTGAAACGCTGCGGGTGGTGCGGTTGAACAGCCTGACGCCGATCCGGCCTTCCAATGCCGCCACTGTATGACTGAGCGCCGAGGTCGATATACCAAGTTCGCTCGCTGCCGCACGGAAGTTCTTGGTTGCCGCGACCGCGACGACCGCGTTGAGTTCCACCAGACCGGTCTTCTGCATTGTCCCAAATCCTGCAATAGGTCATCCCTGAATATGCGGATTATAAGGACAATAGACGCGGACTATCTAGCCTCTGGATCAATCTGAAAACCATGAGGCACATCATGAAAAAGACAGTTCTCATTACCGGCGCGTCCTCCGGCATCGGCAAGGCGGCGAGCAGGCTCTTCCTTGCCAATGGCTGGAATGTCGTCGCCACTATGCGCAGCCCCGACAAAGAAACAGAGCTGACGGAGCTTTCCGGCGTTCTCGTCAACAGGCTCGATGTTCAGGACCGCGACAGTATCGACACAGCCATAAAGGCCGGCATCGAAAAGTTTGGTCGGATCGACGTGCTCGTCAACAATGCCGGTTACGGCCAGAACGGCGTCTTCGAGGCGACGTCGCGGGAGAAGATCCAGCAGCAATTCGACGTCAATGTCTTTGGCGTTATGGATGTGACCAGGGCGATCCTGCCGCATTTCCGGGCAAACAGGGCTGGCCTCATCATCAATGTCAGCTCAGGCGCCGGCCTCTTCACCCTGCCGACATTATCGATCTATTGCGCGTCCAAATTTGCGCTCGAAGGTTTCACCGAGGCACTGGCCTATGAACTTCTGGCACTTGGCATCGGCGTGAAGTCGGTGATCCCGCATGGCGGCGTGGCGGAGACCAGCTTCCGAGACCGCGCCGGTGCCGATTTTGCCATCGATCCGGCAGGTCTGCCCGACTACAACGAATTCCTTCAAGCAGCGCAGCGCGCCTTTGCTGCGATGGTTGCCGCGAAGATGATGACGTCCTCTGACGTCGCCAAGGTGATCTTTGAAGCGGCAACTGATGGCAAAGATCAGCTGCGCTATCTCGTCGGTGACGATGCGCGGGGATTCGTGAAGGCGCGCCGGAGCATGGAGGATCAGGCCTATGTGGACTTCATGCGCGGGCAATTTGAGGAATGATTTTGATCAGTTGCTCAAAGATGCCGCAAAATGAGGCGTACGTGTGACGCCAACGAGGCAAGCATTGCGCCCAATGCATTGCTGCATTGCGGTAATTTCGCTATTCTCCATCAAATGAATTGGGTATTAATGATCTCGAAGGCAGCGCACTCCTCCTCCCAGCGCTCCTTCATCGGACTGACAACACTCCTCCTCCCAGTTGTCAGTCAGGATCAAGAGCCCGATGCACCTCCTCCCGCGTCGGGCTCTTTTCTATTCCGGATTATCTCTCTCCCAAACCTTCGTAAAATTGACTCCGCCCTTGGCCTCGGACTATCTGGAGGCGCGCGGGCAAGCGCATGTCGGTGGCTTGGCGCGATGACGCCTGAACCTGCGGAGATGTCATGATCGGCAGATGCGGCGTTTCGTGCAAAGCTCTCGCAGCCCTGCTCGTCTTGTGCCTTGGTCTTGCTTCCTGCGGGCGGCCGATCGGTGTCATGCAGGCGGCCGGCACGGTTCCCCCGGGCACATCACGCGTCGATCTGCTGGTTGCAACAACCCGCGCTGCGGACAAGGATCCCGCCGTCCTCTTTTCTGGCGAGCGCGGCACTGGCCTGATGGTCAATGCCGTCGATATCTCCATTCCGCCCGAAGCCAATCGCAAAGCCGGGCAAGTGCAATGGCCTTCCCGCTTGCCCGCCGACCCTCTCAAGAATTTCGTGACGGTCTCGGTCGATCCGCTGGATGGCGAGAAGGCAGGCGAAAGCTGGCTGAAGACGCATATGCCTGGCAGCAAGCGCGTCCTCATCTTCGTGCATGGCTTCAACAATCGCTACGAGGATGCCGTCTATCGCTTCGCGCAGATCGTCCATGATTCCCATGCCGATGTTGCGCCCGTCGTCTTCACCTGGCCCTCGCGCGCCAGCATCTTTGATTACAATTACGATAAGGAAAGCACCAACTATTCGCGCGATGCGCTGGAGGAGTTGCTGCGGCGCACGGCCAACAATCCGGCCGTCGGCGACATCACCGTCATGGCCCACTCCATGGGCACGTGGTTGACGGTCGAGGCCCTGCGCCAGATGGCGATCCGTGACGGCCACGTCGCCTCGAAGATCAACAACGTCATCCTTGCCTCGCCGGATCTCGATGTCGACGTGTTCGGCCGCCAGTTTATGAGCCTCGGCAAGGACAAGCCGCATTTCACCATCTTCGTCTCCCAGGATGATCGGGCGCTGGCGCTTTCGCGTCGCATATCCGGCAATGTCGATCGCCTCGGCCAGATCGATCCTTCCGCCGAGCCCTATCGCAGCAAGCTGGAAGCGGCCGGTATCACCGTGCTTGACCTTACCAAGCTGAAGACCGGCGATCGCCTGAACCACGGCAAGTTCGCCGAAAGCCCTGAAGTGGTGAAACTTATCGGCGACCGGCTGATTGCCGGCCAGACCATCACCGATTCCGAGGTCGGCCTTGGCGAGGCGGTCGGTGCTGTCGCGATCGGCGCGGCCCAGACCGCCGGCAGCGCGGTCAGCCTTGCTGTCAGCACGCCGATCGCAATTTTCGATCCCCGCACCCGCCGCAACTATGACGACCAGGTGCGCCGTCTCGGCCAGTCAATGAACAATACTGTGGGTTCCGTGGGCGATAGCGTCGGCGCCGGACTGCCGGAAGATGCTCAGTAAAAAATCATAGGCATTCGCTTCGTTGTGATATATCACGTCTCCAACGGCATCGACTCTGCCGTGCGGTGGACAAGATATGGCGAATCAAACGAATAAGACGGTAGCCGTCGTCGGCGCCGGTGTGATCGGCGCTTCGATTGCTTTCGAACTGCAGCGGCGCGGCTTTCAAGTAACATTGATCGATAAGGGCGAGCCGGGCAGGGGAACCTCTTATGGCAATATGGCGAGCATCGCGCTCGATTTTGCAGCCGGTTCCGGTCCTTCGACCTGGAAGAAGCTGCCGCGCTGGCTGATCGATCCGGAAGGCCCGGTCTGGCTTCGGCCAGGCTATGCGCCGAAAATCCTGCCCTGGTTCCTGCGTTTCCTCGCCGCCGGCCGTCCCTCGCGTCTTAGGGAGATCGAGGATGCGGGCATGAGCCTCTCCAAGATCGCGCTCGGCGATATCAGCACCATGCTCGATGCCATCGGCGCGCCCGAACTGATGACCGAAGAGGGTTGCCTCGCGATCTACGAAACCGAGGCCGAATTCGATGCGGACCGTAGCCATCTCGAACTGATGCGGCGCTACGGCCTTGAATTCGAAGTGCTGAGCAATGGCGCAATCCAATATTACGAGCCGACGCTGTCGCCGAAAGTCGCCAAGGCGGTGCTGATGCCGGACAACAAGTCGATCCGCGATCCCTATAAGCTTGTCGTAAAGCTCGCCGATGCCGCAAAGGCCGCTGGCGCCAACTTCGTGTCCGGCCAAGTGAAAAGTGTCGAACGCAAGAGTGACGGCAAGACTGCTGTCCTTCTCGAAAACGGCAACCGCATCGAAGCCGAAAAGGTCATCCTGGCAGCCGGCGTCCACACGCGTTTCCTCGCCGAGGCCCTTGGCGAGCCGATCCCGCTCGAAACCGAGCGTGGCTATCATACGCAGATCATGCAGCCCGGTATTTCCATGCGCTATTCGGTGATCTGGCCGCATCGCGCCTTCATGGTCACGCCGACGGCAGGCGGTATCCGCATTGGGGGCAATGTCGAGCTGGCCGGACTGACGGCCGCGCCCGATTTCCGTCGTCCGCGCGTGCTCGTGCGCCATGCGCAGCGTATCCTGCCCGATCTCAAGGTTCAGGACACCAGCGAATGGATGGGTCACCGCCCGGCGCTGCCGGATACGATTCCGATCATCTCGCCCTCGTCGAAAATGCCTGGCGTCTTCTATGCCACCGGCCACGGCCATCTCGGCCTGACCTATTCGGCAACGACAGCGCGGCTGATCGCGGATATGGTGGCAGGTGTCAAAACATCAGTTGATATCAAGCCATTCCGCATCAACAGGTACTAGGACTGGTCATGGCCGGAACCTTCGTCACCCGCAAAAATATCCGCGTCGATGGCGGCATCGCGCGTCACGTCTGATTTGGAGTTTGAAAGATGAGATGGAAGCGCACGATCCAGCTTCTGGATGTTCACGCCGAAGGTGAAATCGGCAAGGTCGCAATCGGTGGCGTACCGAAAATTCCGGGCGAGACGGTCGCCGCCCAGCTTCACTGGCTGAACACCGACCCCAAGGGGCAGGAGCTTCGCCGCTTCCTCTGCCTCGAGCCGCGCGGTGCACCGATCGGCTCGGTCAACCTGTTGCTGCCGCCGAAGCATCCGGACGCGGATGCGGCCTTCATCATCCTGCAGCCTGATCAGGCGCATGCGAGCTCCGGCTCGAACTCCATCTGCGTGACGACCGCTCTCCTAGAATCCGGCATCGTCGAGATGAAGGAGCCGGAAACCATCGTCACGCTGGAAACTGCAGCCGGCCTGGTGAAGGCGACGGCCACCTGCCGCGACGGCCGCTGCGAGAAGGTGAAACTCACCATGGTGCCGTCCTTCGTCCACGAGCTCGATGTCGAGATCGACACACCGCATTGGGGAAAGATCACGGCCGACATCTGCTATGGCGGCATCTTCTACGCATTGGTTGATGTCGGCCAGATTAATCTGACGATCGAAAAGGCCAATGCCGCAGCACTGGTGCAGGCCGGTATGATCCTCAAGGACCTGATCAACCGAAATATGCACGTCGTGCATCCGGAAATCCCGGCAATCTCGGGCATCGCCTACGTCATGTTCCGCGATCTTGAGCCTGATGGCACGGTGCGCACCTGCACGACCATGTGGCCGGGACGCGCCGACCGTTCGCCCTGCGGCACAGGCAATTCGGCCAATCTCGCGACCCTCTATGCCCGCGGAAAAGCCAAGATCGGCGACACCTTCAAATCGAAGTCGATCATCGGCTCAGAATTCGAGGTCGGCCTGCAGGCCGTGACGGAAGTGGCCGGCAAACCGGCCGTCATCCCGACGATATCAGGCCGCGGCTTCACCTTCGGCCTGTCGCAGGTTGCACTCGACCCCTTCGACCCGCATCCCCTCGGCTTTGCCCTGACGGATGTCTGGGGGCCTTCGGCCGGTGAAATCTAAAGCAATCCCAGCGAAAGTGTGCAGCGGTTTCGCGCCCGGAATTGCGTGAAAACAAAAAGATAGAGCATTTCCGGATTCGAAGAAAACGGGAGTGCTCTATCGCAGATTTCAGTAGACGAAGGGATCGACCTCGGCCTTGGCAGGTTCGTCACTGGCCGAGGGATAGATGACGCCCTTCCGCAGGATGATATTGGCATAGAGCCGCGGCTCACTGGTCTGGATGACGGCATGGGCCGCGCGCACCCGACCGTAGAAATCCTGCCCAACGAGGGGGACGACCTCGCGATCCGGCTCGTGTCTGGCACAGCAGGCGATCATTTCCTCGTGCACCGGGTCGAGCTTGTCGCGTTCGGCCTTCACCGTTGAGCGGAAGATTGCTTCTGCCACGAAGTCGTCGATCGGCAGCACGCTCAAAACGGCATCAAGAACCGGAATGAGATGATGTCCGTCGAGCCGGATCAGCCGCCGCGCATGCTCGATGCCCGGATAGTTGCCGTCGACGATGGCAATTTCATCGCCATGGCCCATGCCGCGCAATGTCGCGAGCAGGTCCGGGCTCAGAAGCGGGTCAAGCCCTTTCAGCATTGTCGATCTCCTTGAAAAGCACATTCTGGTCGGTGAGATAACGCGCGAAAATCGGCAGGCTGGCGCCGCCTATGGCGCGCGCCTGTGCGCCAACCACGCCTTCGACGATATCGGGCATGACGACGCCCTGCAGGTCGAGCTTTTCGGCCTCGTGGATCGTCGCCTGCACGATGCGCCGGCGGACCCAGTCGGGAAAGCCGCCATCGATGACGGCGGCACTGAAGTCGATGATCGAGGCGGCCGCCACGATCGCCTGCGCCAGCGCCTTGGCCGTATCCTGGATCCAGGCTTCCATCGGTTCGCCGAAATCCACCCAGTCGTCGGCTGAATACCAGAGCGGTTGCGGGTCTATGCCGCGCTCACGCAGCATGTTTTCCAGCACGAAGATCGATGCGATCTCCAGAAGCTGCAGCGTCTCGCCATTCTTGCCGCGCACCGGTAGTGGGCCGATCGCGCCTGCCGTTCCCGTCTTGCCGGAAAAGATCGACGAATTCAGCACGATACCACCGCCGATGAAGGAACCGATGAAGAAATAGACGAAATCCGGATAGGAGGGGCCGATACCGAATACCAGTTCTGCGCCGCAGGCACTGGTCGCATCGTTCTGGAGAAAAACCTGATAGGAGACCTGTTCCGCGATTTCCGCCTGCAGATCGAAATCGCGCCAGACCTCCATTGCCCCTTCGGGCGCACCCACTTCGTCTGCCCAGTTCCACAGCTCGAAAGGCGCTGCAATGCCAAGCCCGGCAATGCGGCTGCGCTCCCGCTCATCGAGCTTTCCTTCCAGCTCCTTGATGCCACTGGTCACGAAGGACAGGATCTCGTCGGGCAGGGGATAGGAATAGATCCTGTGCAGCTGCAGCCGGATCTTGCCGACAAAATCCATCAACACGAGGTCGGCGCTGCGCCGGCCGATCTTAACCCCAAAGGAATAGACGGCATCCGGATTGAGCCGCATCGGGATGGACGGCTGGCCGACGCGACCACGGATGGGCTCGCCACGCGAAAGCAACCCTTCCTTCTCCAGCACCCGCATGATGACGGAAACGGTCTGGGCAGACAGCCCGCTACGGCGCGCGATATCGGCCTTCGACAGGGCACCGTAGAGGCGCACCAGCGACAGCACGAGCCGTTCGTTATAGGCGCGCACCCTGATCTGGTTCGCGCCTCCGGACGGATTCAGAATTGGCGGTGGGGCCGGCATCGAATCCGGACCATCCAAGGACGACATTGGCCACTCCTCCCGATTAACGGCCTATGCCCGATTTTCCGCCAGCATGCCACATCGAATTAATAATTCAATTGGATTTATTTATTGACAAGCCGTTTTCTTTCGCTCTTAATTGCCATCGTCAACGGCACGGGACGGCTTTTGGAGGGGGGCTCATGTCACATTCCGCAAGTCTCGCCGTGCATGAATTCCGGCCCCGCCTTGGGGGCGGGTCGGCTAATCTCTGGGAGGAGTTCATGAAGAAATCAGTTCTCGCTTTCGGCGCTCTCGCGCTCGGCGTCGCCTTTTCCGCTCCGGCAATGGCGGCAGATGTTTCCGCATGCCTGATCACCAAAACCGACACCAACCCCTTCTTCGTCAAGATGAAGGAAGGTGCCACGGCCAAGGCCAAGGAACTCGGCGTTTCGCTGAAGTCCTATGCCGGCAAGATCGATGGCGACAGCGAAAGCCAGGTCGCGGCGATCGAAAGCTGCATTGCTGACGGCGCAAAGGGCATCCTGCTCACCGCTTCCGACACCAAGGGCATCGTCTCTTCGGTCAAGAAGGCGCGTGATGCCGGTCTGCTGGTCATCGCGCTCGACACGCCGCTCGAGCCGGCCGATGCCGCCGACGCCACCTTCGCCACCGACAACCTGCTCGCCGGCAAGCTGATCGGCCAGTGGGCCAAGGAAACGCTGGGCGACAAGGCCAAGGACGCCAAGGTCGGCTTCCTCGACCTGACGCCGTCGCAGCCGACGGTCGACGTTCTGCGCGACCAGGGCTTCATGATCGGCTTCGGCATCGACCCGAAGAACCCGAACAAGATCGGCGATGAAGATGACAAGCGCATCGTCGGCCATGACGTGACGAACGGCAACGAGGAAGGCGGCCGCAAGGCCATGGAAAACCTTCTGCAGAAGGATCCTGGCATCAACGTCATCCACACGATCAACGAACCGGCTGCAGTCGGTGCCTATCAGGCGCTGAAGGCCGTCGGTATGGAAAAGAACGTGCTGATCGTATCGGTCGACGGCGGTTGCCCGGGTGTCAAGTCGGTCAAGGAAGGCGTCATCGGCGCCACCTCGCAGCAATATCCGCTGCTGATGGCGTCGCTCGGCATCGAGGCGATCAAGAAGTTCGCCGACAGCGGTGAAAAGCCGAAGCCGACCGAAGGCAAGTCCTTCTTCGACACTGGCGTTTCGCTCGTCACCGACAAGCCGGTCTCTGGCGTCAAGTCGATCGACACGAAGGAAGGCACGGCCAAGTGCTGGGGCTAAGCCCTGCCTGAATAAGTGTGAGAAGTGGCCGGGGCTTGATCCCCGGCCGTTTTGGGCGGACCATATGCCGTCGCCCGACAAACCGGCTGAACAAAGACCGGAAGATTATCGGCGACGGCTTTCGCGTGAGTTCGGCGCGCGGCTGCGAAGGAGGAACAATGACCGGAGCACAGGAATTTGAACGCGTCCTCGACGAGAGCGACAAGAGTGTTGCCTCGTTCGAGCACGAGAACGTCTCGCTGATCAAGCGCGCCCAGCATTTTCTGCACTCGACACCGGCCGCCGTGCCGCTGATCGTGCTGGTGCTGGCGATCATCGTCTTCGGGATAACGATTGGCGGACGGTTCTTCTCGTCCTACACCCTGACACTGATCCTGCAGCAGATCGCCATCGTCGGCATTCTCGGCGCGGCCCAGACGCTGGTGATCCTGACCGCCGGCATCGATCTTTCGATCGGCGTCATCATGGTGATCTCGGCCGTCATCATGGGCAATGTCGCCATCACCTACGGCATACCGACACCGATCGCGGTCATTGTCGGCCTCCTCGTCGGCGGCCTGTGCGGACTGCTGAACGGTTTTCTCGTCGCCTACATGAAACTGCCGCCCTTCATCGTGACACTCGGCACGTGGAATATCGTCATGGCGACGAATTTCATCTATTCCGCCAACGAGACGATCCGCGACACCGACGTCGATGAACAGGCGCCGCTGCTGCATCTTTTCGCCGCGAGCTTCAAGCTCGGCAGCGCCGTGCTGACGCTCGGCGTCGTGGCCATGGTCCTGCTCGTCCTGCTCCTCTGGTATGTGCTCAATCACACCGCCTGGGGCAGGCACGTCTATGCGGTCGGTGACGATCCGGAGGCCGCCAAGCTTTCCGGCATCCAGGCCAAGAAAGTATTGCTGACCGTCTACACCATCTCGGGCGTCATCGCTGCCTTCGCCGCCTGGGTCTCGATCGGCCGCAATGGCTCGATCTCGCCGTCCTCGGCCGTCACCGATTACAATCTGCAGGCGATCACCGCGACTGTGATCGGCGGCATCTCGCTGTTTGGTGGCCGCGGCTCCATTCTCGGCACGCTCTTCGGTGCCATGATCGTCGGCGTCGTGTCGATGGGGCTCAACATGCTCGGCGCCGACCCGCAATGGAAAGTCCTGCTGACAGGCGTGCTGATCATCGCCGCCGTCGCCATCGACCAGTGGATCAGAAAGGTTTCGGTGTAATCATGGCTGTCGAACCCATTCTCACCGCCCGCGGCCTCGTCAAGCGTTATGGACGTGTGACGGCGCTCGACAATGCCGATTTCGACCTCTACCCGGGTGAAATCCTTGCCGTCATCGGCGATAACGGTGCCGGCAAATCCTCGCTCATCAAGGCGATATCGGGCGCAATCACCCCGGATGACGGGGTGATCACCCTGGAAGGCCGGCAGGTACAGTTCAGATCGCCGATGGAAGCGCGCGATGCGGGCATCGAGACCGTCTATCAGAATCTCGCGCTCTCACCGGCTCTGTCGATCGCCGACAACATGTTCCTCGGCCGCGAGATCCGTAAACCGGGTCCGCTGGGCTCCTGGTTCCGCATGCTCGATCGGCCGACGATGGAAAAGCAGGCACGCAACAAGCTGTCCGAGCTCGGTCTGATGACCATCCAGAACATCAATCAGGCGGTGGAAACGCTCTCCGGCGGCCAGCGCCAGGGCGTGGCCGTTGCCCGTGCCGCCGCCTTCGGTTCAAAGGTCATCATCATGGATGAACCGACCGCTGCCCTCGGCGTCAAGGAAAGCCGACGCGTGCTGGAACTCATCCTCGACGTGCGCGCTCGCGGCATTCCGATCGTGCTCATCTCGCACAACATGCCGCATGTCTTCGAGGTGGCGGACCGCATCCACATCCATCGCCTTGGGCGCCGCCTGACGGTCATCAATCCCAAGGAATACACGATGTCCGATGCTGTCGCCTTCATGACCGGTGCCAAGGCAGTCCCTGCGGAGCCCGTTGCTGCATGACTGCGAGAATAGACGATATTGTCGGCGAGGTCTTGAACCGCGCCGGCAATTCCAGGCGCTTCCTGATCGGGATCGCCGGCCCGCCCGGCGCTGGCAAATCCACCATGGCCGACAATGTCTCGAGCGCTCTGAAGGCGATGGGCGAAAGTGCCGCCGTGCTGCCCATGGATGGCTTCCACATGGACAATGCGGTTCTGATCGAACGCGGCCTGCTGGCCCGCAAGGGCATTCCGGAAACCTTCGATGTGCGCGGCTTCCTCGATATCATCAGAGCCGTGCGCCCCGCCGATCAGGAAGTTCTCGTTCCCGTCTTCGACCGCTCGCGCGAGCTTGCCATTGCGTCGGCCCGGCCGATCGATCCCCAGGACCGCTTCATCATCGTCGAGGGCAACTATCTGCTCTTCACTGAAGGAAAATGGGCAGAACTCGACGGCATCTTCGATTACACGATCATGCTCGCCCCGCCGATGGAAGTGCTGGAAGAACGTCTCTGGGATCGCTGGCGCGGCTATCAACTGACTGAGGAAGAAGCGAGCGCCAAGGTCTATGGCAACGACCTCCCAAACGGCCGTCTGATCCTCGAAAATCGCCGTCCCGCCGATATGACATTGGAAATCGCGCTCGCCTGAACGGTTGTTTCCCGACCGGTCTTGGTGCTATCGAGGCGAAACGCGCATCGCTTCGGAGGCCTCCATGCAATCGATCACCATCCGCCGTCCTGACGACTGGCATCTGCATCTGCGCGACGGCGCCATGCTGGAGGGCGTGATCGGCGATACGAGCCGCACCTTCGCCCGCGCCATCATCATGCCGAACCTCGTGCCGCCGGTCGTCACCACGGCCGACGCGACCGCCTATCGCGAGCGCATCCTGAAGGCACTTCCGGCTGGCCATCGTTTCCAGCCGCTGATGACGCTCTATCTGACCGAGGATACGAGCCCCGACGACGTGGAAGAGGGAAAGAAGAGCGGCCTCATCACCGCCGTGAAGCTTTATCCGGCCGGCGCCACGACGAATTCGCACGGTGGCGTGCGCGACATGGAAAAGGCCATGCCCGTGCTCGAGCGCATGGCCAGGATCGGCCTGCCGCTCTGCGTCCATGGCGAGGTGACGACGCCTGACGTCGATATCTTCGATCGTGAAGCCATCTTCATCGAGACGGTGCTCGACCCGCTGCGCAAGCGCCTGCCGGAGCTGAAGGTGACCATGGAACATGTCACGACATCAGATGGCATCGACTATATCAAGTCGGCCAAGGCCAATCTCGCCGGCTCCATCACCACCCATCACCTGATCATCAACCGCAACGCCATCCTCGTCGGCGGCATTCGCCCGCATTATTACTGCCTGCCGGTCGCGAAACGCGAGAACCACAGGCTTGCGCTGCGGGCCGCAGCCACGAGCGGCGATATCAGGTTCTTCCTCGGCACGGATTCAGCGCCCCATGTCGACCCGCTCAAGGAATGCGCCTGCGGCTGCGCTGGGATCTACACCTCGATCAACACGATGAGCTGCCTTGCCCATGTCTTCGAGCAGGATGGCGCGCTCGACAGGCTGGAGGCCTTTGCCTCCCTGAATGGCCCGGCCTGGTATGGGCTGGCGCCCAACGAGGAGCGTATCACGCTGAAGCGGCAGGCCGAACCCGTAGTCTTCCCCGCCAGGATTGAGACCGGCGCCGGTCCGGTCACGGTCTTCGATCCGATGTTTGCACTGCATTGGCGGATCAAAGCCTGAGAAAAGACGTTGCGGGCCTAAATATTATTCTTCTTGTAGTTGCTGCCGAATGTTGAATTTGTAACGCTCGGCTGCGAAATCCATGTTTTTTTAACGGAATACGTAAGACATTCGTCAGCAGTGACGAGATAGATTTCAGAACGTTATCGGCGCGGCAGAAGCCGCGGAGATTTAAAGCATGATGCTTGACTATAATTCATTGCTGCTGGCGCTTGGCGTTTCAGCAACCTGCCTTGCCGTGACGCTTACGGGAAGTTGGCTCGCGCGCCGGGCCGAAACCTTTCTTCTCACCGGCGCATTCGGCCTCGTTCTCGTCGTCGCCGGCATTTTTGCCTATGCCTTCTATGTGGAGCAGCCCGGGCGCCTGCTTGGTGCAGGCAATTTCGTGCTGTTTCATGCCGGTTTTGCCACTATCTGGGGCGCTGGCTATCAGTTCCGCACCGGCCGGCTCCCGATATCAGGCATCACCATCCGTGCACTTGTCGCCATGGCCACATCCGTTCCGCCGATGATCGCCGGGCTGGATGGTCTGGCCTTCATGGCCGATAATCTCGCCATCGCCTTCCTGCTCTTCACGACCGCCTGGCAATATTGGCTCGACCGCGCCGAGGCACCTGCGCCTATATCTGGCATTACCGCCCTCTACACATTGACGGCGATTTCCTTTGTCCTCTGCGCCGCCGTATTGATCTGGGACGGCAAACTGGTGCTTGGCGCCGCACCCAGCAATTGGGCGGAAGACCTCAGTCTCGCCGTGTGCATCGCCGGCATGACCGGCATCGGCGCCCTGTCGCTGGCGCTGCATCAATGGCGGCTTGCCGCCCGTCACCGCATGGATGCGATCACCGATCCGCTGACCGGCTTGCTGAACCGCCGCGCTCTGTTCGATCAATATGGCGTCCGCACCATGGGCGTTTCGACCGCCGTCATCGTCTTCGACATCGATCATTTCAAATCGGTCAACGACCGCTATGGCCATGCGGCCGGTGATCACGTCCTGAAGGTCTTTGCCGGCGAACTCTCGGCCAATTGCCGTAGCGGCGATACGGCCGCCCGCCTCGGCGGTGAGGAATTCGCGCTGGTGCTGAAGGAAATCATGCCCGGCCGCGCCGAGCTTGCCGCCGAGCGAATCCGCAAGGCTTTCGAGGAGCGCGACATCTATATCGACGATGAGGTGCTGAAATGCACCGTCAGTGTCGGCGTCGCCCCCGGACGCTCCAAGCCGCTGGATTTCGATGCCATGCTGGGGGAGGCGGACAAGGCGCTCTATGTCGCCAAACGCGCCGGCCGCAATCGTGTCGAACTCGCCAGCCACCTTCATTCGGTGCCGGCAGGGGATGCGCGATCGGCCTCTTGATCCCGCTCCCGACCTTTCGTAAGCTGCCATCGGCCGGATGCAGCCAGCCGTCCCGCGATGCGCAAGCATTATGGTGAATGCGTCCAAATCCACCTTCACATCCTTGTCTCCCAGGCAATCGATGGCGAACGGGTCAGCAGACGCGGGCACTGATCTTCCTGTTTGCCGCCAACGGAGAAGGATGAACCATGCGCGATTTTCGCGATGCCAAGCTTATGGCAAAAACCCTGCGGCAGGCGCTTGCCGACCGCGATATTTCCCTCAGCCATAGCGAAACCCTGGAGATTGTCGCCAGACAATTCGGCCTCGACCAGTGGAATATTCTCTCGGCAAAACTGGATGACGCCGAAGGTGCGAAATCTGCTATCGGTATCGAACCGCCGGTGCCGATCTTCCGCATCTTCTCGGTCGAGAAAGCCATGGAATTCTACTGCGGTTTCCTGGGTTTCACGCTCGACTGGGAGCATCGTTTCGGCGAAAACTCCCCGCTCTATTGCCAGGTCTCGCGCGAGAATATGCAATTGCACCTGAGCGAACATTCCGGCGATGCCAGCCCCGGCGCGCGAGCCTTCGTTCGGGTCAGGGATGTCAGAGCCTATCAGGCAGAGCTCGCCGCCAAACGCTACCGTTACATGAACCCGGGCATCGAGGAAGCGCCCTGGGGCCTCGAAATGGGCGTCATCGACCCCTTCAATAACCGCATCACCTTCTGCCAGCAGGATTAGAGCAATTCCGGCAAAAGCGCGCAGCGGTTCTGCGTCCGCAATTGCGTGAAAACAAAGGAAGGGCGGAGGGCATTCCCTCCGCCCTTTTCAGATCAGCATCAGCGCACGGACGAACGCGACCGAGGCCAGCAGCGAGGCGATGGTGCGCACATGGTTCCACCAGGTCCAGTCCCTGAGATAGGTCGTCCAGAGCTGCACCGCTTCTGGCCCGCTGCCGCTGACTTTCGCCAGCGCGTCATTCATCGGCATGTTGAAGACGATGGTCGAGAGGAAGGACGCGATGACATAGAGTGCCGCGCCGGCCAGCATCATCGAAGAGGCGCTGCCGCGCCAATGCATGAAGGCCAGCACTGTTATCACGACGCAGAGGATCGCCGTTGGTACGAAAAGCAGCATGAAGGGCGAGCGGACGATGGTCACGTTGATGGAATTCATCGCAGCAATGCCCTGCTCGGCCGGGATGCGCGAAAAAGCGGTCATGATGAAGGTGGAGAAGGCAAAGAAGATGCCGGCGACAAGGCCGCTGCCGATCGCCGCCGCAATGAGGGAAATGACGAGAACGATCTGCATGGTCAGGCGCCCCACAATCCGGTTGTCGCGGTCTCTCGCGCATATTGGCTGAAATCCCTTGCCGGGCGGCCGAGTATCTCTGTCACACCGCCCATAACCTCGGAATTGCGCCCATCAAGCACCTGCCCGAAGAGTTCTTCCAGAAGTGCCACGATAGGCGCGGGCATTCCCACAGCGGCAAGCCCGTCCTTGAAATCCGCCATCGATACCTGCCCATATTCTATCGGGCGGCCCGAGGCAGCGGCAATCTCGGCAACGGCTTCGCGAAACGTCAGGGCGCGAGGGCCGGTCAGTTCATAGATCTTGTTGCGATGCCTGATATCGGTGAGTGCCGCCACTGCCGCATCGGCAATGTCATCGGCATCGATGAAGGGCTCCTTGATATCGCCAGCCGGAAGCTCCAGCCTGCCGGCAATGAGCGGCTCGACGAACGCGCCCTCGCTGAAATTCTGGCAGAACCAGGAGGCGCGCAGGATCGTGGTGTCGATCCCCGCTGCCTTGAGCGCTTCCTCGCTCCGCTGCGCCCCTTCTTCGCCACGGCCGGAAAGCAGCACGATATGCTGCAACCCGCACTCTTTTGCCAGCTTTGAAAGCGACCCGATGGCCTCTGCCGCCCAGGAGACGGAAAGGTCCGGCTGGAAGGCGACATAGGCGCTCGTCGCACCCGTGAGCGCACCGCGCCAGGTCGCGCGATCCTCCCAGTCGAAGGCAGGTATCGTGGAGCGGGACGCCTTGCGCACGTCAAGTCCCAGATCTTCCAGCCTGTCGGCAATGCGGCCACCGGTTTTTCCCGATCCGCCGATCAGAACGATTTCGGAATTCTGCATATCGAAACTCCTCCTCGGTTTAAAACAAGAGAAACTCTCTCATTTGCAAAATGAGATAAACTCTCTTATTTTCTTTGTCAACAGTCGAAGGAAGCGGAAGATGGCAGAAGAAGTGATCGCACGGCGCAGGCGCCAGCAGGAGTCGACCGGTCAGCCACGCCGCATCCCGAGCCAGCAGCGCGGCCGCGAGCGCTTCGAAAAAATCCTGACGGTCGCTTCCGAGCTCATCGAAAAGAATGGCAGCGATGCCCTGAAGATGAGCGAGATCGTTGAAAAAGCTGAACTTTCCTTCGGCGCCCTCTATCAGTATTTCCCGGACAAAACCTCGATCATCCGCACGCTCGCCGAGCGCTTCAACGAGCAGGGCCGGCAATGCGTAGCCGATGAACTGGCCAAGGTGACGGATGCCGACAATCTGCGGACGGCGCTCTGCGTCATCGCCGATGAATATTATGCCTTCTTTCGCCGCGAGCCTGTCATGCGCGATATCTGGCATGCGACCCATACGGACAAGCTGCTTCAGGAAGTCGATGCCGAAGACATGGAATTTCACGCGCAGGCCCTGCTTTCAGTGCTAAAACAGCTGTGGCCGGAGCGGACCGAGACGGAGCTTCTGGCCATCGCCCGGCTGACGATGCAGCTTCTTGCGGCTGCCGTCCGCTATGCTGTTTCGCTGGATGAGGAAGACGGTGTGCAGGCAATCACGCTCTTCAAGAAGATGCAGGTTGCGGATATCGCCCGCCTGCTCGGCTGACGGCCGCCTTCCATCTGGAAACCGACCGCTCTTGCTGCTATTGCCGCTGGAACGTCAGCCGAAGGAGTAAGCCGCATGATCCAGACCACATTCCCCGATCGCGCCGTCATGGCAGAACTGCTGGCCAAGATGCTCTGGGAGATCAAGGCTGTTCATTTCAACGCCGAGACGCCCTACAAATATGCCTCCGGCATCATGAGCCCCGTCTATATCGACTGCCGCAAGCTGCTCTCCTTCCCACGCGTCCGCTCCACCGTGATGGATTTTGCCGCAAGCACCCTTCTGCGCGATGCCGGCTTCGAACAGTTCGATTGCATCGCCGGCGGTGAGACCGCAGGCATTCCCTTTGCCGCATTGCTAGCCGATCGTCTCGGCCTGCCGATGATCTATGTCCGCAAAAAGCCGAAGGGCCACGGCCGCAACGCGCAGATC
This sequence comes from Hyphomicrobiales bacterium, assembly GCA_900473185.1. Taxonomy (GTDB): domain Bacteria; phylum Pseudomonadota; class Alphaproteobacteria; order Rhizobiales; family Rhizobiaceae; genus Rhizobium. The sequence continues at coordinate 174,123 of UCKU01000015.1, read as the reverse complement.
GAAGGCGACATGAAGGAAGGCTCGCGGGTGCTCATCATCGAGGACCTGACGACGGCCGGCGGCAGCATGTTCACCTTCATCGATGCCATCAGGGCGGCCGGCGGCATCGTCGATCACGGCATGGCGCTGTTCTTCTACGGTATTTTCCAGGAAGCACATCAGCGTTTTGCCAATGGCAAGATCCAGTTCCATCATATCGCCACCTGGCGCGAGGTTCTGGCGATCGCCAAGCAGCAGAAGCTCTTCGACGATAAGACGCTACAGGAAGTCGAGGCCTTCCTCGATGCTCCGCTCGCCTGGTCGGCAAGGAATGGTGGCGTAAGTGAGCTTTCGCTCTAGCCTTTTGACAAAAGCTCGCTTAATCGATTGAGAAACGCGCAAGTCCTGTTGGGAGGAATTCGATGATTTTGTGCTGCGGCGAAGCCCTGATCGACATGTTGCCGAGGGATACGACTCTCGGCGAAAAGGGCTTTGCGCCCTATGCCGGCGGCGCGATCTTCAATACCGCGATTGCGCTCGGCCGCCTCGGAATCCCGACGGCTTTCTTCACCGGCATTGCCGACGACATGATGGGCGAAATCCTGCTCGATACGCTGAAGGCGAGCAACGTCGATTACAGCCCTTGCGCCATCACGCCGCGCCCCTCGACGATCGCCTTCGTCAAGCTCGTCAATGGTCAGGCGACCTATGCCTTCTACGATGAAGGCACGGCCGGCCGGATGATCACCACGGATGATCTGCCGACCCTTGGCGATGATTGCGAGGCCCTGCATTTCGGCGCGATCAGCCTGATCCCGAGCCCCTGCGGCGAAACCTACGAGGCCCTGCTGGACCGCGAAGCCGCCAAGCGCGTCATCTCCCTCGATCCGAACATTCGCCCCGGTTTCATCAAGGACAAGCCGGCGCATATGGCCCGCATCAAGCGCATGGCCGCCAAGTCCGACATCGTAAAATTCTCCGACGAGGACCTCGAATGGTTCGGCCTGGAAGGTGACCATGACGCGCTCGCAGCCCACTGGCTGAACCACGGCGCCAAACTGGTCGTCATCACCAAGGGCGCCGAAGGCGCGACCGGCTACACGAGCGAACGCAAGGTCACGGTCCCGAGCGAACGCGTCACGGTCGTCGACACGGTCGGCGCCGGCGATACATTCGATGCCGGCGTTCTCGCCTCATTGAAGATGGATAACCTGCTGACCAAGGCACAGGTCGCCAATCTTGATGAGCAGGCCCTGCGCAATGCCCTGGCCCTCGGCGCCAAGGCCGCCGCCGTCACCGTCTCCCGCGCCGGCGCAAATCCGCCCTGGGCGCGCGAAATCGGTCTCTGAGCTTTATTCGATCCGCTCGAGAAAGGCCCTGATCTCGCGATTGAAGAGGTCAGGTTGCTGCAGCGGAGCGAAATGGCTGACACCGGGCAGCAGTACGAATTCCGCGTCAGGGATCGTCTTTGCCAGATAATCGGCATGGTCGGGCTTGATGAATTCGTCATGTTCGCCCAGCACGACGGAAACCGGAACCTTGATGCCGGCCAGCTGCTCGGCCGAATAATTGGGCTCGGTCGCCATCATCTTGGAGACATCGGCGACGAATGCCTCGAATTGGTCGGGCGTCGCCGATAGCGCCTGATAATCCTTCCCGTGCCGGCTGAAGCAGCGGTCGATAACCGGCGTCGCCTTGAATTCCCAGGTGCCGCTGGGGTCCATGTTGCAGGCGAAGAAGAACACGCCGCAGACGCGGTCCGGGTTCTGGTCGGCAAGGACCAGCGCGGTGCAGGCGCCGTCGCTCCAGCCGACAAGGGCTGCTTCCTCGATGCCGATATGATCCATGACGGCCAGCACGTCCGAAGCCATCAGGTGATAGGTATAGGGCCTGATATCGCGCGTGCTGCGGCCATGCCCCCGGCTGTCGATCACCACGACCCGATGGCCGGCCTCGATGAGATCGGGAACCTGATAACCCCAGTTGCCGCTATTGCCGAGCCCGCCATGCAGCAGGATGACAGCTGGGCCGGCGCCGTAACTCGCATACCAGATGCGCGCGCCCTTGTTGTCGGTGAAGCCCTCCTCGTTCGAGGGCGGTAATGGCAGTGCGCCCTCCGCCTCGAATTTTACCAGCTCGTCATCCGTAGCAGTCATCGGCTCCTCCTCCATCACTCTCTCTATAGACGACGAGATGCCCTGCAATTCGACAGGGTCAAACAAAAAAGCCCACCCCGTGACGGGTGGGCTTCGATAGCAGCGCAATTGCCGAGTTACTTGGCGAGCTTTGCCAGTGCAGCAACCAGACCCTGCGTCGAGGAGTCGTGACCTGCAGCGCTTTCCTTACCTTCGACGACGGGCAGCAGGCCGGTCGCGAGTTCCTTGCCGAGTTCCACGCCCCACTGGTCGAAGGAGTTGATGCGGAAGAGCACGCCTTCGACGAAGACGCGGTGCTCGTAGAGCGCGATCAGGCGGCCGAGCGCGTAGGGCGTCAGCTTGTCATAGACGAAGGTGATCGACGGGCGGTTGCCGGTGAAGACGCGGTGCGGGGCGATGAAATCGGCCTTCTTGTCGTCCATGCCCTTGTCGGTCAGCTGCTTCTTGGCTTCCGCGAAAGTGCGGCCCTTCATCAGCGCTTCCGACTGGGCAAGAACGTTCGCCATCAGCAGCTGGTGCTGATGGCGCAGCTCGGGCTCGAAACCGTTGGCGGCAATCATGAATTCGGCCGGGATGATGCTCGTGCCCTGATGGATGAGCTGGTAGAAGGCGTGCTGGCCGTTAGTGCCGGGCTCGCCCCAGACGACCGGGCCGGAATTGCCTTCGACCGGCGTGCCGTCGATGGTGACGCCCTTGCCGTTCGATTCCATGTCGAGCTGCTGCAGATAGGCCGGGAAGCGGGACAGGCGCTGGTCGTAGGGCAGGATGGCGCGCGTCGGATAGCCGAGCACATTGCGGTGGTAGAAGCCGATGAGGCCGAGCAGGACAGGCAGGTTTTCGGTAATCGGTGCCTTACGGAAGTGATTATCGACGGCATGAGCGCCATCGAGGAACTTGCCGAAATTCTCGGGGCCGACAGCGATCATCAGCGGCAGGCCGATCGCCGACCAGATCGAGTAGCGACCGCCGACCCAGTCCCAGAAACCGAAGACGCGTTCGCTTTCGATGCCGAAGGCGGCGACCTTCTCAAGCGCCGTCGAAACGGCGGCAAAGTGATGCTGAACGGCGGCTTCGCCAAGCGCGCTGGCGATGAACTTGCGCGCCGTCTGCGCATTCGTCATCGTCTCGACGGTGGTGAAGGTCTTGGAAGCGACGATGAAGAGCGTCGTTTCCGGCTGCACCAGCTTCAGGATATCGGCGATATGGGCGCCGTCGATATTGGAAACGAAATGGGCGCGGGGGCCGTCATGGAAGGGCGCAAGCGCTAGCGTCGCCATGACAGGGCCGAGATCCGAGCCGCCGATGCCGATATTGATGACATCGGTGATCTTCTTGCCGGTCGCGCCCTTCAGCGCACCCGAGCGCACACCGTCGGCAAACTTGCCCATGGCGGCGAGTACGGCGTTGACATCAGGCATGACGTCCTTGCCATCGACCAGGACAGGCGTGTTGGAACGGTTGCGGAGCGCCGTATGCAGAACGGCGCGGTCTTCGGTGAAGTTGATCGCCTTGCCGGAGAACATCTCCTCGCGCTTCTTCTCGACGCCGCCTTCTTCGGCGAGCTTCACCAGAAGCTTCAGGATCTCGTCATTCACGGCCGTCTTGGAAAAATCCATCAGCAGGTCGTCAAGCGATACGGAAAAGCGCGAGAAGCGCTTCGGATCATCAGCGAAGGCGGCGCGAAGATCGGTGGCCTTGGTGGCAGCCGCGGTGCTCTTCAGTTGTTCGACGATGGCATTCATGGGAGACTCCTTTGGAGGCGGAGAGGGTTGCGGAAACTATTCTCTTTCCCGCAGTCAAATCAAGTTCAGCCATCTGACGAAATATGAAAAAAGCCACCCGCGACAAGCGGATGGCCCTCAATTTCATGAGACCGTCAAATTCAGCCGCGCAGGTCCTTGCGCAGGATCTTGCCGACAGGGCTCTTCGGCAACTCGGTGCGGAATTCGATGAAGCGCGGTCGCTTGTAATTGGTGAGATTGGCCGCGCAATGGGCCTTCACATCGGCTTCGGTCAGACCAGGATCCTTGCGCACGACGAAGAGCTTCACCGCCTCGCCGGAATGCCCGTCCGGCACGCCGATCGCAGCCGCCTCCAGGATACCGGCATGCATGGCGGCCACTTCCTCGATCTCGTTCGGATAGACGTTGAAGCCGGAGACGAGGATCATGTCCTTCTTGCGGTCGACGATCTTGGTGTAGCCGCGCTCGTCCATGAAACCCATGTCGCCGGTGCGGAAATAGCCATCCGGCGTCATCACCCGGGCTGTCTCCTCCGGCTTGTTCCAATATCCGGCCATGACCTGCGGGCCGCGAATGCAGATCTCGCCGATCTCGCCAAGCGGCAGGGAATTGCCGTCCTCGTCTCTGATATCGAGTTCCGTCGAGGGAATGGGAAGGCCGATCGAGCCGGTGAATTCGGGTGAATCGAAGCGGTTGGCGGTGGCAACGGGCGAGGTCTCGGAGAGACCGTAGCCCTCGGTGACATGCGAGCCAGTCACCTTCAGCCAGCGCTCGGCCACCGGCCGCTGCACGGCCATGCCGCCGCCGAGCGACATGACGAGAGAGGAGAAATCGAGCTTGGCGAAATCGGCGTTGTTGAGCAGCGCGTTGAAGAGCGTGTTGAGGCCGGGGAAGATATGGATGTTGGATTTCTGGAATTCCTTCACCAGCCCTGGAATGTCGCGCGGATTGGCAATCAGCACATTGTGGGCGCCGAGCGACATGCCCATCAGCGAATTCACCGTCAGGGCGAAGATGTGATAGAGCGGCAGCGCGCAGAGGAAGTTCAGGACGTCAGGCTGCTTCTTTTTGTCGAAGGCGGATTTCAGCCAGAGCTGCAATTGCATCTTGTTGGCGAGCAGGTTCTGATGCGTCAGCATCGCACCCTTGGCAATACCTGTCGTCCCGCCCGTATATTGCAGGAAGGCAATGTCGCTGCCGGTGAGCGCGACAGGCGCAAGCGTCCTGTTCGCCCCCGCCGATAGCACCTGCCTGAAACTTTTATGTTGCGGAATGGACCAGGACGGAACGAGCTTCTTCACCCGGCGGACGACGAAATTGACGATATGCCCCTTGAGGCCGAGCATTTCGCCGAGAGAGGTGACGACGACATGGCGGAGATCCGTCTTGTTGATGACCTGCTCGACGGTGCGCGCGAAGTTCTCCAGAACGAAAATCGCCTTGGCGCCGGAATCGTTGAGCTGATGCTCGAGTTCGCGCGGCGTATAGAGCGGGTTGACGTTCACGACGACAAGACCGGCGCGCAGGATGCCATAGACAGCGATGGGGTTCTGCAGCACGTTCGGCATCATCACGGCGACACGGTCGCCTTTTTGCAGGCCTGCACTTTGCAGCCAGGCAGCCACCCTGCGAGTCTGGGCCTCGAGTTCGCGATAGGTCATCGTTTTGCCCATGCTGGAAAAGGCTTTCCGGTCGGCAAAACGCGCGCAGTTCTTTTCCAGGAGATCCGGAAGCGATGCGAATTCCAGTGGGGGAATCTGGGCCGGAACGATGTCCGGATAGGTGGCAAGCCATGGTTTTTCCGGTTTCGCACCACCAGGGTGGACGGAAATACTGTTCATTGTGTCTCTCTCCCATTCGGCCGCCGAAACCGGATGACACCGGTCGATCGGAAGATCCTCCATCCTCCGTCAAGGCAGCTTATGCCATTGCTTGAGCGGTTCAAGCGGATTGAGGCTACAATAACCTTAACGTAAACGTCAATATCGTGAGTGTCGCATATAAACGGCATGCGGCAGGGAACTTTGAGGCATAGGGCACGTTTTCTCGATGTGGAAGAACCACGAGGAAACGATAAGGAGGTGCACAGTGCTGAATCAGGATACTGACGCCACCCGCCGCGACCCGAATGTGAAGGATACCCCGACGCTGATCGCCAGCGACCGGGTTGAAGGCACCCGCGTCTATGGCGCCGATGGCAAGCACATCGGTTCCATCGAGCGCCTCATCCTCGGGAAGCAGGACGGCCGCGTTGCTTACGCTATTCTGAGTTTCGGCGGCTTCCTCGGCATCGGCAATGACCACTATCCGCTGCCGTGGGAAAAGCTGAACTACGATACCCAGCTGGACGGTTACCGCATCGATCTCACCAAGGAGCAGATCGAAGGCGCGCCGAGCTACGCGGATGATGATGACACCTGGTACAACGATAATGGCCGCCGGGTCTATGACTATTACGGCGTGCCACCCTACTGGATGTAACACCGTCCGCGAGGACGAGCCGGATGGAGGCCCCGCCAGAGCGGGGCCTTTCAGCTTTTGTTCACGAGATCATTGGCAGTGCGAAGCACCTTTCCAACCACGATATCTTCAGCCGACAGGGACTTGTCGGTCGTCACACGGAAGACATGGCTTTCACCGGGCAGCAACGTCACCAGCATTGAATCCACCATTGCTGCAGGGTCGAGCCGATCCGCCATCAGGCAGAGATCCTTCAGGAAATTCCGCGCCGTCACTGTGACATCGTAGCCGCCGCCTGATTTTGCCAGCGATATGCTGACATCAGGTGCCGGAAGCTTCAGATCGATATCCTCGACGAAGTAATGGAAGGCCCGCTTGTCCAGCATCTGGACGACGATGACTTCCTCATCCGCCGCGCCGGCTTTTGCGATATTCTCAGGCAAAGGAAATTCCTTCGCTTCGAACCGGTCGCAGAGCAGCCGCCAGAATTCGAATTCCGCCAGCACTGTACCATCGAGCCGCATCCGCTTACCGCTGATCTTCGAGCGCCAGAACAAGGTTTGCTCGTTGACGGCTACTGCCGAAAGGCCTTCGCCGCGCGGCTGGATCGTCAGCAGGCGAGGGTGAAAGACCTGCTGCATCGCATACCAGAGCGGTTTGCGCCGGCCGGCGGAATCCAGCGCTGCCCATGACGTGACCGGCCAGCAATCGTTGAACTGCCAGATAACAGCGCCTTTGCAGATATCGCGATGCGAGCGCATGTGCTCGACTGCGAAGCGGATGGCGCGTGCCTGATTGAGCTGTGTCGCAAAATGCCAGTCATCCATCGTCTGCGGCACGGGCAGGTGTCCGGCAAGCCCCTTGATGAGCTTGTCATTGCCTTGCGTCGCCTTTTGATGATGGAAGACGCCCCGCGATTCCGGCGTCAACGGTTCGTCATGCACGCTCTCCTGCAGCGTCGCCCATGCCGGCGGCGCCTGCCAGCCGAATTCGGAGCAGAAGCGCGGAATGTAGTTGCGATAGATTTCGTAACCGACGTCGTTCCAGACATCCCAGATATGCTTGCAGCCATGCCGGTCGTCATTCGGCTCGATATCCATGGAGCCCGAATAGGGACTGCCGGGATAATAGGGCCTGTCAGGATCGAGCTCTGTGCACAGCTTCGGCAGCACATCCAGATAGTAACCGAGCCCCCAGCTGACACCGTTCTTGATGATCGGCCGCCAGCCCCACTCGTCGAAACCCCAGATATTCTCGTTATTGCCGTTCCAGATGATGAGCGATGCATGCGGCATCAGTCGCACCACATTGTCCCGCACCTCGGCGATCACCTCGCTCCGCAGCGGCTCTTCCTCCGGGTAGGAGGCGCAGGCAAAGAGGAAATCCTGCCAGACCAGCATGCCGGCGCGATCGCAGGCCTCATAAAACTCGTCCCGCTCGAAGATACCGCCGCCCCACACACGCAGCAGATTGATATTGGCAGCCTTCGCCTCATCGATCCGCGCCGCATAGCGTTCCGCCGTCACGCGCGAAGGGAAGCAATCGTCCGGTATCCAGTTGGCGCCACAGGCAAAGATCGGCACGTCGTTGATGACGAAGGTAAAGGCAGAGCCATGCGCATCCGGCGACGTATCGAGCCGCAGCGAACGGAAGCCGATCTCTTTCGAATAGCGGTCGAGAATATCTCCGCTCTCGTCTTCCAGCCGGATCTCCAGCGGATAGAGCGGTTGCGCGCCGAGATGATGCGGCCACCAGAGCTGCGGCGAGGGGACACGAAGCTCGAAGGAAACATCCTCTGCATCCGCTTCGACTGTGACCGTCTGCGTCACGCCGCCGATCTCGGCCGTGAGCTTCGCCGGCGCGACCTCGCCATGTCTCGCCAGCCGCGCATGCACCTTGATCAGCCCATCGCCGCCCGCCAGCGTTGCCGAAACCCTTGTTGCGGCAAGCCGCGCCCGATCCCAGCTCTCCAGCCGCACCGGCTTCCAGAGTCCGGCCGTCACCAGCGTCGGCCCCCAGTCCCAGCCGAAATTGCAGGCCATCTTGCGCATCAGATTGCCCGGTCCCGGATAGTTGTTCGGGCGATAGCCGTAATGCTTCTCCATCTCGGCGCCATAGGCATAGGCGGAATGGAAGGTGATGCTGAGCTCGTTTGCACCTTCCCGCAGCAGCGACGAAACGTCGAAGCGATAGGTGCGGTGCATGTTGAAGGTGCGGCCGATCTCCTCGCCGTTCAGGCGGATCGTCGCAATCGTATCGATGCCGTCAAAGACGAGTTCCTGCACCTGGCCCTCATCAGGCTCGGCTTCGAAGTCCAGCCGGTAGACCCATTCCGTCTTGCCGATCCAGTCATTGGTGATCTCGTTGATATCGAGATAGGGATCGGGGATCAGCCGGTTTGTGAGCAGGTCGAGATGCACGCATCCGGGCACCGTTGCCGGAATCGAAGCTGGCAGACTGCTTCTTCCTGTATCGTTACAGGAAAGCGTCCAGCCGTTATGAAGGTCTCTCCTCCCAATCATTTCAGCCTCTTATGTTTTATTGAAAACGGCCGTAGCGCTGCAGCACTTCGATCTTGTAGCCGTCAGGGTCGGTGATGAAGAAGAACAGCCCGAACAGCTTGCCGTCGCGGTTGAGTTCCACGAGCTTGCCGGGGTTGAGGCCGAGATCCGTCAACCGCTTGTGTTCGACCTGCACTTCCTGAACGGAAACAGCCAGATGCCCATAGGCATCGCCGAGATTATAGGGCGCCGTGCGACCCTTGTTGATCGTCAGCTCCAGCTCGAAGCCGGTCTCTTCATTGCTCATATAGATCAGCGTGAAGGTCTCGAAATCGACACGGTCGGCAACCGCGAGCCCGAAGACTTTGCTGTAGAAATCGACCGAGCGCGCCTCGTCCAGAACGCGGATCATCGAATGGATCATCTTGGCCAAGGCGGTCTCCCATCGCTGACATTACCGCTGTCTTGGTAGCCGTCCTCTCAAGCCGGACGCAAGCCCATTCTGCGCGTGATGACGCCTTCGAGCATGCCGACGACATCATAGATCAGCACCGCCATCAGGCCGACGATCAACCCACCCTGCAGAATGAAGGCGGTATTGTCGGAGATCAGGCCGGCAATGATGACCTCGCCGAGACCCTTTGCCGCAACCGTCGAGCCGATCGTCGCCGTGCCGATATTGATGACCGTCGCAACCTTCAGCCCTTCGAGGATCAGTGGCAATGCCAGCGGCAGCTCGACCTTGAAGAGCCGCTGCGTCCCGTTCATGCCCATGCCATCTGCGGCATCCAGCACCTGCGGCGACACCTGCTTGAGGCCGGCGACAGTATTTTCGAAGATTGGCAGCAGACCGTAGAGGAAGAGCGCAATCAGCGTCGGCGCAGCACCAAAACCTGTGGCGGGAACGGCAAGCGCCAGCACGGCGACCGGCGGAAAAGTCTGCCCGGCATTGGCAATGGCGCGCGACAATGGCAGGAAATCCGCACCGCTCGGACGCGTGACGAAAATGCCGCCGAGCACGGCAAGCACCGCGCTGCCGATAATCGAAATGAAAACCAGCTCCAGGTGCCCGAGCGCCAGCGAAGCGAGGCTGTTCTGCATATAGACCGGCGGCGCATTGTTGTTGGTCAGCGGCACCAGCATGAAGGAGAGCCACTCTGTCCTGAAGATCAGGATGAGCAGCAGCACCAGCGCCAGAGCGCGAAACAGGTTGGCGAGGATGAATTTCATACCTTGCGGCCCAGCTCGAGCAGCCGACCCATGGAGATCGAACCGACGGGCGCCTTGTTCGCATCCTGCACGGTGGCCTCGTCGACGCCCTGCCAGATCATTTCGGCGAGAGCATCGCGCAGACTGAGGGACTGCGCCAGCGAATAGGGAAGGCCCGGCTTGGCCGGCTGCATACTGTCTTTCAACGGTGTCAGCGACATCAGCTTCAGCGCCCGGTCGGAGGTGCCGGTCAATTGCTGCACGAAGGGATCGGCCGGTTCCGTCAGGATCTTCTCCGGCGTCGAGCATTGCAGGAGCTTGCCGCCGCTCATGACGGCGATCTGGTTGCCGAGATGGAAGGCTTCGTCCATGTCATGCGTGACGAGGACGACCGTGGTGCCGAACTGTTTCTGGATCGCCAGCAGATCGTCCTGCGCCTTGCCGCGGATAACGGGGTCGAGCGCGCCGAAGGGCTCATCCATCAATAGCAGCTCAGGCTCGGCTGCCAGCGCCCGGGCGACGCCGACGCGCTGCTGCTGGCCACCGGACAGCTGGTGCGGATATTTCTCGGCAAAGATCGCCGGGTCGAGATTGAAGAGGCCGAGCAGTTCCGTCACCCGGCCGCCGATGCGGGCCGTATCCCAGCCGAGAAGCTCCGGCACGGTTGCAATGTTCTGCGCCACAGTCCGGTGCGGAAACAGGCCGTGTCCCTGGATAGCATAGCCGATCTTGCGGCGAAGCTCGGTCGCCGGCACGTCCATGATATCCTGCCCGCCGACGAAGATCTGTCCTTCGGTGATCGGCACCAGCCGGTTGATCATTCGCATCAGCGTTGATTTGCCGGAGCCCGATGTGCCGACGATGACGGTGATCGAACCTTTTTCGACGCTCATCGAGACATTGTCGACGACCGTTGCCGAGCCGTAGCGCTTAGTGACGTTCCTGATCTCGATCTTGCTCATGCGGCTGGCCCCTGGATGCTTTCGATGACCGCATCGAGGATGACGGCCGAGGAGAAGGCGAAGAAAACGGTCGGCACGGCGCCGAGCAGGACGAGGTCCATGGCCGTCTGGCCAAGCCCCTGGAAGATGAATATGCCGAAGCCGCCGCCGCCGATCAGCGCGGCGATCGTCACCATGCCGATCGCCTGCACCAGCACGATGCGGATTCCGGTGAGGATGACGGGAAAGGCGAGCGGCAGGTCTATGCCGGTCAAGATCTGCCGGCGTGTGAGTCCCATGCCAGCGGCCGCATCACGCACTGAGGGATCGACACCCTCGAGGCCGACGACGGTATTGGCAACGATCGGCAGCAGCGAATAGAGCACGAGCGCAATCAGCGCCGGTGCGGTGCCGATGCCGCGAATGCCGATATCGGCCGCAAGCGGCACGTTGGCAGCGAGATAGCCGAGCGGCAGCATCAGGAGGCCGAAGAGCGCCAGGCTCGGAATGGTCTGGATGAGGCTCAGCGTCCGCAGCACGATCGCCCGCAGCTTCGGCACCCAGAAACAGAGGATGCCGAGTGGCAGCCCGAGAATGATGGCGATTGCGAGCGAACCGAGAGCAAGCAGCAGGTGAGAGACGGCTTCGGTCCAGAACTGGTCGGCCCGTGTCGAAAATTCCCGGAGGATCGACAGGCTGTCGAGCAGGCCGGACGAGAGGCAGATGGCGAGCAGGGCGGTGTAAGCGACAAGGGACGCAACACGCATCCAAGGTGTCAGCTTTATCTTCACCAGCGCATCGGAAATGATGAGGCCGATGACGCCGAGGAGCACCCAGAAGCTGCCGCCGGGTGTCATGCGCGCCACGGTGCTGCCAGGCGGCGTCGCAGCCGTCGCCACAAGGCCGATTGCAGCAATCAGTGCGGCAAGGCAGAGCGTGCCAAGTCCCAGGCGAATGAAAGCGTTGCGCAGGAAAAGCGTCGCCAGGGCAGTGGCAACAAGGAGGACCATCAGGATAACGACGGAAGGCTGGGGAAGAAGCTGCGTCAGCAGCATCGGCTTGCCGGCGGCGATACGGTTCGCCTTCACATAGATGAAAGGCAGAAGGGCCGTCGCCACAATGCCGCCTGCCACCAGTACCACGCCGAGCCGGTCCAGCTTGCGGACCGCTAAGGTTTCTTCCATCGATCCAACCCTGTCCGGAGAGTGCCCCGCCCGAGTGCCGGGCGGGGCACTACAGCGCCGCGCGTCTTTTCAGACGCGCAAAGGACGCTGTAGCATTTGAAACTGCTGCATAATTTTATCCTTAAATCGATTCCGATTTAAGGAATTAGGCAGTAGGCAATTACTTCAGGAAGCCTTTTTCCTTCAGATAGGCTTCGGCAACGGACTTCGCCGGCTCGCCATCGACCTGGATCTTGGCGTTGAGCTTGCGCAGTTCGTCTGCCGTCAGGCTCTGGAAGATCGGAGTGAGGATTTCCTGGATCTTCGGGTTTGCCTGCAGCACGGCCTCGCGGATGATCGGGGTCGGTGCATAGACCTGCTGCACGCTCTTGTCGTCTTCGAGAACGACCAGTTCGGCAGCCTGGATTGCGCCGTCAGTGCCGTAGACCATGGCGGTATTGACGCCGTTGGTCTGGTCGGCCGCAGCCTTGATCGTTGCAGCGGTGTCACCGCCCGAAAGCACGACTTCCTGATCCGGCTTCAGCGTGAAGCCATAGGTGGTCTGAAAGGCGGGCAAGGCGCCGGCGGAGTTCACGAATTCGGCCGAAGCCGCGAGCTTGGCGGCACCGCCGCCCGAGACCCACTTGCCGAAGTCGGACAAGGTCTTGAGCTTGTTCGGGCCGGCAACATCGCTGCGGACGGCAAGCGCCCAGGTGTTGTTGGCGGGCGAGGGCGTCAGCCAGACGATCTTGTTGGCGTCATAGTCGAGCTTCTTCGCCAGCTGGTAACCTTGGTCGAGGTTCTTCCAGGCGGCGTCATCGGCCTTGTTGAAGAAGAAGCCGGCATTGCCGGTATATTCCGGGTAGATGTCGATTTCGCCTGCGGTGATCGCCTTGCGCACGACAGGCGTAGCACCAAGCGCGATGCGGTCCTGCGTTTTGATGCCGTTGGCATTGAGCGCGAGCGCGATGACGTTGCCGAGCAGCGTGCCTTCCGTGTCGATCTTCGATGAAACGACGACGTCTGCGGCGTGGGCCGCGCCGGCCGCAAAGGCGGCAAGCGAAACGGCAAGTGCGAATTTCTTCAGCATGATTATCCCCTTGGTTGAACACCGTTAAACGTCGCGAAAGCCCCGGACGCGAAGCCTGCGCGCATAAAACCAGCCGGCATGGTCAGCCATCAGGCCATCATGCCGGAAATACGTGCGTCATGGAAATAGTGTGCATGCCCGAAAAATCGATGCCCGAAAATCGAAGCAGCCCCCTCCAGTATTCGCTCTCGCGGCGCGATTATGGCGGCGAATGCAGGTCCGTGCGCGGAATTGCATTCCCTTTTCCAGGGTCGGCGCGATTTGTTTTTGTCCCCTTGCGTGTTTCCACGATGTTCCGGTGCTTTCAGTCGGTTCTTTCGCCGCCCGGATTTCTATTGAGTGAACGATAGCCTGCACCTCTATGGGCAGGGATATCTTTTTTCACGAACACGTCATATCCTCCGCCTTTTCAGTAGTTTCCGGAGAAAGCCTTGCATCTCGGCGCCCTCTTCATCGCAAGCCATGTCCTGTCTTCCGGCTCCATGCGCGAAACGGCGCGTCGCTTCAACATCTCCGTCTCGACCGCGTCGGCAGCGATCGATAGTCTGGAGACGGAGCTCGCCCTGAAGCTCGCCGAGCGTTCCTCGGGCGAACTGGTCATTCTGCTTGCCGGAGGCAGAGTTCTGGAGGGATTGGCGCCGATCCTTGCTGCAACAGGGCAGCTTGGCGACAAGCTTGGTTATCGTGAACCGGAAGCTTACGGACAATGGGCCGCCCGCATCCCCGTCAAGCTCGTCACCATGGAGCGTTACCTGGAGGTTGCCGACCAGGGCAGCATCAACAGAGCCGCCCGCCGTCTGCGTCTTGGTCAGCCGCAGCTTTCATTGCAGATCGCCAATCTTGAGAAATTCTTTGGAGGCAGGCTCTTCGAGCGTCAGGCCCAAGGCTCGGCGCTGACGGAGGAGGGCCGCTTCGCCTATACTATCTTTTCGACCATCAGCCTCGCCTGGAACGAGTTGAAATCCGCTGCGGACGAACGCTATCAGCGCACCGCCCGGTCGCTCCGCATCGGTGCCATCATCCCCACGGGCTCGGAAAGCTGGGTTGCGCGCTGCCTGGGTAGCCTCGTTGCCGAGTGGAATGCCGGCCGCAACAAGAATGCTTTATCGCTGGTCTCGATGACTGCGGACGATCTGCGCGAGGCGCTGAAATCCGGGCGCATCGATGTCGCGATCCTCGATTCCGTCTTCGGCCTGGAAAGCTTCCGTCATCGCGAATTGCTGCGCACCGATATGGTGGCGATCGCCCCGCTTGACAGTATGGAGGCAACCGCCAAGGAACTTGTGGCCAGCCATCCGATCTGCACGCCGAGCCCGCGCACCGGCATCGGCCATGCCGCGATGACCTTCGGCTATGACCGCACCCTGCATCGCCGCCTGCGCGATCGAGACATCACCGCGGCGGATTCGCTGCCCGTCATCGTCGATCTCGTCGCCAATCACGGCTATGTCTCCTTTCTCGGCCGCGTCAGCGCCATGCCGATCGCCGACCGGGTGCGCATCGTCGAACTCGCCGAGCCGATGCTGATGTCCTATCACGTGGCCTTCAATCATCGGAAAGCCGCGGCTGACGCTTGCGACCTGCTGATCGCGACCGCGGCAAAAATTGTCCCGGCGCCTGTCGCGCAAAATGCCGCCGTTGCATAAATAGGCTGCGACGGAAGAAGAGGGATTCGGAATATGACGGTTTTGCTGGAAGTCTGCGTCGATAGCGCTCAGGGCCTTGCGGCTGCAATCGAAGGCGGCGCTGGCCGCATCGAGCTCTGTTCGGCGCTGGAGCTTGGCGGGCTGACGCCATTGCCGAGCCTGATGCGGATCGCGGCGCAAGCGCCCATCCCGGTCTATGCAATGATCCGCCCGCATGCCGGCCCCTTCATCTTCGATACGACGGATGAGAAAGCGATGCTTGCCGATATCGATGCTGTCAGGGCCGCTGGCCTTGCTGGCGTCGTCATCGGTGCCAACCGACTGGACGGCACGCTCGACATGCCGCTCATTCATCGCCTGAAGGCGCATGCTGCCGGCCTCGGTTCGACGCTGCATCGCGCTTTCGATCTGGTGCCCGATCCGGATGCAGCACTGGAACAGGCGGTCGAGCTCGGCTACGAGCGCATCCTCACGTCGGGCTGCGTACCGAAGGCGGTGGATGGGCTCGAAACGCTGAAGCGCATCTCCGCCAAGGCAGCCGGCCGCATTTCCATCATGCCGGGCAGCGGCGTGCGCCCCACAAACGCCATCGAAATCCTGCGGGCAACTGGCGCGCACGAAATCCACGGTTCCTGCAGTTCGCCCGTTGCCAGCGCCGATCCGCGCGCCGTCTCCTTCGGCTTCGATGTGCCGACCTCGAATCGTACGGATGTCGAAGTTGTCCGACAGATGCGTGCGGCAATCGACGCTGCTTAAGCTGCGACCTTGATGACGGCCTTGATGAGGCCACTCTTCTCGTGCGCCCAGCGGGCAAGATCACGCGGCGCATCGGCAAGCGTCGTGCGATGGGTGATGAGCTTGTCGACCGGAACGAGACCCTTGGCGATCGAATCCGCGACGTGTTCGAAGTCGACACGCGTCGCATTGCGGCTGCCGATGACCATCATTTCCCGCTTGTGGAATTCCGGATCGGAGAAGCGGATATCGTCTTTCACGACGCTGACAAGCACCAGCGCGCCGCCATGGGCGACAAAGCTGAAGGCCTTCTCTATCGAAGGTCCAAAGCCTGTCGCGTCAAAGACGACATCAAAACCATCGCCGTCCGTCCTGGCCCTCACGGCATCCGCAGTTCCATCATTGGCGACGATCCCTGACGTAAAGCCGAAGCGCTCCGACGCCATCTGCAGCCGTTCCGCGCTCGTATCCAGAAGCGTCACGTCATGACCGGCAATACGCGAGAAGATTGCCGCGCCAAGGCCGATCGGGCCTGCGCCGATGACGAGCGAGCGGGAACCGGCAGGCGCCATGGATCGGCGTACCGCATGCGCCCCAATGGCCAGGAATTCGACGGTCGCCGCTGCCTCAAGGCTGAGGCCCTTGGCGGCATAGAGGTTGCCCGCGGGCACTAAGATTTCCTCGCAGAAAGCACCATCCGTATGGACGCCGAGAACCTTGATATTGGTGCAGCAATTCGGCTTGCCCTGCCGGCAGGCGACACAGCTTCCGCAGGAGAGATAGGGATTGACGATGACGGGCGTGCCGACAGCCATTGCCACCCCGTCGCCCGCCTCCAGCACGGTCGCCGATATCTCGTGACCCATGACACGTGGATATTCGAGGAACGGGTGCTTGCCTTCGAAGATATGATAATCCGTGCCGCAGATGCCAACATGGCTGACGGCAAGCCGTACCCAGCCGGTATCAGGTTTTTCGGGGGAAGGGCGCTCGACGAGATCAAGGACACCGGGTTCGCGGCAAAGGACAGCTTTCATGACAGTTCTCGCATTGCTGAAAAGAAGAAAGCCGGCCTTTGGGCCGGCTTCGTTTTGTATCCCGCTCAGCCCGCCCGGCGCCGGCGAAGCTGGTCGAAGTAGACGATGACGATGATCAGCAGGCCGGTGATGATGCGCTGCCAGAACGAGTTGACGTTCAGGAGGTTTGCGCCGTTGTTGATGGTCGCCAGAATGAAGGCGCCGATCAGCGGACCATGCACGGAGCCGACGGCACCGAAGAGAGACGTGCCGCCGATGACCGATGAGGCGATCGCCTGCAGCTCCCAGCCGTCGGCCTGCGTCGCGTTGCCGATGGCGATACGCGAGGCGAGCAGCACGCCAACGAAAGCCGCAAACGAAGCCGAAAGTATATAGGCGAGGTAGATCATCCCCTTGACGTTGACGCCGGAAAGGCGCGCCGCTTCGGCATTCGAACCGACGGCGAAGAGATAGCGGCCCCAGCGGCTCAGATGCAGGAAGACGAAGGAGGGGATCGCCACCAGGATGACCATCCAGAACAGGCTTGGAACGCCAAGGAAATCGGCGCGGGCGAAGTTGCTGAAGCCCTCGTCGGTGATGCTGATCGTCGAGCCGTTGGTGATCAGCAGGCCAATGCCGCGCAGCGATGTCAGCGTCGCCAGCGTGATGATGAAGGGCGGCAGGCCCATATGCACGATGCCGAAGCCATGGAAAGAGCCGATCGCGACACCGATTGCCAGCGTCAGCAAGATTGCCGCCCAGAGCGGTACGCCCGCCTGTAAGAGCCAGGCGATGATAACAGTGCAGAAGCCGACGATTGCGCCGACAGAAAGATCGATGCCGGCGGTGATGATGACGAAGGTCTGGCCGAGCGCCAGGATCGCCGTCATCGCGCCTTGGCGCAGCAGGTTGGAGATGTTGAGCGGCGTCCAGAAGCTGGCTGTCGAGAAGCCGAGCACGACCCAGAGGAAGATCAGCAAGCCGATCAGCGTCAGGCCGAACAGGATGTTCATCTTCCGGCGCGGCGGCGGCGCGACGATTTCGGTGGGGGTTACAGTCATGAATTTTCTCCCTCTTATTCTTCTTGCTCAGACGCCGATCGCTTCGCTGAGCACTTCTTCATGCGTCGCCGCGTGGAAATCATGGCTTGCAACGAGCTTGCCGCTGCGGAAGACGTGCAGCCGGTCGGCCAGTTCGTAGACCTCGGGCAGGTAGGAAGAGATCAGGATAATGCCTGCCCCCTCCTTCAGAAGCTTGGCGAAGAGCCGGTAGATTTCCGCCTTGGTGCCGACGTCGACGCCGACGGTCGGCTCGTCGAAAATGAAAAGCCGGGCGCCGTGGCTCAGCCACTTGCCGATGACGATCTTCTGCTGGTTGCCACCCGACATGCTGGAGGCCGGAACGCGCCGGCTCGGCGTCTTGATGCTGAGATCGCGGATCTGCTTGTCGGCATTCGTCGATTCGCGCGAGTGATTGATGACCGGGCCCTGGCTGAGGCGTCCGAACACCGGCAGGTTGATGTTGAGGCCGATCGGCAGGTTGAGGCAGAGCCCCTGGTCGCGCCGGCTTTCGGGCGCGAGCGCAATGCCGAGCTCCATCGCGGTCCGTTCGTTCTTGATATCGACGCGCTTGCCCATCCAGTGGATTTCGCCCGCACTTGTCGGCTGGCGCCCGTAGAGCCCGAGCGCAAATTCGCTGCGCCCGGCGCCGATCAGGCCATAGAGCCCGACGATCTGTCCTGCCTTGACGGAGAGCGACACCTCTTCGAAGCCTGGGCCGGTAAGACCCCTGACATCGAGGATCGTCTCGCCGATCGGAATCTCTTCCTTGTGGTAGATCTGCTCGATCGAGCGATTGATCATCAGCGCGATCAGTTCGGCGTCATTGGTTTCGCCGATGAGGCGCGTGCCGACATGCGTGCCGTCGCGCAGTACCGAGACACGGTCGGCAAGCTCGAAGACTTCCTCCATGCGGTGGCTGATATAGACGATGGTGACGCCTTCGCCCTGCAGGCGGCGGATCAGCTTGAAGAGCTGTGCGGACTCCTGGCGGGTGAGATAGGCGGTCGGCTCGTCGAAGATCAGGAACTGCGTGCCGCGCATGGCCGCACGCGCGGTGGCGACGAGCTGCTGCTGACCGATCGTCAGCGAGCTCAGAAGCGCACCTGCGGGCAGGCCGAAGCCGAGATCGTCGAGAACGGCCTGCGCCATCTTCTCCATCTGCTTCTTGCGCATGATGCCGAAGCGATTGACCTCGTCGCCGAGGAAGAGATTGGCGGCCACCGTCAGGTGCCGGCAGAGCACGACTTCCTGGTGGACGGCATTGATGCCGCGGGCGATTGCCTCGTTCGGCGTCGACAGCCCCACCGGATGGCCGCACCACAGCACCTCGCCGGCTGTGCGGGTGATGACGCCGGTGAGCAATTTGATGAGGGTGGATTTGCCGGCGCCGTTTTCGCCGACGATGGCGTGGATTTCACCGGCAAGGAAGGTCAGCGTCGCAGGCTTCAACGCCTGCACATGACCGTAATTCTTCTGCAGGCCTTTCAATTCGAGGATGGGCGATCCGGCGGGAATTCGATTGGCTTCTTTCAGCGTCGCGCTGTCATCGTGGCGATGACTGATCTCTTCCAGTCCGACCATGGACCTCTCCTCCTCTTGTCACGTCTGCTCCATCCCTGGCGAACCATACCATGGATGAAAAAAGCCGCGCCGGTTTTTGAAGCCGGCGCGGCTGCCTGTCGTTTTACTTGATCTTCGGGTTCAGGAGCGCGTCGATCTTCGGCTCGGCCATATTCGCCTTGGTGACGAGGTTTGCGCCGGTGTCGACGTTCTGCTCGACCTTTTCGCCCTTGGAGACGGCAAGAGCGGTCTTCACGCCGTCATAGCCCATGCGATAGGGGTCCTGAACGACGAGGCCGGCGATCGCACCATCCTTGAGGAAGCCGACCGTCTTGTCGTCGCTGTCGAAGCCGATGACCTTGATCTTGTCGCCGAGCTTGTTTTCGGCGATTGCCTGGCCCACACCCTGTGCCATGATGAGGTTCGAGGCGAAGACGCCGACGAGCTTCGGGTTTGCCGTGATCAGGTCGGTCATCATGTTGAGGCCGGTCGTTGCCTGGCCATCGCCGTACTTGTCGGCAATCACCTTCAGGCCGGGATGCTTGGTCTTGACCTGATCCAGGAAGCCTTCGCGGCGCTGTTCCAGCGAGCCGACGCCGGGAAGGTTGGTCAGGATGACGACTTCGCCCTCTTCCTTGCCGGTGGCGCCCTTGATGGCGGCGGCAAGACCGTCAGCAGCGATACGGCCGCCCTGGACGTTGTCGGTCGTCAGGAACGACTTGAATGCCTTGGAATCGGCGCCGGAGTCGATGCCGATGATCGGAACCGACTTGGCGGCTTCATCGATCGGCTTGCCGAGCGCCTTGAACTCGGTCGGCGAGATCACGACGGCGGCCGGCTTGCCGGCAACGGCGTTCTCAAGAATGCTGATCTGGCCGTTGATGTCGGATTCGGCCTGGGCGCCGAGCTCCGGCACGTTGACGCCGAGATCCTTGCCGGCCTTGCGGGCGCCTGCCAGAACGATCTGCCAGTAGAAGGACGTCGTGTCCTTGACGATGATCGGGATCGTCACCTCGGCGGCAAAGGACGTGGCCGGCATCGCCGTTGCAATGACAGCGGCGCCTGCAAGTGCCGTAAAGGCGCGGCGAGACAGAATGGATTTCACGATGCTCATAAGGGTTCTCCTCTCAGGGTGCGTTCTCCTCCAATGAAACCGGACCGCTGAACGCAGGCGGACGATTTTTATCGATAAAAAACATTTACGATGTGAAGCTAGCCGAGGCGAAAGCAAATTGCAAGTGTGCCGATTTCGCTTTTTTGCCCGCTAAATTGTCTGCCAAGCAATTGTTTTCATTTCAAATACATAAGGACCTAAAATAAGGTCCTCAGTCGAATTGCACCTCGTGCGGATGCACGACGCCCTTCTTCAAAATCAGGTTGCCGTAGAGCCGGAACTCGGTGGTCGCGACGATATAGGCGGCCTTCCGTGCCATTTCGTAGAAGGCGAAACGTTCGACGGAGGCGATGGAAAAATCGCCGGCGCGCCGGGTGACGATCGCCTGGAATTCGGTGCAAACCTCCGGCACCGCCTTCGGGTCGCCAACCACCTCCATCCGCCATGCCGACTGCGGCACGAACGTATCGAGTGGCATGTGGGTGAGGATCGCCTCGGCCATCGCTGTCGCGCTGACGCCATCGGCGCGGATGACATCAGGTCCCATGCTGCTTGCAGGGAAATTGGCATCGGCAATGACGATATCGTCGCCATGGCCCATGCTCTTCAGCGCATAGAGCAGATCGGGACCGAGAAGCGGATGAATACCTTTAAGCATGGTGTCTCCTTAGACCCGCACGGCCTCTTCGCCGAGCGGCGCGGCGACAAGCGTATAGGGTTCGAATTCGGGATAGATGTCGGCAGGAAGCCGCGGCTCGAAATTTTCCATGTTGCGCGTAAGGCTCGACGGACGCGCCGTGCCGATCAGCACCGAGGAGACGACCGGGTCGTGCAGCGGAAACTGCAGGGCAGGGGCGGCGAGCGGCAGGCCGTGGCGCTTGGCCACCTCTTCCATCGCGCCCACCTTGGCGAGCACTTCCTCGGTTGCCGGCATATAATCGAAATGCGATCCCGGCACCGGGCCGGTTGCGAGGATGCCGGAATTGAAGACGCCGCCGACGACGAGCGAGGTACCCTTCTGCCGGCAGAGCGGGATGAGCTCGGCAACGGCCGACCGGTCGAGCAGCGTATAGCGACCGGCCATCAGGATCGTGTCGATATCGGCGTTGCGCATCACGTCGAGGCAGACGGGCACTTCGTTGACGCCGAGGCCGAAAGCCTTGATCGCACCTGACGATTTCAGCTGTTCCAGCGCCTTGATGCCGCTATCGAGGAAATTCTTCAGATGCACGGCATTCCTGGCAGCACCATGCGTATAGGCGCCGATATCGTGGACGAACAGAATGTCGATGCGGTTCAGGCCGAGGCGCGCATAGCTGAAATCGACCGAGCGCATGATGCCGTCATAGGAATAGTCGTAATCGGCATCGAAGGAGAGCGGATCGACATAGCTATAATCAGGAACGGTGCCCGTCGGCACCGGGCGCAGCAGGCGGCCGACCTTGGTTGACAGCACGTAATCACCTTCCGGCTTGTCGCGCAGGAAATCGCCGACGCGTCGTTCGCCGAGCCCAAGGCCATACCACGGCGCTACGTCGAAATAGCGGATGCCGTGGCTCCATGCAGATTCAAGCGTCTCCATTGCCTGCTCGCGCGGACAGGCGCGGTAAAGGCCGCCGAGTGCCGCGGCGCCGAAGCTGATTTCAGTCACCTCGAGCGCCGTCTTGCCGATCCTCCTCGTCTTCATCATTCCTCCTTGTGAAGACCTTGATATCAATAAGTCATATTTAGAGCGTGGCGCCGAGATGCCACGGAACAAATTCGTTATCGCCGTAACCGAAAATTTCACTTTTCGTCTTCTTGCCGGAGGCCGTGTCGACGATCAGCTCGAAGATCTCGCGGCCCTTGCCGCTGATCGTCGCGTCACCGGTAACGATCGTGCCGCAATCGATGTCCATGTCCTCTTCCATCGAGGTGAAGAGCGCCGAATTGCTGGCGAGCTTCAGCGACGGCGCCGGACGACAGCCGAAGCAGCTGCCGCGGCCGGTCGTAAAGGCGATCATGTTCGCCCCGCCGGCAACCTGGCCGGTGGCTGAAACCGGATCGTAACCGGGCGTGTCCATGAAGACGAGGCCGGGGGCGGTGACCCGCTCGGCATAGCCATAGACAGCAGTCAGCGGCGAGCGGCCACCCTTGGCAACGGCGCCGAGCGACTTTTCGAGAATGGTCGTCAGCCCGCCGCGCTTGTTGCCCGGAGACGGATTGTTGTCGAGCGAGGCGCCATGCAGGGCGACATAGTCTTCCCACCAGGCAATCTTCTCATCGAGCTTCTTGGCGACATCATCACTGACGGCGCGGCTGCGCAGCAAATGTTCCGCGCCGTAAATCTCGGAGGTTTCCGAAAGGATTGCCGTACCACCGGCAGCTGCCAAGAGATCGGCTGCAACACCAAGCGCCGGATTGGCGGTTATACCCGAAAAACCGTCCGAACCACCGCATTGCAGACCGATGATGATCTCGCCGATCGACATCGGAACACGCTTTTCACGGCCGACATCGGCGGCGATTTCGCGCAGCATGCCCATGGCGCGCTCGACTGCGCGCCGCGAGCCGCCGGCGTCCTGAATGTTGAAATGCCGCTTGGAGGCGCCGGCACCGCTCTGGCCGTAAAGCGTCAGCTGGTTGACTTCGCAGCCGAGGCCGATCATCAGCACGCCGCCGAAATTCACATGGCGCGTATAGCCGGCAAGTGTCCGGTGCAGCACATTCATGCCGTCGCCCGTCGAGCTCATGCCGCAGCCCTGGTCATGAACGATCGGCACGAAGCCGTCGATGCCGTCATAATGCGGCAGGATGGTGCGATTGGCCTCGTCGGCAATCGCCCGACAGACCGTGGTGGAACAGTTCACGCTGGCGATGATGCCGATATAATTGCGCGTCGCCGCCCGTCCGTCGGCGCGGCGATAACCCATGAAGGTACGCGCCCTGTCCTCGGCACTTGCTTCTTCAGGAGCGGAATTGGTCGTCGCTGCAAGGCGGTCGTTTTCGAAATGCAGATTATGGCTGTGAACGTGATCGCCGGCCTTCACATCCGCAGTCGTGCGGCCGATCGCCTGGCCGTATTTCACGACCGGCGTACCGAGCGGAATGTCTGCTATGGCGACCTTGTGGCCGGGGTCGATCTTCTGCCGCGTCGTCACGCCCGCAACATCAGATCCTTCGGCGATCTGCGCCGTTGCGACCGCGACATTGTCTCCGGCCGACAGGATGATCCAAGGTTGTCTGTCCAATTTCTTCTCCCTGACGAAACGCCCGCTGCATAGACGCCCGTTACATCGACAAATGCGCATTGCTTTTGTTTTTTATCTACAATAAACATTTTCAAGTCAACGGGAATATTGATCCTGTGGACGAGGGAGGCAAACGGCCGCAGGCGATCCAAAACTAAGATAAAGGTCGCTTGAAGAGGCTCCTGGTCCGGCTGTGCCCGTTCCTGGTGGGCGGGTATCATCGCCGTGTCGCTCGGGCGGAAAGCCCGTATCGCTTGGGCGGAAAGCAAGGTCTGATGGCAAGGCAGAATACGGTCTTCAAGGAAGCCTATAACCGGTATGCGGCAGCATTGCGCACGGATACGGCGCTGCCTTCCGAGCCGGAAATCGCCGCCCAGCTTGGTGTGAGCCGCAGCACGGCGCGCGCCATCCTGACCCGCCTCAGCGATGAGGGCATCATCCGCTGGAACAAGCGCCAGAAGATCGTCCTTCGCCAGCCTGTTGACCGCGACTTCTTCCCCTCGGAGGAAACGGATTCGCTGCACGACATCATCGAGCGCAGCTTCATGCAGCGCATCCTCTCGGATGAAGCAGCCCCCGGCATGCAGATCAACGAGCTGGAACTTGCCCGCGAGATCGGCACGGGTACCACCAGCGTGCGCGAATTCCTGATCCGCTTCTCGCGTTTCGGGCTCATCGAAAAACGGCCGAACAGCCACTGGACGCTGAAGGGTTTTACCCGTGAATTTGCGCTGGAGCTTGCCGATGTGCGCGAAATGTTCGAGCTGCATTCGGCCGCCGAATTCGGCAGGCTACCTGCCGACCATCACGCCTGGTCCGATCTTGCGACCATCAAGGAAGAGCACCTTTCCGTGCTCTCCGATATCAACAACCGCTTCAAGGAATTCTCGGCCCTTGACGAGCGCTTTCACCTGCTGATTCACCGCGCCTCGAAGAACCGCTTCATCGCCGATTTCTACGACGCGATCGCCATCATCTTCCACTATCACTATCAATGGAACAAGGCGGCCGCCCGCCAACGCAACGAGCGCGCGATCCACGAACATCTCGATTATATCGCAGCGCTCGAAGCCCGCGATCAGGCAAGGATCGAGGCCGCCTGTCGCATCCACCTTCGCTCGGCCCGCCAGACGCTGCTTCAGTCCCTCCCGCAGAGTGCTACGGAAAGTGCCTGAGCGAAGCGGAGACGTCGGTATCCAGAAAGATGATCATGAAGGGTGTGCCGTGCGGCCCCCTCATCCGCCCCTTCGGGCACCTTCTCCCCGATGGGGCGAAGGGGGGAATCGAGACGCCGCAGCATCACCTTCTCCCCAGCGGGGAGAAGGTGGCCCGAAGGGTCGGATGAGGGGGCCACACCCACCGATCCCAACCGATCAGTCTATTCTAATGCGACGCCGCCTCGCTCGCAGCACTCCCCGCACCCCCCGTCTTCACGCCACGGCCGATCGGAATGAGCCAGGTCGTCGCAAAGGTCAGCACCGCCACGACAACGACACCCCAGAAGCTCCAATGCAGCGCCGCATCGAAGATGCCGCGCACTGCCGGATCTCCCGCAAGCTCCGATAGCCCGGTCGGCTCGTTCAGGACATGATGCAGGCGGTTTGCCACATTCCCCGTCGCATAGTGACTGATCCCGGCATTGAGGATGGCGCCGAGCACGGTGGCGCCCAGCGTATTGCCGAGGCTGCGGGCAAAGATGATCGAGGCCGTCGCACTTCCGCGCATCGACCATTCCACGCTGTCCTGCACCAGCGCAATGCTGGTGAGGTTGATGAGCCCCATGCCGAAGCCCATGAAGAAGGAGCCTGCGCCGGCAACGGCCGGATGGCTTTCCGGCGTGAGGAACAGAAGGAAGAAGGCCCCGAAGGGAAACATGAAGCTGCCGACCCGCAACGTATTGCGAATGCCGAACATCTTGAAGAACCGGCTGGACAGCATCACCGATAGCGGCCAGCCGACGACGAGCATGGTGAGCGTGAAACCGGCAACGATTGGCGAGCGGCCGAGCACGCCCTGTACATACATCGGCAGGATCGTCGAAAGGCCGATCAGCGCCATGCCGGCGAGCAGCATGCAGGCATTGCTGGTTGCCACGAGCCGCCGGCTCCAGAGCGCGATGGAAATGATGGGCTCCGGCGTGCGCTTTTCCTGCAGCACGAAGAGAATGCCGGTCACGACGAAGAGGGCGGCAAGCGAGAGAAGGACCCAGGGCGGCGCATCCGTTTCCGTCAGGATCGTCAGCAGCGCGATGATCGAAATCGAAAACAGGATGGCGCCGAGATAGTCGATCTTGGCTTGCCTGTGCGCCACATCCTCCTTCAGGAACATCATGAATGCGATGATCGAGAAGATGCCGATCGGCAGGTTGATCCAGAAGATCCAGGCCCAGGAGATCGTATCGACGATGATGCCGCCGGCGAGCGGTCCGACGACCGCCGAGGTCGCCCAAACTGTCGCCATCACGCCCTGTACCTTGCCGCGTTCCTCCAGCTTGAACAGGTCGCCGATGATTGTCATCGTCACCGGCTGGATCGCGCCGGCCCCAAGGCCCTGCACCAGGCGGAAGACGATGAGCGAGGCCATCGACCAGGCAAGTCCGCAGAAGAGCGAGCCGACGAGGAAAACGAGGATGCCGCCGATCAGCACCGGCTTGCGTCCAAAAATGTCGGAAAGCTTGCCGTAGATGACCGTCGTCGTCGACTGCGCCAGCAGGAAGGCGGAAAAGACCCAGCTGTAATAGGTGAAGCCGCCGAGCTGGCCGACGATCCGCGGCATGGCGGTCGCCACGATCGTGGCCTCGATCGCCACCATGAAGGTCGCGAGCATGATCGTGGCAACGACGAACGTGCGGTTGGATTGCTTCGATGGTGCGGACATGATGAACCTTTCGGGACTTTCTCCGCGATAAGGGAAAACCACTGTCGGCTGGTGGGTGTCGGCTGGTGGGGCAGGTGCAACGCGGGGTGTCGGCAGTCTTTTATGCTCCTGCTGATAGCAGGTAAAGCGCAAGTGATATGCTTTCTTTGGTGTCGACGCTTTAAACCGCTTCCGGCGCTCGCAAATTTCAAATACAAGGCATTCTGCGAAGGAAGTTTCGGTGGGTATCCGCCGGAAAAATGAGATCTGGCAGGCCAGGCCTCTCGGATGTCAGGATTGCATTTCCGCCAGGTTATTCCCACCTGAAAACCTGATGCAGGCCTGCGAACCGCTCCATCGCGGATGCGAAGGGTTCCGGATCCGGGCATGGAAATGGCGAGCTAAGATGACGCATGTTTTGGCTGCGAGCGGCGGCGTTAAACAGGTAATTTGCATCAATTGGGGTACGAGATACGGGCCGACTTTCATCAACCGGCTCTATGCGATGGTGGCGCGCAACATCACGCCGCCCTTTACCTTCACCTGTTTCACCGACTGCCGGGACGATCTCCATCCCGGCATCCTGTGCGAGGACCTGCCGCCCCTGGATGTCGAAATGCCCGTCAATACGAGGGGCATCTGGCCGAAGGCGAGGCTTTGGGGACCGAAGCTCGGAAGCCTGAGCGGGCCGGTCCTCTATCTGGACCTCGACCTTGTTATCGTCGCCTCTCTGGATGACTTTTTCAAAGTCGGAGGGCCTGATGATGTCGTCATGGCCCGCAACCAGACAACGCCTTTCGAAAGGCTCGGCCAGAGCTCGCTCTTTCGCTTCCCGGTCGGCAAGCTCCTGCCGCTGCAGGAAAAGTTCAGGGCCAACCCGCAGAAAGTGGCCGATGAATATCAGTATGAACAGCGCTTCGTCACCCGCAATGCGCCCGGAGGCGTGAAATTCTTCCCGCGCAGCTGGGTTTTGCATTTCCGGCAGGATTGCCACTGGGCCTTTCCGCTGAACTACTTCCTTGCTCCGCGCCTGCCATCCCGCGCCCGCGTCGTCCTCTTTCCGCGCGGCTTCCACCCGCAGAACGCCATCGAAGGAAAATTCGGCCCGAAAGGCCGGGCCGAAACGAGGCTCGACCACATCAAGGGCGTCTTCGACGTCTCCAAACGCGACGGCAAGCAACCCTTCCGCTATCTTCGCCACTATATCCTGCCGACGCCATGGGTGGCGGATCACTGGCATGAGTGACGGCTTGAGCGTAGGATAGCAGCGGAACAATTTCTGACGCCAGATGTTGTCAGCCCAGGGAAACGTTGGGTGCTCTCATGCGTCCTCTTCTGATCGCAACATTGCTCTCGCTTTCATGTCTGTCGGCCAACGCGAATGCGGCCGACGCCGACTTCTTGAACTCGCTGGCAGGCGACTGGGATGGAGGCGGAATGGTCCTGACCAAGATCGGCGGCACGAAGGTCAATGTCTCGTGCAATCTCAAATCCAGCGCGAGTGCTTCCGCGGTTTCCATGAACGGCAGCTGTCGCGCTCTCGCCATCATCACCAGAAGCTTCTCGGCAAATGTAAAGGCGGCCGGTCAACGCTACACCGGCAACTATACGGGACCCTCGGGCCAGCCTTCCATGCTCGTCGGCAGCAGGAAAGGCGATGCTCTCAATCTCAATGTCACCTGGGCTCACATCACCAATGGCGACCGAAGCGCAAAATTGATGATCGAAAAGCTGGGGCAGAACGGGCTTCGCCTGCAGACTGTCGATCGCGACCTTGCCTCGGGCCGGTCTGTCGTGACGAGCCGCATCGATCTGCAGCGGCAGTGACTGCCGGGATCGTTACCCAAGCAGTCGTTCCGATTCTCGGACGCATCGCATTGAAATACATCGCGTTTATTATAAACAACCGTCGTCGCGCATTCTGCCTCTAATCTGAGAAATAGAGGAATGAGCATGAGTGGCAGCGCAATCTCCTACACACTTTTAAGCACGAGCGACGTTCAGAAGATCGCCCCGGTTTCCAACGTGACGCTCTGGCGCTGGGTGCGGGACGGCAAGTTTCCCGCCCCCATACAGGTTTCGAAAAACAATTTCTGGCGGTCCGACGAAGTCGGCGCCTGGATGGACGAAATGTCCCTCAAGCGTGCCACCCCCCGGCAAAAAGCCTCCTGATCGGTAATCCGGAAAGCCTTTGTCTTGCCGGAAAAGCTCCAGCCGCCGGCTTCCATATTTCATGCGGATATCTGATGGATAGAATATCGCAATACGCGCCGTCGTCGGGGACGGGCGTCTCTCGTGATGTCGAAAGCCTGCGCCGTGATGTGTCCCTGTCTTCGACAGCAGCGCAATACGGCTGCAAGCTCACCCGAAACGGGCATGAATTCGCAACCTGCTGCCCCTTCCACGCCGAGGACACGCCGTCATTCACGATCTTCGTCGGCCAGGATGGCGTCGAGCGTTTCCATTGCTTCGGCTGCGGCAGGAAGGGCGATGTCCTTGATTTCGTGCAGGAGATGAGCGGCGTCGATCTTCAGGAAGCGATCCGCATTCTCGGCGGCCGCGACACGATCAGGCCTGATGTTCCTGCCCGGCCTGTCCGGGCGCCCGATATCTATGAGGGGATCGTGCCCGTTCCGCCGCCGGCAGGTTTGCTCCAGGCAGGCGTGCGTATCAGGCTTTACAATCCGAAACGCAAGGGTGAGCGCTCCGAATGGGGCGCGCTCACCCCGTCGATGGTCTTTCCCTATCGTCGTGCCGATGGCTCCCTCCTTGGCTATGTCCTGCGCCACGATCTCCCCGACGGGGCTAAGGAAACGCCGATGGTCATGTTCGTTCGCTTGGCCGATGGCAGAGAGACATGGTCGCGTTTCCCATTCCCGAAGCCACGGCCGCTCTACGGCCTGGAAACGATCGGAACCGACGGCCAGGTGGTGATCGTCGAGGGCGAGAAGTGCCGCGATCGCCTGCACCTGATATCAGCGCGAACCGTCCTCTCCTGGGCGGGCGGAACACAAGGCGTAAAGCACACGGACTGGTCGCCGCTCTCGGGCCGCGACGTGCTGATCTGGCCGGATTTCGACACCCCGGGCCTGTCGGCTGCCGATGAGATCGCCGCCCGCCTGACCGCGCTTGGCGCGCATGTGCGCCTTGTCGGTTTCACGGATGCGGGGGATGCTTCGGATATCGAGCGCTACAATTTCGACGATTGGCGGGCCGGCCTTTTCCCATGCCGCGGCTGGGACTGCGCCGATGCCGTCGATGCCGGATGGACGCAAGGTGAGCTCGACGCCTTCATGGCCGCCACACTTCGCGACTGGAGGCCGGAGCCCGCTGATGCAATGGAGGAGGGGCGCATCGTGCCGTTCAAGCGGGCAGTTTCTGTGCAGGCTTCCATAAGCGCGCTTCCCGCGCCGGTCCCAGCCAAGGTCGTCGAGGGCGCGTTCGTCCAGGGCGATGAGCCGACGCCAGCAATCACGCCTGCCGGGGCTGTGCCAGGGCGCTTCGGTCGCCTGATGGGCATCGAGCGCTTCGATATCGAACTCGAACAATGGTTGGTCGATCGCCAATGGTTCATCAAGCTCAACCTGCTTTCGGGCGAACTGGAGATCCATCGCAACAGCAGCATCGTTCCCATGAGCGACGCGCGGCTGGCGGAAATTCGCTTCGAGCTCGCCTGCGCGGCCCAGGGCAGGGAGCCGTCCAAGGACAACATTTTCGATGCGCTGGTGCTGATCGGCGAGCGGCGGGCCTATCATCCGGTGCACGACTATCTCGCCCGTCTTCAATGGGATCGAAAGCCGCGCATCGACACCTGGCTTGTCGATTATTTCGGCGCTGAAGACACGCCGCTCAACCGCGCTTTCGGCCGCAAGATCCTCTG
This sequence comes from Hyphomicrobiales bacterium, assembly GCA_900473185.1. GTDB lineage: Bacteria > Pseudomonadota > Alphaproteobacteria > Rhizobiales > Rhizobiaceae > Rhizobium. The sequence goes on along the minus strand of UCKU01000015.1, from coordinate 143,784 downwards.
CGCCGCCGTTCGCCGCGTCAGGCATCCGGGCTGCAAATTCGATCACATGCTCGTCGTCGAGGGCCCCCAGGGCATCGGCAAATCCTCGGCGATCCTGGCGCTCTGCCATGACAGCGACTGGTTCACCGACCAGCTCGAAATCGGCGCCGATGCCAAAGTGACCATCGAAAAAACCGCCGGCCACTGGATCCTGGAAATGCCCGAACTCGATGGCCTCAGCCGCCGCGACACCAACCGCGTCAAATCCTTCATCCCCACGATGATAGATAGCGCCAGGCTCTCCTATGGCCGCTTCACGAGCAAACGCCCCCGGCAATTCATCCTCTTCGGCACCACCAACGAAAGCCGCTACCTGACCGACACCACCGGCAACCGCCGCTTCTGGATCGTCCGCGCCACAGTGGCTGATCCCTCGGGCATCGCGGCGGTGCGAGACCAGCTATGGGCGGAGGCTGCGGAGAAGGAGGCGGGTGAGGACCTGACTCTGGATAGTCAGGCATTGCGGAATGCCGCGGCTGGTGTCGCGCGTGAATCCTCGGATTTCGGGCCGTGGCTGGATATCCTCCGCGAGCGCATTCCGGAAGGTCCGCTGAAGATCAAGGCTACGGATGCCTGGAAGCTGGTCGGTTTCGACGGCCCGGAAACCATCAATAAGCTGACGAAGCTTCATCACGCCCATATGCGCGCGGCGATGGTCGGCCTCGGCTTCGAGAAGAGGGACAAGGGCGTCCGCTTCTGCGACGGCGAGAAAAAGACGGCTTATGTTCGCGGCGATCCGGAGGAGGCCCGGGAATGGAGTCCTGACAGGCATGCGCCGGCATATGACTACGGCTCGATTTTCTGACCCACACCGACACCCTGACAACCCGGCCATCGAGCCGGGTTTTTTGTTGCCCGACGAATGACGAACCTCCTCCAGGCAACCTCCTCCGGGCGTGGAACCTCCTCCAGTGAAGGCAGGTCTTGGAGGAGGTTCATGGCGGTGGAGGGGGTTATGGAGGAGGTAACCTCCTCCGGGTTAAGCCATTGATTTCAAATCATTATCGTCTGCTGGAGGAGGTGGGGGAGGTTGTTTGCTGAAGGGTGCCGGAAACGGGTTTTGCCGGCCTGTATAGGGCGAAATACAGGGTGTTTCCGGCTACTCTTGGAAAATGAGGTTTAACCTCCGCCACCTCCGCCGGTGCCGCTTACGTGATTTGGCCAACTATCCCAGGGCTTCGTGTCATGACCTAGTTTGCGGTTCTGCGTCAGCGGGCCGAATACTTTGCGAAGGACTTCGCGCAGCACCTGCTTCTATGATGTTCAAGCAATGCGTGAACGATGGGGTGCCGAACCTTACAGATGTAATATGAACCGTGGCGCTATCTGGTCTGCCGTCCGGCTCTCCTACGTAATGGTCTGGTCCTGCTCTAGGATCGCGCTCCAATTGAACGAAGATCGACAATCCAAATAGCTCCATGAAATAAGCTCGGTCACTCATGGCGGGGTGTGGCCGTCCGATCTGACTGACGTCAATTGTCCCGTTACCAGTTGAGACCACGTGCTTTGAATAGCCTATGATTGCGACATGGAAAGGGTCGTCAGGCCTTGCCCCTCCCTCAATGACAATGCGTGTCAGGATGGCCAGGAGGAATGGATGCACTGAGAATTTCGGGTAACGCGTGGATATCGCGAACCGATAGATGCAGATGAGGACCGCTTGCCGCAGCTTGGCGGTATCGACTTGGATGGCTACCGGGTCATAGCCTTGCGTTGTGATCTGACGGTCGCGGCTTGGATGGTCGTTCCATCGCTGCACAAAGTCGATAAGTGTACTGTCGAACTTTCCCAGCTTCCCATCGCAATCGGCACAGAGAATTGCCGGATCGTAGAACAAGGTATGATGCTGTCGCCCTTCGCCAGTCTCCACATTTACGACATAGAAGGAAGGATCGGTGGCAGACTCGCCCACGAATTTCCTTAGACCGTTCGGAAAGAGGTGTGCGTTGCAAAGGCGTTTCGTCTCTCCGCACAAATGGCATTCGCCTATTGTCTTCACGGGCTGTTTGCGTCTCTTTGCCATCCATCACCTACTGAGCGTCGTTTGAATGGATAGCGTGACGTCGGCACTGAGGTGTAGCGCTCTCGTCTTATCGCAATGCTTCTCAGCCAATCGTGACGCCTCGCATGCCATCTCTGCTCCGCCAGTGCTAAAAGCGCTTCTTCAACACCGCCAGCAACTCCTCGATCTCAGCATTCGAATCGAGCATCAGAGCATGATTATCCGCGAGCGAGATAAGAGCCACCAGCGCCTCCTGTGGGCGCCATCCTGCCTCTGTCGCGTCCTCCAGAACTTTCAGGAACGAAACGTACAGTGCATCCTGACAGCGCAGGAACCTGTCATCTTGATCTTCCGAAAGGTCTGGCGGTGCTATTTTCATCGTTCCGAGTGGGCTTGGCAGTTATTCTGCTTGTTACAAGACGCCTGATCGCGATCGATTAGATGGGCAAAAAGGTGGATTGAAAATCCCTGCCTCTCGATAGGCAGTTATTTTGACTGTAATTTCACAAGAAAAATGGTGCCGCTTACGTGACTCGAACACGTGACCCCATCATTACGAATGATGTGCTCTACCGACTGAGCTAAAGCGGCAATCCGGCGGGCGAAGCATGCGGCCCGCGATTTGCATGGGGCTGATACAGCCATTGTCTGAAGATTTCAAGCACCCTCTTATGCCCCCGGGCAAAAAAGCTGAAGCCTGTGGAAAGGCCCGTGGTTCAGAGCGCCAGCCGGGTGCGGGCGGCTTGATATTCCGCTTCCAGCCGGTCGACCAGCTTTGCCACCGGTTCCACCGCCTTGATCGCGCCGATGCCCTGGCCGCTGCCCCAGATGTCCTTCCATGCCTTTGCTCCGCCGGTCGCCTGTTCGAAATCCATCTTCGAGGGATCGGCTTCAGGCAGATCGTCCGGGTCGAGGCCTGCCGCGCGAACGGAGGGCTTCAGGTAGTTGCCGTGCACGCCGGTGAAATAGTTCGAGTAGACGATATCGGCAGCGGCTCCTTCGACGATCGCCTGCTTGTAGGCATCGGAGGCGCGCGCCTCCTCGGTCGCGATGAAGGGCGTGCCGATATAGGCCATGTCGGCGCCCATTGCCTGTGCTGCGAGGATAGCGCCGCCGGTCGCAATCGAGCCGGCAAGCAGCAGCGGGCCGTCGAACCATTCGCGGATTTCCTGCACCAGTGCGAAGGGGGAAAGCGTACCCGCATGTCCGCCCGCACCTGCCGCAACCGCAATCAGCCCGTCCGCACCCTTGCGGATCGCCGAATTGGCATGGCGGTTGTTGATGACGTCATGGAGCACGATGCCGCCGTAGGAATGAACAGCTGCATTCACTTCCGGCACGGCGCCAAGCGAGGAAATGACGACAGGCACCTTGTATTTCACGCAGAGCATCAGATCATGCTCCAGCCGCTTGTTCGACATATGGACGATCTGGTTGACCGCGAAGGGGGCGGCCGGCCGTTCCGGATGCCTGGCGTTATAGTGGGCAAGATCTTCGGTGATCATGGCCAGCCACTCGTCGAGCTGGCTTTCCGGCCGCGCGTTCAAGGCCGGAAACGCGCCGATCACGCCGGCCTTGCATTGCGCCAGTGTCAGCGCCGGATGGGAGACGATGAAAAGCGGCGAGCCGATGACCGGCAGTCTCAGATTATCCCTAAGGATTGGGGGCAGGGCCATGCTTTCACCGCTCTTTGACGTTTACGGAAACGTCAATTGATTAACAGAGACAACGACCGAGGAAAAGAGTGCGGTTCTTTTCTTGCGCCTTTCTCCGTAATCCTGTCCATTTTCATCATATCTAATGGAGAATTCGGAACGCCCGGCGGCTGCTTTTCCCCCGCCGATGCGCTCCGGAAGGGCTGCAAGGCTTGCGGTTTGCCGCACTTGCCGCTACCGAATTTTGACAGGCATACAATCTCTAAAGCATGTCGCGCAAAAGTGTGCTGCGGTTTTGCGGTAACGACATGCGAAAACAAGAGCCTAAAGCGTGGCAAGCGATCTGAAAGATCGCGACGCGCTTTAGGTGTTGATGCCGGCACGAAACGTGAAGGGCCTGATGTGAGCGGATTAGAAACGGCTATCAGAACTGCGCTGGATAATTCCGACCGCGACAGTGCGGAAGTTCGTGCACGCATCTATCAGTCCGCGCGTCAGGCGCTGGAAGCCGGCCTGCGCAAGCAGGATATCACTGATGCCGATGTGGTGGCCCATCACCGCCACCGCCTCGAAACCACGATCCACACCATCGAGAACGAAGAGCGCGCCCGCCTTCACCCGCGGCAGGGGCCTCCGGAAGTTCCGGTCCCGCCTGTTGTGGAGATCCCTGAGCCCGCCCATCACGTGGAAGAGCCCGCCTATCCCGAGCAGGAGCCCGTCTATCGCGGGGGCGAGCCCATCTATCACGAGGGCGAGGATGACCACCTGGCCGTTACAGGTGAGACGCGCGGCTACAAGGCCACCTCCCGGCGCACGGATGATGCAAGCCTGGATGATATCAGGGCCAGCAGCGCCGATCAGCTGGGGGCGGCACCTGATGGAGAGATGCGCGGAGAGACGCGCGCGACGCCGGAGAAGCGCGGCGGCATGGATTTCCGCCCCGAACGGGCCGCTGTTCGCCGCAAGCCGCGCAAGTTCTTCTCGCGCCTGCTCGTCTGGTGCGTGGCTCTCGCCTTCATCGGTACAGGTGGCTGGTGGGTCTATAGTTCCGGCCTGCTGAAGACGGCAGCCCAGCGCGACACCAGCGTCGCCAATCCGCCCGCCAGCACGCAGCCCGAAGATTTCAATGGTGAGGACAGCGCCGGTGACGACGCGTCTTCGCATGTCGACCAGCCGGTCACGATCGATCCGCAAAACGGCTTCTCGGCAGACTGGATCGAGGTCTTCAAGCCCGCCGATGCCGACAAGATCGAAAGCGGCGCGCGCGCCCGCACGGAAAATGTTACGGAAACCGAAGGCCCGGCCGTCCGCCTGACGTCTCAGAGCGGCAATACGGATGGCAATATCTCCATCACCATTCCCGCCAATGTCCTGCAGCAGCTCGCCGGCAAGTCCTCGACCATCGCGCTGACCCTGCAGTCCACCACGGACGAGCCGACCCAGATCACCGTCGAGTGCGATTTCCAGTCGCTCGGCAATTGCGCCCGCCATCGTTTCAACGTCACGCGTGAAAAATCGGACGCGCTGCTGCAAGTACGCTTCGACCGCTCCCTGGCGCCGAGTTCTCCGGGCCGGCTGATGATCAACAGCGATGTCGACGGCAAGGCCCGCGGCATCAATCTCTTTGCCGTGCGGATCCTGCCGGGCCAGTAAGCGACCCGGCTAGAGCAATTCCCGCAAAGGTGTGTAGTAGCGGTTTTGCGAAAACGACATGCGTAAAAACAAAGAATGAAAGCGTGACAAGCGAATCTGAAAGAGCAACACACGCTCTAGCTCACATTTGTCAGCGCCGTCGCTCCAGTTTCCAGTCTGAATATTTTCAATTGTCCCATTATGTCCAGTTCGACATTCTCGCCGGAGACATTGAAAGTCCACGGGGGTTCCACGAAGACTGACCAGAGCTTCTCGCCGGTCTTCCTCCAGACCCCAAACTCCAATTCCGCAGCCATAAGGACGTAATCCCCTTGCCGCGTCCAGCCCCAGAAGCCGAAATCGGTTCGATCCTCGAAGATCCTTTCCCGCCTTTCAATATTATAGCCCAGAAGTTGTTCTCCGGCACCGACGAATAGGATCGAGGTCTCCGGAACGACAAGAAAACCCGGATGGAATGTTCCTCTGGCATCCTCGTATCTCTGAGTGATGACGATCTCAGGCCACCTATCCGAACGACCTCCTTCATATACGCCCAAGAACAGCGTGCGCCCTTCTGAGGTAATCGGTTTGACCTGATCCACGAAGGCGGCGTGTTTGACGTAGCTGTCGTAAATGAGCGGCAAGCTTCCGTCTTCAATCAACAATGCCCAGTTTCCAATCGAAACGGTATGCAACGAGCGCCCCTCCGTTAAACGACCATTCTGCGCCTGAATTGACGACGTGTCAGAAAATCGGACATTCCGCAATGTCTGCGTGTACGCGATGCTTCACGGAAATATTTCCGAGGAGGAAAGCGCCTGCCAGCCCGGCGCTGTAGGCGCTTCAGCGTCACTAGCCAGGCTATTCCAAGGACGTCTATTTCAGGAAGCCGGGACCGGAACCGATGATCTTGTCGTCGAGCGTGCCGATCGCGTCCTTGTCCTTGCCGTCATAGTCGATGGTTTTCAGCATGTGGCGGATGAGGTTGAGCCTCGCCCGGTGTTTGTCATTGGCGTGGATCACGGTCCAGGGCGCAAATTCCGTATGGGTTTCCTTCAGCATGCGGTCGCGCTTCTCGCTGTAGTCGCCCCATTTGGTCAGTGCGGCTATGTCCATCGAGGAGAGCTTCCAGACGGCGAGCGGGTCGTGCCGCCGGTCGTGGAACCGCTTGATCTGCATTTCCCGGCCGATATCCAGATAGAACTTGAAGAAGAATATGCCTTCGTGGGCAATGACCTTCTCCACCTGCGGCACCTGATTGAGAAAGTCCTCGTATTGTTTCGGCGTGCAGAAGCCCATGACCGGCTCCACGCCGGCACGGTTGTACCAGGAACGGTCGAAGAGCACGAATTCGCCCGATGTCGGAAACTGGGCGATATAGCGCTGGAAATACCATTGGCCCTGTTCCCGCTCCGTGGGCTTGGTGAGGGCCACCACGCGGGCAAGGCGCGGGTTCATGTGCGCCGAGGATGCCTGGATCGCGCCGCCCTTGCCGGCCGCGTCGCGCCCTTCGAAGAGCGCCATCACCCGCTTGCCCGTCGCCTGCAGCCAGAATTGCACTTTTACGAGTTCGCCCTGCAGCTTCCTGAGCTCGTCGAGATACTCGTCGTCCTTCAGCTTCTTCTTGTAGGGGTAGCCGCCGGATTCCAGCGCATTCTCATCCACCCAGTCGGGCAGCACGGGATCATCGATATCGAAGACGCGTCTCTTGCCCTTGATCTCCAGCTCCACGGCTCTGCTTTCGACGTCCTCGGCCATCGTCTCCTCCTGCGCTTGGTGATTTCGTTTTTCAGCAGGCGAACATATTTATCATTGAAAATCAAATCCTCTGCGTAAGCGCTGCGGCTTTTCGTACAAGTTTCTCAAACGGAAAACTTCTGTCATGAAACGCGGCTATCAGGCAGAGTTTGAATACAAAGAAAAACGAATCGATGCCGTGAGGGGCAGTTTGGAAGACGAGATGCCGTGGACAAAAAGCCTGTTGGCGCGCATCCGGCGCGAGCGCCCGGTTTTGCTGGCGACGCTCTTGAGCGCGCTTGTCGCGCTTGCCGCAGGCATGAACAAATGGATCGTGCTCGCCCTGCTGCTCGTGATGATCTTCACCTCGCTCTTCAACGAGGCGCCGGTCATCAAGCCTGATGTCGCCGAGCCGGTCGAACCCGAGCCTGAAGTGCTCCCGAGCCGCCTGCCGGAGGTTTCCGCCACGCTGGCCGGCCTCGATATCCCTGTCATGGTGCTCTCGGAAGATGCCTCGGTGCTGTTTCAGAACCGCGCGGCCGAAAAGGCCTTCGGCGAGGTGATGCTCGGCTCCCATATATCGGCGCGGCTGCGGTCGCCTGGTGTCCTGGACATGGTGCGCGAAACCATCGCCACCAACGCCCCGAACCAGATCGAGCATTCCGAGCGGCTGCCCTCGGAGCGCGTCTATATCGTCCGCAGCGCTCCCGTCGAATTCAAGGATGACGGCGGCCGCAACGAGCGCTATTACATCCTCTCCTTCCGCGATATTTCCGAAATACGCCGCATCGATCGCATGCGCTCGGATTTCGTCGCCAATGCCAGCCATGAGCTGCGCACGCCGCTTGCTTCGCTGCGCGGCTTCATCGAGACGATTCAAGGGCCGGCCAAGAACGATCCGAAGGCGCAGGCGCGTTTCCTCGGCATCATGTTCGACCAGACGACGCGTATGAGCAGGCTCGTCGACGATCTCCTGTCTCTGTCCAGGCTCGAGCTCAAGTCGCATATCGCCCCCGATGAGAAAGTGGATCTCGTGCCGCTTCTCGGCCATGTCAGGGATTCGCTCGTGCCGCTTGCGAAGGATGTCGGCGTCTCGATCAATCTGCACCTGCCCGACGGCAAGGTCGAAGTGCTGGGAGACCGCGACGAGCTCGTCCAGGTCTTCGAGAACTTGATGGAAAATGCCTGCAAATACGGCCAGGAAGGCGAAGTCGTCGATGTCTGGCTGAAGAACGGGTCGGGCCAGCCGGTGGAGGTCAGCGTCGTCGACAAGGGGCCGGGCATTCCGGCCGAACACGTGCCGCGCCTGACGGAGCGCTTCTACCGCGTCAGCATCGAAGACAGTCGTTCGAAGAAGGGCACGGGCCTCGGGCTTGCCATCGTCAAGCATATTCTGACGCGCCATCGTGCACGGCTGGTCGTTAAATCCGAGGTGGGCAAGGGAACGGAGTTTACCGTGCGTTTCTGACGCAATATGTCGCACACTATTTTAAAGCGTCATTTTTTCCGTTAAGAATCAATAACTTAACATGTCATAAATGTTTCACCGATTTGACATAAAAGGACGGTGCTTAAGGCGCTAAGAGAGTCCTGCCGATGAAAAAAGGCAATGCGAGGGCCTCTTTGAGGCCGCACTCACACAAGCCCAAATGCCGGGAGATTCAAATGAACACCTTTAAACTTACTGTTGCCGCGCTCGCTGCAACCGCCGCTTTCGCTGGCGTTGCCGTCGCCCGCGACCAGATTCAGGTTGCAGGTTCGTCCACCGTCCTGCCGTACGCAAAGATCGTCGCCGAGTCCTTCGGCGAAACCTTCACCAACTTCAAGACGCCGGTCGTCGAATCCGGCGGCACGGGCGCTGGTCTGAAGGAATTCTGCAAGGGCGTCGGTGAAGACACGATCGACGTTGCCAACGCTTCGCGTCCGATCAACAAGAATGAAGCCGAAGCCTGCAAGGCCGCCGGCGTAACGGACATCCAGGAAGTCAAGATCGGCTACGACGGCATCGTCTTCGCAACCGACTCGTCCAACCCGGATGTTGCCTACGTTCCGGCCGACATCTACAAGGCCCTCGCTGCCCAGGTTGTTGTTGACGGCAAGCTCGTCGCCAACCCGTACAAGAAGTGGTCCGAAGTCAACCCGAAGCTTCCGGCTGTTGATATCGCCGCCTACATCCCGGGCGAAAAGCACGGCACCCGCGAAGTCTTCGAACAGAACGTTCTCGCTGCCGGCTGCAAGGCTTCCGGCGCAACCGACGTCATCGCCAAGGAAATCGCCGACAAGGCTGCCCAGGGCAAGGCTTGCGTCGCTGTTCGCAAGGACGGCGCTGCTGTCGACATCGACGGCGACTATCCGGAAACGCTGGCACGCATCGCTGCCAACAAGACCGGCGTTGGCGTATTCGGTCTCTCCTTCTACGAAAACAATGCTGACAAGCTCAAGGTTGCCAGCGTGAACGGCATCGTTCCGTCGACGGAAACCATCGCTAACGGCACCTACCCGGTTTCCCGCCCACTGTTCTTCTACGTCAAGAAGGCACATCTCGGCGCCGTTCCGGGCCTGAAGGAATATGTCAACTTCTTCGTATCCGACCAGATGATCGGCCCTGACGGCCCGCTCGCTGAATACGGCCTCGTTGCCGCTCCGGATGCAGAGCGCGATGCGATCCGCAAGGACGTAGAAGCCGGCAAGACCATGTAATGACTTTGCCGGCGCGACACTTGGGGGTGTCGCGCCGGCATCACCTTATCCGCTCGGCGCCATTGGGGTGTCGAGCGGATGAACTTCTTCTCCATGATATTGAAGCCGATGGCACGCTCCTGGAGCTGCCGGGCTCTTTGGGGGCTGTGGGCCTGGGGACGTAACGAATGAGCACATCCATCATACTCTTGTGCCTGGTAGTGATCGGCGCCGTTGCCTATGTGGCTGCGCGCAGCCGCGCGATGGCGCTTTCCGGAGGCAGGTCTGCTGCCCTGCATTCGCGGCCGGCCTATTATGGCTCCTATGCCGCGATCTGGGCTGTTCTGCCTTCCCTGATCGTTCTATTTATCTGGCTGGCTGTCAGCCCGGGCATCGTCTCTTCCTCCGTTCGCGGCGCCTTTCCCGATGACGTGAAGGCGCAACCAGCCGTCCAGCAGGACCTCGCCTACAGCATGGTCGCCACGGTTGCCCGCGGCATGAACCTGCTGACCTCGGATGAGGTTTCCTCCTTGTCGAGCAATCCCGCCGGTCTGCAGGCAAGGCTCAGCGAGAAGGGCGTACCGCTCGCCGGCGAGCCGCAGCCCTACATGATCGCTGCCGCAAAGACCCTGAACTCGGAGAGCATGACGAGCCGCGTCATCATGACGGCGATCGTGCTGCTCATATCTGTCGCAGGTGCTTTCTATGCGCTGCGCTCCGTTGCTCCGCGTTTCCGCGCCCGTAACCGTGTCGAGCGCGTCATGCTCTGGGCGTTGCTCGTTGCATCCTCCATCGCCATTCTGACGACGATCGGCATCGTGCTCTCGATGCTGTCTGAAGCGGGCCGCTTCTTCGCGGTCGTTCCCTTCGCCGACTTCTTCTTCGGAACGGTCTGGGATCCGCGTTTTGCCGGTGCGGGCAGCTCCTCCTTCGGCCAGTTCGGCCTCATCCCGCTCCTGCTCGGCACGCTCTATATCGGCCTGGTCGCCATGCTGGTCGCCGTGCCGGTCGGCCTCTTTGCCGCCATCTACATGGCCGAGTATGCTTCTTCGAAGGTGCGCTCGATCGCCAAGCCGCTTCTCGAAGTGCTCGCCGGCATTCCGACGATCGTCTATGGCTTCTTCGCGCTTGTCACCGTCGGGCCGTTCCTGCGTGATTTCTCGGCGCAGATCAGCGGTCTTCTGAGCGGCAGCTATACGAACTTCATCCAGGCACAGAGCGTCATCACCGCAGGCATCGTCATGGGTATCATGCTGATCCCTTACGTTTCCTCGCTGTCGGATGACATCATCACCGCAGTTCCGCGGGCACTGCGCGACGGCTCGCTCGGTCTCGGTGCCACACGTTCCGAAACCATCAAGAAGGTGGTCCTTCCGGCCGCACTTCCCGGTATCGTCGGCGCGCTGCTGATGACCGCTTCGCGCGCCATTGGCGAAACCATGATCGTGGTTCTGGCCGCCGGTGTCGCCGCCCGCATCCAGATCAATCCCTTCGAGCCGATGACGACAGTGACCGTCAAGATCGTCAATCAGCTGACCGGCGACCTTGAGTTCACCTCGCCGCAGACGCTGGTTGCCTTCGCACTCGGCATCACGCTGTTCTGCATCACGCTTTGCCTCAACATCTACGCGCTCTATATCGTGCGCAAATACCGGGAGCAGTACGAATGACGAATATTGTTTCCCCCGTCGCCGGCGTCACCGTTTCCAAGTCGCCCGCGCGTCGCGATATCGGCATCAAGCGCCGCTACGCTGCCGAGCGCCGCTTCCAGGCCTATGGTATCGCCGCGATCGCCTTCGGCCTGATCTTCCTGTTTATCCTGCTGTGGACCGTCATCAGCAACGGCTATACGGCCTTCCAGCAGACGGCGATCACGCTGCCGATCGAATTCACCGAGAAGACGATTGACCCTGATAACAAGCGTGCGACCGACCCTTCGGTGCTGGTCGCTGCCAACTATCCGGTTCTGCTGCGCGACGCGATCGTCAAGCAGCTCGGCATCAATGCATCGAGCCGTCCTGACGTGCGCGATGCCTCCGCCATGCTGTCCAAGGGTGCGCCCATCCAGCTGCGAGACATGGTCGTTGCCGACCCGTCGATCATCGGCAAGACCGTCAATGTTACGGTGCTTGCAGATGCCAATGTCGACAGCGCCAACAAGGGCCAGATCGATCTTTCTGTCGATGAGAAGAACCGCAAGGTCAACGACAAGCAGGTTGCCTGGATGAATGAGCTGAAGGCGAGCGGTGCTCTCCACAAGCAGTTCAACACCGGCCTCTTCGTCAACGGCAATTCCAGCCGTCCGGAAGCCGCAGGTCTCGGCGTCGCCCTCATCGGCTCGCTCTACCTGATGCTGATCGTTCTCGTCCTTGCTCTGCCGATCGGCGTTGCCGCCTCGATCTATCTCGAGGAATTCGCGCCGAAGAACAAGCTGACGGACCTGATCGAGGTCAATATCAACAACCTCGCCGCCGTTCCGTCGATCGTCTACGGTCTGCTCGGCCTGTCGGTCTTCATCAACTTCGCCGGCCTGCCGCGTTCGGCACCGCTGGTCGGCGGCCTGGTGCTGACCCTGATGACGCTGCCGACGATCATCATCGCCACCCGCGCCGCTCTGCGCGCCGTACCGCCGTCGATCCGCTCGGCGGCGCTGGGCCTCGGCGCCTCGAAGATGCAGATGGTGTTCCACCATGTGCTGCCGCTTGCCATGCCCGGCATCCTGACCGGCACGATCATCGGCCTTGCCCACGCACTCGGCGAAACTGCGCCGCTGCTGCTCATCGGCATGGTCGCCTTCGTCGCCCAGGCGCCGAGCAGTCCGCTCGATCCCTCCACCGCACTTCCGGTTCAGGTCTACATGTGGGCCAACGAAGCCGAGCGCGCATTCGTGGAAAGAACCTCGGGTGCCATCATCGTCCTGCTCCTGTTCCTGATCGTCATGAACATGGGAGCTATCCTCTTGCGTCGTCGCTTTGAGCGCCGCTGGTAAACGGAGTAAAGATCATGAACATGTTGACGGAAGCTGCAGTCGAGAAGGCGCTGGACCAGAAAATGAGCAACGTCCCGTATAAGATGATCGGACAGGATGTCTCCGTTTATTACGGCGAGAAGCGTGCGCTTTTCGATGTCAATCTGAACGTCCGCGAAAACACCGTGACCGCCCTGATCGGCCCGTCGGGCTGCGGCAAGTCCACCTTCCTGCGGTCGCTGAACCGCATGAACGACACGATCGATGGCTGCCGGGTCACCGGCAAGATCACGCTCGACAGCGACGACATCTACGATCCTGACATCGACGTCGTCGAACTCCGCGCCCGTGTCGGCATGGTGTTCCAGAAGCCGAACCCGTTCCCGAAGACGATCTATGAAAACGTTTCTTACGGACCGCGCATCCACGGCCTCGCCAAGTCCAAGGCGGATCTCGACCAGATCGTCGAGACGAGCCTTCAGCGCGCCGGCCTCTGGAATGAGGTCAAGGATCGCGTGCATGAATCCGGCACCGGCCTTTCCGGCGGTCAGCAGCAGCGTCTGTGCATCGCACGCGCCGTTGCCGTCAGCCCGGAAGTCATCCTGATGGACGAGCCCTGCTCGGCGCTCGACCCGATCGCGACTGCAAAGGTCGAAGAGCTGATCCACGAGCTGCGTGAAAACTATACCATCGTCATCGTGACGCATTCCATGCAGCAGGCCGCCCGCGTATCACAGCGTACGGCCATGTTCCACCTCGGCAACCTGGTGGAGGAAAACGACACCGACAAGATGTTCACCAATCCGGACGATCCGCGCACCCAGGACTATATCATGGGCCGGTTCGGCTGATTTTGGCGATGTGAAGCCTTCCCGATTTTCGAGGACAAAGCCCCATGGCATCGACACATATTTTTTCCGCCTATGACGACGATCTGAAGTTCCTGTCCCGGCGCATTTCCGAGATGGGCGGCCTTGCCGAACAGATGGGCGCCGACGCAGTTCGCGCGCTGGTCAACGGTGACACCGCACTCGCTCAGAAGGTCATTTCCGACGACGTGATCCTCGATCACGCCGAACGCGAAATCAACGACAAGGCGATTGTCACGATCGCCCGTCGCCAGCCGATGGCCTCCGACCTTCGCGAGATCATGGGTTCGATCCGCATCGCCGCCGACCTCGAGCGCGTCGGCGATCTCGGCAAGAACACCGCAAAGCGCGTCATCGCGGTGCAGAGCACCGGCGTTCCGCGCAAGCTCGCCCGCGGTCTCGAGCATCTCTCCGAACTGGCGCTCGTCCAGCTCAAGGAAGTGCTCGACGTCTACACGACGCGTTCCGCTGACAAGGCCAAGTCCATCCGCGAGCGCGACGACGAGATCGACGCGATGTACACCTCGCTGTTTCGCGAACTCCTGACCTACATGATGGAAGATCCGCGCAACATCACGAGCTGCACGCATCTTCTCTTTTGCGCCAAGAACATCGAGCGCATCGGCGACCACGCGACCAACATCGCCGAGACGATCTACTACATGGCAACCGGTGCCCAGCCGGAGGGCGAGCGTCCGAAGGACGACAGCGCCAATACCGTCGGCGCGGTCACGGAGTAATCCGGACCTGCCGATTGCATGCGCGCCCCGCGCGGGGGCGCGCAAGGGTGCAGCCAATTCCGGCTTTCTGCATGATCCCTTGCTTAAATCAGCCCCGGTTTAAGGATCATGCATTAGGAGACTGACACGCATGATCCCAAGAGTTGCAGTTGTTGAAGATGAAGAGGCGCTGAGCGTGCTTCTCCGCTACAACCTCGAAGCGGAAGGTTTCGAGGTGGATACGATCCTTCGTGGCGACGAAGCCGAAATCCGGCTTCAGGAGCGCACGCCTGACCTGCTCATCCTTGACTGGATGCTGCCCGGCGTCTCCGGCATCGAGCTCTGCCGCCGGCTGCGCATGCGGCCGGAAACCGAGCGCCTGCCGATCATCATGCTGACGGCGCGCGGCGAAGAGAGCGAGCGCGTTCGCGGTCTGTCGACCGGCGCGGACGACTATGTCGTCAAGCCCTTCTCCACGCCGGAACTCGTTGCCCGCGTGAAGGCGATGCTGCGACGCGCCCGTCCGGAGGTGCTCTCCACCGTTCTGAAATGTGGCGATATCGAGCTCGATCGCGAAACGCATCGCGTTCATCGCAAGAGCCGCGAAGTCCGCCTCGGCCCGACCGAATTCCGCCTGCTCGAATTCCTGATGTCGTCGCCGGGCAGGGTCTTCTCCCGCTCGCAGCTCCTGGATGGCGTCTGGGGCCACGATATCTACGTGGACGAACGCACCGTCGACGTCCATGTCGGCCGCCTGCGCAAGGCGCTCAACTTCTCCAACATGCAGGATGTCATCCGCACCGTCCGCGGCGCGGGATATTCCATGGAAGCTTAAGCTTAATCCGAGTGATCGGAGGTCCAGACGGGTCGCTCGCTTGCCGGGCGGCCCGTTTGTCTATCTGGCACCTCTAGCTCCCTATGAAAGCCGACACCAGGCGCCGAAAGCGAACCTCGGGAGGATCTGCTTTCTACACACGGATGCGCACAAGAATTCGATCGAGAGCCCTTTGCAGAGCCGCAGTGCCGCCAAACTCGCGAAAGTCTTCGAGCACCTGTTCATTCAATCCGCCCTTGGTCGAATGCTCGCCGATGAGTTCATCGAAACTCGCGACAGGTTTTGAACGGGCAGCATGGGCGAGGCCGGAAAACAATTGACGGAGGTAGGCGTCGCCAGCCGTTCTCGAAAGCCCTTGGCTCTGCAGCCAGGTCGACGTCACGTCCAGGATGCCGAAATAGGTGGCCATCAGGCAGCTCGCCGTCGCGAGAAGTTCGAACTCCAGCTTGTTTTCAACCTGGATCGCCGTTCCGAGCGCCGAAAAGAGGGCGTGGGAAACCTCGTCGGGCGGATAGATCGCAGTCGCGCCCTGAAGATCTGCGACGAACGGAAGCGGAATTGCCAGGCTTAGGCGAACCGGCTGATCGATCCACGCCAGCAGTTGATCCATTGGCGTGGCCGCGACAAAGCTGATGACATGGTGGCCCGGCCGAAATCGGAGCGAGCGGACGACCTCCTCGGCAATTTGCGGCCTCACTGCCAAAAATACGAGATCGGAGCGGTTGAGAACATCCTGGTTGCCCACAGCGATCGACGCATTCTGGTTTGCCGCCGCGAGGTGGGCGGCGACGCTTGCGCTGCGCGGTGACAGCACGATCCGTGTGTCGCGAAACGCTGTCTTCCCCAATCCGGTGACGACGGCCTCGGTAATCGTGCCCGTCCCGACGAACCCGATTGTCATCCGCTTTGGATCGATCTCCATTGGCACCCCTGAGCGACTGTTTGCGCCTCGACGAGAATACCGCATCTATATCAGAAAATCGCGCTACAGCGCCATGACCACCGTTCCATGCCGGTCTAGGGCTGAAACGCATTGGTGGCGTTGGCCACGTAAGTTCGCATTGTCAGGCATGGTGGACGGCAGGCAGAGATCGGCCTTCGGCAGATCGTGGTCAGGAGCCGTTTTCCGGCTGTCCTGTGCCGGCTAAAAAAATCACCCCTCCGCGCAAGGCGAGGAGGGGCGATGGTACGTTGCGTCTGTTGGAAGATCGCGGCTCAGGCGACCCGGACAGCCTTGCGGCGTTCGCTGACCGGCTGGTAGGCGAGGCGCTGGTGATAGTTGCAATAGGGAGAGTTGTCAGGGGAGTCGCAGCCGCAGAAGTAGAAGTCGTCCTTCAGCGGATCGCCGACCGGCCACTTGCAGGTGCGCTCCGTCAGTTCCGTCAGGCCGAGGCGGCGTGAAATCGGCACGACCACGTTCTTGGCCGGCACGTATTCCATTTCCTCGACCGTTTCGATCTCGATCTCTTCCTTCAGCATCGTTGCGCCCTGCTGGCGGGTAACGGTGCGGGTGGTGATGCGAGACGCATAGTTCGGCGCGCGCGGAGCCGACGTATTGCGCTTCGGCGCGCGCGCGGCGGTTGCCGTGCCGCCGGCCTTGGCGCGGCCGGGAAGACTGAGCCGGTGAACCTTGCCGATAACAGCGTTTCTACTGACGCCGCCAAGCTGCGCAGCGATCTGGCTGGCGCTCAGCCCCTCCGACCAAAGCTTCTTGAGCTTCTCGACACGCTCGTCTGTCCAGTTCATTGCCCTGTCTCCACCTTTCGCGTTGGTGATGGCAGAATCCCTCACCGTTGCCTCGGAAGTCTCCGAAGCAAGAAACGCCTGATCAATTTTGGTGACTAGTTCCGCCGCATGCAGTCTAGTAATTGAACTTTAACCTAGTGTGAGCCTGACTCTGTGACAAGAGTCGCAGGAATCCGATGAATCCGAATTCGGGGTTTTCCCCAACTTGCTTCCCGAGAGAGTCATTTCTGCAACATTAGCTGTTGATAGACCTGCAAGTCTGATTTGAGGCTTGACGCATGTGCTAAATCCTCAGTTTTGTTGACATTGCAGTGCGAAAAGTAAATAGTGCTCCCTGCCGCCGAAAGGCGGCATTTTTAATTTTTCGGACCTGGTTTTCTTAGCCGGAGTCCGTTGTCTCGGAGCCTGACCAGGAGATCGCGCCATGGCTGAAGCCTCGCCGCTTTATGATACCTATTCTCGTGCCCCGCTGCGGTTCGAGCGAGGCGAGGGCGTGTGGCTGATCACCGAAACCGGCGAGCGATATCTGGATTTCGGCGCGGGTGTTGCCGTTACCTCCGTGGGCCATGGCAATCCGCATGTCGTGGCGGCCCTCAAGGATCAGGCCGACAAGGTCTGGCATCTCTCCAATATCTATGAGGTGCCGGGGCAGGAGAAGCTTGCCAAGCGCCTGACGGATGCCACCTTCGCCGACAAGGTGTTCTTCACCAATTCAGGCGCCGAGGCGTTGGAATGCGCCATCAAGACCGCGCGCCGCTATCAGTTCTCCAAGGGCCATCCGGAGCGTTTCCATATCATTACCTTCGAGGGCGCTTTCCACGGCCGTACCCTGGCGACGATCGCTGCTGGCGGCCAGGAAAAATATCTCGAAGGTTTCGGCCCGAAGACCCCGGGTTTCGATCAGGTGCCCTTTGGCGATGTCGAGGCTGTCCGTGCCGCTATTACCGACAAGACCGCCGGCATCCTCATCGAGCCGGTGCAGGGCGAGGGCGGTGTCCGCCCGGCAACGTCCGAATTCATGAAAGCGCTCCGCCAGCTCTGCGATGAGCATGGCCTGCTGCTGATCCTCGACGAAGTCCAGACCGGCGTCGGCCGTACCGGCAAGCTCTTCGCCCATGAATGGTCGGGTATAACGCCCGACATCATGGCGGTTGCCAAGGGCATCGGCGGCGGCTTTCCGCTCGGCGCCTGCCTTGCGACGGCGGAGGCCGCTTCCGGCATGAAGGCGGGCACGCATGGTTCCACCTATGGCGGCAACCCGCTGGCCATGGCTGTCGGTAACGCGGTTCTCGATGTCATCCTGGCCGAGGGCTTCCTGCAGCATGTGCGTGATGTCACTCTCGTCTTCCGCCAGGGCCTTGCCTCGCTCAAGGATCGCTATCCTGATGTCATCGAGGACATCAGGGGCGAAGGCCTGTTGCTCGGCGTCAAGGCTGCCATTCCCTCGGCAGAGCTGCTGAAGGAAATCCGCGCAGCCCATCTTCTGGCGATCCCGGCAGGCGATAATGTCATCCGCCTGCTGCCGCCGCTGGTCGTAACCGCCGAGGAGGCGCGCGAGGGTCTTTCCCGTCTCGAACGCGCTGCCGAAAGCATCCGTGCCGCCAAGGTCAAGAAGACCGCTTGATAGGACAATGCCCCGCCCGCCGGCGGGCGTAGCAGGTAACGAACAATGGCTTCCCCCAAACATTTCCTCGATCTCTCCGCAGTCACCGCATCCGACCTCAGAACCATCATGGACGATGCCAAGCTGCGAAAGCAAGCGTTCAAGGCAGGCAGCGGCGACAAGCCGCTCGCCGGCAAGATGCTCGCCATGATCTTCGAGAAGCCGTCCACCCGAACCCGCGTCTCCTTCGATGTCGGCATGCGCCAGCTCGGCGGCGAGACCTTGTTCCTGTCGGGCACCGAAATGCAGCTCGGCCGCGCCGAGACGATCGGCGACACCGCCAAGGTTCTGTCGCGTTATGTCGATGCGATCATGATCCGCACGACCGACCACAACCGTATGCTGGAGCTTGCCGAGCATGCCACCGTGCCCGTCATCAACGCGCTGACGGATGACACGCATCCCTGCCAGATCATGGCCGATATCATGACCTTCGAAGAGCATCGCGGCCCGATCAAGGGCAAGACGATCGCCTGGACGGGGGACGGCAACAACGTGCTGCATTCGCTCGTCGAAGGCGCTGCCCGTTTCGGCTATCGCATGAACATGGCCGTACCCCTTGGTTCCGAGCCGAAGGATCACTATCTGAACTGGGCCCGCAATGAGGGCGCCGAAATCATGCTTTACCATGATGCTGACCGTGCGGTCGCCGGCGTCGATTGCGTGGTGACCGATACCTGGGTCTCCATGAATCAGGAACATCGGGCTCGCGGTCACAATGTCTTCCAGCCTTATCAGGTCAATGCGCATTTGATGGCGCAGGCCGGCAAAGACGCATTGTTCATGCATTGCCTTCCCGCTCACCGCGGCGAGGAGGTGACGGACGAAGTGATCGATGGCCCGCAATCCGTGGTCTTCGATGAGGCGGAAAACCGTCTTCATGCGCAGAAGTCGATTCTTGCTTGGTGCCTGGGCGCGATCTGAACCATAATCGGATGTCGCGAGTTCCAAACTCGCGGCTGCGCAAGCAGCCGGTACGCTAGCCGGCTGCTCTGACAAAACAGGAGTGAAAGCCATGGCAGAAGCTGCCGCCGCCCTCGGCGAGTTCGATTTCGCCGGCGATGATCATGTCGTCCCCTTCCAGGTGGAGGGGCTGGATGTGCGTGGTCGCGCCGTCCAGCTCGGCCCGATGCTGGATTCAATCCTCGAACGCCATCATTATCCCACGCCCGTCGCCCGCCTTCTGGCGGAGGTGGTGGTGCTCACGGTGCTGCTCGGCACCTCGCTGAAGTTCGAGGGCAAATTCACTGTCCAGACCAAGAGCGACGGTCCTGTCGATCTCTTGGTTGCCGATTTCTCCACGCCGGAAAATGTCCGGGCCTACGCCCGCTTCGATCAGGCCTTGCTCGATAAGGCGATTGCGGCAGGCGAAACGGAGCCGGAACAGCTTCTCGGCAAGGGCGTTCTCGCCTTCACCATTGATCAGGGCAAGTTCAGCCAGCCCTATCAGGGCATCGTGGCACTTGACGGTACCTCGCTGGAAGACATTGCCGGTGTCTATTTCCGCCAGTCGGAGCAGATCCCGACACGGGTACGCCTTGCCGCCGCCGAGCTCTTCGACCGCGACGAGAACGGTAAGCCGCGTCACCGCTGGCGGGCAGGGGGCCTCGTCGCCCAGTTCCTGCCGGAAGCGCCGGAGCGTATGCGCCGGCCCGATCTTCACGGCGGTGATGGGGACACGGCTGCGCGCGCCCATGTTGAGGATGATGCCTGGACGGAAGCCCGCTCGCTCGTTGAAACCGTGGATGCCGATGAACTGACCGATCCGCTTGTCGGCACCGAACGCCTGCTCTTTCGCCTGTTTCACGAACGCGGCGTGCGCGTCTACGAACCGCGCGCCGTCTTCGATCGTTGCAGCTGTTCGCGGGAGAAGATCGGCGGCGTGCTGAAGGGCTTTAGCGCCGAGGAAATCGAGGCGAGTCAGGAAAATGGCGAGATCTCGGTAACCTGCGAATTCTGCTCCACGACCTACCGCTTCCCGGTTCAGGAAGTTGCGGCGGCGGAGTGAGTGCGCGGAGAATGGGGCAGGCTCTAGTTCAATACCCTGAGCAGGCCGGGTGAATCCAGCGAGAAGGCGGGTATGTCGACATCGAACATCTCGCCTTCGTCCGTCTCCATCTGATAGTGGCCGAACATCAGGCCGGATGGCGTATCAAGCGGGCAACCGGAGGAATATTCATAGGTGTCACCTGGCTGCAGCCGCGGCTGCTCGCCGACGACGCCGGGGCCGCTGACCTCGTCGATCTGCCCGTTCTGGTCGGTAATGTTCCAGTAGCGGTTGACGAGACGCACGGCGATGCCGGAATTGTTGCTGATGACCACACGATAACCCCAGACATAGCGATCGTCTTCCGGGTCGGATTGCTCCTCCAGATAAAACGGCTCGACAACGACTTCGATATCTCGTGTGAGGGCGCGATACATGCCTTACACCTTAGTCAGGATATGTTACCCGTATCTTATAAGAGGCCTCTGCCGTCAAGAAACGGTACAGTGATCGCGGCCTCACCACCCCCGGTTGGACCGCCTTTCGTTCATTAAGCCTAACTCTCAGTGTTAATTTCAAGGCAAATGCTACGGCCGCGGTGCTTTCCGCGGCCGTGCCTTGATGCTCAGGCCGAGACCTTGGCCAGCGCGCGGGCGAAATCTTCGATCAGATCGTCCGTGTCTTCGATGCCGGCCGACAGGCGCACAGTACCAGGCGAAATGCCGAGTTCGGCGCGGGCCTCGTCCGTCAGGTTCTTATGCGTGGTCGTGGCCGGATGGGTGATCAGGCTCTTGGAGTCGCCGAGATTGTTGGAGATCTTGACGATCTCCAGCGCATTCTGCAGCGCGAAAGCCGCCTCCTTGCCGCCCTTCAGCTCGAAGCAGACGAGCGTCGAGCCGCCCGTCATCTGCTTGGCGATGATATCGGCCTGCGGATGGTCCTTGCGGCCGGGATAGATCACCTTGGCGACCTTGCCTTGATCGGCCAGGAAATCGGCGATCTTTGCGGCATTCTGCGTCTGCTGCTTGACGCGCAGCGGCAGCGTCTCGATGCCCTTCAGAAGCGTCCAGGCATTGAACGGCGACATGGCCGGGCCGGTATGGCGGAAATAGTCATGCAGGTTCTCGTCGATCCATTCCTTGTCGGAAAGAACGACGCCACCGAGGCAGCGGCCCTGACCGTCAATATGCTTGGTCGCGGAATAGACGACGATATGAGCGCCGAGCTCCAGCGGCTTCTGGAAGAGGGGCGTGGCAAACACGTTGTCGACGACGACCTTTGCGCCGATCTGGTTGGCGAGCTTGGCGACGCCGGCAATATCGACCACTTCCAGTGTCGGATTGGTCGGGCTTTCCAGGAAGAACACTTTGGTCTTCGGTGTAATTGCCTTTTCCCAGTTCTCCAGATAGCGGCCGTCGACCAGCGTGCAGTCGATGCCGTATTTCGGCGCCAGCGTCTCGACCACCCAGCGGCAGGAGCCGAAGAGGGCGCGCGCTGCAACGATATGATCGCCGGCCTTCAGCTGGCAGAGGATGGCGGCGGTAACGGCAGCCATGCCGGATGCCGTGGCGCGGGCATCTTCGGCGCCTTCCAGCATGCACATGCGCTTTTCGAACATGTCATTGGTGGGGCTGCCGTAGCGCGCATAGATGAAACCTTCGGTCTCGCCCTTGAAGCGCGCTTCTGCCGCTTCCGACGTATCATAGACGAAACCCTGCGTGAGATAGATTGCCTCTGAAGTCTCGCCATATTGCGAGCGGAGCGTTCCGCCGTGGACGAGTTGGGTTGCCGGGCGCCAGGTCTTGCTCATGCCATCACCACTTTCAAACAACAAAAAAACCGGCCGCAAATGCAGACCGGTTTTCAACCCGGTCTTTTTAGCCACTTATTTAACGTGGCTGCAAGCCGACCGGCCAAATCACCACGGGATAAATTTGCAATACTGCCGTTCTCCGCTTGCGTCAATTCCCCGACTTTGGTTTTGTCGGCGGCAAATTATGGATTGGAGCATGATGGCTCGCGAAACTGGAATTCTGGCGGACCGCGCGATTGCCGCGCTGTTTGAAACGGGACGTCTTCAAAGCGAACGCGAATTGGATCGTGACCAGATCCAGCCCGCCAGCCTGGATCTGCGGCTTGGCGCCAAGGCGTTCCGGGTGCGCGCCAGCTTCATGCCCGGCCCGTCCCATCTCGTCTCAGACAAGCTCGATCGGCTGAGCCTGCATGTCATCGATCTCAGCGAAGGCGCGGTGCTGGAAACCGGCTGCGTCTACATCGTACCGCTGATGGAGCGCCTCGATCTGCCGGCCGACATGTCGGCCTCGGCCAATCCGAAGAGCTCGACCGGCCGCCTCGATATCTTCACCCGCGTCATCACCGATTACGCGCAGGAATTCGACAAGATCCCATCAGGCTATTCCGGCCCGCTCTATCTCGAAATCAGCCCGCGCACTTTCCCGATCGTCGTGCGCCGCGGCTCGCGCCTGTCGCAGATCCGCTTCCGCGTCGGCCATTCGGTTCTGGGTGAGCCGGAGCTTTTGAAGTTGCACGCAACGGAAACGCTGGTCGCCGCCAAGCAGCCGAACGTCTCCGGCGGCGGCATTGCGCTGTCGATCGATCTGACGGGCGACGAGGAAGGCCTGATCGGCTATCGCGGCAAACACCACACCGCCGTCGTCGACGTCGACAAGAAGGCCCAGCACGATATCTTCGACTTCTGGGAACCGCTCTACAGCCGCGGCCGTACCGAGCTGATCCTCGATCCGGATGAGTTCTACATTCTCGTCTCGCGCGAGGCCGTGCACGTTCCCCCGCATTACGCGGCGGAAATGACACCCTTCGATCCCCTCGTCGGCGAATTCCGCGTCCACTATGCCGGCTTCTTCGACCCGGGCTTCGGCCATGCGCCGGCCGGCGGGCGCGGCAGCCGCGCCGTGCTCGAAGTGCGCAGCCACGAAGTGCCCTTCATCCTGGAAGACGGCCAGATCGTCGGCCGCCTGATCTACGAACACATGCAGGAACAGCCGTCGAGCCTTTATGGCTCAGGCCTCGGCTCCAACTATCAGGCCCAGGGCCTCAAACTGTCGAAGCACTTCCGCATCTGATGCCCGATGGCGCCGTCACTTGACAGCGGCGGCCATCTGTTGGAAGTCTCAAGCATCAGGCGGGTGTAGCTCAATGGTAGAGCAGCAGCTTCCCAAGCTGAATACGAGGGTTCGATTCCCTTCACCCGCTCCAGCTTCCCCTTTCCAAGCTTGAAGGGCGGGACGTCAAAGGCCGGTTTTATTGCCGTGAACCGCCATTGCGAGGTCGATCAAGATTTGCTCGCTGGTCATCGATAACGCGAGCCACGACTTCGTGTTGAGGCCGGCTGGTATCAGCTGCGATATCATATTTGCAGAAGTTATGCGGTTTCAAATGGAAGTTTGTTTTCCCGAGGACCGGGCGGCAAGTCACAACCAACCCCTTATTGTATTCCTGATCGACACTACTTGACAGCGAGTAGGATATGTTATAATTATATATTCCTAATATATGTTTTCGACCATGTACCTCTACGCGCAATACTGTAGCGCGTGGCGCTGGGACATATATTTCCACAAAATCCGCGATTTTTTCTCTTGCCTTATGGGAAGGCGAGAAACCGCGCTGAGCGTCATTTAGTTTCTCGTTAGTTGTAACTCTAAGGGAGGTTGCAATGGCAGAGCAGCGAAAGTCCGTAATCATCACGTTTAAACCAAAGGATAAACGCCCCGAAAAGAAAAAAGACAAGCTCGAGATAGTGCGTGCGGCAATTGCCGAAGAGGCTGTGCCTCACTTTCTCGATGCGACATCGCTTACAATTGGGGCCGGACGTCCAGTTTTAGACGATGAAACGGTTGGGTATGACGTCAACCAATATGAAGCGCCGATCGTAAGCGCGAGACTTCTGGAGGGCGAAATCGATGCCCTTCGGAAGAATGGCAATGTCGCGAGAATAGAGGACGACGCTCCCTGCTATGTGATCGGTAACGCCTTGCAGCATCTACAAATCGAGAATCAACCATCTGTTGCGGCCGAAACGATTCCAGTTGGCGTTGCTCAGATTTTCGCTCCGGTAGCGTGGGGGAATTCGCAAGGTAAAGGGATTCGCGTTGGCGTCGTCGATACTGGAATAGATTTCAATCATCCGGATCTGAGGACCAACTATGGCGGTGGCGCGAGCTTCGTACCCAGTGCGCCAACCCCTATGGATGATCAGGGTCACGGCACTCACTGCGCGGGCACCATCGCTGCGGCAATCAACGGTTCGGGCGTTGTGGGTGTAGCACCGCAAGCTTCGCTTTATGCCGCCAAAGTACTGGACCGCAATGGCAGTGGTCAGTTCAGCTGGGTTATTGCCGGCATAGACTGGTGCATCCAGAACAAGATGCATATCATCAGTATGAGCCTCGGGGGATCTGCGGCGCCTACCGCCTTGCAGACAATTTGCAACCTGGCATGGGCCCGTGGTCTGTTGATTGTAGCGGCGGCGGGAAATGCACAAGGCCCCCAGCCGGTGCCGCCGGCTACCAGCAACGTGGGCTTTCCAGGTAAATACAAGAATGTAATCGCCGTCTCGGCAATCGATTCGGGCAATGTCATCACATCGTTCAGCAGCCGGGGACCTGAAGTTGACCTTTGTGCGCCGGGATTGAACGTCTTGTCCACAGCGCCAGGCGGCGGTTACGCGACGATGAGTGGCACAAGTATGGCCTGCCCTCATGTCGCCGGAGCTGCGGCTCTTGCTTGGGGCGCTCACCGTTTCGCGACCAACGAGCAGGTCTGGAACCTGTTGGCTTCCACTGTAGACAATTTGGGAATTCCCGGTTGGGATCTTCTCTATGGCTACGGTCGCGTGAATGCCAATGCCGCTTCGGGAGCGCTTGTTCCGCCTCCAACTGTATCGAAAAGAGGAATCTAGGACTCGCAACGCTTCAGATGCAACCAGCACGGGGCGGACTGCGCGGTCTCATGTCCCGTTCACATATTCACTATGGTTGACAGAATGCGCTTGCCTCTGTGTCGAGCTCGATAAGCTGAACCTCGGGCGTTGCCGCCAGCTGATAGATTTGATCGGCTGTCAATGTGGCGGCAATGGCCGGGATGCTCTGGTAGGAATTATTTGCCTTGATGCCGCTTGCCAGGACAGCCTTCATGGCATCTGTACTCTGAAACGTAATTATTACCGGCACAACACGCCCAGTATGTCGAGCAGCGTCTGCCTCTTTCGATAATGATTCAGTGATCTTATCCATAGTTACCTCTTCTCCAATCCCGAGTCCGAGGTGTTGCGTAAGACCAGACGTACAGCGGACCACCTAGACCAGACTGAGACCCACGGAGTTGACTTGCAGAGTCGACAAGATAGCGCTCGAAACTCTATCTAAGGTCGTTCATTGTATATCACGAACCATTGTTCAACCAAAACGACTTCTCAGATCCGTAGTAAGCGACGGAAGATAGATGCCAGGTATTTGATCCCGGGTTTTGGTGGTGCATCATTTTCCTCGGAATGGAGAAACATTCTCGGCTAGGTCTTGCGCCAAAGCGCCACGGCGATGGAGGAAATTCGTCGAGCAACGCTAAATAACGAGGTGCAGACGGCTGGGATAAGCTCTATCTCTTTGTGGCGATTGAGCGAACATCAAAGTTCATCCCGCCGAACTCTACACTGAAGCCGGTAAATGCCGTCCAGTTCGTGCGGAACCGGATCGCAGCCGTGCCTATGCTGCCGATGTCGTTGAGTTGACCGATGCGTTCGATCTCAGAAACGCCATCCATATCAGTCATTCAGGCGGCGATCCTCCGCTTCGATGGGCAGCCGATCCAGCTTCCCCCTTCAATCTCTTCCGAAAATGTTGATCGGCCGATACCGGCGGTGAGCGATCGCCAGCGTGCGATCCGGGCGGATGATATAGGTCTCCTCTACCTGGCGGCCGTATTGGTCGATGAAATCGTGCGGGAAGGTCGAGCCAACAGGTGACTTCGTGAGTTTGGTGCGCGGCTGGCCGTTATAGGTGATGCTGCCGGGAATGGGCTCGATGCCGGGACCGGTATAGTCGACAGTGGTGCAGCCGGCGAGCGCCAGCGCGCCGATGAGGCCAAGTGCGATCAGTTTCATATTGGAAGCCTTTCTTTCCGCAGTACGGTGTCATTGTACCGCAAATAACGGAAAGCTCACGATACAAACGGTGCACGTGTCTTCAACCCTTCGGGAGAGCTTCGGCAAAAGGTTGCGGTCGGTCATGACTTCGCTCCTCTGAAGTCGCTCGACCGACCATATTGCCGCTCTCGGCCCGATCTGCTAGAGCGGCAACGTCGAAAAAGGCAGGACCGGATGAGGTAAGCCCGGTCCCTTCCCCTCGGAAGCTCTGCTCCGTGTCTAACACGAGAACCCGCGACGTGGCCCGCATGCGAATGCGGGGTCCCGGCGGCATGCGGAGCGTTTGAAGACACACTCCCCCGGGATTTTATTCTCAAAGGAGATAGTCATGCGTTTGAACCATCTTGATTTCTACGTGCCCGATATTGCCGCTACGGCCGATTTCTTTGTTCGTTATTTCGGTCTGGAATTGCGGGAGATGAACGAACGGATCGGTCGCGCGATCCTTCATGACGATAAGGGTATCGAAATCGTCTTGAGCCGCCCGCTGCCGAAATTCGGCGGTGCCGATCAGGTAGAGCTGCGATGGCAGACCTATCATATCGGCTTTATCCTAACCGAAAGATTGGATGTCGATCGGCTTCATGGCCGTCTGCTGACAGATGACGCCGCTGTCTCAGGGCCGCCCGCGGGCATTCGCGGCGGCTGGCTCTTCTATTGCACCGCGCCCGGCAATCTTCTTGTCGAAGTCGGCTGGCGCCCACCAGCCTGATAGGGCCTTGAAACGAAAATGGGCGGCCAAAGCCGCCCATCCTCATTCAATCAGATTGTCAGCTCAGAATTCCGTCCAGTCGGCTTCCTGGCTGCTGGCGGGGGCTGCGCTGTTCGCACCGAAAGCGCTGGCGAGCTTCTGGCCGAGGGCGCGGGCCGGCGAAGCCTTCGGGCGTGCGGTGCTTTCGGCAACGCGGACCGGGGCTCTGGCGGCCGGCCGGGCGGCAGCACGCGGCGCGGCCGGTGCCGTCGGTATCGGCGCGCTTGCGACAAAGCCGCCGGTGCCTGTCAGGCGGAACTGGCCGAGCAGGTTGTTGAGCGCTGTCGCTTCCGTGGCAAGACTATGGCTTGCCGCGGTGGATTCCTCGACCATGGCGGCATTCTGCTGCGTGCCCTGATCCATGGTGTTGACGGCTGTATTGATCTCCTGCAGGCCGGTCGACTGCTCGCGGGCAGCTTCGGCGATCGCATGGACGTGCTGGTTGATTTCCTGCACCTCGTGGACGATCGCATCGAGCGCCTTGCCCGTTTCGCCGACCAGCGAGACGCCGGTCTGCACATGCGTGCCGGATGTGTTGATCAGTGCCTTGATTTCCTTGGCGGCGTTTGCAGAGCGCTGGGCGAGTTCACGCACTTCCTGTGCGACGACCGCAAAGCCCTTGCCGGCTTCGCCGGCACGCGCGGCTTCGACGCCGGCGTTCAGCGCCAAGAGGTTTGTCTGGAAGGCGATATCGTCGATGACGCCGATGATATTGCCGATCTCGACGGAGGACTGCTCGATCTGATGCATAGCAGCGACCGCCTTGCGGACGACGTCGCCGGATTTCTCGGCACCAAGGCGGGTGCGGGCGACGAGCTGGCTTGCCTCTTCGGCACGCTTTGCCGCGTCCTTCACCGTTATGGTGATCTCCTCGAGGGCTGCTGCCGTTTCTTCGACGGAAGCGGCCTGTTGTTCGGTGCGCTTCGAAAGCTCGTCGGCCGACGACCGGATCTCGTTGGCACCGGCGCTGATGGCACGGGCGTTGGAGCCGACTGTGTGCAGGGTTTCGTTGAGCTTCTCGACCGAATTGTTGAAGTCCTGGCGCAGCGCGTCGAGATGCGCGACGAAAGGCGTTTCGATATGTGAGAGGAGGTCGCCCGCCGAAAGCCGGCGCAGGCCGTCTCCGAGCGCATTGACCGCACGCTCGAGATCGGCGGCTTCCGTGGCCTTCTGTGTTTCGCGTTCACGGCGCTCGTTGTCGCTGAGGCTGCGGTCGGCTTCGGCGCGTGCCTCGATCTGGGCACGCTCGATCGCGTTGTCGCGGAAGATCGAAACGGCCTTGGCCATCTGGCCGACCTCGTCGCCGCGGTCGAGACCGCTGATCTCGCTCGCGGTATCGCCTTCGGCAAGCCGCGTCATGCGCAGGCGCAACTGCATCATGGGGCCGGCGATGCCGATCTGTGCCACGGCCACGCTGATGCCGACAGCGGCGAGAACCGCGATGCCGATCAGAATGAAACAGAAGACGATCCGCTCGTTAACGGAAGCCGAGAGCGCGTCGCCACCGTCGTTGAGCATCGCCGTCATCGCGTCGTTGTTGGCGATCATCTTCGGCGTCAGCGCATTGAGCTTGGTATTGATCAGGGCGACATTCGCCAGGGCGCCGACGCTGTCTCCGGCCTTGCTCTGTTCGACGATCTTGTTCGCCAGAGTTTCGATTTCATCGACGCCGGCCAGGAGTTCATCGATCGCCGACTTGCGGCTGGGCACGAGAGTCTGTGCCTGTTTCAGCCGGTCGCGGGCCTGCGGCAGCTTGCTCGGTGTGGCGATCGCCGTCTCGAAGGCTGGCGTATCAGGCTTCATGTTGGCAAGCAGGCTTGCCTGAAGCACCGAGGATATGACCGATGCACTGGCGCGGGCGCTCAGCATGGAGGCGAGCGATTCATGGTCGATGAAGGCGCTGTAGGCCGCGTCTGTTCGGCGGAATTCGGACATGACATAGATCAGTCCGGCCATGGTGATCAGCCCCAGGAGCGCCACGACCGATATGACTTTTGTGCGGATTTTCAGATGTTTCAGCATGGAAATGTCACCCGATTGGCCGGGTGTGTTGCGAACCCGGTGCTTTTGAAATCACTTGTTGCAGAACAATTCTTCGGTATTGCGGTGTGGGAGATACCTTGAGAGGTTCGACATGCGCATCATGCGGTCGGCCGGTGAGGTCGGTGTCGTCGGTAACAAATAAGATCGGATATTGCTTAATTCCGCGCTAACGGGCTCGCAGGATTGCCCGTAAATTTTGGGGGCATGGTTGTCATTTGTGCTGGGGTGTTCGAAAAATGCAATTTATGCGGAATTTCTTGTGTGGCTGGCGCAGAGCCGTGTCTTCCGAAAGGCCTGCTTTGAAGGCCTGCGCGTATCGCAATTCTATCCGATCGCCGTCCGCCATCCGCCAGGCTATACTCCCCGTTGGGCGTGATTCTGTTACATCTCGGCCTGTGGCCGAGCGCCGCTCTTACTCCCGAGGCAGGTTATAATGGTGCAATCTAGACCGGCGTTTCTGGCTCCCAGAGGGATTTTCATCCTTTGCCTGTTTTCGGTTCTACTGTTTTCGGCTTTTTCTTCTTTTGCGCAGCAATCGGGCCTGTCCGTGCCGCTGCTTTTCGATTCCCGCGAGCGTCTGGCTAAGCCCGATCTCTCCTCGCTCGTGCGCCTGCGTTTCCTGACCTCGGTGGACTTCCCGCCCTTCAATTTCACCGACCAGAACGGCAAGCTCTCCGGCTTCAACGTCGATCTCGCCCGCGAGATCTGCACCGAGCTGGAGATCGCCGACAAGTGCCAGATCCAGGCGCTGCCCTTTGCCGACGTGCAGAAGGCGCTCGCCGGCTTACAGGGCGACGCCGTCATTGCCGGCCTTGCCGTCACGCCCGAGCTGCGCCGCGAGTTCCTCTTCTCCCGCCCTTATCTGATGCTGCCGGCCCGCTTCGTTCGCAACGTGGGCACCTCCGTGACCGGAACGACGGCTGCCGGTCTCGCGGGCCATTCCGTCGGCGTCGTCAAGGGCACCGTGCATGAGGCGATGCTTGCCGCCTTCTTCCCCGCCATCAAGGCTCAGCCCTTCGACAATAAGGAAGCGCTGCTGACGGCCTTGAAGGAACACAAGATCGATGCTGCCTTTGCCGATGCGCTGCAGCTTTCCTTCTGGGTCGCTTCGTCAGCTTCGGACAAATGCTGCGCCCTGTTCGACGGCCCCTATATGTCGGAACATTTCCTGGGCGAGGGAATGACGATCATGCTGCGCCAGAACGACAGCGTGCTGACCGCAGCGATCGACCATGCGCTGGCAACGCTCTCGCGCAATGGCCGCCTGCAGGAAATCTATCTGCGTTATTTCCCCTACGGGCTCTACTAAAGCGCGTCGCGATCTCCAAGATTCGCTTGCCGCGCTTTAGGTTCCTGTTTTCGCATGTCGTTATCGCAAAACCGCTGCACACTTTTGCGCGACATGCTTTAACCCTTGCGGAAGCGGGCGATCGCGCTGCGTTCGATAGCGGCGCAGGTCAGCTTGTCGAGGCCGAGACGGTCGCGCAGCAGGCTGAGCAGCCGCAGTTCTTCAGCCTTGACGGAAAGGTCGGCCGAGGCGACTTCGACCGCCAGTGCATAGGCCGTGTCATAGAGACGGGCAGGCAGCGTATCGCGAACGGTCTCCAGCACGACGTCAAGCCCTTCCGGACCGGCCAGTAGCGAGGCGCAGTCGCGGGCGATGGAAATCAGATTGTCGTCGTCGAAATCGCGGAAAACCGGCAGGAAGCCGATGAGCTGACCGATCCTCTCCATTTCCCGGTCGTTCATGGTGCTGTCGACGGCGGATGCCATCACCATCACATAGATCAGCGCGTCATGGGCGGAAAGCGGCTTGTTCATGTCTGATTCCCTCTTCGATGAGCGGAGATTAGGAATTGGCGGTCTCTATTACAAGGGAGCGACGGTTTCGGGCCGGGGCGCAGCCGCCGGCCTGCGGCGCGGATCCTCGCCGTGAATGCCTTGCTTTGCCTGCTTTGCTTTTTCGCCGGCAGCGGCAAGCGGTGAGCCTGGCTGCGCCTCCGTCCAGCCGTTTTCAACCAGCCATGTGCCGATATCCTGCTGCCCCAGCCGGCAGGCCGCACTCGCCATGTCCTCCCACGCATCGGAAGGCAGGTCGCAATCGATCGTGCGGTTGCGCAGGTAAAGCCGCAGCGCCGTCTTCGCCATCATGCCGCACGGCCACTGTTTGCCATCCGAGCCGCAGCTCTTGTCGGCGGGCGTCTCGATGACATTGGCAATCTGCAGCCGGCGTTTGCCGAAGGAGATAAGGCCAGCGCTTTCCACTGTCGGACGCAGCAGTTCCACGCTGTCCTTTCCAGCAGGTGCGGTTAATGGCGTCTCGGTCGGCGCAAGAGCGCTTTGCGCCGTTGCATCCGCCGGCGCATTTTCGGAAGAGGCCCCTGCCGCGTTTTCGGATGGAGCCGCTGCCGGCTCGGTTGGCGCAGGCTCCGTTGCCCGAGCGATCAATTCAGCATCTTCGTCCGTGAGCGTTACAGGCGGTTTTGCCACATTGGCGGTCGCATCGGGCAGCGCCGCGGCTACGCTTCCGGCTTCGGCGTTAGATGACAAGCCCTCGCCTCCATTGAGCCGCGCTTGCCCGGCCAAGAGCAGACCAACCACAGTCGCCATCCCCGCGATACCTGTGATGAAGGCTGCAGGGCGCATGATTATTTTCCTATTGGCTGGCCCAGATGATACGGGCAATCCATTCGATGTCAGAAAGCTCGATCGTCCGGTTGGGGTGTTCGGGATTGAGCGACAGCAATTCGATGGAGCGCGGGCTCTGGCGTAGGAGCACCTTGGCCATGACCTCGCCCTCGCGTGTCTTGACGACGACGCGGTCGTTGCGGCGCACCTGCGCACCGGGCTCCACGATCAGCACATCGCCGTCGCGATAGAGCGGCATCATGCTTTCGCCCTGTACCTCGAGTGCATAGACGCCAGCCTTCTGCGACGGGCCAGCCGGAAATTCCACCACGTCCCAGCCTTGGCCCGCAGGAAAACCGCCATCGTCGAAAAAGCCGCCAGCGCCCGCCTGCGCAAAGCCGAGCAGGGGAATGGAGCTTCCCTGCGAGGCAAAAATACTGTCCGGCAGGCTGGCGGCGGCAGCACCTGCTGGCCGCATGAAGCCGAGGAACTGCTCCATGCTCGCCCCCGTCGCTTCCAGCACCTTGGCGATGGATTCCGTGGAAGGCCAGCGCAGGCGCCCGTCTGCCGAGAGTCGTTTGGATTTGTTGAAGGAGGTCGGATCGAGACCCGCCCGCCGCGCAAGACCGGACGGCGTCAGGTCATGCCCTTCGGCAAGCCTGTCGATCGCTCCCCAGATCTGGTCATGTGACAGCATATGCGTCCGGTTCCGCGGTCCATCCGGCCGCTTTCTATCGCCGGCAGATTAACCGAGGCACTTCCTTGAGTAAAGTGAAAATGAGGAATAAAATCCTGTCCCGCGGACACGCAGGCTCAAGCAACCATCGCCATATTGATCTTGCCGAGCTGGATGACCGCCTGCGTGCGGCTGTCGACGTTGAGCTTCAGGAGTATTGCCGAGACATGCGCCTTGATCGTCGCTTCGGAAACGCCGAGCTCATAGGCGATCTGCTTGTTTAGGAGTCCTTCGCCGAGCATGGTCAGCACCCGGCTCTGCTGCGGTGTCAGCGTATGCAGGCGATGGATGAGGTCGGCGACATCCGGGTCCTGTTCCTGTCCGTCGCGATAGCTCTCCGGCGTGGCAATGTCGCCCGCGAGCACTGTCAGGATGCCGCGGCGGATATCCTCGATACCTGAGGATTTCGAGATGAAGCCGGAAGCGCCGAGCTCCAGCGCCCGGCGGATCGTCGTGGTGTCATCGGTCGCCGAGATGATGACGATCGGCAGGCTGACGAATTCGGAGCGCAGCGCCATCAGGCCGGAAAAACCGCTTACTCCAGGCATGGCAAGATCGAGCAGCATCAGGTCCGCATCCGGGTGCTCGCCCGCAGCCGTTCTTGCCGCGGAGAAATCTCCGGCTTCGACGATTGCCTGCCGTCCTTCCATGCCGGTCACCGCCTGCCGCAACGCGTCGCGGAAAAGCGGGTGGTCGTCAGCGATGATGATGGTCTGTTCCTGCATCGAAAACTCCCTCCCAAGAGCTCGATCCCGTCAGCCCTGTCCCGCTCCCCCGCACGAACATGACTCCCTACTTATATGAATATAACCAGATCAACTCCGCTGCGGAAGGGGATTGGCCCCGTCTTCCGCCTGGAATTCCCGAACTATACCCATGAAACTGCGCATCATCCGCTCCATGATGCCGATCGAGCGGTCGACTTCAGCATCCGTCGGCAAGGCGGGCCGGGCGGCCGTATTCTTCTCCAGCGCGCCCACACGGTCGGCAAGCCGGTCGAGTTCGTCCTCATAGGCGGCGCGTTCATCGGCAGCCATGCGGCAGACCAGCGCGCCGTCTTTTTCGGTGCAGAGCGACATCGCCCCCGTCTGCCGGTCGAGGCGCACGAAATGGTCGCCGCTGCGCTCGAGTTGGAAGCGGGCTGCATCTGGCTCCGCCGCCAGTGCCGCAAGCGGCAGAAGACCGGCGGCAAGCATGATTGCAAATGCCTTCATCGTCTCATCCTCCGCAAAGCGTGGTGCCTGTCCGTTTTTGCGCCCGCGGGCGTGGACATCGCCGTCTCTTTGGGGCAAAGCCCTCATCAGGAAGGCCAGCCCCTCTCAACAAGGTAAGCGAACGGGATCATCATGACCGCGACACCGACCCTTTACAAGATCGTGCCGGAGGTGCTCTGGCAGGAAGCCAGACAAACCGGCGTTTTTCATGGCGCCGGCATCGATATCAAGGACGGCTTCATCCATTTCTCGACGGCAGACCAGGTCAGGCAGACGGCTGCCCTGCATTTTGCCGGCCAGACGGGCCTTGTCCTCGTCGCCATCGACGGTCGCAATTTCGGTGACAAGCTGGTCTTCGAACCCTCGCGGGGCGGCGCTCTCTTCCCGCATCTTTATGCCGATCTGCCGCTTTCGGCCGTACTCTGGGAAGCGCCTTTGCCGCTCGACGGTGCCGGGCTTCACATCTTCCCGGAGCTTGCCCCGTGATCGATCCTTTCAAGCGCATCGCCCGCCGCGGCCTCTTCCTCTTCGATCCCGAAACCGCGCATGGCATGTCGATCGCCGCGCTGAAATCGGGCGTCGTGCCCGCCTGCCGTATTGCCCCGGACCCGCGCCTGCGCCAGACCGTTGCCGGTCTCGACTTTGCCAATCCGCTCGGTATGGCGGCAGGCTATGACAAGAGCGCGGAAGTGCCGGAGGCACTGCTGAAACTCGGCTTCGGCTTTACCGAGATCGGCACCGTTACACCGAAGCCGCAATCGGGCAATCCGCGCCCGCGCATCTTCCGCCTGGTGGAAGATGAAGGCGTCATCAACCGCCTCGGCTTCAACAATGAAGGCCATGAAGCGGCCCTCCGCCGTCTCTCGCAGATCGGTCGCGCCGGCATTATCGGCGTCAATATCGGTGCCAACAAGGACAGCGAGGACCGTATCGCCGATTATGTCGCCGGCATCCGCCGCTTTTATTCGGTCGCCCGCTATTTCACCGCCAATATTTCCTCGCCCAACACGCCGGGCCTGCGCGATCTGCAGGCACGCGAAAGCCTCGCGGCTCTCTTGTCGGCCGTGCTGACGGCACGCGACGAAGAAGCTGAAAAGACCGGCCGAAAAATCCCGGTCTTCCTGAAGATCGCTCCGGATCTTACCGAAGAAGGTATGGATGATATCGCCGCCGAAGCTCTCTCGCATGCGCTGGATGGCCTTATCGTCTCGAACACGACGCTATCGCGCGACGGCTTGAAGGATCAGCTCCAGGCGAAGGAGGCCGGAGGCCTTTCCGGCGCACCGCTCTTCGAGAAATCCACCGCTGTGCTCGCCAAGATGCGTAAGCGCGTCGGTCCGGCCCTGCCGATCATCGGCGTCGGCGGCGTTTCCTCGGCCGAAACGGCGCTGGAAAAGGTCAGGGCAGGGGCCGATCTCGTGCAGCTCTATTCCTGCATGATCTATGAGGGACCGGGCCTGCCTGGCACCATCGTTCGCGGCCTGTCGAAGCTGCTCGATCGCGAAAAGGTTGCCTCGATCCGCGATCTCAGGGATATCAGCGCCGATTACTGGGCGGCACGGAACGTCTGAGCCGCCCGCGGCTTGATCAGCACCGCCAGGAAGAAACCGCGAAACAACAGGAAGGCATTCATCGCGAGCCATAGGCCGTGATTGCCGAACAGCGGCACGAAGACGGCGAGCATCGCGAGATATCCTGCAAAGGACATCAGCATCCGGTTGCGCATGTCGGCGGACCATGTCGCGCCGATGAAGACGCCGTCCATCAGGAAGGCAAGCGCACCTGTCAGCCCCGTCACCGCCGCCCAGGGCATATAGGTTTCGGCCGCTGCCTGGACCTCCGGCGAACTGGTCAGCCCGGAGATCAGAGAGGGGCCGGCGAAATAGAAGAAGGCGGAAATGATCGCCGCCAGTCCGAAGGACCACAGCGTCGTGAGCCTCAAACCGCGGTCGAATGCCGGCCGGTATTGCGCGCCGATCGCCCGGCCGGTGATCTGCTCGGCGGCATTAGCAAGACCGTCGAGATAATAGCCCGACAGGAGGAAGAAGTTCATCAGCACCGCGTTGGCCGCCAGTGTTATGGCGCCGAAGCTGGTGCCGATGCGGGTCATGATCGCGAATGAGCCAATCAGCACGAAGGTGCGGATCAGGATGTCGCGGTTCAGCGCGAACAGCTCGGCGAGCTTGCTCCGCGAAAACACTTCCATCCGGGTTGGCCGATACGCCCCATCGAAACCGCGCAGCACGATGAAAAGACCGGCAAGCGCCCCTGCCGTTTCACCCGCCATCGTGCCCCAGGCGACGCCTGAAACGCCCCAGTCGAGCGAAAGCCCGAGATAGATGGAAAGCAGGATGTTGATGCCGTTGATCAGCGCCTGCAGCAGCAGCCCTGTCCGACCCTGACCGCGGCCGAGGACGAAGCCGAGAAGGGCGTAATTGGCAAGCGCCGCCGGCGCGGCGAGAATGCGGATCGAGAAATAGGTGCTGGTCGCCTCGGCAATCCGTCCCTCGGCCCCCATGAGCTTCAGTCCAACAAGAATCAACAGCGGCGACAGCACCAGAAGTACGAGACCGGAACCGAGCGCCGAGACGATCGCCCGCCAGAAGACAGCCTGTTGCTCATGCGCATCGCGCCGCCCGAGCGCCTGTGCCGTCAGGCCGGTGGTCGAGGCGCGCAGGAAATTGAAGCTGCCCATGATGAGGTCGAACAGCATGGCGCCGATGGCGAGCCCCGCCAGCGCTTCCGGATCGCCCATATGGCCGACCACGGCGGTATTGGTGATGCCGAGCAGCGGCGTGGTCATGAAGCCGAGCGTCATCGGAATGGCGATCGACAGCACCAGCCGGTGCGTCACGTCGAATGCCAATGCGTTTCTGGGTCTGCCGGTATCCATATCCGCCTCTTGGGAAAGAGGCGGGTTCGCCTCAACTGGAAAGCACCATTGCCCAATAGGGCAGATTCTTCGAAGACGTATTATGTGCAACGGCAACGCCAAGACCGCTATAGCGCCCGAGCATATTTTCCAGATGGTGGGGAGAGTTGATCCAGGCCGTGACGACCGCATCGACGCTCTGCTGGCCCGAAGCGATGTTTTCGGCGGCCGGCAGGGCAACGCCGCTCGCCTTGACGCGGGCGCCGAAACTGTCCGTCATGCCCATCAGATGCTTCATCCTGCCAGCACTTGCCATGCGCTTGGCCTGGAAGATCGCGGCGGCACTGGCATGCGGATCGACGCTGAGCGGCGGCAGACCGTTCTTGGCGCGAAGCTGGTTGACGAGCGGCAATGCAGAAGCCGTCTGGTCCGTGGCATCGGATGGCGTGCTCGCCATTTTCGGGGTCGTCGTGCAGCCGGCAATGCCGGCCACCAGTGCGAGGCCCGAAAGCTGCAGCAGACCGCGGCGCGAAAGGATGATTGAGCTCATGTTATTTACGATAGCTGAAAAGACGGATGATGATGAAGATCGGGATGACGATGGTCGCCCCCAGGATCAGATAGTCGCCGACGCGGCCGAGCGCAGAGAAGCCCTGCCGCCAGAGATGCACCACGAAATCACGGAAGTTGTAGATAAGTTCCCAGGGGGTCAGCCCGAAGATGGCCATGACGAAGCCGACGACCAGCGACACCACCAAAAGTTTGATGATCGTACGGCCAATGGAATCGCCGAGGAACCTGTTCACCTGATCGGACATGCGCCATCTCCTGTTTGCCTTGAGATACGGTCACGGCGATTCGCCCGCAAGCCTTTTCCGCCAAGACAGCACCGCCTCTGAAATAGGACTTGAGTTTTTTTGTGGCCGAAGCCAAATGCCGCCAGCCAAAGGGTCCAATCATGCAGCCAAGCCAGCTTTCCTCCGGAGATGTCATCGCCGACCGCCGTGCCGATTACGCGAAGATGCTCGCCGAGGGCGGCGATGCGGAAGCGGCGGCCGAGCTGATGGAACAGGCGCTGGAACTCGCGCCCGCCTGGGCGGCAGGCTGGTATCGCCTCGCCACCTATCGCGAGAAGGCGGGCAGTGCGGATACTGCCGTCGAAGCCTATCGCCGCACGTTGGAACTCGACCCTGAGGACATTTTCGGCGCAGGCCTGAAACTCGCCTTGCTCGGCGACACAGAGATGCCAGCCCAGCCGCCAAGCCGCTATGTCGAGCGTCTCTTCGACGATTATGCCGATCGTTTCGAGACTTCGCTCGTCGAGAAGCTGGACTATTCCGTTCCGCAGAAACTTGCGGCGCTCGTCGCATCGACTGGAAGGCACTATCGGCGTGCCGTCGATCTCGGCTGCGGTACGGGCCTGCTCGGCCCTGAAATCCGCGCCCAGGTCACAGAACTCGAAGGCTTCGACCTGTCGCAGAACATGCTGGCGAAGGCTGCCGAAAAGCATATCTACGACCATCTCGCCCAGGCAGACCTGTCGTTGGCGCCCGAAGCCTCCGGTCTCTTTGCCGATGGCGGGCGGCACCGCGCCGATCTCGTCACCGCCGCCGATGTGCTGATGTATCTCGGCAATCTGGAAAGCATCTTTGCGATCGTCGACGACCTCGCCGTGGCGGGCGCCGATTTTGTCTTTTCGGTCGAGGATGGCGGCGAAGGCGATGGCTTCAGCCTGGCCCCGTCACTGCGTTATGCCCACTCGCAAACCTATGTCGAAGGGCTTGCAGCGGCGCGCGGTCTCGAAATCCTCGACATCGTCAAAACCACCATTCGCAAAGATGGCGGTAAACCGGTTTCCGGCATTCTGTTCCTTACGCGCAAGGCTGCCTGAACGCATATTTCTTGCGATTTTAAAATAGGTCAGCATTGCTTACGTATTTCGCTTGCGTGCAACCTTGTAAGGCCTGATAATCCGGCCATTCCGCGAGAAGCGACGCGCCCCCCCAAAGCGCGGCACGCACTGCATCCACCTTACATTTTCTCTTCCTCCGGCCGGCCCGGAGCAGCCGCTATCGGAGATCGCGTCATGAGCCAGCTCATCAGTGCCCTCGGCTTCTGGAACACCACTGCGACGCGCCACACGCCGGTCGAGGATGTGCAGGGCATATTTTCCGGCAGCCTCGTGTCTGCGCTCGGCCTTTATGTGCTCGCCAGCGCCGGGCTTCTCACCGGCAGCACCGCCGGCATTGCCTTCCTGCTGCACTACGCTTTCGGCGTGAATTTCGGCCTCGCCTTCTTCCTGTTGAACCTGCCCTTCTTCTATCTCTCCTGGAAGCGCCTCGGCACGGCCTTCACGATCAAGACCTTCATAGCCATCGGCCTGACCTCAATGCTCACAAGCCTGCAGCCGAAGGTCATGGAGATCGCCACCATTCATCCGGCCTGGGCCGCTCTCCTTGGTGGTCTGCTGCTTGGCTACGGCCTTCTGGCGCTCTATCGCCATCGCGCCAGCCTCGGTGGCGTCGGCATTCTCGGCATCTACATGCAGGAGCGTTTCGGCATCCGCGCCGGCCTCGTGCAGCTCGCCATCGACATGTGCGTTCTGGCTGCCGCCTTCTTCGTCACCACGCCGTCGGTCGTCTTCTATTCCGTGCTCGGTGCCGTCGTGCTCAATCTGTTCGTCGTGATCAATCACAGGGCCGACCGCTACATCGCTCTCTAGAGTTTTCCTGGTCAATCTGACCAGGAAAGACTCAACGTTACAAATCGGTAAGCCATTCTAAACAAAACGTAACTTGCCCGTGATCGGTCCTGGCGCGACACTTCTCCTCGCGCCGGATATGATGAGGTGAGCTATGTCAGATCTGGAAAAGCTTGTCAGACGCCGCATGCAGGAAGAATACGCCAAAGGCTCTTCCGCAAAGGAAATCGCCAAGGTCGTTCGCGACATATTCAACAGCATGGACCTCTCGGGCAAATTGCCTGAAGCCGTTGCCGTGAGGTCCGATACGCACCACAGACGATGAATTATTCAACCGACCCGATCTCTCGGGTCGGTCACCGGGACAAAGCCCCTTGTCAGCAAAGAGGTATCAGGCTGCCTTCTGTGGCGCATCGATCGGATGCTGGCTGCGGAAGCCGACGGCAAGCCGGTTCCAGATATTGATCGTGCCGATCGCAACCGTGATCTTGGTCATTTCCTCTTCGGAGAAATGCGCCTTCAGGGCTTCGTAATCGGCATCCGGCGCACCGGTCTCAGCAATCTTCGTCACCGCATCGACCCAGCCGAGCAGCGCGCGTTCACGGGCGTCGTAGACCGGCGATTCCCGCCATACGCACAGCAGGTTGATCCACTGTTCGGAAAGCCCGTGATGGCGCGCTTCCTTCACGTGCATGTCGACGCAATAGGCGCAGCCATTGATCTGCGATGCACGAAGCTTGATCAGGTGAATGAAGCGCTTATCCAGTCCGGATTCCTGCACATACTGCTCCAGAGCGACGACAGCCTTATAGGCATCCGGAGCGGCTTTGCCGAAGTTGAAACGTGCTTGCATGGTATTTCTCCTTGGGTTGGGTTTTGTGTCAGGGGCTCAGCGAGCCACTTTTCTTTCATGCATGTCCATGAAGGCGCAGCCTCTGGCGGCGATCCCGCCGTCATCGTCTGCGGAAAGTTCGGACAGAATGTCGGCGATGCTGGTGCTCGCGAGTTCGGCGCGATAGGCGCGCTCGGCTCTGAGCATTGCCGCCGTGACCTGGCAGGGTTTGGTGAAATAGCGCTGCGGCAGCGGATTCGGTCCGCGCTGGCGGATCTCGGCGCATCGGAAGGCAGGCGCCGGTCCTTCGACCGCAAGCACGATATCGAGCAGCGAAATGTCTTCCGGCTTCTTCGCCAGCCGGTAACCGCCCTTCGGCCCCGGCACTGTCTCCAGAATTCCGGCTCCCGAAAGCGCCTGCAGGTGCTTCAGCAGATAGCTCGTCGATACGCCGTGATATTCGGCGAGGGCTGCGGCCGATAGCACGCCGCCCGCCGAAAGCCCCGATAGTACCGCCGTGCAATGAATGCTCTGTTCGACGCCGTCACCAAGCTTCACGGCCGATCTCCTTTAATCATGGATATTATTTATCCACGATTATGCGGAGGAGTCAATACCGCTTCTATTCGTCCGCGTTTGAACTACATTTGCCCCGTGGATCA
Source organism: Hyphomicrobiales bacterium (assembly GCA_900473185.1). Lineage (GTDB taxonomy): Bacteria > Pseudomonadota > Alphaproteobacteria > Rhizobiales > Rhizobiaceae > Rhizobium. Next base: position 102,630 of record UCKU01000015.1, on the reverse strand, counting down.
GATCGATGCCGAAACCAGCCTTGCCTTGCCTACACCCTTCCTCCGCTGGTTTGCGGAAAAGGGCTGGCGCCCGCGCGCCCACCAGCTTGAATTGCTGGCCCGCACTGAGGCCGGCGAGAGCACGCTGCTCATTGCGCCAACCGGCGCCGGCAAGACGCTCGCCGGCTTTCTGCCGTCGCTGACCGACCTCACGCGCCGCGGCAAGATCCCGCCCGGCTCGGCCTTCACCGGCATCCACACGCTCTACGTTTCACCGCTGAAGGCGCTGGCCGTTGATATCGAGCGTAATCTCATGAAGCCCGTCACCGAGATGGGCTTGCCGATCTCGATCGAGAACCGCACCGGTGACACGCCGAACGCCAAGCGCCAGCGCCAGAAGCTCAACCCGCCCGACATATTGCTGACGACGCCGGAACAGGTTGCGCTGCTGCTCGCAAACCGGGAAGCCGAACGCTTCTTCAAGGATTTGAAATATGTCATCTTCGACGAGCTGCATTCGCTCGTCACCTCGAAGCGCGGCCATATGCTCTCGCTCGGCCTTGCTCGGCTGCGCCGGCTTGCGCCCAATCTGAAGACCATCGGCCTCTCCGCCACCGTGGCCGAGCCCCTGGATCTGCAGAAATGGCTGGTGGCGCAGCAGGAGGGCAGGGAAAACCATGCCGGCCTCGTACTCGTCGAAGGCGGCGCCAAGCCCAATATCTCCATTCTCGATACCGAGGAGCGCATCCCCTGGTCTGGCCATGCCGCCAAATATGCGATCCCGGATGTCTACCGGCAGCTGATCGACCACCAGACGACGCTGCTCTTCGTCAATACCCGCTCGCAGGCCGAAATGCTCTTTCAGGAGCTCTGGACGGTCAACGAGGAAAACCTGCCGATCGCGCTCCATCATGGTTCGCTGGATGTCGCCCAGCGCCGCAAGGTCGAAGCCGCCATGGCCGCCAACCGGCTGCGGGCCGTCGTCGCCACATCGACCCTCGACCTTGGCATAGACTGGGGTGATGTCGATCTGGTCATTCATGTCGGCGCGCCGAAAGGTGCTTCGCGTCTTGCTCAGCGCATCGGTCGCGCCAATCACCGCATGGACGAGCCGTCGAAGGCAATCCTCGTCCCCGCCAATCGCTTCGAGGTCATGGAGTGCCAGGCAGCGCTCGATGCGAATTACATCGGTGCGCAGGATACGCCGCCCGTCGGGCGCGGTGGGCTCGATGTGCTTGCCCAGCACGTGCTCGGCATGGCCTGTGCCGAACCCTTCAACATGCTGGAACTCTATGATGAGATCACCAGCGCCTCGCCTTATGCCGATCTTGCCTGGGAGACATTCGAGCGTGTCGTCGATTTCGTCGCGACCGGTGGTTACGCTCTGCGCACCTATGAGCGTTATGCCCGCATCCGCAAGACCAAGGAAGGCCGCTGGCGCGTCTCCAATCCGCAGGTGGCACAGCAATATCGCCTGAACCTCGGCACCATTGTCGAGGATCCGATGCTGAACATCCGCATGGCCAAACGCGGCGAGGGCGGCAGGCTCGGCCGTCCGGGTGCCGTGCTCGGCAAGGTCGAGGAATATTTCCTCGAACAGCTCGCCCCCGGCGATACGTTCATCTTCTCCGGCAAGGTGCTCCGCTTCGAAGGCATCCGGGAAAACGAGGCGATGGTGAGCCAAGCCTATTCCTTCGATCCGAAAATCCCCTCCTATGCCGGCGGCAAGTTTCCGCTCTCGACCTATCTCGCCGATCAGGTCCGCTCGATGCTCGACGATCCCGATCGCTGGCACCGCCTGCCGGATCAGGTGCGAGACTGGCTCTCGCTGCAGAAAGAAAAATCTCTCCTGCCGAAACGCGACGAGCTGTTGATCGAGACCTTCCCGCGCGGCAGCCGCGGTTACATGGTCATCTATCCCTTCGAAGGGCGGCTCGCACACCAGACCCTCGGCATGCTGCTTACCCGCCGTCTGGACAGGACAGGCGCAAAACCCCTCGGTTTTGTCGCCACAGACTATTCTCTCGCCATATGGGGGCTTGAAGATCTCGGTCTGATGATCGCCAACGGCCGCCTCAGTCTTTCTGATCTCTTCGATGAGGACATGCTGGGCGATGATCTGGAATCCTGGCTGAATGAATCCTTCCTTCTGAAGCGCACCTTCCGCAATTGTGCCGTGATCGCAGGCTTGATCGAGCGGCGCCATCCGGGAAAGGAAAAGACCGGCCGGCAGATCACCGTCTCCGCCGACCTGATCTATGATGTGCTCCGAACCCATGAGCCCGACCACATCCTGCTGCAGGCGACGCGACAGGATGCGGCGACCGGCCTTTTGGATATTTCCCGGCTTGGCGATATGCTGAGACGAATCAAGGGCCACATCACCCATCGGGCGCTGGATCATATTTCGCCGCTCGCCGTGCCGGTCATGCTGGAAATCGGCAAGGAATCGGTGCCGGGCCAGGCCCACGATGCGCTGCTTGCCGAAGCCGCCGACGATCTGATCGCCGAGGCTATGGCCTGAATTTATTGGGAATACGAGAGTGATGAACCGCCTTGCGCTCGCGCGCGACATGACTGGCCTTGCCGCAATACCGGGCGTCGAAACCGCCATTCACGGTGTTGCCGCCGTCTGCGATCCGCTCGGCGCGCTCTATCTGCCGGATGCCGGCATTCTCGTCGTCTCCGATCTGCATCTGGAAAAAGGGGCGGCCTTTGCCCGCCGCGGCATGATGCTGCCGCCCTACGATACGCTGGCGACGCTCACTGTGCTCGCCGCCGTCATCTCCCGCTACGACCCGAAACTCGTCATTTCGCTTGGCGACAATTTTCACGACCGCGCCGGCTCCGAGCATCTGCCGGATGCCTTCCGCACGCTGATCGTCGAAATGGCCCGCGGCCGCGAATGGATCTGGATCAACGGCAATCACGACCCTGACGGTACGGTCGACCTGCCGGGCACCTGTTCCGACGAGCTCTATTATGCCGGCCTGACCTTCCGCCACGAGCCACGCGACGGTCTGCAGAAGGGCGAGATCGCCGGCCATCTGCATCCCGCAGCTACCGTCCGCCGTCGCGAAAAATCCGTTCGTCGTCCCTGCTTCGCCACGGACGGCGCCCGCTTGCTGATGCCCGCCTTCGGCGTCATGAGCGGTGGTATCGACCTCGGCCACAAGGCCATGAAGGACCTCTTCGACAAGGCGTCGCTGATCGCTCATCTGCTCGGGCGTGACAGGATCTATTCGGTCCGGTACGGCAATTTGCGGGGCTGAGTTGGCGAAACCTCAATTACACCCCTGCAACTGCTGCTGATAGGTCCCGGCCATCCGCGCAAACTTCTGCGCCGTCTGCTGCAGCTGACCATTGTTGCGCCAGTCGCCGCGCTTATATCCCGTCGGACCGGAATAATAGGCAAGGTAGAGACCATAGGCGTCGTTGAGCGGAATACCCGTCGCTTGGGCGTTGCTGTAGTGGTACCAGCCGATGAAATCGATTGCGTCGGCGAAGTTGGTACGCGTTGCGGCCCAGTTGCCGGTTTCAGACTGGTAGTGGTCCCAGGTTCCGTTCAGCGCCTGCGAATAGCCATAGGCCGTCGAAGGTCGCGTCCAGGGAATGAAGCCGAAAAGTTTCGTGCGCGGCGGCCGCGCATAAGGCTGGAAGCCGGATTCGACATACATGGTCGCCATCAGGATCGGCACCGGCACGCCGTATTTCTTCTCCGCACGCTCCGCAGCACCCTGCCAGCTTGTGAAGAGACCATCCTTCTGATCGAAGACGGCGCAGATATTTCTCGTCTGGCGGGGCGCTGTCGCGCAGCCGGCAAGCAGGGCCAGCCCGATGACCGCGAGCACGATACGAGTACGCATGATACAAACCTCTCGTTTCCGAGAGATTACTAACTCGTAAACGTTAAAGAGCGGTTTTTATGCGAATACGAGATGTTCCGACGGCTTTTTACCAGGCCAGGGATTGGTGCCGTCCCGCAGCCAGAGCAGAGTGTCGAGCCAGAAGCCGGCGGCGTGGCGCGCGTGGAAAAGATCGAAATGCCCGATCTTCGGAAATCCAAGATCTTCAGGCATCAGCAGCACTTCCTCCACCTTTGCGTTGCGATAATGGGAAAGACCGCGCCTGATAGCGTGGACGGTCGCAATCTCGTCATCGGTGACGGTGAGGCTCAGGATTGGCGCGTGAAAATTCTCAAAGGGCTTCGACGTGCCAGCCCTTTCGGCAGCCGACGGATGAGGGTCGATCCACCCCCGCTGGAGCGCCCAGTCAAGCGCAACGCTCTTCGGAAGATCCTCGAGCCAGCCGAGACGACGCCCCGGAAAATAGCCGAACAGCAAGGTCGCCGCTGGCATGAAAAGATGCCATTTCAGAAGCAGCCGCCAGCGGTGCGCGGGGGCATAGTCTCGCCAGTTCCCATATTGCGCGCCGATCGCAAGCATACGCGTGATGCGGTCGGCATGCGCCGAAAGGCCGGGCAGAAAGCCGCCGATACTGTGTCCGATGACGAAAAGCGGCTGGCCGGGCCGCTGGCCTTCCATGAAAAGCAGCGCCGCATCGAAATCCCGTTCACCCCAGTCCCGCCAGCGATAGCCGCAGCCGCGTAACCGTTCCGGGCGCGACAGGCCGATGCCGCGATAGTCATAGGTCACCACGTCAAAGCCGTGTTCGGCAAGAAAGCGCGAATAATAATGATAATAGCGTGCCGCAACGCCGGTTGCCGGGTTGATGATAACGCTGCCGATGCTGCGGTCGCTGACTGCACTCCAGAGATGGCCGCGAAGTTCCACCCCGTCGCGGCAGCCGATCGCGACAGCTTCCGCCTCCTGTACAAGGTCGCTCTTCCTTGGTTTTCCTGCAGCCGGCATATATCTCTCCCTTGCCTGCACTTGGGGGACAGTAGGCGACAGCTGATGTTGAGGATACTCACTAGTCGGTATACATTGCCGACATGGTCAAATCCGCTTCCGACACACGCGAACGCATCATCGCCGCTGCCGCAAAACTGTTCTACAGCGAAGGCATCCGGGCCGTGAGCGTCGATGCCGTGGCGGAGAAAGCTGATGTCACGAAGCGCACCCTCTATTATCATTTCGACAGCAAGGACGAGTTGATCGCCGCCTATCTGGAAACCCGCGACCAGCCCAATCTTGCAGTCTATCGGCGCTGGTTTGCGGAAACGGATGGGGATCTGGCGGCGAAGGTGAAAGGTATCTTCGACAATCTGGCCCGCTCGGCCCGGCATCCGAAATGGAAGGGCTGCGGCTATCTCAGAACCTCGGCTGAACTTGCCAATATGCCCGGCCATCCCGCCATCAAGGTTGGTGCGGCGCATAAGAAGAATGTCGAGCAATGGCTCGCAGCTCTTTTCGAGGAGCAGCATCTTGTCGAGGCGCCAAAGCTCGCCCGCCAGGTCGTTCTGCTGCTCGACGGCTCCTTTGCCGCCGTGCTCCTGCATCGCGATCCCACCTATATGGAAACAGCAGGCGAAGCAGCCGCAGCCCTGGTGGCTGCAGCCGGTAAAGGCAAATGATCAGACTGCCCTGACGGGCTCGTAGCGCAGGATCACCGCGCCGCTCTTCGTCACAGACGAGTCGAGCAGCTTCAGGGGCTGCTGTGCATCCGCAGGCTTGAAATGCGGATTACCGCGACCGAGAATGACGGGCACGAGGCAGATGCGGATTTCATCCACCAACCTCGCCTTCAGCAGGGTATCGGCAAGTTCGGCGCTGCCGAAGATGAAGATCGTCTTGCCATCCTCTTCCTTCAGCCGCTTCAGTTCGGATACCGGATCATTGACGACGCGCGTGTTGTTCCAGTCCGCCTTTTCCATGGTCCGCGAGACGGCGATCTTGGCGATGCCGTTCATATAGGCCTTGATCTTGTCTTCGCTCTCCGCGCTCGGCCAATAGGCGGCCATGCCCTCATAGGTCTTGCGGCCGAAGACCAAGAGGTCGCCTTCCTCGCCGAACTGCTCGGCATATTTTTCGAGCTCCGGTCCCCAGGCCAGATTGTGGAACTCAATGTCCCACGGCTTCGTCCCTTCGAAGTAACCATCCAGCGTCATCAGGTTCCAGACAACAAGCTTCCTCATCTCATCCTCCATGGATCATGCTCTTCAAAACCAGTTGCTATAAACAACTGGTTTTGAAACTAGCTCGACTGATAGCAAAATGCAAGCGGTCATAGCCAGGAGAGTTTGAATGGTGGCAGTGGCGGGCATCGGGACAAGCGTCCGCCACCGGGCACGCCATCGTCCCCGGACGTTTGATGAAAACCCATTTGAAAGTCATCGCCCGATGGCGGAACTCCGCCCGATCAATCCTTGCGGAAAATCAGGCTGGCGCCCCATCCCGTCAGCACCGCCAGCAGCACCGCAAAGCAGCCGTAGAAAATCGGCTGCTCATGCGCCGCATCGGTAATCGTCTGCTCGATGCCTGTCTTGATGACGCGCAGTGGCTGCGATTTCTGCGTCACGAACTTCCCGCTCTTGAACAGATAGGCGCGCACCGTATGCACGCCGTTCGGAATATTGGCCGGCAGCCGCAGGCTTGCCTTGAAGAGGTTGGACGAGACGAAACGCACGCCGCTTGGATCGCGCTCGTAAAGCCCGCCCGACTGCTGCAGACGCCGGAAGGCGGTGCGGAATTCGTTGAGACTGTTGAAGTTGCCGGCGAAATCGATCGGCCGCAGCGGAATATGGTCGATGCCGATACCCTCTCCGGTCAGGTCGAGCGGCGTCGTAATGTCGTCGATGGAGCGCGAACTCGACATCGAATAGGAATGCGGTACGTCGGCAAAGGTCATTGACGAGGTATTGATCCAGATGCCGAAGACCCGCTCCTTCTTGCGCACAGTGGCGTCCTCGCGCGGGCCTTCCAGAACCACGATGACATCATACTGGCCGATGGCGAGCAGCAGATCGTCGGTATTCGTCACCGCACCGAAAATCGTCAGGTCTGCACCGCGGAAATCGGAGGTGATGGCGATTTCGCTGGTGGAAGTACCGATTTCCAGCCCCTCCCGCTCGGACTGCGTTCCCTGTCCGGGCAGCATCTGCGCCGCCGCCAGCGATGGCGGCAAAAGTGCGAGCAGTAGGGCAAGAACGCGCCAAAGCATCAGTTTCCCGCTCCCATGACCACCGAATAGATATCTTCGGGCGTCACGATCAGTGCGACTGCAAGGCGCAGGCCGACGGCAAGAACCAGCAGGCCGAGCAGGGCGCGCAACTGTTCGCCACGCAGCCGCTGGCCGACGCGCACGCCATATTGCGCACCGATGACGCCGGCGAGCATCAGGAAGAAGGCGAGCACGATATCGACGGAATAGTTGGTCGCCGCCTGCACGATCGTCGTGTAGGCGGTCACGAAGATGATCTGGAAGAGCGAGGTCCCGACGACCACATTGGTCGGGATGCGCAGCAGGTAGATCATCGCCGGCACCATGATGAAGCCGCCGCCGACACCCATCACAGAGGTGAGGATGCCGATCGAAAATCCGAGTGTCACGATCGGGATCACCGAGAGATAGATCTTCGATTTCTTGAATCGCACCTTGAGCGGCAGCTTGTGCACCCAGTGCTGATGGCCGGGCCGGCGCGGCGCTGGCGCTTCGTTACGGGCCGCACGGCGCATGGCGTTGACGCTTTCCCACAGCATCAGCCCGCCGACCGTACCGAGGAAGACGACGTAAAGCAGGGAGATGAAGAGGTCGAGCTGACCGATGGAGCGCAGCAGCGAGAAAATCCAGATGCCGACCGTCGCGCCCGAAAGACCGCCGACAAGCAGCACCGTGCCGAGCTTCACATCCAGCGTGCCGCGCCGGAAATGCGTGATCGCTCCTGATATCGAGGAAGCCACCACCTGGTTGGCGCCTGTCGCGACGGCGACGACCGGGGGGATGTTGTAGAAGATCAGGAGGGGCGTGATCAGGAAGCCGCCACCGACGCCGAACATGCCGGACAGGAAGCCGACGGCAGCCCCCATGCCGAGAATGATGAAGATGTTCACCGACAATTCTGCGATGGGCAGATAGATTGTCACAGCCGACCCCGCTTGTCGCCGCGCCCGCCGCGGCGGTCCGTCTCACGTCCCGTTCGAATGGCGCATCCTACTGTGAAATCGTTGCCAGAGGCTTTCGAAGGAAAAAAGCGCGATCAGCCGGATGCGGGCCTCGATATGTCCCGCATAATCCGGCTTTTTTCAGGTTTTGTGACAGCTGGCCCTAAAAGGCGGAAAGCCCTGCGGCAGAGTGCCGCCGGGTTATTTCAGATAGCCTTGGCGCCTGGTTTGTTACGCTCCAAAAGCGCCTTCACCGTGTCGTCGTTGACCTTGCCGGTCGGTTCCTGGCCGATCGACTTCTGGAAGTTCTTGATGGCGGTCACCGTCTTGGCGCCCATCTCGCCGTCCGGCGGGCCGGCGTCGAAGCCATTATTGTTGAGGATCGCCTGGATGTTGCGGATGGCCTTCTTCATGTCGACGGTTGCTGTCTTCGGCGCAGCGCCGCTTGCCCATGCGTCCGGAATCTCGACGCCGTTCGCCTTGTTGTCGAGTGGCTGCGGCTTCCAGAGGTCGGCCTTGGCACGGGCGCGCTCGAGCTGGTCCGGCTTCATGGCATTCGCCACTTCGTCGCGCTTCTGGGCGGCATCCTTGTCGCCGGACCGGGCAGCGATCGCAAACCACTTGTAGGATTCTTCTAGATCCGCCGGCACGCCATTGCCGCGGGCACAGAGGATGGCGAGGTTGAACTGGCTGTCGGTGATGCCGAGGTCGGCCGCCTTCTGGAACCACGAGGCGGCCGTCGCATAATCCTGCTGACCGAGTGCGCCGGAGGCGTAGAGTACGGCGAGATTGTGCATGGCGCTAGCATTGCCCTGGGCTGCGGCCTGTTCGTAGAAGGCCTTGGCCTTCTGCACGTCGCGGCCGACGCCATTGCCCTTCTCATACATGCTGCCGAGACGGTATTGCGCCGGCGCAAAGCCCTTGTCGGCGGAAAGCTGGTACCAGCTCGCGGCCTGCTTCTGGTCGGCGGCAAGGCCGTTGCGGCCTTCGGTATAACGCGCACCGATCTCGAAAAGCGCCAGTGCATCGCCGTTGCGTGCTGCGTCGGCGAGCGGTTGCGGCTGGATCGTGTCGGGAATGATGATGGAGGCAGCAGCAGGAGCTGCCAGCGTCGTTACCACCGGTGCGGCGGCCGCGTTCGGAACGAAGCTGGACGTCTCCTGTGCCGGCGCCTGGTCGAAGGATTCGGCTCCTTCGCCGTCAAGCGGCGTGGTGTCGGTCAGGTGGTCGGGTGTCGCAGCTTGCGGCTCTGCAGGAGCGGCCGCCTCGGGAGGTGTTGTCTCCGGCGTCATCGCCGGCGCCTGGGCACCGATTTTCGGCGCGATTGCTTCCGGCGCAACCGGCGCAGGGGCTGCCATGTTGGCCTGCGGCGTTTCGGTCGCACCGGTCAGAGCCGAGACTTCAGCCGGCGGCGGGGCCTTTTCGCCCGTCGTCAGTGTGCGGGCAAGCGGGAAGGCCATGATGGCGAGCAGTACGGCGCCGACTGCCAGCAGGATCGGCCGGCGGAAGCGCGAGAAGGCACCACCCTTGCCGGCTTTTTCAGGCTTGGCGGAACGACGCTCGGCGCGCGTTGCAGGCTTTGCGCTGCTGTCGATCTCCATGGCGGCAGCCTGCGCGGCGCGGCGCGCAGCGGCGATGTAGTCCGCCCGATCGTTTTCAGTGGCCGGCTTGCCGCGCTGGGCGTTCTGGCTGGCGCGAACGCGCTCCAGGATCTTCTTGACGTCAGGTGCGCCCGAGCCCGGTTCCAGCAGTTCGTTTGCCGCCTCGGCCGGCACCACGTCGACGGGATCGATCGACGGAGCGGGATCGATGACCGTGCGCTCGGCAACCGCCTTTGCTTCCGTCTTGCGCGATGGCACAAGCTTGCGGCCAAGGGTTGCGAGCAGGCTGCCTTTGGCGGGAACAACTGGCTTTTCCGGCTGGCTGGTGGCTTCGATGGCGATTGCGCTGGTGCTGTCGGCCAACGCCGCTTCCGGCATACGCGGCGGCGCCTCTTCGGCGATGGCGGCCGTGTGCAGCACAGGCGAAGCCTTCGGTGCCTGCATCATCGGAGCTTTAGCGGGCTCCCGGCCTGCGTCGACCAATGCGTAGGGATCGACGTCGAAATCGACTTCTGCCGCCGGTATCCGGGCGGCCGGGCGAACCCGCTCTTCCATCGTATCCAGCCGGTCAGCAATATGTACCAGCGTCTCGTGCAGGGCTTGGAAGGTCTTGTGGGTGCGCTCTTCGCCGTCGCGGCTCAGATCTTCGAGATGCCGCAGATCTTCGGCAAGCGCGGCCAGGGCCGACATGTCGGCTGCCGCAGGTGCAGCGCCTTGCGTTCCGCCATTGCGCGAATAGGCATCGACCACCGCTTCTGCCGCCTGCCGCGCCGCCTCGATGATATATTCGTCGTTCGTCGCGATATAATCTTCGATCGCGCCCATGCGGCGGTCGAGATTTGCCGACACTTCGGCGTCTTCGCGTGGTGCGCTCAAGAGTTCGGAGAGATTGGCGATCTGATCTTCGAGGTTCTTCAGCGCGCGCGTGTCGGTCGGCGCAGCTGCCGTGCTTTCTTCGAGCCGCGCGGCGATGTCGCTGAGCCGCCCTTCGAGCCGCTGAAAAGCGCTGTCGTCGATAACAGGCGCTGGGGCAGGGCGGATTTCCATCTCGTCGATGCGGCGTGCGAGATAGTCGAGCCGCTTGGCGAGCGCATCATTGACCGAGCCGCTTTCCAGCGCATCGATCTTGCGGGAGATGTCGGAAAGCGTGCCGGTCAGGTCCGGCTGCGGCGCGACCTTCTGCGTACGTTCGAGCAGATAGGAAAGGTGCTCCAGCCGCTCGTCGAGACGCGAAGTCGCTTCGGTCTTGGCGAGGTCTTCAACGCGTGCCGTCAGCGCTTCCAGCCGGCCCGCCATCTCGTCGGCAGGGTTGGGGCGGCTCATGGCGGTCCGGCCCATCAGCTCGATCTGATCGCCAAGTGCTGAAAGGCGGTTTTCCAGCCGCTGCATCAGAGCCGGGTCGGAACCCGTGGCAGTGCGTCCGCTGGCAGCGATCGCGCGGCTGATCTCGTCGAGCCGCGTATCCATGGCGGCGAACTGTTCGGACATGATCCGGTCGTGCGGCTGGATCAGATTGCCGAACTGCTCGACGGCGGAAGCGATGGTGATGAGCTTGTCTTCCAGCGCTTGCACGGCCGGGCTTTCGCCCATGCCGCCAAGATGCCGCTTGATGTCGTCAAGCCGGTAGGCGAGCGATACCAGCTCTTCCTGCAGCCCGGCCGTGTCGAGCTCTGCCAGGCGATTTTCCACATTGTCCCAGCGCTGTTCCATGTGGCGCATCGAATCTTCGCGCGCTAGCCCGTCCATCAGCGAACGCAGTTCCTCGAAGTCGTTGCGCAGGCCGGTAGCCTCCGGTCCGGCCGAGCGGTTGCTGAGCTGCGCAATGCTCTGTGACAGACGCCCCATGTCGGCGCGGATGTCGTCGGCGAAATGTCGGTCCTGCGCGCTGGTCTTGATCTCGCGCAGTTCCGTGCGCAGCGCATTCATCTCGCGCGTGACACCTTCGGAAATGTCGCGCTTCAGATCCTGCCGCAGGTTGACGAGCGCCTGGGCGATTTCAGTCATCGTGTCGTCGGACGCGCGGAAGGCGGGTGCCGCCGGCTGCGGCGCCGGAGCGCGCTGCAGGGCAGGCGCGAGAGCCGGTTCGCGCAGAAGGGCCGGTGCCGCTTCGCGCGTATAGGCGCGCTCGCGGGTCTCTCTGGTAGCGTCGAGCGCGCGCTGGCGCTGGCGGATTTCCGCAAGCGGATCGGCTGCGCGCGGCGCATAGGAACTGGCGTAGGGGTCGCGTTCGGGCGTCGGATTGCGGGGCCGCTGTTCGCGCCCGCTGCCCATCAGGCCTTCTATCCGCGCTTCCAGCCCTTCGATGGTGCGGTTCAACGCGTCGAGCGAGGTCCTGTCGGAATGCCGGGAAGAATGTGATCGCGATCCGTTCATGTTCTTGCTCGCTTCGATTGCCCGGTCCGGGCCCGATCATTGCCTTTTCCGAAGCATACCGGGGTACACGTCGGAGAGCGCCATCCATAAGGAAATAGTCAATTAGACTTTCCTCAAGCTGGATAGGTTTTGGCGGCACTCCTGAAACGCGAGACAAAGAAAAGGAATGCAGATCGCCAATGCTCACCGCGCACCTTTTACGAAAGGTGGTAAAGAACTCGTTAACCCGGATGAGAATTTTTTAACTTTTGCCCTTTTCGGCGCATTTCCACTGATGGAAATCATCAGATCGGCCGTTTGTACTGCAGCTCGATCTTCACGCCTTCGGGGCCATAGACGAAGACCTGGCCGAGATCGGTTTCCGGAATATCGTAATATTCGTGGCGATAGCCGCTCGCCTTGATGCGGGCGAGCGCCGGTTCGAATTCAAAGAGGCTGAAGGCCACATGGTTGAAGATGCCGGGCGGAAAGTCGCCTTCGCGCTCCGTCAGGCTGAGATGGATCACCGGCCGGTCGTCGAGATAAAGCCAGTGGCCGGGCGTCGAAAAGGGCGGCCGATAGCCTTCCTTCACGCCGAGAATGCTCTCGAGAAAGCCCATCATCACAGGCGCATTGCGGGTATCGATCGTCACATGGTCCAGGCGCAGCATCGTTCCCTCCCAAGCTTTCGAAGCCAGTCAGATCCTACCGGTTTCGGCGCCTTCGGGAAAGCGCATATGCCGCACCGGCAGGATCAGAAACTTTCCGTCCAGGGCCGCAGTTCCACCTCCTGCGACCAGGCGCTGCGGTGCTGCAGCAGCACGTCGATATAGGACTGCGCGATCGCATCGGGCGAAAGCGTACCGTCAGGCTTGTCCTCCCGGTCGGGTCTCACCGCCGATCGTACCCCGCCGTCAATGATGAAATGCGCCACATGGATGCCGAGCGGTCCGAGTTCACGGGCGGCACTTTGGGCCAGCCCGCGCAGAGCGAATTTGCCCATGGCGAAGGGCGCCGAATGCGCATAGCCCTTGATGCTGGCTGTCGCCCCCGTCAGCAGGATCGCGCCGCGTCCATGCGGGATCATGCGTTTGGCCGCCTGTTGCGTGACGAGGAAGCCGCCGAAGGCGCTTGTGGCGATAGCCTGCTCCACCTCTAGAGGATCCAGTTCGGCAATCGGCCCGCGCACCCGGCCGCTGGCATTGTAGACTACGATATCAGGCTCGCCGATCTCAGCGTCGACACGTTCGAACAGGGCGGAAACCGCCGCCGGCTGCGAGGCATCGGTGGCGAAAGCCTTGGAGCCGGTTTCCTCGATCAACGGCCCGAGCTTGCCGATATTGCGCGCCGCAAGGCCCACTTTCACGCCGCGCTCTGAAAGCATGCGGGCAAGCGAGCCGCTAATGCCGGAACCGGCGCCGACGATCAGCGCGCTGCGATAGGGAAACTCGGCCATGATCTTCTCCTTCAGGATGAGCCTTTTGGAGAGGTAGGCAGTCGCTGCCCGTCAAAAAACCGCCGGACGGAAATATTTCATTCTTCGGGCGCGTCGATCGAAAGCCCGCAGATGCGCGAGAGATAGGCAAGCGGCAGGCCCGTTTCCGCGGCCCAGCGGTTGAAGGTCTGCTGGATCAGCTGTTGGTCCTTCTTGCCGGTTCCGGATGAAGACAGCGGCACACCCGCATCCCGCAGGCAGGCCAGCACATCAGTGGTCATGATGAAGCAGTCGCGGCCGATGCCGCGCAGGAAATACTGTCCCGTCGCGCCGCCCAGCCGGTTGCCGCGATTATTCAGCACTTCGAGCAGGCCGATATGGTCTTCGCGCGGCCAGTTCGCGAAGAAGGCGCCGGCACTGCCGGCCTCGTTCGCAAGCTCGCGCACGAAGGCCGCATTGGCGCGCACTGACATGATCTTCGCGCCGTTCTTGACGATGCGGTCGTCGCTTGTGAGATCATGCCAATATTCGTCGGGAGCGATGTTGAGGGCGGCCGGATCGAAACCATCGAAGGCCTCTTCGAAGCCCGGCCATTTATTGTCGATGACCTTGTGCACGAAGCCGCTGTAGAAGATGCGCCGGGTCATCTGCGAAAGAATGCGATCGTCGGGCAGCGCGCGCAACGCCTCATAGTCAGGCATGGCCGGCAGCATCGCTTTCAGCGCATCGGCTCCGCCTTTTCTCTCTTCGGCGCGTCGCCGTATGGTATCGAAATCGCTCAAGGCATGGCTCCCGAATGGACTTTGCTTGCGCAAGCCTATTCCGGGAGCTGTCCTGCCTTCAAGCGGTTTGGACCTTCAAGCCGTGAGATCCATGCTCAGGCTGCTACGGTTTCGCGCACCTCATCTAAGAGGAAATGCACGATCAGATAATCGATCTTGTAATGCCGTCCGCTGTCGCTGACTTTCTCCTCGCTGCCGCCATCGGCAGGGTGCCAGGGGTGATAGTGCGGGTTGGTGGCGATCAGCATCACCGCCTTGCCGGCGTAGGGACCTTCTCCCGGCCGGAACCGCATCTCTGCCAGCGGCCAGATGCGTTCGTAGGTTTCCATGGGAATACGCACTCTCAGCGCCTTGCGCAGAACCGGAGGCTCGTCATGCGCAACAAGCCGTTCGCCGTTGACCGGCTCGACTGTTATGGGCTCGATGGTCACTTCCTCCGCCGTATCGAAAATGGAATTGAACTCCGCAGGCCACGCTCTCTTCATGAAACAGCTCCTCCCAGGCTTCTCCAAAGTCGCAAGAGGAGTGTAGCGCGCTTAGCCGGAGAAGCAACGGACTATTCCCGCTGAAGCGATAATGGCGCTGCATGGTTGCCTCTCTCCACCTACTTCACAAAATTGCGCGCATCCGGAATTTGACGTTTACGCAAACGTCAATATTTTGTAAGAGAGTCTCAAGGCCGGAGCGATCCGGTTGCCGAATTGGAGGAATTCGAACGATGCCAATCTACAAGGCCCCGGTGAACGACACGCTCTTCGTGCTCAACGATGTGCTGGGTCTCGAGCGCTACAACAATCTCCCGGGTTTTGCCGATACCACGCCTGACATGGTGGAGGCCATTCTGGGCGAGGCGGCGAAAGTGGCCGAAGAAGTCCTGTTCCCCCTCAATTATTCCGGTGATCAGGAAGGCTGCCTGCGCCACGATGATGGCACGGTCTCGACGCCGAGAGGTTTCAAGCAAGCCTATCAGGCCTATCGCGAAGGCGGCTGGATCGGCCTTGCCGTGCCGGAGGAATTCGGCGGCCAGGGCTTGCCCTACACGTTGCACGCTGCCGTCGGCGAATATACCTCGGCCGCCAATATGTCGCTGATGATGTATCCGGGTCTGACGCAGGGCGCTATCGCTGCGATCCTCGTCCACGGCACTGACGAGCAGAAGAGCACCTACTTGCCGAAGATGGTGGACGGCAGCTGGACCGGCACGATGAACCTCACCGAGCCGCATTGCGGCACCGATCTCGGCATGCTGCGCACCAAGGCAGTGCCGCAGGCCGATGGCAGCTACAGGATATCAGGCCAGAAGATCTTCATCTCCGCCGGCGAGCATGACCTGGCCGACAACATCATCCACCTGGTGCTGGCCCGCATCGAAGGCGCGCCTGAGGGCACCAAGGGCATCTCGCTCTTCATCGTGCCGAAATTTCTGGCCGCCGACGATAGCGGCACCGGCGTCCGCAATGGCGTTTCCTGCGGCGCGGTCGAACACAAGATGGGCATCCACGGCAACGCCACCTGCGTCATGAACTACGACGAAGCGACCGGCTTCCTGATCGGCGCCGAAAACCGCGGCCTCAACGCCATGTTCGTGATGATGAACGAGGCCCGCCTGATGGTCGGCCTGCAGGGCATTGCCATTTCCGAGATCGCTTATCAGAACGCCGCCAATTACGCCCGTGACCGCATCCAGGGCCGCTCGCTGTCAGGTGTGAAGGCGCCGGACAAAAAGGCTGATCCGATCATCGTCCATCCCGATATCCGCCGCTCGCTGATGACCATCCGCGCCTTCAACGAGGCCGGCCGCGCCTTCCTGCTCTGGACCGCGCTCAAGTCTGATATCGCCCATCGCGCCACCGACGAGAAGGAACGCCAGACGGCCGACGACATTCTCGGCCTCGTGACGCCGATCCTAAAGGGCGTGATGACCGACAAGGGCTTCGACCATGCCGTCATGGCTCAACAGGTCTTCGGCGGCCATGGCTATATCGAAGAACACGGTATGAGCCAGTATGTCCGCGATGCCCGCATCGCCATGATCTACGAAGGCGCCAACGGTATCCAGGCGCTCGATCTCGTCGGCCGCAAATTGGCGCTGAACGGCGGCCGCGCCGCCATGGCGCTCTTCAAGGAGATCGGCGATTTCTGCGAAGAAAACCGCAATGACGAACAGCTGAGCTTCTTCACCAAGCATCTGAAAAAGGGCTTGAACGACGTGCAGGGTGCGACCATGTGGTTCATGCAGAATGCCATCGCCAAGCCCGACAATGCCGGTGCCGGTTCCACCGATTACATGCACCTCTTCGGCCTCGTCGTTCTTGGCTATATGTGGGCGCGCATGGCGAAAGCCGCCAATGAACGCCTTGCCGCCGGCGATGCCAGGGAGGACTATCTGAAGAACAAGCTGATCACGGCAAAGTTCTTCATGGAGCGCGTGATGCCGGAAACCGTATTGCGCAAGGCCCGCATCGAAACCGGCGCCGACACGATGATGGAACTGGCCGCCGAAGCCTTTTGAGCCATTTCTCCCTCCCCCTTGTGGGGAGGGGTGGGGGGTGAGAAGCGGTCGGCGCAGCCGACGAAACGATCCAGTGAATCGTTTCGAGCGCCGAACGCCCTAAGCTTGAGCGAAGGGCTGGTAGTCTTCGCAGATTTCACCGGCGCGTCTGCGCCGCCAGGGAGATGAGACAATGACCGAGGTTTTCATTTACGATCACGTCCGCACGCCCCGCGGCCGCGGCAAGAAGGATGGCTCACTCCACGAAGTGCCCTCCGTCCGTCTCGCGGCAAAGACGCTGGAGGCGATCCGCGACCGCAACGGCCTGAATACCGAAACGGTCGACGACATCATCATGGGCTGTGTCGATCCGGTCATGGATGCCGGTGCCGTCATCCCCAAGGCCGCTGCCTTCGAGGCCGGTTATTCCACCAGGGCGCCCGGCATGCAGATCTCCCGCTTCTGCGCCTCCGGCCTCGATGCCGTGAATTTCGGTGCCGGCAAGATCGCGCAGGGCGCTGACGATATCATCATCGCCGGCGGCGTCGAAAGCATGTCGCGCGTCGGCCTCGGCATGTCCGGTGGCGCCTGGTTCATGGACCCCTCGGTGAATTTCCCGGCCTATTTCATGCCGCAAGGCGTGTCGGCCGATCTCATCGCCACCAAATATGGCTTCTCGCGTGACGACGTCGACGCCTATGCCGTCGAAAGCCAGAAGCGCGCGGCGAATGCCTGGAGCAATGGCTGGTTCAAGAATTCCGTCATCCCGGTCAAGGATCAGAATGGCCTGACCATCCTTGCTCATGACGAACACATGCGCCCCGGCACAGATATGCAGGCGCTCGCCTCCCTCAATCCCTCCTTCCAGATGCCGGGCGAAATGGGCGGCTTCGAAGCTGTCGCGATCCAGGCCCATCCGGAAGTCGAACGCGTCAACTATGTCCACCATGCCGGCAATTCCTCCGGCATCGTCGATGGCGCCGCTGCCGTCCTCCTCGGTTCCAAAGCCGGTGGCGAGAGCATGGGCCTGAAGCCGCGCGCCCGCATCAAGGCCTTCGCCAATATCGGCTCCGACCCGGCCTTGATGCTGACCGGCCCCGTCGATGTCACCGAAAAGCTCCTGAAGCGCACGGGCATGACGCTTGCCGATATCGACCTCTTCGAGCTGAACGAGGCCTTCGCCGCCGTCGTGCTTCGCTACATGCAGGCCTTCGATATCGAGCATGACCAGATCAACGTCAATGGCGGCGCAATCGCCATGGGCCATCCGCTCGGCGCAACCGGCGCCATGATCCTCGGCACAGTGCTGGACGAGCTGGAACGCCGCGATCTCAACACTGCGCTGGTCACCCTCTGCATCGGCGCCGGCATGGGCACGGCAACCGTCATAGAACGAGTCTAAGGGAGAGAGACGATGAGCTACACCAACTTCACCGTCGAGACCGATGCGGATGGTATTGCCCTGGTCACCTGGGACATGCCCGGCAAGTCGATGAACGTCTTCACCGAAGAGGTGATGAACGAACTCGACGCCATCATCGACGCGACTGTCGCAGACAGCGCCGTCAGGGGCGTCGTCATCACCTCCGGCAAGTCTTCCTTTTCGGGTGGCGCCGATCTGTCGATGATCAAGTCCATGTTCTCTTTCTACCGGCAGGAGAAAGCCGCAAATCCTGACGGTGCGGCACAGAAACTCTTCGATCTGGTTGGCCGCATGACTGGCCTCTTCCGCAAGCTCGAAACCTGCGGCAAGCCCTGGGTCTCCGCCATCAACGGCACCTGCATGGGTGGCGCGCTGGAAATGTCACTTGCCTGCCACGGCCGCATCGCCTCCAATGCCAAGAGCGTCAAGATCGCCCTGCCGGAGGTCAAAGTCGGCATCTTCCCCGGCGCCGGCGGCACGCAGCGCATCTCGCGTCTGACCGATGCCCAATCCGCTTTGCAGATGATGACGACTGGCCAGTCGCTCAACGCATCGCGCGCCAAGGCCATGAACCTCGTCCATCAGGTGGTCGATCCGGATCAGCTGATCCCGGCTGCCAAGCAGATGATCAAGGATGGCCTGAAGCCAGTCGCCCCCTGGGACGAAAAGGGCTTCAAGGTGCCGGGCGGCGGCATCTGGACGCCGGCGGCCGCCCAACTCTGGCCGGCAGCACCGGCGATCCTGCGCCGCGAAACATCAGGCAATTATCCGGGCGCGCTCGCCATCCTGAAATGCGTCTACGAAGGCCTGCAGGTTCCCTTCGATACGGCGCTGAAGATCGAGCAGCGCTATTTCACGCAGGTGCTGCAGACCACCGAAGCCTTCTCGATGATCCGCTCGCTCTTCATCTCCATGCAGGAGCTCAACAAGGGCGCCCGCCGCCCGGCCGGTGTGCCGAAGACGGAACTCAAGAAGGTCGGCGTCGTCGGCGCCGGCTTCATGGGCGCCTCGATCGCCTATGTCACGGCCGCCGCCGGTTTCGAGGTCGTGCTGATCGACCGCGATATTGAGGCTGCCACCAAGGGCAGGGGTGTTGGCGAAGGCCTCGTCAAGGATTCCATCGGTAAGGGACGTCTTACGCAGGAAGAGGGTGCTGCACTTCTCGCCCGCCTTACACCCTCCGCCGATTATGCGGATCTGAAGGATGCCGATCTCGTCATCGAAGCGGTCTTCGAGGACCGCGCCGTCAAGAAGGCGGTCATCGAACAGGTGGAGGCTGTCATCCCGGAAACGACGATCTTCGCCTCCAATACCTCGACCCTGCCGATCACGGGCCTTGCCAAAAATTCGAAGCGCCCGGAGCAGTTCATCGGCGTGCATTTCTTCTCGCCGGTCGAAAAGATGATGCTGACCGAGGTCATTCTCGGCAAAAATACCGGTGACCGGGCGCTCGCCGTGGCCCTGGACTACGTTGCCGCCATCAAGAAGACGCCCATCGTCGTCAACGATGTCAGGGGCTTCTTCGTCAATCGCTGCGTCTTCCGCTATATCCACGAAGCCTATGACATGCTGATCGAGGGCGTACCGGCGGCGATGATCGAAAACGCCGCCAAGATGGCCGGCATGCCGGTCGGCCCACTGTCGCTGAATGATGAAGTGGCGATCGATCTCTCGCAGAAGATCCTCAAGGCAACGGTCGCCGATCTCGGTTCCAAGGCTGTCGACGAACGCCACCTTGCTCTCATCGACAAGCTGGTGGATGAGCTCGACCGCCGCGGCCGCAAGAACGGCAAGGGCTTCTACGAATACCCGGCCAAGCCCGCCAAGAAATTCCTCTGGCCGGAGCTGAAGACCCTCTATCCGCAGAAGCCGGCGGATGAGATCGACGTCAACACCCTGAAGCAGCGTTTCCTGGTCACGATCGCGCTCGAAGCCGCCCGTACCATAGAAGAGGGCATCGTCACCGATCCCCGCGAAGCCGACGTCGGCTCCATCCTCGGCTTCGGCTTTGCGCCCTATACGGGCGGTGCTTTGAGCTACATCGACGGCATGGGTGCAAAGGCCTTCGTGGAACTCGCCAAAAAGCTGGCTTCCAGCTATGGCGACCACTTCAAGCCGACGCCGCTCTTGAAGGACATGGCTGCCAAGGGCGAAACCTTCTACAGCCGCTTCGATCCCTATCCGGCAACTGATAAGGCTGCATAATTGGTGAGGCGCCGCGGCTCGCAAGGGCCGCGGCGCCGCTCTCACATTCCCTCCATCTCTGGCTGGGCTTGAGCGGAGAATCCTGCTGCAGGCACACGAACAGCCAACTCAAAACACTTAGCTCTTGCGCTAAGTATCAGATGCCGATACTTAGCCTTATGGATTACTATTCACATCAACTCGACAGCATCTTCCTGGCACTGGCCGATCCCACGCGCCGCGCCGTCATCGGTCGGTTAGGCACCGGTCCGGCCAGCATCAGCGACCTTGCAAAGCCTTTCGACATGGCCTTGCCGTCCTTCATGAAACACATCCACCTTCTGGAAGAGACAGGCCTGATCGAAACGAGAAAGCAGGGCAGGGTGCGTACTTGCACGCTGGAAAAGAAGCGTTTCGCGATGGTCGACGGCTGGCTGTCGGCTCAGCGCGCCATCTGGGAAGCCCGCAAGGACAGGCTCGAAGCTTTCGTTACTGCGCCCCAATCGAAGGAGGAGAAGTCCCAATGAACGCCCCAACCAAAGTGAATCCTGATCTCGATCTCACCCTCTCGCGCATCATCAAGGCCCCGCCGTCCGCTGTTTGGAGCGCCTGGACCGACCCGGCAAAATTCGAAAAATGGTGGATTCCCGCGCCAGCGCTTTGCCGCGTCGCCACCATGGATGTCAAACCCGGCGGTGCTCTCGTCACGGAGATGAGTGAAGATGGTGGTCCCTTCCAGCATCATCTCAGTGCCTGCTACCTGGATATTCAGGAGGGTCGCCGCATCGTCTTCACCAATGCGCTCCTTGGCGGCTGGCGCCCTGCGCCAACCTCCTTCATGACAGCCATCATCACCTTCGCCGATCATCCCGAAGGCACCGACTACAACGCCCTTGTCATGCACAAGGACAAGGAGACCCGCAGTACGCATGAAGAATTGGGTTTCTATGACGGCTGGGGCACGGTCGCCGGGCAACTGGCAAAGCTGGTGGAGAAATAAAGAAAATTCATGCCCGACGCAGCAGGCCAGGCTATGGCAGATAACTGGTGACGGCGGAGAATGCCAGGTGACACGAAGTCTTCTAACCTGCCAGCAGGCGATCCGTTGTCTGGCCCTCGTCGAACATTTCGCTCAGCATTTCAAGGATCACATGGACCTTCTCGGATTTGACCGAGTAGTAGATCGTCTGCGCATCGCGCCGCGTCTTGACGAGGTCTCTGCTGCGGAGCTTGGCAAGGTGTTGGGAGAGTGCCGATTGGCTGATTCCGATAATATCGGCGAGGTTGTTGACCGCCACTTCGCGCTCAGCAAGTGTCTTCAGCATCCGCAGTCGATGGGCATTCGCCATGACCAGCAGCAGGTCGGCTTTCTTTTCAAAACTATCTGTATTCATCGCTTTCCCTTCACAATTTAGCGGACCGCAATTTATATGACTAATTAAGAATTGTCTTAAGAGTGTGGCCGGGAACAAATTTTTCCCCCTGTTTTTCGGAGGCTTCCAGATAGGCCGCGTTCTGTGCTGCAACTGTGCGGCGCCGATTTCGCATTTGATCAGTCATCCGGTTCAGAAATCTCCTGCGAGCGCCTATATGCCTGTCAGGAATCATGACAAGAAACGTGCAGGGCACACTTCAGTTTAAGCGATGGAATCATGAAGAAGATCGGTTTTCTCTCGTTCGGGCATTGGACGCCCTCGCCGCAATCCCAGACACGCTCGGCAGGCGATACGCTGCTGCAGTCGATTGATCTCGCGGTCGCCGCTGAAGAACTTGGCGCGGACGGCGCCTATTTCCGCGTCCATCATTTTGCTCGTCAGCTTGCTTCGCCATACCCGCTGCTCGCGGCCGTCGGCGCGCGGACCAGCCGCATCGAGATCGGCACGGCCGTCATCGACATGCGCTACGAAAATCCGCTCTACATGGCGGAAGATGCCGGCGCGGCCGATCTGATTTCCCGCGGGCGCCTGCAGCTCGGCATCAGCCGAGGCTCGCCTGAGCAGGTCATCGATGGCTGGCGCTATTTCGGCTACAACCCGCCGGAAGGACAGAGCGATGCCGATATGGGCCGCCGCCATGCCGAGGTCTTCCTGGAAGTGCTGCGCGGCGAAGGCTTCGCCGAGCCCAATCCGCGCCCGATGTTTCCCAATCCGCCCGGCCTGCTGCGGCTCGAGCCGCATTCCGAAGGCCTGCGTGAGCGCATCTGGTGGGGCGCAGGCTCGAACGCTACGGCCGTCTGGGCCGCCAAGCTCGGCATGAACCTGCAGAGTTCGACGCTGAAGGATGACGAGACGGGCGAAGCCTTCCATATCCAGCAGGCCAAGCAGATCCGCGCTTATCGCGAGGCCTGGAAGGAAGCTGGCCATCAGCGCGAGCCGCGCGTTTCCGTCAGCCGCAGCATCTTCGCACTGGTGAACGATCGCGACCGTTCCTATTTCGGCTATGGCAATGAAGGGCAGGACAAGATCGGTTTCATCGACGAGAATACGAGGGCAATCTTCGGCCGTTCCTATGCCGCCGAGCCCGATGCTCTCATCGAGGAGCTTAAGAAGGACGAGGCGATCGCCGAGGCCGATACGCTGCTGCTCACCGTCCCCAACCAGCTTGGCGTGGAATACAATGCCCACGTCATCGAATCGATCCTGAAATATGTCGCGCCGGCGCTCGGCTGGCGCTGATCGCATCCTGCGATGGCATATAGCATGTCGCGCAAAAATGTGTGCGATTTTGCGATAACGACGTTCGAAAACAAGAGCTTAAAGCGTGGCGGATCTGAAGGATCGCGACACGCTTTAAGCCGCCGCCGTCTCCCTTGTCGTGCGCATCACCATCAGCCCGGCAAGGCTGACGAGGACGATGGCGGTTGCGTAGATGTCTGTGGTCATGCCGTAGCCGATCGACTTGACGAGGAAGCCGGCAAGGATTGCCGGCAGGCTGAAGGCGAGATAGCTCTGAATATAGAAGGCCGAAAGCAGGCCGGCCCGCTCTTCCGGCTTGGCAAGCGGCATGATCGTGCCGATCGAGCCGAGGAAATTGGTGCCGAAACCGGCGCCCGTCAAAAGCGTGCCGACGAGCAGCAGCGGCACATTGGCAAGATGCACGCCCGCAACGACCGTTGCGATGCCCAATGTTTGGGAGGCGACCCCGAAGACGAGATTGGCTTTCGGGCTGCGGCTGCGGCGCAAGAAGACGGCGATTGCGCCCGACAGCATCAGCGCTGCCACGACCGCGCCACCCGTCAGCGGCGCACGGCTGCCGGTGGTCGAAGCGACCAGAGAAGGCACGAGCGACAGGTAGAAGCCGCCGAGCGTCCAGTTGGCGATATTGATTGGCGTCACCCGCGACAGCGGCTTCTTCACCTGCTGCGGAATGAAAATCGTCGGCTTCAGCGAGTTGAAGAAACCGGGCCGCGTGCCGCCTGTCTCTCGCGTCAGCCACAGCGCAACGGCTTGCACGGCAAAGGCGGCAAGCAGCAGGGCATAGACGAGATGCAGTGGCTCGGGTCCATACTGGATCAGCGCGCTGGTGCCGATGGCGCCGATCGCCATGCCGGAAAGCGGTGCGAGCGAGTTGACGATCTGCCCCTTTGCCCGGTCGATATCGACAAGGGCAGCACCCAGCGAAGCGCCGGCAATGCCGGTCGCAAGTCCCTGTACGATACGTGCTGCAATCAGCCATTCCGGCCCGCTGGCAATGGAAAACAGCGCCATGGCGATGATTTCGAGCACCAGTGCGCCGAAAATGACGGGCCGCCGTCCGAGATGATCGGATATGGAGCCGGCAATCAGCAGGGCTGCGAGCAATGCGAAGGCGTAGACTGCGAAGATCACGGTGATCAGGATGGGAGAAACGGCAAAGCTTTCCTGATAGATGCGATAGAGAGGCGTCGGCGCTGCCGATGCGCCGAAGAAGATGGCAAGCGTCAGAGCATGGAAGCCCATGGGCGACGAATTCTTGATGGATTCGGTAGCGGCGACCATATATAAGCTCCTTAAAGCTAATTCATTGCGTTAGCTCTATCTAGGGCGCGCAAAATCTAAAAGCAAATAATTTGCGTTTATAGGTGTATGAAAGTTTCTGAAGTATTGGCCGCGGTTTTGCATCCGGAATTGCGTAAAAGGACCTGAAGCGTGCTAGGCGAATCTGAAAGATCGCAGCGCACTTCACGGCGGAGAAGGTTGGGTTCGAAATGGCAGTGAAAGAGAATATCCGTCCGGGTGGCAGAAGCGCGCGTGTCCAGGCTTCCGTGCATGCCGCCGTGCGTGACCTCCTTGTAGAGATGAGCCGTGCAGAGATCACCGTGCCGCTGATCGCGACGCGTGCAGGCGTGACGCCTTCCACCATCTATCGCCGCTGGGGTGATCTGCAGGAATTGCTGGCCGACGTTGCCGTGGAGCGCCTCCGCCCCGATATGGAGCCGGTCGATACCGGTACCGGCGCCGGCGATCTGGAGGCCTGGGCCGAGCAATATGCCGAGGAAATGTCTTCCGGTCCTGGCCGTGAATATGTCCGCGACGTGCTCTCCGCCCAGACCGGCGACAATGCCAACAAGTGTTGCAACTTTACCCGTCAGCAGATCGAGGCGATTGCCGGTCGGGCGAAGGAGAGGGGCGAGGCGTTCCCCGATGTCGATGCAGTGATGGATCGCGTAGTCGCCCCCATCATGTACCGTATCCTGTTCGGCGATGTCCCGACCGCCGCCCGCGTCCAGGAGCTTGTCGGCCACGTCTTTGGCCGGCGCAAGGCGGTCTGATCTTCACTCGGCGGCGGTGCGCTTCAGGCCGGAAATCTGGGTGATATAGGCGCGAAGTGCCGCCGGGCGCACCGGCTTGTGCTGTACGGCGATGCCATGCTTCTCCGCTTCGGCGCGCACCTCTGGCGTCCTGTCGGCAGTAACGAGCAAGGCCGGAATATCGACACCGAAATGCTGCCGCAGATGCAGGATCGCTTCGACCCCGGTCCCGTCGGCAAGATGATAGTCGGCAATGACGAGATCGGGCGGTTGACGCATCGAGAGCGCCTGGACAACGGAAAGCGAATCCGCCGCCTGCGTATCGCAGCCCCATCCGTCGATCAAGAGCCGCATGCCTTCGAGGATCTTGGTTTCGTTGTCGATGCAGAGGATGCGCAATCCCTTCAGCGGCTGCGCCGTGCGGTCGACGGGAACGACGGCTGCTGCGGCTTCCGCGCTCTTCGAGATATCGAGCGGCATGAGAATGCGGAATTCCGTGCCCTTGCCATGCGTTGAATGAAGCTCGACCTTGTGATTGAGCACGCGGGCGATGCGATCGACGATGGAGAGGCCGAGCCCGAGGCCCGATGCGGTCTTGGCACCCTCATCCAGCCGCGCGAATTCCTTGAAAACTGTCCGGAATTTCGAAGGCGGTATGCCGATCCCGGAATCCATCACCTGGATCATCACTTGATTGCCACGTCGCCTTACCCCGACCAGCACCTTGCCGCTGACAGTATATTTAATGGCATTGGAAACGAGGTTCTGTACGAGACGGCGCAGCAGGTTTGGATCGGAGCGCACCCGCAGCGAAGTCGGCATGACCTTGAGCTTCAGCTTCTTCTCGCGGGCGATCGGCGCAAAATCGGTCTCGATGCGTTCCAGTAGGTCGGCAAGCGGCACGGACGCCAGCCGCGGGCGCATGGCGCCGGTATCAAGCCGGGAAATATCGAGCACGGCGCCGAGAATGGATTCGACCGATTCCAGCGCGGAATCGATATTGCGCACGATCGGGCTGTTTTCTGATTGCGCCATGCGTTCGACGAGCGCGGAAGAATAGAGCCGAGCCGCATTGAGTGGCTGCAGAATATCGTGGCCGGCGGCGGCAAAGAAGCGCGTCTTGCCGATATTGGCCTCCTCGGCCGCTGCGCGCGCCTCGGCGAGCTCCTTGTTGACGCGGGTCAGTTCCGCGGTGCGCTCGACGACACGCTGCTCCAGCGTCTCGTTTGCCTGTTTCAGCGCCCGGTCGGCGGCCACACGCTGGGTGATGTCGGTGAAGGTCGCGACGATACCCTTGTCCGGCATGGCGTTGGAACGCACTTCGATGATGCGCTCGCCGCCGCCGAGCACCAGCGGGAAGGGCTTGTCGAGCGTCAGGAAATGCCGCACCGCTTGGCCTTGGTCGCTCGGCGCGATATCGCCGCGCTGGCTGAGGATACTGACGATTTCCGATAGCGGAAAACCGACCTGGCCGGCATTTTCCGGCAGATCCAGCAATTGCCGGAAGCGCCGGTTCCAGATCGTCAGCCGGTTGGAACTGTCGAAGACGGCGATGCCCTGATCCATCTGCGAGAGCGCCGTCTGCAGCATGTCCTGATTATATTGCAGTGCTTCGCTCGCCTGATCGAGCAGCCAGGCCGTGTCCGAGGAAGCATCCTCGATTTTTTGCAGGATCAACGACAGCACGAGCCGCGCCGAGGAGGAGCCGATGGCGCTGCCGAGAAGCTGCTCGGTGAAGTGGATGAGCGCCATATCCGCCGGCTGGTCGTCCTCCAGCTTGCGGCCCGACGTCTGCTCATAGGTCGCAAGCGAGCGCTGCATGCGCTCCTCGCCGAGATAGCGGGCGATCGCCGTCTTGAGATCTCCGACGCTGATGCGGGTCTTCCAACCCCGCGTGGCAAATTGCGAGCGCGAATGCCGCTTGACGAAGATGCCGGCCTGGATGCGTTCCAGCGGCTTGGCGTTGCGCGTCAGCGATCCCACGATGAAGGCGGCGGTATTGACGAGCAGGCTCATTGCCGTCGCATTGACAAGCGGATCGGCATCCGGGCCGGTGAAGAGCGTCGTGCCGGGAAAGATAAAGCCGAGGAAACTGCTCGCAACATAAGAATAATCCGGGCCTCCGAATGAGGGCAGGAACAGCAGGTAGACCCAGATGACGAAACCGGACGAGAGGCCGAGGATGGCGCCGCGCGCATTCGCCCGTCGCCAGATCATGCCGCCGAAGAGGGCGGGCGCAATCTGCGCGATGGCGGCAAAGGAGAGCAGGCCGATCGAGGCAAGCCCCGCCGTGCTGTCGGTCGAACGGTAATAGGCATAGCCAAGCAGCAGCACGGCGAAGATGGCGCTGCGGCGGATATTGAGCAGGCTTTTTGCGAAGTCGTCGCGCTGGCTCGCAAGGCCCGCGAGCTTCCGGCGCAGGAAGAACGGCATGACGATGTCGTTCGACACCATGATGGAAAGCGCCACGGAATCGACGATCACCATGGCGGTCGCCGCCGAAAAGCCGCCGATGAAGGTGATTAGCGAGACAACGGGCATTTGCCCCACAAGCGGCAGAGAGAGCACGTAAAGGTCAGCATTGCCATTGCCGCCGAAGGTCAGCAGCCCGCCGATCGCGACCGGCAGCACGAAGAGATTGATGGCGATCAGATAAAGCGGGAAGAGAAAGCCCGCGAGCCGGAGCTGCTTTGCCGTGCGGTTTTCGACGACGGTGACATGGAACTGGCGCGGCAGCATGATAATGGCGAAGGCCGAAAGCAGCGTCAGCGTGATCCATCGGCTGAGCGGGGTCTGATAGTCGAGTGCGGCGGTGACCAGGGCGTTCTCCGATCCCTTCTGCCACAGGTCGCTTGGCCCGTCGAACAGGAACCAGATGACGCAGATGCCCGCCGTCAGGAAGGCAACGAGCTTCACCATCGATTCCATCGATACGGCGAGGATGAGCCCGTCCTGATGTTCCGTCGCATCGGTGTGGCGGGTACCGAACATGATCGCGAAGCAGGCAAGCACCAGCGTCACGATCAGCGGAAGGTCGAGGAAGTAGAGGTTGCCGCTGCCGATGCCATAGTCGGACGGATTGACCATGGCCGTGACCGTCGCTGAAATGGATTTCAGCTGCAGCGCGATATAGGGGATGGTGCCGATGAGGCAGATCAGCGCCACGATGGTTGCGACAGTGGAATTCTTGCCGTAGCGCGCGGCAATGAAATCGGCAACGGATGTAAGCTTCTCGGCCTTGGCGAGTTCGATGATGCGCTTCAAAAGCGGCATGCCGAGGGTGAAGACGAGGATTGGCCCGATATAGATGCCGGCAAATTCCAGCCCGTGATGAGCAGCAAGGCCGACGCCGCCGAAATAGGTCCAGGAGGTGCAGTAGATCGCCAGGCTGAGCGCATAGACCACAGGCCGGCCGCCTTCCGGCACACCGAATTTCCGGCTCCGGCGGTCGCCGTAGCTCGCTACTGCGAAAAGCAGCAGAAGATAACCCAAGGCAAACGCAAATATGACCCAGCCTGGAAGCATTGACCCTCCGCCGACGGACAATCCGCCGTCCTCCCGGAACAGTCCGAGATTAGGGCAATTCAGCAAGTTTGAAAATTCCCGCGGCCTTGGTCTTAAGTTCTACGCGGATGGGGGCAGTGTCCGAATATTTCCAATTGCCGATTGATTAATTGAGATGAAGGTGTAGCTAATGAAAACAACGGCATGTCTTTGAAAATGCATCAAGGGGAGACAGATCGGATGCTCAATGACTTCAAAGCTTTCATCGCCCGCGGCAATGTCATGGATCTCGCAGTCGGTGTCATCATCGGCGGCGCCTTCGGCGGTATCGTCAAGTCGCTGGTCGAAGATATCATCATGCCGATCGTCGGTGCGATCTTCGGCGGTTTCGACTTCTCCAACTACTACATTCCGCTGGCGAAGGACGCCTATGGGCAGCCAACCCTTGCACTTGCCCGCAGCCACGGGGCCGTTTTCGCGTACGGCAATTTCATCACGGTCCTCATCAATTTCGTGATCCTCGCCTGGATCATCTTCCTGATGATCAAGGCTGTGAATATTCTGCGCGAGCAGGTTGAGCGCAAGGCGAAGGAAGCGCCGGCAGAGGTTCCGCCGCCGCCGGCCGATGTCGCGCTGCTGACCGAAATCCGCGACCTTCTCGCCAAGCGCCCCGCCGTCTGATTCGCCTCGGAGCCCGTCCGCTCCGGCCGGGCTCATCCATCACGAAAATCGATATGCCATCACGCTTTGTCATGGGATTTGCGTCTGCAAATCCGCTATGAAGGCGTGAACCGGAGATATGCATGTCGATTATAAGCAGCCTCAGCCCGCGCGCCATCGCAGCGCCTGAAAGCGGGATCGTCGAAGTCGTCAACTATGCCCGCGGCCGTGAAGGCCTTCTGCCGCTCTGGGTCGGCGAGGGCGATCTTCCTACTCCCGATTTCATCAATCAGGCCGCCATGCAGGCGCTCGCCGCCGGCGAGACCTTCTATACCTGGCAGCGCGGCATTCCCGAACTTCGCCAGGCGCTGTCGGATTACTACTTCAGGCATTTCGGCATCCGCCTTCCGGTCGAGCATTTCTATGTCACCGGTTCCGGCATGCAGGCGATCCAGATCGCCGTCCAGGCGCTCACTTCGCCTGGTGACGAGCTCGTCTACCTCACCCCGGCCTGGCCGAATATCGCTGCCGCCCTGGAAATTGCCGGCGCCCGCTCGGTCGGCGTCGAGCTGCAGTTCGAAGGCGGTACCTGGGCTGTCGACCTCAATCGCATCGAAGCGGCGATCACGCCGAGGACCCGCGGCTTCTTCATCAATACCCCATCAAACCCGACCGGCTGGACCGCGACGAAGAAGGATCTGGCCGATATCCTGACGTTGGCACGCAAGCATGATCTCTGGATCATGGCGGACGAGATTTACGCGCGTTATTTCTACGCCGGCGGTCGCGCCTCCTCTTTCCTCGACGTCATGGAGCCAGGCGACAAGATCATCTTCGTCAACTCCTTCTCCAAGAACTGGTCAATGACCGGCTGGCGTGTCGGCTGGATCGTCGCCCCGCCCGAAACCGGCCAGGTGCTGGAAAACCTCATCCAATATTCCACCTCGGGCGTGGCGCAATTCATGCAGAAGGGCGCAGTCGCTGCCCTCAATGACGGTGACGCCTTCGTGCAGACGAACATCGCCAAGGCAACCCGCTCCCGCGATATCCTCTGCGATGCGCTGATCGCCACCAATCGGGTCGAAACACTGAAGCCCGATGGTGCGCTTTACGCCTTCCTCAAGATCGACGGCGTCACCGATAGCCGTAAGGCTGCGATCGACATCGTCGACAAAACCGGCGTCGGCCTTGCCCCTGGCACGGCCTTCGGACCCGGCGGAGAGCTTTTTCTGCGCGCCTGCTTCCTGCGCGATCCGGCGCAGGTGACAGTCGCGGCCGAGCGGCTTTGCGACTACATCCTGAAGCTCTAAAGCATGTCGCGCAAAAGTGTGCCGCGGTTTTGCGATAACGACATGCGAAAAATAGAGACCTAAAGCGTGACAAGCGAATCTGAAAGATCGCGACACGCTTTAGGCGGAGCGCCGCATCGCTTCCGGCAGCACCGGTAGCAGCGTCACATTCCGACCCTCGACGATGATGACTTCGCCGTCTCTCAGCGGCTGAAAGGGCGTGCCGGCTTCTTCAAGGAAGTTGACGGTCTTTTCGGCAGCTTCGGCTTCATCATGCGCCGAGCGGTAATGCGGGACGATCGAGAAATCGACGAGTCCGAGACCGTCCCACAGGATTGCTTCATCGTAATCAGGTGCAAGCTGCTGCGGATTGTCCATGATGTCGATGCCCCTGAGCGAGGGTGTTGCAACGACTGCCCCGGCGCTGAAGCCGCCATAGACGATCGCATCCTCGCGCAGCAATTCCCCTATGATGCGATCGAAGCCGCTCTGCCGCATGGCCCGCCGCAGAAGAAAGGCATTGCCGCCGACGGCCCAGACGAGGTCGAAGCCGGCGAGCGCCTCTTTCAGCGCGTGCGGTTGCCCAAAATAGTCTCGCAGATCCAGTTCGTCTGCCTCGATCCCCCAATCCGCAAGTTCTTCCTTGGGATCGTAGATATTGGCCTCGTAGGCACGCCGGGCCTCGGCCGGAATAAAATCCAGCGCGTTCTGGATGACGGCGGCGCGCTGTCCGCCATTGAGAAGTTTTCTCAGCCGGAAGGCGCTGGCTCCGAGCCGGTAGGATGACAGGTAAAATCTCACCGTTGCCGCTCCCTGTTTTGGAGAAGCGGGTTACGAACCGGCATTGAGAGAAGATCTTGTGCCACGAGAAGTCCTTTGCATGGGGCGGACATCGGGGCAGAAACAGAAAACCCCGCGCGTGTCCGGCGGGGTTGGGTCGGGTGTAGTGAACAGTTTCAGGTCACAAGCCGACGCCCCCACCGCAAAGGGTGGTCGTCATGCCCATCGTCATAGCCTGGAACGCGAAGTTGTTCATGCACCTACTTTGACTTGCCGTGAACGCCTTGTCAACGCGCCCGAAAAAGGGGTGGCAAAAGGTGGTTTTGTCCCGAAACCGGCTGTTCGATAAAATTGTAGAAATACCTGAAATCCGCCTCTAACCACATCTCCAAACATACCGGCCGCAAAGGCTTTCCGAGGCCGTTTGATAACAAAATCGGAAAGGAAAAAGCCGTTCTGATGCTCCCGAAAAAGATAAAACAGGGAATGCAGACATGGCGGTTCTGGTGACAGGTGGGGCTGGATATATTGGCAGCCACATGGTTTGGACGCTGTTGGATGCCGGGGAAGATGTCGTCGTGCTCGACAACCTCTCCACCGGCTTTCGCTGGGCCGTGGCGCCGGCCGCACGCTTCTATCTCGGCGATGTCGCCGATCCGGATATGCTGAAGAAGATCTTCATCGAAAACGATATCGAGGCGATCATCCATTTCGCCGGCTCTGCCGTCGTGCCGGTCTCGGTCTCTGACCCACTTTCTTATTACGATAATAATTCCGGCAAGACACGCGCCCTGCTGAGTGCTGCGATCAAGGCAGGCATCCGCAACTTCGTCTTCTCGTCGACAGCCGCTGTCTACGGTCAGCAGAAGGGCTCCGCGCCCGTGAAGGAGACGGCGCCGCTCAATCCGGAAAATCCATACGGCCAGTCGAAGCTGATGACTGAAATGATGCTTCGTGACGCCGCTGCCGCCTATGACTTCGACTATGTGGCGCTACGCTATTTCAACGTTGCAGGCGCCGATCCGCAGCTGCGCACAGGCCAGTCGACCTCGGGCGCGACCCACCTCATCAAGGTCGCCTGTGAGGCCGCACTCGGAAAGCGCGACAGCGTCGCCGTCTACGGCTTCGATTACCCGACCCATGATGGCACCGGTGTGCGCGACTACATCCATGTGAGTGATTTGACGGCGGCGCATTTGAAGGCGCTCCAGCATCTGCGCCAGGGCAGGGGGCCACTTGTCGCCAATTGCGGCTATGGCAGCGGCTATTCCGTGCTCGATGTGTTGAATATGGTCACCCGCTTGAACGGTCACTCGTTCAAGATCAACATGGCGCCACGCCGGCCGGGCGACGCGGCAAGCGTCGTCGCCGATGCGACACTTGCCCGTCGCGTGCTGGATTGGGCACCGAAACACGACTCGCTGGAAACCATCGTTCGCAGCTCGCTCGACTGGGAACTCTTCCTGATGAACAGGAGCGTCGACGATCTGCACAGCATTCATCGCGCGCTGGCTGCGGCTTCTTTCTGAAATGCAACCGAACATTTACCATCCCGGTGCGATGCGGGTGGCCTGACGTTACGTGAATAAGGAATAATCAAGCTTTCTCTGGCTCGTTTCCGCCAAGGGAAAAGGGATCATGAAGAACTTCATAGCGTCATTGCGGCTGCAAAAAGATAATCCGAAGTTTCTGGTGGCGCAGTTCGAAGCTTTGTCATCACAGATTCCGATTCTGTACGTTCTCCTCGTCATCAATGCGCTGGCTGTGGCCATCACCCACATCAAGTCGGCGCCTCTTTGGCTTTCGCTTTACATCCCCGTCGGTCTCAGCATCGTCTGCGTCTTCCGCCTTTGCTGGTGGGAGATATCAGGCAAGGAAAACGTCACGCCGGAACGTGCGCTGCGGCTGATGAAGGTGACGCTGGTCGGCGCGGTTATCCTCACGATCGGCTTCGGCGGCTGGGCCATCGCGCTCTATCAATATGGCGATGCCTCACAGCAGGGCCAGATCGCCTATTTCCTGGTCGTAACCGGCATTTCCTGCGTCTTTTGCCTGATGCATCTGCCGCTCGCCGCGGCGATCACCACGGTCATCACTTTCACAGCCATGATCGTGACCTTCCTCTTTTCCGGCAATCCGGTTTTCGTCGCAACGGCGGTCAGCGGCTTGTTCCTGGTGCTGCCCTTCCTGCGTGTCATCAACAGCTACTTCCAGAATTTCGCGCACCTCGTGCGGCTCGCCGAAGAGCTCAAGCAGAAGCAGGCAGAAGCCGAGGAGCTGAACCTCGTCAACAGCCGCAATGCGCTGCAGGACCAGCTGACGGGCCTTGCCAATCGCCGCAGCTTCTTCCTGTCGCTCGAAAAGATGCTGCTGAAGGATCCGTCTTCACCGCCCGTCATCGGCATCGTCGATCTCGATGGCTTCAAGCCGGTCAATGATGTCTTCGGCCATGCGGCCGGCGACGTCGTATTGAAGGAGACGGCACGCCGCTTCGTCTCGTTGCTGGGTGATCAGGGCATCGTCTCACGTCTTGGCGGCGATGAATTCGGCATCATCTTCCCCTCCGGCATGACGCTCAGGGCCGTCTCTGACCTCGGCGTGGCGCTCTGTGCGGCAGTACGTGAACCCTTCGACATTCCTGACGGGTCGGTGCGCGTTTCCGGCTCCTGCGGCATCGTCTATCCTGACGCGGGCGAGTACACGGCCGAAGATCTCTACGAGAAAGCGGATTTCGCGCTCTACCAGGTCAAGAGCAAGCGCATTGGCGGTGTGGAATTCTTCTCGCCGGAACACGAAAAAATCCTGACACAACGCTACCTGATCGAGCTGGAGCTGCAGGCTGACAATTTCGCCAAGGAGTTGAAGCTCGAATATCAGCCGATCTTGGAGCTGCGTAGCGGCCGCGTCGTCGGTTTTGAGGCCCTTGCGCGCTGGGATAGCGCCCGCTTCGGCCGCATCAGTCCGGATGCCTTCATTCCGGCTGCCGAACGTACGGCGGTGATCGGCCGCATAACACGCATTCTCTTCGGCCAGGCGCTCGACGCACTGAAGATCATGCCGGCGCATCTGCGCGTCTCCTTCAACCTGTCGGCCCGCGACATCTGCGATCATGAAACATCGATGGCATTGCTCGCCATGATCAGCCGCTCCGGCGTCGATCCGAAACGCATCGAGTTCGAGATCACCGAGACGGCACTCCTGTCCGACTTCGACACTGCCGATCAGGTGATTGGCATGCTGCGTGCTGCCGGCATCTCGATTGCGCTTGACGATTTCGGCACCGGCTATTCGAGCTTGAGCCACATCCACCGCCTGGCCTTCGACAAGCTGAAGATCGACAAGGCCTTTGTGATGAATTTCGACCGCGATGCGCGCTGCATGAATATCACCCGCTCCGTCGCCAGTCTCTGCCAGAACCTCGGCATCGCCTCCGTGGCCGAGGGTGTCGAAAGCGAGGATGTCGCCGAGTCGCTGAAAGGCATCGGCGTAAGATTGGCACAGGGCTATTATTTCTCGCGACCGCTGCCGCTGGAACTGGCGATCGATTACGCGGTGCGGCGCGATGTTGCCGTTTCGCAGTCCCTCTCGGCCTGATTGATCATCCAGCCACTGGAACCCCGACCCGACCCGGTTTATTCATGGGGCAGGAGCGAGGTGGATCATGGACAACAGCAATCAGAGCGAAGTCATTGTCGAGCGACGGGGCACGGCAGGCCTCATCCGGCTGAACCGCCCAAAGGCGCTGAACAGCCTGACGATC
Organism: Hyphomicrobiales bacterium; assembly: GCA_900473185.1. Lineage (GTDB taxonomy): Bacteria > Pseudomonadota > Alphaproteobacteria > Rhizobiales > Rhizobiaceae > Rhizobium. Next base: position 67,598 of record UCKU01000015.1, on the reverse strand, counting down.
CCCATGGTGCGCGCGATTACCGCTGCGCTTGATGAGTTCGCCGCCGATCAAACCGTGGCCAGTATTGTCGTAATGGGCGAGGGCGAGCGCGGCTTCTGCGCCGGCGGCGATATCCGCGCCATCCACCTGAGTGGCCGCGCCGGCGATGGTCTCGCGGAAACCTTCTGGCGCGAGGAATTCCGCCTCAACCACAGGATCGCCAACTGTCCGAAGCCCTATGTGGCTCTGATGGACGGCATCACCATGGGCGGCGGCGTCGGGCTTTCCAGCCACGGCCGCCATCGCATCGTCACCGAGCGCACCCGCCTTGCCATGCCGGAAACCGGCATCGGCTATTTTCCCGATATCGGCGCCACATGGCTGCTGCCCCGCACGCCGGGCGAAAGCGGCACATGGATGGCCCTGACTGGGCTCGATATCAATGCCTCTGATGCGATCCATACCGGGCTTGCCGATTTCTATATGCCTTCCTCGCGTCTCGAAGAGGCAGTCCAGCGCCTGACGAACCTGCCTGAGGGAAGTTCGTCGGACGATGTGGACGCGGTGCTGCGCGATCTCTCGGAGCATCCGGGTGAGGGCAGATTGCAGGCCAATACCGCGATGATCGACCGTGCTTTTCACTTCAACCGCGTCGAGGACATCGCATCCGCACTGGGTGCGGAGGAGGGTGAATTCGCCGCCGAAACCCGCCGTGTGATGCTCACACGTTCGCCGACCAGTCTCAAGCTTGCCTTGCGGCTGCTGAGAGCCGGCCGCCAGAGCCGTACGCTCGGCGAATGTCTCGCCCGCGAGCTCGGCGCCTGCATGCACATCCTGCACGGTCCGGATTTCTACGAGGGTGTCCGCGCAGCCGTCATCGACAAGGACCGCAATCCGAAATGGTCGCCGCCGACGATCGCCCTGGTCAATGATGAAATGATCGGCCGCTTCTTCGAGCCGGCCAAGCCGCCGCTTTTGCTCTAACCCTGTTGGTCAGGAGAGGCTTCAACGCCACATGCCGCGCATACGCGCACCGACATCGATACGCACTTGCCGCGCCTGCTGGGCGGCTGCCGTATCGGTCTTGACCTGCGGCCAGCCGCAGACCTCGAAGAATTGCAGCAGCGTGGCCGGAATGAAGCGGCTGCGCGACGCATAGACATGCCGATCGCCCTGCGAATTCTGCCCATAGGTGAAGAAACGCTGCGGTACGACGAGATCGAGGCTGTCCTTGGCGCGGGTCATCGCCACATAAAGCAATCGCCGCTCCTCCTCGATTTCCGCCGTCGTGCCGACTGCGAGATCCGAAGGGATACAGCCGTCGATGACGTTCAGCATGAAGACCTTGGTCCATTCCTGCCCCTTGGCCGAATGGATGGTCGAGAGGATGAGATAGTCTTCGTCGAGCAGCGGCACGCCTGCCTGATCCGAAGTCGCATCGGGCGGATCGAGCGTGAGCTCCGTCAGGAAGCGCTCACGCGAGGCATAACCACCGGCGATCTGCTCAAGCTGCACGAGATCGGCAAGCCGCGCGCTCGCATCCTCATGCAGCCGTTCCAGATGCGGCTCATACCATTGCCGCACCAGTTCGATCTCGGCAGGCCAGCCGGCCTTGCCGGTTTTCAGTTCCTGCATGGTGGAAACGAAGGAGGTCCAGTCCTCGCCCGAGCGCGGTGGTGCGGGCATGACGGCAAGCGCTGCCATCGGGCTCGCATCGTCAGCCATCTGGTCCAACACCTTCTGCGCCGTGGACGGACCGATCCCCGGCAGGATCTGCATCAACCGGAAGCCAGCCACCCGGTCGCGCGGGTTCTGGGCAAAGCGAAGCGCCGCCAGCATGTCCTTCACATGCGCGCTGTCGAGGAATTTCAGCCCACCAAACTTCACGAAAGGAATGTTGCGGCGGGTCAGTTCCACCTCAAGTGGGCCGCTGTGATGCGAGGCGCGGAAGAGCACGGCCTGGCTCTTCAGCTTCACGCCCTCCTCGCGATTGTCGAGAACCTTATCGGCCACGTAACGCGCCTGATCGTTCTCGTCGCGCACCGTCACCAGCCGTGGCCGTTCCGGCGATTCCCGCTCCGTCCAGAGGTTCTTGGTGAAACGCTCGGAAGCAAGATCGATCACAGCATTGGCGGCGGCAAGGATCGGCTGCGTCGAGCGATAGTTGCGGTCGAGCGTGACGATATTGGCGGCCGGGCTGAAGGACGCCGGAAAATCGAGAATGTTGCGCACCGTTGCCGCGCGGAAGGAATAGATCGACTGCGCATCGTCGCCGACAACGGTCAGGCCCTGGCCGGTCGGTTTCAAAGCAAGCAGGATCGAAGACTGCAGCCTGTTGGTGTCTTGATACTCGTCGACAAGCACATGGTCGAAGCGGCTGCCTATATCCTCGGCAATGAGAGGCTCGGCCACTATCTGCGCCCAGTAGAGCAGCAGGTCGTCGTAATCGAGCACGTTCTGGGTCTGCTTGGCCTCGACATAGCATGCGAAAAGCTCGCGAAGCTGCTTTTCCCAGGTCGCGCACCAGGGAAAGGCGTCGCGCAGCACCAGCGGCAGTTCCGTTTCGGAGTTCACCGCACGGGAATAGATCGCAAGGCAGGTACCCTTCGTCGGAAACCGGCTTTCGGTCTTGGAGAAGCCGAGCTCGTGGCGCACGAGGTTCATCAGGTCGGCGCTGTCTTCCCGGTCATGGATGGAAAAGGCCGGGTCGAGGCCGATCTGCTCGGCATAGTCGCGTAAGAGGCGCGCGCCGATGCCATGGAAAGTGCCGCTCCAGGCGAGCGCATCGGCCATGATGCCGGAATTCTTGCCGAGAACCTCGCCGCAGATACGCTCGACGCGCCGGCCCATTTCGGCTGCCGCCCGGCGGGAAAAGGTCATCAGCAGGATACGGCGCGGATCGGCGCCTTTGAGGATGAGATGGGCGACGCGATGGGCAAGCGTGTTCGTCTTGCCGGAACCGGCGCCGGCGATGACCAGCAGCGGCCCGGCCACATGGCTGCCGTCTGTGAGTGTGCCGTGCTCCACGGCCATGCGTTGCTGGGGATTGAGTCTTTCGAGATACATCCAGCCGTCCGGTTGGGCTTCGCGGGAGAATCAGCGCCAGCGAATAAAATCAGATGTTCCTTGGATGTTCTCGATTGGAGCCGCTGTCAAGCAGGCGCAGGCCGCCATGCACTATTACGGAAAGTCCGGCACGATCTGGCGCCGCACCAGCTTCAGGCTGCGGTCGGGCTGGAGAATATAGGTTTCGTAGACGCGCTGGCCCTGCTGATCGTAGAAGTCGTTGTGGACGGTGCTGCCGATCGGCGATTTTGTCAGCTTCGTGCGCGGCTGCCCGCCATAGGTGATGCTGCCGGGAATGGGCTCCAGCGCAGGCGCGTCCACGGCGGAACAGCCGGCCAGCAAGGGTGCAGCCAGAAGGGTCGTGGCAAGAAGGGCAGGCACCAGCGCTTTCATCATCATTTTCCTCGGCCGCAATTGCATGGGGCTTATGCCGATGGCTCCGGCAGGGACAGGAGTATCGGAGCACCACCATCACGGCGACTATGCATCCAGCCGGCTGCGTATGGCAACAAACGTCGTCTTCTTGCATTAAATCCCTATTAGCCAATGTCAGGAACGGTCATGGTGCTGCGGTTTCACGGCTCGCCACCCCACGAGGAAGCCTGGATGAAGGGCCACAACACGGCCGCTATGCGCGCGTCCGTGGAAGGCGCCCTGCATGCCGCGGCCGATCTCGATGCGACCGAAATCATCGTCTCCACCATCGGCCCCTCCGTCATTCTCGAAGGTTTCGTGAGCCAATGGGGTGATAGTGAGCGGGCTTTGGCAATCGCCGAGGACATTGTCGGGAGCGGTTACGTGCATTGCCGCCTGCTGGTGAGATAAATCGCGATCCGCAACAGGAATTTCCAAGGAACCAACTCCCTGTCCCGTGTGTTGAAGAGCTGATTTCAATACTGGAGACAATAATGCAAACGCTTATACGCCTGTGGGCCACGGCCCTTCTTCTGGGGTGCGGCGCCTTTGCCGGCTCCGCCTACGCTTCACTCGAAACCGATATGAACTATTCGGCCCTGCCGAAAGACGAAATAGCGTTGAACGAATATACCAGCGCCGCCGTCTGCAAGCCCGCCGAACCGCATTACCTGCCGTCCTTCATCCGTACCGCAGATGGCACAATCATCGGTGTAGGATATATTCAGGTGGAGGATGAGGATACTTCGGATTGCTGATCGAATATTCGAAGTTTCTTTCGGACGAGGCTCGTCTGCAGTCTCCCGCAGAGGGTGACGAGCCTCTAACCATCATCATGATGGCTGGCGTCGTTCTATTGATGAACAGATGAATGGCGCAATGTCTTTCGAGACAAAGCCCTGCGCGAGCTCCGTGCAGGGTTAAGTGAAAATTAAGCATTGCTTCGTTTCGGAACAGATCTGACTTTTATTGTCCGATACCGCCGCCGAAAGCTTAATGCACTTTAAGCTTTGCTTCCTCGGCCGCCGCCATAAACTCCGCGCGGGCCTCTTCGACGGTCTTTCTTCCATCGAGTGCGGCGCGGCAGGCGCTGCGTGCCTTGAGATATTTCAATCCGCGCACGGCAGGCCAGAGATCGGTCAGGCAGGTCAGCGCGTCAAACGGTCCGTTAACCGTGCGTGCTCCCGCCTCTTCGAAGCCTACCTTGATCGGACTATTCCATCGTTCAGTTGCCATCGACGCTCCTCCAGCATGTCTCGATAGAAACATTGAATGAAGCCTTCGGGTTCCTCCGCAAAAGGCTTCAGAATGCTAATATTCTAGCGAGATTTTTGCTGGCAGCAATGGCGCCGATTGGCACGGTGGATAATGCTAAAGGAGAAAACTGGTGCTGCCGAGTGGGATTGAACCACCGACCTCACCCTTACCAAGGGTGTGCTCTACCACTGAGCTACGGCAGCAGGACCAGACGCGAGAAGCGGAAACGCTCAATTCGCGTGAACGGGGCGGCTATTGCCACAGCTTCGGCAGGAGTGCAAGCCGCAAATTCCAACTTCTCTGGGAATAACGTCCCGCCCACTTTTGGAATGGCGCGAATTCGGGTAGTTCTGGGGGATGAACGAAGAGACTGAGAAGGCCCGGCAGAGCCGGAAAGCGGCCATGGAAGCCCAAGCGGCATTGCGCCGCGAACGGGCTGCCGAAAAGCTGAGAGAAAATCTTTCAAGACGCAAACAGCAGGTGCGCGCTCGCCGATCCGGCCAGGCGGACGAGACGAATGGGCTGCCCGCTGCAAAAACGCCTGCCGCAAAAATGGACGAATCGTAATGTTCGGTCCGCGACGAATTGAAGCGTGCGGGGATTTGCTCTAAAGACCCCGACTTCTTGCCTTGCCCCCACAGGCAAAACTTTTTGAGGAAAGGCGGGCCTCGCCCGTAGGTACATATGGATCGTATCAGAATTGTCGGCGGTAATGAGCTCAATGGCATCATTCCGATCTCCGGCGCCAAGAATGCCGCGCTGCCGCTGATGATCGCCTCGCTGCTGACGAGCGATACGCTGACGCTGGAAAACGTGCCCCACCTCGCCGATGTCGAATTGCTGATGCGCATCCTCGGCAATCACGGCGTTGATGTCGCCGTCAATGGCCGCCGCGAGCGCCAGGAAGATTCCTACGCCCGCACGATCCATTTCACCTGCCGCACCATCGTCGATACGACCGCGCCCTACGAACTGGTCTCGAAGATGCGTGCTTCCTTCTGGGTCATCGGTCCGCTTCTCGCCCGCGAGGGCCATTGCCGCGTTTCGCTGCCGGGCGGCTGCGCCATCGGCACGCGGCCGGTCGATCTCTTCATCGACGGCCTGACCGCGCTCGGCGCGACGATGGAAATCGATGGCGGTTATATCAACGCCAAGGCACCGCAGGGCGGCCTTATCGGCACCCACTACACCTTCCCGAAAGTGTCCGTTGGCGCGACGCATGTGCTGATGATGGCGGCAACGCTGGCCCGCGGCACGACCGTAATCGGCAATGCCGCACGCGAGCCCGAAGTCGTCGACCTCGCCAACTGCCTGAATGCCATGGGCGCGAAAATTTCCGGCGCAGGCACCTCGACCATCACGATCGAAGGCGTCACCTCGCTTTCGGGCGCGCGCCATCGCGTCCTGCCTGACCGTATCGAAACCGGCACCTATGCTATGGCCGTCGCCATGGCCGGCGGCGATGTCGTACTCGAAAATACCGACATTGCCCTGCTGGAAACGGCGCTGGAAACGCTGCGCCGGGCCGGCGCGGAGATTTCGTCGACCAACAACGGCATGCGCATCAAGCGTAACGGCGCCGGCATCCAGCCGGTCGATATCGTCACCGATCCCTTCCCGGGCTTCCCGACCGACCTGCAGGCGCAGTTCATGGCGCTGATGACCCGCTCTTCGGGCATCTCGCATGTCACGGAAACCATCTTCGAAAATCGCTTCATGCATGTGCAGGAGCTTGCCCGCCTTGGCGCGAAGATCTCGCTGTCGGGCCAGACGGCGAAGATTGAAGGTGTCCAGCGGCTGAAGGGCGCCCCGGTCATGGCGACCGATCTTCGCGCTTCCGTTTCGCTCGTTATCGCCGGGCTTGCCGCCGAAGGCGAGACCACGGTTTCCCGCGTCTATCACCTCGATCGTGGCTTTGAGCGGCTGGAAGAAAAGCTGACCCGCTGCGGCGCCATCGTCGAGCGCGTCAGCGAGTAAGAAAAGGGCGCTTATGCGCCCTTTATCCTGGTTGCGTATTTGGTCTGAGCGCCTTATCTCCCTTGTCTGACAGATCGCCGCAGGTGCGGCTGAAAGACACGGGATAGAGGCTGGATGACCGACCTGAAGCTTGTTGCGCTCGATAGCGAAGACTTGGCCGTCATTTCCGCACATATGCAGGACAGCGTCTTCAAGGTGGCCGATATCGACTGGTCGCCGCGTGACAAGCAGTTTTCGCTCGCTACCAACCGTTTCGTCTGGGAAGAGGCGGCCCGCAAACGCAAGGGTTTCGAGCGCCGCCGCGCTGCCCTCGTTTTCAAGCGCGTGCTTTCCGTCCGCTCGATTGGCATCGACCGTGCTCGGCGCGACGACGTGCTGTCGCTGCTGGCCTTGCGTTTCGAGCAGAAGGGCGAGGGGCCGGAAGGCATGCTGGAGCTTTCGCTGTCCGGCACGGCCTCGATCGTCCTTGAGGTCGAATGCATCGAAGTGCAGCTTGCCGATATCGGCGGTGCCTGGGAAACGACTTCCAAGCCGCGCCACCCCGGCACCTGAGCCCAACAGTTTCGAGCAAAGAAGGAATTCCGGCCTTGGCAATCTGGCTCAATCAGACATCCGACGGTTTCGAGCAGCGCTTCGCGGCCTTTCTGACCACCAAGCGCGAGGTCTCCGAGGACGTCAACACCGTCGTGCGCGCCATCATCGACGACGTGCGCACCCGCGGCGATGTCGCTCTCGCCGAATATTCGAAGAAGTTCGACAGCATCGACTACGCCACCGTACCGATGCGCGTCACGGAGGAAGAAATCGACAACGCCGTCGAGGTCACTCCATCCGAAGTCCTCGGCGCGCTGAAGGTCGCCGCACTCCGCATCGAATCCCACCACCGCCGACAGCTCCCGAAGGACGATATCTACGAGGACGCCATGGGTGTTGGCCTCGGCTCGCGCTGGACGGCGATCGAAGCCGTCGGCCTTTATGTGCCCGGCGGTACGGCGAGCTATCCGAGCTCGGTCCTGATGAATGCCGTACCGGCGAAGGTTGCCGGGGTCGACCGCATCGTTATCGCCGTGCCTGCGACAGGCGGTTCGGTCAATCCGGCGGTGCTGGCCGCGGCCAAACTTGCCGGCGTCAATGAAATCTACCGCGTCGGCGGCGCGCAGGCGATTGCCGCCCTTGCCTATGGCACGGAAACGATCGCCCCGGTTGCCAAGATTACTGGCCCCGGCAATGCTTATGTCGCCGCCGCCAAGCGCCAGGTCTTCGGCACTGTGGGTATCGATATGATCGCCGGTCCGTCAGAAGTGCTCGTCATCGCCGACAAGGACAACAATCCCGATTGGGTTGCCGCTGATCTGCTCGCCCAGGCCGAGCATGACGAGAGCTCCCAGGCCATCCTGATCACCGACGACGAGGAATTCGGCAAGGCGGTCGAAGCGGCCGTCGAACGGCAGCTGAAGACGCTGAACCGTGCAGAGACTGCTGCGGCGAGCTGGCGCGATTTTGGCGCAATCATCCTTGTCTCTGATCTCAAGGATGCCATTCCGCTCGCAAACCGTATCGCCGCCGAACATCTGGAACTCGCCGTCGCCAATCCCGATGCCTTCGTGGACAAGATCCGCAATGCCGGCGCGATCTTCATCGGCGCCCACACGCCCGAAGTGATCGGCGATTATGTCGGCGGCTCCAATCACGTGCTGCCGACGGCGCGTTCCGCCCGCTTCTCCTCCGGCCTTTCGGTTCTCGATTTCGTCAAGCGCACCTCGATCCTGCGGCTCGGTCCGCAGCAGCTTCGTGATCTTGGCCCGGCAGCGATTGCGCTTGCCGTTTCCGAAGGCCTCGATGCCCATGCGCGATCGGTCGCGATCCGCCTGAACCTCGAAAGGTGAGGGAATGGTGAAGGACGACTTCCGGCTCTGCGACGTTGTCCTTGACGATACGATCGGCCGTTCGACTCCTGATGTCGAGCATGAGCGGGCGGTGGCGATCTTCGACCTGATCGAGGAGAATTCCTTCACACCCGTCGGCCATGCCGGCGGGCCTTATCGGCTGAACATTTCGCTGGTCGATTCCAAGCTCGTATTTTCGATAACTACGGAAAAGGGCGATGACGTTGCGACACACATTCTCTCGCTGACGCCGTTTCGGCGGATCGTGAAAGACTATTTCATGATCTGCGAGAGCTATTACGAGGCGATCCGCTCGGCCTCGCCGAGCCGCATTGAGGCGATCGACATGGGCAGACGCGGCATCCATAACGAGGGATCGCAAACCCTGAGGGATCGTCTCTCGGGCAAGATCGATGTCGATTTTGATACCGCCCGGCGTCTCTTCACGCTGGTCTGCGTACTCTATTGGCGCGGATGACGGCGATGGAGCCGCACGTCGAAACAGAGGACGGAAAGCGGCCGGGCGCCATCCTCTTCATGTGCGGGCTGAATGTCATCCGCTCGCCGATGGCGGAAGTGATCGCCCGTAGCATTCTGCCCGCCAATACCTATATAAGGTCTGCCGGCGTTCGCGCCGGCGAACGCGATCCTTTCGTCGATGTGGTGCTGGAAGAAATTGGCCTGTCGCTCGGTCGCCGCCAGCCGCAGACGCTGGAGGAGCTTGAGGACGATTATTTCGACCTCATCATCACGCTCTCACCGCAGGCCCATCACGCAGCACTCGAGTTGACCCGCTCCAGCGCCGTCGACGTGGTCTACTGGCCGACCATGGATCCGACGGTCGCGACCGGAACGCGCGAGCAGATATTGGACAGCTATCGCGAGGTTCGCGATCACCTCGCCGGCCTCATTGAAAGCCGGCTACTCAAGAGAAATGGCATCGCCGCGCAATCGGCATGAAACAAAAGATAGAAAGCCCGATCTACGAGGTTCACAAATCCCCGTTGATTGTGTAGTTTCCGCGCAAATTTTGAGGCGCCCAGCGCCGCTTTACCCAACACACAGGAAGAAAACCCTTATATGCCGAAAGAAGAAGTCCTCGAATTCCCGGGTATCGTGACCGAACTTCTGCCGAATGCGACATTCCGCGTGAAGCTCGAAAACGAGCATGAGATCATTGCCCACACTGCCGGCCGCATGCGCAAGAACCGCATCCGCGTTCTCGCCGGCGACAAGGTTCTGGTCGAAATGACGCCCTACGACCTGACGAAGGGCCGCATCACCTACCGCTTCAAGTAAGCTTGGTCTGCGAAGCTCCCCGGAGCTTCCGCTCCCGCCTGCCGATGGTCGAGGTTCCATGGCGCTGAAATACAAGCTCATTCTGGCCTCAGGCTCGCCCCGCCGCGTCGATCTGCTCAATCAGGCCGGCATCGAGCCTTCGCGCCTGATGCCGATGGATATCGACGAGGCACCGAAGAAGTCGGAACATCCGCGCTCGCTCGCTCGCCGCCTCTCCGGCGAAAAGGCGGAAGCGGCACTTGCCGCCATCAAGGGCGACATCACCTGGAAGGGTAGCTATATCCTGTCCGCCGATACGGTGGTTGCCGTTGGTCGCCGCATTCTCGGCAAGGCGGAATTTGCCGATGAGGCGTCAAACTCGCTGCATCTGCTCTCCGGCCGCAACCATGTTGTCTATACCGGCATCTGCCTGATCACGCCCGACCGCAAGGTGCGCCAGAAGATCGTCGAGACGAAAGTGCGCTTCAAGCGCCTGTCGAGCTTCGAGATCGAAAACTATATTGCCTCGGGCCAGTGGCGCGGCAAAGCCGGCGCTTACGGCATCCAAGGGTTGGCTGGCACATTCGTGCAGAAAATGGTGGGTTCCTACACCAATGTCGTGGGACTGCCGCTTTATGAAACCATCCTGCTTCTGACCGGCGAGGGCTTCGATGTCCACAGCCGTTGGCCCGAGGGCTGATCTCCCGCTGGAGCATGTCGCGCAAAAGTGTNNGCAGCGGTTTTGCGATAACGACATGCGTGCAATAAAAACTAGCGCCGTGCGTCCATTCGGACGCACAAAGGACGCTCTGCCTTGTTGAGTCTACGCATCAGGCTTTCCGAAAATCGGAACGATTTTCGGGCCGATGCTGTAGGAGGAAACCATGTCTGATGAAATGAAGACCGACGGCAAGGTCGAGCCGCTGCGCAAGACGCGCCCCTGCCCGGAATGCGGCAAACCGTCGAACCGCGAGCACTATCCCTTCTGTTCCAACCGCTGCCGCGAAGTGGACCTGTCGCGCTGGCTGACGGGCTCCTACGCCATCCCCGTGGCCGACGACGAGACGAAGGCGGATTATCCCGACGAGGAAAACTAGGGCAATTCCAGCAAAAAAGTGCAGCGGTTTTTGCGTCCGCAATTGCGTGACGACAAAGGAACAGAGCAGGTTCTCCACCGAGAAGCCTTTATTTTTCCTAGCAAATCGCCAAAATCCGCAGGACCGTCAAAAAACTATCATTTGATGCTTGCCATGGGCGAACAAGATGCTATAACCCCGCTCGCTTCCGGGGCGAACCAAGGCCCTGACATTCTCAAGCAGGATGTTTCCTAAGAAGCATGGCTAGCCCAGGTAGCTCAGTTGGTAGAGCAGCGGATTGAAAATCCGCGTGTCACTGGTTCGATTCCGGTCCTGGGCACCATTCAATCTCTGAAGCATTTTTATCCAAATAAACATGGCGTTGTAGAATGTGGCTGTCTGGGATAGCGCGCCATACGCTGAACCCTGCGCCATCTTCACCTCCTCAGCACAATCGCGCCTAACCTTCGGACCTTAGTCCGTTTCGGACAGGCGTATTTTTGCGCATGATCCGAAATTGGATCGCAACAATCGGGGAGGAATACTGTGATCTACGAAAAGCGGAATATTACCGACAGCCCGAAAGAACGGACGCTCTTCGAGAAGGAAGCGGCCGATGCCCTCAACAAGCACTACCGGCGTCCGATCGCTATCTGGTTTTCCTGGCAGCCAGGGCAGAAGCCTAACACCATCGATCTGCGGGCCACTCCCCAGATACTAACTCAAGCTGAGAGTCGAGGTCCAAGAGGGCTTCCATGATTTGAGAGACCGTGCCGAACGGACTGCGGGATGATGCCCATGCAATCTCCCGACAGTTGCGTTGACGTTCGATGGCCGCTTTGGCTCTCATTGGCTGCGATGCTCCGCACCGCATCATTCAAACGGAAATGTCGTGCGGCTCTTCAACCGGCCGGAATTCCGGCGGACGAGAGAATGGCGAAGGTCCGAGGTCGAAGCTTGAGAACCAGCCCGGCGGTCCATATTTTGTTTCGTCGCTCAAATCCGGCGGCGGAAACAATCCGGCAAACTTCGCGTAGGATATCATCACGCCAAAAAACAGCGTGAGGACGAGAGCGACTTTCTTGGCTCGGGAGACATCATCTTTTTGCATTTGTTTGCCTGCTCACAACGACATCGAACCAGTTGGTACGAAAATCGTGTCAGGAAATTGTCGAAACGAATATGTGATTGCAACCGGGCCTCTTAGCCGTTGCATTCCGCCGGAACGTCGCCGGAATTTTCTCTCCAATATGGAATGGACGGAACCTCTCGCGATCATTTCCGTTTATGGCCCATGGCCCGTCAAACATTCTGGAAAGGTTACCTCAAGCTCTCGCTTGTCACCGCGTCCGTTTCACTGACGCCGGCGACGACGGAGTCGAGCAAGGTGCGGTTTAATGTATTGAACCGTGTAACGAAAAACCGCGTCGAAAGCCGCTATGTCGATAGCGTCACACATAAGCCCGTTGCCGAGAGGGATCAGATGAAAGGCTATCCGCGTGGCGAGGACGACTATGTTCTGCTCGAGGATGAGGAGATCGAGGAGGTGGGGCTGGAAAGCACCCGCACAATCGATATCGATACTTTCGTGCCGCGCGGGTCGATCGACTGGATCTGGTACGACAAGCCGCATTTCCTGGCGCCGGAAGACAAGGTCGGCATTGAGGCCTTCTGCGTGATCCGCGAGGCGATGAAAGCCAACGATGTCGTCGGCATCGCCCGGCTGGTGCTTTACCGGCGAGAGCGTGCCGTGCTCTTGGAACCGCAAGGCAAGGGCATCATTCTCTGGACGCTGCGTTATGGAGACGAGGTGCGCGAACCGGTGGCCGAACTCGATATGAAGGCGAAGGTCGATAGCGAGTTGCTGACCTTGATGAAAAAGCTGGTCAAGGAAGAGACGAAGGAATGGAGCCCTTCGATGGTGCAGGATCCGGTTCAGAAACGGCTGAAGGCGTTGATCGGCAGCAAGGAAAAGAGCCTCAAGAAGGCTGCCCCGGCTCGCAAGCCCGCGCCCGTGAAATCGACGAGCAATGTCATCAACATCATGGATGCGTTGAAGAAGAGCCTGGCCGCTGACGGTGAGCGCGGGAAGTCGCGGTAATCTTAAAAAGCCCGCAGGGTTGGAAGTGAAGCCCTATCGCTTCCGCTTCTGTAATGGCTTTGCCGCTGCAAAGAACCCATCCCAAGGATCCTTGCTAAGCGCATCGAGCCGCGCCGGCGTATTATCGACGGTGAAATAGGCGGGGCCGATTTCGGTGGTCAGTTCACTCCATTCCAGCGGCATGGAAACGGCAGCACCCGGGCGAGCACGCGCGGAATAGGCGGCAACGGCGGTGTTGCCGCGGCCGTTTCGGAGATAGTCGATAAAGATCTTGCCGCTGCGCTTCGCCTTCGTTGCCGTCGCAAGATAGCGGTCGGGGTCATCCTCCGACATGCTGTCCGCAAGCCATTTCGCGAAACCCTTCACCTCGTCCCAGCCTGCTTTCGGCTCCAGCGGTGTCACCACATGAAGGCCCTTGCCCCCGGATGTCTTGACGAAAGCCGCAAGGCCTTCACCTACGATGCGCTCCTTCAATTCGTTAGCCGCCGCTATCACATTTTCCCATGGCACATCCTCGCCGGGATCGAGGTCCATGGTGATCATATCGGGTTTTTCCCAATTATCCGTCGTCGTGCCCCACGGGTGGATTTCCAGCACGGCCGATTGCACCAGCGCCACGAGGCCGTCGAAATCGGTAATGCGCAGCAGCTTCTCGCCACCCTTGTCTTTGGGGTCGGTAATTTCCTCGATATGGTCGTTCATGCCTTTCCAGGCATGTTTCTGGAAAAAGCGCTGATGGCCGGAAATCCCATCGGGCAGGCGCAGGAGGGCAAGCGGCCGGTTGACCACATAGGGCGCCATGAGGCGCCAGACCTGCGCATAATAATTGGCGAGGCCTTCCTTGGTGACACCCTCATCCGGCCAGTAGATGCGATCGGGATGAGTGAGCTGCACTGCCGATTTCGGCAGGTTTTTCGCGGTCGTCTTTTCCATCTCGCGCACAACGTCCTTTGCCGGCTTGTCCTCCCGCAATCCGCGGAAGGCCGCGTGGCGCAGAATACCATCCGCCGACCATGCGCGGAACTCCACTTCGGCAACGAGCTGCGGCTTGACGTAATGCAGGCCGCGCCGCTCCTCGGCGGTCAGCTTGTCGTCGAAGGAATTCTGCTCCATCTCCATCGCCGAGAGCCGCTCGTAAAGCATCTGCCCCGTCGCGACCGTGTAACCGGTGCCGACACGGCCGACATACTTCAGCGCGCCATCCTCGTAATAACCCATGGCGAGTGAGCCGATGGCATTCTTCATCGCGGTCGAGGGCACATAGCCGCCGATGACGAATTCCTGCCGCTGCGAGCATTTCGATTTGATCCATTCACCGTTGCGGCCGGAAATATATTTGCTGTCGCGCTGCTTGGAGACGACGCCTTCGAGGCTAAGCCGGCAGGCGTGGTCCAGCACCAGCCCGCCGTCCTCGTTGAAATGCGTGCTGTAACGCAGCTTGCCGCTATCTTTGGGAACCACCGTCTCCAGCAAATGTTTCCGTTCGAGGAGGCCTGCATTGAGCAGGCTGTATCCGTCGAGATAGAGCAGGTCGAAAGCATAGAAGACGAAGCGGTCGAAACGCCCTGCGCTGAGGTCGTGCTGCAGGGCAGAGAAGTCCGACGCGCCGTTACCGCGCTCGACGACGAGTTCGCCATCGATGACGGCCGTTTCGACCGGCAAGGATGCAAAAGCGTCGACAAGGTCCTTGCCGAATTTCTCCGTCCAGTCGAGGCCGCCGCGTGTCAGCATCGTCACGCGCCCGTCCTTGATCTTCACCTGCAGCCGGTAACCGTCGAACTTGATCTCGTGGATCCAGCGCTCGCCGGCCGGTGGCTTGGGCTTCAGCTTGGCGAGCGCCAGCTCGATGAAGTCGGGCATATCAGCTTTTTTCGCGCCCTTTGGCCAATCCTGCTCTTGCGGGGCAGGGGACTTTGCCTTTCTCGCCGGCGCCGCCTTGGCCTTTGGGGCAACAGCGTTGCCACCCTCCGGTCTGGAGTGCCAGGTGGCATCGGGATTTTCCGCCACTTCTTCGAGTTGCCGGCCGGTCTTGGCGGATTCGGGGCGCTCTTCGAGGATATCGGCTTCACCCTCATGGCGGGCTTCCTCGTCATCGCCCTTGATGAGCAGCCAGTTCTCGCGCTTCTCGCCGGGTTTTCCATGCATGCGCACCAGATGCCAGCGCCCCTTCAGCTTCTCGCCGTCGAGTTCGAATTCCATATGCCCCTTGCGATAGGCCTTGTGCGGATCGCCTGTTGGAGTCCAGCTGCCGCGATCCCAGACGATGACCGTGCCGCCGCCATACTGGCCCTTTGGAATGATGCCTTCGAATTCGCCATAGGAGAGAGGATGATCCTCGACATGGACCGCCAGGCGCTTATCTTCAGGGTTGAGGCTCGGTCCCCTCGTGACGGCCCAGCTTTTCAGCACGCCGTCCATCTCCAGCCGAAAATCGTAATGCAGCCGCGTGGCGTCGTGCTTCTGGATAACGAAGCTGTTGCCCTTCGTGCGGCCTTGTCTGCCGCGTGGCTCCGGCGTGATCTTGAAATCGCGTTTGGTCTGATAGGTCTCGAGCGCCATGATCAGCTCGCCTTTCTGCTGCTTCTATCAGAGGTTTTGCGTGCGGCAGGCTTCTTCGCCGGCACCTTGCCGCTCATTTTCGCACTTTGGCGCAGCGCCTCCATGAGATCGACTACCTTGCGTTCCGGCTCGCGTTTGCGTTTCGGCGGCGCGCGCCCTTCGATCTTGGCTTTCACCAGCTCGACGAGCGCGGCCTCGTAGCGGTCGTGGTATTCACTCGGGTCGAAACGGCCCTCTTTGGTGCCGATGATATGGCCGGCGAGGTCCAGCATCTCCTTGTCGAACTTGATATCGGGAATGTCCTTGAAGACGGAACTTGCCGAGCGCACTTCATAGTCGAAGTTCAGCATGGTCGCGATGATATGATCGTCATGCGCGCGGACGAGCAGCGTGCGGTTGCGGCGGAAGAGCACGGCTTCGGCAAGGGCTGCCACCTTGCCGTCAAGCATGCCTCTGGCAATCAATGCGAGGGCTTCCGCATCATGCTCGTCAACCGGCGCCAGATAGTAGGGGCGGTCGAAGTAGAGCTTGTCGATCCCATCGAAGGGAATGAATCCCTTCACGTCAAGCACCTTGTCGCTTTCGGGCATGATCTCGGCGATCTCATCACCTTCGATGAGGATGTAGTCGCCGCTCTCCATCCGATAGCCTTTGACCTGGTCGTCGCGCTCGACCGGCTTGCCGGTTTCGCTGTCGACGAACTGCCGCTCGACGCGATGGCCGGTCCTGCGGTTGACGATGTTGAAAGAGAGGCGGTCGGAGGAGGAAACAGCCGTATAAAGGCCGACGGCGCAAGCAAGGTCGCCGACCTTCAGATGGCCCTTCCAGCTTGCGCGTCCCGCCATCGCCTCCTCCGTTTAGAGCCTGCTATTGCTTTTGTCGGTTTCGATCTGCTGGAATTTCCAGCCGCTTCCATCCGGCGCCGGATAGGCGAGCAGCGCATCGCCCTTGCCGATCTTCTGGCGCGCGGCTGCGTTTCTTGCGCGATCCATCGCCTGCTCCGCCGTGGCATAGGGTTCAGACAATGTGTTGCCGAGCTTGTAGGCCCAGCCATTGTCATGCGGAACGATCTGATAGGTGATGTCGGCCATGTGCTTTCCTCCTTGTCAGCCGTTCTGGTCATTCATTGCCGGGACGAGCTGCTGCGCCGCTCGTCAAGCGCGATGATCTTTTCAAGCGATGCTATATCCTCGCTGGAGACGACAGGAACCGGATCGGCGGCGATCGCTTCCAGTACTTCCTCGGATACCGCACCGTTGCGGATTGCCCATTCCAGCGTCTCACGTGTCTCCCGCTCGGCCTTGAGCTGGGCATAGAGCGCGACAATCAGGCGGTCGCGCGCATCCATACTTTTGTGTTTGTGGTCGATCTTGCGGATGCCAGGCATGGGAAAGTCCTGCCTCTTCATGAGGTTTTTCAGGGGAAAAAACCGCTGAACAGTGGAAAGGTTCCGCTGAGCGGTGCAACGAAAATCAAAATCGCCGCATTGCGGGTTTGAGGCCAAGACACTATCTGAAAGCTATATTCGATAGAGGATTTCAAAATGGCCGATCTCAAGGCGCGTCCCCGTCCCACAGGTGCAAATGCCGTTCTCGGTCGCACCGGTTTCCCGCATGTCACGTCGGTCACCGGCGGTGAGATCGATATCGTCACCAGCCCATCACAGCCGGGCTTCAACCCGCTCGACCTGCTCTATTCCTCGCTTTCGGCCTGTCTCGTGCTGAGTGCCCGCATGGCGGCAAGCCAGCTCGGCATCCTCGACAAGATCACTGAGATCACCGCGGATGTAACCGGCGAGAAGGCGGCGGAAGGGCTGTCTCGCGTCGCCAAGTTCAACATCGCCTTCTCCATCAAGGGCGATATCGATGAGGAAACGCGCCGCAAGATCGCCCATATGGCCGAAGACGAGATTTGCACTGTCAGCAACACCATCAGAGGCACGCCGGAATTTTCAACCACGATCTCCGGCTGATCGAGTCGCCAGAGGCTTCTGCATAAAAATTATAGACAATAGGACCGGAGCATTGCGTGGCCTCCGTGCTCCACCTATGCTCCGGCATCGATTGAAATGACGCCGGCTGAGATGCAGTTCCAGACAGAACCTTCGAACGAACAGAAATCCCAGCGGCGGCTCGTCGCCATCATCGGCGGCGGTGTTTCCGGGGCGGGTGTCGCCTATCATTTGCTGACGCTTGCTGGCAACGATCCACCCGATATCGTGGTTTTCGAGCCGCGCCCTATGCTGGGCCGCGGCCTTGCCTATGACACTGCCGATCCGGCGCACCGCATCAATGTGCCGGCCGCCAAGATGAGCCTGCAGCCGGATGATCCGGAAGAGTTCCAGCGCTGGATCGAGGCGAATAATGCCGTGCGCGACGATCCCGAAGCTGCGCGCGAGAACGGCCAGCTTTTCCCGCGCCGGCGCGTGTTCGGCGATTATGTCGGCGCACTTCTGAAGCCCTTCCTGAAGTCGGGCGCCATCACTCATCGCCGCGCCACGGTGACGGCCATCCGCCGCCAGCGCGATAGCTGGGTGATCCTCGACGATAAGGGCGGGCGCACCGAGGCCGATATTGTTGCCATCGCCACCAGCCATCCGCCGCCGGTCGCACCGGGCAGGCTGGCGGCTATTCTTGGCGATCATCCTCGTTTCGTTGCCGATACCACGAAACCAGGTTCCCTTGAGGTCGTGCGGTCGCAGGACAGAGTTCTCGTCATCGGCAACGGGCTGACGGGGGCAGACGTGATCGCCTCGCTTGCGCGCAACGGCCATGAAGGTCCTGTTGTGGCGATTTCTCGCCGCGGCCTACGCTCTCGCGGCCATGCCGCGGCTCCGCAGGAACCCTTCGGCGATTTCATCGCCGATCCCGCATCCTCTGCAGTCGCGCTGTTGCGCAAGATCCGGCTAACCATTCGCCAGGCAGCAGAGCAGGGCTTGAGCTGGCATGCCGTCATCGATCAGGTGCGCTCCCAGGGGCACGATCTCTGGCGCGTTTTGCCGGTCGCCGAACGGCGGCGCATCGTCCGGCATCTCAGGTCCTACTGGGATGTTCACCGTTTCCGCATCGCCCCGCAGGTGGAGGCGGTGCTCGATTCAGCAATCGAAGCCGGCCGGCTGGAAGTGCTTGCGGCATCCGTCGCCGATGCCAAGGTCGAGGGTGAAACGATCCGCGTCACCCTGCAGCCGCGGCATGCCCGCGAAAGATTGGAACGGACGTTCGATGCCGTCATCGTCACGACCGGTCCCGCACATGGTGGCATTTTGCAGACACAGCCCTGGCTCGGTGAACTCGAGCGCGAAGGCTATCTCGTCCTTGATCCGACCGGTCTCGGACTTGCCTGCTCCGAGCGTTCCGAAGCGCTCGGAGCGGACGGTCGGGTGATCTCCTCGCTGCTCATTTCCGGTCCGCTTGCACGTGGTACCTTCGGTGAATTGATGGGATTGCCGCAGATATCAGAACATACGGTCTTCGTTGCCCGCGAGATCACAGACAAGCTGAAAGCCGCAGCCGCGGGATAATTGGCGACCTATTTCTGATCGATCTGTCGTTCTCTGACTGTTATCGAGGCACGACTCCTGATAGTCGCTGCGTCAGTCGCGGCTTGCGAGATAGCCGCGCAGAGAGCATCGAGATCATGTCGCAGGCCGCTTCCTCCGTTTCCGAAACTCCATCTTCCAGTCGCCTCCCGCTAGTCGCCCTTATTGTCGGCGGCGCGGCGATCGGCGGATCGCCGATCTTCGTGCGGCTTTCCGAGGTCGGGCCAATGGCAACGGCCTTCTGGCGTGTGGCGCTGGCACTGATCCCGATCTTCATCTTCTCGCTTTTGCGCAAGGATACCGGCCCCAAGCCGAAGAGCCTCGCCGATTATGGTATGCTGATCCTGCCGGGCGCCGTGCTGGCGCTTGATCTGTCGGCCTGGCATCTGTCGATCACCATGACCTCGGTTGCCAATGCGACACTGCTCGCAAACCTTGCGCCGGTCTTCGTGACTGCCATCGGCTTTCTGTTCTTCGGCACCAAAGTTACCCGCGTCTTCATGCTCGGCCTCGTCCTGGCATTGGCCGGCGTGGTCGTGCTGAAGGGCGGGCCTGCTGCTCTCGGAAATGGTGATCTGCGTGGTGATGGGGTCGCCATGATCGCCGCCTTCTTCTATGCCTGCTACATCCTGGCAATCGGCGCGCTGCGCAGTCGTTTCGATACGATCCGCATCATGCTCTGGAGCACAGCCTCTGCCGCAGTCGGCGTCTTCCCGCTTGCGTTCTTCTTCGAAGGTCACATGCTGCCGGCAAGCCTCTACGGCTGGTCGGTGGTCTTCGGCCTTGCCTTCATCAGCCATGCAGGCGGGCAGGTGGCGATCGCCTATGCGCTTGCCTACCTGCCGGCAGCCTTCTCCTCGCTGACGCTGCTTCTCCAGCCGGTCGTGGCGGCCATCCTCGCCTGGGCGCTGCTCAACGAATCGATCACGGCAATGCAGGCCTTGGGCGGCCTGATCGTTCTTGCCGGTATCACGATCGCAAGGCGGGGATAATCCCGTTTAAAGGAAGCTTGACCATTGGCTGGTAGATCTGTCCCGGAGTTTGGACGGGATCGGCCATGGCGAACCTTGATCGGGTATTTTCAGCTGAAGTTCACAAGGCGGAAAAGCCGCAGGAAGTCGCTGCGCATCAGGCTTCGACTGCGCCCTTGCTGGCCTTCATGGCCCTTGCCGCCATCCTTGTCGCCCTCTTCAAATTTCCGCCGCTCCTCGATTATGCGAACCACTATGCCCGCATGTGGCTGCTTGCCGGAGGCATAAAGGAAGCACCTTTCCCCGAAATCTACGCGATCGAGTGGAACCGGACTTTCACCAATGTCGGCATTGATCTGCTCGCCCGCTTCATCGGTCCCGTCGTCGGCGTCTCGCTGCTCGCCCGCGTCCTGCTGTTTCTGGCGATTGTCCTGCCACCGCTTGGCGCCATCATGCTGCATCGGCGCCTGTTCGGCGGCAGCCACTATTGGCAGATCGGCATGCTCTACCTCGCTTGGTGCGCCACGCTGATCGGCGGTTTCATCAACTTCCAGATCGGCCTCGGCCTTGCATTGCTGTTTGCAACGGTGGATTACCGACTGGAGTCCGGTTCTGCGGTCAGGCTCTTCTTGTGGCGGGTGGCCGTGTCGCTGCTCCTCACCGTCGTCCATATATTCTCCGTAGGCTTCTTTCTGGCGATCGTCTGCGGGCTGGAATTTTCCTGGCGCTTTGATGTCCTGAATTCACGCCGGGCCACGCTGCGCCTTGCCGGCAGGCTTATGGCCGCAATGATCGCCTGCCTGCTGCCGCCGGCCGCGCTGGCGCTCACCGCCGTCGATCTTCCCGGAAGTCAGGTCGGCGATATCCTGGCGGTCTGGAACGACAGCCCGGTGCTGCTGGTTTCCAATCTGCTCTCGGCCATCTGGACCTATGTTGCGTTCGTCGACGTGATTTTCCTCGTGCCGATCCTGCTGGTCTGCAGCAGGGCGCTTGCCGGGAAAAACCTGCGCGTCCATGCAGGTCTTGTGGTCACGGCTGCAGGCCTGCTTGCCCTGTCCATCCTTTCGCCGCTTCATGCCTTCGGCACGGGATGGATAAGCTGGCGCTTTCCTATCATGGCTGCCCTTGTCGGCATGGTGATGATCTGCCCCTTTCAAAAGATCGGCCGGCGGCAGGCCGTGATCCTGTTCCTTGTGCTGAATGTCGCTATCTTCGGCCGGACCCTCTGGATCGGCTATAACTGGTGGCGGGGCCAGGCCGATGTTGCAAGCGTCGAGAAAGTGCTGGAAGCTGTTCCCGCGGGTGCTGCGATCCTGCCGTTACAACACGAGCCTGCCCTTGGTGATATAAAGCCGGATCAGCGGCACTATGCATTCAGCCAGGATACGTTCCGGCACCTGCCGACGATGGCCGTCCCGCTGGCCCATGCCTTCGTTCCGACTCTCTTCAGCGCGCGGGGCAAGCAACCGCTCGCCGTGCTTCCCGCCTGGTCGGAGAAATCGGTGCCGGAAGGAAATCTCTTTTCGACCGGTGTGCTCTCTTGTCCCGGCCTGATGGCGGAAGCCACCAGCTTCACGCCCTATCTTGTCGATTGGCGCAGCAAGTTCGATTTCATCCTGGTCGTCAACGCCGATGTCGTCGATCAGAATGTCGGCGACGTTATGCCGGCGGGTACCAGCCTTGTGGAAGACGCTGGCTTTGCGAGGCTTTATGCGATCGATCCCAACGCACCGCTGACGCAGGCTGCCGTTCCGATCTCATGCCCCGACAGCTTCCACTCGTAGGCTATTGAGTTTCCTGCAGCTTATTTTCCTGCAGCAGCCATTTTTGAATGATAGGCACGTCGGCATCACCGAGATCGTGACCACCGGGAATGACGTCGGAATCGACGGTCGCACCCGACGTCTTCAGGCGCTCTTCCAGCTCGCTTGCATATTTGCCATAGGCATCCATCTTGCCGCTGATGACGAGCAGGTCCGTGCCCTTCAAGTCGGCATGCGGATAGGCGCTGAGCACCGGCATGGAGCGCAGTAGCACAGCCTTGTGCACCAGGTTCGGATGCAGGTAGAGAAGTGAATTCAGAAGGTTAGCGCCATTTGAGTAGCCGACATAGACGATCTTCTTCGGATCGAGACCATAAGATTTGACCGCACCTTCGATGAAGGCGGCGAAGGCTTCGGCTTCGTTCTTGATGTCGTCCTGGTCGAACGAGAAGGGTGTGATGCGCTTGTACCAGCGCGGGAAGCCTTCCTCGGTCGCGCGGCCGCGCACGCCGAGAAGGGTGGCGCGTGGCGCGACCTTGTTCAGCAGCGGCATAAGCGTCGTCTCGTTGCCGCCGGAGCCGTGCAGCAGCACAAAGACGCTGCCGTCTGGATCGGGCGGGGTATAGAAACGATGGACGAAGGGCAGGTCGCGATAATTGATGCGCGGCTGGCCGGGCATGGAAAACTGCGGCAACACGACCTTCAGGTCGCTGAGATTGGTGATCGAATCCTTCGGCGGAATGAAGAGCTTGGTCCCGAGTGTGGTTTTCGGCTCATCCACCATCATGCCCGGCTGGTTGGTGGCAAGCTCTATCAGCGTGCCACCGGGTTCGCGGGCATAGAGCGAGCGGAAGTATTTGCGATCGTGCAGATTGGTCGCCGATGCATTTTCCTTTTCGAGCGCCTTGTGGACGGCAAGCACGGCTTCGTCGTCATCTGCGCGGAAAGCCACGTGGTCGACCGTGCCGGTTCCCGGCGCGCCGGACCAGAAGCCACGCGCATCGCGCACGTCGATGATGTCTCCCGATTGTGAGACGAGGCGGTCTATCGTGCCGCGATTTGCCTGGAACCTGTAGCCGAAATGGCTTTCGATGAAATGGCGGCTTTCGGTCGGCTTTTCGGTCAGCATGGTCGCCCCGCGCACGCGCTGCACGGCATGCTCGACAGGCACATCGCCGCCATTCCAGACAGCCGGCGATTTCAGATCCTTGGCGCCGGCAAGTTTGACGATGACATTGTCAGGGTCCTTCAGTCGCAGCACCGGCTCGCCGAATTCGTCTGCGGGGCCTTCCGAGCGGAAGCCGAAGCGCATGGCACGCGTCAGCCAGTAACCGATACTGGTCGGATCGATCGCCAGCGACATCTCGCTGATCTGACCGTAGCCAGCACGGCCGGGCGCTCCGTCCTCCCAGACGAGGAAGGTGACGAGCGAGCCCGGGGTGCCCTCAGCATCGCCATAGAAGAGATGAAGCTGTGTGGCGTCTTCGAAACCGGCCGTCTGTTTGACGAGCCGCATGCCGAGGAATCCGGCGTAGAAATCCACATTCGCCTGCACCTTGCGGGTGATCAGCGTGATATGGTGTATGCCTGAAGCCATGGATGAAAGCCCGAATTGAAAAGGCGAGGCCAGAAGCGCGAGTATGAGGGTCGTTGCTAGCGTCATACCGTGGCCAATGACCTTTTCTCTAATTTTGTTCCGCAAAAAGCACAAGTGCGTCACCGCGCGGCAGGAGTTCCAGCGTGTCGACCTCCTCCAATGCTTCTTCGAGTTGTTGCAGCGTCGGCGGCTTGACCATATAGGCGCGCGCGCCGAGGTCCTTTGCCCGTTGCATGTCGGTCTCGTCGCTTGAGGTACTGAGAACGCAGACCGGAATCCGCCTGAGTTTTGCGTCGGACGAAAGGGCATGCAGCACCTCGAAACCGTCCATAATGGGCATGTTGATATCCAGCAGCATCAGGTCGATCTGTGGCTCATCGGGAATACCGGCGCGTTGCTCCAGAAGTCGCATCGCCTCGCGGCCGTTCGTCGCCACATGCAGGTTGAAGCTTACCTTCTCACGCCGCATCAGCTTGATCTTCAGTAGCTGAATATCGGCCGGGCTATCCTCGACCAGCAGCACTTCCGCAAGCCGGCCGCTGCTTTCACTTGTGTGGTCGGATAGTTTTGTATTCTGCGGCATTTCGTTGGCCGCCGGCCGTTCGCCGGTGAATTCGGCGAGTGGCACTTCGAGAAGGAAGGTGGCGCCCCGGCCGGTCTTCGCCTCGCACCAGATCGATCCGCCATGCAGCTGCGCGATGCGACGGCATATGGCAAGCCCAAGCCCTGTGCCTTCGATGCCGCGGCCGACGAGGCGCTTGAAGGGTTGGAAGATCAGCTCACGATGATTGGGGTCGATGCCCGGCCCGTTGTCGCCAACCGTCAGGCGGCATATCCCCCTGTCTGCTATGGCCGAAACGCGCACTTCCGGAACGGTATCCTCGCAATAGCGGATCGCATTGGAGACGAGGTTCTGTAAAAGCTGGATCAGCAGCGTCGCGTCGCCCATCACCTCCGGCAGCCGACCGCGGATGATGATCGCCTGCCGGCTTTCGATTTGTTGATGCAGATTATGCTCCACCTGATCTAGCACGGCCGACAGCGGGACCGGCTTGAGCTCGAGCTCGCTCGAAACCTCCAGCCTCGTGAAGCCCGAGACCTTGACGATCAGGTCTTCCATGTGATCGGCGGCGCTGAGGATATAATCGAGAAGCTCGCGGTCTTCGGCCGGCAGCTCGGCCGAGCCGTGCAGGATGCGGCTGAAGGATTTGATCGTTCGTAGCGGTTCTTTGAGATCATGCGCCATGGCGCGGGTGAAGATCTCGAGCGACTGCCGCTTCTGCTCAAGCTTTGCTTCCAGCGCACCATGCATCATGGCGTTCTGGATGCAGCGATGCAGCGTCTCGGGCGATAGCGCATCTTTGGTGAGATAGTCGCGCGCACCGCTCTTCATCACTTCAACGGCGACGGTCTCGTTGCCCTGGCCGGTCAGCATCACCACATTGGCGGCGGCATCCTGGGCGAGGATTTCCGAGAGCACGCCAAGGCCGTCGCGGCCGGGAAGCGAATAGTCGAGCAAGATACAGTGAGGGTGCCTCTGGCTGCTGAGGGCAAGACCCTCGTCACCGGTCTCGGCTTCGATCACGGTATAGTTCGTGCCGGAGACGCGCGCCAGCATGCGGCGATAGACTTCCCGGTCGTCTATGTTGTCATCGATGATGAGAACGCAGCAGTCTTCCGCCAAACGTCAGTCCTCTAGGGGCAGGATCGCGATTTCGAACCAATATTCCTTGAGCCGCTGGATAGCGGCGAACAGTCCGTCGAGATCGACCGGTTTCTGTACATAGGTGTTGGCGCCGAGCGCATAGCAGCCCTCGATGTCGCGCTCGTCGTCCGATGTCGTGAGGATCACGACCGGGATCTTGCGCCAATGCGCATTGGACTTGATCGCCTCAAGCGTCTTGCGCCCGTCGAGACCCGGCATATTGAGGTCGAGCAGGATGAGGCCGGGCTTTGGCGCCATGGTAGCGAGCACGTCGAGCGCTTCCTGACCGGAGGCGGCCCAGCGGATGGGGTTGCGCAGATTGGTGCGCTTGAAGGCACGCATCGTTGCTTCGAAATCGTCTTCGCTGTCCTCGACGATGAGGATCGGTTGCGTGTCACGCTGCAGCATTCTGACCCTCGCGCTTCCTTCCCAAGGTAAAATAAAATGTCGTGCCGATGCCGACGTCCGACTCCAGCCATATCTCACCATTGTGACGCCCAATGATCTTACGCACGAATGTGAGCCCCGCGCCGGTGCCGTCCTCGGAATCTTGCGATTTTTCAAGCCGTTTGAAAATGCGGAAAATATCCTCGTGGAATTCTTGGGGTATGCCCTTGCCGTTGTCCTTCACGTAGAAGACGTTGCGGGCCGTCGTCCCGTCCTTGCCGACATAGCGTTCCAGATAGCCGACGCTGACCAGCGGCACGGGTTTGTCGTTGTATTTGATGGCGTTGGTGACGAGGTTGCGGAAGACCTCGGTCAGACGCGGCGCATCGCAGACGACCTCCGGCAGCACGCCGTCAATGACGACCTTCGCATGCCGCTCCTCCAGAAAAAGCTCCATGGTGGCGGCGACGTCGCGGACGATCGAACCGATATCGGTTCTTTTGACCGCGAGCTGCTGGCGACCGATGCGTGAGAAATAGAGAAGATCGTTGACAAGCTTTTCCATGCGCTGGCTGAGCCGGACAAGCCGATTGAGCCGGCGCACACCGTCTTCATCGAGCTTATCCTCATAATCTTCCAGCAGGAAACGTGAATGATTGTGCAGGCCACGCAGCGGTTCCTTGAGATCATGCGAGGCGATATAGGCGAACTCATCGAGATCGTGGTTGGAGCGTTCGAGATCGGCCGTATAGGCCTCGAGCTGCGCAAGCGTCGTCTTCATCCGCTCTTCTTGCCGCATACGCTCGCTGATATCGCGCACGATGCCGACGAAGGTCTTTCCCGGGTCGCTGCCGACAGCGCTGACCGAGAGGTCGATCGGGAAGACCACGCCGTTCTTGCGCCGACCGGAGACCATGCGCGTCGTGCCGATGATGCGTTCCTCGCCGGTGCGCCGGTAATTGCCAAGATAGGCGTCATGTTCGGAATGATAGGGTTCCGGCATCAGCATCTTGATGTTGTTGCCGATCACTTCCTGCGGTGTGTAGCCGAACATGGTTTCGGCGGCTGGATTGAAGCTCATGATCCGCCCCACCTCGTCGATGGCGATCACCGCGTCAGGCGTATTGCGCACCAGCGCGCTGAAGCGGATGCGCTCGGTTTCCAGATGCTGGCTGTTGCGCATGAAATAGAAGACGAAAATGGCAATCAGCCAGAGCGTCGCTGCCGTGATCGAGCGATTGGTGGCTTCCCGCCAGTATTCGTTCTCGGCATGGTTGACGGCGAAAAAGCCGAGCAGGATCAGGACAGTGCAGACGAAGGCGAACAACATCGGTGCGTTGCGATTACCGAACCAGAGCGCCGTCAGCACGAGCGGGACGTAGAGAATACCGTTCGCCACGCCAAGCGGCGTATAGAGATCGACGATGAGGCCGGTAAAACAGATCGATGCCGGTATCCAGAGGGGGATCTGTGCCCTGTTGGTTGGCAACATCCACCAGGATCTGGCGAGAAGCCCGCAACCGAAAGCCACCAGACCGATTGCCGTGGGCAAGGCCATCGCGGCATAGGGCCCCCAGCGATATCCCCGCTCGGCATCGGTGACGTATCCGGCAAGCGCGATCATGCCGAGCGTGATCGCGATATAGCTGGTGAGTTCCTGTACGAGCTGGCCGCGCGGCTCCTTCCCATAGAGCGCAAAGAGAATGGAAAGATTGGTGATCAGGAAGATCAGCGCCGTGTTCGGCCCCATGCCGCCGCCGATCTGTTCGACAAAGGTTGGAGAGATGAGAAACTGCGTCAGGAACACATCGACATTATGGATCGTGCGGCCGAGCGTGATGATCTCTGTCAGGCGCACCGTGGAAAGCAGGGCGGCAAGGCTGCAGGCAATGACGGGCACGATGCGGTTAGGCTTGCCTGTTTCCATCGACGTGGCAAGCCCGATACCCGACAGCACGAAGCAGATGGCGGTATTGAATGCCATGGACGGAAAGCCGGGCACGATCGAGATGATGATTTCGATCTCCAGCAGCCACCCGGTCAGCGCCGTCAGACCGAGCAGGACCAGCAGGTAGCCGATGACGAGCGCCACCATGCGGTAGCGACCGCTTTCCGCTCCGTCTCGTCCTGATGTGGCAGCATCCCGCACCTGCATCACCTCTCCGCCATCTCCTTGTTGGCGAGCCATCTTTTCCGAAATCGCCGAATACTCAATAGGCAGATTGTTGCGCAAAACATGCTTTTTCGACAGTAAATCCCCAAAGGTCGATATCGAATTTTAGTGAAGTGGCGTTAATGTCTCAGTGAAGGACAATGCAGAACCCAGAGACAATATCCGGATTGTGGTGCCAGATGCCGATCTTGTTTTACGTCGACGATAGCAGGGATGATCTCTTCTATCTCGACTATATCCGAAAGAAACAACAGGTGGATGTTGATCTATTCTGCTTTTCCACCGCGCAGGCTGCATTCGAGGCGCTTGAACAGCGTTTGGAAAGAGGCGAAGGCCTGCCGGATATACTGATCGCCGATCTCTACATGCCTCTCGACAGCGGCAGCGGGCTGATCGCGCGGCTGCGACAGGATGACCGCTTTTCCGCAATGCGGCTCGGCGTCTGCAGCGGTTCGGATGCGGTGGAGGACCGAGAACGGGCACTTGCCGCCGGTGCCGATTTCTACCTTGAGAAGCCGCTGGACTTTGCCAGGATCGGCAGCAGTCAGTGATTGCGCAAGACGCGACATAAATACACGCAAAAAGTGCGCAACGTCTGCAAGAATGCACAATTGACAAGCCTGGCAGTGCATTTCAAACTGCAACCGAAGAAACGAAAACCAAAAAGCACTGAGAGAGCCGCCCGATCCCTGTTCGCCGCCACGAACCTCAGCCAACCCCTTAGCTGATGGCCCGACCGGCTCTCCCGCGCTTACTTCTGGCACTGTCTTCCGCATCCATGGATGTTGAATACGGAGAGATTGGGATACCTAGGTAAGAGCTACTATTCGAGTAAACTGTCCTACGCATCACCTGTAGTTGAGATGTCTCCGCCTGCGATATCGAAAGTCCCCATTTCGTTATCGATCATCAACCATCTCGCAATTTTTGTAGCTGTTCGCGTTTAAGACGTATATCCCAAGATTTCGGGATCGTCGGAATGAGAATTGGGGAGGAGGAAGGGTGGGAATGACCAGTGCTGCCGCAGTCCCCTTTCATGCCGGTCCGGAACTTAGCCGGGCTATCAATCGCACGGATTTTTTTCGCCTGCTGAAGGCGGCCGCACAGCATTACAATTTCGACAATTTTACCCTGGCGCGCATCTCGGAGGCTGCAGCTCCTTTCGGCGAACGCGATGTCGTCATCACCAATGTCGCCGAACGACGCATGAGCCTCTTTGTCAAGACTCTCAAGGAGGCGCTGGGAACTGCCAAGGCGCGGACGGCGCAGTTTTTGACGACGCCGGTGCATGGAAAAAGTGCGACGATAGAAGGCTACCCGTCAGACCTCGTCTTCAATGAATTCAGCGGCAACACATTCCTTTTCATTCCACTGTTTACGCCGGAAGGACGTCGCTACTGCCTGGTGCTCAGCGGCCAGCGTCCGGAGCCGGACCAGGGTGAGGTGGCGGATATTCTGCTCGATGCCATGCGCATCTTCGACAAGCTGTATGAGGAAATCCTGACGCAGGAAATATCCGGCCGGCTCACGCAGCGCGAAACCGAAATCGTCAAGTGGACGAGCGAAGGCAAGACCTCTGCGGAGATCGCCATTATCCTCGGCCTTTCGGAACACACGGTCAATTCCCATATCACGGCCGCAGTCCGGAAGCTCGATGCCGTCAACCGCGTTCATATGGTGGCGATTGCGTTGCGAAACGGTCTGGTTTCGTGAGCTGGTTTCATTTCGGGGAAAGCTGAAACAATGAGTGCGGAAGCAACGCGCCGGAATGCGGTAAAGGTATTATTCGTCGATGACGAGTTTATCGAATTCCGTTCGCTCAAAAAGAAGATCGCCGATCTCTCCGAACCGCGTGTCGATGTCGAATATTCTCAATCGATCGGCGATGCGCTGGACAAGATAAAGGCCGCTCGATTCGATCTCATCCTTCTCGACAACCGCCTGTTGCCGAATGCGGATTTTCGCGAAACCGTGCCTGAACTCAGGGGCATCGGCTATACCGGCCCGATCGGTGTCGTCTCGACCGATATATCGGGTAACTATTTCCAGGAATTCCCCGATTACGGCGTCGATTTTCGTATCGGCAAAGATGAGATCGACGTCCAGACGCTGCAGCACATCATCCGAGAATACGTGACCTATGATGTCCCGGATTTCTGGAAGGATGATTACAGCATCTGACCAGGAAAGCCTGATGCGTAGATTCAAAGAGTTAGAGCGTCCTTTGTGCATCCGAATGGACACACGGCGCTCTAAGCCGGCAGGCGGATCGTAAAGCGGCTGCCGCTCTCATCGGAATGGTCGAGCCTGATATCGCCGCCGAACGCGCCGAGCAGGTCCCTCGTCGTCGTCAGGCCAAGCCCCGGTCCGGGCACGCTGCCTGCTTTCGGCAGCTTCCAGAAGGCATCGAAGATCTTCTCCCGATAGACAGATTCGATGCCGCAGCCGTTGTCGGCAACGATGATACGCCAATCCGCACCTTCCCGTGCGGCCGTCACGGTGACATGCGGCGCTGCAGCGCCATGATATGTCAGCGCATTGGAGAAGAGGTGCCTCAGAACAATGGTCAGAAGTGCGGCATCGCTGCGGATGAGAGGCAGATCGTCCGCATCAAGTGTCGCGCCGCTCACCGGAAATTCCTCCAGCGACTGCTTCCAGGCCTCTTGCGCAACGTCAGTGAGGCGTACGTCGCTGATGGTGATCTGCGGCGTCGTTCCCGCAAGGCTCATCAATGCCTTGGTCAGCCGCTGCGCCGTCTGGGCCTTGTCCATGATCATCCTGAGGCTCTGCAACTGTTCGCTGTCGAGCGTCGGCTCCAGATCGTCGAGCAGCATTTCCGCATACATGGCGATATGGCGGAGCGGCGATTGCAGGTCGTGCGAGGCGGTCGCGAGGAAGCGTTTGATACGCTCCTCCTGATCCCCAGTGGAACCGGTTTCCGGCTTTTTCGCCGTCGGGTTGGAAGACATGTGGCGGTGCTCCCGATCTCTTTGAACCGAACATAGAAAGAGGGCGCCGGCTGTGCAACCGGCGCCCTCTCCGAGTCCACCTTAAATATCGACGGTTCAGCCTGCCGTTTTGCGCGGCTGACCTGCATCCGGCGGAATGATTTCCACGGCTGCATCTTTCGAAGCTGCCACCGCCTTGGCATGGCGGCGGCGCCAGTCGCCGAGGAAGAGCAGGATCGGCGCTGCGATGAAGATCGAGGATGCGGCCGCAACGAGAATGCCGAAGGCCATCGGGATCGCGAAGCTTTCCACCGCACTGCCGCCCCAGATCGCCATCGGCAGCAGCGAGAGGAAGGCCGTCGCGTTGGTATAGAGGCTTCGTGCCAGCGTCTCGTTGATCGACTTGTCGATGATTTCGCGCAGCGGCATCGACTTGTAGAGGCGCATGTTCTCACGCATGCGGTCGTAGACGACGACCTTGTCGTTCACCGAGTAGCCGACGAGCGTCAGGATCGCCGCGATGGCCGTCAGGTTGAAGTCCAGGCCCGTCAACGCGAAGAAGCCGATCGCCTTGGTCACATCGAGTATGAGGGTGACGATGGCGCCGACCGCGAACGGCCATTCGAAACGGTACCAGATGTAGAACAGCATCGCGAGGCTGGCGATGACGACGGAGAGGATACCGGCCCAAGCAAGCTCGCCACTGACCTTCGGACCGATGACGTCGGTGCCGGTGACGGTCGCCGACGGATCGATTTTGACGATCTCAGCCTTGAGCTTGGTCACGGCGGCCGTCTGTGCTTCTTCACCACCGTCCTGGCGCTGTGCGCGTACCAGCATGGTGTTGTTGTCGCCGAAGGACTGCAGTGCCACTTCGCCAAGGCCAAGGCCGTTCAGGCCTTCGCGGAAGCGGCCGAGATCGGCAGCGTCCTGCGTCTTCACCGACATCTGGATACCGCCACGGAAGTCGACGCCGTAGTTGAGGCCCGGATAGATGAAGAGGGCGATCGAAGCGATCGACAACAGCGCGGAGACGGTCACGCCGAAGAAGCGCGCCTTCATGAACTGGATATGCTTGTCGTAGGGGCTGAAGGGGATCAGCGGCTTGATGTTCAGGACCTTCATCTTCCGGCGGCGGGTGATCTCGATCATCGTGACGCGGACGAAGGCTACCGAGGTGAACATCGAGATGATCAGGCCGAGCGCCATGGTCACGGCAAAGCCGCGAACCGGGCCGGAGCCGAACCAAAACAGGATGGCGGCGGCGATGAGCGCCGTCATGTTGCCGTCGATGATGGTCGAGTAAGCCCGGCGGAAGCCGGTGTCGATCGCCGCAAAGGCGCTCTTGCCCTTGCGCGTTTCTTCACGGATGCGTTCGTTGATCAGGACGTTTGCGTCGACCGCAAGGCCAATACCGAGCACGACGCCGGCGATGCCGGGCAGTGTCAATGTCGCGCCGACAAGCGTTAGTGCCGAGAAGGTCAGGATCGTGTGGATGAGAAGTGCAACATTCGCCAGAATGCCCCAGGTGCCGTAGAGCACGAAGATGAAGGCGGCGACGAGCGCGAAGCCGACGACGCCGGCATAGAGACCCATGCGGATCGCATCCGCGCCTAGATCGGCGCCGACGGTGCGTTCTTCGATGACGGTCAGCTTGGCGGGCAGGGCGCCGGCGCGCAGCATGGCGGCGAGCGTATTGGCGCTGTCAGTCGAGAAGTTGCCGGAGATCTGGCCCGAACCACCGGTGATCGGCTCTCGGATGACAGGCGCGCTCAGCACCTTGTCGTCGAGAACGATCGCGAAGGGATTGCCGACGTTCTGGCGGGTAATATCGGCAAAGCGGGTTGCACCGGCGCTGTCGAAGCGGAAGGTGACGACCGGCTGCTGGCTCTGGTCGAAGCTGACGCGGGCATCCGAGAGGCGGTCGCCGGAAATTTCGACGCGGTCGAGAACAGGATAGGAGTTGCCCTCATCGTCCTTCATGATCGTCACGCCTGGACCGGCCTGTCCGTTCGGGGCGAGCATGTGGAAGGACATCTTGGCGGTGGAGCCGAGAAGCTCGCGAAGGCGGGACGGATCCTGCGCACCCGGGAGCTGCACGAGGATACGGTTAGCGCCGATGCGCTGGATCGTCGGCTCGGCAACGCCGACCTGGTCGACACGCTGGCGAATGACTTCAAGGCTCTGCGCGACGGCATTGTCGACATTGGTTGCAATACCGGCCAGCGAGAAGCCGATGGTGATATTGCCGCCGTCGGCCGTGACGGCAAGGTCGGACTGGCCGGCACTGATGCCGCTGGCGATCACATTGCCGAGCGTGCGAAGCTGGGTGACGGCAGCATCGCTCTGCGACGGGTCGGCAAGCGAAACAACGATGTTGTTGTTGTTGCGGACGACCGACTTCGGCTGAATGTTCTTTTCGCGCAGCACGCGGCGCGCGTCCTGCAGGAGCGAATTCAGGCGCTCCTTGGTGAGGTCGGCTTCATCGACTTCAAGCACGAGGTGCGAACCGCCGCGAAGGTCGAGACCGAGCGAAACCTGGCTGTGCGGCAGCCAGGAGGGGATGCGCTGCAGCACGCTCTGCGGCAGCGCGTTCGGCAGGGCGATCAACAGGCCGAGCACGATGATCACCGTATAGGTGAACACCAGCCATGGTGAATTGCGCATATTTTAAATCCTTGGATAATGCTTGGGCCGGCGCAACCGCGCTGCGGCATGTCTACATGTCTATTGGATCAGAAGCGCCCGGAGGCGACGTGATTCAGGCAGCCTGCGGCGGTGCGCGCGGCTGGTGAGCCCGGGCTGCCGCAATGGGCAGCGGGGCTTCGAATTCAGGTGCCCCCGTGGCCGCGCGCCAGTCGGCAAACTGCAATGCAGGAACAATGGCGAGGGCCGCCGGGCCGGCATCCTGGAGCGATTGCTTCGGTGCGGCCTTGCGGTCGCTGATCAGCAGGCCGCGAATGGCATCGCGGGCAGTCACCTGCGTCTGCTGCGAATCCCGGCTGGAGGAAGACAGGCTGTTCGGTGCCGATGAAGGGCCGATGACGATATTGCCACCGAAAAGCAGGCCGAGATAGGCGACAATCGCCACGACGACGGAAGCGGCAATGCGGCTTACCAGCCGGCGCTGTTCCAGCACCGTCTCCCCTGTCTCGGCGATTTCACTCCCAAATCGGCTCAAAGGCGCGGCAATCTCTCATTCTTTTTCAGGCGGAGGCTCCACCGATGGCACAATTGTACCAGCCGAAGGTCCGTCTTCATAGGGTGCACTGTCATGATGCACTTGGGCGAGCCGGTCAACCATGCCAAGTGCAATTTCCCGCTCTCCCATGATCACCGTGTCGGCGCCGTATTGCCGCAGCTCCTCGACTTCTGCATCGGAGTGGGCGCGTGCAACGATCAGAATCGAAGGATTGACCGCACGGCCCTGCTCGGCGATGCGGCAGGCTTCGAAGGCGTTCGGGATGGCGATGACGAGGCTGCGCGCGCCGGCAAGATTGGCGAGATCGAGTGTTTCGCGGGCAACCGCATTGCCTGAGAGTACTTCGATACCCTGGCTCCGCAGTTCGATAATTCGCTTGTCGGAATCCTCGATGACGAGGAAAGGCGTGCCTGATGATTTCAGGTTCTGGCCGACAATGCTGCCGACGCGACCATAACCGACGAGGATCGCATGGCCGCTGAGTGCCGTCGGATGAACCTCGTCTATGTCAGTCTGTTCCTCTACATGCGCGGGTCGGGCATCAGTGGCCGGAGCAGCAGCTTCGGCTGCCGGCTCTTCATGCTTGGGGCGTTCCAGCAATGGCCGCATACGGTCGCAGACGAAGAAGAGCAGCGGGTTGATGATGATCGAGATGATCGCGCCGGCAAGGATGAGGTCACGCCCTTCCGCCGGCAGCAAGCCGAGATCGACGCCGAGGGCGGCGAGAATGAAGGAAAATTCACCGATCTGCCCGAGGCTCGCCGAGATCGTCAGCGCCGTACTGACCGGCTTCTTGAAAAGCAGCACGATCAGGAAGGCTGCGATCGACTTGCCGATCACGATGATGAAGACCGTCGCAAGCACCGGCAGCGGTCGCTCGATCAGAATATTCGGATCGAAGAGCATGCCGACGGAGACAAAGAAGAGTACAGCGAAGGCGTCGCGAAGCGGCAGGCTTTCCTGGGCGGCGCGATGGCTGAGCTCGCTTTCGGCGAGAACCATGCCGGCAAAGAAGGCGCCAAGCGCCAGCGATACGCCGAAAAGCTTGGACGCGCCGAAGGCAACGCCGAGCGCGATCGCCAGCACGCCGAGGCGGAAGAGTTCGCGCGAACCGGTATGAGCGATGCGGTGCATGGTCCAGGGGATGAGCTTGCGGCCGAAGACCAGCATCAGGGCGACGAACAGCGCCACTTTGACCAGCGTCATGGCGATGATGCCGCCGACGCCGAGATCGAGGCCGAAAAGCCGGTTGAGGCCCGCCGAGAGAGGCTCGACCGGGCCATGACCATCGCCGGTGATGCTGGCGGCCGCCGGGATGAGAACCAGCGCGAGCACCATGGCAAGGTCTTCGACGATCAGCCAGCCGACGGCGATACGCCCACGCTCTGTCTCGACGAGGCGCCTCTCCTGCAGGGCTTTCAGAAGCACGACCGTGGAGGCAACGGAAAGCGCTAGGCCGAAGACGAGGCTGCCGCCCGTCGGCCATCCCATGAAAGCGCCAAGACCCCAGCCGAGCAGCGTGGCGAAGCCGATCTGCGCAATCGCACCCGGCACCGCGATGCCGCGCACGGAGAGCAGGTCCTTGAGTGAGAAATGCAGGCCGACGCCGAACATCAGCAGGATGACGCCGATTTCCGCAAGCTCAGGCGCAAGGCTCTGATCTGCAACGAAACCCGGCGTGTGCGGACCGACGAGAACGCCTGCGACAAGATATCCGACGAGAGGGGGCAGGCGCAGGCGATTGGCGATCGCGCCCAGGATAAATGCCAGCACCAGGCCGCCGACGATCGTCGAAATCAAAGGCGTATCGTGGGGCATCGCTCTCTCCCGATCTGGAAATCCTGTTCAAAACATGACATATATGATTTATATTGACCAATATGGGTGGTTTGAAATTATGGGTCAAGGTGCAAAAGAAACAATTCTGACGCCCGCTTTGTGCCGCGCGGCTCGTGGTCTGCTTGATTGGACGCAGGCGGACCTCGCCGAGAAGGCTGCCGTCTCCCGTAGCACGATACGCGACTATGAAGGCCGTCACCACGAAATCCATCGTGCGACGGAGGCGCAGTTGCGCCTTGCCTTCGAGGAGGGGGGCGTAAAATTTATCGAAATTGAGGGCTGCGGAACCGGCCTCTGCCTGCCCGGTCCCGTGAACTGAGCTGTCTTAGGGCTGCCTTAGGCAGGCCGCACCGACCTTATAGAAGTAGATCGTATCGCCTCTGTAGTTGCCTTTTTCCGGCTGCCAGCTTTTCAACATTTCCGGCGTTTCGTTCGCGCAACTCAGCGGCTTGGAGGTCAGGAACAGAACCTGCCCGCTGGTATCGGCCGGGAGCGCGAATTCCTGTTCGTAATAGCTGTCCGGCAGGTCGGCCGGCGGACGGGCATAGATCTTGTAGGGTGCGGCTCTCAGCGTGTGGAAGAGATCAGCGACCATGTCCCTGTTGTCGGTGACGATGATGCCTGCGCCGGCCTGCGCGGCAAGATCGGCGGCTTCGCGGCTTACTTCGGCCCGGCCGAGATAACGCTGCATGACTTCCTTGCCGTTTGGCAGCACCAGTTGATGTGCGAAGATCGTTGCGAAGGGGAAGAGAAGGCAGGCGACGCCGTTGATGGTGAGCGAGGTTCTGAGACCTTTCGGCCACAGGCGGTGAAGCAGCCAGACCGCCAGCACGATAC
Organism: Hyphomicrobiales bacterium; assembly: GCA_900473185.1. Lineage (GTDB taxonomy): Bacteria > Pseudomonadota > Alphaproteobacteria > Rhizobiales > Rhizobiaceae > Rhizobium. Next base: position 31,045 of record UCKU01000015.1, on the reverse strand, counting down.
CTGCCACATAGGCCGTGACGGCCCAATTGGCATAGGCCTTGGCGACAGTTGCCTGCAGGGTAATGAGCAGCACGACCGGGATCGACAGCCAGACGAGCATCTTCTCACGCGGCTCACTGCGGCCGCGGATCATGTTCCAGACAGCCCAGAGCATGGCGAAAAAGACGATCGGGCCGACGACGCCGAACTGCGCGGAGAAGAATTCCAGCCCGCCGCGAATATTGCTGCCGAGATCATTCCAGTGGGCGATATCCTGCGTGTGGCGCACCGTCGTATTGTTGTTCTGGAGATTCCACCAGAGGTTCGGGAACGCGATGACCGCCGAGGTGACGACGGCGATGACGAAATCGCGCACCGAAATACGCGCCGCCGGAATGAGCAGCATCGCAATCGCTCCGCCAGGCACAAGGAAGAGCACGGCATATTTCGTCAGGAACGCCAGCCCGACACCGACACCCATGAGAAGTGCCAGCCCGATCGAGCGGCGCTGTGTCAATTCGAAATAGGCAATGAGCGCAACGGCTATAAAGAAGAGCAGGATGACGTCGGTGGAGAAGAAGACCGAAGAAAGCGCAACCGCCGGCAGCGTGATATAGGTCGCGCCGACCCAGCCTTCGATTTCAGGCCCGATGAAGCGCTTCGCCACTTTCATCAGCACCAGCGCGGTCGCCATGTGGAAGAGGGGGCCGGGAAGCCGCAGCCAGTAAATGTCGCTGGACCCGGCAAGCTCGGTGAAGATCCTGAGCACCCAGGCAATCATCGGCGGCTTGGAATAGTAACCGAAATCGAGATTTTGCGACCAGAACCAGTATTGCGCCTCATCGACGAACAGGTCCGTCGTATCGAAATGCAGCGTCACGATGCGGAAGATCGTAAACGCTAGAATGATGAGGAGGCCGGTCCGAGCTGACATAATCCCTTACTTCCGCTGACATAGGAGCGCGTGTCGATACACCAACGGTGCCGGGCTGCCAACGGGAAAGGTAAAGGGAGATTTAAGGCGCAGCGGCCTCTTAGAAGACGCGAAGCGTGCGGTTGTCGCGGTGCGTCGCGATCAGATCGAGGAGGGCAACGGCTGCGGCGATCGAGAGGGCGATCAGGCAGGAACCCATTCCGAGAACTATCATTTCTCTTTCCTTATTGACGTCATGTCAGGCTCTATAAAACGGGTCTATAACATAAAGCTTGCGTGTGCCTTGTAGCAGCGATGCAACTCTGCGCCAGTATTTACTAGGTGAACTCTCCCAATTGTCTCAAAAGCTACCGGCGGGAATGGCTTATTAACCTTCAAGCAAGGAATTAACCATAAACATTGGGTTACACGTCGGAATGGGAAGATGCACTCGTTCCCACCAGGCATGACGCCGTACCGCCGTACCGGGTCGATCCGGTATCCATCTTCTTCAGGCAACTCCGAAACAGAATTGCTGATCAGGAGGCTTCAGTCCCCCGGTTGCGACCGGTGGCGAAGAGCACCTCTGCGTATCGCAATCATCGGAAGTTGCGAAGGTTTTTGGCCGGGTTCGCCCGGAAAGTGGTTGGGGATAGGCGTTGAGGCAGGATATGCCATCAGATCAGGCTCGTGGGGCACAGGCAGGCAGCCTGCGCGACCGCCTGCGCTTTGCCGGCCTCGATACCGACCAGTGCGAGATGGTCCGCCGTAACCGGCCCGCCCTTGAAGCCCATCTGAAGGCCGGCCTGCGCGATCTCTTCCATCGTTTCCAATCCTTCCCGGATGCCTCGCGCAATTTCGAGAGCGAGCGCCAGATCGAGCGTCTCCACGACCTGCAGTCCTCGCACTGGGACGTGCTCACGGACGCGCGTTTCGACAGCCTCTATGCAGAACGCGTCAAGGTTCTCTCCGATACCGAAAGCAAGATCGGCCTCGACCCTCGCTGGCATGTGGCCGGCCACGGTGTCATGCTGGAACACGTGATTTCCGGTCTGGCCGATGAGCTGGCCGGCCGCCCGGTACTGCCGTCGGCCAAGCGACGTGCTCGCGAGATCACCGACCTGATGACATCAATCATCCGCATCGTCATGGTCGACGTCGAAATCGCCGTCTCGCTGCGCTTCAATGCGCTGCGCTCCACGCAGCAGCGCGCACTCGCCGATCAGCGTGCCGAAGGTGAAGCGGAAGTCGCCCGCATCTTCAGCGATGTCATCGAAGGCCTGTCGGCCCGGGACTTGACGCAGCGTGCACCGGTCGATGGCGCTCACACCGACATTGCCGCCGCGCTGAACGCCGCACTCGACAACCTCCAGACGGAATTTGCCGCGATTGCAGAACGCAATGCGAAGGCGGAGGCCGCAACGCAATCGCTTGCCGGCGCATCCCGCAGCTTCGCCGGCAATGCTTCCGGTCAGGCCGGGCGCCTGCAGCTTTCCGCCGCTGCCCTTGCTGGCATCGCCGAGCGGGTCCGCGAGGGTGCAGCCGGCAGCCGCGCCGCCGAACAGGCCGCTGCCGCGACGCGTGCGGCCGTGGAGGAAAGTGGCGAGGTCGTCGGCCGCGCGATCAGCGCCATGGCTGATATCGAACAGTCCGCGGAGAAGATCGGCCAGATTATCGGCGCGATCGACGAGATTGCCTTCCAGACGAACCTGCTCGCTTTGAACGCCGGCATCGAAGCTGCCCGCGCCGGCGAATCTGGCCGCGGCTTTGCCGTCGTGGCGCAGGAAGTGCGGGCGCTCGCCCAGCGCTCCGCAGAAGCTGCCCGTGAAATCAAAACGCTGGTGACTACAACCAAGACGCAGGTGGATGCCGGCGTGCAGATGGTCGGCCGCACACAGGATTCGATTGCCAGCATCGTCCGCCAGGTGACCGACATCAATGCCGCAATCGCTGGTATCGCGGGCGAGACGGGTGAACATGCCGTTGGTCTCGAGGCCGTGACCGCAGACGTTAAGGGCCTCGGCGGCGAAGTCGCCGACAATGCCGGCTTTGCGGAACGTTCGGCCGAAGGCGCCGATCATCTTCACACGGTCATTCTGGAACTGGGCCAGACGATCCGCGAATTCCGCATCGCGCGGGAAAATGCCTATGCACCCCGGCCTCATCAGGTGCGTGTTTCCGCCTCCCGGACGGTTGCGATCGCAGCTCGCCCCGAAGTGGTCGAAGACGATTACGAAAATGACGATTTCAGCATGCTTCAGCCTCTCGCAAGCGCCGGAGGTGGGCGGAATGTTTACTAACCTATCGGATTATGACGCCAGCTCGCCTTCGCGGGTTGGGGACAAGGGGACAAGGAAAAGCTGATGGCAGCAAAGAAGAGTGCCAAGACGCTGGAGTTGCCAGCGGTTCTTGATCTCAATGAGGCTTCCGCATTGCGCGACAAGCTTCTCTCGATGCGAGGAAACCCTCTGGCGATCGATGCTTCGGCAGTCGAACGCATCGGCGCTCTTTGCGCCCAGGTTCTGATGGCCGCCGAGAAGACCTGGGACCAGGACAAGCAGTCGATCACCTTCTCGAAGGTGTCCGACGCATTTCAAAAAACCATGCAGCTGGTTGGCGTCAATATCGACCATCTGCTTGCCAAGGAGATCCGGCAATGAAGAAGAAAGTATTGACGGTGGACGATTCCCGCACCATCCGAAACATGCTTCTCGTAACGCTGAACAATGCAGGTTTCGAGACGATCCAGGCTGAAGACGGCGTTGAAGGCCTCGAAGTTCTCGAAGAGTCCAATCCTGATGTCATCGTCACCGACATCAACATGCCGCGCCTCGATGGCTTCGGCTTCATCGAAGGTGTCCGTCGCAACGAGAAGTATCGTGCGATCCCGATCTTGGTGCTGACCACCGAAAGCGATGCGGAAAAGAAGAACCGCGCCCGCCAGGCTGGTGCCACCGGCTGGATCGTCAAGCCCTTCGACCCCGCCAAGCTGATCGATGCCATCGAGCGTGTAACCGCTTAAAGCCCAGGATTTGCTCCTATGGATATGAACGAAATCAAAGAGATCTTTTTCCAGGAGTGCGAGGAACAGCTCGCCGAACTGGAATCCGGTCTCCTGAAAATGAATGATGGTGATCGCGACCCGGAAACCGTCAATGCGGTCTTTCGCGCGGTGCATTCGATCAAGGGCGGTGCCGGCGCCTTTGGCCTGGATGACCTCGTCGCCTTCGCCCACGTCTTCGAGACCACACTTGATTGCGTTCGTTCCAACAAGCTTGAGCCCAACCAGGACGTCCTGAAGGTCATGCTGAAGTCGGCCGACGTGCTCGCCGACCTGACCAATGCTGCCCGCGATGGCGGCAGTGTCGATGAAAGCAGAAGCCGCGGCCTCGTCAAGGAACTGGAAGCGCTTGCCCACGGCGAGCTGCCGTCTCCCTCGGCAGTTTCCGAGGCGCCCGCACCGAAGCCGGCCCCGAAGGCCGCTCCTGCTCCGGTTGCCGCAGCCCCGGCTCCCAAGCCGACCGACGATAGCGGCTTCCAGCCGGTCCCCTTCTCCTTCGACGATTTCGGTGGCGAAGAGAAGCCGATCGATCTGCCGGCCTATGAAATCACCTTCAAGCCGCGCTTCGAACTCTATTCAAAGGGTAACGACGCCACCCTTCTGCTGCGTGATCTCTCCCGTCTCGGCGAGATGAGCATCTATTGCAACGCCGATGCTCTGCCGGGCCTTGAGGAGCTCGATCCGGAAGGCGCTTATTTCTTCTGGAACATCACGATCAAGACGGACAAGGGCGAAGACGCTATCCGCACGGTCTTCGAATTCGCCGAATGGGATTGCGATCTGACCGTGAAGCCGGCAGAAGACAGCAAGCCGGGCGAGACCAACGAAGAACTGCCGATGATCCCGGTTCCGTTCGATCTCTCGATCCTGGACGATGGCGGCGCCTCCGAAGCGCCGGCCGCAGCCGAGACCAAGGCCGACGACACGGCTGCTGCCGTTGCCGCCGCTGAAACGGCGACCAACGTCGCGCAGATGGCTGCTGCCGCTGCCCGCGTCGAAAAGAAGGAATCGGCAGCCGCCGCTGCCGCAGCGGCAAGTGCCGCAGCCCAGAACAATGCCGCTGCCGGCGCCGGCCAGACGATCCGCGTCGATCTCGATCGCGTCGACCGCCTGATCAACCTCGTCGGCGAGCTTGTCATCAACCAGGCGATGCTCTCCCAGAGCGTCATCGAAAACGACACGACCGGCACGTCCTCGATCAACATGGGCCTCGAAGAGCTGCAGCAGCTCACCCGCGAGATCCAGGACTCGGTCATGGCGATCCGCGCCCAGCCGGTGAAGCCGGTCTTCCAGCGCATGTCGCGTATCGTTCGCGAAATCGCCGACATGACCGGCAAGTCGATCCGCCTGATCACCGAAGGTGAAAACACCGAAGTGGACAAGACGGTCATCGACAAGCTGGCCGAGCCGCTGACGCACATGATCCGTAACGCCGTCGACCACGGTATCGAAACGCCTGAAAAGCGTGCCGCCGCCGGCAAGAACACCGAAGGCACGGTCCGCCTCACGGCAAAACATCGTTCAGGCCGCATCCTGATCGAGCTTGCCGACGACGGCGCCGGCATCAACCGCGAAAAGGTTCGCCAGAAGGCGATTCAGAACGATCTCATTCCGGCGGACGCCAACCTGTCGGATGAAGAAATCGACAACCTGATCTTCCTGCCGGGCTTCTCCACGGCCGACAAGATCTCCGACATCTCCGGCCGCGGCGTCGGCATGGACGTCGTCAAGCGCTCGATCCAGGCACTCGGCGGTCGTATCAACATCACCTCGAGGCCGGGCCACGGTTCGGTCTTCACCATGAGCCTGCCGCTGACGCTCGCCGTCCTCGACGGCATGGTGGTCACGGTCGCCGGCCAGACGCTGGTCGTGCCGCTGACGGCAATCGTCGAGACCCTGCAGCCGGAAGCTGCTGCGATCCACTCCTTCGGTGCGAGCCACCGCCTGATCTCGATCCGCAACTCCTTCTGCCCGCTGGTCGATGTCGGTCGCATCCTGAACTTCCGCGCAACCCAGGCCAATCCGGTCGAAGGTGTCGCCCTTCTCGTCGAATCCGAAGGCGGCGGTCAGCGCGCGCTGATGGTCGACGCGATCCAGGGCCAGCGCCAGGTCGTCATCAAGAGCCTTGAGGCGAACTACACGCACGTTCCGGGCATTGCCGCAGCGACCATCCTTGGCGACGGCCGCGTGGCCCTCATCCTGGACGTGGACGCAGTGGTCGGCGCCTCGCGCGGTCAGTCCCTGAAGGCTGAAATGTCTCTGGCGGCAGTAGGATAAGAGGCAATGTCGTACACGGCAAAAAATCTGACCCTCAGCGGAAACGAACTCATCGCGTTTCGCATCGGCGATCAGGAATTCTGCGTGAACATCATGGCGGTCCGCGAGATCCGGGGCTGGACCCCGGCGACCGGAATGCCGCACTCGCCATCCTATATGGTGGGCGTCATCAATCTGCGTGGTGCAGTGATGCCGATCGTCGATCTGTCGGCCCGGCTCGGCATGAAGCCGACCGACCCGACGGCCCGTCACGTCATCATCGTCGCCCAGGTCCACAGCAAGGTGGTCGGCCTGCTGGTCGATGCGGTCTCCGACATCCTGACCGTCACTGAAAGTGACATCCAGCCGACGCCAGAGATCTCCTCGGACCTCCAGCGCCAGTTCGCCCGCGGCATTCTGTCGATCGAGAAGCGCATGATCTGCCTGATCGAACTCGAAGCCCTGTTCCCCGACATCGAAAGCGAAGCCGCATGAATGCACTTGGCGTAAAAGATCAGAGGCAGTCTGGTGCCGACGAGGTTCTGGCGAGCGGGGAATACCCGCTGACGCGCCGCGATCTCTCGGAAATCGCCGCCATGATCTATGCGGATGCCGGCATCTATCTCAATGAGACGAAGGCCTCGCTGGTCTACTCTCGTCTGTCGAAGCACATCCGCAATCTCGGCCTTTCGGGGTTTCGCGAATATTGCGAGCTTGTCGCCTCGCCGGCAGGTGCCGCCGCCCGGCGCGAGATGCTGTCGCACCTGACGACAAACTTCACGCGTTTCTTCCGCGAAAACCATCATTTCGAACACTTGCGCGACCATGTTCTGCCCGATCTTCTGAACCGCGCGCGCGCCGGCGGCCGTGTCCGCATCTGGTCGGCCGCGTCCTCGGACGGGCAGGAGCCCTATTCAATCGCGCTGACTGTTCTATCGATGATGCCGAACGTCGCGGACTACGACTTCAAGATTCTCGCGACCGACATCGACCCGAAGATCCTCGCGATCGCCCGGACCGGCGCCTACGACGAAAACGCGCTGGAAACCGTCTCGCCTGCCATGCGTAAGCAATGGTTTACCGAGGTCGAGATGCAGGGACGCCGCAAATTCCAGGTCGACGACCGCGTGAAGCGCCTTATCACCTACAACGAGCTGAACCTGATGGCCCAGTGGCCGTTCAAGGGCAAGTTCGACGTCATCTTCTGTCGCAATGTCGTCATCTACTTCGACGAACCGACGCAGATGAAGATCTGGCAGCGCTTCGCCGGCCTGCTGCCGGAAGGGGGCCATCTCTATATCGGCCATTCCGAGCGCGTCTCGGGCGAGGCCAAGCACGTCTTCGACAATATCGGCATCACCACCTATCGCTATACGACCAAGGGTATCGGGAGGAAGGCATGAGCGCTCCGGCAAGAGTTCTCGTCGTTGACGACTCGCCGACCATGCGCGGCCTGATCTCGGCCGTCTTGAGTTCGGATCCCGAAGTCGACGTCATAGGCCAGGCTGGCGATGCCCTGGAGGCGCGCGAGGCGATCAAGCGGTTGAACCCCGACGTCTTGACGCTGGATATCGAGATGCCGAACATGAACGGCCTCGACTTCCTCGAAAAGATCATGCGTCTGCGGCCCATGCCCGTCATCATGGTCTCGACCATGACGCATCGCGGCGCGGAGGCGACACTCGCAGCCCTTGAAATCGGTGCCTTCGATTGCGTCGGCAAGCCGCAGCCGGGCGAGCCGCGTCCCTTCGGCGACCTCATCGAGAAGGTAAAGGCTGCCGCCCGCACGCAGCGCAATTTCGCCAAGCCGGCCAAGCCTGCCGCCGTCACGCCGCTCGCCGTTGCCGATTTCCGCGTCGGCCGCAAGATCGTGGCAATCGGTTCTTCGACCGGTGGCGTGGAAGCCCTGATCGCCGTGCTGCAGAAATTCCCGGCGAATTGCCCGCCGACCGTCATCACCCAGCATATGCCGCCGACCTTCACCAAGAGCTTTTCCGAACGGCTGAACCGCCTCTGTGCGCCGGTCGTGGAAGAAGCAACCGACGGAGCCCGTCTCGAGATCGGCAAGGTCTATCTTGCGCCTGGCGGCGAGCGTCATCTGCAGGTCTCCAATGCATCGGCGCCCTGCTGCCGGCTGGTCGAGCGGGGGCCGGTCAATGGCCATCGTCCATCGGTCGATGTGCTCTTCGATTCGGTTGCCGAACTCGCCGGACGCAATGCCGTCGGCGTGATCCTCACCGGCATGGGTCGCGACGGCGCCGCCGGGTTGTTAAAAATGCGACATGCAGGGGCCAGAACGCTCGGTCAGAACGAAAAAACCTGCGTTGTTTACGGAATGCCAAGAGTTGCCTACGAACTTGGCGCAGTTGAACAGCAGCTCCCGCTTGCTGTTATCGGCGAAGAAATATTGAAAATGACAGCCGCCCGAAAGGAAGGGACCGAATAATGTCGATCGCGGAGAAAATCAAAGTTCTGATCGTTGACGATCAGGTTACGAGCCGTCTGCTGCTCAGCGACGCGCTGACGCAGCTCGGCTTCAAGCAGATCACCTCTGCCGGCGACGGCGAGCAGGGTATGAAGATCATGGCGGAGCAGCCCCACCACCTCGTGATCTCGGACTTCAACATGCCGAAGATGGATGGCATCGGCTTCCTGCAGGCAGTCCGCAGCAACCCGAACACCAAGAAGGCGGCCTTCATCATCCTCACCGCACAGGGCGACCGTGCGCTGGTGACCAAAGCAGCGCAGCTCGGCGCAAACAACGTTCTGGCGAAGCCCTTCACCATCGAAAAGATGAAAGCGGCTATCGAAGCCGTGTTTGGAGCCCTGAAATGATCACTGAGGGTGCGGCCCGCCGCGTGCACATCATTCAGGGTGAATATAAGGTCCTGAGCGACCCGGATGCGGTGCTCACGACCATCCTTGGGTCGTGCGTGGCAGCCTGCCTCAGAGATCCTGTCGCTGGTGTTGGCGGCATGAACCACTTCCTGCTGCCGGGGACAGGCAACACCCCGATGACCGGCGGCGATGCCACGCGATACGGCGTACATCTCATGGAACTGCTCATCAACGGCCTCCTGAAAAAGGGCGCGCGACGCGACCGGCTGGAGGCCAAGATCTTCGGAGGAGCGAAGACGATCTCGACATTCTCGAATGTCGGTGAGCAGAACGCGGCCTTCGCCGTGCAATTCCTTAGGGATGAAGGCATTCCGGTGGTCAGCTCCAGCACCGGCGGCGAGCATGGACGCAAGATCGAATATTGGCCGGTGTCCGGCCGTGCCCGGCAATACCCCCTGACCGGCGCCGAAACGCAGAAAACCGTCGCTCTCGAGCAGCGTCCCGCCGCTCCGCAGAAGCCCGCCGAGACCAGTATCGAATTCTTTTGATGGCGAGGATTTTTATATGACTTTTACACCGATTATCGAGCCGCCATCGCCGGTCGAGGCGCTGAGCGACATATTGATGCGCATTGTTTCCGAGCTTCATGACGTTGCCTATCTGATCGAGCGGATCGAGCCCCAGCTGCTCGAACTGGGCGGTTCCGAGATCCTCAACTCTCCCGACAGCATGAAAGTGATGCAAGGCATCGATCTTGCCGTGCAGAAGTCACGCGGCCTGGCCGAATTCATCGACACGATCACCGGCGAAATTCCGCAGGGCTGGTCGATCGATGTTGCCACCGCACTCAGCCTCGTCAAGCTTGCCGAAATGCAGAAAGCACTCGGCGGCGGTACCCGTCACGGCCACTCCCAGCCGCTCAGCAAGGCAGCCGGCGACTTCGATTTCTTCTGATACCTCAATTCATTCCAGCATGCGCCGAACGAAACGCTCGCACAAGTTTCGGCGTCTATTCGTCAAATGAGGCAATAAGCCTGCTTTGTCTTTGACGGATCGTGCGAGAACAGAATGAATCTGTTAAATCAATTAGTTCAGATTATTAAGAACTTTGGTTCGCTTGGGCGGACGCGTTTGATGATCCTTGGTGGGGTCGGTGCCGCTTCCATCGCAATCATCTTGGCGGCGGCAATTTTCGTCAACAAACCGGCCCAGGAAACGCTTTATGTCGGCTTGGACACGCCTGATCTCAATCAGATCAGCATGGCGCTCGCCGAAAGCAACGTCGATTTCCAGGTTGGAACGGACGGCTCCAGCATCACCGTACCAGCGGGCATGACGGGCAAGGCCCGGTTGCTGCTTGCCGAACGCGGCCTGCCGAACAGCGCCAATGCCGGTTACGAGCTCTTCGATAATGTCGGTTCGCTCGGCCTCACCTCCTTCATGCAGGAAGTGACCCGCGTCCGCGCCCTCGAAGGTGAAATCGCCCGCACCATTCAATCGATCTCAGGCATCACCGCCGCGCGCGTCCACATCGTCATGCCCGAGGTCGGCAATTTCCGGAAGGCCGAACAGAAGCCGACGGCCTCCGTGATGATTCGCGCCAGTGCCGCGACAGGGCGAAACGCCGCGACCTCGATCCGCCACCTCGTCGCCTCGGCCGTGCCGGGGCTTGATATCGCTGACGTGACGATCCTCGATTCCGCCGGCCAGCTTCTCGCCTCCGGCGATGACGCTGCCAACGGTACGCTGAACCGCTCGCTCAATATCGTCCAGAACGTCCAGCAGGAAGTCGAATCGAACATCGACAAGGCGCTCGCTCCCTTCCTCGGCATGGACAACTTCCGCTCCAGCGTGACGGCCAATCTGAATACCGACGCTCAGCAGATCCAGGAAACCACCTACGATCCGGAATCCAAGGTAGAGCGCTCGGTCCGCTCGACGAAGGAAGCCCAGCAGTCACAGCAGAACCAGGCCGACAACGCGACGACGGTCGAGCAGAACATTCCGCAGGCCGCACCTCAAGCCGGCGGCGCCGCTGGTCCGCAGTCGCAGGACAAGTCCGACAAGCGCGAAGAGCAGACCAACTACGAAATCAACAGCAAGACCACGGCCACGACGCGCAACAGCTACCGGGTCGAAAAGCTCTCGGTCGCCGTCGTCGTCAACAAGGGCCGCATCGCCAAGATGGTGGGCGAACCGGCAGACCAGGCCAAGATCGACGCCTATCTCGCAGAGATGAAAAGCATCGTCGCCTCGGCCGCCGGCCTCGATACCAACCGCGGCGACGTCGTCACCGTCACCGCAATGGACTTCCTCGAAAACCAGCTTCTCGACGATGCAAACAACGGTGTCCATGTCATGGACATGCTGAGCCGCAACCTCGCAGGCATTATCAACTCGCTGGCCTTCGTCGCGGTCGCCTTCGTGGTGGTCTGGCTGGGCGTGCGTCCTCTCATCCGCACCGTCAACGGCTCGGGTTCATCCTCCGCCGCAGTTTTCGGCGACGCCACTCCGGAATCGGCTGGCCTGGAACTGCCGGACTTCGCACCGACGGGCGCTTCCTCGGGCGGCGCGCTCATGGATGGCTTCGGCTCCGATTTCGGCTTCGACAGCACCGAGGATCTGCTCAGTCTCGGCGACGACGACGGCAACTTCAACCGCCGCGTCAAGGAAGGTCCCGAACGCAAGCTCGCCCGTATGGTGGAGATCAACGAGGAGCGCGCCGCGAAAATCCTCAGGAAATGGGCCATCGACGAAGCTGCATAATGAAAAGGCCGGGAAACCGGCCTTTTTCTTTCTCATCTGTGGATACATCGGCCGGTAACAAGAACGTTACCGGCAGTCGTAGTCGGCTCGCAAAGAGCCGATTACTCTATTGCAGAGAGTTCTGATGTAGAGATTGTCGGATAGCGGGATGACGCCGTTCGCATGAGGCTCAAGCCTTGCATAAGGCGGACGGCGTAAGTAAGTCTTCAGTAGAACAACAGGTCGTTGCTTTCGTGCGTTTGAAATTTGCTTTCGCCGGGCATTCGGTTGCGGCACTTCCTTGGCCGGAACTGTGATAATTACGTCATTCAGACCGATAATTCTGCTCCGCGTCACTCGCGCATAAGGCGAGAAACGTTGCGGCCAATGCCAGAATCATCCTAGTTTCATACATCTTCGCGAGAGTGGAGTGGTGATCGAATCACCGCATGGAAGGTCGCAAAAGTAAATCCCCAGAAGTCGGAGATGGTGATTTACGATGGTTGGCTTACCCTTAAGTGATTCGAAGTGGGATTCGCGTGGGGCATGTGTTTGAATCCCTTTCACAAAAACAGAATTTCTTTGCGAGAACCGTCAGTTTCTCAGCCGCAGGTCACTGCCAATGGATATGGACATATTTCAGGCGAATAAAGGCGAGAAGCAGATGGCGAATTTCGTCGGCGCCAATGTGCCGGATCTTTTGCCGCGCGACGAACTGATCGATCGCCTTCGTGTCATCGCCGAAACCGGCAAATTGCATGCCGGCTTGCGGGCACTGACCGAGTATGTCGGCGCCATGCACTATCTGATGGCGCGCTGCGATCTCATCCAGGAAAGCGGTCTGGACTTTATCGTTTCGTCCGACTGGCCTTTCGATCTGGTGAAGGAGGTTGCCAATGACCTGGTTGCCGGTTATGCGCGCTCGACCGAATTCGAGAAGTGCATGCAGGTGCTGCAGCCGGGCTTCGCGCTTCTGCCCGAGAGCGCCGAAGTGCCGCATGGCGCGAGCCGCCAATATTGTTCGCTGACCTTGAATGTCGGCCGCTCTCGCTTGGTGCTGATGTTCCTGTTCAGGGAAGGTTTCGTTCTTTCGCCGGAACGTCTCCGGGACGTAGGCCTGCTTGCAGGCTATTTCGCAAGCTTCCTTCGGTGCGGGGGCACGAAGGTTGATCGCGATTTCGAACTGACGGACCGGGAGCTGGAATGCCTCTTCTGGATTGCGGAAGGCAAGACAAGCGACGAGATCGCCATGATCCTCGGCATCTCCCGGAATACCATCAACAACTATATCACCAGCGTGATGCGGAAGACTGCAACGAAGACGCGTTCCGAGGCGATAGCCTTCGCCGTTCGCAACAATCTCGTTTGAGGGGAATTATGGGGCATCAACCAGGCAGGGCGATAGGCAATACGGACCAGATGCGCATGGTACGTGTGAACAGGATTTCCAGCCGGTCTGACCTTTTCCCGCGCCTGATTGCCATGCAGAAGCTCGCTGATGCGCAAGGTTTTGCCGTGTTTCGTGTTACCGGCTCCGGCGTGCCTGCAAAGCAGCGACTGATCTGCGAGCTGGAAAACTGGGGTCCCTCGAATGCCGGCTTCGGCAAGGGCTTCGTCGATGCCCACGGCGAGGCTTTGCTCGACCATATCGATCGCTCGCTGCTGCCTTTGTTCTGGGCCGGTAGCCATGATCGTGCAGCTCCTGGCCCTGCCGACTTCTCTCCTTTCATGGTGAGGCTGAAAGACGGCATGGTGCCTTTCTCCGGTCTCGCATTTCCAGTGCGCCTTGGCGCCATCGGCAATGGCTTCGTGCTTTTCACCGGCGACGATATCGATCCGTCGAGCGATACGATCATCGAGCTGCATGGCCGGTGCTGCAATGTGATGATGGACCTGCTGTCGCTCGATGAGCGGCGTGCGGCGGCGACCGAAGCGCTGAGCGAGCGTGAGATCGCCTGCCTTCAGCTTGCCGGCGACGGCCGTATCAGCGAAGAAATCGCCGACAAGCTCGGCCTGTCCGTCCACACAGTGAACGCCTATCTCGGCTCGGCGACCATCAAGCTCGATTCGGTCAACCGTATCCAGGCGATCGCCAAGGCTATACGTCTCGGCTACATCAGCTAGGGCTCTGAGAACGGCAAAGCCCGGCGCCTTGCGGGCCGGGCCTGATATTCCCAAGCAGAAAATGCTTCAGCCGGCGAGCGCCTGCGGCTTTGCCACGATATAGCGCGCTTCGTGCAGGCTTCTTTGGAGAAAAGCTGTGTTTGTGTCCGGATCGCTGGAGGCGTTGTGGAAGGAAATATGATTGATCTCGATGCCGGCATGGTCTTCGGCGAGTGTCAGCTGCGCATAGACGGTCACGCCGCGCGGCTTGATTTCGAGATCGAGCACAACTTCGGGCTTGCCGCCCCATTCCAGCGTATAATTTCCCCCCAGGCCGAAATTGACAGTGCCAGGATGGAAAAACAGTTCCGCTGCGGAAGCGACGAGGTCGGCGAGATTGCCGTAATACTCGAAACGCAGCAGGGAAATGAGATCGGATGCGTCCAGAAGCCTGAGCTCGGTTGCGACCGGGCTGATCGCTTCTGCAAGGATTTTTTCACGCTGGGCAGAGTAGGGGCATTTTTTCATTCGACTTATCTTACCCGTTTGTTCTTGGCCTCCGCGGCGTAAACCCGATGAATGAGTTCCGCGACGGCCTTATAGAAGACTGACGGTATGACACTATCCACCGAGACTTGCGCAAACATGGAGCGTGCGAGAGGTGGATCCTCGAAGACGGGGATGCTGTTCTTTTCGGCGATCTCTCTGATTTTCAACGCAATAAGGTCCTGGCCCTTGGCAAGAACGACCGGTGCATCGTTTTCCTCGCGCACATAGCGCAGCGCCACGGCATAGTGCGTCGGGTTGGCGATGACGAGGGTGGCTCGCTGGACACTGGCGATCATGCGCCGGCGGGCGCGGTCACGCATGACTGAGCGCTGCCTGCTCTTGACGAAGGGGTCGCCCTGCGATTGCTTGTTTTCTTCCTTCACCTCGTGCTTTGTCATCTTCAGTTCGGTGAACCAGTGATAACGCGTCCAGAAGACGTCGGCGATGGCGACGATAGCGGTGGCGACCAGCATGACGATGATGATCTTGCGCATCGCCGTCATCATACGAACCATGATCGTCTGCGGATCGGAGAACATTGCATCGATCGAGCCGAAATATTCGCTTCTGAGGACGAAGAAGAGAATCACTCCGACGACAACCACCTTGAACAGTGATTTACCGAATTCGACGACGCCCTGGAGGCTGAAGAGCCGCGACCATCCCTTGATGAGTGAAATACGCGAGGCCTGCGGACGGATGCGTTCGAGAACCGGCGTCGGCAGGTTCTGAAAGACGGATGAGGCGATACCGAACGCTATGAACATGATGAAGGCAGGGGCCAGAAGCGCAGCCATAGCCCAGCCGAGCTTCGCAAAGAGCGAGATGACGTCAGGCCCGGTCTCGATCTTCCACTGGTCCGGCTGCTCGAAGACGTCACGCAGGGTCTCGGCCATGTGTGACGTAGCGTCGGGAAGGAAGAAGACGAGATAGATGAAGGTCGCCAGAATCGTCGTGAAGATCGAGATTTCACGCGAGTGGGGGGTATTACCTTTTTCGGCAGCATCAGACCGCTTTTTCGCGGTAGGGGCTTCTGTTTTGCTGTCCTTGTCTTCATCGGCCAAGTGTGCGGCCCTCCGTCAAAGAAAAAGGCCGCTGCTGGAGCGCGGCCCGTTTCCATGAAGGGTAGACGTGTGCGGGATGCCGATCAACCGCCGCCTTGCCGGCAGTCGGTCTTGTCAACAACTGCGATCGTTTAGGCGGCCGCAGGGCCGCCTTCCTTTTCCTTGAGCTCGATCTGGCCGGCATTGGCCAGGCGAATCGCTTCCTGTGCGACGGCGCGCCGTGCAATCGCGATCTCGCGCGGATTGACACCGGCCATGCCGCTCTGCAGGTCCGATTCGATCATGCGGCGCTGGCGCGGGCTGATGGAGGAAAGGACCGATTCGCGTATTTCGGCCGATGCGCCGCGCAGTGCGACGGTGAGAACGTCGGACGAAATATCGTTGAGCAGCATGACGCGGCTGCGCTGCGGCATCAACATGAGGTCTTCGAAAAGGAAGATCTTCGGACGAACCTTGTTGACCGCTTCGCGGTTGATCGATTCGAGCGAGGTGAGCAGCGTGTCGACCTGCGGTTTGTCCATTTCGTTCATCAGATCCGCGACCTTGGTGGAGCCCGATGCGTTGCGTTCCGCGTCGATCTCGGCAAGCAGCGTCATCACCTGGTTTTCGATGATCTGCGCGGCCTTCGGGCTAACGCCCTTCATGTTGACCGTGCGGTTCATGATGTCGGCGCGGCGGTTGTCGGGAAGCTGCAGCAGCACCTTCGCGCCGAAGGACGAAGGCATCATGGACAGGATATAGGCAACGGTCTGCGGATGTTCGCGCAGCAGGAACTGGGCGACGAAGGCAGGTTCCGCCTCGGCGAGACGGTCCCAGATGGAGGTTTCGTAGGCCTGGAAGGCGGTACGGCGGCCAAGCAGGCTGTCGACTTCGTCAGGTGTAAGCCCTTCCTCGAGGATGGCCTCGATCGCCTTGGCGTTGTCCATCAGACCGGCGCCTTCGGTGAAGAGATCTTCGAATTCGCCGACGAGCTGCAGAAGCTCGTCCGGCGGGATGGCACGAAGCGCCTGGGCAGATCCGATAATGGTCTGCAACTCGGCCTGCGTGAAATATTTCAGCAGTCGGCCGGCGACCCCCTTCCCCATAGCGAGAAGAACTGCCGCCGCCTTTTCAGCCTGGGTCAACGGTTTCCCGGCAAGTGCGCCGCCGAAATCGTCAAAGTCCATCATGGTCTAACCTCTCCGTCCCGCACAGGGATCAGGCTTTTTTCGTGCTCAAAACTTCTATCAGTTTTACACCGAATCGCGTGTCGTCGTTATCAAGAACCGTAATCTCGCCGCGTGCAATCCTGCGGCCGTTCACCATTATTTCGACCGGCTCGCCGATCTTCTTGTCGAGCGCGATGGTAGCGCCCTCGGTGAGGTTCATCAGGCCGGAAACCTGCATGCGGCTCGTCCCGAGCACGATCTGGACATCGATAGGAATGTCCATGATCAGGTCGAAGTTCGAGTTCAGTGCGCTGCCGAGCGGTGCCGGAGCGGACTGGAAGGAGTTGCCGCCGAAGCTCGGCGCCGCGTCAAGGTTGGGAAAGCCTGCCGCACCCATGCCGGCAGCATTGTCGCCGAAATCGCCGCCCCCGAAATCGCTGCCTGCGAAATCGGCACCGCCGAAGGAGGTTTCGCCGGCATCACCACCGAATGGCGAAAGGTCTGTTCCTGCCGCGAAAGCATCGTCCTGCAGGTCGTCGCCGAACTGGGGAAGGTCGCCGTCCGAATCTTTCTTCAGCACGCCGCGCAGATCGTCGATAGCCTGATCCAGATCGGCTTCATTGCCCGGCATGTCCAGGGAGAGGTCACTATTCTGCTGTGTCTTCTTCGTAGCCATGAAATCACTATTCCAGTTGAAACTTGCCTCAAACTGCCTTTGTGGCGCTGAGAGCGAGAGAACCGATTAATTCATTAAGTGCCGGATCAGCTCATCATCCGAATTCATGGTGTCTTTCACTCGCACCATGTAGTTGTCGCCTGAACGCCCGAACTCGCACACATACAATTCTCGGCTGTTGGCACTGACTTCGACGCGTACGTCGCCGCTGTCGCGGAAAGGAATGACGTCGCCGGCCATCAGTTTGGAAATCGTTCTGAGCGTCAGATCCTGCAGGCGGATCTTCGCTTCGAGGGTCACCTGCGACCGGCGAACCTGATCGCCGATCTGCTCCGTCCATTCCGGCGACTTGCTCGGCTGCTTCTTCGGCTTCGGGGCAGAGACCTTGGTCTTGAGCAACGCTGCCTGGGGGACGATCAGGCTGAATTCGGAAACAATGCCGGCAAGCGTGATCGACATGTTGATCGCCGCCGCGAATTCATCCGGACGGTCTTCCGGCGGACGAATGCGCGCTTCAAGAGCGAAGGGAGCCGACAGGCTGGGCTCGAATCCGCCAGGCGCGTTGACGGCCGAACGCAGCACCTTGGAAATCTTGTCGAACACCATGCCGGCGAGGTCGAGCTCGATAACGGAGAGAAGCCGGTCGGCCGGCTCCTCGATCGTTTCGGCAGCAGCGCCAAGCAGATGTTCCATCAGGGTGATGATGAAACCGTTGCCGCAGGCGATGGTGATGTTCTGGGACCAGTTGCGCAGCGTCGCATCGACGAGCGTCATGTTGGTGCTGAGATCGTCGATCAGATGATTCTTGTAGCCGATCTCGCAACCGAGATAGCCGACTGTCACATCGAGGCCGGTTTCGCTCTTCAGGATGTCAGGAAGGAATTCGCTGTAGATGTCGCTGAAAGAACTGCAGAGCTTGGCAACCCTGCCCTTGTCGCCGAGACCGCCGGTCAGTTTGGCGAGGAGGGCGGGATCCATTGTCTGGTTGTCATGCGAAGCATTGCTCATAGTCATTTAAGCTGCCTTGTTTTCGCCACCTGGGTTCATCATTTCCTGTTCCACTGCGTCGATCGACGGGCGTTCATACGCCGAGATCGTCTTGCGGCCATATTCGAGGGCGACCTGCGGCACCGAGCCGTTCATGTAGGCAAGCAGGGTCTGCTTGACGACGACGTAGAGGCGGTGCTGCTTGGAGCGGACGACCTTGATCTGCGAGACCAGCGGTGAGCAGACGCAGTAGGAAAGCAGAATGCCGAGGAATGTGCCGACGAGCGCCGAACCGATGAGGTGGCCGAGCACTTCCGGCGAGTCGTTGATATGCGCCATGGCCTTGATGACGCCGAGAACCGCCGCGACGATACCGATAGCGGGGAACGAATCGCCCATGATCTGGATCGCGTGGTAAGGCTTCATCTTGTCATGAAGGATGGTGTTGATTTCTTCGTCCATCAGCGCCTCGATCTCGTGGGAGCGGGCGTTGCCGATGATGATCAGGCGCACGTAGTCGCAGATGAAGGCCGTCAGTTCCTTGTTCTTCAGAACCGTCGGAGCCTGCTGGAAGATCGTCGATTCCGCCGGATTGTCGATATGCGCTTCGATTTCGTTGCGCGACTTCGTACGCAGGTCGCGCATCAGCGAATAGAGCACGCCGAGCGTATCGAGGTAGTTGCGCTCCTTGGGAACGGAGTGCTTGAAGGCCTCGCCGAGCGCTTTGCCGGAGTCCTTCACCACCTTCATGGGGTTGGCCATGATGAAGCTGCCGAGGCCGGCGCCGCCGATGATCAGGAATTCGAAGGGCTGAAAAAGAGCATCGACTTCGCCGCCCATGGCCATGAAGCTACCGACGATACAGCCGCAGACAACTACAAATCCGATAATAATATTCATCGTCAGCCCAATCTGAACGTTGCTTTTCTTTGCGACGGATAGGGTTTGTGCCTTGCGTGAGGCTGATGAACGCGGCTTTTGCGCATTCATTTGCGCTACCAGCTTCGCGCAAGGATTTGCCTTCATATTGAACGTGACGAGTGGGCCTATGCGCGCCCATGTCTGAGATGCCGCTCAGCGGAACCCGTGGCCGAACGAACAGGAGCCCGGTGTTTCGTCCCGTTTATCGCCAATGTGGAGCCTACCGACATGCAATCCGGTCTTTACGTTTCCCTGTCGTCGCAGATGGCCCTCGAAAAACGCCTGACGACGATCGCCGACAACATGGCCAACGTGAACACGACCGGTTTTCGCGGCACTGAGGTAAAGTTCGATGAAATGTTGGCGAACAACGAGAACAAGACGAACACCAAGGTCGCCTTCGTCTCCCAGGGCAACGACTACCTGGACGCCACTCACGGCGAAATGCAGCACACCGGCAACATGCTCGACTTCGCCATCAAGGGCGATGCCTGGTTCTCTCTCGACACGCCCGCTGGCCAGGTTCTGACTAGGGACGGCCGCTTCACCATCAAGGATACCGGCGAGCTGGTCTCCATTCGCGGCTATCCGGTTCTCGATGCCGGCGGTGCGCCGATCGTGCTCAACACCAAGGGCGGCGAACCGAAGGTCGGCACTGACGGCATCATCTATCAGAATGACCGCCAGGTCGGTTCGCTCGGCCTCTTCGAAGCCGATATCTCCAAGGGTTACCTGCGCTACGAAAACAGCGGCGTCATGACGACCGACCAGCCGCGCGCCGTCGTCGACCGCTTCAATATCGGTGTCGAGCAGGGCTATCTGGAAAATTCCAACGTCAATGCGATGCACGAGATGACGCAGTTGATCGAGGTGAATCGCGCCTTCGATAGCGTATCTTCGCTGATGCGCGACAGCGAAGACTCCTTCAAGGAAGCGGTTCAGACGCTGGGCGGCAGCCGCTAAGGCAGGGTGTGAAGCATGAACACCACCCTGTTGACCGAGGACGCGCTCTCGCCGAAGCTCACACATCTCGGCGACCTTGCAAAGCGCTACACGTCGCCGGAATTCTCCGTGACCCATGGCGGTCGCGTGCACACCATCGCCGCCGGCCACTATACCGTCCGCGGCCTTTCCCGGCATGTGCGGCTTGGCGAGTTCGTGGCGCATAAATCCGCGACGGGTGTCCATCTTGGCGAAGTGGTCAGGGTAGAGCCGGACCTGGTTTACGTCTGCCCCATCGAACCGGGCGAGCCGATCGGCATCCATGACATCGTCATCCGCAAGGGTGCCTTCCGTATCTCCCCGTCAGACAGCTGGTGTGGCCGCACCATCAATTCCCTCTGCGAGCCGATCGACGGTCTCGGCCCGATCACCGAAGGCCTGGACCGCCGTTCGATCTCGAACACCGCGCCGCCTTCGATGACTCGTCAGCGCGTCGAAAACGGCTTCAAGACCGGCGTGCGCGCGATCGATATCTTCTCACCGCTCTGCCTCGGCCAGCGTCTCGGCATCTTCGCCGGCTCCGGCGTCGGCAAGTCGACGCTGCTGTCGATGCTGGCCCGCGCCGACGCCTTCGACAAGGTGGTGATTGCGCTGGTCGGCGAACGCGGTCGCGAAGTCCGCGAGTTCATCGAGGATACGCTCGGCGCCAACATGAAGAAGGCGATTGCCGTCGTCGCCACCAGCGATGAGAGCCCGATGCTGCGAAAGATGGCGCCTCTAACCGCCGTGACGATCGCAGAGCACTTCCGCGACAAGGGCGAAAACGTTCTCTTCATCGTCGATAGTGTCACGCGCTTCGCCCACGCCATCCGCGAAGTGGCGACCGCTTCCGGCGAGCCACCGATCGCGCGCGGCTATCCGGCTTCCGTCTTCACCGAACTGCCGCGTCTTCTGGAGCGCGCCGGTCCCGGTCCGGAGGGCGCCGGCACCATCACCGCGATCATCTCCATCCTCGTCGATGGCGACAATCATAACGACCCGATCGCCGACTCCACGCGCGGTATTCTGGACGGTCATATCGTTCTCCAGCGAAGCTTGGCGGAGGAGGGGCGCTACCCGCCGATCGATCCGCTCGCATCCATCTCGCGTCTTGCCCGCAAGGCCTGGACTCCGGATCAGGAGAAGCTGGTTTCGCGTCTCAAGGTGCTGATCCATCGCTTTGAGGAAACGCGCGACCTGCGCCTTATCGGCGGCTATCGTCCTGGCGCCGATCCAGATCTCGACATGGCGGTCAAGCAGGTGCCGATCATTTATGACGTCCTGAAACAATCTCCGGGAGACCGCGAATCGCTTGATGCCTTCGCCGATCTTGCCGGTGCTCTCAAGGCTGCCGCCGGCGTACCCACTCCGAGTGCGCCTATTCAAAGGAGGGCCTGATCATGGCCGATTTCGAAGACGAACGGATCGCCGCGCTGAAAGAGCGCAACAAGGGAGTGCTGCTCGACCGCGCGCTGACCTTTTTGGGTCTGGCGCTTGCCGGCGCCTCCGCCTTCTTCCCCTGGTATGTCTTCTTCAACGCGGACAAGTTCGGCATCAGCGTTGCCGATA
This sequence comes from Hyphomicrobiales bacterium, assembly GCA_900473185.1. Lineage (GTDB taxonomy): Bacteria > Pseudomonadota > Alphaproteobacteria > Rhizobiales > Rhizobiaceae > Rhizobium. The sequence continues at coordinate 9,255 of UCKU01000015.1, read as the reverse complement.
GCAATGCCTCTCGTGAATTGCCGAACTGGCCGGCGCGCAACGTCTTCAGCGTTTCACCACTCGCCATGGTCAACAAGAACGATGAAGGTAATAAAGTTCCGCCGATCGACAATATGACGACGGCAACCGTTTCCGAGCTCGGCAAGGAGCGCAACGGCGACGCCTCGATGGAGGATCAGCCCTTCCCCGGCAAAGGCTCTTTCCGTTTGCTGCACGTGGCCAACGGCCGGGCGCTCATTGAAGATCCCTCGGGCATGTATGTCGTGCGCGTCGGCTCGATCCTGCCTGACGAAAGCCGCCTTGCCACATTGGAACAGCGCGACGGCAAGTGGGTGATCGTTACTTCCAAGGGTGAGATCTACCAGAACAACTAGTTCAGACAAAAAGACGAATCGCCGTGAGGCCCTGTCGGAGAAATGGCCGGGCGGCGGTTGGTCGCTGTCTGCAAGTAATCTCGAAGAATGGCTTGTAAAGCCTGCATTTACCGTAAGTCCCACGCAAGATTACCGCCCTAGGTTCGGCGTAGTAAAAACGGAGAGTTCTCATGCAACCGATTCAACTTTTCGACTTGGCTTCAAAGCAGGCGGAATGGCTGACGATTCGTCAGGAGGTTGTTGCCGGCAACATCGCGAATGCAAACACGCCGAAGTTCCGCGCGAAGGACGTGACGCCTTTTCAGGCAGTGCTCGACCAGTCGGACGTCACCATGGCGCGCACCAATCCGATGCATCTGAGCGGCAACGATTTCAGCACGAGCGGCGACATCGACGTGAAAGATGCAGCACTCGATCAGGAAATCGGCGTGCAGGAATCCGGCAACACCGTCGGTGTGGCCGAAGAACTCTCCAAGTCCGGCGAGATCAAGCGTCAGTACGACCTGAACACCTCGCTGGTCAGTTCCTTTCATCGAATGATGTTGATGACCGTAAGGAAGTAGACTCATGGATCCGCTTTCAGCAGCAATGAAAATCGCAGGTTCCGGGCTCGAATCGCAGTCGACACGTCTGCGGATCGTCTCGGAAAACATCGCCAACGCCCGCTCGACCGGCGACACACCCGGTGCCGATCCCTATCGCCGCAAGACCATCACCTTCGGCCAGCAACTGGATCGCGCCAGCGGCGTCGAGACCGTCAACGTCAAGAAAATCGGTACGGACGAAGGCGATTTCACCAAGGAATACGACCCGAGCAATCCTGCTGCGGATGAAAAGGGCATCGTCAAGATGCCGAACGTCAACATCCTGATCGAGATGGCCGACATGCGCGAAGCCAACCGATCGTATGACGCCAATCTGCAGACGATCAAGCAGACTCGCGACCTCATTTCCTCGACGATCGATCTCCTGAAGAGCGGACAATAATGATCAGCAGCGTACAGAATGTAAGCAATCTCTCGATGACCCGCGCCCTGGGCGCCATCGATACCGAAAATTCCGCCTCCTCTTCGACCGCAACCTCATCTGCTGCGGCCGGTGCGTCCAGCGGTCTGAGCTTCGCCTCCGTCATGGGCAACATGGCGACCGAAGCCGTCAGCAGCCTGAAGGGCGCGGAAAACATGTCCTTTGCCGGCATCAAGGGCACGGCTTCCACCCGCGAAGTCGTCGATTCCATGCTGCAGGCGGAGCAGACGCTCCAGACTGCAATCGCCATTCGCGACAAGGTCGTCTCGGCCTTCCTCGAAGTCACCAAGATGCAGATGTAACTGATTTGAGGACGAACACATGAGAGCGCTCGCCATCGCAGCAACGGGCATGGATGCCCAGCAGACCAACCTGGAAGTCATCGCGAACAACATCGCGAACATCAATACGACCGGTTTCAAGCGCGCCCGCGCCGAGTTCACCGACCTTCTCTATCAGACCGAACGCGCCAAGGGTGTCGCCAACCGCGCCAACCAGGCTGTCGTTCCCGAAGGCGCCAACATCGGTCTCGGCGTCCAGACCTCGGCCGTGCGCAACCTGCATCTCCAGGGCGAATTGACTCAGACCGGCAACGACCTCGACGTCGCAATCGTCGGCAAGGGCTTCTTCCAGATTCAGTCGACGGATGGTACGACGCTCTACAGCCGTGCCGGTGCGCTCAACAAGAACGATCAGGGCCAGCTCGTCAACATCGACGGTTATGAAGTCATCCCCGGCGTCACTATCCCGCAGGGCTCCACCGAGCTGACGATCAGCCGCTCCGGCGAAATCACCGCCAAGCTGCCCGGTCAGACCACTCCGACCACTCTCGGTCAGCTTACGCTCGCCGACTTCGTCAACGAGGCAGGCCTGCAGCCGATTGGCGACAACCTCTTCCAGGAAACGCCGGCATCCGGCGAAGCGGTCATTGGCAATCCTGACCAAGACAATATGGGCTACCTGAAGCAGGGTTACCTGGAATCCTCGAACGTCGATCCGGTCAAGGAAATCACCGAGCTGATATCGGCCCAGCGCGCTTATGAAATGAATTCCAAGGTGATCACGACAGCTGATGAAATGGCATCCATCGTCAGCAAGAACCTGAAGTAAGAGGGAAGGGCCGAACATGATGTTTCGCCGGGCAGGACACATCCAAGGATGGGTGGCTGCGGCCACGATCGCAATCGCCGGCATGGTCATGCCGGCAGCAGCGGATGCCGGCATGGGTTATGCCGTCGTCCCCACGACGATCATCTATCCCGGCGACACGATTTCGAGCTCTCAGCTTCAGGAAGTCGAGGTCACCAATCCCAACCTCGCCGGAGACTACGCAAAGTCGGTCTCCCAGGTCGAGGGTCTGGTTTCCAAGCGTACGCTCCTGCCGGGGCGGACGATTTCGATCTCCGCCCTGCGCGAGCCCTATACGGTCACGCGCGGTTCCAATATCCGCCTGGTCTTCCAGCTTGGCCAGATGACCATTTCCGCTGCCGGCTCGCCTCTTGAAGATGGTACGACCGGCCAGATGATCCGTGCACGCAATATGGATTCCGGCGTCATCGTCAGCGGCACCGTGCTCGCCGACGGTACGGTCCATGTGAGGGCAAAATGAAGTTCTTCTTTCGTATCCTGAGCCTGGTTGCGGTTCTGGCGATGAGCCTGACCGATGTCGCGCCTGCATGGGCGCTGACGTCCCGCATCAAGGACATTGCCTCGCTTCAGGCCGGCCGCGATAACCAGCTCATCGGCTACGGCCTTATCGTCGGCCTGCAGGGAACCGGGGACGGTTTCCGTGCTTCGCCTTTCACCGAGCAGTCCATGCGCGCGATGCTGCAGAACCTCGGCATCTCCACGCAGGGCAGCCAGTCGAACGCCAAGAATACGGCGGCCGTCATGGTCACTGCCAACCTGCCGCCCTTCGCAAGCCCCGGCAGCCGAATCGATGTGACGGTCAGCTCGCTCGGCGATGCGACCTCGCTGCGTGGCGGCACGCTCATCATGACCTCGCTGTCGGGCGCCGACGGCCAGATCTATGCCGTCGCCCAGGGCGCCGCCGTCGTCACTGGCTTTCAGGCTCAAGGACAGGCCGCGACCGTGACTGAGGGGGTGACGACGGCCGGCCGTGTACCGGGTGGCGCCATCATCGAGCGCGAGCTGCCGTCCCGCTTCAAGGATTCGGTCAACCTCGTCCTGCAGCTTCGCAATCCGGACTTCTCCACCGCGATCCGCATTGCTGATATCGTCAACGGCTACGCCAAGGCACGTTTCGGCGGTCCGGTCGCGGAAGCCAAGGATTCGCAGGAAGTCGTCATCGAGAAGCCGCGCGAGGCCGATCTGACGCGCCTGATGGCCGATATCGAAAACCTCGTGGTCGAAACCGATACGCCGGCCAAGGTCGTCATCAACGAACGCACCGGCACGATCGTTATTGGCTCGGATGTCCGCGTCTCGCCGGTCGCCGTCAGCTACGGCACATTGACCGTGCAGGTGACCGAAACGCCGCAGATCATCCAGCCGGAGCCCTTCTCGCGCGGAGAGACCGCTGTCCAGCCGCAGACGGATATCCAGGCGCAGAAAACGGGCGGGCGAGTTGCGATTATCGACGGTCCTGACCTACGCACTCTCGTTGCCGGTCTCAACAATATCGGTGTCAAACCGGATGGTATCATCGCCATTCTCCAGGGCATCAAATCTGCAGGCGCCCTGCAGGCGGAGCTTGTGCTGCAATGAGCAAGATCACGAACGAGAACCCGATCGTCGAACTGTTGCGCCGGCTGGCATTGCCGGCCGCAGGCCTCGTGCTGCTTTCCATTCCCGGCGCCTTCGCCCAGGAAGTGGCGCCGGCAGGCGACATCACTCCGACGGACGAGGTCAAGCAGTTCTGCACGAATATCGCCGATCCAGCCCGCGATCAGCGCTACCTCCTGCAGAAACAGGAGCTCGAGAAGCTACGCGCCGATATCGACAGCCGCGTTGCCGAGATGGACAAACGCAAAGCCGAATACCAGGACTGGCTGAAGCGGCGCGATGATTTCCTCAAACAGGCCGAGGCCGGCCTGACGGATATCTACAAGAAGATGAAGCCGGATGCGGCAGCCCTGCAATTGCAGGACGTCAGGCCCGAACTGGCCGCCGCCGTCATCATGCGGCTCGGGCCGCGCCAGTCCAGCCTGATCCTGAACGAGATGGATTCCACCAAGGCCGCAAAAATCGCCGGTATCATTGCAAGTGCATCTGATCCCAATACCTCGAAGGATCCTTCATGAATAAGCGTTTACCGGCTGTGATGGTCGCCGTCGCACTCCTTGCAGGCTGCCAGTCCACGGCAGTCAACGAGATCGGCCGCGCGCCTGCCATGAGCCCGATCGGCAGCGGTCTCGCCTACGGCCAGACGCCGCAGATGGGGCTCTATCCGAAGCAGCCGCGCGCGGTGGCCCAGGGCTATTCGCTGTGGAGCGATTCGCAGGCCGCACTCTTCAAGGATGCGCGCGCGCTCAACGTCGGCGACATCCTCACGGTCGATATCCAGATCAACGATAAGGGATCCTTCGACAACGAGACCAATCGCAGCCGCAAGAATTCGAGCGGCATGAACTGGGATGTCAACGCCCAGGTCTTCGGTTGGACGCCGCAGTCCAAGACGGACCTGACCTATGGCTCCGACACGAGCACAGACGGCAAGGGCAAGATCGAGCGTACCGACAAGCTCAACCTTCTGGTTGCCGCTGTTGTCACCGGCATTCTCGAAAACGGCAACCTGGTTATCAGCGGTTCGCAGGAAGTTCGCCTGAACCAGGAACTGCGTATCCTCAACGTTGCCGGTATCGTACGTCCGCAGGACGTCAATTCCGACAACCAGATCTCCTACGACAAGATCGCCGAAGCCCGCATTTCCTATGGTGGCCGTGGCCGCCTGATGGAAGTGCAGCAGCCGCCGCGCGGCCAGCAGGCCGTCGATCTCTTCTCGCCGCTTTGAGGCTGAACCAAGATGGCAGACAACGAAACAGGCGAAGGCAACAAGAAAAAGTCGGGCGGCATGGTGATGACGATCATCGGCCTTGCCGTGTTGACGCTCGTCGGCGCCGGCGGCGGCTGGGCGGTGGGCAACATGGTAGCCCCGAACATCCGCAGTGCCGCGGAGGCTGAACAGGCGAAAGAGGCCGAGGCCAAGAAGAAGGCCGAGGGCGGTCTTCCGAAAATCGCGAACGAAGCCAACAACATTGTGCTGCTCGATCCTGTCACGTCGAACCTCGCTTATCCCTCGGAAAACTGGATCCGACTCGAGGTGGCGCTGATGTTCAACGGGCCACCGGATGTCAAGGTCGCCGAGGATATTCACCAGGATATCCTCGCTTATGTCAGGACCATTTCCCTTCAGCAGATCGAAGGGCCGCGCGGCTTTCAATATCTCAAGGATGACATTCAGGAACGTGTTGACCTTCGCTCTCAAGGGCGCGTATCGAAGGTCATGTTCAGGACCTTTGTCATCGAATGATTCGACTTATAGTTTTCCTTGCCGCCATGATGGCGGTGCCGGAACTGGCGGTAGCCCAGCAGCTGCCGACTGATCTGTTGAATATCCCGGTCGACGGCTCTGTCGCCGCCTGGATCATCAGGACATTCGGCCTGCTGACCGTGCTTTCGGTCGCGCCGGGGATCCTCATCATGGTGACGAGCTTCCCGCGCTTCATCATCGCCTTTTCGATCCTGCGTTCGGGCATGGGCCTGTCGTCGACCCCCTCGAATATGATCCTTCTCTCGCTTTCGCTGTTCATGACCTTCTACGTCATGTCGCCGACCTTTGATAAGGCCTGGCAGGACGGCGTTCAGCCGCTGCTTGCTAACCAGATCGATGAGGCAACGGCAGTTCAGCGCATCGCCGAACCGTTCCGCACTTTCATGTCTGCCAATACGCGCGACAAGGATCTCGCGCTCTTTGCCGATCTTGCCCGCGAGCGCGGCCAGAATATCCAGACGACCGAGCCGATCGACTACCGCATCCTTCTTCCCGCCTTCATGATCTCGGAGATCCGGCGCGGCTTCGAAATCGGCTTCCTCATCGTCCTGCCATTCCTTGTCATCGACCTGATCGTTGCGACGATCACCATGGCAATGGGTATGATGATGCTGCCGCCGACCTCGATCTCGCTGCCGTTCAAGATTCTTTTCTTCGTTTTGATCGACGGCTGGAACCTTCTGGTCGGCAGTCTCGTACGCTCCTTTAGCTGACGGACAACTGACCGGTAAAACCGGTTTGGCATATTCTTCCTCTTGCAAACACAAAGCCCGCCGGATCGCTCCGGCGGGCTTTGTGATGTTGATGCGCCTCGCTCAACTGTTCGAGCCGAAAGGCTCGGTGCGCGGCGGCAGTGCCGGTACGTCGAGATGATCAGGGTCAAGACCCTGCTTGGCTCGGTCCGCTATCAGTTCATAGGCATGTTCGAGGTGGTGGCAGAAGCGTTCGGCATCAAAGAGTGGCGCAATATAGCGCTTCTCCTGAAGGTGCTCTTTGTAGCCGGCGATGCGCTCGGGGTTGAGAGCAAGCTCGACGGCGAGATCCTCGTAGGCCTGGAGGTCGTCGGCGACGAGTTCCGGCAGGTCGATAGCCCTGAGCAGGCTTTCGCTGACGCGTGAGGCGAAGTTGGTGCCTTTCACCGTCAGGACGGGCAGACCACCCCAGAGCTGCTCCGAGGTGGTGGTGTGACCGTTGACAGGGAATGTGTCGATGCCGAGATCGGCCGCCTGCTGACGGCTGATATGTTGCTCGTAAGGCGCACGCGGGCAGAAGATGATCCGCTTTGCCGAGATACCATTGGCCTGGAAACGCTCCAGCAGGTTTTCCTTGTTGCGGGTCGTATTCGCCATCAACCAGAGTACGCTGTCAGGTGCACGCTTGAGGATCCGGCTCCAGCTGTCGACCACCTGCGAGGTGATCTTACGGTTGCCGTTGAAAGACGCGAAAATGAAGGTGTTTTCCGGTAGGCCAAGCTGTTCGCGCGTGACCGGCTGCGGCCGAGGGCGGTTCGCCGGATCGTTCGGCTGATAGCTCTCCGGCAGGCGCAGGAATTTCTCATGGTAGAAGGGCTTGGCGATGTCAGGCAGCACCGAGTGATCGCCGATGACATAGTCGAGGTCGATATTGAGTGTGCTGCCAGGGAAACCCAGCCAGGCCACCTGGATCGGCGCCAGCGGCTGATTGAAGGAGGAGGCGCGGCTTCCTGAGGTGTGGCCCTTGAGGTCGACCATGATGTCGATATTCTCGGCGCGAACGGCATTCAGGACAGCTGCGTCCGACAGGCCGTATGTATCGACGATCTTGCCCCACCGGCTGCGATCGGTGACGTTCTTCTCCAGAAACTCGGGTTGCGTGTGATCGAAGAGCGTAATTTCGAACCGGTTGCGATCATGCAGCTCGAGAACTCGCTGCAGCAGCTTCATCGTCGCGTGACCGTCCCACAAGTCCGAGGACATATAGCCGATGCGGATTTTGTCGGACCAGGTATGCGGCAGACCGCGTCGATAACCCACGCGCATCGGGTCTAGCGGCTGCGTGCCGATCGTCGCATAGCGATTGAAATCCTCGTTGCCGCACCAATGCAGATGATAGAACGGGTTGTCCTTCCTCAGCGTATCGATCTCGCCCTTGGCAAGGGCGGCGTCGATAGGCGCCTGATGTTTGTTCGCCTCATCGAATTCGTTGAATTCGCGCACGCAGACGAGATACAGAAAACGGAAGGCGAGGTTGCCCGGGAAGCGTCGGAAGAGGTTGCGGGCGAGCTGCTGGTTCGTCTCATCCATGAGGTCGTCGCTGAGCAGCAGCGCGGCGAGACGCATATGATCCGGGTTCATGCTTTCGGACAGGATCTTCTTGAAGGGGCGCAGCAGATCCCGCCGCTGCCGGCGTACATAGATCGTTGCGATAATGAATGCGAGTTCCGCATCCTCCTGAGCCTTGCCGAGATTGCGCATCGCGATCAGCAGGGCATCGTCGTCGTTGCCGGCTTCCAGGTGGAGTTTAGCGGCAGTCTTCAGGAATTCGAACCCGCCTTGCCCGGCGCAATCGGCTGCGAGGCCATAGGCCTTGGCTGCATCGGACTTGAAGCCCAGTTGCAACAGGTTCTTGGCCAGGAGAGCGTAGGTCTTGGCGTCCTTCTGAGTGTCGATGAGCTGGTTGAGCGTCGCCAGAGATTGTGTATAGCGGCCTGCCTGGTAGTCGCGGGATGCCGCCGAGAACGAAACTTTGCTGTTCAAAACCTAACTCCGTGAGGAAATGTTCCGGCATGAAATGATGATCGACGGGACGCGCAATCAGGCCGTCCCGCAGAAAGCAGGTTGCCCGATAATACTATCCCGGCTTCTGCCATACTGGCATTCGAAGCTTGCTTGAAACCGGTGCAGTCGAATGCTCGCTTTCCGAGAAAAGCTGACATTTCAAAACAGAATTCAAACAACATTAACTATACGATTGAAGCGGTTTAGCGAGGAACTCCGCTTTTAAGAAGTTGGCAAGTATTGGCTGCGAGATTGCCCTCGACATGACGGGTTTGGGCCAAGAAACAAAGGCACCGAGTAGCATGAAGCTGGTCCGTCATCGCCGGTATTCATAGTCCGGTATGTCCTCCTTTTTTGTATCTAGTTTTCTAGGGGACACACTTATGACGAGCATTAACACGAACAATTCCGCTCAGGCCGCTCTCCAGACGCTTCGCAGCGTCAATCAGGGCCTCAACAGCACGCAGAACCACGTTTCCACGGGTTATCGCGTCGGCAAGGCTTCCGACAACGCTGCTTACTGGTCGATCGCAACGACCATGCGTTCGGACAACAAGGCTCTCGGTGCTGTTTCCGACGCTCTCGG